>CAWGBH010000001.1:0-260605 GCA_963820805.1 uncultured Alphaproteobacteria bacterium
GATTGAGCCGTCTTCCTGTCAGGATTTTCCTGACACCACATCTCCAGAGAGCGACGTGCCGTTCAATTTGCCGAAGGGAAGATACGGTGACGAGATCTAAATCAACAAGAAACATATACATCGTGGAAAATGTTAACTGCAAGCGGAATTTCCCGGGCTGTCGGTCGGCCAACATCTGCTCGGTCTCCAAACCGGAGAGATATCAGTGCCACTTTTGATCAAAAGCAGATATTCGTTGCGGATGTCGCAACGTCCGCTTTGGGCCAAAAGCGGACATGAGGGCAGTAGGTCCCGATGTCTGCTAATGCCCATAGCGGACGTCATAGCTCCAATTTCAATAAAGTTACCCCACGCTAATCGACTTGAAATTCGAACCGAAGTGTAGATCGTCTTTCCTTCCCTGACCGCCGATCCAATCTGCCGGACCGGCGTTCCTCACGCGGTCGGCTTTTACTTATTAATTGGGTATCAATGCCAGAACGACGGTCATTGCCAGATCGCCGGTCGATGGAAGGCTGGCCTGCATTCGACCTTTGCTCGCATTCGTTCACGACTACCTCCTCGATGTTTTCGAATTCTAGTGATGGATGAAAATCATTAGCGGCGAGTGTACTTGCAGTGATGGTTGTCAAAGTGATCGCCATGTCCGCCGCTACCTGAGCCTCGGCCGCGCCGGTACTGTTGGCGTACACGATGGTGTCCGTACCACTTTGGATCCAAGCGATACTATGCGCAGCCACTTGGGTGGCGCCGCTGATTAAACCTTGAACCGCAGTAATGCCAAGAATTGCCGACGTGTCGACGAGGTCGGTGCCATGCACAAAATTGTTGATCGTATCATGGCTCGCCACTGTCGAGTCTGACATCGCCGCAAAGACGAAATGGTCGACACCTGCCCCACCGGTCAGCAAATCCGCGCCTCCGCCACCGGTAATCGTATTGTTGCCGCTGCCGGCTGTAATTGTATTGGCTCCGCTCCCGCCGGTGACCGTTAGGTTACCCGTGTCAGTGCCGGCCGCCAGATTTCCACTGGTCCCCAAAGTCACCGTTGCGGCCGCCGAACCAGAAAGCGTCAGCGTATTGGCTGTGAGCGCCGTCGCATTGACCGTCACGGTGTCGGTATTGAAGTTGTCGGTGATCGAGGTCGCCGCTGAGCCGGTCGTGATGCTGATGCCATTGTCGGTGGCATCCCCCGTGGTCACGGTCAGCGCGCCGGTCAGCGTTCCAGCTGCGATATCGCCGACCAGTCCGGTGACCGTCTCGGCCGCTGATCCGACCAGCGTCAGTACCGTATTCTGCGCCAGTGCCGTGGCGTTGACCGTCACCACATCGCTAGCCCCGCTTGCGGTAATTGAAGTCGCCGCCGAGCCGGTCGTGATCGATATGCCATTGTCGGCGGCATTACCCGTGGTCACGGTCAGCGCGCCGGTCAGCGAACCAGCCGCGATATCCCCGACCAGTCCGGTGACCGTCTCGGCCGCCGACCCACCAGGGTCAGCGCCGTATTCTGCGCCAGCGCGGTGGCGTTGACCGTCACGGTATCGGTATTGAAGTTGTCGGTGATCGAGGTCGCCGCCGAGCCGGTCGTAATGCTGATGCCGTTGTCGGTGGCATCCCCGTGGTCACCGTCAGCGCGCCGGTCAGCGTTCCAGCCGCGATATCGCCCGACCAGTCCGGTGACCATCTCCGCCGCTGACCCCACCAGCGTCAGCGCCGTATTGTTGCGCCAGCGCCGTCGCGTCGACATTGAGCGTGACGCCGTTGGAATCCGTGATGCTGGTCGCCCCGCTCCCCGTGATCACATTCACAATGCCGGCACTGGCTGCGTTCGCGCCCAGCGTGATGGTGCTTGCGCCGGTCAGCCCCAGCGTCTCGATACTGCTCGCATGCAGGAAGTTAGCGTCGGTCAGTGTCGCTGCCGCCGTCATCTGAATGGTGTCATTGCCCGCGCCGCCGGCGATGGTCGTGGCAGCGCCGAGATTGGCCGCTGAACTGAAGTTGAAGGTGTCGCTGCCGGTGCCGCCGGTCAATACATCCGCACCGCCGCCACCGGTGATCGTGTTGGTGCCGTTGCCCACCGTGATTGTATTGGCACCCGTGCCGCCCGTCACCGTGAGGTTGCCCGTGTAAGTGCCGGCCGCCAGGTTGCCAGACGATGCACCGGCATTCAGAGTTACCGTGGCCGCGCTGCTGCCGGTCAAGGTCAACGTCTGCCCTGTCGTCAGCGCGGTCGCTGTAATCGTGTTCGACCCGCTGCCCGTTGCAATCGACAGTCCCGAAGCAACCGCGACTGTCGTCACATTCAAAGCCCCACTGACACCCGTCGCCGTGAGATCACCCTGCAGCCCGGTCACCGTCTCCGCCGCCGAGCCAGCCAGCGTCAACGCCACGTTATCCGCCAGCGCAGTCGCGGTGACCGTCACGGTATCGGTATTGAAGCTGTCGGTGATCGAGGTCGCCGCCGAGCCGGTCGTGATCGATATGGTGTTGTCGGTGGCATCCCCGGTCGTCACCGTCAGCGCGCCGGTCAGCGTACCGGCCGTGATGTTCCCGATCAGCCCGGTCACCACCTCCGCTGCAGACCCGACCAGCGTCAGCGCCATATTGTTGGCCAGCGCCGTCGCATTGACCGTCACGGTATCGGTATTGAAGTTGTCGGTGATCGAGGTCGCCGCTGAGCCGGTCGTAATGCTGATGCCATTGTCGGTGGCATCCCCCGTGGTCACGGTCAGCGCGCCGGTCAGCGTTCCGGCTGCGATATCGCCGACCAGTCCGGTGACCGCTGCCGACCCACCAGGTCAGCGCGTATTCCGCGCCAGCGCGTGCGTCGACCGTACCGTATCGCCGCGCCGCTCGCGTGATCGAGGTCGCCGCCGAGCCGGTCGTAATGCTACGGCATTGTCGGTGGCATCCCGTGTCACGTCAGGCGCCGGTCAGCGTCCCGCCGTGATATCGCCGACCAGTCCGGTGACTCTCGCGCGACCCCGCCAGCGTCAGCGCCGTATTCTGCGCCAGCGCCGTCGCGGTCACTGTCACGGTATCGGTATTGAAGCTGTCGGTGATCGAGGTCGCCGCCGAGCCGGTCGTGATCGCTATGCTGTTGTCGGTGGCATCCCCGTCGTCACCGTCAGCGCGCCGGTCAGAGAGCCGGCCGTGATATTGCCGATCAGCCCGGTGACCACCTCGGCCGCAGAGCCGACAGCGTCAGCGCTGTATTGTTGGCCAACGCCGTCGCGGTCACCGTCACGGTGTCGGTATTGAAGCTGTCGGTGATCGAGGTCGCCGCCGAGCCGGTCGTGATGCTGATGCCATTGTCAGCCGCATCCCCGGTCGTCACCGTCAGCGCGCCGGTCAGAGAGCCAGCCGCGATATCGCCGACCAGCCCGGTCACCGTCTCGGCCGCCGACCCGACAGCGTCAGCGCCGTATTCTGCGCCAACGCCGTCGCGGTCACCGTCACGGTATCGGTATTGAAGTTGTCGGTGATCGAGGTCGCCGCCGAGCCGGTCGTGATCGCTGATGGTGTTGTCGGTGGCATCCCCGGTCGTCACCGTCAGCGCGCCGGTCAGAGAGCCGGCCGTGATGTTCCCGATCAGCCCGGTCACCACCTCCGCCGCAGAGCCGACGAGCGTCAGCGCCATATTGTTGGCCAGCGCCGTCGCATTGACCGTCACGGTATCGGTATTGAAGTTGTCGGTGATCGAGGTCGCCGCCGAGCCGGTCGTGATGCTGATGCCATTGTCAGCCGCATCCCCCGTCGTCACCGTCAGCGCGCCGGTCAGCGAGCCAGCCGCGATATCCCCGACCAGTCCGGTCACCGTCTCGGCCGCAGAGCCGACCAGCGTCAGTGCCGTATTCTGCGCCAGCGCCGTCGCGTTGACCGTCACCATATCGCTAGCGCCGCTTGCGGTGATCGAGGTCGCCGCCGAGCCGGTCGTGATCGCTATGCCATTGTCGGCGGCATTACCCGTCGTCACCGTCAGCGCGCCGGTCAGCGAACCAGCCGCGATATCCCCGACCAGTCCGGTGACCATCTCGGCCGCTGACCCAACCAGCGTCAGCGCCGTATTCTGCGCCAGCGCCGTCGCGTTGACCGTCACGGTATCGGTATTGAAGTTGTCGGTGATCGAGGTCGCCGCCGAGCCGGTCGTGATGCTGATGCCGTTGTCGGCGGCATCTCCCGGTGGTCACCGTCAGCGCGCCGGTCAGCGTGCCAGCCGCGATATCGCCCGACCAGTCCGGTGACCGTCTCGGCCGCTGAGCCGACCAGCGTCAGCGCCGTATTCTGCGCCAGCGCCGTCGCGTCGACCGTGACCGTGTCGCCAGCCCCGCTCGCGGTGATCGAGGTCGCCGCCGAGCCGGTCGTAATGCTGATGCCATTGTCGGCCGCATCACCCGTCGTCACGGTCAGCGCGCCGGTCAGCGATCCAGCCGCGATATCGCCGACCAGTCCGGTCACCGTCTCGGCCGCCGAGCCCACCAGCGTCAGCGCCGTATTCTGCGCCAGCGCAGTCGCGTTGACCGTCACGGTATCGGTATTGAAGTTGTCGGTGATCGAGGTCGCCGCCGAGCCGGTCGTGATCGAGATGGTGTTGTCGGTGGCATCCCCCGTCGTCACCGTCAGTGCGCCGGTCAGCGTTCCCGCCGTGATATTTCCGATCAGTCCGGTCACCACCTCCGCTGCTGAGCCGACAAGCGTCAGCGCTATATTGTTGGCCAGCGCCGTCGCATTGACCGTCACGGTATCGGTATTGAAGTTGTCGGTGATCGAGGTCGCCGCTGAGCCGGTCGTAATGCTGATGCCATTGTCAGCGGCATCCCCCGTGGTCACGGTCAGCGCGCCGGTCAGCGATCCAGCTGCGATATCCCCGACCAGTCCGGTGACCGTCTCGGCCGCCGACCCGACCAGCGTCAGTACCGTATTCTGCGCCAGCGCCGTGGCGGTGACCGTCACGGTATCGGTATTGAAGTTGTCGGTGATCGAGGTCGCCGCCGAGCCGGTCGTGATCGAATGGTGTTGTCGGTGGCATCCCCCGTCGTCACCGTCAGCGCGCCGGTCAGCGTTCCCGCCGTGATATTCCCGATCAGTCCGGTGACCACCTCCGCTGCAGAGCCGACAAGCGTCAGCGCTGTATTGTTGGCTAGCGCCGTCGCATTGACCGTCACGGTATCGGTATTGAAGTTGTCGGTGATCGAGGTCGCCGCCGAGCCGGTCGTAATGCTGATGCCATTGTCAGCCGCATCCCCCGTGGTCACCGTCAGCGCGCCGGTCAGCGAGCCAGCCGCGATATCCCCGACCAGTCCGGTCACCGTCTCGGCCGCCGACCCGACCAGCGTCAGTGCCGTATTCTGCGCCAGTGCCGTGGCGTTGACCGTCACCACATCGCTAGCCCCGCTTGCGGTAATCGAAGTCGCCGCCGAGCCGGTCGTGATCGATATGCCATTGTCAGCGGCATTACCCGTGGTCACGGTCAGCGCGCCGGTCAGCGAACCAGCCGCGATATCCCCGACCAGTCCGGTGACCGTCTCGGCCGCTGAGCCGACCAGGGTCAGCGCCGTATTCTGCGCCAGCGCGGTCGCGTTGACCGTCACGGTATCGGTATTGAAGTTGTCGGTGATCGAGGTCGCCGCCGAACCGGTCGTGATGCTGATGCTGTTGTCGGTGGCATCCCCCGTCGTCACCGTCAGCGCGCCGGTCAGCGTTCCAGCCGCGATATCGCCGACCAGCCCGGTCACCACCTCCGCCGCAGACCCGACCAGCGTCAGCGCCGTATTGTTGGCCAGCGCGGTCGCGTCGACATTGAGCGTGACGCCGTTGGAATCCGTGATGCTGGTCGCCCCGCTCCCTGTGATCACATTCACAATGCCGGCACTGGCCGCGTTCGCACCCAACGTGATGGTGCTTGCGCCGGTCAGCCCCAGCGTCTCGATACTGCGTCGCATGAAGGAAGTTAGCGTCGGTCAGTGTCGCCGCCGCCGTCATTTGAATGATGTCATTGCCCGCGCCGCCGGCGATGGTCGTGGCAGCGCCGAGATTGACAGCTGAACCGAAGTTGAAGGTGTCGCTGCCGGTGCCGCCGGTCAATACATCCGCACCGCCGCCGCCGGTGATCGTGTTGGTGCCATTTCCCACCGTGATCGTATTGGCACCAGTGCCGCCCGTCACCGTGAGGTTGCCCGTGTAAGTGCCGGCCGCCAGGTTGCCAGACGATGCACCGGCATTCAGGGTCACCGTGGCCGCGCTGCTGCCGGTCAAGGTCAACGTCTGCCCTGTCGTCAGCGCCGTCGCCGTGATCGTGTTCGAGCCGCTGCCCGTTGCAATCGACAGCCCCGAAGCAACCGCGACTGTCGTCACATTCAAAGCACCACTGACACCCGTCGCCGTGAGGTCACCCTGCAGGCCCGTCACCGTAAAACCCGACGGACCGGACAGCGTCAACGCGATGTTGTCCGCCAGCGCAGTGGCAGTCAACATTGAGCGCACCGCCGTTAGAATCCGTGATGCTGGTCGCTCCGGTCCCTGTAGCCACATTCACAATGCCGGCGGCTGCTGCGTCTGCACCTAATGTAATCGTGTTCGCCCCGGTCAGTTGTAAGGACTGAACTGCACTAACGTTGGCGAAGTCACCACTATTAAACGTCGCCGGCGCAGTGATTGAGATTGTGTCGGCACCACCGTTTCCGTTGATTACCGCCAGGCGCGATAAGGCTGTGCCTCGGAGTTAAAGCGAAAGGCGTCGCTGCCAGGCGTTCCTTCGATCCAAGCCGCTAAAAACGCGCTCGTGTTCCCCGCCGCATCAGAGGCAGTTGCGGTAAAGTTGTGAATGGTGGAATTCGTTACCGATCCGATGGTGGTGTAGCTCCACGCACCTAAGCCTGAAGCCGTCACCGTGGCTGAGTTGAGTATTACCGTCGAATATCGCGACGTTGCTGTTTGCTTCAGCGGTTCCGTTGAATACCCAATGGTTGCCCCCGCCGCCGCCCAGACGTAATACTGAAATTGACGGCACCGTCGGCGCCGTCGTGTCGATCTGCAGGATACCGGCCGGGTTGGTCACCGCCCCCGTCACGATGGCATTGTTGCCGGCCGGGTCGCTGACCGTTGCTCCGTTCAGATTGAATGAGGTCACCGCAAGATCGCTGGTGTCCTGCCCGGCACCAACCGTGTAGCTGAAGGTCAATGCATTGCTGCCGGAGCCGCCGGTGAAGCTGGCGGTCCCGCCATTGTTCAGCGACAGCGTCGGGACGCCGCCGGCAACCGTCACCACCTCGCTCATGGCAACCGTCAGCGTCACCACATGACCCGCGTTGAGGTCACCGTTGCCGCTGCCATCGATCCCAGGACCGGAGACCGCAACCGACGGCACCGTCGGCGCCGTCGTGTCGATCTGCAGGATACCGGCCGGGTTGGTCACCGCCCCCGTCACGATGGCATTGTTGCCGGCCGGGTCGCTGACCGTTGCTCCGTTCAGATTGAATGAGGTCACCGCAAGATCGCCGGTGTCCTGCCCGGCACCAACCGTGTAGCTGAAGGTCAATGCATTGCTGCCGGAGCCGCCGGTGAAGCTGGCGGTCCCGCCATTGTTGAGCGACAGCGTCGGGACGCCGCCGGCAACCGTCACCACCTCGCTCATGGCAACCGTCAGCGTCACCACATGGCCCGCGTTGAGGTCACCGTTGCCGCTGCCATCAATCCCAGGACCGGACACCACAACCGACGGCACCGTCGGCGCCGTCGTGTCGATCTGCAGGATACCGGCCGGGTTGGTCACCGCCCCCGTCACGATGGCACTGTTGCCGGCCGGGTCGCTGACCGTTGCTCCGTTCAGATTGAATGAGGTCACCGCAAGATCGCTGGTGTCCTGCCCGGCACCAACCGTGTAGCTGAAGGTCAACGCATTGCTGCCGGAGCCGCCGGTGAAGCTGGCGGTCCCGCCATTGTTGAGCGACAGCGTCGGGACGCCGCCGGCGACCGTCACCACCTCGCTCATGGCAACCGTCAGCGTCACCACATGGCCCGCGTTGAGGTCACCGTTGCCGCTGCCATCGATCCCAGGACCGGACGCCGCAACCGACGGCACCGTCGGCGCCGTCGTGTCGATCTGCAGGATACCGGCCGGGTTGGTCACCGCCCCCGTCACGATGGCATTGTTGCCGGCCGGGTCGCTGACCGTTGCTCCGTTCAGATTGAATGAGGTCACCGCAAGATCGCTGGTGTCCTGCCCGGCACCAACCGTGTAGCTGAAGGTCAACGCATTGCTGCCGGAGCCGCCGGTGAAGCTGGCGGTCCCGCCATTGTTGAGCGACAGCGTCGGGACGCCGCCGGCAACCGTCACCACCTCGCTCATGGCAACCGTCAGCGTCACCACATGGCCCGCGTTGAGGTCACCGTTGCCGCTGCCATCGATCCCAGGACCGGAGACCACAACCGACGGCACCGTCGGCGCCGTCGTGTCGATCTGCAGGATACCGGCCGGGTTGGTCACCGCCCCCGTCACGATGGCACTGTTGCCGGCCGGGTCGCTGACCGTTGCTCCGTTCAAATTGAATGAGGTCACCGCAAGATCGCTGGTGTCCTGCCCAGCACCAACCGTGTAGCTGAAGGTCAATGCATTGCTGCCGGAGCCGCCGGTGAAGCTGGCGGTCCCGCCATTGTTGAGCGACAGCGTCGGGATGCCGCCGGCGACCGTCACCACCTCGCTCATGGCAACCGTCAGCGTCACCACATGGCCCGCGTTGAGGTCACCGTTGCCGCTGCCATCGATCCCAGGACCGGAGGCCGCAACCGACGGCACCGTCGGCGCCGTCGTGTCGATCTGCAGGATACCGGCCGGGTTGGTCACCGCCCCCGCCACGATGGCATTGTTGCCGGCCGGGTCGCTGACCGTTGCTCCGTTCAGATTAAATGAGGTCACCGCAAGATCGCTGGTGTCCTGCCCGGCACCAACCGTGTAGCTGAAGGTCAATGCATTGCTGCCGGAGCCGCCGGTGAAGCTGGCGGTCCCGCCATTGTTGAGCGACAGCGTCGGGATGCCGCCGGCGACCGTCACCACCTCGCTCATGGCAACCGTCAGCGTCACCACATGGCCCGCGTTGAGGTCACCGTTGCCGCTGCCATCAATCCCAGGACCGGAGACCGCAACCGACGGCACCGTCGGCGCCGTCGTGTCGATCTGCAGGAGACCGGCCGGGTTGGTCACCGCCCCCGTCACGATGGCATTGTTGCCGGCCGGGTCGCTGACCGTTGCTCCGTTCAAATTAAATGAGGTCACCGCAAGATCGCTGGTGTCCTGCCCAGCACCAACCGTGTAGCTGAAGGTCAATGCATTGCTGCCGGAGCCGCCGGTGAAGCTGGCGGTCCCGCCATTGTTGAGCGACAGCGTCGGGATGCCGCCGGCGACCGTCACCACCTCGCTCATGGCAACCGTCAGCGTCACCACATGGCCCGCGTTGAGGTCACCGTTGCCGCTGCCATCGATCCCAGGACCGGAGGCCGCAACCGAGGGCACCGTCGGCGCCGTCGTGTCGATCTGCAGGAGACCGGCCGGGTTGGTCACCGCCCCCGTCACGATGGCATTGTTGCCGGCCGGGTCGCTGACCGTTGCTCCGTTCAAATTAAATGAGGTCACCGCAAGATCGCTGGTGTCCTGCCCAGCACCAACCGTGTAGCTGAAGGTCAATGCATTGCTGCCGGAGCCGCCGGTGAAGCTGGCGGTCCCGCCATTGTTGAGCGACAGCGTCGGGATGCCGCCGGCGACCGTCACCACCTCGCTCATGGCAACCGTCAGCGTCACCACATGACCCGCGTTGAGGTCACCGTTGCCGCTGCCATCAATCCCAGGACCGGAGGCCGCAACGGAAATTACGGTTGTTGCGTTGGGCTGCGGGGCGGTGGTGCCGATCTGCGCGACAAGCAGGACACCAACTTGGTTGGGCATTACACCTGAGGTGGTGCCGCTACTGACTTTGATGTCGAATCCAAAAGTCGGAGGCGTTGCAGCACCTGTTGTTGTGATCTCAGATTTGGTAGGGAGCGGCTCTGCAATAAGCTGCGGCGCCGTTGATGATCCAACGATGGTTTGCGGAAGTTTGTGGCTGTTCTCACTTTGGCTGGCATCCAGTTGCGGCCGAGCCGCGGCCGCATCATCGACCTGCAGTTGACGCTCTTCCGTCGGTCCTGCATTTGATTGGCTGCTGTCCTGAGCGTCCGTTGTTTGGTCTAAGCCTCGTGCTAGTCCTGCGCGATCAGCGTTATGACTTGTATTGTTGGACTCGAGCACACCGCGGTCTGGTACGTTGATTTTGTTTGCGAACTCGTTCACCCCCAACCCGGCGATTCCAGCAAGCGATGAAAAGCTCATTGCACGGTATGCGGACGCTAGTCCCATTACCGAACGACGTTTTGCTCGCACGAACCGCGACATGGATATCCGAGGGGCCAAGAATCACATCCGCATGGCATCGCGACCGTTCTTGATCGGCGATACCCATTGGCGTCCAATCAAATTCTGGATTGGCGGTTTAATATGTTATGCGTTCAACACCGAAAAAATCAGTTAAGTTAGACCAAAAACCAACGCCCGCCCGGGTGATGATTCATTTACCATAGCAGCGTTGGTGGTCGCGCAACGACGACGATGGCACCAACCGAACAGCGCGACGCCACTGGCTGAAGCCCGTTTTAAAGGCAAATAAGGACAAGCGCGCGATATGCGGCCACGGCCGCTGCGACCCACTTCAAGTCGCGCGGGACATTCGTTTGATAAATCTCAATGATCCCGCACCAATTTTCTGATGGGTCTTCGCTATCCTCGCAGACGATATCGATTTTCAAGGCTTCCGAGCCAAACAATGATCACGAAGTCGCATTTTTTCGTAGTTGCGTTGGTGCAGATTGTTCTGCCGGTACTGGCGATCGCAGCCGATAGAAAACCGGACGAGTGCGGTTTGGCTTCGGTCTATACAACCACGACCGAAGAGACGGCGAGTGGAGAAGATACGCTTCCGGGAGATTTTACCGCCGCGCACCGTACGCTGCCATTCGGCACACTTGTCCAAGTCGACAATCAAAAAAACGGACGGTCCGCTGTAGTGCAAATCACGGATCGTGGTCCTTTTATCAGCGGAAGAATAATTGACGTGTCACAGGTTGCCGCACGCGACCTCGAAATTTCCGGTTTGACACCGGTTTGCCTTAGCATTTTATGGATGCCCGAAGGAATCGCATGGCCCCCACAAATCAAGCCCTGAAACGGCGTGGAGGTCTGCCAAAAGGCACCCCCTGAGACGCTGTTCATAATTGCTCGCTCCTCGCAGCCAATTCTATATCGATAAGCGGAGAAGCGCGGCACGCGAATCGCCAGGTGGGGTCGGCAAGCCTCACGTTTTGCCCGAAGCGGATTTAGTTGATTTTCCTGACGCTCGCTTCTTTTCGAGGCTCCTAATAAGGATGGCGGCAAGCGGTGTAATGAGCTGAGACAATGCCTCATCTAGAGGATGTCTAATGAAATTCGTCATTGAAGTTTTAATGCCGCGAACTTCATCGGTGAGCGCCGAGAACTGATTTTGAATTAAACGGGCATCCAATTCGAAATTTTGAATAGCCTCTTGGCGAGCCTCCAAAGCGAGAGTCAGTTCACGGGATTTTGGATACCACAGCGCTTCGCTCGCGAGCTGCAGGGTCTCGGTCATTGGCCAGAGGGTTATTAAGAACAGACCAGCCGACTGGAATGTCCGCTATCGGCACTTAGCGGACATGACGTTTTGCGCTGCACATGTCCGCGGACGTTGGCCTAATACTCCGAGGCATTGAGTGTATGCTGAGACTGGGCCGCGAATGGTGAGGAGTGGCGGATAATTCTAATCGCGCAAAGTTTTAGAAAATCATGTTTTGAGTGAAGCGCTAACCCGTAAGCCCTCCAAACAACATAGCCAAGCCGAAGGTGAAGAGGCACATGATCGCGATGGTAATCATTGAGCCGACATCTGAATTTCTAACGAGTGGATGTACCGTGCCGTTGCGCGGCAGTAAGCACCAGAAAAACGCACACGCGAGCACAACCAACACCACTCCGAAAATGCTCCAAAACATATTGGAAGGCTCCGTCTCTTGAAGGCCACTGGCAGGATTTTAAATTGCGTGCTTTGCGCCTTTCACTTCCTTAGGTTCAGTCAGGCGTACTGCTAGTATCCATCCAAACCAGAGGACAGCGAAGAAAAGCGACAGTGATACCGGCAAACTGAGTGCTGAAAAAATTCGATCCAAGACTAGTCCGATTGCAACTACGATCAATTCACTCACTACGACAATCAAAACGTAGACCGTCAGGATCCACATTGGTCTTGTTCCCGTTGCGCCACTGAAAGCTTGTACGTCTAGTTTCAGTGCGCACGACGTAAATTGGGTATAAAACTTTTAGGCGATCCGAACACAAACACTGCATTCAATTGGTCTGGCGGAAAAATATGAGATTTTTACTCGGCGCTCCGAGTAGAATTTCGCCATGGATGGATCACTACATTTTTTGGTCAGAGAATTCTCTGTATTTGGATTAACGTTCCAATATTGGATGCCGTCCTCAATGTTGATTTTTCTTATTTGGATCGGCATAGCGTCCAAAACGTAGGCCGCCGCGAATTTAGCAGCTCAATCAATGTTTGCCAGAGCTATGGGTGCGTAGTGTCTAAGCCGACAAAAATTGCGGTTTTTGCCGTGTGCAGTTGCGCACTTTTGGCGAATTCGGTTTTCGTCGCGGTCGCAACGGAGTTTAACTTGTTCATTGTGGTACCCGTCGCGGTGAGCGCTTTGTATCTCGCGTACGTTGTGGCAGAATTTACAGTGTTACCAAGGTCCGAATGAGATTGAATTTCGGAGAGCCCGCCGCGGGGCGTTCAGGGGGCGGTTATGAGGCGACGAGAAATTGTGCGACGTTACAATACACGCCACGCACCAAAGGTCGTGTCCCCGCCCACGCGTCATAAGTTTACGGTGTTCATCGTTGACGACGATGCAAGCGTTCTTAGAGCGCTCGCGCGCTTGGTTCGAGTTGCGGGTTACCCAGTGCGAACATTTTCGTCGGCCCTAGGTTACCTTGAGAACAAGGAATCCGTAGTTCCCGGTTGTCTCGTTCTTGACGTTCGGATGCCGCATCTTGATGGCGAACAATTGCAGGCCGTGTTGCTTGGAGAAGGCTATACCCGACCGATAATCTTTATATCAGGTGTAGATGACGTTCCGACTGCTGTTGCCGTCTTAAAGGCTGGTGCAATCGACTTCCTAAGTAAGCCAGTTACCGAGCGTGCACTTTTTGGAGCGATTAATATTGCCGCCGAGCAAGAGGCGAAATTAGGCGAAAAGCGCAGTCAACTTGTCGCGATAAGTCGGAGGCTTTCCTGGTTAAGCCCGCGCGAAGCTGAAGTCCTTACGTATGTAATAGCTGGCCATCCCAACAAGAAAATTGCAGGGCAACTAGGCACAACTGAAAAGACCATTAAGGTCCATCGTGGCCGCATGATGAAAAAGATGGATGTCCGTCATGTCGCCGAACTTGTCCGATTGGCTGAACTCGCTGGGATCGCGCCTAACGATAAAATCAGTAAATCGCCGCGTCGTGTCGGCTCCGCCAAACCTCCGCAGTTGGTGCAAAGGAAACAATTAATTCGTGCCTATTGATGTCTGTTGCTGACCAGAGCGGACCTGCGTCGCGATGTCCGCTATTGGCACAGAGCAGACATCGTCTAGTGCACCGCACATGTCCGCTTTCGGGGATAAAGCGGACATCAGGCGCCGCCCGGCGCAACGAATTGCAGAAGAGCCTCAACCTCGCGCTGGGCTCCTCCCTGGCAACGATCGGACTAACAATTCCCGCTGTTGCTATCACCAATATCTTTCTCGGCAATCAAATCGAACTCGGCCTTTCGGCACGCGACACGTTACTCCTCGCGCTCACACTCTTCTTGAGCCTGCTCACATTCGGATCTGGGTGGACCAATATTCTCGCAGGGCTCGTTCACCTGGTGGTATTCGCGACGTTCTTGTTTCTCGTTTTCATTCCCTAAATGGGCGACTCGATCCCGCCGCGCCTATGCCGGTTTATGGATGACGCTCAGATACTTTTCCCACCAGGCATTTCGAGAATGGAAAGCTGTTGTACCGGTCACGATAACAGCAACGAGCAAAAACAGCGTGATGGCGTACTTGACCCACGGTCGCGAGGAGCCGCCAGCCTGAGGTTGCTTTAAATCGGGTTCGGTCACTTAAGCCCTCCCAGCCAGCTCTTTCCGGCGTGCCGCAGTAACGTTCGCCACCAAGTTACCCGCGGTCGCCCGCGCGGGACGATTGCCTCAAAGGCCAACGACACTCGCTCAATTCTGTTCGATAATATATTGGATATTACGGCGTTTCAGGAAGCCTAGACCCACAATGTTGCGGACGCTGCAGAAAGCCTTGAGGCCATCGCGAAACGACAGCCTTGCTGAGGCATTTTCGCGCCTAGGATGGGTCGGTTTTTGGATGCAGATTGCGATCGGTGTGATACCACTGGCACTTACCACTTACGCTTTTGTATTTGGTCCTGCTCCCGCGGCCGGCACGCGGAGCGGCTTTCCGCTGATCCATTACCTGACGGTGGCGGGTCTCTTGGTGCTGGCATTCACGACGGCGTGGTTTTATCGGTACACTCGCCTTGCAGTCCGGATTACCGATCCGGAGCGGCGTCCAACAGAACTGGCGGTACAACGAACCGTTTTGACAGGCATTACGGCAAGTGCAATTGGCATCTTTTTTACGATGCTAGTGATGTTTTTTGAGGTAGCGCAGTTGTTAATTTATTTCCTTCGCGCGCCCCAGGCGGGCATCCCGGTTGTTCAAACTACGGCGGGCGCAGCCAGCTGGGTATCCGCGGCCGACATAATGAGCTTGATGGCCCTCCTCCTCACCATGTTTGTTGAGGTGGTTGTCCTTGCGTTCAGCCTTTGGCTTCTGTTCCGGACGACAATCGCATCGCTGGAGTTTCCGATTAGCGGCGACGACGAAGCGAGTTCACGCAATGCGAATAATGGTGATGCTCTCTACGCTTGTCCTTGTCTTCGCCGGCTTATATTTTTCCCGCGCGATTATTGCACCGGTCACGTTCGCGCTCTTCGTCGTCGCAATCGCATGGCCGCTTCAACGTACACTTCAGATTCGAATCCCAAAACTGCTGGCACTCGTCATAACGATTGTTGTGACGCTCGCCATTATTGCCGTACTCGTCTTTCTGGTGATCTGGGGATTTGGCCTGGTTTTCCAATGGTTCACCAACAATACGGCCCGCTTTCAGATTCTCTACACGCAAGCCACGGAGTGGCTCGACGGACATGGCGTATCGATCACAAGTCTGGTGGCCGAAAACTACAGTCCGGGATGGATTATGAGTGCCGCGCGAGAAGTCGGTGGACGAGGATACCGGCTCATATCCTTCATCGTTATCGCCTTTGCCTTTATCGTGCTCGGATTGCTTGAGGTCGACATCGCACGAAAAAATATTGAGCAGCTTAAAAATGCAAAGCTACGCCGGTCCCTGTTGATAGCTGCCGAAGATATCGCGGAAAAATTTCAAAAATACATGGTTGTGCGAAGCACAATGAGTCTCCTGACGGGGGTGGTCGTCTGGTGTTTTGCGCTTATCGCCGGCATCGAATTGGCGACCGCGTGGGGCGTAATCGCTTTCGTATTGAACTATATTCCATTCCTCGGTCCCCTTTTCGCGACAGTATTCCCGACACTTTTTGCTCTCGTCCAATCCGGTTCATGGCAAGTGACCTTTGCCGTTTTTGCTTGCTTGAATTTCATTCAATTTTTTATCGGAAGCTATTTAGAACCGAGAATCGCAGGCGCCGCCTTGTCGATGTCTCCGTTCATTGTACTTTTGGCTGTGTTCTTCTGGAGCTTTCTCTGGGGGATCGCCGGGGCCTTCATCGGCGTTCCTATTATGATTGCAGTTCTCGCAGTCTGCGAGGAACATAGCTCAACGCAATGGATTGCATTGCTTCTCTCCGGACGCGACAAAAAGCCAAGTTGACTGCGGATGATCTGGAAACCGGGAACCATGAGCGTCCGAATGAGGGAACTGAAACATTAATGCCCCTAAGTCCAATTGGCACAAGTATTCACCAGCGCAATTCTCATAGATGAAATGCAGCCGCTCGCGACCGTCATGCGACAATCTGTTTCTCCAGCGCGAATTACACGCTCTACCGCTAAAGAGTTTTCAGGAGCTTCAATTGAAAGATAATTTCCAGAAACACACCAGGTGGTTTTGCACGGGCACTGTTTCCCGAACCGCGGTAGCCGCCCTGGTTGCGTGGACAACAGCGGTTGAGCCAATCATGGCGCAATCTCCGCAGCCGGCCGATCCCGGGCAGCAAGCGCCGGCGCAAAACCCGCAAACTCCTGTCTACTCCCTCGCAGACCTCGAATATTTGCTGGGACCAATTGCGTTATATCCCGACCCTCTCCTCGCGCTCATTTTGCCGGCGAGCACGTTTCCCCTTCAAATTGTCCAGGCAGACCGATGGTTGGTCGCGAACTCAAAGGCCGTGAAGCAAAACGATTTTTCGGGAGTCGACGGCATGTCTTGGGATTCGTCGGTACAGGCTCTGACTCGTTTTCCCGACGTGATCCAACTGCTTGCAGATCATCTTGACTGGACCGAGTCGCTTGGGATGGCGTTTTCTTTACAATCCGCGGATGTCGCCAACGCGATACAGTTGTTGCGCGCAAAAGCTGAAAGTGTCGGCAACCTCAAATCCACTCCAGAACAGGCGGTGACATCCCCCGACGAAGGCGGATCACGAGTTATTTATATTGCACCGACTAATCCCGAACGGATCTATGTGCCGGTTTATGATTCTTCGCTCGTGTTCGATAGCGCTTTGACGGGGGCATTGATATTCGGCACTGGCGTGTTTGTCGGCTCCGCCTGGAATAATCGGTGGGGCTGGAACAACCGGCGCTGGAATCAGGCCTGGATCAATCCGCCCGTCTGGCACGCCCCTCCGCCAAATTGGCGTCCACCAGGACGTCCCGGTGCGCGGCCGCCGGGTGTGTGGCGCCCCGACCGTCCCGGCGTTCGACCAGAGCGGCCAGATGCCGGGAGGCCGCCGGGCGGTCGACCCGAACGTCCTGGCACAGGGCGGCCCGAGCGGCCTGGCAATCGGCCGGATCGGCCCGGCAATGGGCAGCCCGAACGACCTAACGTACGACCGGAACGTCCCGGCACCGGCCGGCCCGAACGACCTGCCGCTCGTCCAGAGCGTCCCGGAGGAGGAGCCAGTCGCCCAGGAAATATCGAACGCCCGCAGACGTCACGGCCAAGGCCGCAAGGTCGACCGGAACAACGAACACGCCAGGGGCAAGGAACGAGGACGCGTCAGCACGCCCGACCTCAGACGGGTGCGCGGCCCCAACACCAAAACCGTGCCCGTCCTCAGCAAAGTGCACGACCGCAGCAGCGGGCGCGACCTCAGCAAGGCGCGCGATCGCACCACGGAAGCGGCGGCCAACAGCGGACTCGACCGCAAAGAGGTGGAACGCCGCAATGAGTTGCGCCGTCGCAGCTGCTGCAAGTGGTCGTGGTACGTAAATTACCAGCCGGCAGATTGCGAAATCTCGCGTCGCCTGAACAATATCCGGTCGAATGTTTTCCGGAGCAATCAGTCGTAAGAGCGAAGGTGCATTCCGCTTTACTCCCGAAAGCGGGCATCGGGGGCGCGTTGGATATGACCACAACTTTCCCTACCCCGTTTGCTCACGTTTTGGGGGTAGATCCGTGGGTAGGGAAGATTCGTTCGATTGACCACGAAGCCGGCCAATGACTTCGCTCAATAATTGGGAAGAGGCTGTCTCCGCAGATCATATAACCCAAGGCAGCAAATAAAGAGCATTGCCGCAAAATTGTCCGTCGATGGCAAAGATGTCCGCTTTCAGGGATAAAGCGGACATCACGTTTTGCGCTGCACATGTCCGCTTTTGACCCAAAGCGGACATGCGCGGCGGCCGGATGAAAAGCGGCCGGAGCCATAACCCGTCGGTAGACGTTTGGCTCGGTACAACGACGGACTACGAAGTGGTTTGCCTTGACCGAGACCTCCCACCCGATAAAGTCGATAGGCACCTTATCCAAAAGTAGGATGTGGTCCGCTAAGTAGCGGTGGGGGCGAAATGAATTGGAATTGCAACCGGGGGTATCTTCCCGGCATTTGCGTATTTTTGTGTTTAGGCATTTTTATTTCGGGCGCCGAGGCCGAAGATGCAAGTTCTTTAGCACAAGGAGCTTTGGCGCAGGCCAGCAATACGGAAGCGCCACATAGTCTCGTCCAGTTGGGTGCGGGCTATTCGGCCTTTGCCAATTTCGAGGCGCGTTATTCGGCTTGGCGAGGCACGAGCGGCCCCAACATTTTTGATCCAACGCCAGGCAAGGGCAACCAATTCTACATGCCGATGACGTTCGGCTTGGATTACGAGTCTGCCGGAAACTATCGCCTGCAGACGAGGGTGAAAACCGGTTACGTCAATTCAAATAGTTTGACGCCAGGGCAAGTCGCATCGCTCAGCACAATGGTCGATACGCAGGTCACAACGACCTTGACGTACTTGGCAGCGGAAACCTATCGCGCATTTGTTGGCATAGCGATCAATGCTCCGACAGGCACGACGAATCTGCCCGGCAATCTACGATTCACACGCATGGACCCCGATCTGGTGGACATCGGGTCATACGGTGCTGGTTGGAATTTCAATCCGACCGCGGAGTCATCTTCGCGGTGGATCAGAACACTGCGGTATCGCTGAGCGCCGGCTATGCTTGGCAGGGACCGTTCAACAGGGAAGGCGTTAATACTTCGACTTTAATACGCCCCGACCTGTAATACCTTTGCCCATTTCTGCATCGAGCAAAATGGTCTAACGTTTGATGCTACACAAAGGATCGATCCGGGAGACGTGTTCACGGCCAATGCAAACACATCCACAATTCTGCGGCAAGCTCGCAGTAAAGACATCGTTTGCTTTCATGTCGGAGGGTAACGTCAAGCTGAATGGGATGCCGGTGGGTCGCACAGGTGCCAAGTTTGTCACTAACGCTGAAGCCACCTACCAGATCGATTCTCGGCTGGGGATCTCCGTAAACGGTTCTTACACCTACACTCAGAGAAACAAGATCGTTGGACCTCAGGGCGATTTAATAATTGAGCCAAAGGATTCCAATGGTGACGTCGCAATCGGATCGGTCGGGCCCACCTATGCCCTTTCTGATCGATTGAATGCTGGTCTGAATTACAGCGTATTGTGGCGCCGACACAATTATTATGACTTCATCGAGAACCAGTATATCCCGGCAAAGCTCAAACAATCCGTTGGCGGCACTTTGAATTATGCGACTTCGCCGACGTCCTCAATTGGTTTCCGCAGCTCATACTTCTGGGTCAATGAGTACACAGGTCCGTCCGTGGAAACCGCCTTTGTAGACGTCAGTTGCTCTGGTGGGCCTTGCTCCCCTAGTCACACAACGACAGCGAGCGCTTCCGTCCCGCCCGCGCAGCAGTATACCGGATGGACGGCGGCCCTGACGGGCAGCATCCAATTCTAGTTTCTAACAAGAGGAATCGACCTATGAGACTTCGTGTTGGACCAAAAGAACTGATCCTCTTGTTTGTAGGATGGATCTGCACGACTGGCGTAGCGTTCGCTGAACCGAAGTGTCCGGGGTTGCGAGCACTAAATGGTCAATGTGCGAATCCGCTGACAGTCGCAGACGCCCAATCACGCGCCATGATTGTGTCTACCGTTCGTGTTTCTTATTACGGCACGCCGATCGGTGACATCGGTGGACCATTTATTCCCTTCGACAAGCAATTTCAAAACAGCCCGACTCAATTTGAACTCGCTGGTATTTGGCCTGCCAACATACTCGTTCTTCCCCAAGTAATCAGACAGAGCATTGGGCCCGCGACCATCACCACAGTCAACGTGCAAAGAACGAAATAGATCGGAGCCTGTCGCTGAGGGCGCCTATACAAAATTTTGACACGGCTTAGAGGGTTTTACTTAGGGCCGATCATGAAAAATTTGCGCAACTCGGTCTTGTTTTTTTTATTTCTATTTTCAATTGCGATATTCGTCGCCAATTCGTCGCGCAGTCAGAACGCAAGCAGCGCCGGTCTAGATGCCGCGTCAAACAAATGTCTAAAGATTTATAATGCAGTTTTAGCCCAGATGGCTCGTGCTCTCGTGACGGCCTTGGACGCTTCTCCTCCTCTGTCAGAGCTAGTTTCTGCTTGTAGTTCGACGCCCTTGGCTGTCTTGGGAACTCCGGGGGCCTATTGCAAAGGCCTCGACATGATAATTGACACAATATGCATGGGGGATCCGCGGGCGCTATGTCTTGGTGGAGGAAAAAGAATGCCCGCCGAGTGTGACGGCGCCCCTGGTCTCAATATCGACGCTGCATCAAAGGCGTGCCTAGATGCTTATCATGACGTAATGGTCTCGATGATCGATAACGTCACGATGGATTTCAATCACCGACCCAATGTGAACTCGTTGATTTCTGTTTGTAAATCGACTCCTTTGGCTGGCTTGGGGAGTCAGGCAGGATATTGCGACGGCCTTCTACTAACCTATAAATTGCAATGCTCGAATTATTTTCCTGGAGAGGACGATCTAGGCCGAAGTGCACGATGCGATCAAGGGTTCGAAAGCATTGCTAATTTCTGTAGGCCGACGAATGACCCCAAAGCGTTGACCGTGGCTGAGGAGGCATGCAGTCCAGCCCGTGTTAATGTTTATAAGCGATGTAACCAGCTCTGCGACGAAGGCGCACTTGTTCAATCACCGTCGTTTTGCAAGCGAGGATGTGCCGCGGATGCTGCAGACAACATGGTTTGCCTAATAGCGTTGTACACTTCGAGGCTAGACTCAAAAAAACCGCATCGCGCCATCACAACCACGTCACCCACCAGCGGATCCGCGCGAAAGTCAGTTACGGCCAGCCCGGGGGTCAAATCCAACAACCTCGACCGGTTTGGTCTTGGCCCAAGTTTTGTGACCAGCGATCCGTCGCTGCCAAATCAACGAGGCTCGGTAAAAGCAGTCCAAAGTGGCACGGCGAAAGCTAAGACCACGACGACGTTGGCAAGGCCCTCGTCAGCGAATTCAAAACAGCTGAACACCGATCCGAAGGCGCAAATCATAAGGCCGATAGACCAAATAAAATAGAGCGGGAAGATCTTATCAGATGAGCAACAGACAGGGGCTTTTCATGCGAGGAGCAAGCACACACGACGCCTACCGGCCGATTTTGATTTCTGCATTTCTTATCGGATTGTCGACCTTCGCCGTGCCCGTAGCGGCGGTCGAAATAGAATATCCAGGAGTCAACCTTAAGGAGTCCGCGAGCGGAAAACCAATCGCGGGCGTCAACATATCGACCACCCCCGGGAAACGGTCTGACGACACACAAAGAGACGCTGGTCCGAATGCAACGGGAGGACCAAAGAGTTTGCGACCGACAGAATCGCAAATCGCCCAACCGGTCCCTCCAGGTGGGCAACAGTCTCTCAATCCTCAGCCAATCCCGCCGGGCATGCAGCAGTCTCTCAATCCTCAGCCAATCCCGCCAGGCATGCAGCAGTCTCTCAATCCTCAGCCAATCCCGCCAGGCATGCAGCAGTCTCTCAATCCTCAGCCAATCCCACCGGGCATGCAGCAGTCTCTCAATCCTCAGCCAATCCCGCCAGGCATGCAGCAGTCTCTCAATCCTCAGCCAATCCCGCCAGGCATGCAGCAGTCTCTCAATCCTCAGCCAATCCCACCAGGCATGCAGCAGTCTCTCAATCCCAGCCAATCCCACCAGGCATGCAGCAGTCTCTCAATCCTCAGCCAATCCCGCCGGGCATGCAGCAGTCTCTCAATCCTCAGCCAATCCCGCCAGGCATGCAGCAGTCTCTCAATCCTCAGCCAATCCCACCCGGCACGCAGGACTCTCTAAACCCGCAACCGATCCCGCCGGGCAAAGTGCAGACAGAGGGCGTGACACTCAAGCCCGCAATGCTTCCACAGAATGGCTCATTGCCGCAGATCGATCCGCCGCACTCGAACGTGATGCGTTCATCGCGTGGCGAAAGCGGCGCCGCTATAAAAAGTATTTCGTCCGATAAAAAGGGTGATCGAAAGCGAGCGGCTATCGGAACGTCACCTCAGATCGATCCACCGCATTCAAATCTGGGACGCAACACCACGAGCCTCGATAATTCCCAGAAATTGCAATCGACCTCATCGACCTCGCTGAAGTCAAACGGGGTTACGGATCGCGGCAACCTCGATCGTTTCGATCTCGGCCCGCAAGGGTCCGGTCGAAATGAAAAAACAAGTGGGAGTAAATCTTCCAAGCAGAAAGCGACAAACCACTTGCCAGACAGTTCGGCATCCACGATGGCACCCGCAATAAATCGGGCCCAGCAGAACAGGTGATGAAGTAAGATTCTTTGTCTTAAGCCTCGGGGGTGATCAATCTCAAAACCGCTAGCTCACTTGATCTTGATGTGTCTTCATTCACGCCGCGTTCCGAGGATATGATTGTATGGATAGGCCAATGTCCGCTATTGGCACAAAGCGGACATGGGCTGGTGCGCTGCAAATGTCTGCTTTTGACCCAATGTGGCCGTGGTGACGGAATTGGTGCACTGCCGATTGATCCAAGCGTTCAGATGAGCAACCATTTGCTATTAGGCCGCTTTGGCGAACTCGGCCTGTACCGATTTTTCGAAGGCAAGAAGTTTTTGAACGCTCGCGCGTGTCTTCATGCGCTCGAAGTGCGCCGTGCAGTTCTTGAACTGCGACAGGTCGATGTCGAACAATGTTCCGCGGCGGAAGCACCAGAAGAAGTGCGAATCTGGCGCGGTGAAATGATCGAAGAAATACTCGCGCCCAGCCAGCATTTCATCGGCAAGTTTGTAATTCTCGAATAGGTGAGACTTGGCAATCTTGAATACACTTTCCTCGGTGCCCGCAACGTCGCACACGGCAATCGGCGAGTTCATCCGTGTTAAATAGGGATGAATACCAGACGAGCACCACGATAGCAGTGACACTGCCTGGAGCCGCTGCCAGGGATCATTCGGAAATAGATTCGCGCTGGGAAAAGTCATATCGATCCATTGCTGGATCGCGACGTTCTCGCTCAGCGTTTTTCCATCAACGACAAGGAGCGGCACTTTGTGCTTGGGATTGATTTTCAGATACTCGGGCGACTTCTGCTGGCCCTTTTTTAGATTGATGCTACGCACCTCGAAGTCGGCACCGGCTTCGGTGAGGGTAATGTAGGGCGCGAGCGAGCAGGCTATCGGTGCGTAGTAGAGAAGGATTTTCATAGAGATCTCCATAATGCGTTTGGTTTGCCATGTTTTCGGCAGAAATCCGCAATCGGCTTGCTACCCTAGCGGCCAGATGTTGGTCGATCACTATAAAGTCGCGCAAAATGTCCGCTATTGGCACTTAGCGGACATTCCTAGTTGCACTGCACATGTCCGCTTTTGACCCAAAGCGGCCATCAGCATACGGTGGCGCACAATACGCTGCAGGGCCCTAATGATCGACGACAAGCTAGCCGTTTCTTTGGGCGGTATTCAGAGTGGCGCGCGGACGCCCGAGTTGCGGCTGCTCTACGAAACTGCCCCGATCGGTCTCGCGTTTCTCACCCCAGATTGCCGCTATCAGCAGATCAATCGGCGTTTGTGCGAAATTTGCGGCATTTCTGTCGACGATCATATCGGCCGGTCAGTGCGAGAGACGGTTCCGCAAGTTGCCGAACAGGTCGAAAATATCATTCAGACGATTTTGCGGACTGGAAATTCAATCACAGGCATAGAAGTCCGCGGCCAGCGACCAGACGGCGGGAACGCGGAACGCATTTGGATTACCAACTGGTATCCTCTTATTGCGACAGATGGCAGCATCCTCGGTGTTAACGTCGCATCCGAGGAGATTACCGAACGCAAACGGATGGAAGCGGCACTTGCTGCAAGCGAGGCCAAGTCTCGCGAACTCGCCAATAATATGCGAAATTTGAATGAATTACTGGAGCAGCGCGTCGCCGCAGAAGCTCAGGAGCGGGTCCGTATCTGGAATGCTTCACGCCGCGAAATTTCCGAGGTAGGTCGGTACATGACGATGGCAGCGATGGCTGCCTCAATCGCGCATGAGGTCAGCCAACCGCTGGCGGCAATTATACTGAACGCGAGTGCCAGCTTGCGATTCCTCGCCAAAGCAAAGCCCGATATGGACGATGCGCGTTCGGCATTGAAAGATATTGTCGATGATGGACACCGCGCAAGTGCGGTGCTCGACGGTATCCGCTCAATGTTCCGAAACGATCATGGAGCAAGGAGCGCTGTGAACGTGAACAGCCTTATCGGCGAGGTTCTGGCGGTCGTTCGTGGGGAGCTGGTCGATCATAAGGTCTCGCTGCAAAGCGAGTTAAGCGGCCGGCTCCCAACAATATTCGCGGCGCAGACACAAATTCAGCAGGTACTTCTCAACCTCGTAATGAACGCCATTGACGCGATGAGTTCAATCATCAATCGAGAACGCGTCTTAATCGTGAAATCCGGAATTGGAGAATCTGGTGACGTCAAGATTACGGTGGAAGACTTGGGTACCGGAATTGATCCAAATCATGTGGACCGTGTTTTTGAGGCGTTCTTCACAACGAAGGCTCAGGGCATGGGGATGGGACTTTCGATTTGCCGCTCAATCGTCGAATTCTCATGGGGGTATTCTTTCGGTCTCGCCGCGCAGCCCGAATGGATCGAGCTTTTGTGTCATGCTTCCAACTACCGCGCCGGACAACGCTAGCGACGATTAGCTAAACTTCTCCCCGATCAAATCGCACTGCATGTCCGCTTCTGGCACTTAGCGGACATCGGCTTGTGCGCTGCACATGTCCGCTTTTGGGGCTAAACCAGACGTTTGCGCTTAGCGAAATAATTGAAGACGAATATACGAATTGCAGACGATAGATTGCAGGTATTGCGCTGACCATCGATTTTCACCGCCAACATAGCAACGGTCGTTAGTTCTTGCTCAGCAATTTGATGCAAGCCCTGCCAGAATTCGTTCTCCAGCGTAACGCAAGTATTGCGTGAATTGACGACAAGGGGGTGTTGTACGTTGGCCGTTTTCTTCTTGGTGCGTGGCGACTGGGTCTTAGGTTTTACTAGCATGGCTTGGCCTCCCCAAAGGTCCATGCAGACTGACTACCGCATCGTGCTTGAGTTGACTTTGCGGAAAATCAAATCCGAGGACTATTTTGAGCGGCGCTGCCGAGTTCGCTATTGGCACTTAGCGGACGTGTCAGAGTGATCAGTCAATGTCCGCTTTCGGGGTAAGAGCGGACAAGTTATTCGAAACGGTACAATCACATTCACCGAACTGAATTTGTTGAAGATCAATAACTTTCGAAGCTGGCCGTGCGTTAACGCCATATGGCCGCTATTACATTCCGCTGTCCGACAACAGGATTCCACGTCAACGCGTGGCTCGAACCTGACGATTTTAAAAATCCGACCCAATCTATGAGGCAGTGAAATGCATTGCCTGCGAGAAGTTACATTTAGTCAACACAAAGTCTGGACACATCGCTGGCGACGACGCTACGGACGATTAGCCGCTTATAAGCGGCACGAGAGAATGTCCGCTATTGGCACTTAGCGGACATGCCGTTTTGCACTGCAAATGTCTGCTTTTGACCCAAAGCGGACATCGGCACATCTGAGTGTGTAATATCGCTCAGCGCCACTTTGTATTGGCCTTACAGTGAGGACTGACGCGGCAGCAACGTCGCGGATCGACGGATCTGATCCGTGAGCCGGGGTATCGAATGAGTTGTCTTCGTCTGCATCCAGAGTACCATCTCGTAACTCGCATTGGGTGGCTGCGAGCGGCAGTGCTCGGTGCTAACGATGGCATTGTCTCGACTGCAAGCCTGATAGTCGGCGTTGCGGCGGCCGCGGCGACGCAGAATGACGTCTTGATAGCCGGTGTCGCGGGACTTGTGGCCGGCGCTATGTCGATGGCCGCCGGCGAGTATGTATCCGTGAGCTCGCAATCCGACACCGAGCAAGCGGATCTCGCGCGTGAACGCGCAGAGTTGAGCAATAACGTTGATTTCGAAAAGGAAGAGCTTGCCCAGATTTACGTCAAACGGGGTCTCGATCAGACGCTTGCGCGTCAGGTTGCTCAGCAGCTGATGGCAAAAGATGCCTTGACCGCTCATGCGCGCGATGAGCTTGGGATTTCGGAAATCACCACGGCGCGTCCCGTCCAGGCTGCATTGACCTCAGCAGCATCGTTTTCGGTCGGGGCGGCTATGCCCTTACTTATGGTCGTCGTGGCGCCCGTCGGTGCGCTTGTGCCACTCGTTTTCGCGGCATCGTTGGGATTCCTTGCTCTTCTAGGCGCGATCGGCGCAAAAGCAGGGGGCGCAAACGTCCTGCGTGCCACAGCGCGCGTGACTTTTTGGGGCGCGTTGGCGATGGCGCTCACCGCCGGTATAGGGAAAGTTTTCGGAACAGTTATCTGACGATCGTGCCGTCTCCGCTCAGATTGGGCGGTCTAAAAGCGGACATCGCAATAATGCGCCATGTCCGCTATTGGCACTTAGCGGACATGAACTTTCGCACCGCACATGTCCGCTTTTGACCCAAAGCGGACATCATCAGAAGTCCGGCTGCAGAATACTATCCATGCTGGGGTAAATGCTGTTGTCCGGGATATAACCAGGTCCGACATCGGAATCGATCGTTTGCATAGAATTCAAAGAACCTCCATTTCCGTCCGGACCAATATTTGCCCAGTTGCGATAGGCCGCATAAGCCTGCGGCGTTCCAACGTAGGCACACCCACAGCCAGCTGCATCGGCGTAGACGTAGTAGAGCTTGCCGTCCTTCGTACGTGTCACGAGCTTGTCCGGGGGTAGCGATCTAAGGATTGCGACCTTTTCTGGCGTTCTCGCATATTTCACGACGAAGCCGGCTTGCGTGAAAAGGTTGTTAGGCACGACGATAGATTGTTGTTGTTAGGCCAGCGCTAATGAAATGCCGCTTACCAGCAGCGCGAATCCCACGACAGCCGAGTACTTCGTCATGGTCATCGTCCTTTTGTCGTCACGAGTTTAATTGGGAGGCGGTGGAACTGCGTTTCCGTCCAGCCCGGGCGGCGGCCCAGGGTTTTGGAGTTGCAGCTGCAACAGTCCTTGCGCGTTTTCCGAATTAGGGGTGGCGGGCGCCCACTGCGCCGAATTTCCCGCTGGGTTGAGGATGCATCGTCCGCCGATACCACTCAGTGTCTGGAGACATTGCTGCTCACTGAAGAAGTTGCATTGGGTGTTGCCGTCATTGTCCATGATGGCACACCAAGGAGGGGTCTGAGCGTGAAGCCCATCGGAAATTAATAAGACCCCCATGGTCAAAGAAACCAAAGTAAGCGCCTTTCGGGCTTCGGTATATGAATAACGCACTCGTACCATTACTTCGATGCCAATGCGGTTTGTGTCTCTATCAACTCCACTTTCGATGAGACCCTTGTAATAATTACATCCCACCAAATCGATAGTCCAGGCCCACTCGTATCTCGCTATGATGCGAGATGTCGAGCGACGCTGCGGTCAGGTAGAGATACTCAAGTTTCGCGCTTATGTTTGGAGTAATTCCATACTCCACCCCGGCTCCCACCACTGCGCCAACCTGCTTGTTTGTGCCCGAGCAGTTGACAATTCCAAACGTCCCGCAAGTCCCGCCTAGGAATGGAGTGAACGTCGTTTTAGTGCCCAACATTGCGAGACCGCCCGTCGCATAAAACAGCCAATTGTCATTGGCGTAACCGAGCCGTGCCCTCGCGGTTGCTTCCCAATCGATTTTCGTCTGCGCGTTAACAGCACCGCCGACGGGTACGCCACCTGTGGTAGGAGTAAAGGTTGCGGAGCCTTTCAGGCCGGCCCAATCAAGGTCAGCTTCAAAGCCCATGACAACATGGCCGGATTGAATTTGTGCACCCGCAGTCCCACCAAAGACGCCGCCAGAGAAATCTACGGAATCGCCGTCAAAGCGATTCGTGATTAAGTTGAGTGGGTCTTGTTTTCCCCACCCGCCGCCACCATTCAAGCCGACATAAATTCCAGTCCAATTGTAGACCGGCGTTGGAGCCAACAATGGCGAAGCGACAGGCCGCTGCGGCAAGTCGGCTGCTAACAATGGCTGCGCTAGCCCAGTGGCCAATGCCGCGACAACAAAGAGTGCTGATTTCGTTCGGAGCATGGTTATCCCCCTGATCCAAGTTGGTTTAGTACGGTACGCTTAAGGCAACGGTCGCAACTTGAGCGCGGACACGCCAAGCGCGACGTCGACGGCAACCGAGCCTTCTATTGAGATCGGTTGGAGCGCAATCGTACGCGCAGAACCGCCAACCAGAACGTTCGTGCCAACGCCCAGTCCGAGCGCGGCATCGGCGCTCGCGCCTACGTATTCGCCGGCGAGTGCACCGAAAGGTATGCCGGCCGTAGGAGCAAGTACGGCCCAGCCCATTACGCCACCGGCTGTGATTCCAATATTGATGCCCACCATGTTGAGTGCCCCAGCATAAGCTTGCGGCGGAACTGACGCGCCGCTTTGGGTAAAGCTACATTCCATTGACTGATGACCCGCAATAATGAAACCGATGCTCGGATTAAGCGTGCATCTTAGCATTCCAACTTGTGTCCATTTGGGCGGAGATTGAGCTTCGGCTGGTACGGCCAGCATCGTAATCACCGCGAGTGCGGCCAACCTCGAATGTACTCTCGACATTAAGTCCTCCTGCTATCGCCGGCTGTCGTTCTACTGTGTGCCTCAATAGCAAGGCGGGAAGGGGTAATAACCGCAGGCAGGTCGTCCGTAGTAAGGCGGTGGCGGATATCCGTAAGCTGCAGCGCCGTAGGCAGCCGCCGCGCCATAAGCCGCTGCCGCGCCATAGGCTCCCGCAGCGCCGTAGAATGCCGCGCGTCGCGCCGTGCGCCGGGCAACACCCGCATAGGAAAGCGGCGTGAACGGCAGTCCGATAATGTCGATGAATACGGCGGCTGGGCCATCAGCCCCGTTGAGGTTTCCTTCGAGGACCTGAACGTCGAAGGTCAATTTGTCACCGTCAAGTTTGGGTGACCTCAATACGACGACCGCATCACGGTTCGTCGAGGCGTCCTTACTGAGAGCCGATACAGTTGCATTCGGCGGATCTTTGCCGAAACTATCGCCGCTCGCCCACTCCTCGAGGAGGTGTGCGGTTAGCGCGTGTCCGGCGGCACGCACCGGCCGATCGGCGAAGATAATGGCGTTTGGCGAAACGCCGGTGAGCGTGAGCTTGTCACCCTGCAGTGTCGCGCCGCGTGAGTTCAAGACGATCAGGGACGGCTCCATCTCTGGCTTCGCCGAGGGCGCGGCGCCAATTGTCTTTAACACTGGCGCTGCCGGAGCCGGGGCTGTCGGTGCCGTCTGCGCAATCGCCGTGACTGACGTGAATAGCGAAACGATGAAGGTCGCAGCAATTGGGCTGATACGAATCATTACACTCACTCCAAGGTGTCGGTTGCACGGCATCTGAGCGGGTCTGGCGAGTACCTACCAGTAAATTGTTCGCGACCACAAGCAAGACAGGCATGCAAAAATCCGACACCAAACGCGGTTATAATCGACAGACATTGTTCATGGCTCGTATTGGCCTTTGGTCCAACTCACTCACTTGTCGCCGACGAAATAAGTTTGGCTGCCGAGCGACGGGAAGGCCGTTTTAATCAGAACCGTAATGGGAGTCAGGTCGTGATCACCAGCAGAAAAATTTGGCTCGGGTTTGTCGGATCGTTCATCGCGTTGATGATTGCGAGCGTTCCAGCAACTGCGCAGCAGCAAAGGAAGCCCAACATCCTCGTCATCATGGGCGACGATGTCGGTTGGTTCAATGTCGGGGCGTATCACCAAGGCATTATGTCGGGTAAGACGCCAAACCTCGACAAGCTTGCGTCTGAAGGAATGCGGTTCACCGATTATTATGCCGAGGCAAGTTGCACGGCGGGTCGAGCCAACTTCATTACTGGTGAGTTGCCTATCCGCACTGGGTTGACGACCGTGGGCCAAGCTGGCGCTGACGTTGGTATTCCAGCGCAAGCAGTAACGCTGGCCACCGTTCTGAAGGCACAAGGCTATGCCACCGGCCAGTTTGGTAAAAACCACCTTGGTGATCTGAACAAATATCTCCCTACCGTGCACGGCTTCGATGAATTCTTCGGTTATTTATACCACCTCGACGCCATGTCCGATCCGTACTGGTATTCATTCCCGGTAGACGAGAAGTATTACAACACTTACGGTCCGCGCAGCTTGATACACAGTTATGCGACCGATCGGGACGATCCGACCGAGATGCCGCGCTGGGGTAAAGTCGGCAAACAGAGGATCGTCGATGAAGGTCCGCTGCCGCCATTCCCGGATATGTCGAACGTGCAGAACATGCACGACCTGCCTTTCCTCAAAGCAAAGTACGACATGACCACCTTCGATGAAGTCCTGGTCAAGGCGTCAAGTGACTTCATGGACAAATCCAAGAGAGACAACAAGCCGTTCTTCGTTTGGCATAATACCACGCGCATGCACGTCTGGACGTTCCTGTCGCAAAAATACAAGGCGATGCAGAACAGCCAGACGAACTACGGTCTCGAAGAAGCGGGCATGGCGCAGATGGACGATAGCATCGGCGCACTGCTCAAGCACGTCGACGACATGGGCGAAACCAACAACACCATCGTCATCTTTACGACCGACAATGGCGCGGAGGTGTTTACTTGGCCGGATGGCGGCATGACGCCATTCAAGAACACCAAAGGCACCGTCGGTGATGGTGGCTTCCGGGTGCCCGCCATCATCCGCTGGCCGGGTCAGGTCAAACCCGGCTCCGTCGAGAACGGGATCATTTCTGGTCTCGATTGGTTACCCACCTTGGCTGCTGCAGCTGGAAATCCTAATATCACCGACCAACTGCTCAAGGGCGTGAAGCTTGGCGATCAGGACTATAAGAACCATCTTGACGGATACAACCAGATGGATCTCCTCACGGGGAAAGGCCCATCCAAACGCCACGAAATCTTCTACTTCGGCGGCGCTAGCTTGGGCGCGCTCCGTCTCGATGACTTCAAGTTTGCGTTCTACCAGCAGCCTCAGGGCTGGCCGGGCGAAAAAACCACCACCGATATGCCCGTCATGATCAATATTCGGCAGGATCCGTTTGAGCGCACGCCCAGTATCCGTAGCGAGTCGCCTAACACTGGTGCCTTCGGTTATGGCAACGACTTCTACGCCAGAGAATTCTGGCGCTTCGTGTTGGTCCAGCAGTACGTGGCGAAGTTGGCATCGACCGCAATTGAGTTTCCGCCGATGCAGGCTCCGGCTTCGTTCAACCTCGAAGCGGTAAAGGCCAAGGTCGAGGAGATGATCAAGCAGCACGAAGGTCAGTAAGAGTCGTTTCGACCTCGAACGTGAGACTGTAAATGGCGGCGAGCCGGTATAACTGGCTCGCCGTCACGCATATGGGCTAATGCGTGAATTGACGGTGCATGTCCGCTATTGGCACTTAGCGGACATCGCCTAGTGCACTGCAAATTTCCGCTTTTGACCCAAAGCGGACATTCAACCCAGACATCACCGGCCACAAACTCACATTAAAGACAAGATCTAGATCTAAGGCGCTGAGAAGCCGTCATCATCGGGGGAAAAATACAATGGCCTGGCTGCGAATTTTTGTTCTTGCGCTGTTAGTGGCACCGGCCGCGCCGACTGTTCCGGCCTTGGCAGCGCCGCTGACTCCATCGCAAGCCCCGACGATGCAAGACGTCGATCCCGGCGTCGACCACACCGGGCGCGATGCCGACCTGCCTGCCGAATTACGCAGGCAGTCGGTGTCCTACAGGACCGAACAGCCGCCGGGCACGATTATAGTGAATACGGCTGACCGTTATCTCTATCTGATCATGGGTAACGGCATTGCAATGCGCTACGGCGTCGGTGTGGGCCGCGACGGCTTCCAGTGGGGCGGCATACAGAAGATTTCGCTCAAGCGCGAATGGCCGGACTGGGTGCCGCCGCCGGAGATGATCGAACGACAGCCTTATCTGCCGCGCTGGATGGCCGGCGGCCCGGGCAATCCGCTCGGCGCGCGCGCGATGAACCTCGGCGGCACCGTTTATCGTATCCACGGTACCAATGCGCCCGAGACGATCGGACAGGCGGTGTCGTCAGGCTGCTTTCGGCTGGTCAACGACGATGTCACAGATCTTTACTCGCGCGTTCCGATAGGGACTAAGGTCCTGGTGCAGCATCAATAGGCTGCCGAAGATAGGCTAGTAAGCGTGATGGAGTTTTTCGGAGAGGCCGCCGCGAGGCGGTCTTTCTGTTTTTCGCTTCATATTGCTCGCGATGTTCGCCGGTGCGCGCCTAACGAGGAACCAAGGCTTGATGTCTGCGTTGGGAATTATAAAAAAAGACATAGTGGTGAGGGGTCGCTTATGTCATCTCCCAAACATCTCGGTAGCGCAGCCCCGGCTCGGTTGGGGGTTTCATGGCTTCAATATTGATAGTGGAAGACGAGGATCAAGTCAGAATTCTCGCAGAGGGAATACTTCAGGACATTGGCCATACTACGCTTACCGCGAGTACATTCGACCAAGCACTCGCCGTGCTTGAAGGTGCTGAACGGATTGACCTCATCTTCACCGACATCGGTCTTCAGTCAGATATCCAAGCCGGATTGATGTTCGCCCAAGAAGCAATCAAACGAAAACGCGATGTGCCCGTCCTGTACACGACCGGACAAGGTCTTACGGACGGCATGCAGGCGATGTTCGTCGAACGATATGGATTTCTGGCCAAGCCCTATACTCATGACCAACTTGTCGTTGCGGTGGAAAACCTTTTGCCGAAAACTTGAGGTCGCTTTTTGAGCAACCCCGAACGTTAGGAATGTCCGCTTTTGGCACTTAGCGGACATCAGCGGGTGCGCTGCACATGTCTGCTTTTGACCCAAAGCGGACGCGCACGTCAGTAGCAAGGGGGATAAGGATAATAACCGCACGCGGGACGAGCGTATGCGCCATAAGCTGCTGCTGCTCCGTACGCAGCGGCAGCGCCAACGGCCGCCCCTCCGGCGTAATACGCACCGCGATAAGCACTGCGTCGTGCGACACCGGCATAAGACATTGGCGTAAGTGGCCTGCCAATGATGTCGATGAAGACTGCGGCCGCACCGTCGGCTCCGCTGAGGTCGCCTTCGAGCACGTCAACGTCAAAGGTGAGTTTATCGCCCTCAAGCTTGGGTGACTTGAGCACGACGACTGCATCCTTCACGCCAGATCCATCTTTGGTGAAGCCGGAAACCGTTGCGTTCGGAGGATCTTTGGCGAAGTTATCGCTGCCTTTGTCCCAATCGTCCACGATATGCGCTGTGGTGTCATGCCCAGCCGCGCGGACTGGTCGGTCGGCAAATACGATCGCGTTTGGTGCGGTCCCGCTCAAAACCAATTTACCGCCCTGCAAAGTGGCGCCCCGTGAGTTGAAGACGATTAATGACGGAACGACCTCTGGCTTAGTCACACCACCGATGGTTTTTTGAAGTGGCACGTGTGGCGGAGCGCCAGTGGCAGTTTGTGCAAGCGCAATTCCCGGCGTGCTAAGCGCCCCGATGACGATCGCAACTTTAATGGTAATGCGAGTCATGAACTTTACTCCATTGCGTGCGATGTAATTTGGTCGCGATGCGAAGCCGACATCATTGGCTCGCAACTGCCGATTGCACCCACTAGGGGCTACTGCGACTTAACGGAAATCAACAACAACAAGCCAGTGGCCTTTGGGTCAATAGATTGTGATGCATGCGGCTCTCTATTTTCTAGTTCTTTCGCCGCCGAACTCACATGCTTGCGATAAATCACCGTACCACTTTGGTCGTCCGGAGAAACAGGATGCGCAAGACATTGATTATGATGACTGCGGCTCTCGCAATCACGGGCTCAACCGCTCGAGCGCAAGTCGATCTTAGTGCTTATGCAGACGCGCAGGGATTCCTCGACGTTCAGCTTTGACCTGCGCTCAACTCGCCAACACTTGGCAGGGTGACGCCGACCGGCTCGCTGCTTGGTACAGCGGTTGGTACAACGGGCTCGCGAAAAAGCACTACATGGACATCACCAAGGGCAAAGAAGCCGAGCACGAGGTGATCGTCTATTGCAAAGCAAATCCGCAGATACGGATTATTCAAGCCATGGACGTGGTGTTCAAGAGCATGCGCGAAAGAATGGGTATCGAAGTGAAGTAGGAGAGCCGATTGGCGGACGTCCGCTATTGACACTTATTTTCTAACTTTACGCGGCAGTGCCCTATTGGCCAATGTTTTATGGCATCACACCTTGTGACGTTCGCGAGCGTCTGGCGAAAAAACCGGAGAGCGCTAGTGAAAAGACTTGCCATTCATGGAGACGGCGCATGATGAGCCATATTAAGTTGGATAGCGGCATCGCTTTGCGCGGAGTGTTCGTTGCATTGTTGTTCATTCTGCTGGCGACAGTTGCAGTCTATGCGCAGCAGGTCACAGGTGTTCTAGGTTCACCCAGCGCCACAACGACGATCAAGGGAAACCAAATCCCGGCGCCGCCGCCAAAATTCGGTGGTGTTATCAAGGAAACTCTCGAAGGGTCGAAAGTCTGGTGGCCGCCGCGCTTGGCTCCGCCCAAGGGCGCACCCAACGTGCTGCTGATCATGACTGACGACCAAGGGTACGGCGTGAGCGGAACTTTTGGTGGCGTCATCCCGACGCCGGCGCTGGACCGGATCGCGCAGTCAGGGCTGCGATATACCCAATTCAATTCCACTGCGCTGTGCTCGCCTACACGGGCGGCGCTACTCACGGGCCGCAATCACCATTCGACTGGCAACGGCGTGATCACCGAACTGTCGACCGGTTTCCCCGGCTATGACTCGATCATCGGTCCCGACAACGCGACTATTGGCGCAATTCTTAAGGGCAACGGCTATCCCACCGCGTGGTTTGGCAAGAACCACAACACGCCGGACTTCCAGTACAGCGTGGCCGGTCCTTACGACCAGTGGCCGTCAGGCATGGGCTTCGATTATTTCTATGGCTTTCAGGGCGGCGAGACCGACCAGTGGACTCCCTATCTGTTCCGCGATCACACCCAGATTTTTCCGTGGGTCGGGAAGCCCGGCTACAACCTCATAACCGACATGGCGGACGAAGCCATCAAGCGCCTGAAGCAGCTTGATGCGGCGGCGCACGACACGCCGTTCTTCATCTACTACGCACCCGGTGGGAACTCATTCGCCGCACAACCCTACGCAAGAATGGATCGACAAGTTCAAGGGCAAGTTCGACATGGGCTGGAATGAACTGCGCGAGCAGATCTTCGCCAACCAGAAGCGTTTGGGAGTCATTCCCGCGAATGCCAAGCTCACCGAATGGCCGGACAGTTTGCCGAAGTGGGATACCCTGTCGGCCGACCAAAAGAAGCTGTTCGCCCGCCAGGCTGAGGTGTTCGCCGGCTATGCAGCCTATACCGATAACGAAATCGGCCGCGTCATCCAGCAGATCGACGACATGGGCAAGCTCGACAACACGCTCATCATCTACATCGTGGGCGACAATGGCACGAGCCCGGAAGGCACGTTGTCCGGTACACCCAACCAATGGACGTCCTACAACGGCATCCTCGACTTCCCGATCGCCGAGCAACTCAAGTTCTACGATGTGTGGGGCTCGGCGGCGACCTATCCGCACATGGCTGTCGCGTGGTCATGGGCATTTGACACGCCATTTAAGTGGACCAAGCAGGTTGCGTCGCACTTCGGCGGCACACGGCAGGGCCTCGCGATCAGCTGGCCCGGCCACATCAAAGACCCCGGTGGCATCCGCAATCAGTTCCACCACATCATCGACATCGTGCCGACGATCCTCGAAGCCACCGGTATCAAGGCGCCGGAGATGGTCGATGGCATCAAGCAAAAACCGATTGAAGGGATCAGCATGGCCTATACCTTCGACAAGGCCAACGCGAATGCGCCCTCGAAGCGCAAGACCCAATATTTCGAGATGATCGCCAACCGCGGAATCTATAATGACGGCTGGTACGCCAATACGACACCGCCACACGGGCCGTGGATATTAAACGCGCCATTGCCGCCCATCAGCGAGTACAAATGGGAATTGTACAACCTGAAGGAGGATTACTCCCAGGCCAACGATCTCGCGGCGAAGATGCCCGGCAAGCTTGCAGAAATGCAGAAGTTGTTCGTCCAGGAGGCGGCGAAATACCAGGTCCTTCCGCTCGACAACAGATCCTTTGCACGGGCAGTCGAGCCGCGGCCGAGTGCGACGGCCGGCCAGACGGTGTTCACCTATACTGGTGTAACCCCAGGTATTCCCACCGCAAATTCACCGAACGTCATCGGCAGGTCCTACAAGATTACTGCCGAGGTCGATATCCCGCAGGGCGGCGGCAATGGAATGCTCGCCACTACCGGTGGACGTTGGGGCGGCTGGGGGCTGTACCTGCTCAACGGCAAGCCGGTGTTCAACTACAACATGCTCATCCTTGCTCAGTACCGCTGGGAAGGAACAGATGCGCTCGCGCCGGGCAAGCATACGATTGTCTTTGACTACACTTATGCTGGTCCCGGCATTGCCAAGGGCGGCAGCGGTGAGTTGAAGGTAGACGGCAAGGTCGTCGCCACAGGAAAGCAAGCCAACTCGATCGCCTTCCTGCAGGTGTCCGATGAGACCTTCGACATCGGGGTCGACACCCGCACAGGGGTTAACGACAAAGACTACCAGGTGCCGTTCCCCTTCGACGGCAAGATCGACAAGCTGACCGTCAACCTTGGGCCGATGCAGCTGACCCAAGAGGACCAGCAAAAAATGCAAAGAGCAGCCGCAATAGCGAAAGACTAGTATGTTTGCCAGCGGAGACTGGAGCGTTTCCGCCTGATGTGGAAGCGCTCCAGAAATGCAGGTGGCTGGCGCGGCGGTTCGATCGTTGCATGGTGGTCACCAATCGAGAACTTCGAGAGGTCATCCGTCGATGTCCGCGAGGAACTCCAAGCTTTTTTTGTCTGTAACGGCGCTGGTCGAAGTAGCAACCGGCCTTTGTCTCCTTATTCTGCCAGCCGTTCTATTCGCGGTTCTGCTTGGGTTAGATCCCGCGACCGCTGATGCGATATTCATCGGACGTCTCGCGGGCGCAGCGCTGCTCGCCATTGGCGTCGCAAGCTGGATGGCGAGGACTGACACGCGGACCCCAGGACAGCTTGGCGTGTTGACCGGCATTCTTATTTACAACGTAGCCGCCTCAATGCTCCTTGCGTTCGCGGGGGCCGTCTTAAAAATGACCGGTATCCTGCTTTGGCCCGCGGTGGCAATTCATGCAATTCTTGCGGTCTGGTCTTTCAGCTGCTTGCAACCGGAGCGCCGCGGCGACCGCATACATTGAATTTATCACGTATGACGCGGTGCTATTTTCGTCATTTTGATCCACTGCTGTGATGTCCGCTTATGGCACTTAGCGGACATCGCCTATTGCGCTGCACATGTCTGCCTTTGACCCAATGCGGACATTGGGCCAGATGAACCTTTGAGGTTAGCGGCGTCTATCATTGCACCTTGCAAGCAAGGCAGTGGTGCGCGAGTACCGAATCGCGGCGGCGGCATGCCTGAGCAGAAATCATTAATATTTTGTAAACCATATTTCGCTAGGGATCAGTGGGGCTCTTCGGGGGAAGCCGTACCAGCCGCTTTGCAGTTGGTAACGCGAGACCGGAGCACAACAATGTCCACGCTTGCAGATACAAGAACGCCACATCATCCGGCCTCGCAGAATCCGGTGGACGCCCGTACTATTGATGAGGTTATTCCACACCTTGTCGGACGCACGATCGACGAGGTCGAGCGCGAGCTCATCCTCCAAACACTCATCCATTGTTGTGGGAGCCGAACACGGTCTGCCAATATTCTTGGAATTTCAATCCGGTGCATGCGCAACAAGATTCACGAATACGAGGACCTAGGAATTTCTGTTCGCGCGCCCGGAGAGTCTCGTGACGAACCGAGCTTTTCCAGAATTGCGATGCGGTCGCGCCGCCGTTAATTTTTGTAAATCGATAGAAGCCATGGTGCAGCAGTCCTTATCTGCCCGATAAATATCGACAGGCAAGCGGGCATCGCGCTGACTTGCCGGTATGTCCGCTATTGGCACTTAGCGGACATATCGGCTTGTGCGCCGCATATGTCCGCTTTTGACCCAAAAGCGGACATGCCGATTGCACCACTATTGGATAACTTGAATCGGTCGGACTTAACCATCATCCCTTCGTAGTTCTGCCGAGGCGCGAAGGTTGATTTGGATCAACCGACACCTTGCCACTTCGTGTTTAAATTTAATTGGTGAAGCTTGGGGGCCGACATATGAACTCACGTACCGAACGAGGTCGGCAGCACGCACGTGAATGTGCCGAGATGGCGCGTAGTAGCAGTGACCCTCACGTCCAGTGTTCTTTTCTTGAGCTGGAAAAGCAATGGTTGGCGCTTGCCGAAAAAGTTGAGGAAAGTCCTTTAAGGCGGTGGATTACTAGGTGGATGCCGCATAGTTAGCAGGCGTGGCGATGATTGCGTCAGATATCCGCTTGTGATCCAAAGCGGACGTCTGGCTTTATTAAAGTTAGGCACATGAGGACTACGCGCCGTTAAAATCTCTCGCGAACAAATCGTCTACCCTTCAATGTTGCCTCGTCATCGTACTTATCTTTATGCGAACGCTTAGGTAACTTGACCTTTTCGCGCGGCGTTTTCTTGTGAGGAATTAACGACAGGATATGCGAGATGCAATTAAGTCGCGCCCGACGTTTGTCGTCCGAGCGCACGATATGCCAAGGCGCGTGCTTGGTATCGGTCGCCGACAGCATCCTGTCGCGCGCTCGCGAGTAGGCATACCAACGACCATATGATGCAACATCCATCGGGCTTAATTTCCATTGGCGCAATGGATCATTTACTCGAGCGTTAAATCGTCGCTCCTGCTCGTCCATTCCAACTTCCAGCCAGATTTTGATAAGTATAATGCCGGCACCCACGACGTAGCTTTCGACTTCCGGGCAGAGTTCTAGAAAGCGTCTATGATGCTCCTTGCTGACAAAACCCATCACATTTTCCACGCCGGCGCGGTTGTACCAACTGCGGTCGAAGATGACGACCTCACCTGCGGCTGGGAAATGTTGGATATAGCGCTGGAAATATATCTGGGTTTTTTCACGATCAGAAGGTGCGGGAAGTGCGGCCACTCGAAATACGCGCGGGCTTACCCGCTCGGTGATAGCCTTGATGGTGCCGCCTTTGCCGGCGGCGTCGCGGCCCTCGAAGATGATGATAGCCCGCAACCCTTTGTATTTGATCCAGTCTTGCAAGAGACAAAGTTTAACCTGTAGCTTGCGCAATTCGTTTTCGTAAACCTTCCGCTTCAATTTCTCGCGGTTCTTATTCTTCCCGTTGCCCTGCATGGCAAAGCTACCTCTCTCGCCTTTGAGCCAGCGCTGCGGTTAGCGCCACGCCAGCGTAATTCCGATGTCTCCGGGCTTACCACCGGGCCAATCGACGATTTGAAATCTTAATTTGTAGCCGCGTGGTTTTAGATACTTCTGCCAAAACTCAAAAAGCTCCTTTGGTAATCCTGTTAATGTGCTCTCCCAGCCAATCTCCTGCTGGTTGATGGCCCGCCCGCCGTCCGTACAGAGTGCATTCGGAAAGGTAATTACCTGAACTTCGGTCAGGCCATTGTCCACCGCGCGCTTGATAACGGCTGCGGCCCGTTTCTGCCTTTCTTCGTCTGACACTCCTGATGATTTTGACAATTGATCCATCAAGGCCTTTTTTTCAGCCGAAACTTTGGCCTGCTTGGCCATGTATTCGGTCGCTTTCTCCGCCTCCACTTCGGCTATCCTTTTCATCAAATCTGCTGCCTTGGGCAGCAGGTCATCGATCTCCGTGGCCATGATTGACTCCATCGAAGGCGCGCAATTTGTATGATTGAAGTTCATATAGACTTGACCGATAGCTCGATAACTTGATCTTTATCAAAATCGTCGGGCAAATTATCGGACGTATCCTTTGGCGCGTGGGTCGCGGGGTGCCGTCCTGCCCGGCTAGGCAAAGATCTGACCGCTGCCTGCGTCACGTCCGCTATTGGCACTTAGCGGACATCAGCGGGTGCGCTGCACATGTCTGCTTTTGACCCGAAGCGGACATTCTGCGCTATCGAATCTTCGCGAAGTCGCCATGCCTACCGAGGCCATTTTTGAAGCGGGTCGCTCCCGCCACACCATCCTCGATTAGCGCTTCCCGTCCGTTATACCATTCTTGAATCAATGCCTCGCGTACCGTGAGCCCGTGGCTCTTGATTGCTGAGCGCCGATCCGCACGCGCGCAGACCTGCGGGAAGCGGGCAATTTCTTGGGCCAGCTCTTCCGCCTTTGCGCGAGCGCCGCCTTTGGGAGTGACGTATTCACACAAACCAATGCTCAGGCATTCTTCTGCCGGGACTTTTCGCCCGGTGAGAATTATTTCTAGGGCGCGCCCTTGGCCGACAATGCGAGGCAGCCGAACCGTTCCTCCGTCAATCAATGGCACACCCCAGCGACGACAATAGACGCCAAAGTAAGATTCTTTGGCCATCACCCGGAAATCGCACCACAGCCCCAATTCCATACCGCCAGCAACAGCGGGCCCCTCTATGGCTGCAATAACCGGTTTGTCCAACTCCAGGCGAGAGGGGCCCAAAGGTCCGCGCGGGATATCTCCGCCATTGCCACGAGGAAGCGCGACCGCGATGTCGAGTTCGCCGAGGGGGTAATCAGCATTCAGCGTACTTACGTACTTGAGGTCCCAGCCGGCGCAAAAAGCGCCACCTGCGCCATGGAAGACTGCCACCGACGCGTTCTTATCTGCGTCAAATTCGAGAAAGGCCGCCGTCAGTGCGTCGGCGCTTGCAGGATCCATCGCATTGCGGGCTTCCGGCCGGTCATGGATTACGGTCCAAACCGGGCCGTCTTTCTCTATTCTCACGGTCATAGCAGCCTCCCTTTATATGTTGATCATAAATTCTAACAATGTTAGATTATTCGTCAAGTTAGGAAAGGCTCAGATGCCCACTGAGCGACGCGCAGGTCGGAAAAAAGCGGTCAGCGACTTGAAGCGCGAGCTAATCCTTGACGCTGCGCGCAGGGTATTTGAAACGGACGGCTTAGATGGAGCTTCATTAAGAGCAATCGCGGTCGCGGCTGGATACACGCCAGCTGCACTGTATTTTCACTTCGCGTCCAAGGAAGCGATCTACGCGGAAGTCCTTCGGAATTCGCTCGCAAATCTTGGACAAACCGTTGACCGCGCCGTGTCGCGTGCCAAAAGCCCGATCGATCGCCTTCGATCCGCAGCGATGGCTTTCTTCCGCTTTTATGCCGAAAATCCAAGAGACCTTGATCTTGGCTTTTATCTATTCCGTGGCGGTATGAAGCCAAAAGGTCTCGGCAAAGAGCGTGATGAAATGCTAAATAAAGCGCTTGAAGCCGCATTGCATCCGATCTTCGAGGCCGCACGAAGCCTTGGCGCACCAAGTGAGGAAGCGAAATTTCTAATGGTCGATACATTTGCCCATGCGGCCGGGCTTCTATTGTTAGCTCATACAGGCCGCATTCGTATGTTTGGAGTCTCCGCGCCAAATCTCATGGAGCGCTTCATCGATGGTAGGGTCGCGGCTCTCACCGAGAGGAAGCCACGTAAGTCATGACCGCCCGAATTAGCGTCGCACGATTTAATGACATTCTCGCGGAAACGACGCCACTTGCCGCTTATTTGGGAATCCGGGCTGAGCGCATTGGTGTTGGTGAAGCCTGGGCACGCCTAGTTTTCAGCGAAGCTGCATTGCGGCCGGGCGGCACTCATAGTGGTCCAGCGATGATGTCGCTGATCGACATGTGTATGTACGCCGCCTTGCTTGGCACAACCGGTGATGACCCAAGCCCTTTGACGACCAATATAACGATCGACTTCCTACGTCGTCCGCCGTCTCGCGATTTAATAGCCCACTGCAAGCTCTTAAGTCGAAATTCTGACTTTGCCGTGGGCTCAATTGTCGTCTATCCGGAGGATGACGGCACAAAAGCCGTGTGCATGTCGACCTGCACCTACGCGCTGCCGCGCACCGTCAAAAATGACGCCTGATGTCCGCTTTTGACCCAAAGCGGACATCGCCCCTTTCAGAGTGGTAGCCTAAGCCGGTGCGATGCGATGCCTTTGGCGTCGGGGGTGACATGAGGCGGCGGGATTTCATTACGCTTCTCGGTAGTGCGACGGCTGCATGGCCGCTTGCTGTGCGTGCGCAGCCCGAACAGATGCGTCGCGTCGGCGTCCTTATCCTATGCGGAGGACAATCCGGAAGGAAAGCCTCGTGTTGCGGCGTTTGCGCAGGCACTGCAAGATTTGGGTTGGACCGACGGCGGCAATATTCGCATCGAGTACCGCTGGAGCGCGGGTGACCCCGAACGCACTCGCCAATATGCGGCGGAATTGGTCAAACTTGCACCCGACGTCATCTTGGCTGGTAACACCTCCACCGTGGGGCCGTTGCAACAGGCCACTCGCACTGTGCCGATCGTATTCGCCGGTGTCGTTGACCCCGTCGGCGCCGGCTTCGTCGATAGCCTGTCGCATCCGGGCGGCAATACGACCGGATTTACTCAATTCGAGTACAGCATGAGCGGCAAATGGCTAGAACTGCTCAAAGAGATCGCACCCAGCGTAACGCGGGCGGCGGTACTTCGTATTCGTGAGGTGACTGTATCGGAAACAGGTGAGTTCGCCGCAATTCAGGCCGTGGCTCCGTCGCGCGGTGTGGAGATAAGCCCGCTCGCCTTGGGCGACGCCACTGAAATCGAACGCAGCATCGCGGCTTTCGCGCGTTTCCCAAATGGGGGCCTGATTGTGACGACGGGCGCGTTGGCGGTCCGTCATCGCCAACTGATTACTACACTCGCGATCCGGCACCGCTTGCCTGCTGTTTACCCGTACAGCTTCTTCGTCACGATCGGCGGCTTAATCTCCTACGGGCCGAACCGGGTCGATCCTTTTCGGCGCGCGGCCGCTTACGTTAGTCGTATCCTCAAAGGCGAAAAGCCGGCCGACCTGCCTGTGCAGGCGCCGACGAAATACGAACTGGCGGTCAATCTCAAGACTGCGAAAGCACTTGGTCTTACCGTGCCGCCGTCGCTGCTCGCGCGCGCCGATGAGGTAATTGAATAGGCAGCGATATCCGCTATTGGCACTTAGCGGACATGCGCTACTGCACTGCACATGTCCGCTTTCGGGGGCAAAGCGGACATGCCCTCAAACCAAAATCACCACGCGATTGACTTTCCATCGAGTGCGGCCAGCAATTTTGCATCGTGCCCGTAAATATCCGGGCGGAAGTTGACAAAATCGCCGTCGACCCAAGCGGTCATATAGGTGATGTGCACGGGTAACGGATTCTGCAGGCTCACAACTGTGTTCTTGCCCAAGGCAATCACTTGGTCGATCCGATCTCTATTCCATCCCGAAACGCCACCCGCACGAAGGACTTGGTCAGCCAGATCGAGCGGCCGTGCGAGCCGGATGCATCCATGGCTGAAAGCCCGCACATTTCGACTGAACAGGCTACGCGCTGGACTATCGTGCAGATAGACGTTGTGCTCGTTTGGAAACATTAGTTTTACGTGACCCAGTGCATTATTGTCGCCTGGCCGCTGTCGTATCTGAAATGGGAAATTCCCACTTCCATATCGAGACCAGTCAATTGACGTTGGATCGATCACCTCATTCCCGCGGACAAGCTCAAAACCTTGCTCCGACAAACTCGCCGGGTTCTTTCTCAGTTTAGGCAGCTCCTCATTGGCCGCGATACCGGGCGGTACAGTCCAGTATGGATTGAACTCGATATAGCGGATACGATCGCTGAACACTGGAGTGCGTGTGTAGGGTTTGCCGACGACCACGGCCATATGCTCCTCGACGTTGCCACCGTTGATGCGGCGCAGATCGAACCCGGCAATGTTGACGATCACATATTGTTGGCCAAGGTCTTCCGGCATCCATCGCAGACGCTCCATGGCCATGACGATGCTTTGGATGCGCTCCTGGAGCGGCACATTCATCGCAACAATCGTGGAAGCTCCAATTACGCCATCGCCATCCAAACCCTGACGCGCTTGGAATTGCTTGACGGCCTCGATTAGCGCGTCGTCGTAGATTTCCGGTTCCGCCGAGGATGACCCAACGCCGTCGGTCAGCTTCAGTCTCGTACGAATGGCGGGCACCCGAGAATCCTTCATACCCGGTTTAAGCGCTTCGCCCAACGGCACGGAGCCCCACTCGCCCTTGTCTGCTAGCACGAGATAGTGGGCGAGCGCGGAGCGAAGCGCAGCGTAGCTTGGGTTCGAGGGCTGCCACGCGTTGAAAAACCGATCGAGGCTGTCGGCGCTTGCCAGACTCTTTAGGGCCGCCATCTGGTCGATGGTGCGCGCTTCGATGAAAAAATTCGGGTCGACTTTTCGCGGCAGGAAACGACCCACCTTGATGTCTGAGGCATATTCAAGGAAGGCTGCCGAGAAAAACAGCTCAACCAAGGCTAGACTGCGCTTGTCGTCCGTTGATTTTGCGGCAGCGAGCCCTGCGAGCTGTTTGCTCGGGTAGTCCTTCGGATCGAGACCATCAGTCGCAGCGCTTTGTAACCGCGCGAGGAACTCATTGGGGCGGCGGCTGCCAAGCCAGAGCAGCTCGCCTCCATATACTTGGTAATATTCCCACAATGCATCGCGCCGCTGCTTTACGGGTAGCGGCAGGCTTTGCTCATGGACCAGTAGGTCCAGCACATTAATTCGAATGACTGCAAGCTCGCGGGGCGAGCTGACAATTTGCGCCCGCGGTTGCGCGAGCGGCCAAGTTAGCGACAACCAGAAAACAACAATACTCGTTGCAAATCTGGCAAACTCATTCAGCCGTGAAACACGCGGCAATCGCGGCCGGCCAATTTTCGTTACCTGTCGGTGCGGATCACTGCATCGGCGGCGCATATAGGAGGCCCCCTTCGTTCCAAAGAGCGTTCATTCCACGATTTAGGTTAAGCGGCGTGTTAGGTCCGAGGTTGCGTTCGAATATCTCGGCGTAGTTGCCCACGCCACCAACCAACTTAACGAACCAGTCCCGCGACAAGCCCAGCGAACCGACGGCCGGCGCGCCTAAAGCCACCGCCTGTTCACCTTTCTCCGCACCGACCGATTTTGAGCTGATCCCGAGCTCCTCTGCATTGATCAATGCAAAAAGTGTCCAGCGTATAAGGGCGGTCCAGCGCGAATTATCGCCGCGTGTGACGGGACCCAGGGGTTCCTTAGAGATGACGTCACGCAGAATGACGTGATCCTCCGGCGTGGGTAACAACGACCTCTCCGCTGCCAAAGCCGAACGATCGCCGGTAAAGGCGTCGCATTTCTGGTCGGCGTACGCGGCGTGCGCTTGAGCGCGCTCCGTGAATGTCAGAAAGGACACTTTAACATTGTGGCTTTGAAAATATGCCGAAGCATTCGTTTCGGAAGTTGTCCCCGTGGCAACGCAGATTTTGGCACCACCAAGCTGAAGCGCACTCGTTGCCCCATACAATGCAGGCAATAGGAAACCCTGCCCGTCAAAATAGCTGATGCCGGCAAATTCAAGACCGAGATCCAAGTCGCGTGACATCGTCCAGGTAGTATTCCGCGATAAGAGGTCGATGCGACGGTCCTTCAGTGCTTCGAAGCGAGCCTCTGCCGACAACGGGCGATATTCGACCTTCGTAATATCGCCAAACACAGCGGCTGCGACGGCCTTGCAGAAATCAACGTCAAATCCTCGCCAAACGCCCGAACTGTCCTTCTCAGAAAATCCTGGAAGACCTTCGCTGACACCGCAGATAAGCGTACCTCTTGCGCGAACGTCGTCCAAAGTCCCTGCCATTGCGGTGGAGGGTGCAATGATCCCGCCAATCCAAAGCACCGAGACGACACAGACCGTCGAAATAACGTACAGAAAGCTTGTCCAACGCTCTTCACCAAGGCTTGACCACCATCGTTGTCGGGAATCCAAATTCGGCATCTCCAAGTCCTTGTTCAGCTGCAGCTCACGACAAGATGAGCATATTACATTCGTTTAATGCGCGACACAGCAGAAATGTCCGTGCAGTGAGGCGATCTCTTTTTTCTGATTGTTAATTTCGCAAACGTTGGCGGCGGGGACGGTGGCACAAAAGTTTAGTTGCTACATGGCCAGGCTTGTCTAAGTGCTTCGGAAGCTAGCTTATTGAAACTTTCATGCAGGCGAGCTGGGCGGGCGTCGATGTATTGCAAGACGATCCGAACACTTTGCATGGTGGTCGCGCCTTTGGGCGCACATGCGCCTGCCGCAAATTCAACAAGTGCTTGAACCGCGCCAGCACAATATCCCTGCAATAAAAGGTCATCTTTAGAACTGGAAAGATAATGTCGACACCCCACTATTTTCGAATTGGCGCTCAACTGATCTTCCGCGACGGTTTCTCCGGTAATAAGAAATAGCCCCATTGAAAGCACGGCAGCGTATCGTATCGCCATAGCCGCCTCCGGTGGCCGCGCCGTTGTACCGAGCTTCTTGGCCTACGGAATGTCCACTTGCCTGCCAAAGCGCAGACATTGCAACGTCAGAGCATCATTTCGGTAGGGCAAAAACATGGCCTCGGGGCGCGTTCTTGCGGCATTTAAGCCCGATGAGCTGTCTACACCAACGTATAACTACCACCCAGCGAAACGACTGCTACGCTATCACTAGCGCCCGCTGTTGGCCCACTAGTTAGAGAAGTGCCGATGCGTTTTTTTTTGGCCTGCTCGCGTACGTTGCCGGAGTGTCGGTGGTCATCGGCATAGGGATCGTTGGACTTATGGCGCTACAGCCACGTGCTCAACAAACACCTACGACTAGCATGGCTTCGACCGGATCGAATTCTGAGCGTCGCGTCAAGCCAGCATTACGTGCTCAAAAGAAGGCGCCCTCCGACACAAAAGATAAGTCGGTGTATGTAAGCCATAAACCAATACACCGGGTGCCAAGCACGGTCGAAGGGGGCGAGGCATACGGTTACGCTGAAGAACCGCGGCATCGCATCAATCCGAACTTCCTTTTTATTTTCGGTCGCTAGACGCAATGCCCTGAAGAGTGCTCGCTATTGGCGTTAGCGGACATCGGCTAGTACACCCACATGTCCGCTTTCAGGGCTAAAGCGGACATGCATTTTCGCACCGCAAATGTCTGCTTTTGACCCAAAGCGGACATTTCACTAGCGCGCCACATTCTCAATGGCGAGCGTGCTGTGGTGCGACCGGTCCGGAAGCACCGGATTGCATCGTTGTTTTAGCTGATTGATCTGCCTCAATGCGGAACTTCGCTACATCGCCTAGAAACCAGCATGAAAGCCCTAGATGAACTTCAGCTAAAGGCGCATGAGTTTTATGTGCTAGCACGCGCAACGCTGGATCCATCGAAAAAGCAAGAACTCCTCAATCTGGCTGACGATTGTCTCAAGCGGGCCGACGAATTGCGTCGCGGTCACATCGTCCAAGCCGCCTTTCCAAAGTCTGACAGAAATTTCGGTTAGGAGGCAAAGACGTGCACCATTCCGAACTCTATCTTGGCCTCCGATTTCTTATGATTGGCTTCGCGCTGGCGTACGTCCTTTTTCAGGGTCGGAAGCATCAGCCAATCGAATGAATACGCGAGCGAGTCATGGATTTCCTCGAACGGTACTTTGATTTTTCGCCCGATGGCGGAGATGGCGCGATTGAGGTGCTTATATTATAGCCGTCGTGCTCGTCGTGGGAGCTATCTCGACATCGATCCGGCATCGACCTCCTCAAGGCACCAAATGATCGCCACGACCTATTGAGCGGCGCTGCCACGCCCGCTTTGGGTCAAAAGCGGACATCGCCCGGCGAAGCCATGATGTCTGCTTTTGACCCAAAGCGGACATCGCCAAATGGTGTTGACACACGTGTGGCCGAATTGTCACCGACCTGGAATTTCGTGATAACTCCTGTAGGAGTAGGACTGCCCGCCCTCTATTCTTGGCGTTGTTCTACGGGCCTCGGCTCGATCGCTTCGACTGACAGCGGCAACCGGGTTTGCGTCAGCTAGGAACTTTCGTTCCGGGATCGTGCGGGCTCATTCTGAATTACAAGTTCAACTAGGTCGGGTTTTTAAATGCGATTAGCGCTTTGCGCTTCGGATTGCTGCGTCGCGCGCTCAGTCGCACGACAGCGATTTAATTGCATAATTTCCGCGCTGCCGGTGGCAATCGTACTTTTCGCAGCGTCTACGGTTTCGGCATACGCCCAGACTAATTGGACCGGGGCGTTCTCAAATGGCTGGTTTAACCCTCTCAATTGGACTGCCGGTGTTCCCTCGACATTCAGCAGCGTAAACATTGACACTGTGACGCCAAATTCGACGGAGATCAGGGGCGCGGGCGCAATCGCCCAAAACATCGCGATCGGTCAAAGCGGGACTGGACTGCTTACGATCCGGAACGGCGGGACATTGACCAACTCCTTCGGTGCGATCGGCAATTTACCGGGCTCGACGGGCACGGTGATCGTGACCGACGCGGGCTCCATCTGGATGAATGTCGGAAGCATCGTGACCGGCGGCCAAGGCACGGGCACGTTTATTATCCAGAACGGCGGCACGGTGAATAGTGGCGGCGGCTCCGTCGGATTGTCCGCCGGCTCGATGGGTACGGTGACGGTGACCGGCCCGGGATCCACTTGGGTCAACGGACCAAGCAACGGGCTCAATATCGGCAGTTTTGGCACGGGCACACTCGCAATCACGAACGGCGGGAGCGTCATCGATATCACCCCCCTCATCACCAACATCGGCAACAATGCAGGCTCGCTGGGTACGGTGAGAGTGGCCGGCGCGGGCTCCCTTTGGAGCGACGTCGCGGGGTTTAGAATTGGCAACTCAGGCACCGGCACGCTCACAATTGCGGAGGGCGGCCTTGTTACCGCGCCTGTTGTTGTGATCGCGGCGAATGCCGGATCGATTGGAACACTCAACATCGGCGCAAGCCCAGGCAATCCGGCGGTGGCCCCCGGCACGCTGAACGCGTCGAACGTCGCATTTGGCCTTGGCACCGGTACGATCAACTTCAATCACACGTCCGCCGACTACGTGTTTGCGCCCGCAATCACCGGCATCGGCACTGTCAATGTGCTCGCGGGCATCACCACGCTAACAGGTGCCAACACCTACAGCGGAGCGACGAATGTCAATGCGGGCACGTTGCAGGCAGGCGCGCTGAACACGTTCAGCCCAAATTCTGCGATGACGGTTGCAAGCGCCGGAACGCTCGATCTCAACGGCTTCAGTCAGACCGTACCGACCCTCACCAATGCTGGCTTGGTGAACATGGGCACGGGCACCGCCGCGGGCACGCTCTTGACGACGACCAACTATATCGGGGCTGGCGGAACGATTGCGATGAACACGTTTCTCGGCGCCGACGGTTCGCCGTCGGACAAGCTCGTTATCAACGGCGGCAGCGCGACGGGCAATTCGTTGTTGCACATCACCAATGCGGGCGGCCCCGGCGCCAAGACGGTGGCGAATGGCATCGCGGTGGTGCAGGCAATCAACGGCGGCACGACGGCGCCCGGTGCGTTCGCGCTCGCTGGCGAGGTGCGCGGCGGCGCCTTCGACTATCTTCTCTTCCGTGGTGGTCTCAGCGGTAGCAGTCCGAACGACTGGTTCCTCCGCTCGACCTTCACCGACGGATCGGGGCCAGAGCCGATCATCGGGCCGGAGATCGCGACCTACGGCGTGGTTCAACCAATCGCCCGGCAATTGGGGATGACCACCCTCGGCACCTTTCATGACCGCGCCGGCGATACATTGCTAAACGCGAACTCGGGCACGACATGCTCGTCCGACAGCGACACGCGGGACGGGACCATGCGCAAGGCGCCGGTGAAGGCGCCGACCGATTGCCCGTATACCGGCTGGGGTCCTTCGGCCTGGGGCCGCGTGTTCGGCCAGCAGATCGATAACCACTACAGTGCCTTCGCCGATCCGCGCACCTCGGGCCAGTTGCTGGGCTTTCAGACCGGTTTCGATCTTTGGCGCGGCGAATTGTTGCCGGGTCATCGCGACGCCACCGGCATCTACTTCGGCTTCGCTAATGCCAATGTCGATGTGACTGGTCTCGTCACCAACGAGGCGGCGACCGGCTATGTGCTGCGCAAGACCGGCAGCCTCAATCTCGACGCGTTGTCGGGCGGGGCTTATTGGACGCATTTTGGCCCGAGCGGCTGGTACGTCGACGCGGTGGCGCAGGTGACGCACTATCTAGGCGCGGCGTCCACCCAATTCGCCAGGCTTGCGACCACCGGCTTCGGCTTTGTCTCTTCGCTGGAGGCGGGCTATCCGGCCCGGCTGCCGCTGTTCGGGCCGGGCTTCGTGCTGGAGCCACAGGCGCAGATTGTCTGGCAACATGTGTCGTTCGACGACACCAATGACGGCTTGGGCGAGGTCGCGCTCGGCACGACGTCAGGCGCGAGCGGGCGGATCGGCCTGCGCGGCGCTTGGACTATCGTCGGCGACAGCGGACAGGTGTGGCGTCCCTATGTGCGCGCCAACCTGTGGCACGACTGGGGTGCGCAGGCGACGACGACGTTTTCCGGCACCGATCTGGTACCGCTACTGGAGCACGCCACGCGCCTGCAGCTGGGCGGCGGCTTGAGCACGAGGGTGAACGCCAATGTCAGCGTCTACGCAAATGCCGACTATCAGTTTGCGGTCGGCGATACCGACGGCGGCAGGCGCGATGGCATCGGCGGCATGGCTGGCGTGCGATATACGTGGTGAGATTGAGTTGCAGCTGAACGGGTTTTTGTTGACGCAGATACTGCTCACGATGTCCGCTATTGGCACTCAGCGGACATGACGTTTTGCGCTGCACATGTCCGCTTTTGACCCAAAGCGGACCAAAGTTCCTAACCATTGTTTCTGAGGCCGTAACCGTTATGGTCGGCCTTGCATGCAGACTAGCGAACCTAAAAAATTAGCTGCCGCGCCATTCGACGAGTTTCCACTTGTCATTGCGGCCACGCCTGCCAGCAAACAGGAGCGCAGGGTCGCCCTCGCGATTATCCTAATTCTAACTTTCGTATTTATAGTCATCGCGCCGTTCGCAGGTGTTCAGTTGCCTCGCGTCGATGCATTTGTGCCAGCACTTCAGACGGTTTTATGCATTACTGAGCTGATAACGGCGGCTCTGTTGTTTTCCCTATATTCGATCCAACCTTTGCCGGGTCTTCTGGCGCTCGCAAGCGGCTACATTTTCAGCGGTCTATTCGCATTTCTGCAAACGCTTGCTTTCCCGGGTGCATATGCTCCTTCCGGTCTGATCGGAGATCCACTAAGCAGCGCACCCTATTTGTTTATTCTTTGGCACATCGCCTTTCCCGTAGCCGTCATCTTGTATGCGTTCTCTGATGATCGCCCGCGAGCCAATGATCCGCCTGGCAGATCGACCAAAGCGACAATTGCCATCACTATTGCATGCACGCTCGTCTTGACGGCCGGACTGACGTGGGTCGTTACTGAAGGAGCACGATACTTACCGGGCCTTTTTGTCGATCAGACCCGCCAAGCCCCCACTGCAAGTTATTTCACGGGCCCTATCTGGATTTTGAGCGCCACAGCGCTAGTCCTGCTGTATTTAAGAAAGCGCACGTCTCTCGCTGTCTGGCTAATGGTGACGCTTTTTGCGACCCTACCCGACCTTACGTTATCGACAATCCTGACGTCGGTGCGCTTCACTCTCGGCTGGTACACAGCGCGAAGTTACGCACTGATCGCCAGTTTTACCGTTCTGACGGTGCTGCTTACAGAAACTATCTCACTTTATGCCCGTCTTGCCCGTGCCACGGTCCTACTACGGCGCGAACGCGCCAATCGCTTTATGAGCCTGGACGCCGCTACGGGCGCAATCGCTCATGAGATCGCACAGCCGCTCACTGCGATTGCCGCGTACGGAAGTACCATTTTGAATTGGCTTAAAAAGACTTCGCCTGATCTCGACGAGGTACGTACCTCCGCAATTGCCGTTGTTGAGGCGAGCCATCGTGCAAATGAAATAGTCTTGAGTGTTCGCGCCCTTTTCAGGAAGACCGACGACCGAAACAATCTAATTCAACTCAATGATGTTGCGCGAGAGGTTCTAGGTTTGCTGCAACATGATTTGGGGGCCAGCCACGTAGTTGTCGCAACCGAGTACGTCGGTAACCTACCCCCGGTACGTGCCGATCGCATGCAACTTCAGCAAATCGTCTTGAACTTGGTCAAAAACGCAATTGAGGCCATGAGCTCTGCTCCCTCTGGCTCAAGGCATGTGCGGGTCGTTACGAGGCTAAGCGGAAATTCGACAGTTTTGCTTTCCATCCAAGATAGCGGTCATGGAATAACTGCAGAGGATCAAGGCCGAGTATTTGACCCGTTTTTCACGACGAAACCGACCGGCATGGGATTAGGCCTTGCTATCTGCCGAACCATTGCTGAGGACCACGGTGGTAATTTGCGGCTTGTTGAAACGAGTTCTCACGGGTCCGTTTTTGAGATCGAGTTGCCGATTGGGTCAACAGACGACGTACCGAACTGAATGAGGCCGATACGCAAATGTCCGCTATTGGCACTTAGCGGACATGAGGTTTTGCACTGCACACGTCCGCTTTTGGGGGTAAAGCGGACATTGCATCGTTTGTAACCGGGTTGCGGCGACCCATCCCGCCATTCCATAACGTTTCATTACGCGAATCCGCCCCGCATCTTGATTTAAGTTCAATATAGCGCGCTGTCCGCAGCTCGAAGCTGCGCTTTGCGCAGCCCAGCAGCTCCTGGCTGCTGGTCATTTCACCGCTGCAGAGCATGCATGGCCTCCCGTTTTAATGCCGGAGGTGCCAGTCTGATGCCTGCCAAAAATCCCGCTCCCTCCTTTACCGCTGAAAAAATTGCGCTCGAACTCGCGCAATTAGCGCGCTCTCCCATCGCAATTCTGCGCGCGCGCTGGCGCGCAGAATTTCGCAGCGAACCGCCTGCGGCCTTTGGGCCTGACCTGTTGCGCCGCAGCCTCGCCTACCGACTTCTCGATGCTCAGCGCGAGGCCTGCGCGGCCTACATCAAATCGCAAGTGCATGAAGGCTGGACAGCCTTGCCGGCGCGTTACGATGATCCGGCCTACTCCGGTGGCAACCTCGACCGCCCAGCCCTGCAGAAACTGTTGGCCGACATCGATGCCGGCCGCGTCGATGTCGTCGTCGTCTATAAAATCGACCGCCTCACCCGCTCGCTCGCCGATTTTGCCAAGCTGGTCGAAGCTTTTGACAAGAAGGCGATCTCGTTTGTCGCCGTCACCCAGCAGTTCAACACCACCACCTCGATGGGACGGCTCACGCTCAACGTGCTGTTGTCCTTTGCCCAGTTCGAGCGCGAGCTATCCTCCGAGCGGGTGCGCGACAAGGTTGCCGCCTCCCGCAAGAAAGGCAAATGGACCGGCGGCGGCATTCCGCTCGGCTACGACACCAAGGACAAGAGGCTGGTGGTCAACGAGAAGGAAGCCGAAACCGTCCGCGCCATCTACAGACGTTATCTGGATCTCAAATGCCTGCGGCTGCTCAAGGCCGCGCTCGATAAAGAAGGGACTGTTTCTAAACGGCGAACCAATTCATCGGGGCGCCACCCTGGCGCGGTGCCGTTCACTTACGGCCCCCTCGCCTATTTGCTCAAGAACCGAACTTATCTCGGCGAAATGGGCCACAAGGGGGCGTGGTTTCCGGGCGAGCACGACGCGATCATCGACCCTACGTTATTCAACCCCGTGCAGGATCTGCTCAAGAGTAATTCGGTCGTTCGACGCCAACAGAGGTCGAACAATCAAGCCCTGCTGAAGGGTCTGCTGTTCGACGATCGCGGCAACCGGATGAGTCCGAGTTTTACCAGCAAGCGCGGCGTTCGTTATCGTTTTTACGTCAGCAGCGCCGGTCTGACAGGACGCGGCAGTCAAGATGCATCCGTCCGCCGTGTCCCAGCATCCGAATTGGAACGGGCCGTCCTCGGCGCCCTGCGCGAACGATGCCCGAAGGCTGTCGATGTTGGCGACCATGATCTCGTGGCCGCTCACGTTGAACGCATCGGTATCTGCGATCGAAAGATATTGATCAGCCTGACGGGATCGACCAAGGGTCCAATATCAATTGAGTTGGATCGCGCTGCAAAATCGACGGCTCCCTACGCCCGTATCGAAACGAACGGATGTCATTCTGCGCGAGAACCGGACGCCGGCTTGATGCAAGCGCTCGTCCGCGCCCATTCATGGCGCAAAGCCCTTGCCGACGACACCTATCAAACAGTCGAAGCGCTGGCGGCCAGCATTGCCTGGAAACCCAAAGTAGTTCGGAAGCTCCTCCGCCTCGCCTACTTGGCGCCCGATATCACAGAGGCGGTTCTGCGCGGTTCGCAGCCACAATCGACCACACTGTCGGCTGTGCAGGACGTTTCCACATTTTCCTGGGTCAAACAGCGCCGCGAAGTCGGCTGCATTACAACCACAGCGATCGTCGATCTTGCAAAAACAATGACTTAGTGGGGGGTTATTTGGACTCCCGAAATATTGACCACTTAGTCCCGTTCGCCGCAGAATCTTTGTGCACGACGTGAGTCGCGCCCGGCCTTTGAATGGAGAAATGTGATGACACAGCGACGAATGTTGCGTGGAAATGGCTATGCCCTTTCCCGTAATTTGAATGCCAGACTACTGGCAATCAGTGGTCTTACGCCATGGCGAAATAGATCTTCCAGTTCTTGTAGCGCACGGCCGACGGGACTGCTCCTCCGTAGTAGAAGAACGTGTCGCGTGCCGATTTCTCCGACTTGCCGGTCAGATAGTCGAGCTGGTTGACGCCCTGCAGCTTGGTCTTGACGATGCCGGGATACTTGCCTTCCATAATCTGCTTGTTGAGGTCGTTACGTTATGATGATCAAGTCGACGCGCTGATGTTATATTTGGATTGGCTCTCCGAAAATGAAGCATGGTTGACTCCGCCGATAAACGTTTCTCCGATAATTATTTCGACACCTTGGGTTGATCAATTTGCCAATAATGTGTGAATTTGAGATCCACGCCCGACAAGGCCACCGCGTCGCGTTACGTTCACTATGAAATATTTTGTAAGCGCGGGGCTACACAACGGATGGATCAGGGTTTCCCACAACATCCGACTTTAGTCGATTAACTTCAAAAAATCCGGACGACCGGCGACCTGACGACTGCCAGCCCGGCCACGCAGTGCAATCGAACCCAGTCTCCGGCCTCATTCTCCAAAATTCGGGAATTTTTCAAATTATAAGCGGAGATTTTCGGCCTGCGACTGCTTTGAAGGCTCGAAGTTGTAACTCAGAGACAATTGTCGAGTTCAGAAAGTGCCGCGTTAGCGGGCTTCTTCGCAACAACAGCCTAAGTATATGAAGAGACTGGACTGGGTGGCTGGGGCGCCAGGATTCGAACCTGGGAATGGCGGAATCAAAATCCGCTGCCTTACCACTTGGCTACGCCCCAACAGGTACCGGAAAGCCGCTCCGAAGCTATTTCTCGTGCGGCGGCCGGACCATAGCGGCGCCGACCTGTCGGATCAACGCCCCCTATCTATAAGGCAAAGCTTGCGTTGACCGGCCTCGGGTCAGGGCTAGATTAGCCGCTATGACGTACCGCGCACCGACCACCGACATTGCCTTCGCCCTCAAACACGCCGCCGGCTTAAATGCCGCGATTGCCGAAGGCCTCTATGGCGATCTCGATGAAGAGACTGTCAATTCGGTGCTGGCCGAAGCCGGGCGCTTCGCGAACGAGGTCATCGCGCCGCTCAATCGGGTTGGCGACAAATTTGGAACGCCGTTCAAAGACGGCAACGTCACCACCCCGCCGGGCTGGAAAGAGGCTTACACGGCTTGGGCCGCAGCGGGCTGGAATGGCCTTGCTGCGCCAGCCGAATGGGGCGGTCAGGATTTACCTCACGCTTTGAACGCAGCGTGCGTTGAAATGTGGAATTCGGCCTCGATGGCATTCGGGATCGGGCCGGTCTTGACCATGGCCGCGATCGACGCCTTGCACGCCTATGGCAGCGACACGCTCAAACAAAAATACCTCGGCAAGCTCATCAGCGGCGAATGGATGGGCACGATGCAGCTTACGGAGCCACAGGCCGGATCCGACGTCGGAGCCCTGCGCAGCAAAGCCGAGCGGGCGGCCGACGGCAGCTACCGCATCACCGGCTCAAAGATTTTCATCACCTACGGCGAGCACGACCTCACAGACAACATTATTCACTTCGTGCTTGCGCGCTTGCCCGATGCGCCGCCAGGTACCAAGGGCATTTCACTTTTCCTCGTGCCGAAAATCATGCCTGACGGCTCGCGGAACGATGTTCGCGCGCATTCGGTGGAGCACAAGCTGGGCATCCATGCGTCACCCACTTGTACGATGGTCTACGGCGACCGCGGCGGAGCTATCGGCTTCCTTATTGGGGAAGAGAACAAAGGCATGGCCAGCATGTTCACGATGATGAATCGTGCGCGGCTCGCCGTCGGTTTACAAGGTGTGGGCATAGCCGAACGGGCAACCCAACAAGCACTGGCCTATGCGCGCGAACGCAAGCAAGGTCCCGCGGCGACGATCATTGCCTACCCGGATGTCAAACGCATGCTGCTCAGCATGCGCGCGCTCACCGGCGCGGCGCGCGCTATCTGCTACGCCACCGGCGTCGCGATTGATCGGTCTCTTCGCGCGAAGACCGATACCGCGCGCAAAAGTGCACACGAGCGCGCGTCGCTACTGACCCCCGTGGCGAAGGCTTTTTCGACGGATATCGGCATAGAAGTTGCGTCACTTGGTGTGCAGGTCCACGGTGGCATGGGCTATGTAGAAGAAACTGGCGCCGCGCAGCATTTTCGCGACGCGCGCATCGCCGCGATCTACGAAGGCACAAACGGCATCCAGGCGATCGATCTCGTTGCGCGCAAGATTCCGCTCGATGGAGGAAAAGTTGTCGGTCGCTACGTCGACGAATTACGCAAAACCGTGCACGCTGTGAGGGCGAGTAACGCTCCCAATTTCGGTGAAACGGCGGCTCGGCTGGGCGATACCGTCGATACGCTTGAACGCACGACGCAGTGGTTACTGGCGCAATCGTCTTCCGACACCACGCTTGCGGGCGCTACGCCCTATTTGCGACTGTTCGCCAACGCGGCCGGCGGCTGTATGCTGGCGGAGCAAGCGCTGGTATCACTGCGCGAGGAAAACGGCGCCGGTCGCACGGCACTCGCTCGGTTCTTCGCGGAGAATATTGCCGTCGAAGCACCAGGACTTGGCCGTAGCGTCACCGAAGGCGCCGACAGCATCACCGGAGCGCAGGCAGCGCTCGCGGACTGACACAGGACGTTTACGCGATGTCGCTGGCCGGCAAGACTTTATTTATAACCGGTGGATCCCGAGGCATTGGCCTCGCGATCGCGCTCAAAGCTGCCGGCGAAGGCGCTAATATTGCAATCGCCGCTAAGACGGTCGAACCACATCCCAAGCTCGAAGGCACCATCCACACTGCCGCTGCAGAAATTGCAAAAGCCGGTGGCCGTGCGCTGCCGATAGCAGTCGACGTGCGCGACGATGCGGCCGTGCAAGCGGCACTGGATGAAACCGCAGAGAAATTCGGAGGCATCGATATCATCGTGAATAACGCGAGCGCTATTCAGCTCGCTCCGGTCGCTGCGACCTCGATGAGCCGCTACGACCTCATGCAGCAGATTAATGCCCGTGGCACGTTCATGGTTTCGAAATTTGCCACTCCCTACCTCGCACGAGCGACAAATCCGCACATTCTGATGCTATCGCCGCCTCTCGACATGGCTGAGAAGTGGTTCGCGCCGCATACGGCGTATTCGATGGCGAAATTCGGGATGAGCCTAGTGGTGTTGGGCCTCGCCGGCGAATTGCGCGGGAAGGTCGCGGTCAATGCATTGTGGCCGCGGACTACAATCGCCACCGCAGCGATCAAAAACTTGCTGGGTGGCGACGCCATGATGCGCCGGTCGCGAAAGCCGGAAATTATTGCCGAAGCCTCCTGCCGAATTTTCAAAAAACCCAAGACTTTTACCGGGAACTTCCTGATCGACAACTCATTTCTGGCGGGCGAAGGCATCAGCGATTTCGATCAGTATCGCGTTGATCCCAGCCAGCCACTACAAGTCGATTTCTTCGTGCCCGACAATAGCTCGCCCCCCACTGGCGTGACCTTGGGCCCAAAATCAGAATAAGCACTTCCACGAAGCCTTGTGAGTGTTTAAGTGTAAATTCATGTCGACCCTCCTCCTCAGTCATCCCGCCTGCCTCAATCACTTGACGCCCGCCGGCCATCCGGAGCGGCCGGATCGCCTGCGCGCGATTGAACAGGCCTTGGAAGACGAAAAATTTCAATCGTTGGCGCGGGTCGAAGCCCCTCTTGGATCAGTCGCTACCATCGCGCTTTGCCACCCGATGGACTACATCGAAGCCATCCGCGACGCCTCACCGACGGAAGGCATGGTACGACTCGACGCTGACACCGCGATGTCGCCAGGCAGTTTCGAAGCGGCATTGCGCGCGGTCGGCGGCGCAACGCTGGCAGTCGATGAAGTCATGGCCGGCAAGGCGGCGAACGCTTTCGTCGCGACGCGACCGCCTGGCCACCACACCGAAACCGCGCGGCCGATGGGTTTCTGTCTGTTCAATAATGCAGCGATCGCGGCGCGCTACGCCCAAAAAGCCCACGGTGTTGAACGGGCGGCAGTCGTCGATTTTGACGTCCATCACGGCAATGGTTCGCAGGATATTTTCTGGTCCGACAAGAGCGTGATGTATTGCTCGACACACGAAATGCCGCTCTATCCCGGCACCGGCGCGATTGGCGAGCGGGGAGACTTCAATACGATCGTCAACGCACCGCTGTCGGCAGGAGATGGAGGCGATGCCTTCCGCGAAGCATTCGACACTGTCATCCTGCCGCGCCTGCGCGAGTTCAAGCCTGATATCCTCATCATCTCTGCGGGTTTTGACGCGCACACCCGTGACCCACTGGCGAACCTGAACCTGGTGGAGGGGGATTTTTCCTGGGCCACCCAGAAGCTGATGGAAGTCGCCGACGCAAGCGCAAATGGCCGCGTCATCTCACTCCTCGAGGGCGGTTACGATTTACAGGGTTTATCGCGTTCGGTTGCCGCGCACGTGACCGCCCTCATGCACGGCTGAAATCCGCACTATCCTCGATGCCTAGCGTAGGCATAGGATGCGCGCGCACGAATCGCTGGATTTCAAGAGATGGCCGATACTCACCCCGATGTGAAAAAACTGCCTTTCGAGCGGGCGATCGAAGAGCTGGAATCGATCGTCAAACGGCTCGAGGAGGGCAAAGTGCCGCTTGAGGAGTCTGTAGCCATCTATGAGCGGGGCGAGGCGCTGAAAAAGCGCTGCGAGGAACTGCTGCGTCAGGCCGAAGCACGGGTGGAAAAGATCACTCTCGACGCCAATGGCAAGCCGACCGGCAGCGAGCCCCTCGACGTAGACTGATAAAGGCACCAAATATCAGGTCAGATAAGGCGAAAGTCGGCTTTTAGCGAGTTGCGGTAGCGACACAGTGAATTGCAGCCCGTAGCGAATTTGGTGTAAGCCACCCCGGCCCGGCTGATGCAAGGGCAACCCCGCCAGACCATCCTATTCCGTTGGAGTTACTTTTGTCCGAGACTTCCAAAACCCCCCTGCTCGACCGCGTTCACTTCCCGCGCGACCTCAAAAATCTATCGGCTGAGCAGCTCAAGCAGGTCGCCGACGAGCTGCGCTCCGAAACCATCGATGCAGTCGCAAAGACCGGCGGTCACCTTGGTGCGGGATTGGGCGTCATCGAGCTGACCGTAGCGCTGCACTACGTATTCGATACGCCGGCTGATAAAATTATTTGGGATGTCGGCCACCAAAGCTACCCACACAAAATTCTCACTGGCCGGCGCGACCGAATTCGCACATTGCGTCAGGGCGGCGGACTATCCGGCTTCACCAAGCGCGCCGAGAGCGAATACGACCCGTTCGGAGCGGCCCATTCGTCGACGTCGATCTCGGCTGCGCTCGGCATGGCGGTGGCACGCGACCTCGACGGTAATAAGAACAACGTTGTTGCTGTGATTGGCGACGGCGCCATGTCTGCCGGCATGGCATACGAAGCGATGAATAATGCCGGGGCGCGAAATGAACGCTTGGTCGTTATTCTCAACGATAACGACATGTCGATCGCACCACCGGTAGGTGCAATGTCCGCGTATTTGGCACGGCTGATCTCAGGCAAGACTTACCGGACGTTCCGCGACATCGGAAAACAGCTCGCAAGACATCTGCCTAAATTCTTCGAAGAAAAGGCCGGGCGCGCCGAGGAATTCGCACGTGGCTTCTGGACCGGTGGCACGCTGTTTGAGGAGCTTGGCTTTTATTACGTCGGCCCGATTGACGGGCACAATCTCGACCATCTGCTTCCGGTATTACGGAACGTTCGTGACGCAGAAGCCGGGCCGATCCTTGTCCACGTGGTGACGCAAAAGGGCAAGGGATATGCTCCGGCGGAGACGTCCGCCGACAAGTATCACGGCGTCGTCAAATTCGACGTTGCCACCGGCGCCCAGGCGAAATCGAAATCACATGCACCGCAATATACAAAGGTTTTCGGCGAGAGCCTGGTTAAAGAAGCGCGTAAGGATAACAAGATCGTCGCGATCACCGCAGCGATGCCTTCCGGAACAGGCGTGGATCTCTTTGAGAAAGAATTTCCCGACCGCTGTTTCGATGTCGGGATCGCCGAACAGCACGGCGTAACTTTCGCCGGTGGACTCGCAGCCGAGGGTTTCAAGCCATTCGCCGCGATCTATTCCACATTCCTGCAACGCGCCTATGACCAGGTGGTCCACGATATCGCTATCCAGCGCCTACCGGTCCGCTTTGCGATTGATCGCGCTGGCCTGGTCGGAGCCGATGGGCCGACACATGCAGGTGCATTCGACGTGGCCTATCTCGGCTGCCTACCGGGATTCGTGTTGATGGCGGCGGCGGACGAGGCCGATCTCGTGCACATGGTTGCGACCGCGGTTGCGATCGACGACCGGCCAAGCGCGCTCCGCTACCCTCGCGGCGAAGGCCTTGGCGTTCCGATGCCGGCGGAAGGAAGGCCGCTCGAAATCGGTAAAGGTCGAATCCTCCAAGAAGGCCACAAAGTCGCGCTGCTTTCATATGGCGCGCGGCTGGGCGAATGCCTTGCGGCGGCCAAAGAGCTCAATGCCCTTGGCTTGTCAGCCACGGTTGCGGATGCACGATTTGCAAAGCCGCTCGATGTCGACCTGCTGACGCGACTTGCGCGCGAACACGAGGTGCTGGTGACGATCGAGGAGGGCTCGATTGGCGGCTTTGGTGCCTATGTTTTGCAATCGCTGGCCGACCAAGGTCTCCTCGATGGGGGCATGCGCGTGCGGTGCATGGTGCTGCCCGGACGTGTTCATCGACCAGGATACCCCGGCAGCGATGTATGCAGCCGCAGGCCTGGATGCCCGGGCAATCGTGGCCAAGGTGTTCGAGGCCCTGGGGAAAGACGTAAAAGCCGAGACGATCCGGCTCGCCTGATCGTCTTCAAAGCCTCTTTTTACGTGGCACTTTCTTCCCCTTCTTGCGCGCTTCCGAAAGGCCGATGGCGATCGCCTGCTTGCGACTTGTAACCTTCTTGCCGCTACGCCCACTTTTGAGAGTGCCCTTATTGCGCTTCTTCATTGCACGTTCGACATACTTCGATGCACCTTTCGAATATTTACGTGCCATACTCCGTCTCCTCAAATCGTCAACCGTTGCGACCGGTAGAATTTTATCGGTCCATTTCTGCTAACCCTCGTGCCCGAAACTTGGTTCCAGACCGGCCATCGTAACATACGGCACGGAGCCGACCTATGACCGCGTCGCGCCAGCGTATTGATCGTCTCCTTGTCGAGCGAGGTCTCTTCGAAAGCCGCGCGAAGGCGCAGGCCGCAATCGAAGCGGGGCTCGTGATTGCTGACAATGAGGTGGTCAATAAAGCATCCGAAGAAATCCGGGCCGACGCGATCCTGTCAGCGGCCACAGCACACCCTTACGTGTCGCGGGGCGGCGTAAAACTCGCGGCCGCACTCGACCAATTTCATTTCAACCCGAAGGGGCGGATTTGCCTCGATGTCGGTGCTTCGACCGGCGGATTCACACAAGTACTGCTTGATCGCGGTGCACGACGCGTCTACGCGGTCGATGTCGGTCGGGGACAACTCCACAAGTCGCTGCTTGGCCGACCTGAAATTGTTTCGTTAGAAAACACCGAAATTCGCACGCTCTCCCCGGCCCGGCTCGACGAACCGCCTGACCTCGTCACAATCGACGTCAGCTTTATATCTCTCAAATTGGTCATGCCAGCTGCACTTGCACTCGCCAAGGTCCCCACGCAATTCATCGCACTGATCAAGCCCCAATTCGAAGCAGGCCGCGGCGCGATGAAAAAAGGGATCGTGCGCAACCCCGGTGTCCATACCGCCGTGTGCGACGAAACGATGCGGTTTGTCACTTCGCTCGGATGCCGCGTCCTTGGCATTATCCCTTCGCCAATCGCAGGCGGCGACGGCAATGCCGAATTTCTGCTCGGAGCTGAACGTGACTGAGCAACTCACCATTGCCCGCCTTGGTCATCGCGGCGACGGTGTCGCAGATACCGCGAGCGGACCCGTTTATGTGCCTTACACATTGCCCGGTGAGATCGTCACGGTTGAACCGGTCGCGGGACATCCGGATCGCCGGCATTTGGTGCATCTCGACAAACCGAGCCATGAACGAGTCCAGCCGATTTGCAAGCATTTCGGTGTCTGCGGCGGCTGCGCCCTCCAACACTGGTCGCTGGCCGAGTACCACTTATGGAAGCGATCTTTGGTGGTCGAGGCGCTGGCACAGGCAAATATTGTCGCGCCCGTTGCCGACCTGATCGACGCGCATGGCGCAGGCCGCAGGCGCGCGGTTCTGCATGCCCAGCGTGGCACCCACAATATTCTGGAGGTCGGATTTACCGCGCCGCGCGCGCATCACATCGTCGCCATTGACGAGTGTCCCATTTTGGCGCCCGGACTTGATGGCGCGCTTCGTGCCGCCTGGGCGATCGCCGAGACGCTTAAACCCGCAGGCAAGCCGCTCGATATCCAGGCGACTGCGACCAACTCCGGACTCGATGTCGACGTACGCGGTTCGGGCACGCTCAACTCCGAGCGGATGGGCGCGCTCGCGCGTGTGGCAGACGCCCATAAGCTTGCCCGACTCACCCGTCACGGCGAACTGGTAGCCCAGCGCGCGCAACCTCTATTGCGTGTCGGCCGCGCCGACGTACCGCTGCCGCCGGCTGCATTTCTGCAGGCTACGGCAGAAGGTGAAACGACGTTGGCGCGGCTTGTGCTCGAACAACTCGGCAAGGTTAAATACATTGCCGACTTGTTCGCGGGCATCGGCACCTTTGCCCTGCGGCTCGCCGAGCACGCGCGCATCTGCGCCGCCGACGCGGATATAGCGGCCATCAAGGCTCTCGAACGCGCAGCCGCGACCACATCCGGCCTTAAGCCGGTTGAGGCCCAGGCACGTGATCTTTTTCGGCGCCCTTTCATGGCAAACGAATTGAAACCCTTCGACGCGGTCGTGTTCGATCCACCGCGCCAGGGGGCAGAAGCGCAGGCGTGCGAGCTGGCTAAAAGTACGATCCCGACTGTAATCGGCGTCTCATGCGATGCAGCGACGTTTGCGCGCGACGCGAAGATATTGATCGAAGGCGGCTATACGCTTTCGAGCGTCACACCGGTTGACCAGTTCCGCTATTCTTATCACGTGGAAATCGTCGCGAAATTCTCGCGCTAAATATTCTATTGAAAATCAATGCCGCCACCCCAGCGGTCCTGCCACAACTTTTCTCCAATAGTGCAGGAAATACGTGGCGCTTGCGTTGAGGCCGGCATCACCCGCACACCCGGCTGTCGCCCGGCGATTTCGAGTACCAATTTGGTGCGCGTTGCCTCTATGAACTTTTCTCGTTCGCGGATCGGGATGACAAATGCACCGGGACCACCGATGACACAATCCTCGTAGTAAATATCGAGATCTTCGATATCGATCGAACCGACATTAGGCCTTTTGAGCATGATCGGCAGCCCGTTAATCGTGATGCCGGCAGCCAAAACGTCTTCGCGCGTGGAGACGACCAAAGGACCGGCATTGTTAGCGCCATCGCCGGATACATCGATAACTCGCCGCAAGCCTTTGTAGCCGCTGTCATCAAATAACGGTTTGGCGAAACGCAGCGCACCGGAAATCGACGTGCGCGAGGCGCGGCGATAGGGCGCCCGCGCGATTTCGGCTGCGACGGCGTCGGCGGCTTCCGGACCGTCGATCAGACGCCAAGGCATGACGATTTTTTGATCGGATTGGCCGGCCCATTCGAAATATGTAACGGCGATCTTTCCGTTGGCACCCTGGCGCAACGCCTGCAAAAATTCTTTTGACGTGAGCGCGAGAATGTAGCCCTCACGCTGGAGCGCCTGTTCATCGGGGTCCATTGAATAGGAAACGTCGACCGCGATGACCAGCTCCACGTCGACAGGAACGGCGCCGGCGAGCGTGTCAGCAACATGCTTCATAGTCGGTGCAGCTAGTGCCACGAGCGTAAGGCTTATGACTGCCGCACCCGCGGCAATGGCCAGGTTGTAGAACCGTCTCCCCATGCTCGAATGCTGGCACGCGGCACGGGCGAAAAAAAGGCCTGTCAGTCAGCTATCGATCGGTTCGGTCGCTACAATCTCGATGCCGAAACCGCCAAGGCCGACGTAAGTGCGCTTGCTGGAAGTCAGCAATCGGATTGATGAAATCTTGAGATCCTTGAGAATTTGCGCACCGAGGCCGATCTCGCGCCACTGTCGGGAACGAGCAGCATCGGTGGCGGTGTCATCCTCGTGCGGGATTGCTGACACGGGTACACCTGCTGTGCCATCGCGCAGAAAGACAATCACTCCGCGACCCGCTGACTTAAATCGCGCAAGAGCTGCGTGTATTGGCTTTGCGCCGCCGAATACATCGCCGATCACGTCTGCACGATGCAACCGCGCGAGCACGCCCTTGCCTTCGCCGATATCCCCGTAGACGAAGGCCATGTGGTGCACGCGATCAAAAGGCGTGACATAGGCGTAACCGTTGAGCGTGCCAATTTCCGACGCCACATGAAATTCGCCGACTCGCTCAACGAGTTTGTCGCGGCTTTGCCGGTATCCGATCAATTCCGCAATCGAAACCTGGGCCAATTTGTGTTTTTGCGCGAAGGCGGCGACTTCCGGACCCCGCATCACCGAACCATTGTCGTTCATCAGCTCCGCAAGAACGCCAACCGGCGGCAACGAGGAGAGCCGGCAAAGATCGACACATGCCTCGGTGTGGCCTGAACGCATCAACACGCCTCCGTCACGTGCGACCAACGGGAAGACGTGACCCGGACGCACAAAATCCGTCGCGCCGCTGTTGTCATTGGCGAGCGCCCGCACGGTGTTGCAGCGCTCTTCGGCCGAAATTCCTGTTGTCAGCCCGTGTTTCACGTCGACTGAAACGGTGAAGGCGGTGCCAAGCGGCGCTTCATTCGCCGCTACCATCGGCTCGAGACGTAACCGATGCGCCAACTCGGCGCCAAGCGGCGCGCAGACGATGCCTGATGTATTGCGAATGATAAACGCCATCTTTTCGGGCGTGCAGTGCGATGCAGCGACAAACAAGTCGCCTTCGTTCTCGCGGTCGTCGTCATCGGTGACGACCACGATATCGCCTTTGGCGAAGGCCTTGATCGCGGTTTCAACGCGCTGATGACTATCGGACACAGCTCAACCTCGAAGACGACGTCACGCGCCGGGCTTGAATGGCCATGCCGTTCCCTCGCCGACCTGGCCGCGATGCATCAAATAATGGTCGGCCAGCACGCATGCCACCATCGCTTCACCGATTGGCACAGCCCGGATACCGACGCAGGGATCATGGCGTCCTTTGGTGGCAACTTCCGCGTCGCGGCCATAACGGTCCACCGTCTTGCGCGGTGTCAAAATGGAAGATGTCGGCTTAACCGCAAAGCGGGCCACGATGGCCTGGCCGGTCGAGATTCCGCCGAGGATGCCGCCAGCGTGGTTCGACAGGAATATCGGCTTGCCATCATTGCCCATACGCATCTCGTCGGCGTTATCGACACCGCTCATGGCCGCCGTAGCAAAGCCGTCGCCAATCTCGACGCCCTTGACCGCATTGATGCCCATCAGCGCGGACGCGAGATCGCCATCCAGTTTGGCGTACACGGGCGCGCCGAGACCTGCAGGCACACCATCCGCTACGACTTCAATGACCGCGCCGCACGACGAGCCTGCTTTGCGTACACCGTCGAGGTATTCCTCAAAGAATTTCGCCTGTTTGGCGTCGGGGCAGAAGAACGGATTCTTGCCGATCTCGCTCCAGTCCCACCGCGAACGATCGATCTTGTGCGGACCCATCTGGATGAGTGCGGCACGCACGGTGATACCTGGCACGATCTTGCGCGCGATCGCGCCGGCAGCCACACGCGCGGCCGTCTCCCGCGCGGAAGCACGGCCACCACCGCGATAATCGTGGATGCCGTATTTGACATCGTAGGTATAGCCCGCATGGCCCGGCCGATATTTATCCTTGATTTCGGAATAATCGCGGGACCGCTGGTCGACATTCGCTATCATGAGCATTATGGGCGTACCAGTGGTGACCTGCTGGCCGCTCTGCTCGTCCGTGAATACCCCGGACATGATCTTCACCGCGTCGGGCTCTTGGCGCTGCGTGGTGAAGCGCGACTGCCCAGGCCGCCGACGATCGAGTTCACGTTGGATGTCGTCTTCTTTGAGCGGAATTCGCGGCGGACAACCATCGACCACACAGCCAATCGCAGCCCCGTGGCTTTCGCCGAAGCTGGTGAACCGGAAGAGGTGACCGAAAGTATTGAATGACATAGGGGTTCTACGCTTGCGCGATTTCGTAGCCCGCGCCCCTGCGCTGGTCAATCGCAACGCGGTTTAAGGCGGGTTTCGGGCGCGAATTCCCCGATTTCAATGACCGGCGAAGCTTGCAGTCTTCCGAGTCACTTTCCGAGTGACCCTCAGCTGTAACGTGTAAGCCGGTCGCCTTCAAAGACATATACGACGCCTTGCTCTATATCGATCAGCGGTGCAGCTGCCGGTTTTGCGATGCCAAGATGCGCAATAAGTCCGCGCGCGGTCCCGCCGTGCGCAACTGCAACGGTGTCGGAAGTGACATTTTCATACCAGGCGCCGATCCGCGCCGTCACGGCTTGATAGCTCTCCCCTCCAGGCGGCACAAAATGCCATTTGTCCTGCTCGCGGGCAGCGATCCGCTGGGGATCGCGCGAATGCAATTGCGCAATCGTAAAACCCTCCCAATCTCCAAATGCGATTTCGGCAAGCTGCGGCTCTGCACGGTAGTGATCGGGCGGCAATCCGAGCGCCACCCGAACCAGCTCCATTGTTTCACGCGCCCGAAGGAGCGGGCTCGCGACAAACTTCCTATCAGCCAAACCGCCACCATCGCGAGCAAGTAGACCTCGCAGAATCTCGCCACAATGGCTGGCTTGCACGCGGCCGCGCGCATTGAGCGGAACATCGCGACGGCCCTGCAAGCGGCCGGCCACGTTCCAATCTGTTTCCCCGTGACGGATATAAAATATCGTGGGCCGCGGAGCGACCATCACTCTTCCTTGCCGACCGCCATGTCCGGCGCATCGGGATGCTTGATACCAACCATGTGGTAGCCCGCATCGACGTGATGCACTTCCCCGGTCACGCCACTCGCCAGGTCTGAAAGGAAATACACGCCGGCTTTCCCGACATCTTCGAGCGTCACATTGCGGCGCATCGGCGTGTTGTACTCGTTCCACTTCAGGATGTAGCGAAAATCACCAATTCCGGACGCTGCCAGCGTCTTGATCGGTCCGGATGAGATGGCGTTGACCCGGATGTTCTTGACGCCGAGATCGGCGGCGAGATATCGCACAGACGATTCAAGCGCGGCTTTGGCCAGCCCCATCACATTATAATGCGGCATCCACTTCTCGGCGCCGTAATACGTCAGTGTCAGGAGCGAGCCGCCGTTGGTCATCAGTTTTTCAGCGCGCTGCGCGACGGCCGTAAACGAATAGCAACTCACCAACATTGTGTTGACGAAATTATCTTCGGTGGTGTCGACATAGCGTCCGTCAAGTTGGTCCTTGTCGGAAAACGCGATCGCGTGCAGCACAAAATCGAGTGAACCCCAGGCCGATTTAACGGCCGCGAACACTGCATCGATGCTTGCTGGCTCGGTAACATCGCAATGGCCGACAACAAGGCCGTCAACTTCCTCGGCCAAGGGCTCGACCCGCTTCTTCAAGGCGTCGCCCTGGTAGGTGAAAGCGACGTCAGCGCCATGATCCCGGCACGCGCGGGCGATACCCCAGGCGATCGAGCGGTTATTGGCCACGCCCATGATCAGCCCGCGTTTACCGCGCATCAGACCCGAAATTTCCGGCATTAAGCCTACCCGTTTTGACCGGTGAACGCCGGCCGCCTCGTATGGCACAGGGACTTTTGCCCATCAAGCAAAGCACCTGAGGTGAAAGCAAAGCACCTGTGGTCGGGTTTGTCGTTGTTATTTCAATTCATTTTCGGGAATATGTGTCCGGTTGGCGGGGTTTTTTCTACCAATCGACGATGCGGACAGTCGGGCAGGTGGACTTCAGTCCCTTGGCCGCCCGCGTTGAGTGGAAAAGGAGCGATATTGGGCACGTTTCAGCAGAGCGTGGAGGCGACGATCCCGGCGCTACGCCGCTACGCGCGCGCCCTGACGCGCGATGCCGACATCGCCGACGACCTGGTGCAGGACACGCTGGTGCGCGCTCTGCGCTCGGAGCATTTATTTCATGGTGGCGACGTGCGCAGCTGGCTGTACACGATTCTCACCAACCTCAATCGCAATCGGCTGCGGTCGCTTGCACGGCGGCCCACTCTGTCGCCGATAGAAGAAAACGATGCTCCCGATCTTGCCGGACCGGAAGCAGGCGGGCGCGACATAGAACGCGCGCTCGCAACGCTGGTTGAGGACCAGCGGAATGCCTTGCTCTTGGTGGTGCTGGAAGGGCTTAGCTACCGCGAAGTTGCCGAGGTGCAAGGTGTGCCGATTGGCACTGTTATGTCGCGTCTGGCGCGTGCGCGCGTACAGATCAAAAACTATCTCGACGGCGAGCGCCCCGCGCTGCGCCGCGTGAAATGAGAGAGAGAAGGTGAACCCATGATCGATCGCGATTCACCCGTGACCGAGGATGAGCTGCACGCTTATGTCGACGGCGAATTGCCGGCCGACCGGAAAGAAGCGATAGCCAACTGGCTAACCGATCACCCGGAACAGGCTGCGCTGGTTGCATCCTGGCGGGCCCAGGCTAAAAGCATCCGCGCACGGTACGGTGCAGTCGGTGAAGAGCCAGTACCGGAACGGCTCAAGCTCGAACAAGTAATCAACGCTGACCGAAAAAATGGACGGTCATGGGCTGCGATGGCTGCGGCCGCGGCTATTGTGGCCTTTATACTCGGCGGCGGCACCGGGTGGCTGGCACGCGGCGCTTCCGCCGCCGCACCGACCGGCTTCGACGTCATCGCCAGCGAAGCGCTCGATGCCTACAAGCTTTACGTCGTCGAGGTCCGCCATCCCGTCGAAGTGCCGGGCAGCGAGCGCGCTCATATGACGCAATGGCTGTCGAAGCGGCTGGGCGAGGATTTGCGCATCCCCGACTTGCAGGCGATCGGGCTGAAGCTTATCGGCGGCCGGCTGCTCCCCGGCCCGACCGGCGCAGCGGCTTTCTATATGTATGAAAGCCCGTCCGGCGAACGCTTCACGATCTATTGCGCCAAGGCCGGCGTGCCACAAACGGCGTTGCGTTACACCAAGGACGAGCAATTCGCCGCGTTCTACTGGGTCGACGACAAGATCGCTTATGTCGTGAGTGGCCCGGCCGACCGCGAGCGGCTCGAGTCCGTGACCAAGTCGGTCTACGAACAGACCGACAAGAGCGCGGCGAAGAAGTCGTAACGGCGCGTCAGTCGAGGCCTTCACGCGGGTCGTAGGGCTTCTTCTCGCGCCACGTCTTCATCAATTCCTTGAACTCGTCATCGACGCGTTCAGGCAACACGACGCGGACGGTGGCGAGCAGGTCGCCGGAGCCGCTTTTCGCCTTGAGGCCTTTGCCCTTGAGACGAAATGTGCGCCCGGAATTGGTGCCGGCAGGAATCGCCAGCTCCACCGCGCCGTCAAGCGTGGGGACGCGCACCTTGCCGCCAAGTACGGCCTCATAAAGCGTGATCGGCAATTCAAGCCGCAGATCCGTGCCGTCCGGCTTGAACACCGGATGCGGCGCGACGTTGATCGTGATCAGCGCATCTCCCGCCTTGCCGGTCGCACTCGGCCAACCTTGACCCTTCAGACGAATTTGTTGCCCGCTCGCGATCCCGGCCGGAATTTTGACCTCGACATCCTTGCCGGTCGGCAAATGCACGCGCGTTTTGGTGCCTTTGGCCGCGTCGGCCAGAGTAATCGTTAGCGATGCGTGGAGGTCTTGCCCGCCGGGCGGTGCGCCGAATTCCTCGGTTTCGAACTGCGGGCCAAATCCGCGCGCAGCACCGGCGCGGCCGCCGAACATTCCGCGGAGCAGATCCTCAAATCCACCGGCGCGACCACCAGCGCCCGCACCAGCATCAGCGTTCGAACGGCGAAAGCCGTCGGGCCCAAAACTGAAACTTTCAAAATGTGTCCCGTCGCCGCCCGGATGGAAACCGCCGCCACCGCCGGGCTGTGCGCCGAAACCTTCGAAGCCCTGAAAGCGTGGCTTGCCCTCGGCATCGATCTCGCCGCGGTCGAATGCCTTGCGCTTGTCGGCGTCGCCGGCGATCTCGTAGGCGGCATTGAGCTCGGCGAAGCGCGAAGCCGCCTTCGGGTCGTGCTTGTTGGCGTCGGGATGTAGCTTCTTTGCGAGGCGGCGATAGGCGCTCTTGATGTCAGCCTCGCTCGCACCCTTGGAAACCCCCAGAACTTCGTAGGGGTCGCGCATCGTATCCAAACTCCTGTGAAATCCCCTGCCCGCCGGCCGATTCCGGCAGCCTAAGCCTCAATGTGGGGTCGAAACGCCTTCGATGCAACGCGGCTCAAAAAACTCCGCACATTCCGCCACAAGTGAGACTACCAGCTCCGGCGCGATGAGTGGAAAATGCTGTGACGTGGAAAAGAACTACGAACGTTTCCACGGCTTGAACGCGCGCACTTCCCATGCGCCCTGCTCTTGCTTGCAGGCCTCGCCTTGCACCCAGTTCTGCGACTTGCCGGTGACGAAGCTTGCAAGGAAATCGCGGCAAGTCTGGCCGTCCAGGGTATAGGCCGATGCGATCGGCGTGACGGTGCCGCGCGTGCCGGTGCCCGGATTTTCCCACGGCATGCTTGTGTCTTTTTCACCGCGGCTGAGCAGCGCGCTCGCGGCAGCGCGCGCATAAGCAAGATCGGCGGCCGGCGGCAATTGCGCCGCTTCCTGGCTTCCGGGCGGCGGCGTAACCGTTCCGGTGCGCTCGGATTTGGCATCGCCGAACAGCGAGTCTAACTGGCCGGACATGCTGCAGCCGCCAAGCGTGAGTGTCAGCGCTCCGGCAGCCGCCAGGCCTCGCCATAGGCGCGGACCGACGCATCCATTATAAAGGCAACGATATTGACGACCTTCAGTACCGGCCACGCAAAGTACCCCAGCAGATGTCCGACACGGCACCGATTGAACACCCGAGTTGGTTAACGAGTGGTGATTTCACCGCCGCCGATGAGCCATTTCGACTATTTACCGTCTGGCTGACGGAGGCAACAGCCTCCGAACCCCGCGATCCGACCGCCATGACGCTTGCCACCGTCGATGCCGACGGCCTCCCAAATGCCCGCATGGTGCTGCTGAAAGGCGCCGATGAGCGGGGATTCGTCTTCTATACCAATATGGACAGCCAAAAAGGGCGGGAATTGGATGCGCGGCCAAAAGCCGCCTTGGTGTTCCATTGGAAGTCCGCAAACCGGCAGGTGCGCTTGCGCGGCAATGTCGAGCGGGTCACCGACGCGGAGGCCGATGCCTATTTCGCCTCGCGCCCGAAGCAGGCGCAGATCGGCGCCTGGGCCAGCAAACAATCGGCCCCGCTCGAAAGCCGGCTCGCCTTTGAGAAGGCGGTCGCAATCTACGCGGCCAAATACGCCATCGGCGAGGTGCCGCGTCCGCCCAATTGGTCCGGCTACCGGATTGTGCCGCTCTCGATCGAATTCTGGCAGGAACGGCCTTTCCGCTTGCACGATCGCATCGAATTCAAGCGCGATCGCCTAGGCGCGCCGTGGAACAAGACGCGGCTTTATCCGTAAGCTAGCATCAGCTCAACCGAGCGATCACACGCTAGAACCATTCCAGGAACGATGCCGACCTCGCAAACGAACCAGCCGCGCCGCACTTTGCTTCTTACGGGAGCAAGCCGAGGCATTGGCCACGCAACGGTCAAACGCTTTTCCGCCGCCGGCTGGCGCGTGATCACCTGTTCGCGTCATCCATTTCCGGAAAATTGTCCGTGGGACGCAGGACCGGAAGACCACATCCAGGTCGACCTTGCGGATGAGGCCAATACACTTTCGGCGATCGAGGAGATTCGCGGACGACTCGACGGCCATGAGCTTCATGCACTGGTCAATAATGCGGCGATCTCGCCCAAAGCTGAAGCCGGCCTGCGGCTCGGTTCCCTCGATACGACGATCGACGTCTGGCACCACGTGTTCCAGGTGAACTTCTTTGCGCCGATCATGCTCGCGCGCGGCCTCGTCAACGAGCTCAAGGCGGTCAAAGGTTCGGTGGTGAACGTAACATCGATTGCGGGTTCGCGCGTTCATCCCTTCGCCGGCGCTGCTTACGCGACGTCCAAGGCTGCGCTTGCGTCGCTGACGCGCGAGATGGCGTCCGATTTCGGCCGCCTCGGTATTCGCGTCAACGCCATCGCACCCGGCGAGATTGACACGCCAATTCTGTCGCCGGGCACGGACAAGATCGTCGAGCAAATTCCGCTGCAACGGCTCGGCACGCCCGATGAGGTCGCCAAGATCATTTATGTGCTGTGCACCGAGACGAGTTCTTATGTGAACGGCGCCGAAATCCATATCAACGGCGGCCAGCACGTGTAGGGCGCGACGTTAGCCGTTCTCCGCTCATACCCGCATCGAACGTCCGCTCGTCCCCGCGAAAGGGGCGACCCAGTGCTGCGATTCCCGCTTGCGCGAGAATGAGCGGAGTGTGTTGCGCTCTCCCGACCACTCGCTCCAATTCAATTTTCAAACAGCCAAGCGTTATCGCCCGTATTCTTTGTCGTGGCCCCGGGAAAGCCCGTCTCTTTGCCCCCCACACATGCGAGGGGATGGAGCGCCGTATGGCGCAACCAGCAGTCCAACGCCTTCGTGGCGTTGACGCGCCTTTGCGACAGGCACGTTTCGCCACACGACGCTCCATCGCGGCTTTTCTGTCCCCGGGACCGTGCTTCCGGGCGCAGACGGAAGGCCTTGCGGCCAACGGTATCCAGGCAGCTTTCGCCGCCCTTCATCCACGCCGCGTCCAGCCATTGAAGGCGGCCCCACGTAGTTGGAGCGGACGGCGACCCGGGGCCTCCCGGAGGCGTGGCTGCGAAACCACGCCCGCGGGCGCCGCATCCGATCCCGCCCGTCATGACGCCTCATGAGAGCGCCCTCTGGTGGACCGAACACATAGGATTATAGTCCGAGTAGGATTAAAGTCAAGATCATGTCTTGCGTCGTCCCGGGCGAGCGTCAGCGAGGCCCGGGACCCATACTCCGCAGTCCATCGATAGTGCACGGAGTATGGGTCCCCGCTTTCGCGGGGACGACAGCAGAGCGATGCTCCTCGGGATGAAGCGCGCAAATGCTGCAGCGCTCCTCAGCAGGAGCTAGAAGCAAAAAAATATTCGGCCCCGACGTCGTCCTATAAGACGGCGGCCACAAAGCATCATCCAAATGCGGGACTGCAGCGCGTCAGAAAAAATCTGACATCAAACAGAGCTAGGCTGGTGCATCCGATTTTTCAGTCAAATCAACCAGAGTGCGCGAGTGTTCTTTTGCGTCGTACACATTGACCTGAATTTGCGGATATTTTTTCTTGAGCTCCAAGGCTGCTGTCATCGCCGCCTCCGAGGAGTCGTATTCCTTTTTAAACTTTCCATCGATCTCGAGAACATAGCCCGTAGCTGGAATCGTGTTAGCGGACGGATTTTTGGGTCTCGTCATACCGTTGTTCGCAGAGTGATCGACTGGCTGCTCTTTCATTCCGAGAGCTGGCTTTTTTATATTCACATAAGGCTCCTTTGTTCTGATGTTCGCCGAAGGTGCGGCACTGAGCGGAAACGCTACATTCTTTGAATGCGTGGAATGTGACAGCCACAAGTGGCCGTCGGTAAAACGCCGCAGGATCAAACAGCGCTCCACTGGCTGCTGTGCGGTTTATGCTTTGTTTGCTGGGCCTTGAACCAGATGCGGGAGGCTCTCAGCCACCGGCGCCCGGGTCCAACGCTATGACAAGCCACATTGTACACGTTCTGACAGATTTTCGCGAGTCCCCTGCAATGTCGGTATCTCCGCGTTTACTCGGCCTTAATACCGGCCTTCTTTGCCAGCCCGACCCATTTTTCGGTCTCGGCGTGGATGAAGGCGGCAAATTGCTCGGGCGTTTGTCCCCCCGGCTCTGCCCCGATGTCCGCTAATGACCCAAAGCGGGCATGGCGAGAGTCACAATCTCACGCCCCACTCAAATTCGATCATCTCCTCGATCGTATCTTGAGTTGTCCATCTCCGCGACGATCGACGCTGGCGTAGCAACTGTGGACGCGTCTTCGACCTCCAAAGATTTGTTGAGCATGTCGCCGATCAGACCTAATCGGATTCTTTTTCAAATGATCGCTTTCATACAGGAATGGCGGCTCGGCTGGCAGACTTCCGAAACCTGGCAACCGCAGGCCGGCGTGTTCCCAGCAAATCCGATGGAGCGTGCGAGAGGGTGTAAGCCACACAGTCCATAATGTGGGTGGCCAAAATCGCGTGCGCGCGTTTAGCGTCACGCTTGAGCGCACACTCCAGCAATTTCTGATGCTCTTGAGCGGCACGGTCGCGGAAAATCACCGCGATCATCAAATAACGAACATATTTGTCGAACACCGCCGCGTGCGAGTTCAAAAGAACGCGAGAGCCGCAAGCCGAAAGGAGTGCCTGGTGAAATTCCGAAGTCGTAACGCTTCAAGACTTCAAGGCCTCGCATGTCGCCGGCGAGGGTCCGTTTCTCCATGGAGGCGAGCTTGTGGTGCGCGGCAACGACGCGGCCTTCCCAGTCCATATCGCCAAGCTGGAATGAGCGCTGCAGAGCGTGTCCCTCCAGCAGCAGGCGCAGATTGGCAAGTTCCTTGAAATTCTCGGCCGAAACCGGCGCAACCTCGAAGCCACGGGCGCTCTCGGCAACGATCAGACCTTCCGAGGTCAACCGGTTCAAAACCTCGCGCAGCGTGCTGATGCTGATGCCGTAGTCGTCTTTGAGCCGGCCAAGCTTGAGCTTTTCAGCGGGCGCCAGGCGGCCAGAAACGATGTCATTCCGCAGGCGCCGGTAAACCCGTTCCCCAGCCGTTTCCGCCCCGTTATTGCCCACCATCACGCATCATCCGGCTATTGCAAAATCATCCGATGATCTGATTTTTGCCCATTGATCGCTGCTAAGCAAGCCGCCTAACTCGCCTGCAGAAACGCGAATAACAGGGAGGACAACCATGACCTCGATCAACCGCCGTTCCGTCCTGGCCGCCGGCGTCTCGGCGCTGGCGCTGGGCGCCAGTTTTCCGGCCTTCGGCCAAGCCAAGCAGAAACTTCGCTTCAGCAGCGCGTTCACAGAAACCGACCCGCGGGCGGAGGCCTATAAGTCCTTCGCCGCGGCCATCAAGGACGACTTCGAGTTCGAGCCGTACTGGGGCAACACCCTGTTCAAACAGGGTACCGAACTGGTCGCGCTTCAGCGCGACAATCTCGATCTGTGCAATCTCGCGCCAGCCGATATCTCGAAACAGATTCCAGCCTGGTCGCTGATGACGTCGGCCTATCTGTTCCGCGACGCCGACCACATGAAGAAAACCTTCAAGAGCGACGTTGGCCGCGAATTCATCAAGATGGCCAAGGACCAGCTCGGCATCCAGATCATCACACCGGTCTATTTCGGCTCGCGCAGCGTCAACTTAAAACCGGAAAAGAAGATCACGACGCCCGCCGATATGGCCGGCATCAAACTGCGCATGCCGCCCGGCGAATTCTGGCAATTTCTCGGTGAGTCGCTTGGCGCCAATCCGACCCCGGTCGCCTACGCTGAACTCTACACCGCGCTGCAGACCGGCACGGTGGACGGCCAGGACAATCCAGTCGTCGCCAGCAAACTGATGAAGTTCGACGAGGTGACAACCCAATTCGTCCTCACCCGTCACGTCATCGCCTATGACGTCATGTCGATCCGCTCAAAGATCTGGGACACTATGAAGCCAGAGCAGCAGGCGAAATTTCAGGCCGCCGCCGAAAAGGCGATGGACGAGAATACCGAGCGCTTCAACAAGCAGGAAGGCGAAGCGCTCGAGTACTTCAAGAAGGAAGGCAAGAAGGTTTACGAGCCTGACCAGAATGCGTTCCGCACATTCGCGCAGAAGCGCTACGTCGAGAAATACGGTAACGACTGGCCGAAAGGCGCGCTCGAGCGCATCAACGCGATCAAGTAGACGACTTGTTATCCGCGGTGTTTGACCGGTTCGGAATGCGAGCCGGCCAAACCTACGCCTGACATCGCCCGGGAGCATTCTTTGAATCCAAAGCTCGTCAGCGCAGCACAATGGCTCCGGCGACGCGCGGAAAACGTTTCGGTGGCGCTGCTCGCCGTTATGTTTGCGGTATTCATCGTGCAGATTTTTTCGCGGTACGTGCTCAACAAGCCGATCAGTTGGTCGGAAGAAGTCATCATCACGACCTGGCTGTGGACTGTGCTATGGGGTGCGGCCTTCATCCTGCGCGAATCCGACGAAATCCGTTTCGACATCATCTACTCGAAAGTTTCGGAGCGCACGCGTCGCATCTTCACGGTGCTCACCGGTGTCGCGCTCGTCGCGCTCTACGGAATATCGCTGCCCGCTGCGTACAAGTACGTCAGCTTCATGAAGGTGGAACGTTCGGCGGCATTACACGTGCCAATCAACTGGCTGTACTGCGTCTTTATCATCTTCAGCGTTGCTTGCATCTGCCGCTACTGCTGGCTGGTGTATCGCGCGGTGCGCGGCGGCAAAACGCCTGAAACCGATCCCACCCATCTTCCGGACTGACAATGCCGTCGCCTTTTGCCCTTTGCATTGTCGCAATCGTCCTTCTGGGCGCGCTCGGTCTGCCGATCGGGCACGCCATGATCGCCTCGTCGATCCTCTATCTCCTGCTGTCGGGGCTCGATCTCGGCACTGCCGCCGAACAAATTCTCAATGGCCTGTTCAACAGCTACGTACTGCTGGCCATCCCGTTATTCATCCTCGCCGCCGACCTGATGAATATCGGCAGCCTGACTGACCGACTATTGCAATTCTGCCTCGTGCTGGTCGGCCGTTTTCGCGGCGGGCTGGGCCACGTCAACGTCATCGCAAATATGATCTTTGCCGGCATGTCCGGCTCTGCGATCGCCGACGCCGTCGGCATTGGCCGCATCATTATTGGCATGATGACAAAAGACGGCCGCTACCCGATCGCCTATGCGGGTGCCATCACGGCCTCCGCCGCGATTATCGGGCCGATCATTCCGCCCTCCATTCCGATGGTGCTGTACGCGCTGATCTCGGATGCCTCGATCGGCTATCTGTTTCTCGGCGGCTTCGTGCCGGGCGTCATGCTCGGCATCGCTTTCATGGTTGCAAACGCGGTCATCGCACGCCGCCGCAACTATCCCGTCGAGCCGCCGATCCCGGCACGCGACATTCCGCGCATCACGGTGCGCGCTTTTCCGGCGCTGATGCTGCCGGTGATTCTGCTGTTCGGCATCTACGGCGGCGTCATGACGCCGACTGAAGGCGCGGCAGCCGCTGCGGCATACGCGCTGTTTGCGTCCACCGTACTCTATCGAGCAGTGACCTGGCGGCAGCTCTATGACGCGATCCTGACGAGCGGCAAGGCGACGACCTCAATTGGCATGCTGATCGCGGGCGCGATGATCTTCAACTATGTCGTGACAATCGAAAACGTTCCGGCCGGGCTCGCCCGCTTGATGAGCGCGCAGCAGTTCTCGGCGCCGATGTTTCTGCTGGTCGTCAACATTATCCTGTTCATCCTAGGCTGCCTGCTCGAAGGCAGCACGATTCTACTCGTCATTGTGCCGATCTTCATCCCGACCGCCAAGGCGCTGGGTATCGACTTGGTGCACTTCGGTGTCGTCGTCGTCATCAACATTATGATCGGCCTGCTGACGCCGCCTTATGGGCTGCTGCTGTTCGTGCTCGCCAACATGACGAAACAGCCGCTCGGCGCGATCGTGCGCGAAGCGGTGCCTTTCATCGTCATGGCCATTGTCGTGCTCGCCATCGTCACCGCCGTTCCGGATTCGATCCTGTGGTTGCCGCGGCTCATGGGATACAAAGGTTGAGGTCTCACCAATGAAACCGATTTATATCTTGAACGGCCCCAACTTGAATCGCCTGGGAAAGCGCGAGCCTGAAATTTACGGCAAGGCGACGCTCGCCGACGTCGAGAAGATCTGCCGCGAAACGGCAGGCGGGCACGCGGTCGAATTCCGCCAGACCAACAGTGAAGCGCAATTGATCGACTGGATTCACGAGGCCATCGACCGTGGCGGCGGCATCATCATCAATCCCGCCGCATTCACATTTACGTCGATTGCGATCCTCGATGCGCTCAAGATGTTCAACGGTCCGGTGATCGAACTGCACATCACCAACATCCACAAACGCGAGGCCTATTATCACCACTCCTACGTTTCGAAAGTGGCGACCGGCGTCATCGCCGGTCTGGGCGCCGACGGCTATCGCATCGCCACCGTGGCGATGCTGGCGCTGCTGAAATAAGGGGCGTTAATGCGATGGTGCTCGCGCGCCGCGTTCCATATCTGATTGGGTCTTGGAGAGACCGCCATGAGGCGGTCTTTCTGTTTGCACAGATCAAATCGCCAACAATACCCTTTTGGCACTGAGCAGACTTTGCGACGTCTCACTCCGCCTTGATGTTCGCCGTCCGGACAACCTCGCCCCATTTCACGGTCTCGTCGGAAACAAGTTTCCTGAAATCGGCCGGCGAACCCGCACTCGCAATGCCCCCTAGGTCGGCGAACCGCGCCTGGATCTTGGGGTCCGCAAGCGCGACGTTGAGTTCCTTATTGAGTATATCGATGATCTCCGCGGGTGTGTTCTTCGGCGCCCCAAGGCCAATCCAGTAACTCGTCTCGTAGCCCGCGACGAACTCACCCGCAGTCGGTATCTCCGGTAGAGCCGCCAAACGCGCCGTACTTGTGACCGCGAGCGCCCGCAACTTGCCCGCCTGGATGTGTGAGACGGCTATCGCGACAGGAGAGAAGAAAACGTCCAGTTGACCGCCAAGCAGGTTGACGATTGCAGGCCCGCCCCCGCGATAGGGAATATGCGTCATCTCAATGCCAGCCATTTTTTTAAACAGTTCACCGGCTAATTGGGACGTACTCCCGTTGCCGGCCGATGCCATGTTGATCTTGCCGGGATTCGCCTTGGCGTAGGCTATGAATTCAGAAACCGTTTTGGCTGGAAATGACGGATTGACCACAATCACAAGCGGCGTGCGGAAGATACAAACGATCGGAGCGATGTCGCGAATAAAATTGAAATTGAGCTTGTCATAGAGCGTTGCATTGATTGCTGCTGAGGGATCGAAGAGAAGCAGCGAATAGCCGTCAGGCGCTGATCGCACCACCGCATCGGTGCCGACATTGGTGCCTGCGCCTGGACGGCTTTCAATGACGAATGGTTGACCGAGCCGGTCCGATAACCATGGCCCGATCAAACGTGCAACGGTGTCGGTCGTGCCTCCTGGCGCATACGGCACAATCAAACGTACCGGCTGCGACGGGTAATCAAGCCCCGATGCGGCGCGCGGCATGAACGGAAGCGCCGTGGCGCTTGCGGCCAAATGGAAAAAGTCACGACGCCGAAGTTTCATGGTGCTCCCCAAAGCATTTGAGCATCGCCCCACATCATGCCCACTCTTGGTGCAAAGTGTAAGTTGGCCTGATCAACAACCGGAGCCCGTTCTTGCGATTGTGGCACCAAGCGGATATCCGGAAGGCTGATACATGTCGCCCAATAAGCCGAAGCGGACATGTCGTCGGGGCCGACAATAACTTGGCGTTTACAAGAGTTTACGCGACATTTATTTCGTCGGAAGTTGCAGGCTTGTCGCTTCGCTTTGTTCGCCAACCAAAGTTTGATCTGCGGCAACTTGAGGGCAGGGCTTTACGAGACGACAATCCGAGCGTGGCAACCAGAATGATTGCATCATGGGGTGCGTTGCCATGCGTTCAGTCAAATTGAAGATTGCAGCTTTAGCGGTGGGCGTCGCTCTCATTTCAGGAGCACCCGCAAACGCCGCGACGATCGACTACATTTTCACCGGATCAGGTACGGGGTCTTTAGGTGGGACCGGCTTTGGCGGCTTTCCGTTCGCTCCCGACGCAAGTTTTACGTTCACGATAGTTGGAGATACCGGAGCGGTTACTCTGGGGTCAGCGAGCGGTCCTCCCGACAACGGCAATCCATATCGAAACGTAGGCATCTCGGCGACCTTCGTCTCGGGATCCTTAAGTGCAAACCTTTCGAACACGCTCGTCAATCTGTACAACAACAATCAAGTACAAACTTTCCCCGGCGTCGGGTTTTTCCAGTCGCCAACCTTTGCCGGGGAAGTGCTCGGTACTGCAAGCGACGGCCCACTCGGCAGCTACGATCTGACAACCGCTTTTGCTCAGATCAGCACCGCTACGGCAGGAAACTTTGTGTCGTTCGGGCCGGATCCCTTCACGACTGACAGCGGCGATCTGATCTTCACACATATTTCCCAGCTCACATTCGAGGCTATTATCCCGGGGTCGGAAACACCTTTACCGGCTGCGTTCCCACTTTTTGTGAGTGGTTTGGGTGCGCTTGGCTTGATCGCTAGGCGCAGGAAACAAAAGCCCGCAATAGTCTGATCAAAACACCTAGCCGAATTTCGGAGAGACCGCCGCGAGGCGGTCTTTCTGTATGCGCGGGTGATTTCGCGAATGGTGGCCTAGCCATACCAGCTCGAGCAGTTACGATACGGTGTGTGAGCTGGGGGGCAAGCATGAAGCGGCGCGAGTTCATCACGCTGATCGGAGGTGCTGCGGCGACATGGCCCCTCTCCGCTCACGCGCAACAGCCGACGATGCCGGTGATCGGATTTTTAAGCGCCGTGTCGCCTGGGCCGTTTGCGCAGAGGGTCGCGGCATTCCATCAGGGTTTGAACGAAGCTGGCTACGCCGAGGGCCGGAACGTGGCAATCGAAAGCCGCTGGGCCGAGGGACGATACGATCAATTGCCCACGCTGGCGGCCGATCTGGTTGGCCGACAGGTCGCACTGATCGTGACTTACACCGATGCCGCGGCACTGGCAGCCAAAGCGGCGACGACCACCACTCCCATCGTCTTCATCAATGGCGGAGACCCGGTTAGGGCCGGCATCGTGCCGAGCCTTAACCGGCCGGGCGGCAACGTCACGGGCGCGAGCTTTTTCGGGGTCGATCTGGCGCCGAAGCAGATTGCGCTAGTGCACGAAGTCGTTCCCAAGACGGCTGTCATCGCAGTCCTGGTGGACCAGAACGTTCCGGATGCTGTGGCGCAGGTGCCGGCCATGCAGGAGGCTTCGCGCACCCTTGGGCTGAAACTCGTCGTGCTGCTGGCCCGCACTGCGAGCGACATCGATACGGCATTTGCGACCTTCGTTCGCGAGCGAGCCGGCGCCCTCGTCGTTGGCACCGGTGCTTTGCTGACCAACGAGCGCAAACAAATCATCGCGCTGGCGGCGCGCCATGCGCTGCCCACTATCTACCCGTTTCGCGAGTTTGCCGCGGACGGCGGCTTGATCAGCTACGGCAATAACGTTCCGGACACCTTCCGCCAGGGTGGTATCTATGCGGGGCGTATTCTCAAGGGCGACAAACCGGCCGATCTGCCGGTCATCTTGTCCACCAAGTTTGAATTCGTGCTCAACCTCAAGACCGCGAAGGCGTTAGGGCTCACCATTCCACCGTCGATGCTCACGAGCGCCGACGAGGTGATCGAGTAGAAGCTCACAGTATTCGCAGGGAGTCACCGCAATGAAAATCGATGGAGCTTGTCACTGTGGCTTTATCGCATACGAGGCAGAGGCCGATCCGGAAATGACCGCGATCTGTCATTGCACCGACTGCCAGACTTTTTCCGGCTCCGCTTTTCGTAGCGTGGTGCCCACGCGGCAAGGTTCTTTCAAACTTCGGTCCGGGGAGCCGAAGATATACGTCAAGACAGCCGAAAGCGGCACCAAACGGCAACAGGCGTTTTGTCCGACCTGTGGGACGCCAATCTATTCCACAACAATCGACGACGGGCCCAAGGTTCACAGCATTCGTGTCGGCACCGTGCATCAGCGCAACGAATTTGTGCCCAAACTGCAGTACTGGGTTCGCTCGGCCCAGCCTTGGACCGGCGATCTCGGCTCCGTACCGAAGACCGAAAAGCAACGTTAGTTCGACAACAACGACGGGCCGGCTGACGCATCTTGTTGCGCTTAGTAGAGCAAACCACCAAGTTTGAGTTGGTCATCAGCCTCAAGGCCGCAAAAGCGCTTTGTGCCGTCGGCATTGCTCACGAGCGCCAACGAGGTGATCGAGTAAAAATTGAGCAACGTCTGCACCCCCCGACTGAATTCCTTCTAGGTTCTTCCGCTCATGCGCTTCATCATCGGTTTTCTGTCTGGCGTTATTGGTCTGCTCGCCGGCTGGTCCGCACTCGCAGCTATTGTGGTTGCGCTCTCGGGGCCTGATCGCGATGGCGGCATCGCCATGGGAGCAGTCTTCAATATCGGGCCCATCGGTGGCCTTATCGGCTTTGTGGCCGGCGTGCTGCTCTTCATCAAGATAGGCATAGCCCCTCAAAGTGCATCGTCGCCCGATGCGGAGCAGTCGAGCCCCACACCGGCTCCTGCGCGGACGCGCGTGTCTCCAGCCTTTGCTATCGCAATTTTGGCGATCACGGGAGGGCTTGCCTGGTGGGGCTGGTACGAATTGATCCGGTCGCCTTACCTCACCCACGGATTTATGACTTTCGAGCTGCAATTCAAACTTCCGTCCGGAATGACTTTGCCGCCCGAGGCAACGGATGTGCACATCACCGTAGAGGAAGGCCAGCAACACGCCGACGTCATCCTCGGTTCACAGTGGCACGGTACTGTTGGCGACCGCCGCGTGATCCTCGCCAAGGCGACGCTCAGCAGGAAGACGAGCCGAAGGGTCGTAAGCCTGGAGCTCCCCGGTGTTGCGGAGCAGATTTGGCAGCTGGATCTGCCGAGCGATCCCGATCCGACGCCCGACTATTCTCCCTGGCGGCTTGGGAGCAGGCTCACCGGCCCGAAGATCGAGATGAACTTCCATCTGGGCGCCGACCGTTGATCCTGCCCAAGTCGTAGGCAGAGTTGGACGGAAGTCCAACTCGATCTAGGCGGCGAGCCGTTAAATACTCATCGCGAAAATCTCAGCGGGAGTGAACGATGGCCAAAAGTCCATTATGGATGATCGTAACCGTTGCGGCATTGCTCGCGGCCCTGGGCGGCGCAGCCGTATACGCGCAGGACAAATACTCGCTGAAATCGCCAAGCGGAATCGCGTTCTCCGATTTCAAGGGATACGAGGACTGGTCAGTCGTCTCGTCTGCCCGGACCGACGAAGTGCTCAAGGTGATCGTCGCCAATCCGACCATGATCAACGCATACAAGGCCGGTATTCCAGGTAATGGCCAGCCTTTCCCGGATGGCTCCAAGATCGCGAAGCTTCAGTGGAAGCCGAAGAAGAGCACGGAGGCCCCCTTCGCCGTGGATGTGCCTGACGTTTTCTCGCAGGCTTTCGTCATGGAAAAGGACAGCAAGCAATTTCCGAAAAGCGGCGGATGGGGATACGCGCTGTTCAACTTCGACCCTGCGTCCGACAGTTTCTCGGCCGATCCCAGCCCCTCGGATTGCGGACACTCGTGCCACGTCGCCGTGAAGGCGAAGGACCACATCTTCCATCCGTACCAGAAGCGTTGAACCGCGCGGGCTCCTCACCGCCCAGCCATTGTAATCTTCGGCGGTAAGCGCAGACACGAACCAAAGAGATGCACCATGAGCACGACCAACATCGCAAAAGAGATAAACTGGCATCGCCGCTTTTTCGTTGGCGCTGCTGCTGTGACCGCGGCCACGCGGCTCGGCCTCTTCGGGACGGCCAATGCGCAACCGACCAAGGCACAACTGCCGCCGATCAAGCCTGGAACGAATACGTCGTTCGCCCCATTGAAACAGATTCCGGCCGGCGTCTTGAATATTGCATATGCCGAAGCAGGTCCGGCCGATGGCCCGCCCGTCATTCTGCTGCACGGTTGGCCGTACGACATCTACAGTTTTGTCGACGTCGCGCCTTTGCTGGCCTCGGCGGGTTTCCGCGTGATCGTTCCGTTTCTCCGGGGTTATGGAGCGACCCGCTTTCTTTCGAACGACACACTCCGCAATGGCCAGCCGGCGGCGATCGCGATGGACACGACCGCTTTCATGGACGCCCTCAAAATCGATAGGGCAATTCTCGCCGGCTTCGATTGGGGGGCGCGAACCGTCAACATCGTTTCCGCGCTTTGGCCGGAGCGGTGCAAGGCAACCGTGTCCGTAAGCGGCTACCTGATCGGGAGCCAGGAAGCCGGCAAAATGCCATTGCCGCCAAGTGCCGAGCTGCAGTGGTGGTACCAATTTTATTTTGCCACCGACCGCGGCAAAGCCGGTTACGACAAATACCGGCACGATTTCTCGAAGCTCATTTGGCAACTCGCGTCGCCGAAATGGGCGTTCGATGACGCCACGTTCGATCGCAGCGCGGCGGCGTTTGACAATGCCGACCACGTCGCCATCGTCATCCACAATTATCGCTGGCGCCTCGGCATCGCAGACGGTGACGCGAAATACGACGACGTGGAAAAGCGGCTCGCCGCAGGCCCCGTCATCACGGTGCCGACCATCACGCTTGAAGGTGATGCCAATGGTGCACCGCATCTCGACCCCAGCGCTTACGCGAAGAAATTCACCGGCAAATACGAGCACCGGACCATCACGGGCGGTATTGGACACAACCTTCCGCAGGAAGCCCCGCAGGCTTTTGCCGAAGCGATCATCGACGTCGCCAAGGCCTGAGCCGGAGCCTGAAACCGTAGCATTCATTCACTGACAAGCGAGATCGCCGCACCAACAAGCGGCAGTCACTCCGCCATTCATGAGAAAGTCGCCTCTTTCGGAGTGCCGGGCCCCGTTGCTACAATTCCATGGCTCGTGGGGGGCAACAATGAGACGGCGCGAGTTTCTTACAGTCTTTAGCGGCGCGGCAGCATGGCCAATCCTCGCTCACGCGCAGCAACCCGAGCGGGTGCGGCGAATTGGAGTGCTCATGAATACAGCCGCCACCGATCAAGAGGGACTGGCCGGCGTGGCAGCGTTTCGTCAAGTCTTGCGGCAATCAGGCTGGGACATAGGTCGCGATGTACAAATCGACATCCGCTGGGGCGAGAACAACGAAGACCTCGATCGCAAATACGCCGCCGAATTGATCGCACTTATGCCCGACGTCGTCCTGGCGAGTGGCACGCCGAGTGTAACGGCACTCCAACGCGCCACTCGTGAGGTGCCGATTGTATTCGTACGCGTGTCCGACCCGGTAGGCGCAGGGTTTGTCGATAGTTTATCTCGCCCGGGCGGTAACACGACCGGCTTTATGTTGTTCGAGTATAGTTTCAGCGGAAAATGGCTCGAACTCCTCAAGCAAATCGTGCCCAAATTGTCCCGAGCGGCTGTTCTTCGGGATGCCACCAATCGCGCGGGGATCGGTGAATTCGCCGCTATCCAATCTGTGGCGCCATCACTCGGTGTAGAGTTGCGCCCGATTGATACACGCGATGCTGCCGAGATCGAACGCGCTCTGGCAAATATCGCTCGTTATCCGAATGCCGGCTTGGTCGTGACGCCGAGCGCATCGGCATCAGTTTATCAGAACAAGATCATCACCCTTGCAGCTACCTATAAGCTGCCCGCAGTTTACGGATTTCGTTTCAATGTCACTGAAGGCGGCCTGATCTCCTATGGCCCGAACCGCGTTGACCAGTTTCGCCACGCGTCGGAATACGTAGATCGCATTCTCAAGGGGACGAAGCCGGCCGAACTGCCGGTGCAGGCTCCCGCCAAATACGAGTTGGTGATCAATCTTAAAACCGCGAAGGCACTCGGCATTTCAATGCCCGCCGCACTACTTGCCCAGGCGGACGAGGTGATAGAGTAATTTCGTGCCGACGCACTTTTCGGCATCGTCCTCTCCTCGGCAAACGTCAGGTGATGTATAAGAGCCTAAAGAACAGCTCTTCCGCCCAAAGATCGACTGTTGTCGGGGTTTAGGTGATGCATACTCTGGTCCCCGGCACACTCCTTTCTGATCAAGACTTTCTTCGCGACGGCGGCGAGATGGGCGCGCTGACCCGCGAGCATGATTGGTCGAAAACTCCGCTCGGACCGCCGGCCGCTTGGCCGCAAAGTTTGAAAACCGCGGTCCGCCTGCTGCTGACCAGTCAGCACCCGATGTTTATCTGGTGGGGACCGGAGCTGATCCAATTTTATAATGACGCTTACAGACAAACCATGGGCCCGGAGCGCCATCCGAGCGCACTCGGCCAGCGCGGTCGCGATTGCTGGGGTGAGATTTGGGACATTATTGGCCCGCAGATTGAATTCGTCATGGAGGGCAAAGGCGCGACGTGGCATGTCGATCAACTTGTGCCGGTAACCCGTCACGGGCGCCGCGAGGATGTATGGTGGACTTATGGCTACAGCCCTATCGACGAAGAGGGCAAGGTCGGTGGCGTCCTTGTTGTCTGCAACGACGTTACAGAACAACACGTTCTGACCGAGCAGCTGCGACAGGCCAACTTACAGCTTGCCGACGAAAGCAACCGCCTGCGGCAGCTCTTTCATCAATCTCCCGGCTTCATGTGCGTGCTGCGCGGACCAAAACACATAATCGAACTTACTAATGCATCTTACGATCAGTTGATCGGCCACCGCGACATCGTCGGCAAACCGCTACTAGAGGCGTTGCCGGAGCTGGCGGAACAGCGCTTCATTGACCTGCTCGACCAAGTTTACACCAGCGGTGAACCTTTCGTCGGCCGAAGGCTGCCGGTCGTGCTGGTGACACAAGCCAATGAGCCAGCCGAGCAACGCTACGTCGACTTTGTCTATCAACCCATCACGGACGTGACTGGCGACGTCTCCGGGATTTTCGTCGAGGGTAGTGACGTTACCGATCATGTTCGTGCCGAGGAAAAACAGCAGCTTCTCATTCGTGAGTTGCATCATCGCGTCAAGAACGCTCTGGCCACTGTGCAGGCCATTTTGGGCTCGACCGCGCGCACATCTTTGAGCATTGCCGATTTTCATGAAGCCTTCGCCGGCCGGCTTGTTGCGCTTGGCAAGACCCATTCGATCTTGACCGAGAGCGAAAGCCAGGAAGCGACTGTTCGCGATTTGCTTCGGCTTGAGCTGGAGCCTTACGACGATGCAACTGGCCGGCGCATTAGACTCGAAGGGCCGGACGTCCGCCTGTCGGCGAGCCTGGCCGTCCTTGTCGCACTCGCTTTCCATGAACTCGTCACCAACGCCGCCAAATATGGCGCGCTATCGGACCTGGCGGGTGTTCTGACGGTGACTTGGCATGTTGAAGCCAAAAACGGACGCATCCTTCACATCGAATGGATAGAAAACAACGGACCGCCGGTCGTTGCGCCGACGCGCGAGGGCTTTGGCTCGCGCCTCTTGAACAAGGTCCTTCCCAGCCAGGCACACGCCAAAATCAAAATGGACTTCGCTCCAGCCGGGCTGCGCGCTTCGATTGCACTGCCAGTCGATAACATCGCTGACGTCTAGGGCAAGATATTGGAAAGACCGTCGCGGTAATCCGACCGATAGGCCAATTACGATTTTTTAACCCTCGCGGTTGCACCGTATCTGCTCGCTAAAACGGTAGGCAACAACGTATGTACACCATCGCAACAGCCGCTGCGGCAGTCGGCCGGAACAAAAACGCAATTCTCCGAGCGATCAACACCGGAAAGATTTCGGTTTCTAAGGACGAGAACGGCGAGTGGCAGATCGAGCCCGCTGAGCTCCACCGCCTATATCCGCCACTCCGGAACGCATCCATGCAGGACAGCGATCTACAACCGCGCCTGCATCAGTCGCCCTTGCTGATGCCAGTTTGAGGGCGGCGGCTCGCGACGGCTCATGTCCGTTTGTGAATCATTAGCCCTCCCTCTTCCAGTGCCCCAGGCATAGTCGGTACGATGTGCGCTGCTGTTGAGGGGCGGGCGACATGCTTCGGCAAGCGCTTCGATGGATTCAATGCCCGCGTTCGAAGTCACAGCGGACATCGCAAACAATATGAGCCGTTTAGATCGACGGACTCCAGATCACGGGAATTTCCCGATAGCCCGTTCCATATTTCTCCACGTGCGCGAGCGATGGGAACGGATAGTGGAAACCCTGGACTCGCATCCTATCGGCCACCAGCATGTCATAAACTTTGTAGCGTGTGGCTTCGGCCATGGCGCCGTCCTGGTCATAAAATGCGTGCCAATCCGGGTGGCGCACAAACAGAAATGGCACATGGGTGACGTCCGATTGCACGTAGACCGTCTCCGAACCTGAGGCGATTATGTAGGAGGTATGGCCAGGCGTGTGACCGGGGGTGCCCTGTGCGGTGACACCGGGAATCACTTCCTTTCCCCAATCGTAAGGACTCACGCGTTTGAGGACCTCTGCATTGAATACGCGCCGCACATTTTTAAAATTGGTTTGAACGCGAGGATTGGCCGCGCGGCTCATTTCGCCATCGTCCATCCAGTATTTGTGTTCAGGCGCTGGCACGAGGATTTCTGCGTTCGGATAAGTCAGCGAGTTGTCTTCCATCAGCAGGCCGTTGATGTGGTCGCCGTGATAGTGCGAGATGATCACCGTATCGACGCTGGTGCGCTCAATACCGGCGGCCGCGAGGTTGCTCACGAACTGGCCGCCGACCCCATTGCTCTTCTTGTAATTCGCTTCACCGGTCCCGGTATCGATCACCGCGAGTTTGGAGCCAGTGTTCACGGCGATCGGATTATAGGGCGTGGTCATCATGTCCTTTTCCATGAAGACCTCGGCGAGCGCAGCGTTCACCACATCCTTCTTGATGTTGATGACGTGATCTTCCGCCATCTTGAAGCGGGCAACGCCATCGGTGGCAACAGTCACCTCGATGTTTCCGATCTTGTAGCGGTACCAGCCGGGCGCTTGCTTGCCGGCCGGCGGCGTGGCGGCGCGGACGGAATGGCCGAACGGTACAGCAACGGCAGTCGCCGCGCTGGCGGCAACCGAAAAAAGATTGCGGCGCGTAAAAGCGGTCATTGGCGTTTCCCTTGCCTTGCTCCGGGATTCTCTATGTGGCCCCGGAATTGATCTAAAATTCTCCCTATTTCCCGGAATTCCGCAAGGCGGACGCTGGCTCGCAATCAGCGTCCATAGCCCCGCAGAAGATCCCTTTCTGCCAGACCCCGTGCTCCGCAGCGTTTGAAAGTGGCATGTGGCGTACATCAGGGAGCCGCCACCCGGAGGCCGCAAAACCACGCAAAAGGCGCCATGAAAGAATCCGTTAAGGGTTTCCGCGCCTCAATGTCAGGTAACTGATTCGCTTTGCGAATTTCGAATCCGTTGTGGCGTAAAGCACAGTTCGAATCCTCCACAAGTCAGGCGTATCGCCGCAACAGCGGCCCGATTGGCCGTTCTGTCAGGAGATCACACGATGAACCGTTTCATTATCAATGTAGCTGCGTGTGTACTGGCCTTCGCAATGGCCTCAGCGTCTTTCGCGGCCGATATGCCGGGCCAATACCGCGAGCCCGCTTACGTCTCGCCGCCATTTAGCTGGAGCGGGTTTTATGTGGGTCTCAATACGGGATACGGCTGGGGCACGTCCGACTGGACCAGCAGTGCGACGGCCGGTTCGACAAGCCCCGCGGGCCCCATGTTCGGTGGAACATTCGGCTTCAACGCGCAAAGTGGCGCTTTCGTCTTTGGCGTGGAAGGTGACGTCAGCGGCAACTGGATGCGCGATTCAAACAGCACCGGTTCGGGCCTCTGCGCTGCAGGCTGCGGAATCCAGACCAGCTGGTTTGCAACCGCACGCGGCCGCGTCGGTTACGCCTTCGATCGCGCGCTGTTCTATGCCACCGCAGGCGGTGCATTCGGCGACGTCCAGATGCAAGTGGGTGGGCTGAGCGCTACTGCGGACCGCGCCGGCTGGACCGCAGGCGTGGGCCTTGAATACGAACTTCTCGGCCCCTGGTCGGCGAAGGTCGAATATCTTTATGCCGATCTCGGCAGCACCGGCTGCGGCCCCGCAACCTGCGGGATCGACACCACTGTGAGTTTCAAGGCCAACATTATCCGGTTCGGCGTGAACTACCGGTTTTGGTAGGAGGCGCCGTCGTCGCGATCAGACACGCGAATACGAAAAACTCCGGGACATGTCCCGGGGTTTTTAATTGCCGCACATCACAGCCACTTCTTCCATCGAAAATATAAAATGGGCAGGACGGCGGCGAACACCATCAGGATGAGTGCGAAGGGATAGCCGAATTCCCATTCGAGCTCGACCATGCCTCTATGGAAATTCATCCCGTAGATCGAGGCTACCAAGGTGGGCGGCATGAAGATCACCGCGGCGATCGAGAAAATCTTGATGATGGCATTCTGCTCGATGTTGACCACGCCGAGCATCGCGTCGAGCAGAAAGGTGATCTTGTTGGCAAGATAGGTTGCGTGGTCGGACAGCGAGGCGGTATCGCGCCGCATCGATTGCAGATGGGCCCGCACATCTTTGGCCCAGCGCATGCTTTCAGCTTCGTTCGAGAGAAAAAGCAACAGGCGGCCAATCGACACAAGAACTCTCGCGCACCTTGGAGGTCAGGTCGCCTTTGCGGCCGAGCGCTTTAAGCACATCCTTGTAGGATGGTGGCTTGGCCTCATCTTCCGGCTCGAAAATCGTATGAGAAACCTGGTCGACCTCCGCGCCAATCCGCTCAAGGATGTCGGCGGAGCGATCGATCACCGCATCGAGCAACTCCATCATCACCAATTCGCCGGTAGTCTTGGCTGGGCATGAGCGCGCCAGCTTATGTTCGACAATGGCAAACGGACGCGGGTCGTCATAACGCACCGTCGCAAGTTTGTGGCCTGAAAGAATGAAGGTAACCGGCGTGGTCTTGGGCGTCGCGCTATCCGACTGGCACATCAATGTCGCCGTCATGTAGCGCGCACCGTTCTCTACATAGAGCCGGCTCGAGACCTCGATCTCCTGCATTTCTTCGCGCGTGGGGACTGCGATGCCGAGCAATTTCTCGACCATCTTGTCTTCTTGGACGGTCGGCGTGACCATATCGATCCACACCGCTTCATCCGGCGGAGGCGAGCCCGGCTCAATGGATATTCGCTCAAGCGTGGTGCCGAGCGGGACGTAGACCGTAAGCATCCAATCACCATCTTGCCCATGATCCGTGCGGGATCATGTGGCGGCGGCGCCGTCTCTCATGACCCGATCGCAAGGATTTGCGCAAGACATAATTGCCCGCAGCGCGGCCGCTTATGCGGCCGCGCACGGATGGTGGCGGTCATGACAACGTTTGTCGGTTCTAATCTTACGCCGCAGCCGGCGCGTGACCCGCTAATCGCGATCGTAGGGTTCGTGGTAGGTCTCGGCCACAGCGCGCCGAGCGCATTGGTGGCGAATCGCAGCCGCGACTGCCGAAATCCCGATTTTGCCGTAGCGGTTGTCGAGATTGGTGTATTGCCGGGCGGAGTCTCTGCTTCTGCTCCGTTGCTTTGATTTCCATTGTACGAAACTCCAGTCCTTCCTTGCTTGCGTTTGTCCCTCGACACCAATGTGGTGACTCAGTGGGGCAAAATTGCGCGGCAAATCGTGTCCTCTTGTGGCATTCGGCCCGTCGCGCAACCGACCCGCCCGGACAGTATAGGTGCGACGTTGGTAAACCCCGTCTTAAGGTGTTGCGACCAATGTTGTTTTCGAGGTTAACGACCCGTGAACCGAGTGCGGCATTCCTGCAACAGGTACACAGGAAGGTGACTAGGGACGTGCGGGAAACCATAGCAATGGCAGGGCTTTTTCGGTTAATAGCGACTTGAGGCATTTGATTGCGGGCGCCGCAAGGCGAACCGGGGAAAAGAGGAAGAAAATGGCGATCAGGGGCTTATTCGTTGTCCTGTTCGGGGCCGGTCTCGTGCTTGGCGGTTGCATGCAGTCGACGATCGAACCGTCGTCAGAAGCGAATTTCACCGCGCGCGACAAGAAGTTGCTGGCTGCGGCGCCTTACGAGAAGGCGACGATTCCTGACCCGTATAAGCGCCACATCGTCGAATATCACCGCAAGGAAGCGCCGGGCACGATCATGATCGATTCCGACGCGCGCTATCTCTATTACGTGCTGCCCGAGGGCAAGGCGATCCGCTACGGCGTGACCGTCGGCGAAGAAGCCATGGCGTGGTCCGGCGTGGCCAAAGTCGAGCGCATGACGGAATGGCCGGCATGGAATCCGACGCCGGGCGAGATCCAGCGCATGGGCGTGCCGTCTTATGTCGCTCCCGGCCCGCAGAATCCGATGGGCGCGCGCGCGATGTATCTGTTCCAGGGCAGCAAGGACACGCTCTACCGCATTCACGGCACCAATCAGCCGGAATATATCGGCGAGGCAATCTCCTCGGGCTGCATCCGCATGACCAACGAGGACGTCATCGACCTCTACAAGCGCGTGAAGACCGGAACCGTCGTAGTCGTGCTGGCGCCCCACCAGGGCGACTCGCCGGCGAACCCGCGCGTGGCCGTAGCTTCACCTTTCCGCTGAGCATCAGCATAGTGAATTGAAAACGGCGCCCTCGCGGCGCCGTTTTTATTTTCAGCCGAGTTCGATGCGCACAATTTCCGGCGGCACGCCGAGCCGCAGCGGCACTTTGCTGCAACCGAGCCCTCCCGACACGATCATGTGGCGTCCGCTCTCCACGATGTGGCCATAGGCGAAACGCCCGCCATACGCGGACGGTGCCCAGACCGGCGGTACAAACGGCAAACGGATTTGTCCGCCGTGCGTGTGGCCGGCAATAGTGAGGGCGACGCGTGCGGGCACCTCGGTGAAAATGTCGGGCTCATGCGCAAGCAAGATCACCGGATCGCCGGTGTCTATCCGCGCCAGCGTCCCAGGCAGATCGTCCACACCTTCAAACTCACTCGGTCCCAACCAATAGGCGATCTGATCGCCAAGGCCCGCCAGCCAGAAGCGGCGGCCGGGCAGACCCAATAACTCGGCGGAGTTCTCCATCACTGGCAGGCGTACTTTATCGAGCGCGCGCCGCACGCCATCGATGTCATACCACCAGTCGTGATTGCCCAGGACAGTGTAGACGCCGAGCGGCGCATGCAGGCGCGCAATCTCGGCCGCCCAAACCGGATGCGGCACCCGCTCAGTCACAAAATGATGCGTCGCGAAAAAGTCGCCAAGCACGACGGTCAGATCGCTACGAAGTTCGTTGGCCGCATCGACAACCTGTCGCACGCGCTCGACACCCATATTGGGGCCGCCGGCGTGCAGATCCGCGACGACGGTGATGCTCAGCGGCTGGCCTTTCGGCCAGGCGGGAGGCGAAATACGATAGTCGGTGATCACCAGTTCGTGCGCCGCTTCCAGCGCGGCATAGGCGCCGGTCGGAAGCAGCAGCCCGGCGGCGCCGGCGACGCCAAGCCCGCCCTTGATCAGGCCACGCCGTGTCAACACGCGAGGCTGAGGACTTACAAAAGCAGTGGGGCCACTGATCGTCATGTGCCAATTGCTACGCCGGAACTATGAATGGAGGGTGCACGCACAGTCACAATTTGCGTGCATGCGCGGGCTCATCGGCGCTGGTCGGTCGCGGGAGTGGCAGCGGAACGCGCTCAGCAATGTCGGCGGCAGGCGGCATGCGTACGTCCCATTGGCATATGCGGTATCCCTGACGGCGATCCGCCAAATCGAGATGGATGTGAGATTCATGGTTGCTGTCGGAACCGGGTCCGAGAACTGTCGTGAATCGGTGGCAAGCACTTTCACGGATGTCATCGCGAAATTCTTTCGCAACGGAAACGTCGGTCAATCCGAGTGCACGCCCGTCGGCCAATATGAATGAACGCACATCGACAGCGTTGCCCTTGCCGTGTTCGCTAAGCTTGGCGCCGACCATGCGATTGCGCCCACGACATTCGAAATCATCGTAGGTCTCGATCGTCCGCAACGCAGCACCCAGTTTCTCAGCACGGGGCGCCGCTTCGTCGCGCAACCAGCTCGCCAGCGACTCGGCAAACACGCAACGCAGCACTGGTGCTGGCTTGAGTTCGATGCGCGCACCGGCCGCAAGCAGGACCGCGTTTAGGCGAACCATGTCGCCACCGCCGCAGGCATCGGGACCGATCAGACGCGGCATCGGCTCCATGGTCGCGATTTTGCCAAGGCGGTCGTCACACTCGGTGGCCGCACTCGTTACATCGGCAGAACTGAAATCGGGGCCGGCCGCCTCGCGAAAGGTTTGCGGCGCGATCCACATCAGGGGGCGCGGCCTTGGGAGTGGCACATTCTCGGCAAAGGCAATGCCGCCGCCGGTGCCTGCCAGCCAAAGGATTGCCATCAAAAGCCGCATGGCAGCAGATATTGGCAGGGATTGCGGCATTTATACGGGGTGCCTGAAGCCGAAAGAGCTGCCGGACCGTAGCTATTCACGAAACCGTTGCACCTTCCAGCGCCACGGCTAACCTTAGTGCCGACTGGCGAGGGGCGCCGGTCCAAGAGCGTCAAAATCGCGCATGACCTCGATCATGCGTCGCACAGAGAGGGGAATGCCATGCTCGGCCTGATGCAGGACTGGCCGTTGCTGTGCCATCGCATCATCGACCATGCCGCGACTTTTCACGGCGAGCGTAAAGTCATCACGCGCTCGGTCGAGGGTCCGATCCACACAACCAATTACGCCGAAATCCGTGCGCGCGCGCTCAAGGTGGCGCAGCGGCTCGATAAAGACGGCATCAAGCTCGGCGACCGCGTGGCGACGCTCGCATGGAATACCTGGCGGCATCTCGAGGCCTGGTACGGCATCCTCGGCATCGGCGCAGTCTACCACACCGTCAATCCGCGCCTGTTCCCCGAACAAATCGCCTGGATCGTCAACCACGCCGAGGACCGGGTGTTGATCACCGATCTCACCTTTGTGCCGATGCTCGAGAAGATCGCCGACAAGGTCCCGACCATCGAGCGCTACATTATTCTCACAGATGCGGCACACATGCCAAAGACGACGCTGAAAAATGCGGTCGCCTACGAAGACTGGATCGCGGAAGTCGATGGCGATTTCGCCTGGAAGAGCTTCGACGAAAACACCGCCGCCGGCATGTGCTACACGTCCGGCACTACAGGGCATCCGAAGGGCGTACTCTACTCGCACCGGTCCAACGTGCTGCACGCTTTTATGGCGGTGATGCCGGATTGCAAGGGCCTTTCGTCGCGCGATGTTGTGCTTCCCGTGGTGCCATTGTTTCACGCCAACGGTTGGTCCCTCGCCTTCTCGACACCGATGGTCGGCGCCACCATGGTGATGCCGGGTGCAAAACTTGACGGCCCGTCAATCTTCGAGTTGCTCGACACCTACAAGGTCTCGTTCACCGCCGCGGTGCCGACCGTGTGGCTGATGCTCCTGCAGCACCTGGAAAAGACCGGCGGCAAGCTGCCGCACCTCAAACGCGTGGTGATCGGCGGTTCGGCCTGCCCCCGCGCAATGACCAAGACCTTCCAGGACAAATACGGCGTCGAGGTCGTTCATGCCTGGGGCATGACCGAGATGAGCCCACTCGGCTCGCTCTGCACCATGAAGCCTGAATATGCCGCACTGACCGGCGAGGCGCGGCTCGATGTGGAAATGAAACAGGGCCATCCGCCGTTTGGCGTGGAGATGAAGATCACTGATGACGATGGCAATCCACTGCCGTGGGACGGAAAGACTTTCGGCCGTCTTAAAGTGCGCGGGCCGGCGGTGGCCACGAGCTACTTTAAGGTCGATCGCGATCCGGTGTTCGAAAAGGACGGCTGGTTCGATACCGGCGACGTCGCCACTATGGACCGGTACGGATACATGCAGATCACCGACCGCGCCAAGGATGTGATCAAATCGGGCGGCGAATGGATTTCGTCCATCGACCTCGAAAATCTCGCGGTCGGCCATCCGAAAGTGGCGGAAGCTGCCGTCATCGGCGTGACGCACCCGAAATGGGACGAGCGGCCGCTGTTGGTGATCGTGCTCAAGAAGGGCGAAAACGCCACCAAGGAAGACATCCTTGGCTTCATGCAGGGCAAGATCGCAAAATGGTGGATGCCCGATGACGTCGTGTTCGTCGACGAAATCCCGCACACCGCGACCGGAAAAATCCAGAAGCTTACCCTGCGAATGCAATTCAAGGACTATCGGCTGCCGGCCACACAAGCGGCGGAATAGCAGCGCGTCGGGTGTGATCTTCGTGCCGGAACCGGCTTCGTGAGGCGGCGTTTTCCTTTTGCACGCGCCGGGTGGCAACCGGTCGTAACGGGGAAGACGGACGTAGTCGATTTTGCCGGTTTCTGACTACGGCACCAACGCATCGGTACGCGTAGCGCCTAACCCATTCCCGGCGCGTGCACTTCTATCATCGCAGGCAAATTATCCCGGCTCTTAAAGCCGGAGCCGTTTCCGGCAGTCCTGTCACTATCACCATGCTATATTGTCAAAAGTGCCATCTGTCCTCTATGATTGAATTGGGCCATTAACTTCCGTGACATCAACACGGAGTGAGAACATGAAACGCTATGTGATCGAACGCGACGTGCCGGGCATCGGCGGCCTGAACCGCGCCCAGCTGAAGGATGCAGCCACGACCTCCAACGGCGCGTTGGCAAAGCTCGCCGGTAAAGCGCAGTGGGAGCATTCATATGTCGTCGATGACAAAACCTTTTGCATCTATCTCGCCGAGAACGAGGCCGCGGTGCGCGAGCATGCCAAATTGAGCGGCTTTCCCGCGACCAAAGTCACGGAGGTTCGCGCCATCATCGATCCTATGACCGCGGTCGGCTGATGCTGCGACACCGTCGGGCTCGCCGGCGGTGTCGTACCTCGCGGGCCCAAGCACATAAATGCAGGATATTTCAGCCATGGTCAGCCTCGGCAATACAAATACCGGACAGTTCTGCTGGCTCGACCTCGCAGCAACAGATGCCGGCAGCGCAAGAGAGTTTTATGCCAGACTGTTCGGCTGGACGTCTCACGAGCAGCCGGCAAACGGCGGCAGCTTTATTCGTTTGCGGTTATCAAATCAGGACGTCGGCTCAGTTTACCAATTGCGAGCTGCCCTGCTCGATCACGGGATGCCCTCACACTGGACGCCCTATGTGCGCGTGGACAGCGCACAAGATTCCATCCGCCTGGCGTCCGCTTTGGGCGGGGCTGTCGTTGTCGAGCCCTTCACAGTGTCGGGTATCGCCCGGATATCGCTTATCCTGGATTCAGTCGGCGCACTCATAGGTTTATGGGAGCCGGTCAAACCCGTCCTGAAATGGAGTGGCCATGGCTAAAAAACCGGCGCCGCGAACGAACAACGGCACGAAAAAAGTTCGGCATCCCGATGGGGTTGGTGACGGCCTGGTGGATGTCACCGTCGTGGTCCTGGAAGACGGCTATGCGTCGACCGCGATTGCGCCTATCGAAATCTTCCACTCCGCCGGCATAATTTGGAATTGGCTGCACGGCAACGCGTTGCGTCCGCGATTCCGGGTGCGAACTGCGTCCGTCGACGGCCGTAAAGTGAACGCGGCCGGCTCTCTCGGCCTCACGCCGGACTGCGCAATCAAGGACATCAAGCATACCGACATTATCATCATCGCTGCGCCGGGCTGGGATGTTCTCGACCAGATTGCAAAAAATACGCCGCTCGTGCCCTGGGTGAAAAAATGGCACGATCGAGGGGCCTATATTGCCGGCGCATGCACAGGCGTCGCTTTCCTTGCAGAAAGCGGCATCCTCGATGAGCGGGTTGCAACGACCCATTGGGGGGTCGCAGAGATTTTTCGAAAACGCTATCCCAAGGTGCGCTGGCAGACGGACCAATTCGTGACGGAGGATGGCCGGCTGTTCTGCAGCGGCGGCGTCTATGCCTCGATCGATTTGAGCCTCTATCTGGTGGAGAAATTCTGCGGCCACGAAATCGCGCTGCAAGTCGCCAAATCCCTGCTTCTGAGCATGCCACGAGGCCGGCAGTCGGGATATTCGGTCGTGCAGCTCTCGCGCCCGCATTCCGACCTCAAGATCCGGCAGGCCGAAGAATATTTGCAGCAACATTTCGACAGGGATGTCTCGATCGATACCCTTGCTGAACGCGCCGGCATGGGCCCCCGCAATTTCATCCGCCGTTTCAAGGCCGCGACCGGGCGATTACCAGGCGCATACGTTCAAACGCTACGGGTATCGGCGGCCAGGGAGTTACTTGAGCACGGCGCCTCGTCAATTCAAACGGTCTCCTCGAAAATTGGGTACGAGGACATCGGGTTTTTCCGGAATCTGTTCAAGCGTCACACAGGCATGACGCCCGCCGAATACCGGAGCCGCTTTGCGCAAATGAGTTTTGACCGCGGGGAGCTAGTTTCCGGCACGTCGGCCGTCGGCGCGTGATCGCGCGTTACTCGGCCGCTTGCGGTGCGCTCTGCAGGCGATCCTGCGCGGCCACAAGGCGCTGCATCACTTTGAGATCGCGATCACGCAGCTCCAAGCACGCATCGGCCCACACCTGAACGACACGATCAAGCTCTTCAAGAGTCACAGGATTGACCTCGCGCCCGATCTTGTAGACCGCGCGGCTGCCATTGTGGCGGCGCTTGCTACGCTGGATAAAGTCTCGCGCCGCGGCAATCCCCTGCCCCGGCTCGGCGAGGATGTGAACGAGGCCGGCATCTTTCATTTCCTCGGCGGTGTAGATGCGGCCGTTGAGCATCATCTCTTCCGCGAAGGCCGCGCCGACGCGGCGCGCCACAAGGCTATAGGCACCCATGCCGGGGAATAGTCCGAAGACGTTTTCCGGAAACCCAAACTTAGCACCACGTTCGGCAATGATAACATTGAATGAGAGAAGCGATTCAAAACCGCCACCAAGTGCATCGCCTTGCGCGAGCCCAATGGTGACCATCGGCAAGCCGAGACAGTTCATGTTCCGGTGCAAAATGCGCACGCAGGATTCGCCGTATGCAACCAGCGCTGCGCGGTCACGGGCGCGGATCCTTGCTGCGAAAAGATCGAGGTCGCCGCCAAGATTGAACACATGCGGCGTGCGCGAACCCAGAAGCAGATAGCGCAGATCGGTCGGACGATGTTCGAAAGCCGCTACGATGCCGCGCTGCCAGGAGTGAAAATCTTCGAGAAGGTCGACATTGTAACTCGGGCGGCCGCGCGGGCGCATAAACGTCCAGAGTGTGCCTGTCGGATCGTCCCACGAGACTTCGAGCTGCTCGAGCTCGAAAAGGCGTCGCGCATCGGCGCTTTTCTTCAGATCGATGATGCGCGGGTCAAAAGGGAGCTTCGCCTGTTCGGTTACTCCCGAGGGGGCGTCAACCCGCACCGCTGAAAGGGCATCCGATACGGCAAACATCGACATTTCTGCGTACCAATTTACGATTTCTTTACCCTAACAGAAGGTTGCAAAACAAACAATCGCACAATCACGCATTGGAGCTGCGCGAAAGTGTTTCAGCGACCGTTTCGGAAATGTTCTACGCGGAATCCCGCGAAAACTCGTCGAAATGCGCGTTAACTACAAACGAAGATGGTTGACCTTCCACGAGAGTGCGTGAGGTGTTTCGAGATCGCCTGTTCGCGTGGTCATGCCGGTCGGGAATGAGGCGAATCTGTGACTGCGCCAAAACGGCGCACGTTCGTCATCGTCACGTTTCGTCATTCGAGAAAATTTTATTGAAATTGTCGCGCCCCAAGTTGCGGTCCGTTCATCTTGGTTGCTGAAACACCAACCAATTTGCTTCGCATTGAAGAATGCCGGGTACCATGTCGACCGTCGAGATAGTCGCGTAGGTCGCATGTTAATCACGAAGTTGCTCCAGACCCGCAAGGCGGACGCGGAGCTGCCGAAAGAGATTCGTGCTGCGCTGATCGAGTTGCTTTTTGCGCCGATCGCGTCGCTGATCGTCGGCGCGGTCGCCTGTTCGATCGTTGGCGCATCCGTTGCGCTGCGAGTCGGCGACCTGTGGATCATGGCCAATTCGGTAGCGATCCTCGCGGTCGGCATGTTGCGCGTGGCATCGGCGCTTTTTTATCAGCGCTACAAAGAAACCGAAAAAATAGCCGCGACGAAAATCTGGGAGCATGTCTACGAATACGGCGCTTGGGCGTTCTCTGCCCTGCTCGGCCTTTTGTGCTGGATGGCGATCACGCGCACTTCGGATGCGTCGCTTCAGATGGCCGTCACCACAACAACTGCGGGCTATGCGGCTGCGATTTCGGGTCGAAACGCCGGCCGGCCATTTATCGCGGTAGGCCAGCTCACGCTTTGCACGCTACCAATGTCGATCGCGCTGCTTGTCTATCCCGATTGGGTCCACAAGGCCCTGGGCTTTGTCGTCCTGATGTTCATCTACGGAATGATCGACATCACGCTAAGCATCCGCGACATCATCATTCAAGCGTTGACGATGACGCGCAAAGAAGCGGCGCTCGCGACACGCTTCGAACAGCAGGCCAATCGTTTCGACATCGCTCTCAACAACATGTCGCACGGCCTGTGCATGCTCGACGAACAGAACCGCCTGCAGGTCTGGAACGAGCGCTTTCTCGAGTTGCTCCACCTCAAGGACGTGCCCGTCCGCGTTGGCATGCGGGTGTCGCAATTGATCCGCCACAGTATCCGCGCCGGAAATCACCGCGCCAAAAGCGTAAAAAAGGTCTTCAACGATCTGGCGCGCGGCCTTCAAAAGGATCGTTTCGATCAGATCCAGACCTCGCCTGATGGCGATCGAACGATCGCGGTGTCACGCCGGACGATGGCCGGCGGCGGCTCGGTCGTTATTCTCGAAGACGTGACGGAAAGTAAGCGGGCGCAGGAGCGCATCACGCATCTCGCCAAATACGACGACCTTACTGGCCTCGCCAACCGCAACCAGTTCCGCGAACGTATTAATGGCATGTTGGCAGCGATGCACAGGCGAGAGAACCGCATCGCCATTCATTTGATCGACCTCGACAGGTTCAAGGCTATCAACGACACGCTCGGTCACCCGATCGGCGACAAGTTGCTCAAGGAAGTTGCCTCACGACTGAAGACCGTTATCCGCCCGGGCGACATGATCACGCGCTTTGGCGGTGACGAGTTCGTTGTGTTGCAGGCCGGTACCGAACGATATCAGGACGCCAAGTGGCTGGCGCAGCGACTCGCCAGAACGCTCAAGGATCCTTTCGACATCGACGGTCACCGCATCGACATCGGCGCTTCGATCGGCATCGCTATGGCGCCGATGGATGGCGTTGATGCCGACCAGCTCTTGAAAAAAGCCGACATGGCTTTGTATGCGGCCAAGAACGGTGGCGGCGGCGACCATCGTTTCTTCGCTCTGGAAATGGAGCAGGCGGCACAGGAGCGCCGGTCGCTGGAGCTCGACCTCCGCGAAGCACTCGGCTCTGACCAATTCGAGCTGAATTTCCAGCCGCTGGTCGACCTGCGCAATGGGCGGGTCACGACATGCGAAGCTTTGCTGCGCTGGTCGCATCCGACGCGCGGAATGGTGCCGCCGTCGGTATTCATCCCGATCGCCGAAGAAACCGGCTTGATCATCGCGCTCGGCGAATGGGCGCTGCAGCACGCCTGTCTCGAAGCGGTCAAGTGGCCAAAAAGCGTCAAGGTGGCCGTCAACCTGTCACCCGTGCAATTCCGCGACCGCGGGCTCGCCTTGCAGGTGGTCTCGGCGCTGGCCAAATCGGGACTTCCGGCGCAACGGCTCGAGCTTGAAGTCACCGAACGCTTGCTGCTCGAGGATAGCGACGGAACGCTGGCGGTTATGGAGCAGCTCAAAAATCTGGGTGTCGGAATTTCGCTCGACGATTTCGGCACCGGCTACTCTTCGCTCAACTACTTGCGCAAATTTCCCTTCCACAAAATCAAGATCGACCAATCGTTTATTCAGGGTCTTGGGGAAGAGCGCGACGCGCAGGCAATTATTGGCGCCGTCGCCGGCCTCGGTGCCAGCCTCGACAAAACTGTGGTCGCGGAAGGTATCGAAACCGAAGAGCAGATGCGGCAAGTGCGGGCGCACGGCTGCCATGAAGGGCAGGGGCACTTCTTCGGGGAGCCGATGTCCGCCGAGGTCATTCGCACTCGGCTGGCAACATCGACAACTGCGGCACAGCTCGTCGCCTAGCCTTTGCCTGCCCTATGGTGCGTATTCGCATATTTGCGCGGCAAAATAACAAAATCGAAATTTAGGGGCGCACTACACGACATTGCTTACACTCGCGCTTGCCTTTATCCCTTCGGGCCATGACCAGCCTTGATGCAGACGGGGCGACGGGCGGCGGCGTGCGATTCCTGGCTGCCGCAGGACTGCCACTGCCTTGCGCGCGAATGTGGTGCGGCGGCCTGAGGCCAACGCCATAGCGCTTCCCGGTGGACAGGTCTATTTATTCAGCGGTCTAATTGCCAAAGCTGACAATGCCGACGAGGTAGCCGGCGTGATTGCCCATGAAATCGGCCACGTGGCCCACCGCGACGGCACACAAGCCGTGCTTCAGGGCGCAGGTCTGTCGTTTATGTTCGGCATGCTGCTCGGCGATTTCGTCGGCGGCGGCGCAGTTGTGTTTGCTGCGAAAACGGTGTTGCAATCGTCCTATTCACGCGAGGCGGAAGTGGCCGCCGACACATATGGCACCGACCTCATGAACAAAGCCGGCGGCGATGCCCACGCGCTTGCGACGATCCTCGGCAAGATTGGCGGCGCTACCGAGCCCGGCATGACAATCCTGCTGAATTATCCGGAGACGAAGGCGCGGGCTGCCGCCATCGACAAATTTGCGGCCGTGCCTCAGCCCATGCCCTTTCTCGATGCAAGCGAATGGGCGGCGCTCAAGCAGATTTGTGCGGGTTCATGATCATGGCCCGACGCCCGCTCCAAGGTGAACCGGTTTCGAAAATTGCGGTCTGGTCGTCGCGACTGGCGATGTTTGCTTTCGTTGTCGCCGCGCTGTCGATTATCATCGTGCGTTCCGGCTTGCTAGAGATTGTGCCGGCGCTCGCGACGTTTGCCGCAGCTCTCGTCTTTGCCGGCCTCGCCATACTTTTCGCCTTTGCTGGTTTCGTCGTTATCTGGCGCCAGGGCCGGTCCGGTCTAGGGCGCGCCCTGCTTGGGCTATTCCTCGGATTGGTGCTCCTCGCCTACCCAGCTTATCTTGGCACCCGCGCTCTGAAACTTCCCGAAATCACGGATGTGACAACCGATCCCGCTAATCCCCCGCGATTTGACGTTCTAGCGCGGCTGCGGCCGCGAGGGCGTATCGATTATCCCGGTCCTGCGGTAGCCACCCTTCAGCGCGCCGCTTATCCCGATTTGGCCCCCCTTGACCTCGACGTCCCGACCAAAGTCGCCTACGACGCCGCGCTCGCGCTCGTCACAAAACGCAAATGGTACATCGGCGACGCTCGGGCGCCGACCGCGACACGCCGCGACGGCGTGATTGAGGCCGTGGCACGCACGCCAATCATGGGATTCCGTGACGATGTCGTCATCCGCCTGACCCCGATGGGTCAAGGCACGCGAGTCGATATGCGCTCTGCGTCGCGCGTTGGCGCGCACGATTTCGGCGCCAATGCGTCTCGCATTCGTAGCCTGCTCGATGACATCGACGATGTGGTCGGCTCGGCGCCCGAACCGAAGCCCGCGCCGCCGCCGCCAAAAAAGGGCCAACCTGAGAAGCGTCAGCCCGCCAAACGATAAATACCGTCGATTGCAGGTTGGCCGTCGGTTACGACAATACCGCGGGCCACCAAATCTTCGAGATGGGCAAGCACCGAGAGGCCCGCTGCTCCCGTGAGACGCGAGTCGAGGCCAATATAAATCGCACGGACGATCGTCGGGATATCGGTCGCGCCTTTCGACAGCCGATGCAGGATCGAGGCCTCGCGCGCCTTGCGATGCAGGATATAATAATTGACGAAGCGTGGCGCGTCTGTGATGGCGGGGCCGTGACCGGGAAAATAAATCTTTTCTTCGCGCCGCGCGAGTTTTGCCAGCGAGGCCATGTAGTCGCTCATGGCGCCGTCCGGCGGCGCCACAATCGATGTCGCCCAGGCCATGACGTGATCGCCCGCAAAAAGCGTGCTTTTCTCTTTGAGGGCAAATGACATGTGGTTGGCCGTGTGGCCGGGCGTCGTTACCGCCTCGATAGCCCAACCGTCGCCAGCGACGACTTCGCCGTCCTTTAGGGCTACATCGGGAAAAAAGTCGCGATCGGCGCTCGCGTCGAGAGGATTGTGTTCGCCGATATGCAAAGGCCTCGCGGCGCGGTGTGGACCTTCAGCGTAAACGGTAGCGCCCGTCGCCGCCTTGATCGCCGGCACCGCTGGCGAATGATCGCGATGTGTATGTGTGACAAAAATATGCGTCAAAGTCTCATTGCGAACGGCATTGAGGAGCGCGCCGATGTGCGCTTCGTCATCAGGACCGGGATCGACGATCGCGACCTTGCCGCGGCCGATGATGTAGCTGATCGTTCCCTTGAAGGTGAATGGGCCGGGGTTGTTGGCCATGATGCGTCGGACGCCCGACATCGGCTCGTCGACGGTGTCAGGTGCGATATTGAGGTCTTTATTGAAAGGAATGTCGTCGGCCATGGTGCGTTCCAGTTTGCGGAACCGGCCTACCACTATTTCGGCTATCGTTGCACCCATGCTTTGCGCCAGCCCGGTCCGGCGGCGTGCGCGTTACGAAATTCTCGTCCGTGGCGTGAGGCTAGCGCACCACCAGGACGCCGTTTGTTTCCTGATGAAAATCGTCGAAAAATTTGTAGCTGCCGGGCCCCAACGGCCGCAGCCGGATGAGACCTTCGCTGTTGCCAGCCACAACCTTTTCGACCCGCAATGTCACACTTTCAAATTCCATCGGGGTTGAATCAAGGTTTTTCACGTGCAGCTCGATCGGAACATTCGCCGGCGCGTGGATTTCCGCCGGCTGAAAACGGTGATTCTTCACACTGATGCTGACGCTTGCCGCTTGCTGCGCAGTCGCACAAAATCCGGCGGACGCAATCAAAACAGTGGTCAAAGCGATCTTCGCAATAATAATACGCATAAACCAGCTCCGGTTAGAACTCGACAGCGACTTTCAATTTGGCGCGGTGGCGGGAAAATTCACTGAGATTAAGTGACGAGCCAGGCACGTCGACATCGTGGCCAACGACCTGCGTATTCCAGGCTGCAGTCATGAACACCTTGCGATCAAGTTGCGCATACAAGGTTGGACCGACATACACGGCATCGCCCGTATATGTGTTGAACCACATTCCATCGTAGTGCCGTAGGTACCAGACCTCGGCGCCGACGAAAACGGACGGCACAATGCGGTAGGCCAACGCGGTCGAAATGCCGCCAGTTGATTCCTGCGCCCATCCGGCCCCAACGCCATCCGGGTCGCGGGTGCCTTCCGGCTCATAGAGCAGATTGGCGCCGAGATAGAACCGGTTCGGGAATCAGCTCAAGATCGGCATTGACCTTCAGCTCAAGGCTGAAATTTTCGACGCGTGTGCCGCTTGTTTCGTCGATGCGGTGCCATTCTGGTTCGGCTGAAAGCGTGATCGCAAGTGGCGACGATGGTCCACGATCGAGCACGAGGTATCTTATTTCGCCGAACAGCCCGCTGAATGCGAACCGATTGATGTCGTCCATGCCCGTAACATTCTGGATATTGTGGTAGGACACGAGCGGCCCAAATTCGAATTGGACATACTGGTTTGGCGTGAATTCGTATTCGAGCTTGGTCTCGCTCGCCCAATAGCGTCCGTCGGCCTTCCCGATCCGCGCGACGGTTTCCAGTGAGAATTCTTTTTCGCCTTCAAGGCCGATGCCTGAACCCTCGGTGAACCCGAAAATATATTTCGTTTCAATGTCCCGATAAAAAGCCGAAGTGCTATCCTGCGCACGCGCGGCCAAACCCGAAACAATCAAAAAGGACGCAGCAGAGATAACAGCGCGCGCACCGCGAGCGTGAAACATCTTTTTTGTTTCCTCATACGCCGGGTTCAAGGCCCGGCCATCAGGTTGCACGACACACAAAAGGTCGCGGCGAAAAAACAATTCAAAACTTTTGCAGGCGCGTCAATGCGCGCGGCACAGTTTAGAAATTTCTAATTAGGAGCTTTTCTAATCAGGCGAAGATGAGAACGTTTCTAATTTAAGCTTGATGGCGATCAATGGATTTCCGGTTCGGAAATTGCCCCAAGCGGCGCAAGAAAATCAAAATCGCAACCTTCGTCAGCCTGGCCGATATGTTGTGAATAAAGCGCGCCATAACCGCGCGGATAGCGTGGGCTCGGCAGTTTCCACGTCGCCCGGCGCCGGGCCATCTCGTCGTCCGAGACGTGCAGATGGATGCGCCGCGCCGGCACATCGACTTCAATTTCGTCGCCCGTCTTGACGAACGCCAGCGGCCCACCGACGAAACTTTCCGGCGCCACGTGCAGAATGCACGCCCCATAGCTGGTGCCGCTCATGCGGGCGTCCGAAATGCGCAACATGTCCCGCACACCCCGCTTCACCAGCTTTTTCGGTATCGGCAGCATGCCCCATTCGGGCATGCCGGGGCCACCCTTGGGGCCGCCGTTCTTGAGGACGAGGATGTGATCCGGCGTAACGTCAAGATCTTCGCGCTCCACCTCGCGAGCCATATGGTTGTAGTCTTCGAACGCAATGACCTTGCCGCGATGACGTAATAGCCGCTTGTCAGCCGCCGACGGTTTCATCACGCAGCCGCGGGGAGCAAGGTTGCCGGTGAGCACGGCGGTCGCGCCTTCGCGAGATACTGGATCCGACAACGGATGGATAACCTCGCGCTTGTAGACTTCAGCGCCGGTAATATTTTCGCCGATGCTTTTGCCGGTGACCGTAAGACACGACAGATCGAGGGCGCTTCTGAGTTCCGCCATGAGTGCCCGCAAGCCGCCGGCGTAAAAGAAATCCTCCATCAGAAATTCGCCGGATGGCCGCACATTGGCGAGAACTGGAATTTCGCGTGAAATCTCGTCGAAGCGATTCATTTCGAGCTTGAGCCCGGCGCGGCGCGCCATCGCCACGACATGAATAATAGCGTTCGTTGATCCGCCCATCGCCATGTGAACGCGGATGGCATTATCAAAGGCAGACGGGGTGAGAATTTTTTGCGGCGTCACATCGTCCCAGACCAAGTCGACAATGCGGCGGCCGGCGGCCGCGCACATGCGCATGTGACCGGAGTCGGCAGCCGGGATCGACGAGGCACCAGCCAACGACATCCCGAGCGCCTCGGCGATCGCCATCATCGTGGCCGCCGTCCCCATAACCATGCATGTCCCGTAGCTGCGCGAGATGCCGCCCTCGAGTTCGGCCCAGTCGGCGTCGCTGATGCGGCCGGCGCGCTTTTCATCCCAATATTTCCATGCGTCGGAGCCAGAGCCGAGCTGCTGACCGCGCCAATTTCCGCGCAATTGTGGCCCAGCCGGCACATAAATCGCAGGCACACCCATGCTGATTGCGCCCATCAGTAGCCCCGGCGTCGTTTTGTCACAGCCGCCCATCAGGACGGCACCATCGATCGGATGGCTGCGCAGAAGCTCCTCGGTCTCCATCGCCAGAAAATTGCGGTAGAGCATCGTCGACGGTTTGACGAACGGTTCCGACAGCGACATCGCCGGCAGCTCGACCGGAAAACCGCCGGCTTGCAGCACCCCCCGCTTCACATCTTCGGCGCGGTCGCGCAGGTGCGTGTGACAGAAGTTGATGTCGCTCCACGTGTTGACGATTCCGATCACGGGCTTGCCCGCCCAGTCGACGGAGTTGAAGCCGCCCTGCCGGAGGCGCGACCGATGGCCGAACGACCGCAAATCGTTGACGCCGAGCCAGCGGTAGCTGCGCAAGTCTTCGGGACGTTTGCGCGCCGTCATTCTGGAGATGCCGTGCGTCTCGGGCACATCATTCGATCGAAAGGTTTGCGCCGCGAACGACCTTTTCCCACTTTGCCGTTTCGTCGGCGAGCAGCTTGCCAAAATCGGCCGGCGTGCCCAAGAACGGTGTGCCGCCAAGCTCCTTGAGCTTCGCGAGCATCTTTGGATCCTTGAGGGCTTCATTCACGAGCCCATTGATCTTGTCGACGATTTCTTTCGGCGTGCCCTTTGGCGCGGCGAGGCCGAAAAACGCACTCGCCTCGTAACCGGGCACGGTGTCTCCGACGGTCGGCACGTCCGGCAATTCCGACGACCGCTGCGCCGCCGTCACGCCCAAGGCGCGTAATTTCCCGGCTTTGATGTGCTCGATCGATGACGGGAGATTATCGAAAAACACCTGAACCTGCCCGCCCATCAAATCTGTTAGCGCAGGCGCTGCGCCTTTGTAGGGCACGTGCTGCATTTTGACGCCGGTCATCGCCATGAACAATTCGCCGGAGAGATGCACCGAGGTGCCGTTGCCGGACGATGCCATGTTGACCTTGCCCGGATTGGCTTTCGCGTAAGCAATAAATTCGGCGACGGTCTTTGCCGGAACATCCGGGTTGACCTCCATCACGTTGGTAACGCGGATGAAGCCGGCAACCGGTTCAAGATCGCGCAGGAATACGAAATTAAGATGCTTGTAGAGCGTGGCATTGATCGTGTTCGCTGGGTTGGCTAGCAAAAAGGTGTAACCGTCCGGCGCAGCTTTCGCGACAAAGTCCGTCGCGAGATTGTTGCCGGCGCCGGGACGGTTTTCGACAATGAACTGTTGACCGAGTCGTTCGCTGAGATACTGACCGAAAATTCGCGCTAGAATGTCGGTCGAACCGCCAGGCGGATAGCCGACGTAAATATGCGGTGAGCGGGTTGGGTAATCGGCTGCGGCCGCCTTGCCGATCGGTATAACTGCAATGCAAGCCACCACGAGCGCCGCGCGCGAGACCAGCGCGAAAATCCGCCGCATGATTATCATCCTCCCCTAGGCCGGTCTGTTTTCCTCGCCGGCATTGTTGATGGCCGACGTTACGCGGCGCGGATGGCCTCGTGCAAGTGCGGGCGCGCATCAAAAGCTTGCGCGTCGGGCCCGCCAGACGCCGGTAAGTATTATGTTTTTTGGGCTACCGAACCGCACAAATCGTCGACGGCCAAGGCTGAACGATCTCTTAACGAAGGTCGCTTTAGGCTACTGACAGTCGATCGGATGAAATCCGGTCTAGGACAAAGTTCGCGTGTTCGGAGTAATGGTCATGGCCACGCGTCGCGTTTCGTCTCGCCATCATTGGTTCATGCGCGATATCCCGCGCACCAATATTCTCCTCATTTGGTTGGCCTTCGGTGCCGCGGTTCTCATCTATTCCATTGACTGGCATCCGAGCGGCTGGTCGGCGCTCAAGAAAGAGACCGCCGCAAAACCGTTACCGCGCAATGATACCGCCGTTTACACGGGCTCCATCATCATCGTGCCGACGCGCGGTGACCAATGTTGGCGGCGGATGCTCGATAATCGCACCGGAAAGATGTGGGACCAGGGTTACGTCAATTGCGATGAGGCGGTCGCGCCGCTCGAAAAAGATCAGCGTGTCGGCATGAGCTCCCTACGCATGAACGCGATCGGCAAAGCATTCAATCACGCACGCGATGAGTGAACTGCGGAACGCCACCACGGCGCACGCCATTGGCCGCGCGCCGAATACCGGCGAATGCGCATTAAATCGGCAGGTTGCTTGACGACACCGTCATGATTATTGCACCAGCATGGCCCGGTTTCGTCGCCCACTGATTTAACAACGTAAAATGGATCGAAACCGTTCCTGACGGGCGCTTGTTTTGACTTTGCCAAAATCAAGGCGGCGCCCTTTGACTTGAGCACGATCCCAAGTTTAAGTTGCGTAGTCCGCCCACCGGGGGCAAAACAAAGAACAGTCGCCCCTCGTTGATGCGGCTATTGGTTTAGTGGCGTTTCCACACGAAAGCAGCAGCGAGCGCAGAATGAGTGCTAGTTTTCGGCGCCAGCTTTCGGACTACGTGGAATATCATCGCGATCCGACCAACTGCGCCATGCACGTTGTCGGCATAATACTTCTGTTCCTCGCAGCGGTTCTTCCCCTGAGCCTGTGGCCCGTCACCATATTTGGTGTTCAAAGCAATGTGGCAGTCTTCATGGTGGTGCCCGTGCTGGTCTACTGGGTCCTGCTCGATACCGCCCTTGGCTTGGCCCTCGTCGGTGCCGGAATTCTTCTGCTCATAGCGGCCGCGGTTATCTCCAACACTGTGAGCGTTACCGCCGTTTGGATAATTTCCATCGTGCTGATTGTCATCGGCATTGGTGTTCAAATTATCGGGCATCAAATATTCGAAGGTCGCAAGCCGGCGCTTCTGGACAACCCGCCTCACCTTCTTCTGGGCCCGATGTTTGTGATGGCAAAATTGTTTATCGCTCTCGGCTTCCGAAACGATCTCGCGGTTATTATTCAACAAGGATCGCAACCGTCGGCGGGCCACCGGTCGAATTATCCGCAGCAGCGTCAAGGCGGCGTGCAGCAAGATCCATGACATGCGTTCTTGTCACCGGCGGCAGCGGCTTCATCGGGCGGCACCTGGTATCGGCGCTGATCGCGAGCGGTCGGCAAACGCGCGTACTCGATCTTCATCCTCCGGGTCCCGACCTGGCCGCCGCGCAATACATCAGTGGCTCGGTGCTCGACCCAGAATTGGTCGATCAGGCCCTGAAAGACGTCAATGAGGTCTACCACCTCGCGGGGCTGCCCGGCATGTGGATACCCCACAAAGACGACTTTCATGCCGTCAATTGCCGTGGCACCGAGATCGTTATTGCAGCTGCGCGTAAGCGTGGTATTGCACGGCTGTTACACTGTTCGACTGAATCCATCCTTTTCCGCCCATCCGGCTCGGATGGCGCTGCCGCAGAAGATGTTTTACTGACAGCCGAGGATATGCCGGGTCCATACACGCGATCGAAAATGCTCGCCGAACAGCTCGCGGTTCAAGCCGCGGCATCCGGTTTTCCCGTGGTGATTGGCAGTCCGACAATGCCGATTGGACCTCATGACCACAACCTCACTCCGCCGACTGCGATGCTCCGGCATTTTCTAAACAACCGCTTTCAATTGTATCTCGATTTCGTTGTGAACCTCGTGGACGTGCGCGATGTTGCGGCCGGTCTCGTTCTCGCCATGGAACGCGGAAAAGTTGGACATCGATACATCCTGGGCGGCGAAAGCATTCCGCTGAAAAGGCTCCTACAATATGTCGCCGCGATCAGCGGTCGCTGGAGTTTGCGCGTTCCTATTCCGGGGCAATTTGCAGAAATGACTGCTGGCATGTTGGAATTCATCGCCGATCACGTAACGCGCAATCCTCCCTCTGGCACGGCAGAGGGCGTTCGTATCGCGTTGCGATCGACAGCCTTGTCGATCGAGCGCGCGAAGCGTGAGCTCGGCTATGCGCCTCGCCCCGTTGAGTCCGCCTTGCGCGAGACCATCGCCTACCTGGTTAACGCCCATGCCGCATAGCCTGAACGAGCTGATTGCATTGGTCTGGAGCGGCTGGCTCGCCGCGTGGCCGAGCGGATTGATTGCCCTCATCTGGATTGGGTGGCTGATCAGCTGGGCGGCTGCGTCGTTCTGGTCGGGCCAGACACAAAAACGCGTCTTGACCTGGAATGCACAGGCTTACCGGATCCCGATTATTGTCGGGGCGCTTCTCCTAACACCTTGGACTGCCCAAGTACTGGGGGTTCGCCAGGTTTGGACGATTGGCAACGGTGTCGCTTACGCGCTCGCTGCCGTGACATTGGCGGGCGTCTTACTCACGTGGTGGGCGAGAATTCATCTCGGCTACTTTTGGTCGAATGCAATCACGCGCAAAGAGGGCCACCGAGTCATCGACACGGGCCCATATCAATTTGTGCGTCATCCAATTTATACGGGGCTTATCTCAGCAATCCTGGCAACCGGCGCCGCAGTCGGAACCGTGAACGCTATACTCGGTGCGGTGCTCATCTCGCTGGGCCTATGGCAAAAGGCCCGCATGGAAGAACGCTTTCTCAGCATTGAACTCGGCGCGGACGCCTATGGGGCTTACCGCCGTCGCGTCCCAATGCTGATTCCGTTCCTGCCTCACCACTAAAAGCGTATCGCAGCGAAGAGCCCGCCTCAGCGTTTGGGCGGGGGCTGGCCCGAGACGGCAGCGAGCGGAACGAGATGTCGCGGGATCACGATCCGCTGGCGATCTGTGAGCGGTAAGCCCTCCGGCACCTGGTTGATCTGCGTGAGCGACCAGAGCGGCACGCGGTAATACGCCGCGATCGTTTCCAGCGTATCGCCCGGCTGCGCGAAAACCGGCGCGCCACTGTCCCACAGTTCGATTGCGGCATCGGCGGGAACGACGTAACGGATTGGTATTCCCTCGCCTTCAGCTTTTGCCGGCGTCGCCGTGAGTTCCTGGATCTTGGCAACCAGTTGCTGGTGGACCGAGTCCATCTTGTCGATATTGATATGCGTGACCTCGTCGTGCTTCGAGAGATCAAAGCTCGCGTAATGGCCCTGATAGCCTTTGGCCGGCACGACATCGCCGCCACCCAAGACATTGTGCGCCAGAAATATGTTGATGAAGCGCTCGACATTAAGCGGCACGTCCGGCGTGACGTGTGCTGGATCGATCGTGACAACGAGGCTCACTGGAATGTTCTCGGCCTGAAGGATTTCCGCAAACTTGATCGCGCAAAACCCACCCATCGAGTGTCCGATGAGGATGATCGGCGCGGGATCCTGGCGATAGTCACGAATGGCCTTCGCGGCAATGTAACGGCAAATCGTGAATTCATTGACGTTCGCGGTTACACCGGCTTCTTCGATGCGTTTTCTCAGCCGATCCATCCCGCGCGAAAAAATCGGACCAAGCGCGCCGCGGAATAAATAGGCACGCCCGGTCGGCACAATCACGGCTTGTTTGGCTGCCGGCGGGGGGCCAACCGGCGAGGGCTTCGCTGCAGAAACGGTAGCCGGAGTTATTTTCGACGGAACTCCGGCGGTCTGGCGCCAACCCGCAACGGGGCCAGAGTTTGCCGGATCAGAGGTGACAAAAAGCGCGCAGCTGGAAAAGATCGCTGCGGTCAGCAGGGATGCAATTTGCACCGGATACATCTTGCGCTTTCAGCGTTTGCCTGCGGGATACAGACACGCAAAACATTCTTGAATTAAGGCACAGCTGCCGCTGTCAACACGGCGATGGCAGCTATGCATGATTGAGAGCGGGTGCGGCAGTCCGCCTAGAGTGCGGAATTTATAGCGCTTATGACCTTCTGCTGCATGATCTGGTTCTTGTCGATCGTCATGTGACCGACCCCAGGTATCCTCTCGACGTCGACATTTTCCAGTTTTCCCTGGAGTTGCTTGGTGCCCTGCACGGGCGTGCCGGCGCCGTTGGCGACGTAGAAATTGATATAGCGGCCCACGCGTCCTGACAGGCTGGTTTGAAACACCGAATCCAGGCCGATGGCCAGCTTGACGGGGGCCCCGAGCTTATCCAGCCGCTCAACCATATCGGGCAGTATCGTTGCACCGGAGGAATGCCCCACCAAAATGATAGTGCGCGTGCGCCCGCTCTTGTATTCCGCCGCTGCTTCATCCGCGACCGATGACCAAAGGAGATAGTTGGATACGCTCGCTCGAATGCCTTGCTGCTCCAGCTTGTACGCGATTTCGTCCAGGCCCAATGAAAAGATATTGAGAACGCCCCGGAGCAGGTAAACGTGAGCCTGCGACTTGGATGATGGCGTCGCCGGCGCGGCATGAGCGCTAACCGTGTGGCCGAACAGCAGGAGTGTCACCGCTAAGGCCAGCAATGGTCGCAACCGGCGCCGACGCAGCAACGAAAACGCGCTGTTAAATCTCATGCAACTGTCCTGTGGCTTCATTGGAGTCCCTCGAATGCATCGCGACTGATGGCGTCTGATCGCAGCGTGGCTGACGCACAGTCGCCTGTACGCCGTCCCACGAGAAATCTTAGCCGCTAAGCGCGGCGCTGTGAACAGTATGGCTGCTTTGCAGTATTTTCCGCGCAATACCCGCTTCGGAAATGTACCTTGACTCCGGGGAACGATTGATTCGCGGCTGCGAGTTCTATTTCGTCCCGCCAGCGCCGTCGATCAAAGTGCGGATAATCATATTGGCTACTCGCGCTGAGACATGCGAAGTGGGGGCCTCTCATGGCATTCCAGTGGCGTTGGCAGCCGCGCATGGGCTCGCCTTTGCCGCAGTACGCGTGATCGTTGATCCTGCGCACAGAGCGGTTCCGTCGGCGGCCCTCCTCGGCATGGCTCCGGACGGCAGCACCAGCATCACGGCGGTATTACGCGGCCTCATCGCCCAACCATCACAACTGCCGTTACTGGCGCGCATTGGGGTCGATGCTTTTGCTGCGCGCGGCGAGCTGCGCCGCGTCCGCAGATTGCTCGGACCGCATTTCGGGCTCGCGGAACTTAACGGATCGCCGAGCGCACAAGCGGCGCAATCGAATTCATTTCCAGTAAAAGCGACGCGCCAATAGCGACGCGCACAATTCTGTTTGCACGGTGGTATTCCGACCCAAGCTTTTTAATTTTTCGTTTTTAGCAAACTCAATGTCGCCCTGATCCAAGTTTTCCAGCGTGGTCTGGTCCAAAACTTAATAACCGGTGCGTGCGACCGGCTTAAGGGGGCCGGTGCCGCTATGAAGCTCGGTGAAGCATTCGCAGTTGAAAGGTCATACGAAGCCTCATCAGCCGAATTACAAGATAATTCCCTCGCGCCAAAATTTGCCAGGACCCTCCCAAGCACGATAAGCGTCATAAAGCTCCTTACGTCGATCACGATGCTATGCGTCGTCATCGGATTTCTTGCTTTTAATTACGATCTTTCCGAAATTCTGTCCGATCTGCACCAGCTGTCATTTTGGACAATCTTCGCCATTATTGCCGCACTGTTTGCAAATGCACTGGCAGCGTCCCTTAGGTTCAAAATTATCGCTGGCGACATCGGGCATGCAGTCAGTTTTCGAAATGCCATGGCAACGGTTAGCGCGAGCAATCTCGCCGGCGCCATATTTTTCCAGATCGCCGGTCAGCTGATCGCTCGGGGTGTCCTGATGGGACGTACGGGCATGCCCTTCGCCAACGTCGTTGTTATTACTCTCTACGAGCGCTTTGTTGCAGCAGCATTGTCGGGATTTCTTGGACTGGCCGGCGCTTATTATATTTTCGGGTTCGTCTACCTCGATCAAAATTCCGGCGGAGCCGTATTCATCAAACTGACATGCGGCCTGATCGCCGCAATAACAGCGGGGGCATGGTGCGGATACGGACCCTTTGCGGCACGAACGGTTGCGCCTTTCGTGACGCGCCGTTCCCTACGGCGGTCCATGGGTGTCGTCGGATTAACGCTTCTCGTTCAGATGCCAATGATGATCGCCTATGTCACCGCGTCGAATGCGCTATCCCCTGACACTTCGATACCGAGCCTTGTTGCTGCGTCGGCAGTCGTCATGTTTGCAGCAAGTGTTCCGATAAGTCTTGCTGGCTGGGGCGTGCGCGAGATGAGCGCCGTAGCCGCTCTAGGCGCCATTGGCGTTGCCGGACACGCGGCATTCACAGCCGCAATTCTTGTTGGTTTCGGCTCTCTATTGGCGATGGGCATCGCCGCAGTTCTGGCTCTACAGGGCTCAGTCCAGGAAAAGAAGCCGGAGGTGACGATGTCCGCTTCCACGCCGATGAACTTCTCGAGAGCGCTTTCGTGGTTTCTTCCGCTGGCGGCAGCGACGCTTGTTTTATTCCAGATTTACGTTCCAGTTGGTTCGGGGCTCGTGAATGTCAATCTGGCGGATCCCGTCGCGTTGATGGGAGGTGCGTTCTTTATTCTGGGCGCTTTTAAACAAGGCCGCATGCCAAAATGGCGAGCGTCTTACGTTAACATAGCAATAGCCATCGCGACGCTTGCACTAACTGCGTCGCTGCTGATCGGAGGCTTGCGCTTTGGCTGGACGACATGGGCATGGGTCAACAGATATCTGGGGTGGTTTATCCTGTTGAGTTATGGCGCAACGGGCGCCTTGGCCGTAATGGAAGGTGGAAAGGACGCGTTGCGGATCGTGCTGCTGACATACGTCGGCGCTACTGCCGCGGTTGCCGGAATTGAGGTTGCTCTCGTATTGCTACATGAAGTCGGGGCCCAATTTGCGTCTCAATTCTTAGGACCAGGTCCGATTGAAGGCTTTGCGCAAAACCGCAACGCCTTTGCGTTTCAACTTTTGATGGCCATATCTGCAGCGATCGTTTTGGCCCGCGGCTCCGCATTGCGGATAGCAATTTTAGCGGTGCTCATATTAGGATTCTGGTTTGCAGGGTCCCGGTCGGGATGGATCGCTGTCGCACTCGTGATCGCGACAAGCCTCTATCTTGGTGTGCTCACCACCCGGGAAATTGTCTTTGCAATCATGTGGGCTGTCGGCGTCGCGACCATTCCACTTTTATTATGGATTTTAGCGTTATCGGGCGATGGAAATTTCGCCACGCCGACCTTTCTGCCCGAGGCATCATCAACGCATGAACGCCGGCTTACGATAGTTGGTGGACTGGAATTATTTCTCGGCCATCCGATTTTTGGGGCCGGTCTCGGAGCATTTCGCGATCAAACGATTTTGTCGACGGGCAAAGTCCCGCTAATCATCCACTCAACGCCGGTATGGCTGTTGGCCGAGATGGGTATCGTCGGCTTTGCTGTCTTCACCGTTGCGGCCCTACACGTCTTTTTCAGCGAATGGCGGCACGCCAGGAACGACCAAACATCGGCACTCATTGTATTGTGCTTATTGGCACTCGCGGTGATGTCGGGTCCCGCAGACATGCTTTACCAACGCACTTTCTGGTTCGTCGTCGGTACCGCGCTCGCCCTGACGCCTATGATCCTCAATCGCGGCATGCGGGCAGCCCCGTGACGGACCTCGGTCACCTGCGGAAATCATCGGTCACCGGCTACTGGTTCGCCATGATCATTAAGGCGCGACTGAAGACCATCCGATGTCCCTCGATCACTTGGAGGACACACGCACGGCATTCAGAACGGCCGAGGGTAATGAAGTGAGACCCTGGGTGTTTTGGCCGCTTCTGGCGACCGTATTCCTAGGTATGCCCTGGGCGTATATTTTTGTGTAACAAGCTTGTCTCTTGGACAAGGCTGGGCGATCTCGGACCCGAAAAGCTAAGTGATTGTTTTTGCTGGTCGGAGTGGCAGGATTTGAACCTGCGACCCCCACGTCCCGAACGTGGTGCGCTACCAGACTGCGCTACACTCCGACTGAAGGCCGGACTTATAACCCCGGCATCCCTAAACGCAAGCTTGAGAAAGCCAATGACGGCTGAGCCTGGAACGCCCGTTTTGAAGGCCGATCGCGAAGCGATCGAGGCGGCCGCGCGTTGCCTCGCCGCGGGCGGGCTGGTCGCCTTTCCGACGGAAACGGTCTACGGGCTCGGCGCCGATGCCCGCAATGGCGAGGCCGTGGCGCGGCTCTATGCCGCCAAGGGACGGCCCACATTCAATCCGCTGATCGCGCATGTCGCGGATATCGCCGCGGCCCGGCGCGTGGGCATTTTTAATCCTGCCGCCAAAAAACTGGCGGCAAATTTCTGGCCGGGACCGCTCACGTTGGTCTTGGCGAAACAACCGGATTGCGGTGTCGCCGATCTCGCGCTGGCCGGTCTCGACAGTGTCGCGGTGCGTGTACCCGAGCATCCGGTCGCGCGTGACCTCCTCGCGGCTTTCGGCGGACCCGTCGTCGCGCCGTCTGCAAACCGTTCGGGCCACGTCTCTCCAACCAGCGCTGCTCATGTGCTCGCCGATCTGCGAGGACGGATCGATCTCATCGTCGACGCCGGGCCTTGCGCGGTCGGTGTGGAGTCTACAATCGTGTCTTGTCTCGAACAGCCCTCGCTGCTCCGCCCGGGCGGCATTGCGCGCGAGGCAATCGAATGCGTTCTCGGCAGTCCGCTCGCGGTAGCACCAATCGCCGATGAAGCGCCGCTGGCGCCGGGCATGATGTCCTCGCATTACGCGCCGAAGGCCGCACTGCGTCTTAATGCCGATACTTCGCAGCCGGGGGAAGCGCTGCTGGCCTTTGGCCCGGCAGCGGCGGCTTCGGGCGCAGTGCTCAACCTCTCGCCCCGAGGCGACCTGATTGAAGCGGCGGCGAACCTCTTCTCCCATCTCCGCGCGCTGGACGCTTCCGGTGTCAGGCGCATCGCGGTAATGAAGGTGCCGCACGACGGCCTGGGCGAGGCGATAAACGATCGCCTCAAGCGCGCCGCCGCACCGAGGCAAGGACAATAACCGGAATGAACGAACAACTCCGCCGAGCGCCCTCGCCCGACCTGCTGCCGCGCTTTGCGGCCATTGTCGGCGATAAATACGCCATCACCGATCCGGCGGTGCTTGAGCCATTTCTGATCGAAGGCCGCGGACTTTACCATGGGCGCACATCGATGCTGCTGCGGCCCGGTTCGGTCGCTGAAGTTCAGGCGATCCTCAAGCTTGCCAACGAGACCAAGACGCCTCTGGTGCCCCAAGGTGGCAATACGGGGCTCGTGGGAGGACAAATTCCTTTCGACGGCGAACTGATCCTTTCGCTTACCCGACTGGATAAAATCCGTGAAATTGATGCCGCGTCCAACACCATGACTTGCGAAGCCGGCGTCGTGCTCGCAAAAGCACAAGACGCGGCAACGGCGGCCGACCGTCTATTCCCGCTTTCGCTCGGGGCCGAAGGCAGTTGCACCATCGGCGGAAATCTTTCGACCAATGCCGGCGGTACGGGTGCAGTCGCTTATGGCATCGCGCGCGACCTGGTGCTGGGACTGGAGGTCGTGCTTGCCGACGGGCGGCTGATGAATTTGTTGTCGAAACTCAAGAAGAACAACACCGGCTACGATCTCCGCCATATTTTTGTCGGTGCCGAAGGCACGCTTGGCGTCATTACCGCCGCGGTGGTCAAGCTGTTTCCACGGCCGCGCGCGGTTGAAACCGCATTCGTCGGCGTGCCCTCCCCGCAGGCCGCCGTGACGTTGCTCAATATGGCGCAGGCGCGCGTTGGCGGCACTGTGACGAGCTTCGAATTGATCGTGCGCGATGTGATCGAATTCGCGGTCAGGCACGGCCACGGCGTTCGCGACCCGCTCAGCGGCAAGCATCCCTGGTACGTCCTGATGGAAGTGTCATCGCAACATGGCGACGGCCTGCGCGACAGCCTTGATCAGTTGCTTGCCGATGCCAGCGCGCAGGGGTTGGTCGAAGACGCGACCGTTGCGGCCAGTATCGATCAGTCGAAGGCGTTTTGGCATTTGCGCCATATTCTGCCGGAGGTGCAGAAGCCGGAAGGCGGATCGATCAAGGCAGACGTATCAGTGCCAGTCGCGTCGGTGCCGGATTTTCTGGCGGAGGCAAGCGCCGCCGCCAGGGCCATCGTTCCGGGTTGCCGGCCGGTGCCGTTCGGCCACCTCGGTGACGGCAATGTGCATTTCAATGTCAGCCAGCCGGTCGGCGCCGATATGGCCCAGTTCCTTGCGCGCTGGACCGATGTCAATGATGCCGTCAACAAAGTCGTCCTCAAATATCACGGCTCGATTTCGGCTGAGCACGGCATCGGCAAGCTCAAGCGCGATTCACTGGCGAAAGTGAAAGATCCGGTTGCGCTCGAGCTGATGCGCGGCCTGAAGCGCATGCTTGACCCCAACGGCATCCTCAATCCCGGCAAAGTGCTGTAGCAACGCTTTAGAATAACACCCCCTGCCCATCGTTTTTCTTGACGCGCTTGGCGCGCGGGCGCGGCGCAGATGGCAATGGGGGCGGCTCGGCTTCGGCGGGTGACGAAAACCGCTCAACGAGCTTGGGATTATCATTCGCAGTACGATTGACTGCCGTCGAGACCTCGTAGGCATCGAGCAGCGCTTCCGGCGCCGGCGCAATCAGCACTGAAGCCGTTTCAGCATCGACGTTTGCGCAATCAAGCCACAGGTCGAATGCTTCGGGCGGGACAATCACCGGCATCCGCTCATGAATCGTCGCAAGCGTGTGGTTGGCGCGCGTGGTGACGATGGCGGCCGTCTCGAGCTCCTCACCATTGGGGCCGATCCATGTCTCCCACAATCCGGCAAAGGCCAACGGCGCGCCCGACCTGGCCGTGACATAGTAAGGCTGCTTCCGGGTCCCGGCCGCTTTCCACTCGTAAAAACCGTCAGCCGGAATGAGGCAACGCCGGCGTTTCATTGCCGCCCGGAACGCCGGCTTATCGGAAACAGACTCCCCCCGTGCGTTGATCAGCAAAGTGAAGATTTTGGGGTCTTTCACCCACGAGGGCAGCAGGCCCCAGCGCACCAGGGCAAACTGCCGCTTGCCCTCGACGATGCGGACAATGGCAATTGGCTGGGTTGGCGCCACATTGTAGCGCGGTGGGAAATTGGGCTGTTCGGAGTAGCCAAACAGCGTCCGGATCGCCTCCGGCGCCGAAGTTACCGTATAACGGCCACACATTGACCAACCCTCAAGTCCTGCGCGCTTAAGCGCAATTTAACCCCGTATCATAACACTGGCAGCCCGGCAGGCTTCGGGGATGGGGCTCGATGAAATATCAGGATTGCGCTAACGCCGCGCAAGCCTCGGAAGAGATTCGTGATGCCGACATGGAATCGCAGCTCTCCGACGCCAACATCAATCCGGCGACCGGCCTTGCGACCGACTATCTCAACCGCTTCAGCGAAGCGGTGATGCTGCTCGACATGCTCGCAGTTTGTCCGGAGTTTCGTCCCGATTTTCTGGCCTGGGAAACGATGAGCTACCGCGAGCATTTTCGGACTTCACACTTCAAGACGCGTGACCTCGCCGTTGCAGCCTATGACACTGCCAACCCAGACCTGCGCAACAACCTCGATACGCTGGCCGTTACGATGACCGTCGTGCTAGAGGCAACCCGTGCAGCGATGGACACCGAGCTGCGGCCGGAGACAATTACGGCCCTCGCCCAAAATGCCATCCGTTGGTTGAAGCCGCTGATTGCGCGCGCAGGCGCGATCATCAACGGCGAGTCCGATGGGGGTTGCTCATCCACGCCGCAGGAAGTCGTCGATAAGCTTATGAAACGATAGATCGCGTGGCCGACGAGAGAACTTACCCGCAACGTCCTTTTCTCGCAGTCAGCGCTGCCATCATCCGCGGCGGCAAGGTGCTGATTGTGCGACGTGCGCGCAGCCCGGCACTCAACCTCTACACCCTCCCCGGGGGCGCGGTTGAAACTGGTGAAACGCTCACCGACGCCGTCGCGCGTGAAGTGCGTGAGGAAACGTCGCTCGATATCGAACCGGTCGCGCTTGCCGGACATCGAGAGGCGATCGTCCGCGACGCGCAAGGCCGCGTTGAGCGGCATTTTGTCATTTTATGCTTTGCCGCACGCTGGCTTGGGGGCGAGCCGGTGCTCAACGAAGAGCTCGACGATGCGCGCTGGATCGACCCATCAGAGCTAGTAAATTTTCGCACCACAGACGGGCTGGCCGAAATCGTCGCCGCCGCCGTGGCGCTTCTGGCAAGGGCGCGCTGATCTCGCGCGCCTTGCGATTGCCGTCCAGCCGGCGCATATCATGCGCGCAAAGGTGTCGGGAGACCGCTTGAAAAGGCTTTTCACCATTGGGGCAATCTTGTTGTGCATCGCGCTGCCCGCGCGCGCGCAGACCGAAACGCCCGCTCCATTTGACGGCGAACTGGAAAGGCTCGCCGAAGTCATGGGCGCATTGCACTATCTGCGTGCCATCTGCGGCGCCAATGAAGGACAGAAGTGGCGGAATGAAATGCAGGCTCTGATTGACGCGGAAGCCCCGAACGGCGAGCGCCGCCGCAAAATCGTGGCGAGCTTCAATCGTGGTTATCGCGGCTTCCAACAGACCTATCGCACGTGTACCCCCGCCGCGGACCTCGCCATTCGCCGCTACCTCGACGAAGGCGCGAAAATCGCCCGAGAAATCACAGCCCGCTACGCCAATTAACCTTTTGTTTAATGTGCGCTAACAGTTCCCGATCGCCGTGCTAAACGTCTGTTCTGGGACGTAAGTTGGCGTCCGCAATGGACGTCCGGGACGTTGGTGACAATGACGATTGCTGAAGGTTCAACAAACGCGCGCGAGCCGATTTCCGACCGCGAGCAGAAAATAGTTGCGCTGGGTTACCTGCAGGAAGCCTGGGCGGAAGCGCGCCTCGATGGGATCGACGGCGATTGCCTCGCGCAAGCATGCCTCTTCGCAGCTCTGGCCGAGTTCGTGACCACTTATGGTGAAGAAGCCGCGGCCAAATTTACCGAAGGCCTGAGCACGCGCATCCGTAATGGCGAATTCTCCCTCGACCAGGCACGGCAATAGTCCGTTACGTCAGGCGGCCAAAGTTTCCAAAAATCGTACTCGCTCACCTTGCGCTTTTTCGGTGAGACTGCCCTCCCACATCACTTTGTGACCGCGGACCACAGTACCCATCGGCCAGCCGGTGACGGCGACACCATTGTACGGCGTCCACCCCGCGCGCGACACAACCCATTTGTCCGTGATTGTTTCCCGACGTTTGAGATCGACAACCGTCACATCGGCGTCGTAGCCGACGGCGATGCGTCCCTTCGTCGCCATGCCGAACACCCGTGCCGGGCCGGCGCTGGTGAGATCGACAAACCGCAGAAGTGAGAGCCGGCCGGCATTGACGTGGTCGAGCAAGATCGGAACGAGAGTTTGTACACCTGTCATGCCGGAATGGGTCTTCGGATAGGAATTCGCTTTTTCCTCGCGCGTGTGCGGCGAGTGGTCGGAGCCGACGCTGTCGACGACGCCTTGCGCGATGCCGTACCAGAGACCTTCGCGATGGACGGCGTCGCGGATGGGCGGATTGAGCTGGGCGTGCGTGCCAAGCCGCTCGTAGCATTCAGGGGCGGCAAGCGTGAGATGTGCCGGTGTGGCTTCTGCCGTTGCGACATCTTTGTGGTTGCCTAGAAACGAAGCTTCTTCCTTGGTCGTTACGTGCAGCACATGAACGCGCTTGCCCGTCTCGCGCGCAAGACGGATGAGGCGCTGAGTGCACATAAGTGCGGCAGTCGCATCACGCCAGACAGGATGCGAACGCGGATCACCTTCGACGCGAAGATTTATGCGTTCGCGCAGCCGGTATTCATCCTCGGAATGAAATGCTGCGCGACGCCGGATCGCCTTGAGCACTGCGCGTACGCCTTCATCATCCTCGATCAGCAGCGAGCCGGTGGACGAGCCCATAAATACTTTCACGCCAGCGACACCCGGCAGCATCTCCAGTTCGCCGAGGTCTTTAGTATTCGCGCGGGTCGCGCCGACATAAAACGCGAAGTCGCAATGCATGCGGTGATGTGCGCGCTTGACCTTGTCGGCAATCGCTAGGGCCGTCGTGGTGGGAGGATCAGTGTTGGGCATTTCAAAAACAGCCGTGACGCCGCCGAGGACCGCGCCGCGCGAACCGCTTTCAAGGTCTTCCTTGTGGGTCAGGCCCGGCTCGCGGAAATGGACATGGCTGTCGATCACCCCGGGCAAGAGATGGAGCCCGCGGCAGTCGACCACCTCACCCGCGGACGCGCGCGACAGGTCGCCGATGGCGGCGAAGCGACCAGCGCGAATGCCGAGGTCGCGCGGGCCCTCACCATCGTGGTTGACCACCGTGCCGCCCTTGAGGATCAGGTCGTAGCTGTCAGCCATGCTCGAACGCGTGTAAATGGGGCTTGAGGCTTGCCCGACAGCGCTTACGTTCCGCCGAGAGTTCTGGCAAGAGACTATCGCCTGAGGCCCCAGAGATTTGACATGAAGACAGCTCTCCTCCCCGACCGCGGTGTGGTCAAAGTGGCCGGTGATGACGCCCGGCGTTTCCTGAATGGGCTTGTGACCAACGATATGGCCAAGGTTGCTCCGGACAACCCGCGCTTTGCGGCACTGCTCACACCGCAGGGCAAGATCATCGCCGATTTCATCGTTGCAGAGGCGCCCACCGAGGATGGCGGCGGCTTTTTCCTCGACTGCCCGCGAGCATTGGCGACCACGCTGGTGGAAAAGCTGAATTTCTACAAGTTGCGCGCCAAAGTGATCAACGAGGATTTGTCCGAAGTCCTGGGTGTGATGGCCGTCTGGGATGGCGACGGCGAAACCGACTATGGTCTTTGTTACCCCGACCCGCGTCTTCCGGGACTAGGCTCACGCATCATGCTGCCGCCGCATCTTGCCGCCGAAGCGACCGCCGACCTCGGCGCGACCTTGGTCGATGTCGGCGCTTATGAAGCCCATCGCATTGCGCTCGGCGTGCCGCGCGGCGGCTTCGATTTCATGTATGCCAACACTTTTCCGCACGAAGCCAACCTGGATCAATTCAACGGTGTTGACTTCGAAAAGGGCTGCTACGTCGGGCAGGAAGTTGTCTCCCGTGTCGAGCATCGCGCCAGCGCCCGCAGCCGCGTGGTGCCGATCGCCTATGACGAGTTCGCGCCGAGCAGCGGGTTGCCGATCATGGCAGGCGAAAAGCAAATCGGCACGCTGGGCTCGACTGCCAAGGGCCGTGGACTTGCGCTCCTGCGTCTCGACAAAGTTGAAGATGCGCTCGCAGCCGGAACACCGCTCGAAGCCGGCGGCATCACCATTCGCGCGATGAAGCCGGCTTGGGCAAAGTTCGACTGGCCTGGCGAGACGAAAGCTGCGGTATGACCAAATCCGTTCTCCATCCGGACGGGCTCAAGCGCTGCCCGTGGCCGAAGCAAGATCCGCTTTACGTCGCCTACCACGACGAGGAATGGGGCGTACCTGAATTCGACGACCGCGCCCTTTATGAGAAGCTGGTGCTAGACGGTTTTCAAGCCGGGCTTTCGTGGATCACCATTTTACGCAAGCGGGAAAATTTTCGTGGCGCTTTCGATCATTTCCATCCTGAAAAAATTGCGCGCTATCCCAAGCGAAAGATCGAGTCGCTGATGAAGGACGCCGGGATTGTGCGCAATCGCGCCAAGATCGAGGGCGCAGTATCTTCGGCTCGCGCATGGCTCCAGATCATGGAAAGCGGACCGGGATTTTCAAAACTGCTGTGGGATCACGTTGATGGAAAGCCAAAACTCAACAACTTCCGTACCACCAAGCAGGTGCCGGCAGAAACTGCGCTATCGCAAAAACTTTCAAAAGAGCTGATTGCGCGCGGCTTCAAATTTGTCGGGCCGACGATTGTCTATGCCTTCATGCAAGCCGTCGGCATGGTCAATGACCATCTCGTTACATGTTACCGTCACACGGCTTGCACAAAGCTCGCCAAAAAACGATGAGCCCACCGCGAACGCCGTCACGCGGCTCAAAATCCACCATGCGCGCGTGGCAACGCATGCTTTCGGGACGGCGCCTCGACCTTCTCGACCCATCACCACTCGATGTGGAAGTTGAGGATATTGCCCATGGTCTGGCACGCGTTGCGCGTTGGAACGGGCAGACGCAAGGCGGGCATATTTTCTCGGTGGCACAACACTCGCTCTTGGTCGAAGCGCTGGCCCGAGCAAAGGTCCCTCGTCTCGACCGGAACGGCCGGTTGGCTGCGCTGCTGCATGACGCGCCAGAGTATGTTGTCGGCGACATGATCTCACCGTTCAAGGCAGTGATTGGCGACAGCTACAAAGCCGTGGAGAAGCGGCTGCTCGCGGCCATCCATTTGCGTTTCGGCTTGCCGGCGAAGCTGCCCGAAAGCCTGCAAAACGTCATCAAATCGGCCGATCGCAGCGCGGCGTACCTCGAAGCCACACGCCTCGCCGGCTTTGCCGACGACGAAGCGCGGACGTTTTTCGGGCCACCGCCAAAATTCTCTGCGGTGCTAGAACGTGACTATCTTAGCCCATGGCCCGCTGGAACTGCGCAGGCACGCTACCGTGAACGGTTTGAAAAACTTCTACGGCCGTGAGCCTTTTCATAACGTTGTTCTGGTCATACATATGTTGAAGGAATTGCTTTTATACCGCTCATGATTTATGTTTGCTCACTCGCGCGCCTGCACGCGACGGTCGAAGAGACCGGTGCACGCCATATCGTCACCCTGCTGCGGCTTGTAGATCGTGTGCAGCGACCAACCCATATCGCACCGGAAAATCATCTTGTGCTTGCGGTCGATGACATCGTCGCGCCGATGGACGGCTACACTGCGCCTGCCCACGAACATGTCCAGCGATTGATTGATTTTACCGCGGCGTGGGATCGCGCCGCGCCGATGGTGATACATTGCTTTGCCGGCATTAGCCGTTCGACCGCCGGCGCTTTTGTCGCGGCTTGCGCCCTCAATCCGCAGCGGGACGAAATGCAGATTGCCTGGGATATTCGTCGCGCGTCGCAAACGGCGCAGCCGAATTCGCGCATCGTCTCCATCGCAGACCGTCTGCTCAAGCGCGAGGGCCGCATGGTCCATGCGATCGACGCCATTGGGCTCGGTCATGCGGCGGCCGAGGGCGATCCATTCCAGCTCGATATCGCGTAAGCGGTTGAGGTAGACTTATAGCGGTCAGATACGGGGGGGGGGGGGCGTGGTGAGCAGCAAGACCTACGGTGTCGTCACACCGGACATCCTCTTATCCTATGACGGTCTTGGTTTCCTCAAGGCAATCATCGACGGTAAGGTTCCGAATCCGCCGATCAGCGAATTGATGGGCTTTCATCTCACCGAGGCAGAGCAAGGCCGTGCGGTGTTCGAAGGTATCCCCGAATTCCGCCACTACAATCCCATCGGCACCGTTCATGGTGGCTTTGCCGCGACGCTGCTCGATTCCGCACTCGGCTGCGCGATTTTTTCCACACTCGCCAAAGGCGACAAATGGACGACGCTCGAACTGAAATTAAATTTGGTGCGCCCGCTCACCGAGGACACAGGTCCGGTTCGTGCAGAAGGCCGAATCGTCCATCGTGGACGGACGGTCGCGACTTCGGAAGGTGATCTCAAAGATCGGGCGGGCAAGCTTTATGCCCACGCCACAACGACGTGCATGATTTTCCCGGCGAAAGCGTGAAGATCAGTCGTTGTTATTGTCGGCGGTGAACGACGACCGCAAGCCGAGCGGGGATGGATTGTGTGTCCGCTCCATGCTGTGCGCCAAGATGGTCCGGCCGCCGTGGCGCGTAAATTCGCAGTAGGCAAAGCCCATTCCTGAAACCGAACCGCGGAACGTGTTATCGCTCGTACGCTCGAGACTGAAGCATGGCTGAAACGGCATTCCGCGCAGCGATGCGCATACGGACTCGCCCTTCACCTGCAACGTATTGGGAGGTAGGTGCGCATAGCGCACCGCGCCAGAACCCTGGAATTGGACCGAGCCTGCGACTGACCCGTCAGAGTTGACGCGGCCTTGTCCGCGCGTCCCCTCGAAGCACGTGTAGCTGAACATCTTGCCGATGACGAAGCGCCGGGCCTCGTCTGCGCTCATTTCGCCCGCGATGGCCGGTAGGGCCGCCAACAGGCCAGCCGTCAATGCAACACAACGCAACATTCCCCGTACTCCGACTGACGCCACTGTTTACAACATCCTCGGCCCGATTTTTAGGCCTAACAAAGTATGCACGGCTTTCGTCGACAAATCCTGAACGCGTTTACCCGATTTTGACCACGACCCGACCGCGGACCTGGCCGGAAAGGATCTCGGGAGCCACCCCAAACACGTCGGAAAGGCCTATTTCGCGGGTAATCGAGGCCAGTTTTTGGCGATCCAGCTCGTTTTCCAGGCGTTTCCAGGCCTCCAGGCGCCTGTCCACAGGGCACATCACGGAATCGATGCCGTAAAGGCACACCCCACGCAAAATGAAAGGGGCGACCGATCCAGGTAGGTCCATACCGCCGGCCAGGCCACAGGCCGCTACCGCACCGCCGTAACAGGTCATCGACAGGAGGTTTGCGAGGGTGGTCGAACCCACCGCATCGATAGCGCCAGCCCAGCGCTCCTTGGCGAGCGGCTTTGCAGGCCCTGCAAGTTCCTTCCGCTCCACGATCTCAGTAGCGCCAAGGCCTTTCAGGTAGTCCGCTTCCTGAGGTCGGCCGGTGACCGCATGCACGGTAAAGCCTCGCTTGGCGAGGATGGCAATGGCGACGGAGCCAACGCCGCCGGCTGCCCCCGTAACCGCAACTGGGCCACTTGTCGCACCAAGTCCGTGCCGCTCCAGCGCCATCACCGCCAGCATGGCGGTGTAGCCTGCGGTGCCGATGGCCATCGCGTCGCGCGTGGTCATCGTCTTCGGCACCGGAACCAGCCAGTCGCCCTTCACCCGCGCCTTCTCGGCGTATGCGCCCAAGTGCGTTTCGCCACAGCCCCAGCCGTTGAGGATGACCTTATCGCCCGGCTTCCAGCCGGCATGGCTCGACGACTCCACAGTGCCGGCAAAATCGATGCCGGGGATCATCGGAAACCGGCGCACCACCGGCGCTTTGCCGGTGATGGCGAGCCCGTCTTTGTAATTGAGCGTGGAATATTCGACACGGACGGTCACATCGCCGTCCATCAGACTGGCTTCATCGAACTGCGTCAGCGCGGCCTTGGTGCCGCCCTCAGCCTTCTCGATCACGATTGCTTTGAATGTCGCCACGCGCGCCTCGCCGGTTGAGACCGGCATTCATGGCGCGTGCGCGGCGTCCGTGCAAGCGCCTCAGGCCGGCGCCAGGGCCGCACGCGCAACCGGCTTCTCCACGATAGGCAGATTGATGAGTGCCGACATCACACCGAAAAACACCGACAGCCACCAGACCGGATTGTAGGAGCCGTAACTGTCGAACACGAACCCACCCAGCAGCACACCGAGAAAACCACCGACCTGATGACTGAAGAAGGCGAAGCCGAACAACATCGCAAGCCATCGCGTGCCGAACATCACGGCGACCAGTGCAGAGGTGGGCGGCACTGTCGAGAGCCACAGCAGGCCAGTCACGGCGCCGAAAATCAGCGTCGTAACCGGACTCGCCGGCAGCGAAATGAACACGATGATTGAGAGCGCGCGGGCGAAATAGATAATCGACAAGATGTAGCGCTTCGGCATGCGATTGCCGAGATAGCCAGACAATAACGAGCCGATGATGTTGAAGAGACCAATCGTCGCAAGCGTCCAGCCGCCGATCTGCGCGGAAAGCCCGCGATCGATCAGATATGACGGCAAATGCACGGTTACGAAAGCGAGCTGGAACCCGCAGGTGAAGAAGCCGAGCACGAGCAAAACGTAACTGCGGTGCCCAAACGCCTCCGCCAATGCGTGTTGATATGATTGCGGCGGCCGCGCTGCGGCCGGAGACGCTACGCCACCGCGCGGCGTCGCCAGCGCAATCGACAGCGGCAAAATCAGCATCGTCACGCCGGCAAAGATCGTCAACGCGGTCTGCCAGCCGAATCGATCCATGAGCGCCACGCCGATTGGCGAATAGAGGAACTGGCCGAATGAGCCTGCGGCGGTGCCGGCACCAAACGCGAGAGAGCGCCAGGATTCCGGCAACAGCTTGCCGAATGCACCAATAACGAGGTTGAACGAACAGCCAGACAGTCCGAGCCCGATCAAAACTCCGGCGGAGAGATCAAGCATGCCGGGGGTCGTGGCATGCGCCATTAGCGCGAGCCCGAGGGCGTAAAACGTGGCGCCGATGACCATCACGCGGGTGGCACCGAAACGATCGGCGATGCCGCCGGCAAAAGGCTGCCCAATGCCCCACAACAGATTCTGGATGGCGAGCGCCATCGAGAATATGTCGCGGCCCCAGTGGTGCTCTTGCGACATCGGTGTAAGGAAAAAACCGAGCGAAGACCGCGGCCCAAAAGCGATCATTGCGATCAAACAACCGCAGATGACCACCACGATAGGGGTGCGCCAACCGATAGCTGCTGGCCTGTCAGTGGTTGCTTGAATGGACATCGAGGCATCTCCGGCGCGATACGCGCGAAACATATAGACTTGAAGGCCTCATCCAAAACGAAAATTCGTGATCATGCGCATTTGCGCCACGCATGGCTTGCTCGGCCAACCCTACTTGCGAGCGTTCTGGCGGAGCGAGGCCTGACCTTCCTCTGACTTAAGCCATTCCAGGCTATGGCTTACAGGCCCTTTTGCTTCCTCATTCGCGGCTTCTTTTTCGGTGGTCGCCGCGTCGCCCCAGGTTGGCTCATCGTCGCCGTCACCCCATGCGCGTGGGCGATAGAAGGTATGCACGCCGAGCTTATAAACTTTCTTCATCTCGTTAACCCAGTCCGGATGCACCCAGTAGGCGTGATAGTGCGTCGACTTCGCGACTTCCGGCATCCACAATTTGCCGTCGAGCATATCGCGCGCGATACGTTTGGCGCGTTCCCACGCATCGGGTTCGTTGACGATGTCCGGGATGCCGTCGCAGGCGAAAGTGAACTGGCAGGCCAAATGTCGGCCAGCGTTCTGATAAACGACGCCGCAGACATCGTTCGGATAGAACGGCGAAAACACGCGGTTCATGACTACCTGCGCGACCGCGATTTGTCCGCGAACAGATTCGCCGCGCGCTTCGAAATAGACTGCATTGGCGAGACACTTTTCGGCCTTCGCAAGCGACGGGACCGGTGAGTGCCAGCCGTTCGGCGGGCGAATGCGGCCGTTGGTCGTCGCCCGTGACCTCGCCTTTGTTGGCAACGCTCTCGCCGACTTTATGCTCATCGTCCGGACCACGAGCGAGCGCCGATTCTTTGATGTCGGGATCGCCGTGGGAAGCAAGTACGACCGGGGCTTCACCCGGCCCCCAAGGCGCTATTCCCTCAGCACCGCCTGTCACCGAACTCGCGCCGAAATAAATCTGCGACGCGTCCTTGCCCGGCGCCTTTCTGAGGCGCCACAGGAGTCAAATTAGACGGCGGAATGTCGGCGTACGGGAGATCAACATCAGGAGTCAGTGGCCGCTCATCTGGGACAGTTGGCAACTCATATTGTGAATACGGCTCAAACCGGCCGGCGGTTTCGTCTTTTTTCGGCGGCGCGTCTGCTTCGGCTTCCGGCGCCGGCTCAGCTGCGGGTATCGGAGGCAAAGGCGGCAATGGTTCGCGCGGCCGTGTGACAAGCGCATCACCCTTGGCCTTGCGATTGGCCTTGGGAAATTGCAACGGCGCCATTGGGTCACCGAGCGGCTGCTTGCTGATCGATCCCGTGATGTCTGATGGATCGAAATTTGCCAGCGCATAAATCGGCGGATGCGGAATGGCAGTACCAACCGGTCTCGGCAAGCTGAACATTGCAGCGTGGATGGTGCCGAAAGGCGACGCGATCAAATGCTGTTGCCAGCGTTTCGCTACGCCAGGCTGGCGCGCGAGCATGGCACCGAGGTCCTGAAATCCAGTCCTCTCGGGAAATATTGCAAGATACAGCGATGCAATGGCAACGAGAACGGCCCTCTTCCGCCGCCGACGCACAGGCGAAACTGCTTTCCGCTCACTCAACGCAACACCGCAACGTCCTGCCACCGCCGCGCCGCCGGGTGGCGACAATGCGACAGATTTTTTTATTGACTGATTAACCTTGCGAAGGCGTTAACCTCAGCGGGCCCGTCCGGAGTTTTGTAAACGTCGAACTCCAGCCGCGGCGAGGCGCACCCGGTTACGAGGCCTCGCAACCGGTTTTCGTGCCTGGCGTGGACAGTTTAGCGGTCGAATTATGCGGTATTCGCCGTAATAACTAGGAAATAAAAATTAACTATATCGCAATTGCTGCTCTCCAATATTGCCGCCAGACTTTTCCCTGGGCCGGCATGTTCAGTTCCATCCTCCCATCGACTGTTGCGGGCCAAGTCACGCTGCTCGCAGCTATATGCATAGCCGCGCTGGCACTTGCTGGCTTTGTGCACGGCCGTTTACGCACTCAAAACGCCCGGCTGCTCAACGCCATCAACAACATGTCGCAAGGCCTGAACATGTTCGACGCGCAGGGCCGTATTGTCCTGCTCAATCGCCGCTACCTTGAGATGTACAAGCTTTCACCCGAGATCGTGAAGCCGGGCTGCTCGTTGCGCGAACTGATCCAGCACCGCAAGGAAACTGGATTGTTTTCCGGCGACGTCGACGCCTATTGCCAGACAATCATCGACGGCGTGCGTTCGGGCAAAAGCAAAGGCGGTTACGTTCAGGCAAGCGATGGCCGTATCGTACTCGCAAAAAACGAACCTTTGCCGGACGGCGGTTGGGTTTCCACCCATGAAGACGTCACGGAACAGCGCCACGCCGAGCAGGAGCGCGCTGCCATCAGAGGTCAAGAACATCGTCGTGCAACCATCGATTCCGCGATTGCGTCCTTTCGGCCGACAGTCGAGAAGCTCCTGTCCGCCGTGAGCGGGAGCGCTACCGCCATGCGTTCGACCGCGGGCGCGTTATTCGGCTCCTCCGAGCACACATCGCAGCGCGCCGAAAGTGCGGTGCATGCTTTCCACGAAGCGTCGGTCAACGTTGAAACTGCGGCAGTGGCCGCGGATGAACTTTCACGTTCGATCAGCGAAATCAGCCGTCAACTGACACACACGAATAGTGTCGTCGGCATGGCGACCAGCGAGGCGCAATCAACGGATAGCGAGATCGCCGGACTGGCCGACGGCGCACAGAAAATCGGCGATGTCGTCAAGTTAATCCGCAACATTGCCGGGCAAACAAATCTGTTGGCCCTCAATGCCACTATCGAAGCCGCCCGCGCCGGCGAGGCCGGGAAAGGTTTCGCGGTGGTTGCCTCCGAGGTGAAATCGCTTGCGGTGCAAACCGCCAAGGCGACCGAAGATATAGCGAATCACATTCTTGCCGTGCAGACCTCTACCTCTGGCGCGGTTGAAGCTATCCGGCAAATCGCCGCGCGCATGCATGAGATCAACGAAAATACCGCCGCGGTGGCGGCTTCGGTCGAACAGCAAAATTCCGCAACCAGCGAAATATCGCGCAACGTCGCCAGTGCGGCCGAGGGAACTGGTCACGTGGTGTCGGTCCTGGGCGATGTTGCGGGAGCGGCAACACAAACCCGCGCCTCGGCGGAAGTCGTGCGTGATGCCTCGGAAGCGGTGGAGCATGCCGTCGCCGACTTACGACTCGAGGTTGAAGACTTCCTCGGCAAGGTCGCGGTGTAATGACCGCCTTACGCCTGGCTCGCCGCCGTCTTGCCTAGGGCGGCCTGTGCGGCGGCAAGCCGTGCAATCGGCACACGGAATGGCGAGCAGGACACATAGTCGAGCTTTGCTTCGTGAAAGAAAGCGACCGACGCCGGATCTCCGCCGTGCTCACCGCAGATTCCGACCTTTAACTTCGGACGAACTTTGCGGCCGCGCTCGACGCCGATCCTGACCAATTCACCGACGCCGTCCTGATCAATCGAGACAAATGGATCCGCCGGCAAAATGCCACGCGCCGTGTAGATGCCGAGAAAACTCGCAGCGTCATCGCGCGAAATGCCAAAAGTCGTCTGCGTCAGGTCGTTTGTGCCGAATGAGAAAAACTCGGCGCTTTGTGCAATTTCGCCGGCCATCAAAGAGGCGCGCGGCAACTCAATCATTGTGCCGACCTGATAGTCGACTTTCACGCCTTTTTCCTTCGCGACCGCCCTTGCCATGGCGTCGATACGCGCTTTGACCAGATCGAGCTCGGCTTTTGTCGCGATCAACGGCACCATCACCTCCGGCACCACGGGTTTGCCGGTGCGCTTGGCGGCTTCCACCGCGGCTTCGAAAATCGCCCGTGCCTGCATTTCCGCGATTTCCGGATAGGCGATTGCAATCCGGCAGCCGCGGAACCCAAGCATCGGGTTAAATTCAGAAAGCTCGCTGGCGCGGCCGGCAAGTTTCTTCGGGTCGGCCCCCATGGCGGCAGCGACCTCTGCAATTTCTTCGTCGCCATGAGGGAGGAATTCGTGGAGCGGCGGGTCAAGCAGGCGGATCGTGACTGGGCGGCCGGCCATGATCTCGAATAATTCCACGAAATCGGCACGCTGCATGGGCAGAAGTTTCGCGATCGCCTCACGCCGCGACTTTTCGTCGTCGGCAAGAATCATTTCACGTACCGCCTGGATGCGACCTTCGTCGAAAAACATATGCTCGGTACGGCACAGGCCAATACCTTCGGCGCCGAAACGTACAGCCGCTTTCGCGTCTGTTGGCGTATCGGCATTGGCACGCACGCCAAGCTTGCGCACTTTGTCCGCCCAACCGATCAACGTCGAGAATTCGCCAGAAAGCTGAGGCTCAATCATTTCGACCTTGCCTGCCAGGACCTGCCCGGTAGACCCGTCGACGGTGATCTGGTCGCCTTTTTTGAAAGTCTGGCCGCCGGCGGTCATGGTGCCGGCGGCGTAGTCGACGCGCAAAGTGCCGGCGCCGGAAACGCAGGGCTTGCCCATGCCACGTGCAACGACAGCAGCGTGGGAAGTCATGCCGCCACGCGCGGTCAGAATGCCCTCCGCCGCGTGCATGCCATGAATATCCTCGGGCGATGTTTCGATGCGTACGAGGACGACTTTCCTTCCGTCCGCTTTGAGTTGCGCTGCTTCATCGGGTGAAAACACGATCTCGCCGCTTGCAGCTCCTGGCGAAGCCGGCAAGCCGGTAGCAATGACGCGCCGGTGCGCACGCGGATCGATAGTTGGGTGCAGTAATTGATCGAGCGAGAGCGGATCGACGCGCATTACCGCATCGTTTTTTGAAATGAGGCCTTCGTTAGCAAGTTCGACCGCGATACGGAGCGCAGCCTTTGCGGTGCGCTTGCCCGAGCGCGTCTGGAGCATCCATAGCTTGCCCTGCTCAACGGTAAATTCGAGATCCTGCATGTCGCGATAGTGGCGCTCAAGCACATTGTAGATGCGCTTGAGTTCCGCGTAGGCCTTCGGGAGCGTGTACTCCATCGACGGTTTGTCGGAGCTGGCTTCCTTACGCGCAGCTTCGCTGATCTCCTGCGGAGTGCGGATGCCGGCGACGACGTCTTCGCCCTGCGCATTGATCAAAAATTCGCCGTAGAGCTTTCTCTCACCGGTCGACGGGTTGCGCGTGAAGGCGACGCCTGTTGCAGACGTATCTCCCATATTGCCAAACACCATCGCCTGCACATTTACCGCCGTGCCCCAGCTTTCGGGAATATTGTGCAGCCTGCGGTACGTTATAGCGCGCTGGTTCATCCAGGAGCCGAACACAGCTCCGATGGCGCCCCAAAGTTGCTTGTGTGGATCCTGCGGAAAGTCCTGGCCCAGTTCATCCTTGACGCGCTTCTTGTAGCGCACGACCAGTTCAGCCCAATCGTCGGCCGAAAGATCGGTGTCGAGGCTATAGCCCTGCCGCTCTTTGTGATGATCGAGCAACTCCTCGAAGTGCTCATGGCCAACGCCAAGCACGACGTCGGAATACATCGTGATGAAGCGGCGGTAGCTGTCAAAAGCGAACCGATGGTCGCCGGATTTCTTGGCAAGCGCTTCAACGGTCTCGTCGTTGAGCCCAAGATTAAGCACCGTGTCCATCATGCCCGGCATCGAGGCGCGCCCACCCGACCGCACCGACACCAGCAGCGGATTGGATTTGTCGCCAAAGTTCTTGCCGGCAATGCGGCCGACCTGTGCGAGCGCCTTTGTCACCTGAGTGTTCAGATCCTTGGGATACTGCTTCTCATGCCCGTAATAGTAGGTGCAGACATCGGTGGTAATCGTGAACCCCGGGGGAACCGGCAGGCCAAGATTGGCCATTTCGGCAAGCCCGGCACCCTTCCCGCCGAGAAGATTTCGCATCGAAGCCTTGCCCTCGGCACGCCCATCGCCAAAGCCATAGACCCATTTGCCCTTGGACAAGGCAGCGGAGGCCTTCGGCTTGCGCCGCAACGCCTTTCGCACTGCTCGTTTCTTGCTTTTTACTTTGACGCGCGAACGTTTTCGTTTGGCCATTGGTCAAGCAACATTGGAAGGGCGACGTTCTTTAAAAGCACCGCCGCATAGCCCGATGCAAGTCAGGAATTTGGCTTAATGGAATAGCCCAAAGCCGAGCAGGCCAACCAGGATCAGATAAACGGCGACGATAATGTTAAGCAGGCGCGGGATGACAAGAATAAGAATACCCGCAATGAGCGCGACGATGGGCTGCAAATGCGCAATACCAATGGTCATGACCTAATTCCCCTTTTGTTGACTTTCGACAAATCGCCAGACGATGGCTGGTTCCGAGTTTTTATGCCCGTGCTGACATGTCATGAGTTGACGGGCCCGCACCAGCCCGGCAAATAACGAGCCTCGAGGCTCTTTGCCAATTTCATCGCCCTTTTGACCGCCGCGCGAAAATCCTGTTGCACCGCCTTGCGGTTCATGCGTCGCCGCAGGAAATCCGCCCACAGAAATTCACTGAATGGCGTGGTGTCCTTTGCAAAACCACCGGCACGACGAAGCTCGCCCGCAAGGCTCCGGAATGGATCGTCCTTGAGTTTGTTGATCACTTTCGGAATTTTCGAGAAATCACGGCGACGGCCGTTCTCATCATAGGGGTGGACCCAACTGTGATGATCGAGCACCAGCCAGAAATCGTCGGAATTGAGCTCGCTGAGGTCGGCCACAACAGTGCACAACACTTTTTTCACGCCCTCCGAGTGCAGCGAAAGCGCGAGGTGATGGTGGTCGATCACGTAGTGACGTTTCTTCGGGCCCAGGATTACCGGAATCATGTGGTCACCCAGGAAATTTCCGATCTTCTTTGCGCCTCGCTTGCGCAAGCGTTTGCGCTTCTCTTTTACCTCATGCATCCCGACCGAAATCTGCGTGGGGCGCAGGTCGATAATGGAAACAGGTGTGAGGATCGGATCGCGTGCATATGCTGACATGGACACACCCATTGGCTTTGCCAAATGGCGGGGCGCCAGCTTAGCCTTCTGTTTTGGAAAAATCAGCGACTGCGCGGGTGGCGTCACGGATCTCGTTAAGAAGCCTGAGGCGGTTTTCCCGCAAGGCTTTGTCATCAACGTTGACGGTCACTTTTTCGAAGAAAGCATCGACCCGTGGCCGAAGCTTGGCCATGGCGCGCATTGCAGCGGCGAAGTCTTCCTTGCCTACGGCAGCTGACGCCTCCTCCTTGGTGATATCGATTGCCTCAGCCAGCGCTTTTTCTTCGGCAAGTTCGTACCGTTTCGGGTCGGGCGCGCCGGTATAGTCGCGCTTGTCCTTCTTCTCTTCGATACGAAGGATATTTGATGCGCGCTTGACGCCGGCGAGCAGATTTTTTCCGTCGTCAGTGTCGAGGAATTTGCCGAGCGCCTCGACGCGGCGGACGATCAGCAGCAGGTCGTCCTGGCCTTCGAGCGCAAAAACCGCGTCGACCAGATCGTGGCGTGCGCCCTGCTCGCGCAACTGCACTTTGAGACGATCGGCTAAAAAGGCTATCAAATCATATGTCTGGTGCAGATAAGTGTGCGCCTGTACAAGCAGCGGCTTTGCCACTTGCTTGGCCTTCTCCGACACGAGCACTTCGAGCTTAACGGCCAGTTCGATGTCGGTTGCGCTGATTTTGACAATTTGTTCGTTCAGTGGATGAAGCGTCGTGATCGCACTGGCGAGTGCCTCATCGCGGGCGACCGAGCCAAAGTGCCGCCAAAAGACCGCGCGGAGTGGCAGACGCAATTCATTTTCCAGCACAATGCGAATAACGCCGAGCGCAGCCCGACGAAGCGCGTACGGATCCTTCGACCCCGTAGGCTTTTCATCAATCGCCCAGAAGCAGACCAATGTGTCGATCTTGTCTGCGAGAGCGACTGCTATTGCCACCGGATCGCCCGGCACCAGGTCATCAGGCCCTTTCGGCTTGTAGTGGTCCTCAAGGGCGTGTGCCACCGCCTCGTCTTCACCTTGTGCCTCGGCGTAATAGCGTCCGACCAACCCCTGCAGTTCTGGGAATTCGCCGACGACCTCCGTCAGCAAATCCGCTTTGCATAATTGCGCGCCGCGTTCGGCCTTCGTCCGGTCAGCCCCGACCGCTCCGCTTAGCTGGCCAGAAAGCGACACGATGCGCGCGATACGCTCGGCCTGCGTGCCCAGTTTCTCGTGGAACACGATGTCCTCAAACTTTGGCAGCCGATCCTCGAGCCGCTTCTTGAGATCCGTTTCGTAGAAGAACTTTGCGTCGGACAGGCGCGCGCGAATGACGCGCTCATTGCCGGCGACGATCGCTTTGCCGCCATCGGTCGCTTCTTCGTTGGCGACGAGGATGAACTTGTTGACGAGCCTTGCCGTCTGCGGATCGCGCAAGACAAAACATTTCTGATTGTTGCGGATGGTGGCGCGGACCACCTCGTCGGGGATCGACAGGAACGCCTGGTCGAACGTACCCATCAAAGTCACTGGCCATTCGACCAAACCTGCGACCTCGGCGAGGAGATTCTCGTCCTCCACCAGCTCATAACCTTGCGCAAAAGCGAGGTTCTTCGCGTCAGTGTGGATGATGTCCGCGCGCCGCGCGGCGTCGAGCACGACTTTGGCTTTCTCGAGCTTGGCGACGTAGTCGTCGAAACGCCGCACCTTGAACGGCGCGGGCGCCATGAACCGATGGCCGCGCGTTTCATCGCCGCCCTTGATGCCGTCTACGTCCAGCGGGACGACGACCGGTTCTTCGGTTTCCGGACCAAACGTCGCAACAATGGAATGAAGGGGGCGCACCCATGACAGGGACCCGGGCGTGGCGGAACGCGCACCCCAGCGCATCGATTTCGGCCACGGGAACGTTGTGATTGTCGCTTGCAACGCATCCTTGATGACATCGACCGCGTCCCTGCCCGGCTTGTCGATCACCGCAACGTAGAAATCGCCTTTCTTGTCGGGCTGAACCTTCGCTTCGCTAATCGATTTCAGCCCGGCGGCCTTCAGGAAGCCGGCGATCGCGCCTTCCGGCGCGCCCACGCGTGGCCCTTTCTTTTCTTCCTTGATGTCGGGCTGGCGCGCGGGAATGCCATGCACCGACAGCGCGAGCCGGCGTGGTGTGGCAAATGCTTTGGCGCCTTCGTAGACGAGGCCCTCGGCGACCAACCGGTCTGTTACCAGCTTGCGCAAATCCTCGGCCGCGCGCGCCTGCATACGCGCAGGGATTTCCTCAGACAGGAATTCGAGCAGAAGATCGGGCATGTCGGCCGGAATGTAAAAAAATTGGGTCGAGTGGGGTCTGCCTAGCAAGGCAGCAACCGGCTGTCACCCTAGCCGCGTGAGCTTTACCAGCCTCCACCACCGCCGCCGCCGCCACCTCCTCCAGAGCCGCCTCCGCCGCCGGAAAACCCGGACGAGCCTGACGATACGGGGACCGCGCTCGCGAGGGCACCGCTCATGCTCGCAACCGAAGACGATACGGCGTTCCCGAAATTGCTGCCCGACCAACCGCCACCCGAGCTCCAGCCTGGATGATAGTTGCTCATCGGATCTGCTTCTCCCGGATGAGCGCGCCGCAGCGCTGCGGCGAAGGCTTCGGACCAGGGTTTTTCCACGTCGAGCGCAACCGCATAGGGCAGCAACGCCTCGAAGCGGTCCGAGGTGATCTCGGGCGCGTTCATATTGAGACGATCGGATTCCGCCGTCTCGAGGTACAGCCGGAAGCCCTTGAGCTGATCCATGATCGGACGGCCGAGCGCTGTCGGGGCTCGCATCAAATAAAAGAACAAACCATTGATCGTCGTAAAAGCGGTGACCAGCACGAAGGCGAACGGGTAGTTCTCGACGTACGACCACAGTGCAGGAAGTGCGTCCTTCAGATTATTCGGCGACACCACCTGCAAGATCGAGGTCGAGATCGAAACAAACACCGCAAAAAAGGCGATTGATATGATACTGCGCACCAAGGTCGCGAACTTGGCGTCGGTTAAAAATATTTGCAGAATCTGCACGCTAAATACCCCGACGACAAAGCCGCCAACGCCAAGCCCGAACAGGATCGAAATGTCCTGGTCTTGCAAGCCACCGAACGCGATCACTCCAATAACGACGGCGACCGTCATCGCCAGCCCCGCGATGACGTAACCAAGATTGCGGCGAAAGAAGCGGTTACGATTTTCCGCCTCGATGCTTTTCGTGAAATTGTCACCCGCCTTGGCCACGGCGTAGCTGTGCGCGCTACTGATGGTAGCTGTGCCACCCTCATCATTCACCCAGGTGAGAATTGCCCCCTCACCCGCCGGCAAAGAACCGAACCCAGCCTGCGGCTCCTTGCCGGTCGACTTCAGCGTCATCGTGCCGGCGCGATCGTCAAACCGCAGTAGCCCCTTCACCGCGAGCGACAAGGCGGCCGCCGTGAACGCCCGCCATTTTTCGCGACCGAAGCCCCAATCGCGAATGTAATTGGCCAGCGCGGGTGATATTCCGGCGGGTGGTTCAAACAACGGGATAATGGCGCCGCCTTTGGGATCGCGTCCAACGGCCGCCCACGCCGCAAGGTAGAATCCGAGCACAAGCACCGGCCCGAGACCGGCGAAAATCCACTGCCGGTTATCGAAAATCTCATACCACAGCAGCGTGTTCTGGCTCGGCGGATCGACGGCGTCCGCGGGAACTTCTGCGACGACGGTCAGGCCTTCGCCGGGCGCCAGCCGGCGCGTGGTCTCGACGCTGAGCGTTCCAAGTGCGCCAAGGCTGCCTCGCCAATCGGTGCCGCGCGCGCCGACCCGTCCGGTAAAAGCGGTCCAGCGCACGGGCTCTCCTCCCGCGACGAATTGTAAATTGTAGGACGCCGACAAAATGGGAAATCGCCAGAAATTCCCGGTGACGTTCCAGTTGAGCTCTGGCTTGCCATCGAACCAGCGGACTTGCCGGCCGGTCTTGTAGCGAAAAACGTAAGTGTGCTCGCCGTAAGGAACAATCGTATCCTTGTCGCCGGCGTAAATGCGGATAATGCCGTGCTGGCGCGTCGTAGAATACTTTTCCGGCCTGCCGTCTCGTTCGACACCAAGCAAACTAAAATCGACTTCGCGCAAAGTGCCGCCGGCATCCCGGAAAGTCAGGGGAAAGTCGCGGTAGATACCGTGCCTGATCTCCCGCCCTTCAGCCTGGACTTCGGACGGTCTCGACAACATTCATCTCCCCGTTCCTCGCGAGACGAACGTCAGAATCAAACGACTGGATGACTTCGGCTGCGAAAGCGTCGCCCGCAATGGCCACAAGACCCAACGCAAAGAGTGCCATCCGTGCTAGCGCTCGGCGTCGTCGAGCGAGCGCTTCCGGCGAATCGACCTTCACGCAGGAGATCCCGGCTGCAGGGCGACCTGCGGCACAGCGCGGTCGCCATCCGAAGCTTCGAAAAACTGGCGCTGCCCAAACCCAAAAAGCCCGGCGATAATGTTGCTTGGGAAGGACTGCACCAGCACATTCTGATTGCGGGCCGTCCCGTTGTAATAGCGGCGGGCCATCTGAAGCTCGGTTTCCAGCTGACTCAGTTGTTGCTGAAGATCGAGGAAATTGCTGCTGGCTTTGAGATCGGGGTAGCTCTCGGCCAGCGCAACGAGCTTGCCGAGCGCAAGCGACAAAGCACCCTCGGCTTGCGCACGGCTCGCAACATCATTGTCGGGCAACGCACGCGCCGCTCCACGGAGCCGCGTGACCTCGTCCAGGACGGACCGTTCGTGTCCGGCGTAGCCTTTGACCGCTTCCACCAAATTCGGAACGAGGTCAGAGCGCCGCTTAAGCTGCACGTCGATGCCGCTCCAGGCCTCGTTCGCCATTTGACGCGTGCGCACAAGGCTATTGAAGGCAATGACGATGTACAGAAAGAAAGCGGCGCCGACGAACAGAATGATCCAGATCAGCATGGCCTTTGCGCGCCCCCACGCCAGATGATTCGATTGTAATACGACGACCACGATCGGCTCGCGGCACCGATTTACGCCCCGCCGCCTACGGTCGCGAGCCAGGCTTCGCCGCAGGCTTTCGCCAATTCGCGCACGCGCAGAATGTAACTCTGACGCTCGGTAACCGAGATGACACCGCGCGCATCCAGAAGATTGAACACGTGGCTTGCCTTGATGCATTGGTCGTAGGCCGGCAGCGCCATCAAGTGGCGCTGCTTCTTGCCATTTTCCCAGCCGGCGGCGAGATATTTCTGGCAAGCCGTTTCCGCCATCTTAAATTGCTCGAACAGCATTGCGGTATCGGCGAATTCGAAATTGTGCCGCGAATATTCCTGCTCGGCCTGCAGGAAAATGTCGCCGTAAGTGACTTTCTTTTCGTCGGTGCGACCGTTGAAGTTGAGATTGTAAACGTTGTCGACGCCTTGCACATACATTGCGAGACGTTCGAGCCCGTAGGTGAGTTCGCCGGCAACAGGCGCACATTCAAATCCTGCAACCTGTTGGAAATAAGTGAACTGCGAGACCTCCATGCCGTCGCACCAGCATTCCCAGCCGAGCCCCCAGGCGCCAAGTGTCGGGCTCTCCCAATCGTCCTCAACAAAACGAATGTCGTGGACCTTAGGATCGATCCCGATTGTCTTGAGCGAATTGAGGTAGAGATCCTGGATATCCGGCGGCGACGGCTTCAGGATGACCTGGAATTGATAATAGTGCTGCAGCCGGTTTGGGTTCTCGCCGTAACGTCCATCCTTCGGTCGACGAGAAGGCTGCACGTAAGCGGCATTCCAGTGCTTCGGTCCGAGCGCGCGCAATGTCGTGGCCGGGTGAAAGGTGCCCGCCCCCACTTCCATGTCGTACGGCTGGAGGATAACGCAGCCCCAGTTTGCCCAGTATTGCTGCAACGCAAGGATGAGGCCCTGGAACGACCGAGACGGGTCCAGGTCGCCTTGATGCACGCGCTCGCTGGCACGAAGGTTGGCTTCAGCCATCGGATGGATACTGATTCTTAAGCACGGGAATAGATTCGACCCTAGTGGCGGCCCAATTGAGGGTCAAGTCGCGTGCAATTTACGCGTTGTTGAACACGCACTGTTACCCACCAAAGGAACAAGAAGGGACGTGGGGATACAGCAATGCTTGCTTTTCAGCTCATTGGGTGGGTGCTGATCGCGCTGTTCTTCGGCGCCATGATCGGCTGCCATCAGCGGCCGGCCAAACGCTAACGACCGCGCGGCCGAGCGCCAACTTGGTAAATTTTTTTAAAGCCGATATTCGCCGGTCGCCGGATCGCGGCGTAAGGTCGGGCGACGTTCGGCATCGGTAATCTTCGCCTTCACCCGACGCGCCTGTTCGAGCTCGTCGTTAATCCGGCGAGCTTCCTTAACCGCCCAATGCACGATCATGGCTCCGCCCATTGCGGCGAGAGACCACTTCACGAGCGGTGACAACAGAAATGTCGGCATGGGCAGCTCCGATCCGGTAGCAACGGGTAAAGCGTCGTTTGCGAAGGCGGCATTTTCGGGGCGCCGACCACATATGCGGCATCAGGTCCCGGCTGGTCGAAATATCGGCAAATAAGCTAGCCTCATCTGGGGTTATTTCAATAGAGGCACCGCAACGGCCGTCACGAATGGCCGCCCGGACCGTGGAGGAGCCATGAGCAGCCGTTTAAAGGCCCGTTGGGCGATATCGACCTTCGTCGCGGGCATGCTGGCCCTTCTGTGGTCTGGCGCCTGTGGTGCGGCGGACGCGTGGCCCACTCGCCCGGTCCGGCTTATTGTGACACTTGGGCCGGGTAGCGGCGTCGATATCGGCGCACGGCTGATTGCCGATAAACTGTCGACGCGCTGGGGCCAGCCGGTGGTGGTGGAAAATCGCCCCGGCGGCGATGGCATCCTCGCCATCACCAGTTTCCTAAGTGCGCACGACGACCATGTGTTGCTTGTGTCCCCCGTCAGCTCCTTCACCGCCCACCCCTATTTTCACGACAAGCTTCCGTACGAACCGCGTGATCTCATTCCGATCGCGCGCATTTCCAAAACCGTCGTCGCTGTCAGCGTCCCAACGTCACTGAACGTCAATTCCCTGAAAGAGCTGGAAGCGTTGGCGCGCGCAAAGCCTGGTCAACTGAACTGGACCACGGCGACAGGTTTCACCGACTTCGTGTTTGCCGGATATTTGCACACCGTGGGCCTCAATATGGCAAAAGTGCCATACAAAAATCCGGCCGGCGCGGTCACGGATCTCGCGTCCGGCGTCATCCAGGTCTACATGCCGGCTTACGCGATCGTGCGCCCCCAGGTCGAAGCCGGGACCGTGAAGGTCCTTGCTGTCACCAATCACGAGCGCGCACCGGCCATTCCCGACATACCGACAGCCGTCGAGGCAGGTTACCCGTCGCTCGAATTCGACGGGTTGGTTGGACTATTTGGTCCACCAGGAATTACCGATGACGTTCGCAACAAAATCGCCGACGATATTCGCGTGGTCGCGTCCGATCCCGAGATCGTGAAAAGATTGAGCGCGACTGGGCAAATCGTCAGTCCTGGAAATGCCGCCGAGTTCGCGGCATCAATTGAGCAACAACGGGCGCAGGTCGCGGCGGTGGCGAAATTGTTCGGCAACAAGCCGATCCAGTAAGCAACGAACTCGAGTCGCTTCCTATAGTCCGTAGCGGCCCCACAATGCGCGTATTTCCAGCGCCGAAATGAAGTCATCGGCAAGACCAGGCTGGCTCCCCAGCGCACTGATGAGATTGACGCCTGGCAACCGACGGCCGAACAAGGACCGCTCGGCAGAAATGAGTGGCGTGTGCACCTTGTCGCCGTAACGTTCGCGCAACGTCGATCTTAGATCGCCGATGCGATCCGCAAGTCCAAGCTCGATCGCTTTCTGTGCCGCCCAGAATTCGCCCGAGAACAGTATTTTATCGGAGCCGTTTAGCCTCGAGCCGCGACGTTCCTTCACCAACGCGATGAAGTGTTCATGGATATCCTGCTGGATCGCTTTGATGCGTTTCACATCGTCGGGCTTTTCCGGAAGAAATGGATCTAGCATCGCCTTGCGGTCACCGGACGTGTAAATCCGCCGCTCAATCCCGACCTTCTCCATGAGTTCGTGAAAGCCGAAGGACGCGCCGACAACGCCGATCGATCCCACAATCGAGAAGTCGTTGCAGATGATTTCGTCGGCGGCGCAAGCAAGCATGTAGCCGCCGGACGCCCCGACATCTTCTACGAAAGCGAGAATTGGAAGTTTCTTTTCTTCGGCCAGCTGCCGAATGCGTCGAAAGATCAGATGCGATTGGGAGGGCGAGCCGCCCGGCGAGTTGATGACCAGCGCGATTGCGCGGGCGCGCGGCGTGTTGAACGCCCGTTCCAGAGACCGGGCTATCGTGGACAGCAGCAGCCCGGGTCGCAGCGGGCTGACGACCCCTATTACACCCGCAATGCGCACGACGGGGACGACAGGGATGTCTCGGCGAAACCGCCGTGGAACCAGTCGAGCAAGCACATTGATGGCGGATTTACCGAGATTCGGTTGGGGTGGATTCACAGGATTGGCCATTTCACTCAGATAGGCAGTCAACACCCCCTAAGTCAAAGCCTGCTCGATACCTAGAAGTGATAGGTGTCCAGCCATCGCATCGCATCAAATTTTGGCGATCTGCACTGAAAGTACCCAATGTTGCCTATTTTTTAACTTTGGAATGCTTTTTGCAATGCAGTAGGCGCCACCCTCGAGTGGTTATTTGAATGAGGCGGGTCGATGGATCCTAAAATCGCACTTCTGTTCCTGTTGATCGGCGCCGTTATTGTACTTTCTCACCTGAGCGACGAGAATTTGGGCCGTATGCGCCGCCAATTCGCTGAAAGGCGTTGGCGCGAATTCGTGCCGCGGCGGCGTAGAGCTTAGGCAGATCTGCCTTAGGGGCTCACGCGTCCGCAATTTCAAGCGTTTTCCCTTCGCGTAACACCGCTTCAGCTGCCGCCGTCGGCTGGCCGTGTTCGTCATTGAGTGTCAGAGCGGGATAAGCGATCTGCGGGCTACTGGCGGCTTTGGTCGCACGCGCAAGCACGCGAATCGGCGGCGCATCTTCACGTGGATACACCGGCAGCAAGGCAATGCCGCCAAACCCGGTGCGCAACGCATCGATAACTTCGTCCGTGCCGTCGGCGCGCCATATCAGTGTCAATACGCCGTGCGGTTTTAGCAGCCACGCAGCAGTGCCGACCCAGCGCGCGAGCAACCCGGGTGAGCCGACATGTGCGAGTCTCCGTCGGGGATCGGGCGAAATGTTCTGGCGTCTCGCATCATGGAACGGCGGATTCATCAACACGCGGTCGACAGTACCCGCTGAAAGCCCTGCGGCTTCGAGTGCCTCGATATTTTCGACATCGAGCGCAAGTGCACCGGTGCGGCGATCCAGGCCATTGAGTTGCGCATTGTCTGCCGCCAGCGCGCATAGTTCCTTGTCGATCTCGATCAAGGTGACTTTCAATTCTGGAATGCGCGCAGCGAGCGCAAGGCCCGCGGCCCCCACACCGGATCCAAGATCGACAGCATGCTCGCCGGCGTGTCCGCCCGTCGCTGCCGCCAACAGGATCGCGTCATGTCCGACACGATGACCACGCAACGGCTGGCGTACGCGAAGCCTGCCGCCGAGGACGGCATCTTCGCTGAATTGGCTATCAGCTCCCATCGGGACGCAGCTCATGGCCGAGTTCGGCGTCTTCGAGAAGCTTCCGCGCCCGCAATTCATGGCCCTCTAACACGAGCACACGGCGCGGCAGGACGCCGAGCGAACCTTCCAGCACGCTCATATTCTGATCGAACACGAGCGGACGAATACCGGCGCTTTCCAGCAATGCCACCACCGCCGAGACCAAAACCGCGTCGTTAGTACGAATAAGTTCGCGCATGGCCCTATGTCCAGGCTAGACCGCTGGAATAGTGGGCGGTGGCAGGTGTTGTTCTGGTCGCACTCACAAACCTCTTGCCCACTTCGGCCGCGTCAAATTGCGGTGATACGACAATCTACCGCACTTGCCGCATTAACGCAGCGTTTCTATGCTTGGTTTTTATCAGTGCGGGAGATCAGTTTTGGCCGTCGTCCTTCCATTCGAAAATCCGAATCCCGCCTCGCTCAATCGTCTCGCCGACCTGGTGGCACCGGACATGGAGCGCGTCAACTCGACAATCCTGGCCCGTACCGGTTCCGAAGTCGCCATGATCCCCGAGGTTGCCAATCACCTCATCTCGTCTGGCGGCAAACGGCTACGCCCGATGCTCACCTTGGCAATGGCGCGGCTCACGGGCTACTCGGGCGACGGGCACATCAAGCTCGCGGCAGCCGTGGAATTCATGCATACCGCCACGCTTTTGCACGACGATGTCGTCGACGAAAGCAGCATGCGCCGCGGCAAAATTGCCGCACGCATGCTTTGGGGCAATGAAGCCAGCGTGCTGGTCGGCGATTTCCTGCTCGGTCAGGCATTCAAGATGATGGTTGAGGTCGGCAATCTGCATTCGCTCGACATCCTATCGTCCGCAGCTGCTGTTATTGCCGAGGGCGAAGTGATGCAGCTCGGCACCGCCAAAAACACCGCCACGAACGAAGATGAGTACCTAGCCGTCATCCGCGCCAAAACCGCTGAATTGTTCGCGGCGGCTTGCGAAGTGGGGCCAGCATTAGCTGCAAAGGAAAAGGCCGAACTTGCAGCTTGCCGATCGTTCGGCATGAACCTCGGAATTGCTTTTCAACTCATCGACGACGCTCTCGACTACGGCGGAAAATCAGCCAAGCTTGGCAAAAATATTGGAGACGATTTCCGTGAAGGCAAAATTACCCTTCCGGTCGTCCTTTCATTCCGGCGCGGCACTGAAATTGAACGCACATTCTGGAATCGGACACTCGCAGACGCCGAAGTGCGTGATGGCGACCTGGATCACGCCATCACCTTGATGGCCAAGCATCACGCCATCGAAGATACCGTCGGCCGAGCCCGCCACTACGGCGCAATTGCAACCGATGCACTGGCGCTTGTGCCCGCCTCGGAAATGAAATCAGCCCTGGAAGAAGCGGTCGCGTTCTGTATCGGTCGCGCGCATTAGCCAACGGCCGAGCCGAGCGTCGTCGGCCGCACCCACCAATTTTCATGCTCGCTCATGAGTTGTTGCGCCGCGGCGGTTGCTTCGCTCAGAGAGCCGAAGAGCGCAAAACATGTCGGGCCTGATCCCGACATGCGCGCGAGCTTGACGCCGGGTAACCCCCGCAATGCGGCGAGCACCTCCGCAATAACGGGCTCACAAGCGGTTGCAGCAGAGGTGAGATCGTTACCGTGCCGCTCCAAAAATTCGATCAATTTGTCAATCTCGTGCGGCACCCCGGCAATGTCAGTGCGGCGTTCCCCACGCGTGAACTTGCCAAACACATCTCGCGTCGCCAGTGGCACGCCGGGATTGACGAGCACTGCCGGAAGCACCGGCAAATCGAGTGGAGCGGACAGCAATTCACCGATTCCGCGCATAATACGCGGACGCGGATCAAGGCAGACGGGTACATCGGCGCCGACGGCCCGGGCCGCAAAGAAAAGGCGTGGATCATCGAGGGCCAGACCGTTGGCATGAGCTAAGAGTCTCAAAGCTGCGGCCGCGTCGGCCGATCCGCCCCCGAGGCCCGCAGCTACAGGGACATTCTTCTCAAGCACGAAACGCCCGGCTTTCACTTCGGCGATTCGTGCGCGAACCGCCGCAACCGCTTTGAAAACCAGATTATCTGCAGTCGACCCAGTCTTGCCGGCAAAGGGCCCTATAATCTCAAGTCCGTCTTGAGAGGTTTGCAGCGTTAGCGTGTCGGCAATACCAGCGAACACGACCAGGCTTTCGAGTTCGTGATAGCCGTCAGCGCGGCGGCCGATAACCCGCAACGTCAGATTGATCTTGGCGGAAGCCTTTTCGACCAGCGTCGCGCTCACGCAATGAACCCGTCCGTTCGCGCCGCAACTAGCCGCCGTCGCCGCTCTTCTTGCCGGCTTTCGCCTGCGACGATGTCTCCTCAGGCAGCCCTGATTTGATCTTTTCCTCGATCTTGGGGAGGTCTTCGGGATCGGGCTTGAGGTCGCGCGCGTGGGCCCATTGGAATTTGGCCTCAAGCACGCGCCCGACGCGCCAATAGGCGTCGCCAAGGTGATCGTTGATGGTCGGATCTTCCGGCTTTAATTCGATTGCGCGTTCAAGTTGCTTGGTCGCTTCATCGTAATTGCCGAGCCGGAAATATGCCCAGCCAAGCGAGTCAACGATGTAGCCGTCATCCGGACGCTGCTGCACGGCTTTCTTGATCATGTCCATGCCTTCGTCCAGGTTGATCCCCTGGTCGATCCACGAGTAGCCAAGATAATTGAGCACGTGCGGTTGTTCGGGATAAAGCTCGAGCGCTTTCTTGAGATCTGCTTCGGCCTTTGGCCACTGCTTCGATCGCTCGTAGCAGATGCCGCGGAAATAGTAGCCGACCCAATTGGATTTCTCCGGCGCGGGGATAGAGCTGATCGCCTTGGAATAGACGTTAGCGCATTCCGCAAACTTTTTGTGACCGCGCAGGACGTTGCCAAGCGCCATGATTGCTTCTTGGTCGTCCGGGTGTTGCTTGATCAGCCCTTCGAGGTGCTTCTGGGCTTCGTCGGCCCGATCAAGACTATCGAGATTGGCGGCCATCTGGATGGCGGCGTTGCGGTGTAACGGGGAATTCGTAGGGACCCGCTCATAAACTTTGATCGCGAGCTCGGGCTTCTTCAGCGATTCATACAGATCGGCGAGCGACAACAGTGCCAACGGATGTGTCGGCGCCAAAAATAGAGAGAGCTGGAGATAGACCAGGCCGAGGTCTTCGCCACCGCGGCGGCCGAGCGAGGCGCCGAGGCCATAGAGTGCTTCAGCGGCCCCCATTTGCGCATTCGAAACAAGCGGCGGCAATTTTTCGCCGGCTTTAAGTTTATCCATTGCCTCGACTACAAGCGGATGACGCGGCAACGCCTTGTCGAAGGTCTCGAAAATCACCAGTGCTTCTTTTGGCGAACGATTGCGCGATGTCCAACTGCCATACGCTTCAACGACCCGCAGCGCAGTCGGGTCGAGCTTGTATGCATGCTCAAGGCGTTTACCGGCTTCCTTCTGGTTGCCGGCGATGTCGTAGATCAACCCGGCATGCAGCTCCTTGAAGATCGCATACCAGTCTGGGCCGGCGAGGTGATCGATGGCTCCAACGGCCCCCTTAGGATCGTTGGTGCCGTACGACGCCCAAGCCGAAAGCAGCGTTGCTGTGAGATCGGTAATCGGTCCGCGGATCGATTGCGCCAAGTCGCGGCGGGCCGCGGGATATTGCTTGCGCTTGATTTCGCCCACGCCGAGCACCAGCCGAGCGACGCGGTCGTTCTTGTCAGCCTGCGAAACGCGTTCGGCAAATTTCACGGCCTCATCGACGTCGCCGTCGACTAGAAATGACAAGAAGGCACGATCAAGCAATTCGCCGTTCGCGGGATCGCGCTTAAGCGCCGAGCGGTAATATGCGGCGGCAGCCGCGGCGTCGCGCTGCTGACCGGCATGGCGGGCGGCCAGATAACTGCCCGAAGCTGTCGTGCCGCCTAAATCCAAGGCACTCAATGGCTGCGCGGAGAGTTGGTAGGGTGCTGCCGCGAAAAAGGCGGCAAGCGCGCTGCCCACAATGCAGCGGCCTAGGCTCGAAGACGTCACGGGCGATGCTCCAATGAAGCGGCTGGCCGCGGATGCGCGCGGACCGCCGATGTTGCGCAGAGAATGGACTTTTTGCGCCGCTCCCGCAAGAACTCCCGAGCGGCGCGCGTGGAATCAGCTTGAAAGGCCCGATGTGGCGGTATCGTGACCGCGGCGTCCCCGCGCAAATCACATATTCGGGTAATTTGGCCCGCCGCCACCCTCCGGCGGAACCCATGTAATGTTTTGATTGGGGTCTTTGATGTCGCAGGTTTTGCAGTGGACGCAGTTCTGCGCGTTGATCACGAATTTTGGTGACCCTGCTTCTTCCACCCACTCATAGACGCCGGCCGGGCAATAGCGCGCTGACGGGCCAGCATATACGTCATGCTCGGATTTTTTCTGTAGCCCAAGATCAGCAACGCGAAGGTGAACCGGCTGATCCTCTTCGTGATTCGTGTTGGACAGGAACACCGATGACAGCTGGTCAAATGTCAGTTTGCCGTCAGGCCTTGCGTAGGCAATTGGCTGACATTCAGACGCAGGTTTGAGCGAGGCGTAATCGGGCTTGCCGTGCTTGAGCGTGCCAAATAACGAGAACCCCAGCGTGCTCGTCCACATGTCGAGCCCGCCGAGCGTGATCCCAAGAAGCGTCCCGAATTTCGACCACAATGGTTTGGCGTTACGCACCTTCCACAGATCTTTGCCGATCGCCGAGCCACGCCAAGCTGCGTCGTAGTCCGCCAACACGTCGTGACTGCGGCCGGCGGAAAGCGCAGCGGCGGCGGCATCCGCTGCCATCATTCCGGACAGCATTGCGTTGTGGCTGCCCTTGATGCGCGGCACGTTCATGAAGCCCGCGTCGCAGCCGATCAGAACCCCGCCTGGAAAGGCCAGCTTCGGCACCGACTGGTAACCGCCTTCAGTCAGCGCACGCGCGCCATAGGCAAGCCGCTTGCCGCCCGCGAAGGTGTCCCGCACCAACGGATGGGTTTTGAAACGCTGGAATTCCTCGAATGGCGAAAGGTAGGGATTGGAATAATTGAGGTGGACGACAAAACCGACCGACACCAGGTTGTCATCGAGGTGATAGAGGAACGAACCGCCGCCCGTTGTACCATCGAGCGGCCATCCGAAGGTGTGCTGCACCAAACCCTTGCGATGCTTCTCCGGCGCGACCTGCCAGAGTTCTTTCAAGCCGAGCCCAAATTTCTGCGGCTCGCACTCGTTCCCAAGGCCATACTTCGCAATCAATTGTTTGCCGAGATTGCCGCGCGCGCCTTCCGCGAACAAAGTGTATTTCGCGTGCAATTCCATACCGCGCGTAAAATTGTCTTTCGGTTCGCCGTTTTTGCCCACGCCCATATCGCCGGTGGCAACCCCTGAGACCGCGCCGTTGGCATCGTAGAGAACTTCCGTGGCGGCAAAGCCGGGATAGATTTCGATGCCAAGGCCTTCCGCTTTTGTCGCAAGCCAGCGGCAGACATTGCCAAGCGAGACAATGAAGTTGCCGTGATTGCTCATGAGTGGTGGCATCATAAAATTGGGCAGCCGCAACGCGCCGCCGGCCGACAGATAGTAAAATCGATCGTCGGTTACGGGGGTTTTGATTGGCGTATCTTCGGAACGCCAGTCCGGCAGTAACCGATCGAGCCCGACCGGATCGATCACCGCTCCGGACAGAATATGCGCGCCAACCTCGGACCCTTTCTCCACGACAACTACAGAGATTTCCGGGTTGATTTGCTTGAGGCGGATAGCGGCGGCGAGGCCGGATGGGCCCGCGCCAACGACAACAACATCAAATTCCATTGCCTCGCGGGCAGCTAGCTCGGCCATAACGCTCTCCTCAGCCAATTGTCCACTTTTGCACACGGGGCGGCAATCGCGCAGCCTCCGTCGTGCTAGTGTGCACAATGATGGGCCCCAGCGATAACCCGGCACGCGACCTGCTCGAATTCTATGCCGCGACCGGCGTAGACGCGCTCTTGGGCGAAGAGCCGGTCAATCGCTTTGCCGAAATCGATGCGCCGGGATCCCCTCCCCGCACCGCGCCGCAACCCACACCGCCGGCGGGCATCGAATCCAGAAGCCGCACTTTGGCTGCAGCCCCGCAGGCTCCCGATGAGGCCGCGATGGCGGCGCGCGCGGCGGCGAAGAGTGCAAAGACGCTTGAAGAGCTGCGGGGCATTCTCGACAAGTTTGAAGGCTGCGCCCTCAAGGCAACCGCTTCGCAACTTGTGTTCGCCGACGGCAATCCATCAGCCCGCCTAATGTTCGTCGGCGAGGCGCCAGGCCGCGACGAGGATATCGAAGGGCTGCCCTTTGTCGGCCGTTCCGGAAAATTGCTCGACCGCATGCTTGCGGCAATCGGCATGGACCGTTTGTCGGTCTATATCGCCAACATTGTGCCTTGGCGGCCACCCGGCAATCGCACGCCGACCCCGCAGGAATCGCAGATATGCCTTCCTTTCATCCTGCGTCAGATCGAACTCGCTGATCCCGACATCCTTGTTTGTCTGGGAGGCCCGTCCGCGCAGACACTGCTTGGCATCAAGGAAGGAATTACCAAAACGCGCGGGCGCTGGTTCACCTTCAATACCGGCAAGCGCGAAATCCGCGCCATGCCGACGTTCCACCCCGCATTCCTCTTGCGCAGTCCGCTGCAGAAACGGTTCGCGTGGCGCGATTTCCTGGCGATCAAGAAAGCGCTCGATCAGCGGTAGGCGACCAGAATTGCGCCTGCAGCGATGAGCGCGACACCGAGCCAATTCGGCGCCGTCAGCCTTTCACCCAGAAAGAGCACGCCGAACACCGCGACCAGAACCACGGAGAGTTTGTCGATTGGCGCGACCTTCGCAGCCTCGCCGACCTTGAGCGCGCGGAAATAACAAATCCACGATGCGCCGGTCGCCAACCCAGATAGCAATAGAAAAAAATACGTCCGGGACGAGATCGAGGCTGGCGACTGAAATTGCCCGGTGGCCAACAATATGAGTGCGAGGGTCGCAAGGATAACGACCGTGCGAATCAGCGTCGCAAAATCGGAATTGACGTTCTCAACGCCGATCTTGGCAAAAATCGCCGTGAGCGCAGCAAACACCGCTGATAAAACAGCCCAGAATTGCCACGACGACGCCAGGTTCATTCCGCCACCACAAATTTGATTGCAAACAATATCGATAACACGACTACGGCCGGCGAAGCATCCCGGCCTTTGCCCCCGATCACCTTCACGAGCACGTATGTGATGAAGCCAAGCCCGATGCCGGTCGCGATCGAATAGGTGAGCGGCATGGTGATTGCAGTCACGACCGCGGGCGCATATTCGGTAATGTCATCCCAATCGATCTCGGCAAGGCCGTGCGCCATGACGCAGGCTACATACAGCAGGGCCGCGGACGACGCGTAAGCGGGCACCATCCCTGCGAGTGGCGCAAAAAACAGCGCCAGCAAAAAGAACAGACCCACAAATGCCGCCGTCAAACCAGTGCGGCCGCCCGCGGAAACGCCTGCCGCGCTTTCGATATAGCTGGTGGTGGTTGAGGTGCCAATGAGTGCTCCGAACATGGCCGCAAAACTGTCGGCGATCAGCGCTTCTTTCATGCGCGCGAGTTTGCCGTTTTTCATCAGGCCTGTGCGGTGCGTGACGCCAATCAACGTACCGGCATTGTCGAATACGTCAACGAAGAGGATCGAGAAAACAACGATCAGAAATGTGAGCTCGCCGATACGGGAGAAATCGAGCTGCAGAAGTGTTGGTGCAATCGATGGCGGCATCGAGATGACGCCGCTGAACTGAGCAAGCCCGAACGGCAAGCCGATCACCGTCACGACGAGAATACCGACTAATGTGCCGCCCATGATGCGCCGATAATTGAGCCCCGCGATCAACACAAAGCCGAGCAGCATCAGAACCGCTTGCGGATTCGTCAGGTCTCCAAGCGTGACCAAAGTAGCGGGATGGGCGACAACCACCTTGGCTTCCTCGAGCGCGATGATTCCCAGAAACAACCCGACACCGGCCGACACGGCAAGTTTCAGGTTTTGCGGGATCGCGTCGATGACGTATTGGCGGATTCGAAAGACAGAAATCAGGAAGAACAGCACGCCCGAGCAGAACACGGCCGCGAGCGCTTGCTGCCATGTGTATTTGAAGGTCAGCACCACCGTGAACGCGAAGAACGCGTTAATGCCCATTCCCGGCGCTAGCGCGATCGGATAGTTGGCATAAAACGCCATGACGAAGGTGCTAACTGCGGCGGCGACGCAGGTCGCGACAAAAACCGCGCCCGGATCCATTCCAGCCTTGCCGAGGATGATGGGATTGACGAACACGATGTAGACCATCGTGAGGAATGTCGTCACGCCGGCGATGAATTCGGTGCGAACGTCGGTGCCTTGTTGCGCCAGCCCGAAATATCGCTCGACCACGACGGCGATCTGCGGCTCTTTATGCTTCGCCGCCGGCGCGTACCTCGCGCGCTTGGCCATAGACCCCTCCCCGTCCGCTGCCCCGATTGACCCAAGCCTAACGCGGCTACATCCCCTCGTCCGATGCAATTCAACGGGTTGTGGATACTGCGGTCCAAGAATCCGCTTCGATTTATCGCAGTTTGGAACGCAATCATCTCGCCACGATTGATAACTCGCGAATATACTCGTGCCCTGGGTCTTGCTCGGAGCTCGCCATGGATTTTGATCCTGTCCTGCTTGGCCGATTGCAGTTTGCCTTCACCATCATTTTTCACATCATTTTTCCGAGCTTCACCATCGGGCTCTCCGCTTACATCGCTACGCTTGGCGTGCTGTGGTTACGCAGCGGCAGCGAACGCTATCAACATCTCATGCGCTTCTGGACCAAGATTTTCGCGGTCTCGTTTGCGATGGGCGTCGTGTCCGGAATTGTGTTGTCCTATCAGTTCGGCACCAATTGGAGCCGGTTCTCGGTCATGGTCGGGAATGTTGTCGGTCCATTGATCGGCTACGAGGTACTGAGCGCCTTTTTCCTCGAAGCGACTTTTCTCGGCGTGCTGCTGTTTGGTTTCAAACGTGTGCCCCCCTGGCTCTACGTGCTCTCAGCAGTGATTGTCGCCGTCGGGACCGCCACCTCCGCTTTCTGGATTTTATCCGCCAACAGCTGGATGCAGACGCCAAGCGGCTACGAACTGCACGGTGGTGTCGCCTATCCGGTCGATTGGCTTGCGATCGTCTTCAATCCGAGTTTCCCCTATCGCTTCGCGCATATGCTCAACGCCGCGTATCTCACGACGGGCTTCGTCGTGCTCGCGGTCGGTGCGCGCTATCTGGTTGCGGGCCGACACATTGAGGAAGGTCGCACCATGCTGCGCATGGCGATTGGTTTGGCCGCCATCCTTGCACCTCTGCAGTTAGTGTTGGGCGATCAGCACGGCCTCAACACACTGGAACATCAGCCGATCAAAGTCGCCGCGATGGAGGCGCATTGGGATGGTACCAAGCCCGGTGATTTCCACATCTTCGCGTGGCCTGATGAAAAAGCGGGCGAGAACAAGTTCGAGATTTCCATACCGAAGGGGTCTTCGCTTATTCTCACGCATCGCATGAACGGATTGTTCCCCGGATTGAATAGCGTGCCCGAATCCCAGCGTCCGCCCGTGAAGGTCGTCTTTTTCGCGTTCCGCATCATGCTGGCAATCGGGTTCTTTATGATTGGCTCTGCATTGTTCGGTGCATTTCTCTGGTGGCGCGGAACATTGTTCGAGACACACTGGTACTTGCGCGTCATGGCGCAGTGTTGGTGGGTCGGATTTGTCGCCGTGATTGCCGGCTGGGTGGTGACGGAAACCGGAAGACAGCCCTGGATCGTTCAAGGGGTTTTGCGCACGGCCGATGCGACGTCCCCCGTGCCGGGTGCGACCATCGCCGGAACACTCGCGCTCTTCGTCATCGCTTATGGCGTCGTGTTCTCGTTCGGCATCTACTATATCAATCGCCTGATCGCCCAAGGCCCGACTGGACCGGCGGCCGAAGAGACCGGGCATTTTTCGTCAAATCCGATCTCCGCCGCGCATGAAGCCGGGCGTACCGTGGTGAGGCACAGTTAGATATTTTTGCGACGGTCGCGAGGAGTTAAGCCATGGAATGGTATCTCCCGGTGATCTGGGCCGCGCTGATTGGCACAGCCGTCGTTATGTATGTGATCCTCGACGGCTTCGACCTCGGCATCGGCATTCTATTCCCATTTGCACGCAACGAACGCGAGCGCGACCAGATGATGCGATCCGTCGCGCCATTCTGGGACGGCAACGAGACCTGGCTGGTGCTCGGTGGCGGTGGATTATGGGTTGCGTTCCCGAGAGCCTATGCGGTCGTGATGCCCGCACTCTATTTGCCGGTGATCGTCATGTTGCTTGCGCTCGTGTTCCGCGGCGTCGCGTTCGAATTCCGCACCGTCTCACGCAGCAAGACCTGGTTAAGCGCAGCCTTCACCATCGGTTCAACTGTTGCCGCATTCGCACAAGGCGTAATCCTCGGCGGGCTGATCCAGGGCATTCAGGTACGGGACGGAGCCTTTAGTGGCGGCTCGTTCGATTGGGCGACGCCGTTCGCTTTACTCTGCGGGCTGGCGTTGATTGCCGGCTATGGGCTGCTCGGTGCCACCTGGCTCGCGATGAAAACTGAAGGGCCCATTGCCGAGCGCGCCCGCAGACAAGCAAAGCTGCTGTTGCTGGCCGTGCTCGTCTTTATGGCGGCCGTGAGCATATGGACGCCGCTTACCGAGCCGCGGATCGCGGCACGCTGGTTCGCCCTGCCAAACTTCTACTTCTTATGGCCGGTGCCAGTGGTGACTGCTCTCACCGCTTATCTTGCCTGGCGCTGGATCGAGAACGGACGCGAAGTGCCACCGTTCTTGGCAACGATTGTGCTGTTCTTGCTCGGCTTTCTTGGGTTGGCGATTTCCAATTTCCCGTATCTAGTCCCACCGTCACTAACCATTTGGGATACGGCGGCGGCACCGGCGAGCCAGATATTCATGTTGCTCGGCACGCTTCTGCTGCTGCCGATGGTGCTTGGCTACGTTGTGTTCATCTACTGGCTCTTTCGCGGCAAAGTGGCCGAGGGTGAGAGCTATCACTGAGTTGCTTTAGGGCGTTGCTGGCCGCTGCATCGCCCAACCAAGCCGGATGAGCGGCAATATGCCTTGTACCGCTCGCGGAAACGACCGGGGCACCTCCGGCGCCATCTCCGGAAATTGCACCTTCAGGGTCTCGGGCGGAGTACCGTTGTTGTCAGCGGCGGGCCACACCAAAATTCCGCCTTGCGCACGGATATCGGCTGCACTTGCCCACGGGCTGCGTTCCGGCGCCCAAGCAAAATAAAGATGCGGCCGGCTGGGCGCGCTGAGGGCGACAAGTGGAGCGACCCGCGGGTCTCCGCTCAAATACGTGAGCGATTTGCCGGTGCGGCGCTGATAGATATCGGCGTAAAAGTGGCCTTCGGCGTTCGCAGGCTGCGCAATTTTGAGATCAATTCCGAGCGTCCACGGAAATACCGCAAGCGCAGCGACTGTCAGTACCGGCGGCGCGAACAGCAGGCCGAACCACGCGGACGACACAAGGCGTTCTCGGTAAAGCAGAACTTTGTCGCCGGCAGCGACGATGACAGCGAGCCCGGAAAGCACGACCAGCGGTGCAACACGGTCAAGCGGACCGAGCCGCCCGCTGGCAAAGGCGACCGCGATTGCAACAAACGCCGGCGCGAGAGCAAAAACATAAACAAAGATCCGCGCAAACGGCCCGACCGGATTCCGTTCGATCTCGGGGGCGCGCTCTCGCGGATGCCGCGGCCAGCCGCTCGCCAAAGTAACCAGCAATGCGAGACCAAGGTGCGTGAGCACCAACACGACGCACAACCACGCTCCTGCCGACAGTCGGCCGGTCGCCGCCACACTCTCGTTGATTCCTTCGACAACCAGCGAGCGCTCGCTGCTCAACCAAGCTGCATGAGGAAATATCACGATCCACAGAAGCAGAAGTGCGATCCACGGCTCGGGATTAAGCAACGATGATCGCCCGCGCGCGGTTCCAAGCGTGAACGCGATCATGAGCAAGAGCAAAATTAATCCGGCGTAACTTGCGAGGAGCAGAAGCCCGAGATCGAGCGCAAGCAGGAACCAGTAGCCGCGCCTGCCCTCACCGACCGCACGCCAGTAATACAGAAGCGCGAGCGCCCAGAGCGGAGCTGCCAAAATTGCCGGTCCGAAATTCGGGCTCGGCACCGTGAAAGCGGCGATGCCGACCATGAGCAACACCGCGAGCACGGCGTGGCGCGTGCCGACGATGCCGCGACCGAGTGCAAACACGGCCCAATAGGCGATGACGATACAGGCCTGCGCCAACGCATAGAGGCCGAAGCTTCCGGCTACCTTGAAAGCGATCTCGCCGAGCCAGAACGCCAGCGGCGGCCCCAGATAGCTCCCGAGCACGAATTCGTGGCCGACCGCGAGAAGCAGCGGCACGTCGCCCGGCGGCGCGCTGTAAAAAAGCGCCGGGATCAGCGTCCAAAGCGCGGCCTGCGTGAGCGCTACGGTCCAGAACACCACCGAAGGGCGCCCGCGCAGGAATTCAATGAGCAGGGAGACGTAATGCATTGGCCCGGGCGGGGTGAAAACGGCGCGAACCCGGGCAGCAATAGAGAAGGCGCGCTAAAGAGGCAATAACTCGGCAATCACCTCATCGGACGCGCCGCCCAGCGCGGCGAGCTTGGCCGCCACCGGGGCAAACGATCTGCGGTGATGGATAGTCGGCCCCAGGCGCGCGAGAGCTGCGAAATGCTCCGGCACGCTGTAGCCCATATGCCGTTCGAAGCCGTAACCTGGGTGCGCCAGGCCAAGCCGGATCATCAGGCGATCGCGGGTGACCTTGGCCACGATCGAGGCCGCCGCCACCGACAGGACCAATGCGTCGCCGGACACGACGGTCTGGCAATCACATCCGCAGTCGATTTTCTGGTTTCCATCGACAAAAACCAGCTTTGGCTGCACGGGCAGTGCCTTGACGGCACGAGCGAGTGCCCAGAGCGAGGCGCGCAGGATATTGTCACGGTCGATACGCTCTACGGCGCCAAACGCCACGGCCACCTGTGCAGTTGCGCAGATTTTTTCGTAGAGCTTTTCCCGCTCGGCAGCGTCCAGCTTCTTGGAATCGTTGAGCCCACGGGGGATACGCTTCGGGTCCAGTACGACCGCCGCCGCTACGACGGGACCCGCGAGCGGGCCCCGACCCGCTTCGTCGCACCCGGCAACCGGGAAAACCCCGTTGTTGAGCGCACGCCGCTCACGCCTGAACGTCGGGCGCAAGATCGGCTCATTCAGCGGCAGACGACGACTCGGCTTTGATTTCTTGGCCATCGCTGCAAAGAGTGCGCGGCAGATGCGACAAGTCAACCTTGGCCTCCGAAGGCCTCGGGATAACGTCGCTTAGTCGGGCAGCGTTAGCCGACCGTCGTCAGCCAAAGGAAAATGCGGATTGAACGCGACTTCCCAAAGATGACCGTCGGGATCGGAGAAATAACCGCTGTAGCCGCCCCAGAACACATCGCGTGCCGGCTTGCGGACGACGGCGCCGGCACGACGGGCCATCTTAATAACGGCATCAACGTCCGATTTAGAAGGGCAGTTCCAAGCGAGCGTAAAGCCGCGGAAAGTATCCGCCATGCCTTCGGATGCGACGTTCGCATCTTTAGCGAGTTCATCTGACGGCCATACAGCGATCGCGCAAGCACCTGCTTGGAAAAAGCCGATCCCATCGAATGCCTTACCTTTCCGCTGGAATCCAAGCGTTTCATAGAAAGCGATGCTGCGTTGAAGATCCGATACGCCCAGGGTTACCAGGCTCAAATGCGCGTTGGACTCTTCCATTCTATTGCAACGCCCTCTTCATTCACTTTTCGAACAGACTAAGTTGCTCGCTCGCAGGCCCAGGCGCGTTGAAGTGGGTCGTCTCGAGTTTCCGTTTTTCGGTATTGAGCCCGAGTTTCTCGCACGCCATCTCGAAACGGCGTCCGATCATCCACGCATAGGGCCCTGTGCCTTTCATGCGCGTACCCCAGGTAGAATCGTAGTCCTTGCCGCCTCGCATATCGCGGATGAGCTTGAAGACGTGGTTGTGGCGATCGGGATAGTTTGCTTTCAGCCATTCGCTAAAAAGATCGCGCACTTCGAGTGGCAGACGCAACAGAACGTAGCCGGCCTCTTTCACGCCTGCCATCCGCGCCGCTTCCAAAATGCGTTCGATTTCCATGTCGTTGAGCGCGGGGATCACTGGCGCAACCATCACTGTCGCCGGCACACCCGCCTGGCTCAAGCGGCGCAAAGTCTCCAGCCGTCGCATCGGCGTCGCCGCACGCGGCTCCATCTTGCGCGCAAGTTCTGCGTCCAGCGTGGTTACAGATAGCGCGACCTTGACCAGGTTTCGCTCGGCCATTCGGGCGAGGATGTCGAGATCGCGTAAAACCAACGCCGATTTGGTGACAATGCCCACGGGGTGACCCGCGCGATCGAGCACTTCCAGAATGCGGCGCATTACTTTGTACCGCCGCTCAATCGGCTGGTACGGATCGGTATTGGTCCCGATCGCGATGACCTTCGGTTCATAGCCGGGCGCCGACAATTCCTTTTCCAGCAAGGCGGCTGCCTCCGGCTTCACCAGCAGCTTGGATTCGAAATCGAGCCCCGGCGAAAGCCCGAGATAAGCGTGGGTCGGCCGCGCGAAGCAGTAGATGCAGCCATGTTCGCAGCCGCGGTAGGGATTGATGGACCGGTCGAAGCCGATATCGGGGGAGTCGTTTCGGGTGATAATTTTCCGGGTGGAATCAACGGTGACCGAGGTCTTGAAAGGCGGCAGCTCATCGAGGGTGCGCCAGCCGTCATCAAAGGCAATTCGCGCAAGCGATTCATAGCGACCCGAAGCGTTGCTCTGCGCGCCGCGACCGCGCCGCCGCTCGTGGTCGACAACGACTCCGAGGAGCTCGCTGACGTCCTCATAGCCGCCCGCCGGCGCGGAGGGCAGCTCCTTCACCGGCGGGCGTCTCGCGGCTGCGTTTGATCGAGCCATAGGATCACCTTAGCGATCGCATGCGAACATAACAAGAACAATACACGGGCGGCATATGACACTCCCATTCGAGGTTCCAGAATGTTGCGCACGCAACAAGATTTCGATTTGATGCACGTTTCATTGGCCTTTTCGGCTGTCTGCGGAACGCAAAATCTATCAAAGCAACGCACAAACCAATTGGGCCGGCCTGGTCAATCGAGCGGTGTCTAGTTAGTCCGCACAGGTGCTTGAAGTCCATTATTTGGGCACTTTAGCCCCCATGTCGTGGCTCAGTTGTCCGTTCCCACATGATATGGTGCCAACCATATCCACACGGCTGCGGTTCCATGCTGAGCGCCATTATTGCCACCCACGAATCGGAGCGCACCCTCGTACCGACCCTAGCCGCGCTGGTTCCCGCAGCCGCCGCAGGTCTGCTGGCCGAGGCGATCATTGCCGACGCCGGGTCAACTGATGCGACCGCCGAAGTGGCTGAATTCGCCGGTTGCCGCTTCATAAGCTCGAAAGAACCCGTTGGGGCGCGCTTGAAATCGGCAGCCGCGACCGTACGCACCCCGTGGCTGCTGTTCCTGCGGGCCGGGACCGTCCCGCAAGCTGGCTGGATCGAGGCGACCGGCCGCTTCATGCAAGAGACCGACATGCGGGAAGGCGCAGCCTGCGCCGGGGTCTATAGGCCGGTTGCGGCCACGGATTACATGCGGCCGCGTTTTGGAGAGATCCTTGCCCTGCTTCGCGCCACGCTCGGAGGGAGCCCGCAAGCGGACCAAGGCCTGCTGATCGCACGCCGTTTTTACGAGGCCGTCGGGGGCCATGATGGGTCTCCCGACGCCGAAGTGGCGTTGCTACGCCGGCTAGGGCGTAGGCGGATGGCAATGCTGCCCGCAGCAATTGGCGTCGTGCGCTAGGGTGAGCTGAAAATTAATTGACTAAGTCAACTATCTGCGCGACCCTGGCTTCCTCATGGCAAGCCAGCAAACAATCGCAGCCGTCCGCCGCTTCAATCGCTTCTATACGCGCCAGATCGGCGTCTTACGGAAGACCTACCTCGACAGCCCCTACTCGCTCGGTGAAATGCGGGTGCTCTACGAGGTAGCGCAGGGTGATCGACCCACCGCGAGCGACATTGGTCGCGTGCTCGATCTCGACGCCGGCTATCTCAGCCGTCTCCTCCGCAATTTCGAAAAGCGCGGGCTTATCAGTCGCCGGACCTCGGCAAAGGACGCACGCCAAAGCCATCTCGCGCTGACGGCGCGCGGCCGAAAGATGTTTACACAGATGGAACAGCGCTCGCAGGAAAAGGCCGGCGCCATGCTGGACAAGTTGGATACTCCCCAGCAGGCCCGCACCGTCGCGGCAATGCACGCGATTGAAACGCTCCTCACCACCGCCGAGGATACGCGCGCCGACGAAAGACCGGGCTACATCCTGCGCGAGCCGCGGATCGGCGATTTCGGCTGGGTCGTCTCTCGGCATGCCGAGCTTTATGCGCAGGAGTACGGCTGGACTAACCCATTCGAAGGGCTATGCGCGCAAATTGTTGCCGATTTCGTCAATAACTTTGATCCCGCGCGCGAGCGCTGCTGGATCGCGGAGATGAACGGCGAAAATGTCGGCTGCGTCATGCTGGTCAAGGACGAACAGCCCGGCGTTGCCCGTCTTCGCCTTCTTCTCGTCAACCCGAAGGCGCGCGGGCTCGGACTTGGCGCACGGCTGGTCGATGAATGCGTGTGCTTTGCGCGTAGCGCTGGCTACACGAAGATCACCCTTTGGACGCACAGCATCCTTACGGCGGCACGACACGTTTACGAACGTGCGGGCTTCACGCTCACATCGAGCGAGCCCAAGCACACGTGGGGCAAGGACGTCGTCGCGGAGTATTGGGATATGGATTTGTAGTATCGAAAATGACGCGAACGATTAGGCGGTCGCACGCGAGCGCACGCAGCAAAAGTGGATACCGGTTTTGCGTCCGACTGCGCTCGCAATTCTAAATGAGCACGCAATCCGGGCGGCTGACCGGTTACCACTCAGCCTGATTGCGTGCGTGCTTTGGGCCGCCGCAAATGCTCATCGAGCCGCGGCAAGATCTCTACGAAATTGCAGGGCCTGTACCGATAATCGAGCTGATGCACGAGGATTTCGTCCCACGCGTCCTTGCAGGCGCCGGGTGAGCCCGGCAGGCAGAAGATGTAGGTCGCGTTTGCAACGCCCGCTGTAGCGCGCGTCTGGATCGCCGAAGTGCCAATTTTTCTTTCGCTGACCAATAGAAACATGGTTGCGAACCCGTCCATGCGTTTTTCGAACAGCGGCTCCACCGCTTCGGGCGTCACGTCGCGACCGGTAAAGCCGGTACCTCCGGTCGTGATGACGACGTCGATGAATTTGTCGGCAATCCAGGCTTTCACGTGCTGGCGAATCGCCTTGACCTCGTCCTTGACGATCGCACGCTCGGCCACGACGTGACCGGCGGCGCGAATGCGCTCGATCAAGGTCGCTCCTGATTTGTCGTCGGCCGTCTCGCGTGTGTCTGAGATGGTCAGGACCGCGATCTTCAACGGTACGAATTGTCGGCTGTCATCGATGCCCGCCATTGACCCTCCTTAAAGCGAAGGCGCCGAGAAGGTATCGCAGGACGATACTTTGCCGTCTTTCAGTCCCGTCGTGAACCAGCGCTGCCGCTGGGCCGATGAGCCATGTGTGAATGCATCAGGCACGACGTAGCCTTGCGTTTGCTTCTGCAAACGGTCATCGCCGATCGCAGCTGCCGTCTGCAAGGCCGCCTCGACATCGCCGGGTTCGAGCGATTTCCAACGTTGATTCGAATGATTGGCCCAGACGCCGGCAAGACAATCTGCCTGCAATTCAACACGTACCTGGATACGGTTCGCTTCCGCCTTGCTGCCTGACACACGCTGCGCATTTTGCGCCTTCGGCAATATGCCAAGCAAATTTTGCACGTGATGGCCGACTTCGTGCGCGATCACATAAGCTTCGGCGAATTCACACGCCTTGCCGCTACAGCCGCGAAAGCGATCACGCATATCGCGGAAGAACGAGGTATCGAGGTAGATGCGCCGATCGGTCGGACAATAGAACGGCCCCATCGCCGCTTGCGCCAGACCGCAGCCGCCCTGCAACGCACCTGAATACAAACGCAAGCGCGGCACGCTGTATTGCTGGCCGCCGTTCTTGAAAATTTCAGTCCAGGTGTCTTCCGTGTTCCCGAGCACGGCGGCGACGAAATCACCCATCTGGTCTTTCGGCGTGCCTGCTGGCCCGGATGGTTGTTCATAAGGCTGTTGGGAGTGCCGACCGCTGTTCACGAGTTCTGCGCCGCCGATGAGAATGCTGGGATCTATGCCGAGCGCCCAGCCGATCAGGCCTAGAACGACAACCGTTCCGATGCCGAGCCCACCGCCCCCGACCGGGATACCAATTCCACCACCGCCGCCGCCGAACCCACCCGAGCCGCGATCGTCTTCAACATTGTCGCTACGACGGAAGTCATCCCAACGCATGACGAATTTCTCCTGTTAGAACAATCATCGCCGAACTACGCGCGCGCGTCCAACGCGGTGGAGACTTCGTCGTTCCGTCGCATCTCTGTCACAGCTCCTAAGTCCACGTTAATTAGGCAGAATTTGCCCAGTTGCGAGGTGCGATCATAAACCGCTTTTTTACTTTACGCGGTCAAGATGCAGGCCTGTCGGTTGTAGGTCCCGCGTCGCCGACCGCGTCACGTGAGTCAGAGTTCTGAGTCATGGTTGTGTCGCGTCGCGGGGCGCCCTTACGGGCGCCCCGTGGAGTTTCAGAGAGCCCGCAACCCCATCGCATTCTTGTCGGCGACTGCGTCGCGGCAATGGCGAAGTTGCCGGCTGCCTCCGTCGATCTCGTTTTCGCAGATCCGCCGTACAATCTTCAGCTCGCCGGCGATCTGAAGCGGCCAGATGATTCGCGCGTCGATGCGGTTGACGACAATTGGGACAAGTTTGCGAGCTTTTCAGCCTACGACGATTTCACGCGGCGGTGGCTCACCGCATGCCGGCGCGTGATGAAACCCGCTGGCACCATCTGGGTCATCGGCTCGTACCACAACATCTTCCGCGTCGGTACGATCATGCAGGATCTCGGCTTCTGGATCCTCAACGACGTGATTTGGCGGAAATCCAACCCAATGCCGAATTTTCGCGGCCGCCGCTTCACCAATGCACATGAAACATTGATCTGGGCTTCGCGCGACGCCGATGCTCGCGGCTATACATTCAACTACGAAGTTATCAAAGCCGGCAACGAAGACGTTCAGGTTCGGTCCGACTGGACTTTGGCGCTGTGTACTGGCGACGAGCGACTGAAAGGCCGCGACGGCAAGAAACTGCACCCGACGCAGAAGCCTGAAGCCTTGCTCACGCGCGTGCTGCTCTCGAGCTCGCGGCCCGACGATTTGGTCCTCGACCCATTTTGCGGCACCGGTACGACTGGCGCAGTCGCAAAGCGCCTCGGCCGACGCTTTATCGGTTGCGAGCAAGACGCGAAATACGCCAAAGCAGCCGATAAGCGCATCTCCTCGACCAAGCCGCTGGAAGCGCCGGCACTCGCGCCGTTTGTATCGGCTCGCGAAGCTCCACGTGTTCCTTTCTCAGCGCTGATCGAGCGAGGCCTAGTTGTGCCCGGGGCCCGATTGGTCGACGCCAAGAAACGCCACAAGGCTCTGGTGCGTGCAGACGGTGCGGTTTCTCTCGACGGCACGGTCGGCTCGATCCACCGTATCGGTGCACTGGCGCAAGGCCTGGACGCCTGCAACGGCTGGACCTTCTGGCACGTGGAAACCCCAAAGGGGCTCACGTCGATCGACGCGTTTCGCGCGATCGTACGCTCCGAAATGGCGGAAGCGGCTGAGTAGCGCGCAAACGACCACCGTCGTTCAAGCGCCGTTCAGGTTCAGGCGGATATAATCTCGACAAGAAGTTCCAGCGCGCGTGTCGCGAATACATCCATATTCGCCCGCCGATCAGACCTTCCCGTTTGTAATGTCACCGCCCGTTCAATGGGGCCGGCAATTGCGATGCACGTGTGCCCCGCTGGGTCGCCATAGCGGTTGCCGCTCGGTCCGCTTGCACCGGTTTCTCCGAAGTCCCCAAGTCGCTCGCGCACGCGCCGTGCAATCAACAACGAATAGGCTTCGGTCGCTGGCCTGATGCAGGCCATGTCGGAGGCCCCAATGCCAAGGACGCTTGCACGCGCAGCCTTCGTATAGACCACCGCGCCCCCGACAAAATAGCCGGACGCGCCTGGTATCGCGAGCAACGCCGCAGCGACGAGACCCCCGGTCGAGGATTCTGCAACCGCAATGGTCTCGCCACGCGCGATTAAGCGTGTCGCGATTTTTTCTGCGATCGGCAGGAGTGATTGCACGGTTCAGGCCGCTCCGTTTCCCAGCTGACAAAGCACGCGGAACACACCGACATCGGCGTTTGCGAATTGCTTCGCCAGACGCGCGCCGAGTTTCTCCGCGTCGGCTTGGTGCAACGTATCCACCATCAGGCAGGCTTTGATCTTCTTGTCGCCGCCGCGCAGCTTTTCTTCCATCGACACCGGCTGGCCCGCCGGATCGACGGCCGTCCAGATTTCGCACGCCGCGATCGCGGTGTCGTTCGCCAATTCGTTAACCAGCAATGTCAGACCTTCTATGTCTGGCGCGTCGTTGAACCGCACGGTGACGGCATATGCGCCGCGAAAGCCGCCGCGCCGGAAAGTGCGATGGCACAGCGTGCGGTTCATGTTGAGAAACACCTCCGACATGATTTTCTTGGTCATCGGTGTCGGATTGTCGAGCCGCTCGAGATAAGCCTTCGACGTCAGTACTGCGGGGCTCTCGACGAGATAGAAATTGGAGTAGGCGGCCGAGCCCGAGATCGCCTTATGCCTCCGTCCGAACAGAAAACCCGGCACAGCGAGCCGTTCCAGGAGATGTTCGCCCTGAAACCAGGCGTCGAATTCAGCGTCGCGACCAGCTGCGACGTCGTTAAAAATCGCCAGGATGCCCTGTGTCATTTTTATCTTGCCGCCACCACCATGATCTCGACCTTGTAGTCAGGCGTGGCGAGTTTGGCCTCGACCGTAGCGCGCGCGGGAGTGTTGCCAGGCGATACCCATGCGTCCCACACCGCGTTCATCTCGGCGAAATTCGCCATGTCGGTGATCCAGATGTTGGCCGACAGAAGTTTGGTCTTGTCGGTGCCGGCCTTGGCAAGAAAGCCATCGATCTGCCTAACAATATCTTTGGTTTGGTCACCGACGCATTTGCCCTTCGGATTGTCGGCGACGATTCCGGCAAGGTAGACGGTGTTGCCATGCACTACGGCCTTGCTCATGCGTGGTCCGATGTCGTGACGCTCTATGGTCATGTTTCTCCCCGTGTCAAAAATTATAGCCCGCGACCTGTGTCCTACCGATGTTTCGCGGTTTTGGGAACCTGCGCCTCCCGCGCGACTTAACGCATGAAACATTCACCAAGGAGGGCGGCGATGGGTTGGTTTTCCGCAGAGATGCAGACAATGCAGGACCTGTTCCTGCATACGATGCAGGACATCTATTACGCCGAGCATCAAATTGAGAAAGCTCTGCCGGACATGGTCGAAAAGGCCTCCGATAGCGAGCTCAAGAAGGGGTTCCGTACCCACCTCAAGCAGACCAGAGGCCAGATCAAGCGGCTCGATCAGGCGTTTAAAAAACTCAAGGTCAAACCGGAGGGCACCAAGTGCCCGGCGATTGACGGCATCATCGACGAAGCCAATGAGATCGCCGGCGAGATTGACGACAAGATGGTGCTTAACGCTGCACTCATCGCCGCCGCGCAGGCGGTGGAGCACTACGAGATCACGCGTTACGGTACATTGGTAGCTTGGGCGAAACTTCTCGGCCGTAACGACGTCGCCAAGATCCTCAACATGAACCTGAAAGAGGAAAAGGCGACCGATAAAAAGCTCAACGCGATTGCCAAGCGCAAGATCAACCGCAAGGCCGCCGCGCGTCATCGCATGCGACCCGACGCGGTCGAGCGCGCGGAAAATGCGATGCTGGTGGCAGCGTCGGGAGTTCCGGCGATCTAGCGGTCATCGAGAGCATGCGCCAATACCTTGCGCATGACGTTTGGTAACGCTTCGTCCGCAAGGTCGCCGATTTTCACCCATCGCGCCTGCGCAGGCGCGGCAGTTGCGCGCGGCACTTGGGTCGCGAAAATCGCGAGCTCAAGCGGAAAATGCGTGAACACATGGCGCACGACGCCCGGCAACCGCTGCCATCGCACTTTGGCGTGCAACTGCGGCGCGGCACGCCGGGCTTTCGTCGCGTCGAAATCGTGCACCCAATCGCTGCCTGGAACTTCCATCATCGATGCGAGCAAACCTTTATCGGGGCGTTTGCGCAGAAGCACACGTCCATCCGCGCGCAAAGCGACGAAGGCAGCGCCGCGGCGTAATTTTCCTTCACGCTTTGGCGTTTTGCGCGGGAAGGTCTCCTGGTCGCCGCGCGCAAATGCGGCACATGCCGCGCTCCAGGGACATAACCCACACATCGGCCTTTTGGGCGAGCAGGTGGTCGCGCCGAGGTCCATCAAAGCTTGCGCGAAGTCACCCATACGGCCCGCAGGGAGCAAGGACGCCGCCAGCGCCTTGATCGCGGGCTTCGCCGCCGGCAACTCCTCCTCGACTGCAAACAGCCGCGACACGACACGTTCCACGTTGCCGTCGACCGGGACGGCCGCGCCATCGAACGCGATCGCCGCCACGGCCGCCGCCGTATAGTCACCAATACCCGGCAACGTCCGTAACGCATCCACGCCGTTCGGAAATCGGCCACCATGGTGCTCGACCACGGCACGGGCGCAGGCGTGTAGGTTGCGCGCCCGCGCATAATAACCGAGCCCCGCCCACGCTCGCAGGACATCGTCGAGGGCGGCATTCGCGAGAGCCTCCACTGTCGGCCAGCGCAACAGAAAACGCGCGTAATAGGGCGCGACCGCCTTCACCGTGGTCTGTTGCAGCATGATTTCCGAAAGCCAGATGCGATAGGGATCCGCGCGTTCTCCCCGTCGCACGCGCCAAGGCAAGACGCGGGCGTGCCGGTCATACCAGGCGAGCAGGTCGCCGGCTTCCGGCAAAGCGAGTTTCTTCCGCCGAGGCAATCCGACTGCTACAGTCATCGTGCCGACCTTGGCATATGGCGCATCTTCATGAGCAAGCCCTCGCGCAGTTTTCCCCGGCCACTTTCAGATCTGCTCGGCGCCACGCTCGGCGACGCGCTCAAGGCGCAAGGCTTTGCGTCGACCGAGATCATTTCCCGGTGGACCGACATTGTAGGCACCGAAATCGCCGCCCACAGCGAGCCGCTCAAGATCACGTGGCCTCGTCCCATCGGCAACGAAACCCCAGAACCCGCAACCCTCGTGCTGCGGGTCGAAGGCCCGGCAGCGCTCGAAATCCAGCACCTTTCCACTGTCATTCTCGAGAGGGTCAATCGCTTCTTCGGTTGGCAGGCAATCGGACGCATCGCCTTGCGCCAGGCCCCGCTGCGGCACCGCGAGCGGGTCACACCACAACCGCCGCTCGATCCGAAAATTGCCGCGCGCATCGCTGAAGCCTTGCCGGAGGTCAAAGACGAGGATTTGCGGCAGGCGCTCGCGCGGCTGGGCGCCGCAATCAAGCGAAATTGAGCGTTCCGGGCGTCTTGGCAGGCCGGCCTGCCATTGCCACAATTATGCTATCCAGCTAGCCAATGCCCTACGGACCGGCATTTCAGCCTTAGGAGCCTCAGTTGCAGATCACCCGCCGCGAATTTTGCCAAAGCACGGCCACCGTTGCGCTCGTGACCGCCGTGCTCGGTGTTTCCTCCTTACCGTCATTTCCGGGCGGCGCTTTGGCGGCTGACACGGTGCCGACCGACGAACTGATGAAGCCGGATGCGCTTCCAGACATGGTGATGGGGAACGACAAGGCGCCGGTCACCGTCATCGAATATGCGTCCATGACTTGCCCGCATTGCGCGCACTTCCAGGAGACGACATTTCCCGAACTCAAGAAGCGCTACATCGACACCGGCAAGGTCCGCTACATTTTCCGCGAGTTCCCGCTCGACAATCTTGCTGCCGCGGCCTTCATGCTGGCGCGCTGCTCCGGCAAGGACGACAAGGACAAATATTTTGCGCTGATCGACACGCTCTTCCGGCAGCAGCGGCAGTGGGCGGTCGAGAAGCCGATCCCGCCCCTGTTGGCAATCGCCAAGCAGGCGGGGTTCACCGAGCAGACTTTCAACGCCTGCCTCGCGAATCAGCGAGTGCTCGATGGCATCGAAAGTCTGCGTCAGCGCGCGGTCGACAAGTTCAAAGTGCAGTCCACACCCACGTTCTTCGTCAACGGAACAGCCTATCCAGGCGCCCTGTCGATCGAAGAAATGGCGAAGGCCATCGACCCCTATCTCAAGAGCTGACAAGGGTTTTTTCGGTTTTTTTGGCATTTGCGGCAGGTTTCTACCGCCGCGACTTTCCTCGAGCTAATCCGAAAGGTCTGGAAAACCACCCCCGCGGTCCGCACGGCAGTTGCCCTCGCGGGCGCGGCGATTTATTCTCCGGGCCGACGCGGCATAGGGGTCCCCGGGCCGGGGCCAAGCCTCGGAATGGCTTGCTGAATTGCTCAATGTAAAACCTGATGGTACGGCGGGTTCTCATCCCGCTTTGCGCATGATCCCGGAAAGCGGGAACGGGTTTCCGGAAAGATCGTGCGCCAACAAGAAGACTGCATGAGGCCTTAGCGAATGAAGCTCACACGACTGCGCCTCCTCGGCTTCAAGTCGTTCGTCGAACCGACCGATTTCCTGATCGAGCCGGGCTTGACCGGCGTGGTCGGGCCGAACGGCTGCGGCAAATCGAACCTGGTCGAAGCGCTGCGCTGGGTCATGGGCGAATCCTCGCACAAGTCCATGCGCGCCTCGTCCATGGATGACGTGATCTTTTCCGGCTCCAACAGTCGGCCCGCCCGCAACAATGCCGAGGTGGCCATCACCATCGACAATTCGGCGCGGTCGGCGCCGGCCGCCTTTAACGATCAAAATTCCCTGGAGATTGCCCGCCGCATCGAGCGGGAGTCCGGTTCCAACTATCGCATCAACGGGCGCGAGGTCCGCGCCCGCGACGTGCAAATCATATTTGCCGATGCCTCTACGGGCTCTCGTTCACCGGCGCTCGTGCACCAGGGCCGCATCGGCGAAATCATTCAGGCGAAACCCGAACAGCGTCGTCGCGTGCTCGAAGAAGCCGCTGGCGTCGCCGGGCTGCATGCCCGCCGTCATGAAGCAGAGTTGCGGCTCAAGGCCGCGGAGACCAATCTCCTGCGGGTCGAGGACGTCATCGGTCAGCTTGCTGCACAGATCGACGGCTTGAAGAAGCAGGCGCGCCAGGCCATCCGCTATCGCACCGTGTCGTCGCAAGTCCGCAAGGCGGAAGCAACACTTTACCACTTGCGCTGGACGGCGGCGAACAACGAAGTGACGGAAGCCGACCACGCGAAAGACCTTTGCGTGCGCACCGTCGCCGGCCGCGTCGAGGCGGAAGCCGAGGCGTCCAAGCGTCAGGCCCTTGCCGCAGCAGCGTTGCCGGAATTGCGCGATGCAGAAGCGCGGGCGGGCGCCGCTCTGCACCGCCTGAATATCGCTCTCCAGGACCTCGATCGCGAAGAGGCGCGCGCCAAGGACCGCATCGCCGAACTCGATTTACGCCTCGTGCAATTCGCGGCTGACATGGAGCGCGAACAACGGCTCGGTGCCGACGCTGAACAGGCGATCGCGCGTCTCGCCGCGGAAGAAGAGACCATTCGTGCCGAAGCGCGCGAGAGCGCCGGCCGCCGCAGCGGCGTCGACGCGAAAGTTTCGGAGGCGGACACCGAGCTTTCGGCTGCCGAGAAGATTTTCAGCGATCACACCACTGCGCTTGCCGACCTCACGGCGCAGCGGAATCGCTTCGAAAATAGCGTGCGTGAACAGAGCGAGCGCATCGCGAAAGTTTCCTCGGAAATCGAGGCGATCGAGCGAGAACTGAAAACGCTTCACAGCAGTGACAGCGCGCCCCTCACCGCCGCGGTCGAAGGTGCGCAAGCGGCATTGACTGAAGCGGAAGCTGCGGCAATCGCCGCCGAAGCCGCCCATAACGTTGCGCGAACCGAGCTGGAAAGCGCACGCGAAGCATCGGCAGAAGCCGAAAAACGGGTCCAACGGCTGGAAACCGAGGCCAAGACCCTTTCTAAGATGCTGTCGCTTGAGACCCGCAGCCTGTGGCCGCCGGTGATCGACCACATCTCCGTGGAGAAAGGGTACGAAAAGGCGCTCGGCGCTGCGCTCGGCGACGATCTTGATGCGCCGGTCGATCCATCTTCGCCCATGCATTGGACCGAAGTAACAAGCGAGGTGGGCGACCCGGCGCTCGCCGACGGAGTTGAGCCCCTCGCGCGCTACGTGAAAGCGCCGGCGCAATTGGCGCGTCGGCTTTCGCAGATCGGCGTGGTCGATCGCGACACCGGTATCCGGCTCGCCGGCGCACTCAAGACGGGACAACGGCTGGTTTCGCGCGAAGGCGACCTCTGGCGCTGGGATGGTTTCGTGGCCGCCGCGCACGCGCCGACGGGAGCTGCACGACGACTGGCGCAGCGGAGCCGTTTTGCCGAGATCGATACCGAACTCGAAAGCGCACGCAGCGAGGTTGACGCCAAGCGCAGCGCACTCGCAGCGGCGCAATCGGCTTTCGAGGCCGCCAGCAGCGCGGAAACCGAATTGCGCACACGGGAGCGCGACCTTAACAGGCAAGCGGCACGGCTTTCGGCACTCGCCGAGGCGCGCGCGCGGCTGAGCATGAGCCGCGACGAAGCCACAACGGCCAAGACAGACGCCGAAAGCGCGCTGGGTGCATTTGCGCCGGCCTCCGATCTTGAAACGAAACTCGCGCAGGTGCGGGACGACATTGCGGGCAAGCGGGCGAAACTCGCTGAAGTGAGAGCCGAGCAACAAGCAATTGTGCGCGAAGCCGAACTTGCCGACCGGCGGCTGGTCACACTTGCCGCCGACAAAACCGGTTGGGTCGAGCGCCAGCAAGGTGCGCGCAACCAAATCGCCACGCTCGAGCAGCGCACCGCCGAGGCCAAGCGCGACCGCACCGAGCTTGAAAACGCACCGCAGGTTTTCGCCGAAAAACGTGGTGTATTGATCACCGAAGTTCAGACTGCGGAAGTCAGCGCGGCGCGACTGCGCCGATCGCCTCCAGGAAGCCGAAAATGCGCTAGCCGCGGCGGACCGTGACGCCCGCGCAGCATTTGAATCCGCGAGCGCAGCGCGCGAAGATCTTGCCCGCGCCGAGGAACGGTTCGAAGGCGCAAAGCGCCGGCTCTCGGATATCGGCCGCGAGATCCACGACATGCTCGAGATCGAGCCGGCGGCCGTGGCGGAACTCGCCGAAATCAAGCCGACGGATCCGCTGCCGGATCTCGCCGACATTGAGGCCACGCTCGAACGTCTCCGCCGCGAACGCGAGCGGCTGGGTGCGGTCAATCTGCGCGCCGAAGAAGAACTCCGCGAAGTCGAGACCCAACACACGTCGCTGACCACCGAGCGTGATGACCTGGTCGAGGCGATCAAGAAACTGCGCTTGGGCATCCAGAGCCTCAACCGCGAGGCACGCGAACGGCTGCTGACTTCATTCGAACAAGTGAACAAGCATTTCCAGCATTTGTTCAGCCAGTTGTTCGGCGGTGGAACCGCCGAATTGCAACTGATTGAGAGCGATGATCCGCTCGAAGCAGGGTTGGAAATCCTCGCCAAGCCGCCCGGCAAAAAGCCCGCGACGTTGTCGCTGCTCTCGGGCGGCGAACAGGCGCTGACGGCACTGGCACTGATATTCGCGGTCTTCCTGACTAATCCGGCGCCAATCTGCGTGCTGGACGAAGTCGACGCTCCACTCGACGATCACAACGTGGAGCGTTTCTGCGATTTGCTCGACGAAATGATCAAATCGACGGACACGCGCTTCGTGATCATCACACACAATCCGATCACTATGGCGCGCATGAACCGCCTGTACGGCGTCACCATGGCCGAACGGGGCGTGTCTCAGCTTGTGTCGGTCGATCTCGAGGCCGCAGTGCGGTTCCGCGAAGCGAGCTAGTTCACGCCGCTTCGATTGTCGATGGCTGCGCGGGCGCAAGCAGCCGCGGCTCACCTGAAAGCCAGGCGGAACTGACGCTCCACGTGTGGTCCTGCCCGCATGCCGGGCATCGCATTTGTGCGGCGACCTTCGGCAGCTTCCGGAACACGCTCGGTTCGGTCTCAATCGCGGTCGAGACCGAATGGCCTGTGACGGGACACCTGATCATCACCGAGCTCATGAGTTTTGCCCTCCGAGTTCGTGCCCCCTTAGGGCCCTTGGGCATGGAACCGACGGAACATGACCGCATAACGACCGCGGCACGCCCTGTGGATAAAGTTTAGATGGTGGCTGTCCGGGCGGGAACCAATGTCCGGGGTCGGCGTTAATGCCGCGTGTATTTCAGCTGGGCGGCTCCCCCCTTACCCCCCGAATAGCCGTCTGGCGAAGAGACCCCGAGTTTAGGCTCGGGGTCTTTTTTTATTTTCGAACCGCAACCGCCTGACGCACCAGCGGCTTGCCCGCAACTACCCGGCTTGCCTCCCGCACCCCTACCCGGATGCCGTTAGCCGCCCGCATCACAAATGAGTTAGACTTCGTGTCATAAGCGTCGTTTCCCAATCAGGAGCTGTTCGATGTCCACCACCGGCTGGGTCGTTCTTGGTGTTGTTGTCGTGATCGTGATCTGGGCGATCAGCGTCTACAACAGCCTTGTCGCTATGCGGCAGAGGACCAATCAGGCCTTTGCCGATATCGACGTGCAGCTCAAGCAACGCCACGACCTCATTCCCAACCTCGTCGAGACGGTCAAAGGTTATGCCGCGCACGAGCGCGGCACGCTCGAAGCTGTCATCCAGGCGCGAAACGCTGCGGTCGCAGCACCCGGTGTCGAGCAGAAGGTCGCGGCGGAAAATGTGCTCAGTGGCGCATTGCGCCAATTGTTCGCGCTATCGGAGAACTATCCAAACCTGAAAGCGAACGCGAACTTCCAGCAGCTGCAAAGCGATCTGTCCGACATTGAAAACAAGCTCGCGGCATCGCGCCGCTTCTTCAACAATGCGGTTCAGGAATACAATACCGGAATCCAGCAGTTCCCAGCCTCGCTGTTCGCCGGGATGTTCGGGTTCGCGCAACGCACGTTCTTCGATCTCGGCGAGGACCGGCCTCAGCTCGAGCAGGCCCCGAGTGTGAAGTTTTAGAGCTACTGACGGACACTCGTAATGGCCGGACTTGTCCCGGCCATCCACGTCTTGAGCGGAACTAGTTGGGTTGAAGTAAGACGTGGATGCCCGGCCCAAGGCCGGGCATGACGCTGGAAAGCCCGAGCTAGACATCATGGCCGCTTACGGACTCTATACGCACATCCAGTCGAATAAGCGCCGGTCGATTGCGCTACTGATCGGCCTGTTCATCCTCGTCTATGTGATGGTGTTCGCCGGCGCGCTGCTGGCAGAAGGTCTTAGCGTTTATTCTTCGTATGACGCTCCGCCCATCGATTATCTCATTCGCGCGGCAATATACGATTTCATCAAGGCACTGCCGTTCGCCACCATCGGCACGGTGATCTGGATCGCGATCGCCTACAAGTTTCACCAGCAGATGATCGACGCCGTCGTCGGCGCACAGCCCGTCACCCGGCGGGAGGAGCCACGACTTTATAATCTGCTGGAGAACCTATGTATCTCGCGCGGCATCACTATGCCGACGTTGCGCATCGCTGACGACGACGCACTCAATGCCTTCGCCACCGGCCTCAACGAAAAACAATATTCAATTACGGTGACGCGCGGGCTTATCAGCACGCTTAACGACACGGAGATCGAGGCCGTGCTCGGCCACGAGCTCACACACATCCGCAACGGCGACGTGCGAATGCTTGTGATCGCGGTGGTGATTGCTGGTGTGATTTCGTTCTTTGGCGAGCTCATCTTCCGCATCTTTTTTCAGAACATGATGTGGGGCGGCGGCCGGCGCTCGAGCAGCGACGACCGCAAGGGTGGCGCCGGTCTCGCCATCATCATTGCGGTGGCCATTATTGCAGTCGTCTGGGTTCTCTCCATCGTGATCCGCTTCGCGCTGTCGCGCCAACGGGAATATCTGGCGGATGCCGGCTCGGTCGAGCTGACGAAAAATCCCGATGCCATGATCTCGGCGTTACGAAAAATCGAAGGGCGCAGCGAAATCCCCGGCGCCAATTCCGCCGTGATGGAAATGTGCATCGATAACCCGCGCGTGGGGTTTTCGAATGTTTTCGATACGCATCCCCCGGTCGAGGCGCGCGTCGATGCGCTGGTGAAATTTGCCGGCGGTCACGACCCGGGTCCGCTTGCGGTCGAAGCCCCGGAGCCGCAGGGACAAGTGACCGACCAGTCCGACGATAGCGCCGAGGCCGGCCCCTGGGGCGGCACAGCGCAGGAAACGACGCCGCAATCGGGCCCGTGGGGACAAGAGCCCGGCGCGGCGTCAGGCCCTTGGGGGCCGGAGCCCGGAGCACCTCCCGGGCCGTGGGGTCCAAAGCGGAATTAGGGTCAGTGTGCTCATGGATGCCCGGCACAAGGCCGGGGCATGCCGCCGAGGGTTTAACGCGCTCAGTGCCCCTCGAACGAGATCAACGTGCGCACCGGAACGTCCATCTTGCGTAACTTATCGGCGCCGCCAAGTTCGGGCAGATCGATCACGAAACATGCGGCAAGCACATTGGCGCCCAGTTGCCGCAGCAATTTCACGGCGCCCTCCGCGGTGCCGCCGGTGGCAATGAGGTCGTCCACCAAGATAACGCGTTCGCCCTTCTCGACGGCATCTTCATGCATTTCCATTTCATCGAGGCCGTACTCGAGCGAATAGGCAATGCTCACTCTTTTATGAGGGAGCTTGCCCTTCTTGCGGATCGGAATGAACCCGGCCGAAACCTGATGTGCTACGGCGCCACCGAGGATGAACCCGCGCGCTTCCATGCCCGCGACCTTATCTATTTTCATGCCGGCCCAGGGCTGCACCAGCTCGTCCACCGCCCGACGAAATGCGCGCGCGTCGCCGAGCAACGTTGTGATGTCGCGAAACATGATGCCCGGCTTCGGATAATCCGGAATGCTCCGGATAGCCGAGCGCAAATCGTGTTCGAGAGAGGGCGATGTCATCGGCTTTCCTCTCCCGGTAGCCAGCGGCGCGGCGTTTCACGCTTGTCATCGTAGGCAGCCTCGAACACCGACGCGGCAAGCGTCGATTCAATATGCAACGTAGTTTGGCCCGTATTTGAAAACCCGTGTTTGCGGCCGGCCGGCACGATGAGCAGTTGCCCGCTCGTCAACGTTGTATGTTTTTCGTCGACCCACACGTCGGCGCGCCCTTCGCGCACGCATAATACTTCCTCGACAGCATGCAGATGCGTGGGCGCCCCGTGTCCCGGATCGCACCATTGCTCGAAAAGACAGAGCTGTGTTGCGCTATTCGCTGCCGAAGCTTTCATGCGCGTCCTGACGCCCGCGCGCCATTCCTCGCGCGGCTGTTTTTCCAGATCGACGATATGCATTGGCTCCCCAAAATTTCGCTGTACTGAAATTATCCTAGCCGTCATGGCCGGGCTTGTCCTGCCCACGGCTTCTCCGGTTCATTTATTTGCCTTACGGCTTAGTCCAAGACGATCGATAACCTTGGCGTAACGGTCGAGGTCGTCCTGCATGAAACGCACATAACTCGCCGTGCCGTTTTCCTGCAGGTCCATGCCCAAGATCGCCATGCGTTCGCCCATCGCCGGCTCGCGCATGATCTTTGCGATTGCGGTCTGCAACCGTTCGACCGCTTTGGGCGGCATGCCGGCCGGACCTTGCAGGCCCAACATATCCGCAATGTCAAAACCCTTGATGCCGGCCTCGTCGCAAGTCGGCACATCGGGCAATGACACGGCGCGCTTCAGCACGCTTACGCATAAGCCGCGCAGCTTGCCTGCATTGATATGTGAAATCACATTGGGAAGGCCCGACCAGCCGGCCTGAATTTCACCGGTCAGCAACCCGTTCACCAGCGCGCTGCCGCCGCGATACGGCACGTGCAACAGCTTGATGCCGGTGCGCTCGGCGAAAATTTCCATAGTCAGATGATGGATCGATCCGGCACCCGCCGAGCCGTAACTCATGACGTCCGGTTTCGATTTCGCCAGCGCAATAAATTCGCTCACGTTGTTCGCGGGGACCGAAGGGATGATCACAAGCGCAGTCGGCACCGTCGCAAGCGCTGTAATCGGTGTGAAGTCTTTCAGTTTGTAGGTCGCATCCGGGCTCATATTGATGTTGATCGCCAGAGCACCGGAATCGTTCAACATCAGCATGTAGCCGTCCGGCGGAGCGTCGGCGATACGCTTTGCCGCCAAGATGCCGCCCGCGCCGGGCACGTTTTCAACGACAAAGGGCTGACCAAGAACTTCCGACAAACGTTGCGACAAAAGACGCGCCAGCACATCAGGGTTACCCCCGGGAGCCGCAGCGGCCAGAACATGCACCGGACGGATGGGGTAATTCTGCTCCTGCGCCTGCGCCACCGTCGTAAACGCCGTCACGCCGAGAGCAATCACCAGGTACACGATGCCACGCCGCATGTCGTCCCCCCTTCGCTGCCTCACTCGGTCTCGTCCCAGATATCGCGCGCCAGTTCAACGACCAGGCGCAACTTAGCTTCCTGCGCCTGAGGCGTCACTGGATTGCCGGTGTCAACGCTCGCAAAGCCGCATTGCGGGCTCACGGCCAGCCGATCGAGCGACACATGACGGATTGCATCCTCAACGCGCTTACGCAGTGCCGTCTTGTCTTCCAACGCAGGCGTCTTTGACGAAATCAACCCCAGCACGATTGACTTGTGTTTGGGGACGAAGCGCAACGGGGTGAAATTTCCCGCACGCGGCGTGTCGAATTCAAGAAAATAGAACGGGACGTCCAGCGCGTTGAACAGCCGATCGGCAACCTCTTCATAGCTGCCCTCGGCATGCCAATGCCCGCCCCGATTGCCGCGGCACAGATGCATGCCGATGTGGAGCGGCTTCGGCGCCGCACGCAATACGCGGTTGGTAATTGCAATATAGATGTCAATCAACTTGCTCCAATCGTCGCCGCGCGCCGCCAATGCGGCCTGAACGTCCGGATCGCCGAACTTTGCAAATGCCGTTTCGTCAATCTGAACGTAGCGGCAGCCCGCCGCCGCCAGCGCCGTCAGCTCTTTGGTGAAGGCTTCGACGGTGTCATCCCAGAACTGCTCCGTATCGCGATATGCAGACGCGAGAACGGCAGCGTCGCCGCCGCGGAAATGCAGCGCGCACGGTCCCGGAATCGTAATCTTGGGAAGCAGCTTTGTTTTGCTCTTAAGAAAGTTGAAGTCGGCGACGTTGATCGGATACGTCCAGCGCACACGGCTCTTGATGAGGGCAATGGGTTGCGCTCCACGTCCGCCGCCATCTGTCGCGCCGGTTGCATCGGCACCGGCCACGGTATCGATGCTTAGTTCGCCGAGCTGCTGATAGAAAAAACTGTGATACGAACGGCGGCGGAATTCGCCATCGGTCGCAAAACGCAGACCGACCCGCTCCTGCAAGGCAACCGCCTCAACGATCGCGGCATCTTCCGCCGCGGTTAAGTCGCTTTGCGAAATCTCACGACGTGCGAAGCGTTCGCGTTTCGCGAGCAAAGCTTTCGGCCGCAGGAGGCTGCCGATGTGCTCGGCGCGGAATGGCGGCTTCTCTCGCGTGACGGCGCCAGCATGAATATTCATGGCGGCGAGGCTAACGTCCAAGCACTCTGCCCGCAACGGCATCGAGCATTTTCACCAGCGCGGGATCGCGCGCCTCGGGTGCGGTGATCAGCGCAGTGTCGAGCGCACGATCCGAACCGATGGGGCACGGCTCGTGCTCGCGGGGAAAATCGCGTGCCAGCCGCGCCACCAGGTTTTTGGCTTTCTCGGCATTGGCCAACAGCACCTTGATGATGTCTTGCACGGTGACCGCGTCATGATCGGGATGCCAACAATCAAAATCCGTCACCATGGCGACGGACGCGTAACAAATCTCGGCTTCGCGGGCGAGCTTGGCCTCCGGCATATTGGTCATGCCGATCACCGAATAGCCGAGGTTCTTGTAGGTCATGCTCTCCGCATACGTAGAGAACTGCGGGCCTTCCATACACACGTAAGTGCCGCCCCACTGCGGCGTGATGCCCTCCGTCATCGCGGCGTTGCGCAGATGCGCGCGCAAGTTCGGCGACACCGGGTGCGCCATCGAAACATGCGCCACCAGACCTTTGCCGAAGAACGAACTTTCGCGCTTGTGAGTGCGATCGACGAATTGATCGACCAGCACGAATGTGCCGGGTGGCAACTCTTCCCGGAACGAGCCGCAGGCTGACAACGATACGAGATCAGTGACGCCGGCGCGTTTTAGGGCGTCGATGTTGGCGCGATAGTTGATGTCGGACGGAGAGAGGCGATGACCTTTATCGTGACGCGACAGAAATACAACCGGTAGGCCAGCGATTTCGCCGATGCGCAAGGGCGCCGACGGCTCACCCCAAGGGCTGGCGATCCGCTGCTCGCGCACATTGGTCAGCCCTGGCAGGTCGTAAATACCGGAACCGCCGATGATCCCGAGGACTGCTTTGGCCATGCGCTGCCCCTGTTTAAAAAACGAAGGGCCCCGAATGGGGCCCTCACGTCAAGCGTTTTCGTGGTGCCGCTTCAGTGGACGGCCGACCACACCTTCTTCTTGGTGAAATACATGAGCCCTGCGAGCACGATCAGGAAGATCATGACCTGGAAGCCGATGCGCTTGCGCGCCACGAGATGCGGCTCGGCCGCCCACATCAGGAAGGCCGAGATGTCCTTGGAATACTGCTCCATGGTCTGCGGCGCGCCATCGTCGAAGGTCACCTGCCCGGCCTGGAGCGGCGGTGGCATTCCGATATTGTGACCCGGGAAGTACTTGTTGTAATGCCCGCCCTCCGGCAGCTGGAAGCCTTTCGGCGGATCTTCGTAGCCTTTGAGCAGCGCGGCGATATAGTCCGGGCCCTGCTCCTGATATTGCGTGAACATATCGAACACGAACCAGGGGAAGCCGCGCTGGTACGTGCGCGCCTTGGCCAGCGTCGACATATCGGGTGGCGCGAGGCCACCATTGGCAGCTTTCGCCGCGAGTTCATTCGCGAACGGTGGCGGGAACGTGTCTGCCAGACGCCCGGGACGCTCGGTTGGTTCGCCCTTGTCGTCGAGATCCTTGATCTTGTAATCGGCCGCAACGGCCGCCGCCTGCGCCTCCGAGAAGCCCGGACCGCCGGGATCGGCGAGATTGCGGAAGGCCACCATCTGCATCGAATGGCAAGCTGAGCAGACTTCCTTGTAAATCTTGAAACCGCGCTGGAGCTGCGCCTGGTCAAAATTGCCGAACGGCCCTGCGAAGGACCATTTCTGTCGCGGCGGAGCGACCTGCTCCTCAGCCTTCGCCGCGCACATCGCGAACGTCGCGACCGTGCCAGCGAGCGTGAGGGTGAGAATAGTGCGCTTGATCATCATGGCAGCCCCGCTCACGCTTTTGCGCCAAGAACCGAGTCCGAAATCGAATTCGGGAGCGGCTTGGTTTTCTCGAAGATGCCGAGCAGCGGCATGACGATCAGGAAGAAAGCGAAATAGTAGACGGTGAAGATGCGCGACAGGATGACGTAGATGCCTTCGGGCTGCTTCGACCCGAGCCAGCCGAGGCCGACGCAGGCGATCACCCACAGCCAGAAAAATTGCTTGAACAGCGGGCGGTAGCGCGCCGATCGCACGCGCGATGTATCGAGCCAAGGGATGAAGGCAAGGACCAGGATCGATGCGAACAGCGCGATCACGCCCATTAGCTTGTCGGGGATCGACCGCAGGATGGCGTAGAACGGCAGGTAGTACCACTCGGGCACGATCTCCGCCGGCGTCACAGCCGGATTGGCCGGGATGTAGTTGTCCGCATGGCCGAGGAAGTTCGGGATGTAGAACACGAACCATGCAAATACGATGCAGAATACGGCCATGAAGAAGCCGTCCTTGACCGTTGCATAAGGCGTGAACGGCACGGTGTCTCTGTCGGACTTTGGCTCGATGCCGGTCGGGTTGTTCTGGCCGCTGACGTGCAGCGCCCAGATGTGCAGAACCACCACGCCCGCGATGACGAACGGCAACAGGTAGTGCAGCGAATAGAAACGGTTGAGTGTCGGATTGCCGACGGCAAAGCCACCCCACAGCCACGTAACGATGGCATCGCCGACGCCGGGAATGGCGGAGAACAGGTTGGTGATCACGGTTGCCGCCCAGAAGCTCATCTGCCCCCAGACCAGCACGTAACCCATGAAGCCGGTTGCCATCATTAGCAGATAGATGATGACGCCGAGGATCCACAGCACTTCGCGCGGCTCTTTATAAGACCCGTAGTAGATGCCCCGGAACATGTGGATGTAGACGGCGAGGAAGAACATCGACGCGCCATTGGCGTGCAGGTAGCGCAATAGCCAGCCGAAATTGACATCGCGCATGATGCCTTCGACCGACCGGAAGGCGAGATCCACATGCGGGGTGTAGTGCATCGCCAGCACAATGCCGGTGATGATCTGAACGCCGAGCATGAACGACAGGATGCCGCCGAACGTCCACAGATAGTTCAGATTTCGCGGCGTCGGATAGGCCACGAATGAAGAATGAATGAGGCCGCCGATCGGCAACCGCTTCTCGAACCATTGCAGAACTTTGCTCTGCGGTTGATAGGTCGAGGGTGCGCTCATGATTGAACCTTGAATGCGACGTTTCGCTTAGCCGATTTGAATCTTGGTGTCGGATACGAACTTGTAGGGCGGCAAGAACAGATTTTTCGGCGCCGGACCTTTGCGGATGCGGCCTGAAGTATCGTACTGCGAGCCGTGGCACGGGCAGAACCAGCCGTCATATTCGCCCTGGTGTGCAAGCGGGATGCAGCCGAGATGCGTACAAATGCCGATCAGCACGAGCCACTGGTCGTGGCCCTTCTTGACACGCTCTGAGTCCGGCTCCGGATCGGGAAGGGTCGCGACGTCAACGTTCTGCGCTTCCTCGATCTCTTTTTTGGTGCGGTGGAAGATGAAGATCGGCTTGGACCGCCAGAACACCTTGATGATCTGCCCGTCCGCGATGGGAGAGAGATCGACCTCAATCGGGGCACCGGCCGCGATGGTCGAGGCATCCGGGTTCATCTGTGCAATCAGCGGGACCAGGGCCGCTGCGGCCCCCACCGCGCCGACGGCGCCGGTAGCGATATAGAGAAAGTCGCGGCGCGTGTGCTCCGCCGAAGACACGGTCGTCACGTCTTGGCCCTCTCCCCCGGCTGGCTTATTCATCCGCCCGCGGCTGGAGCCCGGGACCGAAATCCCATGGGCGGCGGGGCGAACCGGTTGCGGCAGCCCTGCAAAAGACAGGTCAGCGCTTCGGTCGCGTTCTATTGGCACCCTTGCAGTACAAGCGCAAGCCCGCTATCGCGCCCGCGAGGATTAGTCGCATAAATCATTCGTCTAGAGCGGCTTAACCCCAACACCCGACATCACAGGCCCGCCATGCGGATCGCCCTTTACGAGCCGGACATCCCACAGAATACCGGCACGATTCTCCGGCTTTGCGGCTGCCTGGGCATTGAGGCACACATCATAGAACCGGCCGGGTTTCCGGTGACCGACCGAGCCTTCCGCCGGGCCGGTATGGATTATCTCGACCAGGTCACCCTCTCCCGGCACCGGTCTTTCGCGGCTTTCGAGGACTGGCGGCGCCACGAACGCCTCGGCCTGGTCCTTCTAACCACCGCCGCCACCCGGTCGTACCTCGACCATACCTTTCAGGCCGACCAAGTCCTGCTGTTCGGGCGTGAAAGTGCGGGCGTACCTGACGCGGTGCACAAGGCGGCCGATGTGCGGCTGTGCATTCCGATGCGTCCGGGCCTGCGGTCGCTCAACATCGCGATGTCGGCCGCAATGGTCGCCGGCGAGGCTCTGCGCCAGACGGGTGGCATGCCGGAGTGATAACATCGGGCCATGACCCGTTGGGTGACCATGGCAATCCTCCTGGTCAGCTTCGCCACACGCGAGGCTAGCGGGGCGCGCGTGTTGCTCACTGAATTCATGGCGCGCCCTTCCGCCGAAGCAAATCAACCGGCAATGTCCACGCTCGCACTGGAAGCCTGCGTGCGCCGCGCGCAAGAACTCGATCGCACCGGCAACGCTATCGACTTTGAAATCGCGGCCATCGACCGTGAAGCAGCAGAAGCCCTGTTCTTGCAAAAGCAGATCAATATGGAACTGCCGATGGTCGGCAATTATGGCGAGCCCGCGCTCAACGAGTTCCAGCGTCGGGTCATTCGACATGAAGAGCTGGCAAAAAAATTCCAGGCGGAATTTCCGCTCTATCAGAAAAAACAAAAAGCCTATGAAGCCGCGGTCGACGAATTCGAGCATGTCATTTGCACGAACCGATATAACCGTCGCGATCTCGAGGCGGTCAAAAGCAAACTCGACCTGAAATAGCGCTACCAGCTGCCGGACCGCTTAAAATCGGACGCTGGGAGCACGCGTGCGCTTTGGGCCTTCGCGGGATATAGTCGCTCCATGGACGCAGGACAGTTGGAAACCCGCAAGACGCGTGCGCGAACCTGGTTCGAAGCGTTGCGCGACGATATCTGCGCAAGCTTTGAGGCGCTCGAGGCGGCGCTGCCTGCAAACGCGCCAAATGGCGATCGCGAAATCGGCCGTTTTGCTCGCACGCCATGGCAACGCCGCGATCACACAAGTGCGCCGAGCCCGGGTTTACCTGAGACCGGCAAAGGCAATGCCGGGTCGGCCAAAATCGACCCGGTTGGGGGCGGTGGCGTTATGGCGCTAATGCGCGGACGCGTGTTCGAAAAAGTCGGCGTCCATTGCTCAACCGTGCACGGAGAATTCGCGCCGGAATTTCGCAAGGAGATTCCCGGCGCCGAGAAGGACCCGCGCTTCTGGGCCTCAGGAATTTCGCTGATCGCACATCTGCACAACCCGAATGTGCCTGCGGTCCACATGAACACCCGCTTTGTGGTGACCACCAAATCCTGGTTCGGCGGTGGCGCCGACCTCACGCCAGTGCTCGACCGCCGCCGCGTCCAGAACGACCCTGACAGCATTGCTTTTCATGCGGCGATGAAAACGGCCTGCGACTCGTTTGCGGAGATCGCGCCTTACGACAAATACAAGAAATGGTGCGACGACTATTTTTTCCTCAAACACCGCAACGAACCGCGCGGCATCGGCGGTATCTTTTATGACTATCTCGAAACCGATTGGGACGAGACATTCGCATTCACACAGGATGTCGGCCGCGCTTTTCTCCGCGTTTATCCCGGTTTGGTCCGGAAGAATTTCACAACACCCTGGAGTGAAGCCGACCGCGAGGAGCAGCTGATCCGCCGCGGCCGTTATGTCGAATTCAACCTGCTTTATGACCGCGGTACTATTTTCGGGCTCAAGACGGGCGGCAACGTGGAGTCCATTCTCTCGTCCATGCCGCCTGTAGTAAAATGGCCGTGATCGCGGCAACGCGACTCCATCGATTTCTTCACTTATGTCATTGCGAGGAAGGGATTTTTGGCGTTGCGCAATAAACCATAACGATGCGTAATAAGCATAGTTGAGGTTCCGCGATCAAAATCGCGCCGGCCGTCTTGTCTCGTTAATCGCCAGATGGCAAAAGGCCGCCACTTTCCACTTGGAATTGAGCGACCGGTCCGCGGGTTTCATTCTTGCGGAGGGGGGCGATGCCGGACAACGATCTGTTCCTGCAAACGATCGAAGCCGTCTATGCAAGCGGGCTCGATAGCGACCGCTTGCCGGAGGCGTTGGAAACGACCACCCGATTGCTCGGCGGCATTGGGGCGACTTACGAAGTCATCAGCAAGTCAGAACAGCAGCCGGTCGAATTCTGGTCGGCGGGGCTGCCTGCGGTGAGCGGCACTCAATACATCGAGCATTTCGCCGCACTCAATCCACGTATTCCACTCACGCTTCGCCAACGTGCTGGTGACGTCGCCTGGGATCACCAACTCTTCGACGAATACGGGATGGGCCAAGACCCGTTCTATACCGATTTCTTGCCGCAGCTCGGTCTGCGTTACTTCGTCTCGGTTGTGCTCGAACAAACTCCGGACAAACTCGCGATCGTTTCTGTACAACGGTCAAAGCAGCAAGGTCATGTCGACAAGCGCGAGATCGCGCTGATGCGACAACTCTGCCCGCATATGCAACGTGCGCATGACCTCGCCACTCGGCTCAAAGCGAGGGGTAATTATCGAGGCTTGCTGGAAAACGCACTTGATTGGCTGACCCATGGCGTCGCGCTGCTGCGCGCCGACGGCGACATTGTCTATGCCAACGATACGTTGCGCTTGCTGGCACAACGTGGCGACGGATTCCGTATTGTCTCCCGCACGATTGAATTTGCCGAGCAGAATTCGCGGAACCGATTTGGCGAGGCGCTCGGTGCCATCGAACGGCTTGGCGATCCGGCATCCGACGCACGCCCGACCGATTTTCCGGTGGCGCGGAGTGATGGAAATCCCGCTTATATCGTGTCGTTACGGCCAATTGTCCGTGGACAAACACTCACACGCTTTACTGATGCCAAGGTTATGCTGCTTATCAGCGATCCGCTGCAGCGAAATACAGCAGGCAGCCAAATGCTGCAGGATATGTTCAATCTCACCAACGCCGAGGCGCACCTCGCGCGGGCACTATGCTCCGGCCAGACGACAGGCGCATATGCCAACGACCGTCGCGTGAGCATCAATACCGTTTATTCGCATCTTAAGAAGATTCGAGAGAAGACAGGTTGTAAGAGCATTCCGGAATTGATCCGCAAATTCCACGAGTTGAACGTACCGTTACGGGTCAGCTGACTTTCTGCCGGAGGGGCGATGCCACACGACAATCTATTTTTGCAGGCGATCGACGCCATCTATGCGAGCAGTATGGACACCGACAGCATACCGGCGGGGCTGGAGGTGGCCAACCGTTTGCTGGGAGGTGGCGGGGCGACCTTCGAAGTCGTGGACATGAAGGCGCGACGGCACACCCGGTTCTGGTCTGTGGGCGTGCCGACATTCGGCGAAAGCCGGTATGTCGAAGAGTTCGCGGCGATTAACCCGCGTATTTCATTCGTTACGCGCCAACCAAGCGGCACGGTCGTATGGGACTATCGAGTCCTCGGCGAAGAAGAAATGACGCAAAATCCTTTCTACGCCGAGTTCCTTCCGTCCCTCGGACTACGATATTGCGTTGGGGCAGTTCTCAAACGAACGCGGCGCAGTCTCGTCGCTATGTCCGTGCAGAGAACACCTAAACAAGGTCACGCCGACAAACGCGAAATCGAACTTATGGGCCGGCTCGTGCCACATCTTCAGCGCGCACACGATCTGGCGGTGCGTCTGAAAAGCGAGAACGACCGGCCCGCAGAATTGGAAAACACGCTCGAATGGCTTGCCGATGGCGTCGCACTCCTCCGCGCCGACGGCACCATTATCTATGCCAACGATATGCTCCAGTTGTTCGCGCAACGAGGCGATGGAATTCGCATTACCAACCGCGCTCTTGAATTTACAGAGCCTGTTGCACGCCGGTGCTACGCCGCCGCACTCAACGCAATGGAACACATCGGCGATCCAAGCAGTGATGCGCGTCCTACTGATTTCCCAAGCCACCGTAGCGGCGGAACGCCATCCTATATTGTCTCGGTGCGTCCGCTCGGCCGCGGAAATGCTGGTGCCACACACCACCCCGAAGCCGCGGTCATATTACTGATCCATGACCCGCTCTGGCGTAACACCGCCACCAGTGAAATTCTGAAAGACCTATTCAACCTCACCAATGCCGAGGCGCATCTGGCGCAGGCGCTGTGCACCGGCGTGACTACCGTCAGCCTCAACACCGTCTATTCGCATCTCAAACGCATTCGCGAAAAGACTGGCTGCAAGAGTGTGCCGGAGCTAATCCGTAAGTTCGGCGAGTTGAACGTGCCGGTGCGGTTGAGCTGAATCAGCTCAGCGCAACGCGCCCCATACCAGAAACACGCCGCCAAACAACACGACGGCATCGAGGATCGCCGTGTGCACGTGCACCGGCATGCGTTCGACGAAGGCCTTGGCGAGGAATGCGCCCGGCAGGGCGACGATGCCGATCAACAGTGCGAAAGCGAGCACTTGAGCGGTGATGACACCTGCAAGCCCAAACACGGAAATTTTGACGATGCCAATCACGATCGAGATGGCGGCATCGGTCGCAATGACGCCGGCCCCCTCAACGCCGGATGCCATCAACAGCGACAGCAAAATCACGCCCGAGCCCGCCGTGCCACCGACGACAACGCCGTAGCCGATCGAACCCAGCGCCAGACCGGCGTCACCAAATTTGACCCCGTGGTATTTCAGCAATCGCCGCAACGGCACGCTCAGGATCAGCATGCCGCCGATCACCAGTGCGGCACCCGCGCTCGAAAGGCGGGTATAGCCCCAGGCGCCGAGCACGCAGGTCGGCACCGCACAGACCAGCACGATCGCGGCGCGCCGCCAGTCGGCAAATTTCAGGAATGCGAAGACACGGCTCGTATTCGTGAACATCGCCGAGATGGCAATGATCGGCACCACCGGTTCGGCGCCCACGAGCGGGACCAGCACCAGCGGCATCAGCGCGCCGGTGCCGTAGCCCGAAATGCCGCCGACGACGGACGCAAACATGGCCACCGCCGCGACCGGGATCAACTGCCAGAATGAAATGTCGTGGAAACCGGCGAAGAGATTCATGATCGCCAAAGTCATAGCCGGAGTGGCGGCGCGCTTCTACTGGTGAAGCTCCTTCGCCAACTAACATAATACTTTCGGGATACTTTCAGCGTGCACTTACAATGATAGCCGAGACTTTTTTCGGGCTGCTGCGACACCGCTTGTTGCCAATTCGCAACATGCCCAGGGAGAACGCGCTTTCATCCCCCGATCAGAGGATGCTGTCACCTTGGCGTCCGTGCGAATAGTGCCACGGCTTCAGTCGGCGATGGGGGACTAGAGATGAAGAAGGCTATCGTAGCGGCAATTGCGATCTTGAGCGGAGAGATCGCCGTGAGCGTGGCTGCCAGCGCCGCCGATATGCCTTCAAAGGTTCCTGCGGTCACTCGTCTATACAATTGGAGCGGCTTTTATGTCGGCGGCCAAATCGGCGCACTCTGGAGTGGTGGCGACTTGCGATGGGACCCCTCGTTTGCCGCCAACACTATCTTTCAAGATTTAAAGGACACCAGCTTCGCTGGCGGTTTTCAGGCTGGCTATAATTATATGTTCGTGCCGAGCTGGGTTGCGGGAATTGAAGCTGACTGGTCTTGGACCAATAATAAAACGAGCGGAACGACGAACTGGACGCAATTGGGAACCTCGACGCCAACGCCGGGTTTCACCACTTTGGAGCGAAAAATTGATTGGCTTTCGACAGTGCGTGGACGCGTCGGATACACAGTCACACCGCAAATCTTACTTTACGCTACCGGCGGCTTTGCGCTTGCAAACATCAAATATGACGCAATCTCTACTAACACATTCAACTTCTCACCAACGGCCTCACTAAGCACCGTCAAAACAGGCTACGCACTCGGTGGAGGCATGGAATACGCCCTGAGCAACAACTGGCTTCTGCGTGGTGAGTATCTTTTTTATCGTCTGGGCGGTGAATCGGCGACAGCCATCGACGCTCGTCAACCGACGTTCCCTGTCAGCTTCACTTGGGAAGGTGTCAACGTCCACAACGCTCGCTTAGCCTTGAGCTACAAGTTTGGAAGTTGATTTGATTTATTAGGTCGAAGCTTTTGCTTCCACCTAATCTCCGTAAGCCACATTAATTTTCCCGAGTCATATTTGCTTCTGCCGCGTCGGCAATCTCGTCCAACGCGCTTGCCTCGCTCGGAAACCCGGCCATGATCCAGGCCTGCTCCGCCGCGGCAAGCGCTGCGCCGAGCGCCGGGCCTTGCTCGATGCCGCGCTTCATGAACTCTGCCGCCTTGAGCGGAAAAACCGGCGCTGTCCAGCGCTGGGGCAGCATTGCGAGTGCGTGCCACTCGGGATCGTGGGCTGAGGCCTGCGAACGTGCCCAACCCAGCAGTACACGATCGGTGAATTGTTGCGGGCGCAGGCGGTACAGCAGCGCCTTCGCCGCCTTCTCACCGTACATCGGCGAAATACAACCCCAGCCTTCGCCCATGGAGGCAAGGCGGTCGCGTTCCGTATTGGCGAGGCGCAACTTCTGCCATAGCCGCTCGGCATCTTCGGGGATCGAGACAGCGAGCGCGCCGAGCCGGCGTACCGCGTTCGGCTCTGCTCCGATTGCCGCTTCCGCCTTGGCCATGTTCTCGAAACTTCCAAGGTAACTCACCCCTCCGAGCACGCGCAGCAGCAACCCCGCGTCGGTCATGGCAATCAGCGTCGGCACCGCGTGCGGCGCGACGACGAGTTTCATGATTTCCATGCGCAGGCGTTCGCGCGACAGCTGGTCGAGCCCGTCACGGCCCGCAATGCAGGCGGCAAGGCCGGCCGCATCCGGGTGATGACTGGTGCCATAGGCTGCATGGAAACGGAAGAAGCGCAGGATGCGCAGATAGTCCTCGGCAATCCGCTTGGCCGGGTCGCCGATGAACCGCACGCGCCGCTGGCTTAAATCCTCGAGCCCGCCCGCATAGTCGTACACCGTGCCGTCGCGCGTCGCCGAAAGAGCGTTGATCGTAAAATCGCGGCGCTCGGCGTCGGCCTTCCAGTCGCGGCCAAACTCGACCTTGGCGTGGCGGCCATAGGTTTCGACATCCTTTCGCAGCGTTGTCACCTCGAACGGCTGCTTGTCGATAACGACGGTCACGGTGCCGTGCTCAATTCCGGTCGGGACGGGCTTGAAGCCCGCAGCGGTGACACGCTTGACGACCTCTTCTGGCACCGCCGTGGTCGCGACGTCAACTTCCGCGATCGGCATGCCGAGCAGTGCGTTGCGCACGGCGCCGCCGACGACGCGCGCCTCCTCGCCGTTGCAATCGAGCACGCCAAGCAACCGCGGCAGCGCATCCGTGGTGAGCCATGCGGCGTCGCCCAGCTTGCGATCGGTGCGGCCGGCTTGCGATGCCATTACTTCGTGGTCCCCGGCACGAATTTGCCGTCCTCGATATGCGCCGGCACATAAGTTGAGCCGGGCGGCGCGCCGGAAAAATGCGCGAAAAAGATAAAGCTGCCAACCACCAGCGCCAGCGCGGCGATCGCCAGCGTTGCCACGCGTGCGATAGGCCAGGATTTGAAATCCGCGACGCCCGCTTTCGTCGCCCACAAAAACACCGCGTAGAGCACGAAGGGCGCCAGGAACAGGGCGATCTCGGTGAACACCGGACGGATCATCGATAAATCCGATCGTAGAGATTCCGCAGGATACCAGCCGTCACGCCCCAAATGTAGCGCTCGCCGAAGGTGATCGCATAGTAGTGCCGTGTCATGCCGTTCCAGTCACGCGAATGACGCTGCAGATTGGCCTGATCCATCAGAAAGGCGAGCGGCACCTCGAAGGTATTGTCGACCTCGCTGGTGTTGAGCTTAAGCGCGAAGCCAGGCTTCACGCGCGCGATCACAGGGACAATGCGATAGCCGAGCGTGGTCATATAGAGATCGAGATAACCAAACGGTTCGATATTGGCGCGGTCGACGCCGATCTCTTCCTTCGTCTCGCGCAATGCCGACGCGCACGGGTCTGCATCGCTTTTTTCGATCTTGCCACCAGGAAACGAAATCTGGCCCGGGTGGTCGGGCAGATGCTGCGCACGCTGCGTGAGCAACACTGTCGGCTCAGGATGGTCCACGACGGGAACCAGGACTGCCGCCGGACGGATCGGCCGGACTTCGGCGATCTTGCGCATTACCGGATCGGCATCGTGGTCGCCGCGCGTGGGTGTCACGCTCGCGTCGGTCAAACCGGCGGGTACGTCGAGTGTCAGACGCTGACGCACCCGCGTGAAGAATTCAGCCGCCGTCAGCGTGCTCGCCACCGCCTCTTGCATCAAGCGAACTCCCGCACGGCACTTGCTTCCGCCATCGCGAAAAACTCGCCGCCCGACACAACACCGAACATCGCCTTACCATCAACATCGCGTTCTTCGCCCAATGCGACAAGATCGTAGAACAAGGCGCGGGTAACCTTGGCCCACAAGTCGCGCCGGACATGCAAGTAGGGTTTGAGGCCGCCGTTCTCGGGTTGCTGCTCGAAGCGCAAAGCGTGGCCTGGCCCGGCGGTTACCCGATCGTCGACGTTCGTTCGAAATTGGAGAATGGGCGAAAGGTCGCCCTCCGACCTGTTCATTTCCACGGCGAGAAAAGGCGCGTCATCGACGACAATGCCAACCTTCTCCACAGGCGTGACGAGGAAGTATTTGTCACCTTCCCGTTTAAGGACAGATGCAAACAATTTGACCAAAGCCGGCCGCCCGATCGGCGTCTTTTGGTAAAACCACGTCCCGTCGGCCGCAATCCGCATATCGATATCGCCGCAAAAAGGCGGATTCCAGCGCTCCACGGGCGGGAGGCCCTTGTTTTCGCGCGGCAGCGATGCCGTCAGCGCTTCCAACCCGCCCTGCCCTGCCTTCGCCATTGTTTTCCTTCGATAATCGGGACGCTGCGGGCCTGTTCGCATCTTCGTGATTTAACCGACCGGCGAACAGAAGATAGCGTAAGCTTGGTTACAGAATGAGGCAGATTCGGCCCGAATAGCGCACCGAAATAGACGCTGGTGTGTTTGTTGCATAGCGCCCAGCGCGGCTCCACTCGGGCGATGAAAGGAAATGGCACCATGGCGAAGGCTAGCGGCGAGAGCCTCGAAAAATTGGAAGACATGATCGTGCGCGCAGCAGAATCCACGGCCGCGCACGTACGCGCCGCGAAGGCCGCGATCGGCTCGGTGATCTTCGGCCAGGATACTGTGGTCGAGCGGGCGCTGGTCACCGTGCTTTCGGGAGGCCATGCGCTTTTGGTCGGCGTGCCCGGACTGGCCAAAACCAAATTGGTCGACACCATGGGCACCGCACTCGGCCTCGACGCCCGACGCGTGCAATTCACACCCGACCTGATGCCATCCGACATTCTCGGCACCGAGGTGCTGGAAGAAAGCCCGGGTGGGAAGCGCAGCTTCCGCTTCATCGCCGGACCGGTGTTCGCGCAGTTGCTGATGGCGGATGAAATAAACCGTGCATCACCGCGTACCCAATCGGCGCTGTTGCAAGCGATGCAGGAGCAGCACGTCACGGTCGCCGGTGCGCGTCACGACCTGCCCAAGCCGTTCCTAGTGCTGGCGACGCAAAATCCGCTCGAGCAAGAAGGCACCTACCCGTTGCCGGAAGCGCAGCTCGATCGGTTTCTGATGGAAGTCGACGTCGACTACCCTGATCTGGCGGCCGAACGCAAAATTCTGTTCGACACGACCGGCGCGGAAGAAACCCGCGCCAAGGCTGCGATGACGGCGGAAGACCTTCTGTCGGCACAACGTCTCGTTCGCCGGTTGCCGGTCGGCGAGTTGGTCGTCGAGGCAATCCTGGCGCTGGTGCGCTCGGCACGCCCCGGCCCGGAGGCGGGCGATCTTGGAAAATTGATTTCGTGGGGGCCCGGGCCCCGCGCCAGTCAAGCGCTGATGCTTGCAGTCCGTGCGCGCGCACTTCTGGACGGCCGCTTTGCGCCATCAGTCGATGACGTACTCGAACTGGCGGAACCCGTGCTCAAGCACCGTATGGCGCTGACCTTTGCGGCGCGCGCCGAAGGCGAAACCATCCCCAACGTGATCCGGCGATTAAAAGCACGGATCGGATAGCCGCGATGGCGGATGTAGAGCCGAGCGACATCGAGACCAATACGGTACGGCAAGCGACGGTTGGCGCCCGCAAGCTCGCGGACACAATGCCGCGACTTATTCTGGAGGCGCGCCGCGTCGCATCAACCGTTATTCACGGTCTGCATGGGCGAAGGCGGGCCGGACCGGGTGAGAACTTCTGGCAATATCGCCGCTTCGTATCGGGAGAGCCTGCACAGAATGTCGACTGGCGACGTTCCGCGCGCGACGATCATCTCTATGTGCGTGAGCGGGAATGGGAAGCCTCGCACACCGTGTGGATCTGGCCAGACCGTTCCCCGTCCATGGCCTTTGCGTCGACATTGAGCACCGATAGCAAGCTGGAGCGCGCCTTGGTCGTTTCTTTCGCCTTGGCCGAAGTGCTGGTGCAGGGCGGCGAACGGGTCGGCATTCCGGGCCTTTTACGCCCGACCGCAAGCCGCAACGTGATCGAGAAAATCGCGGAAGCGATCCTGCACGACCCGACCGAACGCACCAGCCTGCCGCCGACGTTTGCCCCGTCTCCATTGTCCGAAGTCGTGGTGTTGGCGGATCTATGGGCGCCGATCAGCGAGATCGAGCAAACGATCGCCCAGCTTTCTGCGACGGGTGCCCATGGCCACGTGGTCCAGATCGTCGACCCCGCCGAGGAGAGCTTCCCCTATTCGGGCCGCGTCGAATTCATAGAGCCGGAAGGGGCTGGCAGCGTCACAGCCGGGCGTGCCGAGACCTGGCGCACCGACTATCAGGGCATCGTCGCGCGCCACCGCGCCGCGGTCCGCGCCGAGACAGACTTGCGCGGCTGGACCTTTGCCATTCACCGCACGGATCGCCCGGCGAGCGAGCTCTTGCTGGTGCTGCACTCGCGCATGGGCGACAACGCCCAGCCTGTTGTCATTAACAGCCGGCACGCACCGGCGAATCCGGCAAGCGCCGCATGATCGGTTCCCTCCCGCTCGGTTTTGCGCAGCCTCTGGTCCTGCTCGGCCTGCTGAGCTTGCCGGTCCTGTGGTGGCTTTTGCGTTTGGTGCCGCCGCGACCGCGCCGCATCGATTTTCCACCGACACGTCTTCTTTTCGAAATTGTGCCGAAAGAGGAAACGCCGGCGCGGACGCCGTGGTGGCTCACGCTGCTGCGGCTGGCAATGGCGACACTCGTGATCGTCGCTGCAGCCGGGCCGTTATGGAATTCCCCCGCTCGCGACGGCGAATAGAGCCGCTCCGCTATTGATCTTGCTCGACGATGGTTGGCCCGCGGCGGCATCTTGGGATGCGCGCTTGCGTAGTGCAGACGAAATGATCGCGCGTGCCGAGGCAGACAATCGCGGCGTCGCCATCCTTCCACTCTCGGAAATAGCGCGTGATATTTCGCTGCAACTTGCTGGGGCGACCCGTGTGCAAATCAAGCAAATCACGCCGAAGCCTTACGGAATCGACCGCACCGAAGCGCTGCCGCTGATCGAACGCTTTCTCGCGGGCGCGCCAGATGTCGAGGTGGTCTGGCTCTCAGACGGCGTCGATCTCGGCAAGGGAAACGTTTTTGTCGAAGGCCTGAAACGGGTGATCGGCAACCATCCCCTCACCGTTGTCGAGGGTGGCATCTCTATTCCGCACGCGCTCGCAGCCGCCGATAACGCAGCCGGTGCGCTCACGGTGAAAGTACTTCGTGCGCAGACACCGCCAGGGGATACCGGTGTGGTGAACGCCATTGATCTCAAAGGTCTCTCGCTTGGGGAGGCACCTTTCAACTTCAAGTCGGGCAGCGGCGAAGCCGATGCCGTTATCGATTTGCCGGTGGAAATCCGCAACGACGTCGCGCGGCTTGAGATCGTCGGCGAACGCTCAGCGGGCGCTGTGCAGCTCCTCGACAAGCGTTGGCGCCGGCGCACCGTCGGCGTTGTATCCGGGTCGACCGCCGACCGCTCACAGCCGCTGATCGGTGCGACATATTATCTTTCCCGCGCGCTCAATCCGTTCGCCGACGTCAGCCTCTCTGAGGGCCTGGCGCCGACGGAAGCGATTGCTCGTTTCCTCGACCGCCATTTGCCGATGCTGATCCTCGCCGATGTGGGCAATGTCACCGAAGCGGTCGATCGCCTCAACAAATGGATCGACAACGGCGGCGTGCTGGTGCGCTTTGCGGGACCCCACCTCGCCGGCGCTGATGACAGCCTTGTGCCGGTAAAGCTGCGCCGCGGCGGTCGCATTCTGGGTGGCAGCCTGAGCTGGGATAAGCCCCAGCAGCTTGCCGGCTTCTCACGCGAAAGTCCGTTCAACGGCATGGCTGTTCCGAATGATGTGACGGTGACGCGTCAGGTGCTCGCAGAGCCGGACTCGCAGCTCACCGACCGCACCTGGGCAACGTTGGCCGACGGCACGCCGCTCGTCACCGCCGAGCGTCGGGGCAAAGGGCTGCTCGTGTTATTCCATGTGACCGCCGACAGCCGTTGGTCTGATCTGCCGCTCTCAGGCGCCTTCGTCGACATGTTGCGGCGCCTCGTGGCACTCGCAGCATCGACGGCTACGGCGGAAGGCGAGAACGTCGCCACGGCGAACGCCGGCGGCCGTGCGGCACAAGTCGTGCCACCGACGCGCGTACTCGACGGCTTCGGGGCGTTTTCGCCACCGCCGCCAACGGCGCGCCCCATTCCAAGCAATTACAACGGGCGTGCAAGTCTCGATCACCCGCCGGGCTTTTACGGACCGCCCGAAGGCTTGGTCGCGGTCAATACGCTGGCGCCAGCCGACCGCCCCGCAGTGCTGGACGTTTCTCCGCTCAATGCGCGCATTGATGCCTATCGTCACGGAGAACCGCTCGACTTGCGCGGACCAATATTCCTCGTTGCGCTCGCCCTGCTCGTCATCGATGCCCTCGTTGTGATTTCGCTCTCTGGTGGCTTCGGCAATTTGCGTCCGCGCCGACGTGCGGCGGCCGTATTGTTAGCCGCCGCTATCATCGGCGGGTTTGCCCGCCATAATCCGGCACAGGCACAGCCCGCGCCGCCACAACAGCAGGCGCCACTGACTGCGCAGCAGCAAGACTTCGCCATGAAGGCGACGCTGCAAACGCACCTTGCTTACATCATCACCGGAGATCCGAGCGTTGATGAGGTGAGCAAATCCGGCTTGCAGGGCCTCACGTTGTTTCTCGCGCAACGTACGGCACTGGAAGCCGGTGATCCGATCGGGCTTGATCCGGCACGCGACGAGCTCGCCTTTTTCCCGCTGATTTATTGGCCGGTGTCGCCGAACGCACCGAAGCCATCGCAGGCTGCGCTTGAAAAAATCGACAGCTACATGAAGCGCGGCGGCACGGTGCTGTTCGATACCCGCGATGCGGTCGACGCACCGCCGGGCCCCGGCGGAGAAATGCGCGGGCCGGGCATGGTCGCGCTGCGATCGATCTTGTCCTCTCTCGATATTCCCGAACTCGAGCCGGTCCCGCACGACCATGTGCTGACCAAAACCTTCTTCCTGCTGCGAGACTTTCCCGGACGTTTCACAAACGGCCAACTTTGGGTCGAGGCGCTGCCGGCAGAAAACGAAGACGAAGAACCCAATCGCCCGGCGCGCGCCGGCGACGGCGTATCTTCGATCCTGATCACCTCGAATGACCTCGCCGGTGCCTGGGCGATGCGCCCGGACGGCCAACCGATGCTGCCGCTCGTGCCGGGCGAAGCGCGGCAGCGCGAATTTGCGTTCCGTGCCGGCGTCAACATCGTGATGTACGCGCTGACCGGCAACTACAAGGCCGATCAAGTGCATATCCCGGCGTTGCTCGAACGGCTGGGGCAGTAGGAGATCGCTTGTGAACCTCGGCGTCTCATTTGCTCCTTTGGTGCCCTCCTACGTGGTGTGGGCGGCATTCGGCGTCGCTGCGCTGATTTCCATATTGCTGATCGTCGCGCGCAGCCGGGGCGCACCGTTGCGCGCGCTCGCGTTGGGTTTGATGGTCCTTGCGCTCGCAAACCCGTCGCTGACGCGCGAGGACCGCGATCCGATCCCTTCGGTCGCTGCGGTCATCGTCGACAAAAGTCCGAGCCAGGATTTCGGCGATCGCAATCAACAGACCGAGGCTGCACGTGCGGCACTGGTCGAACGGCTCAAGCGCATTCCAGGCCTCGAAGTGCGTGTCGCGGAAGCTGGCGCCGCTGACGGCGAAACCGACGGCACCAAGCTGTTTTCGGCTTTATCGTCGACGCTCGCGGACGTGCCGCCTGATCGCGTTGCGGGCGCCATTCTGATTACCGATGGCCGCGTACACGACGTGCCGGCGGACGCATCTACGCTGGGATTTTCGGCGCCGCTGCATGCCCTGATCACAGGCCACAAAGACGAGATCGATCGCCGCGTCGTGCTCACGCAAACGCCCCGATTTGGCATCGTGGGACAATCGCAAACCGTCGGCTTCCGCGTCGAGGATCAGGGCGTCAATGCCGGCACCGCCGAAGTCACGATTCGACGTGATGGTGAAGTGCTGGAAAAACTGACTGTCACTGTCCACACAGAGACCAAGGTCAATGTGCCGATCCCCCATGCGGGGCCGAACATCATCGAGGTCGAGGCCTCCCCGCTGGATCGCGAACTGACACAGGTGAATAACCGCGCGGTCGTCTCGATCGACGGCGTGCGCGATAAACTGCGCGTATTGCTGGTGTCTGGCGAACCTCACGCCGGCGAGCGGACATGGCGCAATCTGCTGAAATCCGATGCATCAGTCGACCTGGTGCATTTCACGATTCTGCGACCGCCGGAAAAACAGGACGGCACGCCGATCAACGAGCTGTCGCTGATTGCATTCCCGACGCGCGAACTGTTTCAGCAGAAAATCGGGGAATTCCAACTCATCATTTTCGATCGTTACGCGCGCCAAGGGGTGCTGCCGCTCATTTATTTCGACAACATCGCGAAATATGTGCGTGACGGCGGCGCAGTGCTGATCGCCGCGGGTCCCGACTATGCGAGCCCCACCAGCATTTGGCGCACGCCGCTCGACGGCATTTTGCCGGCCGAGCCCACCGGTGATGTCACCGAGCGCAGCTTTCAGCCACAACTGACCGATGCTGGTCACCGTCATCCGGTAACGCGCGACCTCGAAGGCTCCGATACCGACCCGCCGCATTGGAGCAATTGGTTCCGGCTGGTCGACATCAAACGCAGCACCGGCACCAACGTGATGCAGGGCCCCGACGGGAAGCCGCTTCTGGTGCTCGCGCGCGAGGGCGAGGGCCGCGTCGCGCTGCTGTTGTCCGATCACATCTGGCTCTGGGCACGCGGCTACGAAGGTGGCGGCCCGCATCTGGATCTTTTACGGCGCCTGTCGCACTGGCTGATGAAGCAGCCCGACCTCGAAGAAGAGGCTTTGCGGCTGGTGGTACACGGCCGCGACATCACCGTGCAGCGGCAGACGATGGCCGACACGGTCGGCCAGATCACGCTGACCTCGCCTACCGGCGCAGCGCGCGTTCTGGATCTGCAGGCAGTCGAACCGGGACTGTGGCGGACGTCGCTCACCGCAAACGAGCTCGGACTCTGGCGTGCGACGGACGGCAAACTTACGGCCCTCGCGAATGTTGGCCCTGCCAATCCGCGCGAATTCGCCGAGGTGACATCCACCACCGACGTCCTGCATGCACTGAGCAATGCCACAGGCGGAGATGCACGCCGACTTTCAGACGACCACAATCTCAATATTCCGCGCGTCGTGCCGGTTCGCACCAGCAGCACCTTCAAGGGCGATGACTGGATCGGACTGAAGATGCGCGATGTCAGCGTCGTGCGCGGCATCGGCGTGCTGCCTGTCTTCGCCGGCCTGATAGGGCTGCTGCTGCTCGTTGGCTCGCTGGCGGTGACCTGGGCCCGAGAAGGCCGCTAGCGCAGGCTTTTGCTCAGGCCTGCAAATCCCAATCGGGACGGATCAAGCCTGCCACGCCCTCGAAGGCACCGGCTGAAAGTTCGGCCACCAGAAGTCGCGCAGGATCCACTGGTCCCGGCATCTTCACCTGGCCTTTTGGAATTCGTTTGAACCCGGATTTGGCATAGATCGGCTCGTCGCCGACCAGCACCACCAATTTGTGGCCGGCTGCTTCGGCCTCTTTCAACGCGCGCTTGACCAGCGCCGTGCCGACACCATGCGAACGGAAAGGCGGCTCGACCGTGAGAGGGCCCAGGAGTAGCGCGGGCGTATCCCCGATGCAGATCGGCGTCAGCCGCACCGAACCGACCATCAACGTTCCGATCCGTGCAGTGAATGATAGATCGAGCGCATGAGCCCTGCCCTCGCGGATACGAAATGCCGTGCGGGCAAAACGGCCGGGGCCGAAAGTGCGCTCGTGCAACCGTTCTATCGCCGGCTCATCGGCAACGGTCTCCGGCAATATGGTCAGCGCGGGATCGCTCATGGCATTCGAATATCCGTATCAGGCGCTGCCGCTTAGCATTTGGGCGGATTCCGGTCCATCGCCCGTGGCATTCGACGCGGCAACAGCCTAAATGAAGGCCGAAGAGGTTAGGGAGAGCGGCATGGGACTTCTGGTCGATGGCGTGTGGCAGGACGATGTTTCGCGGACCAAGGACGGGCATTTTATCCGGCCAACCACGCGATTCCGCAATTGGGTCACGCCCGACGGCAGCCCCGGCCCTTCGGGCGAAGGCGGCTTTGCAGCGGAGTCTGGCCGCTATCATCTCTACGTTTCGTTGTCCTGCCCGTGGGCCCACCGCACCGTAATTTTCCGCAAGTTGAAGGCACTCGAGAATGTCATCTCGATGTCGATCGTCTCGCCGGACATGCTCAAAGACGGCTGGACCTTCAACAAGGCAGAGGGCTCCAGCGGCGACGATGTGAACGGCAAGAGCAAGCTGTCGGAAATCTATCTGATCGCAGATGCGCGCTATTCCGGACGCGTCAGCGTGCCAGTGCTGTGGGACAAGAAACGCAAGACGATCGTCAATAACGAGTCGTCCGAAATTATCCGCATGCTCAATTCAGCTTTCGATGCATTCACCAACGTGCACACCGACTATTATCCTGAAAACTTGCGCGCGGAGATCGACCGTCTCAACGATCTGATCTATCCGAACATCAACAACGGCGTCTATCGCGCCGGCTTCGCCAGCTCGCAAGCCGCGTATGAGGGCGCATTTCGCAATGTCTTCGATGCGCTCGAGGAGATCGAACAGATCTTGGCGCAACACCGCTATCTGGTCGGCAATGCCATCACCGAGGCTGACTGGCGTCTGTTTTGCACGCTGATCCGCTTCGATGCGGTCTACTACTCTCACTTCAAATGCAATTGGCGGCACATCTACGAATTTCCGAACCTCTCAAATTATCTGCGCGATCTCTACCAGGTGCCGGGTGTGGCGGAGACCGTGAGCATCGAGCAAATCAAGCGCCACTACTACGGAAGCCAGCGGCAAGTGAATCCGACGGGTATCGTTCCGGTTGGACCGCAACTCGACTTCTCCGCGCCGCACGACCGCGCACGCTTCGGATAAGCGCGACCGCGTGGTCAGTGCGCCGGGAATTCGCCTTTAGCCATCATCAGGTGGTGCGGCTGGTGATGACCACCTTCCACCATGATGCCCATAAACCCGAGCGCCTTGAGCTTGGTGAGCGGCTGGGCCTCGCTTGCCATCACCGTGAGCTTGACACCATTCGGAAGATCTTCGCTCCTGGCGCTCCACCCGATCTCACGCAGTTCACTGACATGCGCAGGCACCATGCGTTTGATTGCTTCCAAAGTTCGGCCTTCGCCCGTCACCACGATCTCGATTCCGTTATCCAGAGCGCGCTCAACGGCCGTCGCTTTTAACGTCACTTCGCTCATATCGATGAGATGCTGCCGTAGCGCCGCGATATTGACTTTCGACCAATCGGTGGATGGATCGGTTTGCAACATTTGGACGATTTCCTGGATGGTACCGAAGGCGTCCTGACCGGGCATGGTCGGCGCACCGAGTGCGCGCTGTCCGTTCAGGCCTTCGTGCATCCCCATTCTTCCATGCATACCTGGGCCCATGTCGCCCTGCGACATTTGCCCTTGCATCATTTGCTGGTGTCTCTGAGCCATCGATCCGTCCATGCCACCTTGCGCCATCTGGCTGTGCATTCCCATCGGGCCGCCAGACGAGACTTGCGCATAGGCATAGATGGTGGCGGCGAAAACCGCCGTCACCGCGATCATGGACTTCCAGGGAAAATTTGACATCGGGATCTCTCTTTTGGTGGCGCATGATCCTGCCCAAAGGGCAGATCGTGATCATGCGTTATGCCCCTCATGCCTTATTAACCCGGGTTGAGGAAGCCGTATATGATCCCGATCATACGCGTTTTGACTTCAGGATCGTGATTTTCGCTTTCCTGCGCTTGATTTCGCCGTTGCGCTCTAATGACGCAAGCGTGCGATAAAGCGTCTCGTGCGTGAGTCCAATCTCGGCGGCGATTTCTTTCAGCGTATTGCGGTGCTCGACCACGCGACCATCCGAGCCGGCGTTGAGTGCGAGATAGTGCCGCACCCGCTCGCTTGCCGAGCGGATATTACGTTGCTCAATGCGCGTGCGCAGGTCCATCACCTGACGCGCGAGAGTCGCGGAAAATGCCTGCGCGGCCTTCGGGTCGCGCTCGAACACTGCCAACACGCCCCGTTTCGGATAGACGCGCACCTTCGCATTGGTGCTCGCGACAGCATCACAATGATAGTGCGAGGAAAACAGCGACGCCTCCGCGAGCGTCTCGCCCGGTCCGGCGACGTAGAGTACGACCTCATGCCCGGACCGATCGACACGTGCTAGTCGCACACGACCGACAAGCACTTCACAGAGGCCAGCGGTCTTGTCGCCCATCCGGAACAGCGGTTCGCCCGCTTTCAGCTTGCGGTCGATTGCCACTGCCCGTACGGCGGCGGGTAGCCAATCCTTAACGGACATATTTGTCTCCCGGCAAAACAGACAGCGTACTTTAACCAGCTCACCACAATTCGCTGATCGCCGCGCCGCTTATGATCTCTGCAATACGGGCACGTGTGGCGCGGCTGGTATCGTCCGGCAGGCTATCTGGCGCAAAAAATCCGTGCGCGATGATTTCATGATTGGGCTGCGGATTGCCGTCCTGCCGAAAATCCCGGACGATGTACAATGCAACGTGATCGCGCCGCGACGTTCGTTTGTTGAAATAGACACCATAAAGCTGCGGGGCAGCAGCGATCTGAATGTTGCCTTCCTCGGCCAATTCACGTGTCAATGCTTCGAGTAGCGTCTCACCCGTTTCCACGCCGCCACCGGGCAGGTGCCAGCCTTCGACGTATGAGTGTTTGACGAGGAAAATGCGACCGGTTCCGTCAATGACCATCGCGCGGACGCCCAGCGTCATCCCGCGCGAGAACCGCCAGAAAAAGTGCATCACGCGACGAATGGCCGGTTCGGACGCGCGACGGAGGCGCTGCAGGTGCATGGAGCGAATTCTCAAATTTCAACGCTGTGAAGCTTTATCGAAAGCCTTGAGGACAAGTGTCAAACGGCTGTTCTCAGTTTAGAATATTTCTAATATAAGCGACCGACCAATCGAAAGGACCTTCAGTGAAACGATTTGCCGACCTCACCGAGCAGGAGGTGCTGGCGCTGGCCATCACCAATGAAGAGGAAGATAGCCGCATTTATCGCGGCTTTGCCGAAGGCCTGCGCGAGAAATTTCCCTCCTCCGCCAAGGTATTCGATGAGATGGCGGAAGAAGAAGTGCACCACCGCACTATGCTATTTGATCTTTACCGAAAAAAATTCGGCGAATATCTTCCGCTCATCCGCCGCCAGGACGTAAAGGGCTTCTTGCAACCAAAGCAACCGCTTTGGTTGACGCGGCCACTCGGGCTCGAAGAGGTCCGCAAATTTGCCGAAAACATGGAATTTCAGGCTGAGCGCTATTACCGCAAAGCCGCAGAAACGGCGCGCGACGCTTCGGTGCGGCAATTGTTGATCGAACTCGCGGAAGCGGAGGCTGGCCATGAGAATCTCGCACACAAGCTAAGTCAACAAATTCTCACCACAGGCGCACGCGCAACTGAAGATGAAACTGCGCGGCGCATGTTCGTGCTTCAATATGTGCAACCAGGTCTCGCCGGCCTCATGGACGGTTCAGTGTCCACGCTGGCCCCGCTGTTCGCCGCCGCGTTCGCCACGCACAACACATGGGCGACGTTCCTGGTCGGCATGGCGGCCTCGGTCGGCGCTGGAATCTCTATGGGCTTTGCCGAAGCGCTTTCGGACGATGGCTCCCTCACCGGCCGCGGCACGCCCTGGCTGCGCGGTGCAGTCTGTGGCGTGATGACGGCCATTGGTGGGCTCGGTCATACCTTACCTTATCTGATCCCACACTTTGTAACGGCGACTGTCGTCTCCATCATCGTGGTAGCGATCGAGCTTGCCGCAATCTCATGGATTCGGACGCGCTTCATGGACACCCCGTTCCTGCAGGCCGCCTTCCAGGTCGTAATCGGGGGCGTGCTCGTGTTCATCGCCGGTATATTGATCGGCAGTTCGTAGCGGGCTACTCCCGCCTCGATGTTCACGCTCGCCCATCTTTCCGATCCGCATCTGGCGCCGCTGCCAAGGCCTCGATGGGCCGAGCTTATCGGCAAACGGGTCACTGGCTACATCAACTGGCAGCGCAAACGGCATTTCATTCATGATCCGGCCGCGCTGGCCGCAATCGTTTCCGATATTAAGGCGCAAGCGCCCGACCACATTGCGGTCACCGGAGACATTGCGAATATCGCATTGGCAGCTGAGTTTCCGCGCGGGCGCGATTGGTTGGCAAGCCTCGGCTCCGCGCGGGACGTCACCTTCGTGCCCGGCAATCATGACATCTACGTGCGCGAAGCCGCCGCTTTCGCGGGGCGCCAATGGGGCGCCAATATGTGCGACGACGAGGGTGTCGGCGGATTCCCCTTTGTGCGCCGTCGCGGCAATATCGCATTTATCGGGCTCTCAACCGGCGTGCCGACCGCACCGTTCCTGGCGACCGGCTGGCTCGGTACGAAACAACTCGCGGAGCTGGCGGCAACGCTCAATGAACTCAAGAGCGAAGGCCTGTTCCGGGTGATATTGATTCATCATCCGCCGGTGAGCAAAACCGGCCGTCACAAGCGTCTCCTCGACGCTCCGATTTTCATGCGTGTGATCGCCGCGCACGGCGCCGATTTATTGCTTCACGGACACGATCACATTCACATGATCAACTGGCTGCAGGGGCCGAATGGCACGCGCGTTCCCGCGATCGGGGTGCCATCGGGCTCCGCCGCGCCCGGTCGTGACAAGGACGCTGCTGGCTACAATCTCTACAAGATCGAAGGCTCGCGTGATGCCTGGCAATGTGAGCTGATATCGCGAAGCCTCACCACCTCGGGCGAAGTCGTGCAACAGCAACGCTTCAAGCTGTTCGGCTAGGGATGCGGGGTGCTGAGCAGTGCCAGCGCAAACAGCGCGACCACGCCGATGACCAGCCCGAGCAGAAAAGTGCGGGCGGTACGCCAGTGCTGGTCATGCCGGCCGTGCCGCAAGACTGCCTGCGCGACGCTGCGTCCGGCGTCATCAGCCAATGCACGCTCTCGCTCGACCAGCCTGCGCGCGACGTAGCGAGTGATTGCTTCTACCATTGCGGACGCTTCGTATGATTCTGCGAGCACTGCGCGACCATAGCGCGTGTCCTGAACGAAACGGTATTGCCGCTTGTCGCGGCCCATCTCGACATGCGTAACCACGTCGATCCACAACCGCGGAATGTCGCCGTTGCTCACACCGCGATCAAACAGTTCGACGTCATTAGGCACTTCGTTAAACAGAGGGTCGAGTGCTTCGTTGAGAAGCTCAAGACGCGCCACAGCAGCGTCGCGCAAATCGACAACAACGCCCGAGCGTTCGGCTGCCTCGATGCGCGCTTCGCGCACGGCGTCTTTGAGCGGGTGCTGCGTTTGCGCACCTTCTGCATCTGGTTTTTTGTTTTCCCACATGGAGGCAATCTAGCAACGGCGGCGCGAAGCGCAAAGCCGAAAAATATTAGTTTTCAAGAAGTTTGATGACTAATCCGCAGTTAATGGACGGGAACCACGCCATATTTGCGCGCCCAGCCCAAGCCTTCCTCCGTGCGAGCGCGCGGCCGATATTCGGCGCCAATCCAGCCTCGATAGCCGAGCTTGTCCACGGCCTCGAAGACCGCGGGGTAGTTGATCTCGCCTTCGTCGGGCTCGTGCCTCGTTGGCACCGCCGCGCATTGCAGATGGCCGATGACGGGCAGAAATTTTTCAAGGCGGTGGATCAAATCTCCTCCGACAATCTGCACATGATAGAAATCGAATTGCACACGAATGTTCGGCTTCGCAACTTTGGCGATGATGTCGGCTGCGTGTTCGACGTGATTGAGGAAATAATTGGGACGGTCGCGCCCGTTGATCGGCTCGATCAGCAGCGCAATTTTCTTGGCCGCCGCGAAGTCGGCCGCACGCGAGAGATTATCAATGAAGACCCGGTCGGCCGCGGGGCGTTGCTCGGGTGCAACCTTGCCGGCGAGACAATGGATCGCGCTAGCGCCAATCGCAGTTGCGTAGTCGAGCGCACGCGCAAACAACACCTGCCAGTCTTTTTCGCGCCCCGGCACAGCGGCGAGGCCGAACTCGCCATCGCGGCCGCCTGGCGGTGTATTGAGGCCAAGAATTGTAAGTTTATTCCTTTCGATCGCTACCCTCACCGCAGCAGCCGGCACATCGTAGGGAAACTGCAACTCGATGGCCTTGAAGCCGGCGGCTGCCGCGGCATCGATCCGCTCGAGCAACGTCCGCTCGGTGAAAAGATAACCAAGATTGGCGGCAAACCGTGGCATAGACCCCCCGTGATCACTTGCGCGCGGACGCGCGGACGTATTCATTAACGCCGCGAGCCGAGCAACACCACCCTGGAAAACTTATGTCCGCCAATAGTGCATTCCATATTGCAGTCCTTTCAGGCGATGGGATAGGGCCGGAAGTGATGGCCCCTACCCTCGATATTCTCCGGCGGATCGAGGCGGAAACACCCAGCTTGAAATTCCGCTTTACCGACGGTGCGGCCGGCGCCGGTCATTACAAAGAAACCGGCAAGTCGATGCCGGAATCGACCATCAAGCTGTGCGAGGAGGCCGACGCGATTTTGCTCGGCGCCTGTGGCCTGCCAAGTGTGCGCTACCCAGACAACACCGAGATCATGCCGCAGGTGGAGCTGCGTTTTATCTTCGACCTCTACGCCGGCGTGCGACCGGCACGGCTTATTCCCGGCATCCCGAGCCCGATTGTCGGCGCGGCGGAACGCGGCATCGATTTCATTTTGATCCGCGAGTCGACAGAAGGCCTGTTTGCTTCGATGGGCAAAGGCGTTGTCACGCACGACGAAGCACGCGAAACGCTGGTGATTACGCGCAAGACGTCCCAGCGTCTTTTCGACTTTTCATTGCGCCTGACGGAACGGCGCAAGAAGCGCGGAAAACCCGGGCTCCTCACCTGCGTCGACAAAGCCAATGCTTTCAAGGCTTACGCCTACTTCCGCTCGATCTTCGACGAGCGCGCCAAGAATTTCCCCGGCGTAGAGACCGACCATGTCTATGTCGACGCCTGCGCGGCGCTCATGGTGCGGCGGCCGTGGGATTTCGACGTCATGGTGATGGAAAACATCTTCGGCGACATCCTGTCGGATCTCGCGGCCGGGTTGATCGGCGGGCTTGGCATCGCCCCGTCAGCCGATATCGGCGACAAGTACGCAGTGTTTCAGCCGTGCCACGGCACGGCGCCTGACATCATGGGTCAGGGCAAAGCCAATCCGACCGCAATGATTTTGTCGGCCGCCATGATGCTCGACTGGCTCGCTGACAAACACGATCATCAGCCCGCTGCAGACGCCGCGCAGCGGATCGAGCGCGCTGTCGACAAGGCCTATGCCGGCGGTATGAAGCCGATAGAATACGGCGGCAAGGACGGGACCAAAGCGATCGCTAACGCCGTGCTCAAGGCACTCGAATAAGGAGGCTGGCCATGTTGTTTTCTATATTCACGCTCGACAATCCCGATGCGGTCGACAAGCGAAAAGCCGTTCACGGTGCGCATGTCGAGCATCTCAAAAGCGCCAAGGATTTTGGCGTTACGATCACCGTCGGTGGTCCGCTGGTGTCGGACGATGCCGGCAAGTCCATTGGCAGTCTGATGGTTCTGGAAGCGCCCGATCGCGCCACGGCAGAGAAATTCAACCGCGCCGATCCCTTCCACCAAAATGGTGTGTGGGGAAAGGTCGAGATCCGTCGCTTCGACCGGAAACAGTGAGGCGCCCGCCTCTCCGCTCGTCCCCGCGAAAGCGGGGACCCATCGCAAAAGGCCGCTCTGAAACTTGAATTCTGGATTCCCGCTTTCGCGGGAAAGAGCGGTGCGTGTTGTTAGAGTCCGACGAAATCCTTGATCGCTGCCAGGAACTGATCAGGCTGCTCCAGAGGCGGACAGTGCCCGCAGGCCGGCAGTTCGATGTATTTCGCGCCGGCGACTTTTTCCGCGATCTGCTTGTTGAGCGCAGGCGGCGTGGCCTGGTCGTACTGGCCGCAAACAACCAGCGTCGGGACTTTCAGGTGATGCAGCAGCGGCACCAGATCGGTTTCCTGCAATATTTTACAGGCGGCCTGGAATGCCTTCGGATCGATTGCGAGCAATACTTTTTTGCGCTCGTCGATTTTTTCCGGATGCGCCGCAAGATAAGCCGGCGAAAACACGCGTTTCGCGGCGATTTCAGCGATGCTTCCAAGCCCGCCGTCGGCGACCTTCTGCGCCATTACCGCAAAAGCCTCGCGTCCCTCGGGCGGGAAGCCTGCTGCCGCATCGCTGAGCACGAGCTTGGATATGCGCTCCGGATGCGCGAGCGCAAACGCAAGCGCAACAGTGCCGCCGAATCCGTTTCCCATCAGTATCGCGTCGTTATGGATACCGAACTCCTCGAAACCGTCTTCAATGGTCGCGATATAAGCATCCATCAGCGCGAGCAACGGCGGCTGCGAGCCGTGAAATCCAGGCAGATTGATCAACGTGACGCGGTGCTTGGCGGCGAGCGCCGGGAGCACAGGATCGAAGGCAAAACGATCGGCAAGCAGCGAATGCAGCAGCACGAGGTCGGAACCTTCGCCAGTGCGCACAGCTGTGAGCGTGCCCCGTCCGGCGGTCAGTTGTTCGAACTGCATCGGCACCTCCCAAGACGTCCCAAGACGTGTATGCCCGGCACTAGGCCGGGCACAACGTCGCAACGTTTACGTTCGCTGCTAGTTCCCTTCCCGCCAGAGGCCAAGCGCTTCCTGCGCCGGACGGTCAGAAATAGAAAACAGCACAGCGTCTTCATTCGTGCTGTGTGAATAGCGCTTCCATGGCGGCACCACGAACACATCGTTGACGCCCCACTCGAATGGCTTGCCGTCGATGACGGTTGTACCGCGCCCTTCGGCGACCGCGAAAATGGTTGCATCGGTCGAGCGATAGGACTCGCCCTTGAAGCCTTTCGGCAGCAGCGCGAGATGGGCGCCCATGGTCGGGAGAACCGGCCCGCCATTGATCGGATTGGCATAGCGCACGCGTGCACCATGGCGCTTGTCGACGTCGCCTGTGTCTTTCAAGCGCTGCAAGATCGGCCGCATCTTGGCGTAGGGATAGTTGATCACCGGGCTGCGGTTGAGATGCGCCGGCGCGCCGTCCGGCAAAACACCGGAGGCGTAGCGATCGAACGAGTTGCCATCGGCATGATTGGTCTTTTGCATCTTTTCGTCGAAGTGGGTGGCAAACGATGTTTCAAAATGATTCACCGTTGGCATGTCGAGCACGTCGAGCCACATCACCGGCTGCTTGCCCGGATTGCCATGATCGTGCGGCGCCCAGTTGGCGGTGATGATGAAGTCGCCGTGCTTCATCTGAGTCTTCTCGCCTTCGACGGCCGTATATGCACCCTCGCCTTCCAGCACGAAACGAATAGCGGAAGATACATGCTGATGCGCGTCGGCAACTTCTCCAGGCAGGATCAGCTGAATGCCGGCGAACAGGGAGTTCGTTATCCGCGCCTTGCCTGGCATGCCGGGATTTTCCAGCACGAGCACGCGACGTTCGGCCTCTTCGGCACTGATCACGTCACCTGCTTCCAGCATGAGCCGTTTGACTTCGCCGAACTTCCAGACCGCCGGTTGAAGGCTGGTCTTCGGCTCCTTCGTCACCAGATCCTTCAGCACCTCCCAAAGAGGCGCCATGTGAAATTTGGAAATCTTGTCGTAGTAGGCTTGCCGTGCGACCTGCACATTGTGCTTGGAACCAGGTTGCTCGGTTGCGGTTGCGACCGCCATGGGCGTGCTCCTCGGAAGCTCGATGGTTGATTTTGTAACTTTATAGCGCAGATCGGCCCGGGCTGGAACCACCCGTACCGCATTGCAGATAGCTAGTTATTGACCGAGCCACCGTCCACCACCAGCGATTGGCCGGTGACAAAATCGCTATCGCTGGAGGCCAGGAACACAAGCGCGCCAAGTAGATCTTCAGGATAGGCATCGCGTTTAAAGGCGCGGCTGTTACGTACTGGTGTTCGTTCCTCTTCGACATGGGTCGCGTTTTCGAGGCCCGTATCACTGAGGATGTACCCCGGTGAAAGCGAATTAACCGCGATGCCATATTCGCCCAGTTCGCGCGACAATGAGCGCGTGAAGGCCAGCATGGCACCCTTGGACGTGACATAGGGCAGCATGCGCGGCACGCCTTTATAAGCAGCGCCAGAGGCAATGTTGATGATCTTGCCGCTCCGCCGCGCCATCATATGCGGCGCAACGCTCCTAACCATCAGGTAAGGCCCGCGCACGTTGATCGCCATCACGCGGTCCCACAGCTCGATATCCCACTCCGTGAAGTTTCTCGGCTTCAATGTTGAATAGAGCGCGGCGTTGTTCACCAGCACATCAATCTGGCCAAACCGCTCGACGGTCTGAGCCACCAGACTTTTCACCGCTTTCTCGTCGCTGACATCGAATTGCACGCTCGCTACAGAATTCGCGCCGTGACGCCCGGCGATTTCTTCCGCAAGCGCGCGTCCATCGGCGATGTCGGCAATCATCACACGCGCTCCCTCGGCAGCGAGCGCTTGTGAATAGTGCCGGCCGATACCCTTTGCCCCACCGGTAACAATCGCGGTTTTCCCAGCAAGTCTCGGCATGCCTGTCTCCCGACTATGGCGCGATGGCCTTGTAGCGGCCGCTCTTCCCTTCGTACAGTCTTGCAACGGGACGAAGCTCGCGACAAGCGAGCGCGAGGGGAGGAAATTACATGCCGCGCGATACCGCCGACCGTCTGGCGATCCGGGACCTGGTCGAAAACTGGGCGCTCTGGCGTGACGCCCGCATGTGGGATCGGTTTCGCACTGTCTGGCACAAGGACGGCCAGATGTGGGCGACGTGGTTTCAAGGCTCGTATGAAGAGTTCATTCGCGTCAGCCAGGAAGGCTACGACCGCGGCGTGCGCATAATGCATATGCTCGGCGGCATGAGTATCGATATCAAGGGCAAGCGTGCCATTGCGCAGACCAAGATGACGATCTCACAGCGCGCAAAGGTTGAGGGCGTTTTGTGCGATGTCGTTTGCAGCGGACGTTTTTACGATTTCCTGGAAAAGCGCAAAGGCCGTTGGGGCATCGTCTTGCGCCGGCTCGCGTATGAAAAAGACCGTATCGATCCGGTTGAGCCCGATGTAAACTTTTCGCTCGACAAGACGCTGTTGGCGCAGTTTCCGGAAGGCTACCGCCATCTGGCTTATTTGCAGAGCAAGATCGGATACAAAATTAAGGACGAGCTGCCCGGCCTCAATGGACCGCCACTCGATGCGCTCTACGCCAAAGGCGACGCGTGGCTCAAGGGCCGCAAACTCTAGCGCCTGGGGGTTGGCTCACACGCCAAGAAGTGCAATTTTGATCGAAGGTGGTCGACCGAACAAAACCACCGGGGGGAGCCGCAATGTCGCTTGCCGACAAATTCAATCTGTTCAACGAATTCAACATCCTGCGCATTACTTGTGCGGTGTTTTTCATTCCTCATATCGTCGCCAAGATCACTGTGCCCGCAACGCTTGAGTTCTTCGTCAAAGCCGGTTTCAAGCCCCCTGCAACCTGGATGTATATCGCGGGAGCGGTTGAAACTCTTCTCACCATCGGCCTTTTCTTCGGCATCTACACCCCTTATGTCGGCTTTATCGCCTTCATCCATCTCCTCGTCGCTGCTGCAGCAACTTACCGGGTGACGGAATGCTGGATCTGGGTCATCGGCGGCGTCGAATACTGTATCTTTTGGGCGATCTGCTGTCTGGTGGTCGCCATGCACGCCTATCACGCCGGCATCTGAATTCTTCGCACTGAAAGGAAGTCGTTCCAATGGCTAGCGTTCTATTTTCCCCCCTCACTATGCGCGGTCTGACCCTGCCAAACAGGGTCGTTGTGTCGCCGATGTGCCAATACAATTCCAATAATGGCTCGGCCAATGACTGGCATCTGATGCACCTGGGCAATATGTCGCTCGGCTGTGCGGGGCTCGTGATGTGCGAAATGACCGACGTCAACCCACAAGGCCGGATTTCGCCGAAGTGCGCCGGCATGTGGTCGGATGACAACGAGGCAGCGCTCAAGCGCGTGTACGATTTTTGCCGGCAGTACGGCGTCGCCAAGCTTGGCGTGCAGCTCGCCCATGCCGGACGTAAAGGCCCAACCACTCCGCCCGCGGCCGGTGGCAAACCTATTCTCGATGGTCCGGACGCATGGACGCCGGAGGCCCCGTCTGCAATTCCCTATGACACCGGCTGGCCGGTGCCGCACGCAATGACCAAGGACGACATCAAGCGGTGCGTCGGCGAATTCGCCGCTGCGGCCAAGCGCGTCGACCGCATCGGTTACGACGTGATCGAGCTGCATGCGGCTCACGGGTACCTTGCCCACCAATTTCTCTCTCCGCTTTCAAACCAGCGCATCGACGAATATGGCGGATCGCTCGAAAACCGGATGCGGTTTGTGATTGAAATGTACGAAGCCGTGCGCGCCGTATGGCCTGAGAACAAGCCGCTCGGCATGCGCGTCTCCGCAACCGACTGGGTCGATGGCGGCTGGACTCCGGAAGAAACCGTGGTTTTGGCCAAGGAGCTCAAGAAGCGCGGCATGGACTACATGGATGTGTCGACCGGAGGGCTCGATCCGAAGCAAAAAATTCCCCTTTCACCTGGCTACCAGGTGCCGTTCGCCGAGAAGGTCAAAAAAGAAAGCGGCATCACGACTATGACGGTTGGCCTGATTGCTGGTTATCAGCAGGCCGAAGACATCGTCGCGTCAGGCAAGGCCGATTTGATTTGCCTCGCGCGCGCGGCAATCTGGGATCCGCGCTGGGCGTGGCATGCGGCCGAAGAACTCGGCGCAGAAACACCGTATGCACCGAAGACAATGGCCGGCCATCCGAAGTTGCGGCCGCAGCTCTTTCCGAAACGCGCGCAGGCTGCGGGCTAGCGCTTTGGCCGCTCGTTTTCGTTAACGCGAGGACGAGCGGTCAGCGTTTCATCTTTGCGATAAATTTCGCGAAAGCGGCGAGCTGCTTCTTGACGATGTCTTTGGTCGGCTGATCTTCCAGATCGAGCGTTTCCTTGTTGAATTTGCCTGCAGCACTGCCGACGAAAATCTCCGGCGTGCCGAAAATGTAGGCGTTGAGGAATGTCATCGACATGCGCCAGTGATACTGCATGCGCGCGCCACCAAGCGGGCCTTGCGAGCAAGACTGGATCGCGACCGGCTTTTCGTTGAACGGCTGCTCCTTCATACGAGACAGCCAGTCGATGGCATTCTTCAGAACGCCCGGCATCGACCAGTTGTACTCAGGCGTAACGAACAACACACCATCCGCGGTGCGGATCGCCGCTGCCAAGGTTTCCGCCGGCGCAGGAAAGCCGGAGCCTTCTTGAACGTCGGCATTGTAGAGCGGGAATGTTCCGATCGTCGTCGCCGTCACGAGTTTCATTTCCGGCGGAGCCAGGGCTGGGAGGGCCCGGACGAGTGCGGCGTTATACGAACCTTTGCGAAGCGACCCGCAGATAACGAGTACATTGAGCTGATCAGCCATGGCGTCCTCTCGTAATATTTCGATGAAACCGGTCGACGACTATTGAGGTTCAAGCCCCGCTTTGTCACGGACGGCTTTCCATTTGGCAACTTCGTCAGCCATGTGCTGGCCGAATTCCGCTGGCGTCGACACATGCACCGACGCGCCTGCTTTCGCCATTTGATCTTTGATTTCCGGGCGAGCCAGCACTTCCTTGAGAGCGGAGTTTGTCTTGTCAACGATCGCTTGCGGTGTGCCTGCCGGATAGACCCAGCCGTACCAGCCGATCACCCCATAACCCGGAATGCCGAACTCGGCGACCGTTGGTACATCGGAAATGGTGGGCCAGCGGGTCGGCGCCGCAACTGCGAGCAGCTTAAGTTCGCCCGCCTGCACCTGCCCCTGCACGGCATGCAGCAATTCCACCGCATAGTCCACTTCCTGCGCGCGCAATGCAGTGACCACGCCCGGGGTGCCGCGGTAGGGAATGTGTTTCACGTCGATTCCGGTCATCTGTCGAAGCAATTCGCCTGCGAAATGCTGTGTCGAGCCGAGGCCCACGCTGGCAAAATTCAGCTTGCCGGGCGAAGCTTTGGCAAGCGCGACAAGCCCCTTTATGTCGTTTGCCGGGAAATCCTTGCGCGCGACCACAACGAGCGCGCTGTCCGCAACCAGCGCTACCGCGGCAAAATCTTTCACTGCGTCGTAGCGCACCGACTTGAGCATCACCGCGGAAACGGTGTGTCCCGCGCTGATCATCGAGGCGGTGTAGCCGTCTTTATCGGCGTGCGCTGCTTCGGCGGAGGCGATCGAACCGCCTGCGCCCGGTTTGTTTTCGACGACCACCGTCTGATGGAGGACTTCAGACAGATGTGGCGCGATAATGCGGGTCACGATGTCGGTGCCGCCGCCGGGACCAAAACCAACCAGGACACGGATCGGCTTATCATTGGGCCATTCCGCCAATGCAGGCATAGCGGCAATGGCCAACATGCTTGCGGCCAGGACTCCAGCGATACGACCGTGTTTCACGCCCCCTCCTCGCGCATTCTCAAGATTTCTCGTCCTCGATGGGGTTGCTCAACACTCCAATTCCTTCGATCTCGATCTCGCAGATGTCCCCTGCTTTCATCCAGACCGGCTCGGGCTTGCGGGCGTGACCGACGCCAGAAGGCGTTCCCGTGAGGATGACGTCGCCTGGCTCGAGTGTCATGCCCTTGGTGAGGTACACGAGAGTCTCAGCAAGCGGAAACATCATGTTGTCGGTGTTATCCGACTGCATGGTTTTTCCGTTGAGGCGGCTCATGATCTTCAAACCTTTGCCTCCCGGTGGGATTTCGTCCGCGGTTACCGTCCAGGGACCAAAGCCACCGGTGCGGTCGAAATTCTTGCCCATGCCCCACTGTGTCGTGTGGCGCTGGAATTCCCGCACGGAGCCTTCGTTCGAGCAGGAGTAGCCCGCGATGCAATCAACAGCGTTTGCCATGGTCAGATGCTTGGCGCGCTTGCCGATGATCGCCACCATTTCCGCTTCGTAGTCGAGCTGGATCGATTCTTTCGGTCGTACAATCGGTTGCAGATGCGGCACCATCGACGTCAGGACACGGAAAAAGATAGAAGGAAATTTCGGGATGTTGTCGCGCTGCGGACCCTCTTTGACGTGGTCGAGATAATTCAAACCGAGGCAGATGATTTTGCCTGGGTGCGCGACCGGCAGCGCATATTTTAGTCCGGCGAGCGGCCGCCGCGCCGAGGCCGGCGCTTTCTTCGCGAGATCAGCGAGGGGTTTGAGATCGCCATTGTTACGGCGTAAAACTTCGCCGAGATCGCTCGGCACATTTGCGTCCACCGCCTGTAAATCAACGATATTGTCGCCCTCGACGACACCCAGCCGTACGCTGTTGCTTGCTTCAAAACTGACGATCTTCATGAGTTCCTGCCTTACCTGAATAAACGTGCCCGGCGGGATGGGCCGGGCGGCGCAAGGCTTAGCGCAGGCTGACGAATTTGAGCAAGTCACCCGGCGAGCGTGAACGCCTGAATCGAGAAATACTTTCGCGAGTCGGTCCAGGCTCCCGCCGGCAGCCAACCGACGCCGCGCGCAAGAGCCGCAAGCGACTCCACGCTGTACTTGTAGCTGTTTTCGGTGTGGATTGTTTCGCCGGCGCGGAAGTCAAAAGTCTCGCCCGCCACTCTGACCTTTTGCCGTTTCAGGCTGGCGAGATGCATTTCCACGCGATGACGCTCGCGATTGTAGAATGCATGATGCTCGAAAGTATCGGGCCGGAAGGTCCCACCAAGCTCGCGGTTGATGCGCGTCAGCAGATTGAGGTTGAACTGCGCCGTGATCCCCTCCGCATCGTTGTAGGCGGCATTGAGCACTTCGACGGGCTTGATCAGATCGACGCCGATGATAAACGCGGCACCGCGTCCGAGAATATTTGCTGCATTTCGCAAGAACGCTGATGCCTCATGCGGCTCGAAATTGCCGATGGTCGAGCCGGGAAAAAATCCGACGCGCGAGGGCGCCGCCTTGGCTTCCGGCGGCGGCTCGAAAGGCTTGCAGATGTCGGCTGTCACCGGCAACACATTGATCTGAGGGAAATTTGGCCGTAACTCGGCCGCTTCCTGCTCAATCATTTCACCGCAGATATCGACAGGCACATAGGCCGCGAGGTTTGGCGCTGCCCGCAAAATGATCCGCGCCTTCTTGCTGGATCCGCTGCCGAATTCCACCAGCGCTGCACCGGCTGGAATCATCTTTGCGATGTCGGCGGCATGCCGACGCAGAATGCGCATTTCGCAACGTGTCGGATAATATTCGGCAAGCTCGGTGATGCGCTCGAAGAGGAGCGATCCGGCAGCATCATAGAAATATTTCGCCGATATTTGTTTCGGCGACGCGTGTAGGCCTTCGAGCACGTCGATTTCGAATTCCGAGGGTTCCGGTACCGCGATACGCTTGCGTGCAACTGCAACCATGACAACGCCCCTCACACAAACTCGGCCAAGCGCAAGCCACTGAACTGCCAGCGGGCCGGTGGATAAAAGAAATTACGATAGCTCACACGCTGGTGCCCCTCGGGCGTAGCAAGCGAAGACCCGCGCAAAACCATCTGGCTGACCATGAATTTACCATTGTACTCACCGAGCGCCCCTTCGGCGGCCCGGTAGCCCGGATAAGGTAGATAGGCGCTGCGCGTCCATTGCCAAGCGATGCCAAAAGCGTCGGCGATCACGTTCGCGCGCGCAGCCGTCTCCCATTCCGCCTCGCTGGGCAGGCTTTTGCCGGCAAAGCGCGCGAAGGCGTCGGCCTCGTAATAGCTGACATGCAGTACCGGAGCGGCGGGCTCGACTGGCTTCAACCCGGCGAGTGTCGTTGAGTGCCAGCCACCGTCTTTCTGCCGCCAATAGCCCGGAGCCTGCCATCCTTCCGACTGCACGGTGGCCCACCCGTCGGAAAGCCAGAGTGACGGCGTCGTGTACCCGCTGGCCGCAATAAACTCGAGCCATTCGGCATTCGTCACCAGATGCCGCGCGATCCGAACATGGGGAATGAGTTCGTCGTGAAGCGGTGTCTCATTGTCGAAGCAAAAACTTTTGCCGTCATGGCCGACGGCTTGAATTCCCGCCGGCACATCAACGAAGCCGCGCGGGCCTTGTGTCGCGCGCGGCGGTTTCCAGTTTTCGTCGTAAGCCGGGTCGGTGGGGTTCTGCGCGAATGCGTGGAGAATGTCGGTGATCAGCAATTCCTGATGCTGCTGTTCGTGGTGCAGCCCGATCTCCACAATCGCGAATACGCGGTCGGCGTCCGCCGAAGGAACCTGGGCGATCAGGCGTTCAACCGCAGCATCGACGTGCGCGCGATAGGCGGTGACATCCTCGCCATTCGGCCGGGTAATCAAGCCGCGTTGCGGCCGCGCGTGCCGCGGCCCGGCCGCGACGTAATAGGAATTGAAGAGAAAGGGAAAACGCTGGTCGAAAATCTTGTAGCCCGGATCGTACGGAACCAGCAGGAACTGTTCGAAGAACCACGTGACGTGGGCGCGGTGCCACTTGGCCGGGCTGGCATCAGCCATCGACTGCACGATCTGGTCTTCAGCCGAAAGCCGCGAGGCCCTGGCTTCGGTCTCGGCGCGAACACGACGAAAAACCTGCAACCACTCGGCACGGGTCTCATCCGGGGAACGCTTTGGCGGCGGCGCCGACCCACCGCGTGGGACCGGCGACATTGCAGTGCGCGCCATGGAGAGCCTCCGTGACTATACAAATGGCTTGGGCAGTCAATGTACGTACGGATACGACGATCTTTGGATGCGATTGTTCCATCGCATTTCGGCCGGGGCAACCTCGAATTGCCGTCGCATAGCCGCCTGACAGCCTTGTGATCGGGCCATCGTTATCTTTCGGTCGCAGAAAATGGGGTAAATAGCGGTCAATCGCCGAAGATCGGACCTGGTAGCGGGGGAGGGACTCGAACCCCCGACCTCCGGATTATGATTCCGCTGCTCTAACCAGCTGAGCTACCCCGCCATTCCGAAAAACGCGCCGGAACGAGCGCGATATAGGAAGGCCGCGCAAACACTGTCAAGCAAGCGGGCGAAAACCCGCTTTTTCGACATTTATTTCGGCTGGACCGACGGATCGCCGCCGGGGCTGCCCGGAGGCGGGATCACAGGCATCGCGCCGCCAGGCGGTGTTGGCTGCTTGATCTCAGGATCGACGTGCTCCGGCGGGCAGATCACGCCACCCGATCGGGCAAGTTTGTCGCTCAGGTTCCCCTGCCCGTCCTGCCGCTCCACCTCGGCGTCGCCACCCTTCCCGATCGTGGTGCGCGTATCGGAATGCGCGCAGGCATTCGGATCGAGTTGTTCGGTTTTTGGCGCGACCGGTGTTTTCGTTTGTGGCGGCGCCTGCGCCACAGCCATCGCGGGCAGGAGCAATGCCGAAACCGTCAAGCCAAGAATGCGGGATTCGCGGACCATCGCACGCTCCTTTTCAGCGCACGTCCATGCAGCGCTAGCCGTATTAACGGCTTGGTACGAGCGAGAGTTCCACTTAGGGGGAAGCCGCGAGCCGCTCGAAGCGGATCAGCGAGAAATGCCCGAGCGGCGGCATTGGCCGATGCTCGACCAGCCGCACGCCGCCGTGGCGTTTCGCCCAATCGGACAGCCGGCCAAATTTGAATTCGGGCCGCCACCCGAGGCGGCGCGCGATCGGCGCAAAGCAAACTTCGAATGCACGGCGCGGGCCTGTCTCGGCGCCAATGTGGTTGACCAATACGATTTCACCACCGGGCCGAATGACGCGCGCGAATTCATCAAGTGTGGTTTCCGGGTTGGGCACGGCGGTGATGACGAATTGCGCCACTACCACATCGAAAGAGCGATCCGGCAGCGCCATGCGCTCGGCGTCCATCACCGCAAGCGCGTCGACGTTCCTGAGATTTTGGTCGGCAACGCGTTCCTGCGCCTTGCGCAGCATCGGTTCGGACAGATCGATGCCCACCAGCCGATTTTGGCGCGCATAGTCGGGAAGCGATAGGCCGGTACCGACGCCAACTTCGAGGATGCGCCCGCCGGCGGATCCGCAAACGTGCTCCGCCGCTACGATTGCAGCACGCCGGCCAGCATCGAACACGGCGCCGAACACCAGGTCATAGACCGGCGCCCACCTCGCATAGGCGCGTTCAACGCTCGATTTATCGATGTCCGCCCCCATGCGGCCAATCTTAACCGCGCATGGCGGGCGTTGCTAACTGCTCATCATCTCGGCGCTGGCAATCCGCCGTAGCGACCGCACTCTTGATGAAACCGCCACCCAGCACACGCGCCTGTCCCTCGCCTGAGTCGTAGAATACGCAGGCCTGGCCGGGCGATACGCCGTGCTCGCCATCAACCAACTCGACTTCGCAGCCGTGGGGGCCATGCCGTAACCAGGCCGCCTGCGGCGGGCGGGTCGACCGCACCTTTACGAAGACTTCGCGGCGATCGTCAGCAAGCGCCTCCCCCAGCAACTCGTCCCCGATCCAGTTCACGTCACGCAGCACAATCCGACCGGTACGCAATGCCTCGCGCGACCCAACGACCACCCGTCGGCCTTCGGCATCGAGGCGCACGACATAGAGGGGGGCTCCGGTTGCAACACCAAGGCCGCGCCGCTGTCCGACCGTGAAGTGAATAATGCCGGAATGCTCGCCGAGAACCTTCCCATCCAGATCGACAATTTCGCCGGCCTCCGCCGCACCCGGTTTCAGACGTTCAATGATGTCGGCATAGTGGCCGGTCGGCACGAAGCAAATATCCTGGCTGTCATGCTTGTCCGCAATCGCCAATCCGAAACGGCGGGCAAGCTCGCGCGTCTCCGCCTTGGTCCGCTCGCCGAGCGGAAAGCGCAGAATGTCCAGCTGCTCACGCGTGGTGCCGAACAGGAAATAGCTCTGATCACGCTCTTCGTCCCGCGCGCGGAAAAGCCCGCGGCCGCCGCCCGGCAAAGACCGGGAGGCGACGTAATGGCCTGTCGCCAGCACTTCGGCGCCAAGCTCGCGCGCGGTGATAAGCAGATCGTGAAACTTGATCGACATATTACAGTCGACGCAGGGGACCGGCGTCTCGCCGTGAATGTAGCTTTCGGCAAAGCGGTCTATTACCGCTTCCTTGAAGCGGCTTTCGTAGTCGAGCACGTAATGTGGAATGCCAATGCGCTCGGCGACGCTGCGCGCATCGTAAATGTCCTGGCCGGCGCAGCAGGCGCCTTTGCGGTGGATCGCAGCGCCGTGGTCGTAGAGCTGCAGCGTTACCCCGACTACATCGTAGCCTTCGGCCTTGAGCAAGGCGGCCGTCACCGACGAGTCGACACCGCCGGACATGGCGACGACGACACGCGTATTTTCAGGCCGGCGGTCGAGATCAAGGCTGTTCGGCATAGCGCTTCTTACTATAGGTAGCGTCGGCAGGCGCGCAATGCGAGGCGTCCGACCCGGCAAAACTTGCCCATTTATAGTCAGGCCTGCCCGGGCCAAATTCGATCACCGCCTTGCTCCCCATCTTCAAGCTGCTGAACGGTCATATGAATTTGGCCTTTCCGGGGCTGGCCTGCTGTTTGCAGACCAAACGGAGGACATTCCGGAGGTCCTTCAGTGCCGCAAGTTGCGTCAGACCCGAAGATTTACGCGCATAATCAGACATCGCCGCGCGTCGCGCGCCCACCGCAGCAATCCGACCGCTCGCCCTCCCCGTTTGAGAGCTTGCTCGATGACAGCGCGCAAGGCGCCGAGCAGGCCGCTCCGCCACCGCCCGATCAGAAAGCGTCGCCGGTCGACAATTCACATGCACCGGCCAAGACCAATGACAGCAAGGCCCCGGCGCAAAACGACACCGTCACGGTGACGAAGGCAGGAGAACCCGGTTCCAGCGATAAAACCGACAAGCCCGCGGGCGACCCCAAGGCGGATTTAAACGCAAAAGCCGCCGCCACCACCGGCGACAGCGTCAAGACGATGGACGATACTGACAAGCCGGCAGATGGGACGAAAACCGACACGCCAGCCGTCGCGCCTTCGACTGTCAACATTCAAACGCTCACGACACCTGATGCCGTCGTCGTTTCGACTACGAGCGCGCCAATACCTCAGCCAGCACCAGCAGCTAATACCGATCAAACTATCCAACCTGCAGATGTTGCCGCAATCCTCGCAGCTGGCGCGTCTAACCTGAAAGGCGTCGACTCCGCGGGCCCAAAAGGGGGCACCGGCAAACTGACTGACGGCGCGAAAAAGACAGACGACAACAAGCAAGCCGCCGCCGATCTATCGACTGCCGATGCAACGATAGAACCGCCACCGACAGCCAAAGTCGGTCAGCCGCAGTTCGCCGACAAATCGCCAAGCGGCCCGAATGAAAACGACAAGGATCACATCGCCGCCGCCCGCGGCGAAATCCCGGCCAGCAACCATCGCGGCGAATCAGACGCGCCAGCTTCGGTTTCCGCGGACGCTAACAGTGCGGCTCCGAAATTAGGCGCTGACGTCGCGCAGCCGGCGATCGCCAACACGACGCAAACCACTGCGCCTGCGGCATCGAATCTTGTTATTGCGGCTCCGGCAGCACCGTTAGCACCCGCGGTTCCGCTCGCGGGATTGGCCATCGAGATTGCCGGCAAGGCGCTCGAGGGCAAGAATCGCTTTGAAATTCGCCTCGATCCGCCCGAACTTGGCCGCATCGAAGTCCGGCTCGATGTCGACCGCGATGGCAATGTCACGTCACGTCTGACTGTCGACCGCGCCGACACCCTCGATTTATTGCGCCGCGACGCCTCGGGACTTGAGCGCGCATTGCAGGATGCCGGCCTGAAAACGGCAGACAATGGTCTGCAATTTTCGCTCCGCGACCAGTCAATGAATCAGCAGCAAACAAACGCCGGCGCCGACGCCGCGCAAATTGTGGTGAAGGACGAAACGCTGCCAACAATTGATGTCATTCCGCAAAATTATGGCCGTCTCGCCGGACAAGGCAACGGTCTCGATATTCGCGTTTGAGGATCAAGCCATGACGACGGTTAATCCCGTTTCCACCACGAACACGACAGGCGCAAGCTCCGTTTCCGGCGCGCTCGATAACACCGAGATTGCCAGCAACTTCACGACCTTTCTTCAGTTGCTGACGACGCAGTTGAAAAACCAGGACCCGCTCAGCCCCCTCGACACCAACCAGTTCACTCAGCAGCTGGTGGAATTCGCGCAGGTCGAGCAGCAAATGAAATCCAACGATCAGCTCACGAGCCTCGTCTCGCTGGAAAAGAGTGCAGTCGCGAGCACGGCACTTGCTTATGTCGGCGCGACCGTTGTGGTCGATGGCGCGACGGGGCAGCTCGCCAACAGCAAGGCAAACTGGAACCTCAACGTCACCAAACCTTCGACGGCGACGATCTCCGTCAAGGATTCCACCGGCCAAAACGCCTTTACCACCACGATCTCGGTCAATCCGGGAACCCAGACTTTCACCTGGAACGGACGCGGCAACGACGGCCGCCAATGGCCGGATGGCAGCTACACACTTTCCGCCACAGCAGTGGACGCCAGCAATCAGCCAGTTGGAATTTCGACTGAGGTGCAGGCCGTGGTCGATTCAGTCGATCTCACGCAGGATCCGCCGCAGCTGTCGATCAACGGCCAAAATTATACGCTCGATAAAATCAAGCGCATTGTTCGAACCACGACGTGAGTAAAAGCGCGTGAAACTGCAGGGAACTCAATCTATCCCCTGTTGAGCGCCTTCCCGGAGGCACGGCCTCCGCGATCCGGGTCCTGCCATCCGTAACCAAAAGGTTAGCGGAAACCGGGCAAACCTTGCCTGATCCATTTGCCATGCTTAGGCAAATTTTAAGCCGGGGCCTGTAGCTTTTCTTCAGCAACTGTCAGTCGAGTTCTTTGTTTTGTGAGTGTGCCAATGACCGAACCCCATCGCCCGAGGGTCAAATACGTAATCGGGCCTGATGGCAGCCCGCTGACCATTGCGGATTTGCCGCCGCCCACGACCAAACGTTGGGTCATCCGCCGAAAGGCTGAGGTCGTCGCCGCTGTTCGTGGCGGCCTATTGTCTCTCGAGGAGGCCTGCGCCCGTTATACCCTGACGGTCGAGGAATTCCTCTCCTGGCAAGCCTCGATTGACCAGCACGGGCTCGCGGGACTGCGCACGACGCGCATCCAACAGTACCGCCAATAATCACTCCACATTTTCGCGTTTGGAACGCTGGCCCCATGGGCCGGCGATTCATTCGCATGTTCGCCGCCGTCGTAGTGGTAGCGGAATAATTCTTCGCGCCGGCTCTTTCCGGAATTAACCGGACGCTAACCTTAAACTGGGCAAATCTTGCCGGGTGAGGCGCGCGCTTCGCGCCCTGCGGGCAGGACAAAACCGGTGCAAGGTTTTTTCGATTTTGTGAAGTCGCTGGGTGCGGCGCGAATGGCGGCGATGGCCGCGGTGACGCTGGCCCTAGTCGGCTTCTTCTCATTCCTGATGATCCAGATGACGACACCACAGATGGTGCCGTTATTCACCGACCTTCCGGTCGACGACAGCGCATCCATCATCAAAGACCTTGAGCGACAGGCCGTCCCCTACCAGCTCAAGAACGACGGCGCGATCATCATGGTGCCGAAGGAGGCAGTTGCGCGTTTGCGCATGAAGCTTGCCGAATCCGGCCTGCCGAAGGGCGGCGGTGTTGGCTACGAAATTTTCGACAAGACCGACGCGCTTGGCTCTACCACCTTCGTCCAGAACATCAATCATCTGCGCGCCCTGGAAGGCGAGCTCTCGCGCACCATACGCGGCATCGACCGAGTGCAGGCTGCACGCGTCCACCTGGTGCTGCCGGACCGGCCGCTCTTCTCCCGGGACAAAGCTGATGCATCGGCTTCGATTGTCCTCAAGGTTCGCGGCGCACTGGAGCCGCAGCAGGTTCGGGCCATCCGCCACTTGGTCGCAACTGCGGTCAACGGCCTCAAACCCGAACGGGTTTCGGTAATCGACGAAACCGGCAAACTGCTCGCCGACGGCGCAACGCAAGACAATTTGGCCAACGGGGCAAGCTCAGACGAACGGAAGCTGGCCTACGAGACGCGCCTGCGCAGCGAGGTTGAGACCATCGTCTCTTCGGTGGTCGGTCCTGGCCATGCGCGCGTTCAGATCAACGCCGATTTCGATATCAATCGCATCACCCAGACCTCGGACAAATTCGACCCGGATGGACGCGTCCTTCGCTCGAGCCAGACCCGCGAGGAGCAGTCGGCCTCCGGCGCCCGCACCGACGGCGCCGTATCGGCTGGTAACGAATTGCCCAATGGCAACCAGCAGGGCGGAGGATCAGGCGCTGCTATTGGCGACCAGACCAAAAAGACCGAGGAAATCGTCAACTACGAAATTTCGCGCACGACCAAAACCGAGGTGATCGAAGCCGGACGGGTCAACCGCATCTCGGCGGCCGTATTGGTCGATGGCAACTACACCAAGAACGACAAAGGCGAGGTGGCGTATCAGCCGCGTCCCAAGGAAGAAATCGATCGCATCTCGGCGCTGGTACGCTCGGCGATCGGATTCGATGCCAAGCGCGGCGATCAGGTCGAAGTGGTCAACTTGCGCTTCGCCGAAATCACGCCATCGCCAATCAACGAGCCGACAGGCTGGATGAGCCTCATCCAGTTCACCAAAGAAGACATCATGCGCGGCGCTGAAGTCGGCGTGATGGCGCTGCTCGGGCTGGTCGTGATGTTCATGGTGGTGCGCCCCCTGGTGCGCCGCATCATTACGCCGGATGGCTTGCAGCCGGGCCAGTTGATGGCGCCGGCCGCCGTTGCAGCGTCGTCGGAAGCCGCCGCCGGCGGCGGGGGCATACCGGGCGTTCACGGCAGCATCACCTCAACCGGCGGCCCAAACGTCTCGATCGTTGGCGGCGATGAAGTCCGTTGCCATCTCAAACAGAACGTCTGCGATGATCGATATCGCAAAGGTGCAGGGACAGGTGCACGCGCAGTCGGTGCAAAAAGTGGGGGAGCTTGCCGATAAGAACCCGCACGAGGCCGTGTCCATTATCCGTAACTGGCTCCACGAAGATGCAGCCTAAGCCATGCCATCAGCCTATGCAGAGACGAAAAAAGACAAGGAAAAAGTGGTCCGAGAGGACATCGGCGGACTAATGGCCGAACTCTCGCGCCGCCCGCAACCGCCCGACCGCATCCGGAAGCTGACCGGCCCGGAACGCGCGGCTGTGCTGATGCTTTCGCTCGGCGAGCAATACGGCGCCAAAATCTTCGGACTGCTCGACGACGACGAATTGCGTGAGATCTCCATCGTGATGTCGTCGCTCGGCACGATCGAAGCCGAGTCCGTCGAGCAATTGCTGCTCGAATTCGTCGGCCGCATGTCGGCCTCCGGTGCACTGCTCGGCAACTACGACGCCACAGAACGCCTGCTCAAGCAGTATCTCCCCGCCGAGCGTGTCGGCGGCATCATGGATGAGATTCGCGGACCTGCGGGCCGCAACATGTGGGAGAAGCTCGCGAACGTCCAGGAAGAGGTGTTGGCGAACTATCTGAAGAACGAATATCCGCAGACTGTCGCAGTCGTTCTCTCGAAGCTGCGCCCGGAACACGCCGCGCGTGTGCTCTCAATTCTGCCGGAGGAGCTTTCGCTCGACTGCGTCAACCGCATGCTGAAGATGGAAGCCGTCCAAAAAGAGGTCATCGAGCGCGTCGAGCAGACACTGCGCACGGAATTCATGTCCAATCTGTCGCAAACCCGCCGGCGCGACGCGCATGAGGTAATGGCAGAGATCTTCAACAATTTCGACCGGCAAACCGAAACACGTTTCCTCACGGCGCTCGAAGAGGACAACCGCGACGCCGCCGAGCGCATCAAGGCGCTGATGTTCACCTTCGACGATCTGGTCAAGCTCGACACCGGCTCGGCGCAGACATTGATGCGCAATATCGACAAGGACAAGCTGGGCGTTGCGCTCAAAGGCGCAAACGAAACAGTGCGCCAGTTCTTCTTTACCAATATGTCCAGCCGTGCCGCCAAGTTGCTCGTCGAAGACATGCAGGCGATGGGCCCCGTGCGGCTGCGCGATGTCGACGAGGCGCAGGCACTCCTGGTCAACGTCGCCAAAGATCTGGCGGCGAAGGGCGAAATCATGATTTCGAAGAGCCGCGGCGAAGACGAGTTGATCTACTGAGAACACAATGAAAGCAACGGCCAAATATCTGTTCGATGAGGACTTCGCCTCCGGCGAGAAGCCGACTATTACGATGGTCGAGCACGAACGTCGTCGCGCGGATGCCGAGTTCGCAGGCTTATCGCAGCGGCTTTGCCGCCGGCGAGGCGCAGGCGCAACAAGAAGCCGCCCAGCGCATCGCGGCCGCCCTTGCGGTGATTTCCGATGGGCTCGGGCGGCTCGATGGCGCGTTGACAGCAATCGAAACCCGAACTCGAAACCGAAGCGGTCGAAGTGGCGGTGGCCGTCGCGGCCAAGCTTGCCCCCGCGCTGATCGTGCGCGAGCCCTTTGCGGAGATCTCCGCCCTCGCAACCGAATGTTTTCACCACCTGGTATCAACCCCACACGTCGCGGTGCGCGTCGGCGCGGGCATCTACGATATGGCGAAGGAAAAAATCGAAGACATCGCACGGGCGCGCGGTTTCGAGGGCCGGCTGGCGGTGACGTCTGACGAGACCCTCGCGCCGGGTGATTGCCGCATCGAATGGGCCGACGGCGGCGTCATCCGCGATCAGGCCGCAACCGCTTCAGCCATCGATGAAATGGTCGGACGCTACATCTCGGCGCGCAACGCGCCTGCCGCATAGGATTTTTGGAGAGCCACGCAATGAGTGACGACGACACAAAGGTACCGCTCCCCGACCTCGAAAACGGCGGCGACGTGCAAATCGTGCCCGATGCAGGCTCGATTGCCCCGTCCGATTCCGACTCGGTCAATCGTGGCGCTGCCGATCTTGAAGCAGTGTTCGACGTGCCGGTGCAGGTCTCTGCTGTGTTAGGCCGCGCTCATATGGAAGTCGGCAATCTCCTCAAGCTCGGTCCCGGCGCGGTGCTCGAGCTCGACCGCAAGGTTGGCGAGGCCATCGACATTTATGTGAACAACAGACTGGTCGCGCGCGGCGAAGTTGTCCTCGTTGAGGACAAGCTGGGCGTGACCATGACGGAAATCATCAAGGCGGACCACAACTGATGCACGCGCTTATCCGCCAGTTCTCTCGAAAGATACGGAGCTAACCCATGCGACTCCTGATCGTCGGCACGCTCGGAGGCCAGCTCACCACGGCGAGCAAGATCGCAATGGACAAGGGCGCTAACGTTACTCACGCCGAAAGCAATGAGCAGGCGCTCGCCGTTCTGCGCTCCGGTCGTGGCGCGGATTTACTTTTGGTGGACGTCAGCCTCGACATCCGCGACTTGGTCGCTCGGCTCGACGCGGAACGTATTCACGTCCCGATCGTCGCCTGCGGCGTCACCAACGACGCGCGCGCGGCGGTCAATGCCATTCACGCGGGTGCAAAAGAATACATCCCGCTGCCACCGGATCCCGATCTTATCGCCGCGGTGCTCGCTGCCGTTACCAATGATACCCGCGAGATGATCTATCGCGACGAGTCGATGGCGAAGGTCGTCAAACTGGCGCAGCAGATTGCCGGGTCCGATGCCTCCGTGCTCGTCACGGGCGAAAGCGGTACCGGCAAAGAGGTGCTGGCGCGCTTCGTGCACGGCCGCAGCACACGCTCGAAAAAGCCCTTCATTACGGTCAACTGCGCAGCGATCCCCGAAAACCTGCTCGAGTCCGAGCTTTTCGGCCATGAGAAAGGCTCTTTCACGGGCGCGGTCGCTCGCCGCATCGGTAAATTCGAAGAAGCCAATGGCGGCACACTCCTGCTCGACGAAATTTCGGAAATGGACGTGCGTCTGCAGGCCAAGCTGCTACGTGCGATTCAGGAGCGGGTCATCGATCGTGTCGGCGGTGGTCGACCGGTGCCGGTCGACATCCGCATCATCGCGACTTCCAATCGCAATCTCACCGACGCGGTGCGCGAGGGCAAATTCCGTGAGGATCTGCTGTTCCGCCTCAACGTGGTGAACCTGAATATTCCGCCGCTGCGCGAGCGTCCAGCCGATATCGGCGAGTTGGCGCAGCATTTCATCAAGAAATATTCGCAAGCCAATGGGCTGGCCCTGCGTCCACTTTCGGCCGAGGCGCGGCGCGCGCTTAATACCAACCGCTGGCCCGGCAACGTGCGCGAACTGGAAAACACGCTGCACCGCGCGGTGCTGCTCTCAAGCGGCGCCGAGATCGGCGTCGACGGGATCCTTTCACCGGACGGCGCGCGGCTTGATCAGGCGCGCGGGACCGACGTTGCCGCTCATGCAGCGATGGCGGCCGACCAGGTCACCCGCAATTTGATTGGCCGCACGGTCGCGGAAGTCGAGCGCGATCTCATTCTTGAGACGCTCAAGCATTGCCTCGGCAACCGGACGCACGCCGCGAATATTCTCGGTATCTCGATCCGCACCTTGCGCAACAAGCTCAACGAATACGCTGCCGATGGCGCGCCGATTCCGCCACCGCATGGCGGTTCGGAGCTCCGGGGTGCTGCCTAGTTTCCTGTGACAGCGGCTGCGCAGCCGCTGTCGAATCCATCTCGAAACGCCTAGGCTTCCCGGTCAATCAGGCTTAGGGACCGTCATGAATAACAGTCTGCTCTCGCTGCTATTCAGTATTCAAGGCCGCATCAATCGCGCGAAATATTGGGTCGCCATGATCGCCTACCTCTCGCTAACGATCGCGGTTGCGGGACTCGGCGTCTTTGTTAACTTCCACACGCTGTTTTTGGTGATCGCCGGCCTGATTGCTTTTGCGATGATCGTCTCCGGCTGCATCGTCGGGATGAAACGGCTGCACGATCGAAACAAAACCGGCTGGTGGCTGCTGCTGTTTTATCTGCTGTCCGGAGTTCTCGACGTTGTAGGTATGACCGGCAAATTGCCTCTTCTCTTTGAGCTCGGCTCACTCGCGATCTCGATATGGGCCCTTGTTGAGCTCGGTTTCCTTCGCGGCACCGTCGGAGCGAACCAATACGGGCCTGACCCGCTGACAGCCCAATAACGCAAAAAAGCCCGGCACGGACGCCGGGCTTTTGACATCCAGCGAAACTGGATCGCGCTAAACTTTGTTGCCCGTGTCGGCGGACAATTTTGCTTCTTTTTGACGTGTCGCATTGAGCTCGACAGCCTTGGCCATGAGCTCATTGCTGAGGGCTTCCAGGCGCTCGATCAGCATGCGGCCTTCGCGCGCAAGCCCGTTGCACTGGTCGGCCGTCTCAATCAGATATTCCTCGGTCTTCAGCATGATCACTCCGTGATGGATTTGACCGGGGATATGCATAGGATTCTACAGCAATTCAAGGTTGTTTTCGGCATGGAGCTATGCGCGAAAATGCCGACGGAATAATCGTTGGATGCCCAACTACATAGGGAAGTCACGATGTCGACAATTTATAAAATCTGCCGCGCGCAGGAGTGGCGGGAGGCCGAGCGCGAAGCCGTGTTCAGCGGCTCTGAGGTGGATCACCGTGACGGATTTATCCATTTTTCGACCGCAGCGCAGGTCGCCGAAACGGCGGCGAAGCATTTCGCAGGTCAGTCCGACTTGTTGCTAGTGAGTGTCAATACCAGCAAGCTTGGCGACCATTTGAAATGGAAGCCGTCGCGCGGCGGCGCGTTGTTTCCTCACCTCTACGGACAACTCGACCTTGCGGCGGTGACGCGTGTGGAGCCACTGCAGCTTGGACCTGACGGCCGCCACGCGCTTCCGCCGCTCGAGGGGTAATCCGCCGAGCACCCGCCGTCCGTAATTGTCGCTATGGCGGCAAGGCCCTAGAGTTACCCGTGACCGCTGGAAAACGTGCGCGATAGAAATGGACCTCGATGCCAATCGTACCTTGATCGCCGCCGCGCTGGGCCGGATTCCGGCCGGCGACCGCGCGGCGTTGCAAACGGTCTATCGCCTCACGTCGGCGAAGCTTTTTGGCGTTTGCCTTCGTATCTTGCGAGAGCGCGGCGATGCGGAGGACGTGCTGCAGGAGGTTTTCGTGACCGTGTGGCGCAAAGCCGCCGATTTTGATGCAAGCCGGGCGAGTCCCATGACCTGGCTGATCGCCATTGCGCGCAACAGATCGATCGACCGGCTGCGCGCGTCCCGGCAAAGCCGCAACATGGACCCGATCGATGTGGCCGTGGAGATCGCCGACGCTGCCCCCGGCGCTGATAGCGCGCTTGAAGCTTCGCAGGACTATACGCGCCTGCACGCTTGCCTTGACGGCCTCGCCCCGCGCGAACGCACCGCCCTGCGCAGCGCGTTTTTTGACGGCAATACATATGAGGACCTGGCAACACGCATGAGTGTGCCGTTGGGCACCATGAAGAGCTGGATCCGGCGCGCGATGATCAAGCTGAAGGCATGTCTGGAGCAATGAGCGACACTTTCGACCATAGCGGATTGCCCGAGGACGAACTGCTCGCCGCCGAGTTTGCGCTTGGCGTGCTTGCTGGCGCGGAGCGTCGTGCGGCCGAGCAAAGATTCTCGAGTGACCAAGTCTTTGCACGCCTCGTGACAGAATGGGAGCAACGGCTTACGCCCTGGGCGGCGGAAATCGCAGAAGTCTCGCCCTCGCCTCAAGTATGGGATCGCATTGCGACTGCCCTACCCGCGCAAACGCAAGACCGCGGACTTTGGCAGAGCCTCACCTTCTGGCGTGGATTGAGTTTCGCGGCTGGCGCGTTGGCCGCCGCTTCTCTTGCCGCGGTTATTTACCTCGGCACGGTGGCGCCGCAGCAGCCACTGGTCGCAACGATTGAAGGCGGTGGGCACCGGCATTTCGTCGCGACGATCGACACCAGGCGCGGCACGGTCGCCGTTGTGCCGGCCGCGTTCAGCGCCGACGCCACACGCGTTCCGGAACTCTGGCTCATTCCGGCCGACGGCAAACCGCGCCCGGTGGGCCTGCTGCGCGCCGACCGAACGGTGACCCTCACCCTGCCCGGCGAACTTTCGGCATTGGCAAAAACCAACGCCGTTCTGGCCGTTTCGCTCGAGCCGCCGGGCGGTTCGACGACCGGCCTCCCAACGGGACCGGTGATCGCCACCGGCAAACTCACGTCTCTGTGAACGTGCATCCATAACCTGCGGGGCCTCGTAGCTCTGATGTCTCCGGCATGGGGACGTCATACAGAGCAACGGAGTTACCGCTATGAAACGCATCACCAACATCGCCCTGGCCGGTTTTGCCGCCGCGGCGCTCGCGGTCAGCCTTGGGACGATGACCCCGGCTTTCGCGCAGATGAACGAAAAGACCGTCACCGTCGGCGGCGCACCGATGTATCCCTCGAAGAACATCGTGCAGAACGCCGTCAATTCGAAGGACCACACCACGCTCGTAGCCGCCGTGAAGGCTGCAGGTCTCGTCGACACGCTGCAATCTCCCGGACCATTCACGGTCTTCGCGCCGACCAACGAAGCTTTCGCGAAACTGCCGGCCGGCACGGTTGACACATTGCTCAAGCCTGAAAACAAGAAAACTCTGACCAACGTGCTCACGTATCACGTCGTCGCCGGCCGCCTCACCGCGAAGGACCTCATGGAGAAGGTCCAGGCTGGCAACGGCAAGGCCATGCTCAAGACCGTCGAAGGCGCCGATCTCACCGTCGCCGAAAAGGACGGCAAGTTGTGGATCTGGGATGCCAAAGGCGAACTCCGCTCAGGTCACCATCCGCAATGTGATGCAATCGAACGGCGTGATCCATGTGATCGACACCGTGCTGTTGCCGGGCTGATCTCTTCGGAAGTTCGGCAAACGGGCGCGACGAGTGTGCCCCGATCGGTCCTCTCCCTCTCCCCGGGGAGAGGGCCGACGCATTTTCGGCGCACCAACCCCTACCCGTTAACCACCCGCTAACCATAAAAGAGGCAAATATTGCCGGGGGAAGGGGTAATAGCCCACCGCGGCTCTCTACTCAGGCACCGCCAATGGTGCCCGCTTCCGGTTTGATGACCTTCGTGTTGTCTTCGCGTCCGCACCGCCGGGGGAATGGCGGTAGCGCATGATCCCGAAACGTGGGGTTCGGTTTTCGGGAAAGATCATGCGCCAAGCAAAGCGTCAGGCATGAGCGACATCACCGCCGCACCGGCAAGCGCCGCAAGCGGCATCAAGCTGCCCGGCATCGGCGACATCGGCGCCTTCTTCAGGCGCGGCGATATCGCGCTCGCCGTCGGCGTGCTCACAATTCTCGTCGTTCTCATCCTGCCGTTGCCGCCGATCTTGCTCGATCTGGCGCTGGCGATCTCCATCATCATCTCGGTCCTGATCCTCATGACGGCGTTGTTCATCCACACGCCGCTGGAATTTTCCTCGTTTCCGACCGTGCTGCTGATCGCGACCATGCTTCGGCTGTCGCTCAACCTCGCATCCACGCGCCTTATCCTCGCGCACGGCCACGAAGGCACGGATGCCGCGGGCCACGTGATTGAGGCCTTCGGCAATTTCGTGATGAGCGGAAATTTCGTGATCGGCATCATCGTGTTCACGATCCTGGTGATCGTGAACTTCGTGGTCATCACCAAAGGCTCTGGCCGCATCGCCGAAGTGGCTGCACGCTTTCACCTCGACGCCATGCCAGGCAAGCAGATGGCGATTGACGCCGACCTTTCGGCCGGTCTCATTGACGAGAAGGAAGCGCGACGCCGGCGTCAGGTGCTCGAGGATGAAGGCGGCTTCTTCGGCGCAATGGACGGCGCCTCGAAGTTCGTGCGCGGCGACGCCATCGCGGGCCTCCTCGTGGTGTTCATCAATGTCATCGGCGGCATGATCATCGGCATCGTCCAACAGGGCCTGTCGTTCGCAGACGCGGCGCATTCCTACACGATCCTCACCGTTGGCGACGGCCTGGTGACGCAGGTGCCGGCGCTGATCGTTTCGACCGCGGCCGGCTTGCTCGTGTCGAAAGCCGGCGTGTCCGGCGCCGCCGACAAGGCGCTCCTCCGGCAACTCTCGGGCTATCCCAAAGCGCTGGGCATGTCGGGCGCGGTGATGATGGTGATGGCGCTGTTACCCGGCATTCCAATCATCCCCTTCATGGCACTCGGTAGCGGAGCAGCCGCGATCGCTTTCATCATCGACCGGCGCACGAAACTCACCACAGCGGCCGAGACCAAAAAGACTGAAGCGGCTGCGAAAGTCGAGGCCGCGGACGAGCCCATCGCGGCTGCCCTGAAAATCGACGACCTCAAAGTCGAGCTCGGCTATGCGCTGCTTCCATTGGTGAACGCACCGGACGGTTCCGACCGCCTCACCGAGCAGATCAAGGCGCTGCGCCGTTCGCTCGCGGTCGAGATGGGCTTCGTGATGCCGGCGGTGCGCATCCTCGACAACGTTCAACTCGACGCCAACGCCTATGTCATCAAGATCAAAGAGGTCGAGGCCGGAAGCGGCAAGGTCTGGTCCGGCCAATACATGGTCATGGACCCGGCGGGCGGCCAGGTGAAATTGCCCGGCACTCACACCACAGAGCCCACGTTCGGATTGCCGGCGACATGGATCGACGGCGCGCTCAAAGAAGAAGCATCGATGAAGGGCTACACGGTGGTGGATGCCGCCACCGTGCTGTCGACGCATCTGACAGAGCTGCTCAAGAGCAACATGGCGGAGCTGCTCTCGTATGGCGAAGTGCAAAAACTGCTCAAGGAACTGCCGAAGGAACAGGCCGATCTGGTCAAGGATCTGGTGCCGAACCTGATTACAGTGTCGGGCATTCAGCGCGTCTTACAGATCTTGTTGGGCGAGCGCGTCTCCATCCGCGATCTGGCGACCATCCTGGAAGGGATTGCGGATGGCATTGCCGGTTCGCGCAACCCTGTCACGCTCACGGAACACGTGCGCGCGCGGCTGTCGCGGCAACTTTGCGCCCAGTACACCAATCAAAGCGGTTTCCTGCCGCTGATCGCACTCTCGGCAAAATGGGAACAGGCTTTCGCCGAGTCGCTGGTCGGCCAGGGCGACGAGCGGCAGCTCGCGATGCAGCCATCGCGCCTGTCGGAATTTATCACCGCGGTTCGCGAACGTTTCGAGGAAGCCGCACGCGAGGGCGAAGCGCCTGTGCTGGTGACCTCATCGAATGTCCGGCCCTTTGTCCGTGGCATCATCGAGCGCTTCCGGGCGCAGACGCCGGTGCTCTCGCAAGGCGAAATCCACCCGCGGGCACGCCTCAAGACCGTCAGCAGCATCTAGGCAGTTTCCGGTCATCGGCCCTGTCGATCGCGGACGACGTGACCAAAACGGCCTCAAAGCGCCTGATTGGGCACGAGAAATCCGCCTAAATCACAACGATTCAACGTTCCGTGAACCGCCCTTGGGAACTTGCACGGCATAGCCACGTTAGCTGGACGAATGGGTGAACCTTTTGTCGGGACGGGGTGACAAATGAGCAAGACCCCGGAGGACGTCATGAACTGGTCGATGTACACCGCAGACCGTACTACCCACCTCAAGATCGTGGTGGTCGGCCTTGCAGCCGCGCTGATGATTGCGATCATCGGTATTTCGGCGCGTGAACTTAATCTCGGCACCGACATCATGACCGCGCAAAGCCCAACCGTCATCAAGGCTGGCGGACCGGTGGTGTTCACCGACCGCAGCGGTCCGACTGTCCGGTAAGCCTTTCGCTTTATTTTGAATCTCCCCCCACCTGACGCGCCGCATTTGCGGCGCGTTTTTTTGTGAAGTGGTCGAATCGTGAAAAATGGCCGACAACTGCCGCCATGAGGCGCCATTCACCCTGCGCACTGCTCTTCCTCGCCTGCTTGCTGGGCGGCGAGCTCCTAGCGGCGGCTCCGCACGTTTATGCTCAAAGCCCATCGCCGGCGGGGATTGCCGACTACCAGGCCAGACTCGCGCAATACCAGACCGCACGCGGTCCCTATGAGCTCGAAGCGACTGAATACTGGAACGCGGTGGCGGAGAAACGCCGCACGCGCAATGCCAAGCGCCGCGATCACCTGCCGATCAGCGCCGATGACTATGTGCTCACGCAGCCGCCCGTTTATTCCGGGCCGCCGCGGCCGGTCGACCCGCGCGCGCCCACCGAGCCGCCCCCCGAACGGCCGGACATTCCCGTGGTCGCGGATTTTCTTCAGAACGCCCGTGAGCAATTCGGCTTCGTCCCGGAACGTCCGGCGAGCGACCTCGACTTCAAGCGCGCCTACGCAAAGGCGGCGCTTGCTGCAGGCCTGACCCGCGATCAGATCGTCGGCGTCTATGTCTTCGAGACCGGCGGCAACGGCGCCTATGACTTCGCAGGCCGGGCTTGTACCCTATCGCCCCGGCGCGCGGGCGATATCGCCGGCTATCGGCTACAATCAGTTGCTCAGCACCAATTCCGTATCGCTGCTCGCCGAGCACGGCGGCCGCCTGGCTGGGGCTTTGCGGCAAAGGGCCAATACCCTCACCGGCGCTTCAAAGGTCGCCATGGAGCGCAAGATCGAAGCGCTCAAACGCATGATTGCCTACAGCCGCACGGTGCCTGACCGGTGGAGCGAGCAGGACAGGTTGGCGAAGACGACGGCAGGCGGCTACGGCATTCATGCGGCCGTGCTCGATATCGACATCGGTCCGTTGCTGCAGGTGCAGAAGCTCATCAACTCGGTGCGCTTTGCGCGCGCCAAGGGCTACACGGCGCCGCTCACCGCAGCCGAACTCGAGCTGATGAACCTGACCGGTGACAGCACCGGCCTGGACATGGTGACGATGCCCAAGGACTTGCGCACCCGCGTAGCGACCGCGAATTTCTTCCAGCAGCAAGGCTATGAACGCAACCCCGTGGCGCGGCGCACCGGCGTTGTGGCCAATCTCATTGCCGATATCGAAGACAAGATGAGTCGCGGCGTGCAATCGCAAGGCGCGCGCGAGCTGGCGTCGGGGTTTTAGATCGATACGGCCGGACGCGGACGGAAGCTACCGCTGATCGCCCGCGATTTCCTCGACCAGATCGACGACTTTGCGGCGCAGCTTCGTGTCCTTGATGTTGGAAAAAGCCTTCGTCAACGCCAGACCGTCGGAACTCGACAGGAAGTCGGAGACGTAGTCGGCAACAGGCGCTTTTGCAGATCCGTCCTCGTTCAGCTTTCCCGGGCCCGATACCCCTTCGAAGAAGAAGGCAACCGGCACTTTCAGGATTTGCGAAATGTGCTGGAGGCGGCTGGCGCCGATGCGGTTTGTTCCCTTCTCGTATTTTTGCACTTGCTGGAACGTGAGGCCCAGCTTTTCGCCGAGTTTTTCCTGGCTCATTCCCAACATCAGCCGGCGCATGCGTACGCGGGACCCGACATACTTGTCGGTGGGATTTGGAGATTTCTTCGCCATCATCATCATCTGATTTGCCCGCAACGTGAGGTTGGAGGTGCCCGGCCTTAAGTCTCAATTGGCGAAACAAGGAATGGTTGCGCCGGGGCAAACTACAGCGGATCGGCGGCAATCTGTCATTAAAGCAAAACAGCTGTTTTGTTAGATAAGATCTAACAAGCAGCCAACGTTATGCGCCGTAAATACTTACCGGGAGAGCTATTCCTGAGGGTTTACCGAGCGGCAAAATGGCTGAGCTTGGTTCTGCACCGGCCCAAAAGCGGCGGGCGCCCTCAGAGCGCGCGTCCGTATGTCGAGAACTGATCCGAACGTCGATTCGTAGGCAGCGTCTCAGCCTTCACCGCTGCCGAGCTGGTTGAATTGCGCCTTCTGCTCATTCGTGAGCAATCCGTAGAATGAATCCAACTCCGGCTCCACGATCTTGATCGCGTCCAGCATTGCGTTGAGACGCTGTTCCATCAATACGACGCGTCCCGGCGGCGTTAAGACCTGCTCTTTGGGGCAATTCGTCTTGAGGAGCCCGGCCGCCTTTGTTGTTGCTTCGTTGAGAGAATCGAGGGCGGCACGTTGGGCATCGGTCGGCTTGAGCGCCTGCACGATACGCTCACTCGGCATATTCGCCGTCGTTATTTTTTCCTCTCCGCAAGCCTGCGCGAGATCAACAAACCGATTGCCGCGCCGCGCCGTCCGTTCCGGCTGATCCTGTGAATTGACAACGTTGAAGCGCGCTTTCTGCTCGTCATTGAGCGCGTCATAGAAGCGTTGCAGTGGCGGCTCCACAATGCCGATCGCAAGCAACATCGCGGCAACCCGCTTATGCATCGCAGCCATTCGCCCTGGCGGCGTGCTGGGAAGATCATCCGGACAGGCCGACCGAAGAGCGTCCATCGCCTTTCCGGTCGCATCCTTAAGCTCGATCAGCGCGGCCTGTTGGGCCTCATTGGGTTCGACCGTCTTCGAAATCTGCTCGATCGGCCAATTGGTCAAGGCAGGCACACGATCACCGCAGACGACCGTTGCCGTTTCGGACGGTTGCCGCGTGCGGCCGCGCCGGCCGTAACGAACGCGGCTCACATATTCCGGCCCTTCATAGGCGTAAGGTCCAAACAGTCCGACATAGAAATCGTCATAGGCGTAGGGCCAGAACCCGTCGTAGGCGTAAGGCCAAAAGGTGAAGTCAACAAAATCCCAATAGGCATAAGGCCAGAACAAGGAGCCAAACCAGCCAATCGCGATGATCGAATGGTTATGGTGCCACCACCACCCGCCGTGCGAATGCCAGTTCTGATTGGCAAATCGGCCATGAAAACTTGCACGCGATAGCGCTGCGCCTCTTGGGCCGCCGGCCGACGCGAATGCGCTATTGCGAAGCGAAGCGCGGCTCGCGCCACGAACCGACGCGGTGGTCAGGTTACGATTGACGTTGGCCGTGGAAACTCTGCTCGTCCGGCTGCTACGGCTGGTGGCAAATCCGCGTGAAGAATTTACGCTTCTCACTCCACTGCCGTTCACGGCGCGGTTGCCGACAAATCGGGAGCGCGCACCACTGCTCGTAAACCCACGGGTGCTGCTGCCACCGCTGAATGTTCGACCGCCACTGCTGAATGCGCGACCGCCGCCGTTGAATGATCGGACACCACCGCCGCCACTGAAAGCGCGCGCACCACCACCGCCACCACCTGAGAAGTGGCCGCCACCACCGCCGCCAGAGAAATGGCCGCCACCACCGCCTCCGCCGCCATGTCCCCCACCGCGCCCCCGCCACCGCCACCGCCACGCGCTTCAGCGATTGCGACTGGAATTGCGATCGCCAAAAGAGCGATCAAGGCGGCAGACGCAATGCGTCTGAGCGAAAAGGCTGACGATTTTTGGTGTTCTGTCACAGCCCACTCCTTGCCGTATTGACACAGGCGCAATTGGCGCGGGCCGATAGCTTATTGGCGTATCACTGCTGGCACGCGGCCAAAGGCTCGACGATACGAGCCACCATACCTAATAGCATCTGCGCGGAGTAGCGACTTTGATCTAACGCAATTCAGATCCAAAGCGGCGTCAACAGTTGGTGAACAGACAGCCGACATGCACCGCTGCGAGGCGGCGCATTGTGGAACTGGCAATATTGGAACTACGCGTTACGCGGGCGCGCCGCCGGCGCACTTCACCTCTCCCATCGGGAGAGGTCGACCGCGCGAAGCGCGGGCGGGTGAGGGTTATCGTATCTCGACAGTCCTGGATCCCCTCACCCCAACCCTCTCCCCGTCGGGGAGAGGGAGCCCGGCGAGTTGGTGGCGAATCCGGAAAGCGAACTCCAGACGATCTGCATCCCCAGAACTAGAGGTTACGCGGGTGCGCCGCCGGCGTTGAAGCGCAGGGCGGCAATGCGGTCGAGTTCGGCTTGCTCACGCGCGTTCTCTTCAGCCCTTTCGCGCTGCTGGTCACGCTCGTCGAGCATCTCGACCTTCTTGAGTTCTTCGAAGGCCTCTCCGAGCGCTGCCTTGGCGTCATCGAGCTGGACGCGCAGTTCATCGGTCGAGTGCTTGAGGTTCTCGCGGCGCGTTGTCGCCGCCTTGGCATAAGTCGGATAGGCGAAGTGAGCGGGGTCGTGAATTCCGGCTCGATCCTGCTCGACCTTGATCTCTCGCTCAAGCTCGCCGGCAATGCGATCGAACTCGGCGATCATCGACTCGATCTGGGCGACCTTGCGCCGCTTCTCGTCGACCTGAAACTTTTTCAGACGGATAAGGGTTTCGCGTGACTTCATCGACTAAATACTCCCCGAAGCCCCCGAATTCGCAGCCGCAGCCAGGCAATTCCTCCGGGCCGCCGGCCCACGTTCTGGACCATTCCGGCCGACTGTGACCCAATAACGTTAGTTTTGTGTTTCTTCGCCGCGGAGAATTCGCTCTAACCGCTGATAGCCCTCTGCCATAGTTGTTGATTCTTCCTTAAGCTGGGACAGGAAGCCCTCAAGCGGCTTGTGCAGGGTAATCGCTTCATCGACATCGGCGCTGGAACCGGCCCGATAGGCGCCCAGGCGAATCAATTCCTCCATGTCCGAATATGTGGCCATGACCTGGCGCGCACGGTTGATGGCGGGAAGATAAGCCGGATCGGCCGCGCGCGGCATCGTGCGCGAAATCGACTTGAGGATGTTGATGGCTGGATAGCGGCCGCGCTCGGCGATAGCCCGTTCCATGACGATATGCCCGTCGAGTATGCCGCGGACGGCATCCGCCACCGGTTCGTTATGATCGTCGCCGTCCACCAGCACGCTGAAAATTCCGGTGATGGTACCCTGTTCCGTACCGGGCCCCGCACGCTCGAGCAGGCGCGGCAATTCGGTAAAAACCGTGGGCGTATACCCCTTGGCGGTCGGCGGCTCGCCAGCAGACAGGCCGATCTCCCGCTGCGCCATGGCAAAGCGCGTGACAGAGTCCATCAGCACCAGCACGTCCTTGCCAAGGTCGCGGAAATATTCGGCGATGGCGAGCGTGAGATAGGCCGCCTGTCGGCGCATCAGCGCGGGCTCATCCGACGTTGAGACGACCACCACCGAACGGGCGAGGCCGGCTGCGCCAAGGTCGTCCTGCAAGAATTCCTGCACTTCGCGGCCGCGTTCTCCGACCAATCCGATGACGGAAATATCCGCCGACACGTTGCGGGCGAGCATCGACAGGAGCACCGACTTGCCGACGCCGCTCCCGGAGAAGATGCCCATGCGCTGGCCGCGGCAAACTGTGATGAACGTGTTGAGCGCGCGCACGCCGAGATCAAGCGGCTCCCCGACACGCCGGCGGGCGTGCGCCGGCGGCGGCGAGCTGCGATACGGATAGGGCGCCGGACCTGCCGGCAGCGGCCCCTGCCCGTCGATCGGCTCGGCGCGCGCATTGACCACGCGGCCAAGCCAGCGCTCGGACGGGCGGATGGCCCCCGCGGATGTGGAGACGACCGCGCGACAGCCGCGCCGCACGCCCTCGAGCGCGGCAAACGGCATTGCGAGTGCGTGGCCGCCCGAAAAGCCGACGACCTCGCAGGGAATCTTGCCAACAGCTGTCTCGATCGTCAGGCGCGCGCCGACGGACATCGCGTGGATCGGACCGGCGACTTCGACCATCAGGCCACGCACGGAGACCACGCGGCCGTAAATCTCGACCCCGTCGATGTCGACAATCTGCTCGGCGAGCGCCTTCATCGTTTTGCCTGCCTGTAGCGACACGACGGCCATAAACCCGCCCTTAGGCTTACCGCCCCGGTGGTTCCATTAACTCGGTGTTTACCCGCGTCGTTAATCATTGGGTCATTCGTCCACGGGACTAAGGCTTGAGAATCGCCCAGCCAGGACGGAAGGGGCGAATTGCCAGAGTCGGTTAGACCCGACTCTTAAACTAGGACATGAGACCGGACGTGGCCAAAAAACCACTCTCAGGCAATATCTTACGCCGATTCGGGCGCGTTTGCCTACGGCACGCTTGCCAGAGAGAATCAGGTTTTGTTAACCATGGCCAGATAGTGTCGAATCGGTTTGTCCCACCGCGTTTTTTCACACTCGCCGCCTATGCGGCGCTGACCTGAAGCCCGGCTGCGGCGAGAAGGGGACTTAAATGCGCGTTTTACTCATTGAAGACGACAGCGCGACGGCCCAATCCATCGAGCTTATGCTCAAATCCGAGAGTTTTAACGTCTATACGACGGATCTCGGGGAAGAAGGCGTCGACCTCGGCAAACTCTACGACTACGACATCATCCTGCTGGACCTGAACCTGCCCGACATGTCGGGTTTCGAGGTCCTGCGCTCCCTCCGCGTCTCAAAAGTTAAGACGCCGATCCTGATCCTCTCCGGCCTCGCCGGCATCGAGGACAAGGTCAAAGGTCTCGGCTTCGGCGCCGACGACTACATGACCAAGCCATTCCACAAAGATGAACTGATCGCGCGCATTCACGCGATCGTTCGCCGCTCGAAGGGTCACGCCCAGTCGGTCATCAACACCGGCGATCTCGTCGTCAACCTGGACACCAAGACGGTCGAAGTCGGCGGCCAGCGCGTGCACCTCACCGGCAAGGAATACCAGATGCTCGAGCTGCTTTCCTTGCGCAAAGGGACGACGCTCACCAAGGAGATGTTCCTCAATCATCTCTACGGCGGCATGGACGAGCCCGAGCTCAAGATCATCGACGTCTTCATCTGCAAGCTGCGCAAGAAACTCGCCAACGCCTCCTCCGGAAAGAACTACATCGAGACCGTGTGGGGCCGTGGCTACGTTCTGCGCGAGCCGACAGAGGCGGACGAAAGAATTCCGGCTTAAGCCAGGGTTTCCCCCGCGTTGAGGAGTGAGCCCTCGGGTTCACTCCCATCCAACTTAACCCCGCCGGAAATGGCGGGGTTTTTTCTTGGGATACTCCAGCTTCCGCTACATGCCGAGGTAAGCCGCCTGTACTTGCTTGTTGTTGGCCAGTTCGGCGCTGCTGCCGTGCATGATCACCTTGCCGCTTTCCAGCACATACGCCCGCTGCACCAGGCTCAGTGCGCGGCTCACATTCTGCTCGACCAGCAGGATTGCGGTGCCCATGGCGTGGATTTCCTGGATCTTCTGGAAGGTGATGTCGGTCATGACCGGCGCAAGGCCCAAAGATGGTTCGTCGAGCATCAGCAGACGCGGCTTCAGCATAAGGCCGCGGCCCACCGCGAGCATCTGCTGCTCGCCGCCGCTCATGGTGCCGGCGAGCTGTTTGCGGCGCTCGGCCAGCACCGGGAATATTCCGAAGACCAGCTCAAGCGTTCGCGCACGATCGACCTTGGCGCTCGGCACGTAGGCGCCGATTTCGAGGTTTTCCTGCACGGTCATTTCGGGAAAGACCTGCCGTCCTTCAGGGACATGCGCGATCCCGAGTTCAGCGATCTTGTATGGCGGCAACGATGCGGTGTTCTTGCCCAAAAAGGTGATGGTGCCGGACGTCAGCCGGACCAGGCCCGAAATCGCCCGTAAAGTCGTGCTTTTTCCTGCCCCGTTCGCCCCCAGCAGGCCGACGGCTTCCCCCTGCCCGACCTCGATACTGACGTTGCCGACAGCCGGCACTGACCCGTAACTCGCGCTGACGCCGGAGAGCGATAACACTAGGCCTCTCCCGCTGTTGCGACGTGCACGTAGCCGGTCCCCAAATAGGCGCGGACGACATCCTGGTTGGCGACGACGTCGTTGGGGCTGCCTTCGGCGATTTTCTGCCCGTGATCGAGCACCACGATGTGGCGTGCGACCGCCATGATCGCGCGCATCACATGCTCGACGATGACGATCGTCAGCCCGCGCTTCGACAACTTTCCGACCAGTGCAACCGCCTGATCGATCTCCGAGGGGTTGAGCCCGGCCATCACCTCATCGAGCAGGAGCACCCGCGGTTGCGTCGCCAGGGCGCGCGCCATTTCGAGCCGGCGTTGGTCGATCGTTGTGAGATCGCGCGCCGCTGAATGTTCCTTGGCCGAAAGGCCGACAAACTCGATGGCTTCGCGGGCGCTTTTGCGCGCAACATCGGTATTCTTGTCGCGCAAGAATGCGCCCGTCATGACATTCGCCAGCACGGTCATCCCGCCGAACGGCCGCGCCACCTGAAACGTGCGCGCAAGGCCGTGCGCGCAGATGTCATGCGGCCTCAAGCCGACGATCTCGCGGCCGAAGGCCATGACCGAGCCGGTGTCGGGCCGGTGATACCCGGTGATCAGGTTGAAGCTCGTCGTCTTGCCGGCGCCGTTTGGCCCGATGAGTGCAACCGTCTCGCCTTCCTTGACGGAAAAGCTGACATCCTGGACCGCGCGCAGCCCGCCGAAACGTTTGCAGAGATTGCGGATGACGAGCGCTTCAGCCATCGAGCACCGCCTTAACGGTCCCGCCGTGTGCGCGCACGCGGCGTTCGTAGGTTTCCGTGACGAAGCCCATGATCCCGGTTGGGCGCCACAGGATCACCGCCATCAATATGAGGCTGTACACCGTCAGCTGAATCCCGCCGGTTGAACTGCCGAGCCAACTTTGCAGCAGCGCCGAAGTTGCCTCCAGCAGCACGGTGCCGATCACCGGCCCCCACAATGTCCCGATGCCACCGACGATCGACACAAGGGCCGCTTCAATTGAGATGCTGAAGTTGAATGCGGTCGCAGGATCGATGAAGTAGATGTATTGCGTGTAAAACGTGCCCGCCAAAGCGGTGAGGAATGCGCTCACCATATAGATGTCGCGCTTGATGCGCGGTGCATTCACCCCGACGGCCTCGGCGGCATCCTCATCCTCGCCGATGGCGACGAGGTAGTAGCCCATCCACGATTTCTCGATCCGGTACGTGATCACAAGCCCGATCGCGAGCAGTCCCAGCGCCAGGTAGTAATACGCGGCCTTGGCCTCGAACTGCATCATCAGCGGCGCATTGCCGAGGTTGGGGATCGTCGTGCCTTCGGCGCCCCATGCGAAATCGCGGAATTTCAGAAAGAGCAGCATCAAGACTTGTGCGGTCGCGATCGTGGCGATCGCGAAATATGGTCCGCGCAGGCGGAAACACAGCCAGCCAATCGGCAGGCTTGCCAACATCGCCACAACGCCACCTGCGACCATGCCGATCCAGGGGGAAATGCCGAAATCGATCTGCAAGATGGTCGAGGTGTAGGCGCCGAGCCCGAAATAGGCCACGTGGCCCAACGAAAGCTGCTTGGCGTAGCCACCCATGAGATTCCAGGCGACCCCGATGAAAGAAAACAGCAACACGCGAATGAAAATATCGATCGCAAACCCGCTTTTCACGAAGACCGGCAGCGCGAGAAGGATGATCACGAGGGCTGCGAGCCAGTAGACGCCCTTGCCCATGAGCACTGACATCATCAGCGCGCTTTCCCGCCGGCGAGGCCGTTAGGCCGGAACGCCAGCGTCAACAGAAGCATCGCAAAAACCACGATCAATCCTGAATCGGCGCCGACGAACTGGATCCCGAGCGACTCAGCTACCCCCATCAACAAGCTGGCGATGAGAGCGCCGACGACATTGCCCAGCGTACCCATGACCACCGCAACGAAGGCCATCAGAACGAACACCTGCCCGACCATCGGGTAGGCCGGATAAAACGGCATCAGCAGCGAGCCTGCAGCGCCCGCCAGCGCCAGTGCGACACCGAACGCCACGCAGAACACCCGATTGGGATTGATGCCCATCAGCATCGCGACTTCGGGCTTCTGCGCCGCCGCACGCATCGCTTTGCCGAGATCGGTCGTGTGCAGAAATAGCCAGAGACAAGCGCTCAAAACCATTGCGAGCACAAAGGCAAAGAGTTTTGCCAGCGGGATGTAGAGGCCCCCGATATGCAGCGCCTCGTCTGAATACCAGGTGTGGACCGTGCGGTAGTTCGCCGTCAGCAACATCAGCGCGATATTCAGGATCAGCAGCGACAACGCGAAGGTGAGGAATATCTGGGGCATGTCGTTGAGCCCCAGAACCCTGCGGATCAGGAAGTGCTGAACAAGGACGCCGATGACGAACAGTACCGGCATCGAGACGACGAGTGAGATAATCGGGTCGATGCCGAATTGTGAGGCCAGGAAAAAACTGATGTACATCCCGATCATCACAAATTCGCCCTGGGCGAAATTGACGATCTTGACGACGCCAAACACCAGCGTCACGCCGATGCTGACCAGCGCGTAAATTCCGCCGATAAGCAGGCCGTTGATAACGGCCTGAGCCACAATTTCCAGCATCGTGTGGCGCGCTTAGCTTTTCATCAAAGGCGCGCGTGCGTCTTCCTTCGGGAAGATGCTCGCCAGATCGCCCTTCTGCCACTGCACGCCGACCGGATGGCCGTAGACGTTCTTGCCGTCGGGACCGAATTTTACTTTTCCGCCGGGTGCCATCGCGGCAAAGCCCGATGAGACATCGAGCGTCGCGAGCGCGTCGCGCACTTTCTGCGGATCGGTAGACGCAGCGCGTTCGAGGGCATCGGCGAGCATGAAGGTCTGTGCAACCAGGCCGCCGCCATACTCAAACAAGAATTCGCCGTAACGTTTCTTGTATTCGGCGTTCACTTTCTGGGCGTTGTCATCGACGTCGTGATTCCAGTGCGCGACACCTTGCAGGCCTTCCGCGAGCGTGCCCACGTTCTTGTAGAAATCCGGAACGACGAAGCCACCGGAACCGCCGTTGATGCCAACCTTGAGGCCGATCTGCTTGACCGTGCGCACGATCAGGATGAGGTCGTTCAGGTACGAGACCGAGAACAACATGTCCGCGCCTGACGCCTTGACCTTGTTGAGGAGCGGTCCGGCATCGGCAAAGCCCGCCGAATACGGCTCGAACAACACGATCTCAACACCCTCGCCCGGCGCCAAGACATCCCGCGATGTCCGTGTCACGTCCGCTTTACCCCCAATAGCAGACATTCGGCGGATGAGTTCGTACGTCGGATAAGTTCCTGTGACTTTGCCTGCGATAAGACATTGGCAAAGTAGAGCTCAATCGATGGTGAACGCTTTGTAGGAAAGAAAGGCGCCGACGAGCAAGGGCACGAGCGCGCCGATGATGACTGGAGTGCTGCTTTGTCCCAAACTGGAAGCAATGCTCGCGGCCCAAAAGGCAGCAACATGCGCAAAATCCCGCTAATCACGGCAAGCCACCCCAGAACCGTCACCACGATGCGCCAACCGCCGCTCCAGACGTTGTGCACGCGCACGATTGCCAAGCCAGCCACAAGGAGCAGAATGCCTGAGACGAAGATCAGTCCCTGGTCGTTACCGATCTGTTGGGCCATTTCAGGAAAATGACGGGCGTTGACCAACATCGCGATGCCGATCGCAAGTAGAGTCGGGCCCATCAGACCGGCAATCATTTTCGTGGTCGCCATGAGAACCCCTCAAGGCTTGCACTCCGATAGTACCGTTCACCCTGGCACTTTGGAAGAACTCCGGTACCAAGTCTCCTGGGTCCGCTTTGGGTCATTAGCGGACATTAGAGCGGAACGGAGATGTCCGCTTCACCCCCAAGAGCAGACGTGCCTAGCCTCGGCGAGACAACAATGGGGCTGACGGCCTTTCCAAGCCTTGCCATGCCACGGCGAGAGCCTTGGCGCGATAAAGCCTTTTGTCGATTCAGTGCAGTTTGAGTTGCGCCACGCGGAGCTTGTTTCTCTGCTCGCGGGCCATCTTCAATAGCTCGTCAGAGCGCTTGCCCTCGGTCTCGATTCCGAGGCGCTTTAGTTCAATTCGAGCGTCAGAAACGAGTCGATCGATTTTGCGCGTGGGGCCGTCCATCGCATCAAACTGCACCCACTGCCGTCTCATTTCCAGCGAACGTTTAGCGCGCTTCGGTTGCCGTGGATAACGTGAGCCAAGCGCCGAAGACCGTGGCAGAGCTCAAGGGCGAGGCGGCCGACTACGTTCGCAACCTGGCTCGCCGGGTCGCGGTCGAGGACGCGAAGATCATCGTCGCTCCCGGCCATCTCGCTCACCTTCAGACCCTCGCTTGGCTCGACCCCGACGCGCTCACCGCGCGCATGGGCAAGGAGATCGAGGCCCGCGACAGCCGCAAGGGCATCGCCTCGGCGGAGCGCGCGACCAAACTCGCAATGCTGGCCGACGACCTCCTTGCTGCCGAGCGCCTCGAAGAGGCGCTTGTCAGCAATCTGGAGCCGCGCGGCATGCTGGTCGAGCGCTCCCGGTCCGCATCGCCCGCAGCGATCCTCGGCGTGCAGATCGCAGAGAAGAAGGCCGCAGCGAAGGCGGCCTGAGTTTCCCTCTGGCCCTGACGATCCAGAGGGAAAGCCGAGCGTCGAGCGCGCCGCAGACCGCGCTCCGCTCACCATAGGCGGAGGGGTTATTGCAGTTCCTCCTCCGCCGAACCGCCGAGGTAGGCATGCCTCGGCAAAGCGCCCACGCTGTCTCGGGCGCGCCAGACCCCCAGGCGGGTTTCCCTGTTTTCGCCCGCCTGGGGGTTAACTGGCTGCTACAGGAACTTTTCTTTATAAGCCGCATAGGCGGCCAAGAAGTGGGCGGAGAACATCAGTCCGGCGTCCGTGAGCTTTCCGCTCAGGCGCTTCACCCATTTCCAGATTTATTTTCATTCGGCTGCTGTTCCGCTGACTCCTCGCGAATGTCCTCCACGATCTGGCTGGTCTCGGTCCGCTGCTTCTCACCGAGCGCCCGGAACTCGTTGGAGCCCTCGATGCGATCCAATTCCGCGATCAAGGGCTCATATGTCTGGGTAATTGTTGCCTTTTGGGTAACCTTCTTCCCGACCCCAACCTGCTGGGACGCGCCCGGGCTATTCGTAATGTCCGCGTGTACGTGTGTGTCGCCGTTCTTCTTCAAGGGTTCTCCTCCTGCCATGCCGATACCAAACTCAGTGCAGGCGTGTCTCGTCTCTTCCTCCAATCGCGACGCCAACTCTCGTTGCATGGTCGCTTGCGTGTTGGCCATGCCGGAAGACGAGCTTTGTCGATCCCTCGCAAAATGATCGGTGATGCGCTTCGCCAGTCTTTCGACGCCCTCCTTGAGGAGCTTGGCACCGTCCTCGTCGTTGCCGACGGCCTGAAAAACGAACCGGGCGATCTTCGCCGCCTCGGAGATAAAGCGCGCGTAGATCGCGCCATTCTCACACACGAACCGCCGCGAATTGGACAAAGCGCCGCGCCGAGCAAACTCGCCGCGCACATTCATCACGTCGATCAACGCCGCCTCGACACCGCGCTCTACCAGGTGCTCGATGCTCTCTTCGATGGTGTCGTTCCGGTCTTCACTCATAGGCGCTTGATTGGAATGATCGGTCACAAGCCACTCACATTTCGACGTACTCAAAACCCGGCTTATAGATGATGATCTTCTCAAACACCGTTGAGGTCACATGCAAGCCATCAACTCTGATCTCTTGGTCCTGAGCGCGGTCCAACCAATCCACCACGATAAGCAGCCAATAGGCGTCGCATTTTTGATACCCAACTGACTTGGTCTCCTTATCCCGGACGATCCCTTCAAACTCTTTCTTCGATGCGAGCCCGAGAGTGTGGACTTGCGACACCCGCCACTTCGGATCGGCATAGTCACACGAGTTGATGTACACGAAGGAAATCTCAGGGCTCGACCGAAACAGGGCCATCTCTAGGGTGCCGCTTGGGTGGCCTTCGTTAGCTCGAGCGATCGCCGCCAACTCTCGTGTGAGCCCTTTCGTTCTTGCGAGGGTTATCGGCTTGCTCAATTCGAATCCGAAGGTGAGCTCAATCCTTTTCCCACCTCCTGCGAGATAGAGGCGATGAGCTTCGGAAACGACGTCATCGCGAATGCGCCTTTGACGCTGCTCGCTGTCGGGCAGGCTACCTGACTGAATATAGAAGTTTGTAATCTCGATCCCGATCTTTTTCGTGCCGTGAATGATCACGTCGGGTTTGTCACCATGGCACACGACCCCTTTGGGCAGTTGATAGATTTGCCGAAACTGCTCGAAGTAGTGCTCCTCAATCTCGCGATTGGTCTTCGCTCCAAGGCGCTGGGTCATTCGGTAACATCCGCAGATCGTCTCAATTGCTGATGCAATACGCGCTGACTTGGGGCAGAGCTTCACCACGTAGCTTCCGTTCTTGCTCAGGGCCGAGACCAGTAACAGTCCCACCTTGCGCGCGCGCCTCTTCGATAGAGGCCTTCAAGGAAGCCTGCGCCTCCGCCCTATCCTGATCGTTCATGCGTATGCGCTCTTGCCGAGCCGCCTCACCACTGGCCATCGCCTCCTGCTTAGCCGTCTCGCACGCCTCCATATCATGCATCGGGGTTTGAGTAGACTGAGGCGGCTGCCCTGGCACGAGCCACGTGACCATAAGCATAGCCTTTGGCTTGTTGTCGTCGCAGGCGGCAAGCAACAACGCTAAACCTGCGAGGGCGGCAATCGAACGAGAAACCATTGACGCGCGTCCTCCATTGGGCCGGTCCTAAGCATTACACTTGGGCAGCGAGTTGCGCCGCTTGCAAGCCAGGCTCTTGGATTGGACCGCTGGCAGGCTTTCAAGCCACCTGCCCTAGAGCGCAGGTCCTAAAGGCAGGCGCACGCCTCCTCCGTCGTCTACAAGGCCTTGTCTACCCTGATGTCTACCCCTTGATGGTACTGCTGGTCGATCCTCCTGCTAAGTCCTTGATTTTATGGAGCGGGTGAAGGGAATCGGACCCTCGACACGTAGCTTGGGAAGCTACTGCTCTACCACTGAGCTACACCCGCGATGCCCAAGTCATAACATGGGTGCCTGGCGGCAAAAAGCGGCAGCTCTGCCGCCTACCCGGCCTCGCACCATCGTGAAATGGGGCCTTCGCTTCGTTACCGGGCTTGATGACCGAGTTTGCGTATAGTGGCCCCAATGACCGAGCTCGCCATTGCCCCTGCCTCCGCCAAATTCGCCGATCCCGACCGGACGGCAAAGGGTGAGCGGCGCGCGCGCGTCAAGCCTCGGCACCTTGCGCACGCTCTGGATCAATACCGGCACGCTCTGCAACATCACCTGCCGCAATTGCTATATCGACTCGAGTCCCGAGAACGACCGGCTTGCCTATATCAGCAGGTCCGAGGTTGCTTCCTATCTCGACGAGGTCGCACGCGACGTCTGGCCGGTCAGCGAGATCGGCTTCACCGGCGGCGAGCCCTTCATGAACCCCGACATCATCGAGATGCTCGGCGACGTGCTCGCCCGCGGTCATCGGGCGCTCGTGCTGACCAATGCCATGCAGCCGATGCTCCGTTCGCGTATCCGCGAAGGTCTCTTGGGTTTGCGCGAGACCTATGGCGACTGTTTGGTGATGCGGGTCAGCCTCGACCACTATTCGCGCGAGCTGCACGATACCGAACGCGGCGAAGGTTCCTTCGCCAAGACGCTCGAGGGAATCGACTGGCTCGCGCGCGAGGGCTTCGCGCTTGCGCTTGCCGGGCGCACCTGCTGGGGCGAGAGCGAGGAGGACGCGCGGGCGGGCTATGCAATGTTGGTCGCCGAGCGTGGTTGGCCGGTCGATGCGCATGACCACGGCCAACTCGTGCTGTTCCCCGAGATGGATGAGCGCGCCGAGGTGCCCGAGATCACCGAGGCTTGTTGGGGTATTCTGCACAAGGACCCAAGAGACGTGATGTGCGCGTCGAGCCGGATGGTGGTCAAGCGGAAGGGCGCCGCACACCCGGTCGTGCTGCCCTGCACGCTGCTTCCCTACGATCCCGCTTTCGAGATGGGCGCAACGCTCGCCGACGCTGCGCGCGCCGATGGCGGCATGTTCGAGCATGGCGCGGTGAAGCTCTGCCACCCGCATTGCGCCAAGTTCTGCGTGCTCGGCGGCGGCTCTTGCTCGGCCTAACTTTTTCCCCGTCACCCCCGGGCTTGACCCGGGGGTCCATTCCGTTACGGCTGCTCCGATGCGGAGCTTGGGCATGACGAAACTGGGATTGGCGCCGAGTTCTAGCCCTGCTTGAAGTGCTTCGACAGCTTCAGGCCTTGCGCCTGGTAGTGCGAGCCGATGCCCTGGCCGTAAATCTGGTCGGGGATGTCGGTGAGCCGGTCATAGACGAGGCGGCCGACGATCTGCCCATCCTCGAGGATGAAGGGGATGTCGAGGCTGCGCACCTCGAGCACGGCCTTGGCGCCGGGAGCCTTGCCCTCGGCATAGCCGAAGCCCGGATCGAAGAAGCCGGCATAGTGCACGCGGTACTCGCCGATCAGAGGGTCGAACGGCGCCATCTCGGCGACATAGGCCGGCGGCACCGACACGCTCTCCTTCGAGGCGAGGATGTAGAATTCGTGCGGGTCGAGCACGAGGCGGCGATCCTCGCCGAGCTTGACGGCCTCCCAATATTGGTTGGCCTCGTAGGCGCCGACCGCATCGACATCGACCACGCCCGCATAACGGCGGGCGCGATAGCCGACGAGCTCCGTTGGCGGAATTGGCGAGAGGCTGATGCTGAGATTGAGGCCTTCGCGGATCGAGGCCTCGCCCTCGACCAGACCGACATCGGAATGGATCTCGCGCAAGGTCCGGTCGCGCACGCGGCCCGGCCGCTCGTCGGCGTCGAGCTGCTGGCCAACCCGGCGGCGGAACCTGATCTGGTTCAGCCGCGAGCCATAGCGGACCTTGATCGAGAAGGTGCGCGGGCAGATCTCGGCGAAGAGCGGGCCGGTATAGCCTTCCTCGACCGCGTCGAAGCTATCCTGACGGTCGGCGATCAGCCGGGTGAAAACGTCGAGCCGGCCTGTCGAGCTCTTAGGATTGGCAAAGCCAGCGATGGTCGAGCGCAGCTTGAGCTGCTCGATCAGCGGCACGAGATAGACGCAGCCGGCCTCGAGCACCGCGCCTTTGGTCAGATCGATCTCATGGAATTTGAGCTCGGCGAGCTTGTCGCGCACGGTTGCGTTGGGACCAGGAAGGAAGCTCGCGCGGATGCGGTAAGCGACCTTGCCGAGCCTGAGATCGAGGCTCGCGGGCTGGATCTGGTTGGCCTCGATCTCTGGCGCGGCCATGATCTCGCCGGCCTCGATCATGGCGCGAACGGCTTGGCAGGGCAGGATGCCGGTGCGGGCGAAGACGCTCCGCGTCGGCTCGGCGGGTGCGGTCACGTGCGGGCTCTCGGGCAGCGCCTCGAAGAGCGGCTTAGCTGGTGGCATGGAGATGTTCTTGGCATGGTTGCGGCGCCTGGTCACCTAAAGCTCGGCCTTCTCCCCTCAATTCACAAGAGGCCGATCGCCGAGACGGATCGAGACGGCTTGACGGGAGGGGCCCGAAAGCGCGATGAATGCGCCTCGTGGTGATTTGGCCGGCCGGCTTGCAGCCACGTTAAACAAGTCGCTAAAAGGCCGTGCGAGGCGGTTTTGCCGATCCCGGTCTTTTGGCTTAAAGCCAAAGTCCGGGTTTTTTTGTGCCCGGGCCGCAGCTCCAGTCGAAAGGAGTGACGCCCATGGGGGCAGGTAAAGACGATAAGAGCGGCCCGAGCGCCTGGCGCCCGGCAACGCGCCTCGTGCATGAAGGGACGCTGCGCAGTCAGTTCGGCGAGACCTCGGAGGCCATCTTCCTCAACTCGGGCTATGTCTATCAGTCCGCCGAGCAGGCCGAGGCGCGGTTCAAGGGCGACGAGCAGGGATATGTCTATAGCCGCTACGCCAACCCGACCGTCGCGATGTTCGAGGCGCGCATGTGCGCGCTCGAAGGTGCTCCCGCCGCGCGCGGCACGTCGAGCGGCATGGCCGCCGTCGCCTCCTCGCTGCTGTGTCACCTGAAGACCGGGGACCATGTGGTCTCGGCACGGGCGCTGTTCGGCAGCTGCCGCTACATCGTCGAGGATCTGCTGCCGCGCTTCGGCATCCAAACGACCCTGGTCGATGGGCGCGATCTCGATGCCTGGGCGAAAGCCGTCAAGCCGAACACGCGCGCCTTCTTCTTCGAGACGCCGACCAATCCGGTGCTCGAGCTCGTCGATATCGCCGGCGTCTCGGCAATCGCCAAGAAGGCCGGCGCGCTCGTGGTGGTGGACAATGTGTTCGCCACACCGCTGTTGCAGCGGCCGATGCAGCTCGGTGCCGACATCGTGGTCTATTCGGCGACCAAGCATATCGACGGCCAGGGGCGCTGCCTCGGCGGTGTCGTGTTAGGCCCCAAGGAGTTCATCGAGGAGAAGCTGCACAATTACCTGAAGCACACCGGCCCCTCGCTCAGCCCGTTCAATGCCTGGGTGTTGCTGAAGGGTCTCGAAACGCTGCCGGTCAGGGTCGAGCGTCATTGCGCATCTGCCGCGGTGCTTGCCGATTTCCTCGCCGGCCGCAAGGAAGTCGCCCGCGTGTTCTATCCCGGCCGCGCCGATCACCCGCAGGCCGCCCTCGCCAAGAAGCAGATGGAAGGCGGCGGGCCGATGGTCGCCTTCGAGGTGGCGGGCGACAAGAAGACGGCATTCCGCTTCACCAACGCGCTTCGCATCTTCAAGATCAGCAACAATCTCGGCGACGCCAAGAGCCTGATAACGCACCCCGCCACGACGACGCATCAGCGGCTGACGCCCGAGGCGCGCGCCGAGCTCGGCATTTTCGACAACAGCTTGCGGATTTCCATAGGGCTCGAAGACGTCGAGGACCTCAAGGCCGATCTCGATCAGGCGCTTGCTGCCGCACGACCGTAATCCTCATGGTGAGGAGCGCCGGAAGGGCGCGTCTCGAACCATGAGGACCCGATCGTTTTGGCGAGCACTGGGGTCTCGCCCTTCGAGACGGCGCGTTCCGCGCCTCCTCAGGGTGAGGCGGACCGCATGACTGCATTGGGGGGTGCCTTGCTTGGGGGCGGGCCTCTGTGCCACCCTTTTCGCAAGCACCTTTATCGCACGAGGACGATCATGTGCCGGAATATCAAGATGCTGCATAATTTCGATCCGCCCGCCACCGACGAGGAAATCTACCTGTCGTCGCTGCAATTCGTGCGGAAGCTCTCCGGCTGCACGCGGCCGTCGAAGGCGAACGCAGAAGCTTTCGACCGTGCCGTCGACAAGGTGATCCGCGCGGCGCGTGAGCTGATCGACTCGCTTGTCACCGACGCCCCGCCGCGCAATCGCGAGAGCGAGGCGCTCAAAGCCCGCGCTCGCTCCGCCGAACGTTTCCGCAACCAAGCTACGATCGTGTCGCGTTAATTGACCCTCGCGAAGCAAACCAAGGCCGCCTCGCGGTCCACAGGCACTTCCGCTTCGCTGACGAAGGCGACGGAGCTGTTGAAGACGCTTGTCGGCTTCGACACGACGAGCTCGAAGTCGAATCTCGAGCTGATCGCCTTCGTCGAGGAGTATCTCAAGCACCATCGCATCGGATCGCTGCGCGTCCCCTCCCCTGACGGCACCAAGGCCGATCTCTTCGCCACCATCGGCGGTAGCGGCGACGGGGGCGTCGGGCTCTCCGGCCACAGCGACTGCGTGCCGGTCGAGGGCCAAAACTGGACATCCGACCCGTTCACGCTCACGGAGCGCGACGGAAAGCTCTATGCCAGAGGCGCCTGCGACATGAAGGGCTTCATCGCCTGCGTGCTCGCCTCGGTGCCTCTGTTCAAAGAGAGGAAGCTGAAAGAGCCGGTGCACCTCATCGTGTCGTATGACGAGGAGGTCGGCTGTACGGGCGTACGACCGCTGATCGCGCGTCTCGGCAGAGACCTGCCGCGACCCCGCGCGATCATCGTCGGCGAGCCGACCAGCATGGCGGTGATCGACGCGCATAAGCGGATCGATGCCTACCGCACCACCGTGCATGGCCGCGAGGCCCATTCGAGTCTGCCTGCGCTCGGCGTCAACGCGATCTCAGCGGCTGCCTCGCTGATCGGCGAGCTCGACCGCATCGGCTCCGACATCGCCAAAACGGAGAACGATCCCCGCTTCGAGCCGCCTTACTCGACGATCAGCGTCGGCACCATCAAAGGCGGCACGGCGCCGAACATCGTGCCCAAGACTTGCGACTTCCACTGGCAGGTGCGGAGCCTCCCCTCAGCCTCGCCTGAGGAGATCCCGCATGACCTCGCGCGTTTCGCCGAGGCCGAGTTGTTGCCGGAAATGAAGAAGGTCACCGCCGAGGCCCGGATCGAGACCAAGAACGTTGAATTCCGTTCCGGCTTTCGTCGCGGGAAGCGCATCAGAGGCCGTGGCGCTCGCGCTCAAGCTCACCGGCACGAAAGGCACGCGGGCCGTGTCCTACACGACCGAGGCCGGGCTGTTCGAGCAGGCCGGATGCCCCGCCGTGATCTGCGGGCCCGGCGACATCGCGCAAGCGCATGCCGCGGATGAGTATGTGAGCCGCGAGCAGATCGAGGCGTGCCTCGCCTTCCTCGCCGGCCTCGCCCAAGAGCTCAGCGCGTAATAACGCTCCTCACGCGTCGGCGAAGGAGGCGGGGTCGAAGTGGTAGCGGCTGTTGCAGAACTCGCACGTCACCCATACCTCGCCGTCGACCACCATGTCGGCGAGATCTTCCGCCGAGAAGCGCTTGAGCAGATCCTCGACCCGCCCGCGCGAGCAGCTGCAATAGGTCTCGAGCGGAATGGCGCGATAGGCGCGCACCCGCTCCTCATGGAACAGGCGATAGAGCAACCGGTCGGCGGGAAGCATCGGGTCGAGCAGCTCGTGATCCTCGACCGTCTCGGCGAGAGCCTTGGCGCGCGTCCAATCTTCCTCCTCGAAGGCCGCTGCTCGCGCGCCGGAGTGTCCGCCTTGGCGCGTCAGCTTCTGCACGAGCAGACCGCCGGCCCGCCACGTCCAGGGACGCGCGGCTCCCTTGCCCGGGCGGTAATGCCGCGCCACGGCAAGGCGGATGAAGGTCGGAAGCTGCTCCGACTGGCGGAAATATGTATCGGCCGCCTCGGTCAGGCTCTCGCCTTCGAGCGGCACCACGCCCTGATAGCGCTCGGTCTCCAAGCCGCGGTCGATGGTCATGGCGAGATGACCCTGGCCGAGAAGGCGGCCATCGTCGGGAAGGGCGGCAAGCCTGTCGGCGGAGAAGCGGGCATAGCCCCGCAAACCGCCAGGCACCTGATAATCGGCGACGAGAAGATCGACAGGGCCGTCGGTGGAGGCCTGAAGGATGAACTTGCCTTCAGTCTTGAGCGAGGCGCCAAGCAGGGCGGTGAGCGCGACCGCCTCGCCCAATAGCCGTGACACGGCTTCCGGATAATCGTGGCGCGAGAGGATGGTATCGACCGTCGGCCCGAGCTTGACCAGGCGGCCGAACACCTCGGCCTGATCGGCCTGGAACGGCAAAATGAGGTCGTCCTCGGGGATACTCAGCTCGACAAGCTGCTCCGGGGAGTGCTCGGTCATCGTCTGGCTCCGCGCGCCTTGGCCTTCCGGCGCTTAGCGCTGCGAGGCTTAGCGCCAAGACACCAGGCGAGGATCGCCTTCTGCACGTGCAGGCGGTTCTCGGCCTCGTCCCACACTGCCGATTGCGGGCCGTCGATCACCTCTTCCGTCACCTCGTCGCCCCGATGGGCGGGCAGGCAATGCATGAAGATCGCGTCCTCGTGCGCCGCTGCCATCACCGCGCCGTCGACCTGGAACGGCCGCAACGCCGCGTTGCGCCGGTTCGCGTCATTGTCGCCCATCGACACCCAGACATCCGTCACCACGCAATCGGCGCCGCGCGCCGCCTGAAGCTTATCGTCGCACACCTCGATCTTCGCGCCTTGCGCGTTGGCCCAGGCGAGAAGCTCGGACGAAGGCGCGAAGTCCTTGGGCGCGGCGATCCTGAGCTCGAAGGCGAAGCGCGCCGCAGCATGAACCCAGGAGGTGGCGACATTATTGGCGTCTCCGATCCAGGCAATTGTGCGGCCTTTGATCGGACCTTTCAGCTCCTCAAAGGTCATGACGTCGGCCATGACCTGGCAAGGATGGGAGCGGCAGGTGAGCCCGTTGATGACCGGCACGGTCGCATGCGCGGCGAGCTCGACAAGCGTCGCATGAGGCCCGGTGCGGAGCATGATCACATCGACATAGCGCGACAGCACGCGGGCAGTATCGGCGATGGTCTCGCCGCGGCCGAGCTGCATGTCCTGCGGATCGAGCACGACGGAGGTCCCGCCGAGCTCGTGCATGGCGACCTCGAAGGAGACGCGCGTCCTGGTCGAGGGCTTCTCGAAGATCATGGCGAGGACGGCGCCCTCGCCCACGCCGATACCCTTCGCAGCCTTCCTGTTCTTGCGTTTGCGCTTGATGGCGGCAGCGTCATCGATGATCGCGCGCAAGGTCTTTGTGTCCAGTGCGTCGATGTCTAGGAAATGCTTGGGTGGCATGGAGGCGGTCTTGTCGCGTTAGGCGGGGGCCGAAACCTTGGCCAAGGCAGCGCAAGCGGCCTCGAGCTTCTCGGCGGCAAGCTCGATCTCTGCCTCGCCGACGATGAGCGGCGGCAAGAGACGCACGACATTGTCGCCGGCCTGGACGGTCAGCATCTTCTCCGCGCGCAGAGCCTCGACCAGCTTCTGGTTGGGGACCTTGCATTTCAGCCCGAGCATGAGCCCCTGCCCGCGCACCTCCTCGATGATATCGCCATGCTCGTCCGTCAGCGCGGCAAGGCGCTGCTTCAACCTAAGGCTCATCTGCGACACATGGTCGAGGAAGCCGTCCTCGAGCACGACGTCGAGCACAGCGTTGCCGACCGCCATGGCGAGCGGATTGCCGCCGAAGGTCGAGCCGTGACTGCCCGCCGTCATGGCCGAGCCGACCGCCTCGGTGGTGAGGCAAGCGCCGACGGGAAAGCCGCCGCCGAGCCCCTTGGCGGTCGCCATGATGTCCGGCGTGATCCCCGCCCATTCATGGGCGAACAGCCGCCCGGTGCGGCCCATGCCGGTTTGCACTTCATCGAGCAGGAGCAAGATGCCTCGCTCGTCGGCGAGGCTGCGCAAGTCCTGGAGGAAGCGCCAGGAGACCTCGCGCATGCCCCCTTCGCCCATGATCGGCTCGATGAGGATACCGGCCGTCTCATCGCCGATCGCTG
>CAWGBH010000002.1:0-73962 GCA_963820805.1 uncultured Alphaproteobacteria bacterium
AGGGTCATGGGCAATCACCTTGATGCCGAAGGCCTGCGCTTTGGGAGCTACGAGACGAGGGATGTGACCGAAGCCAACGAGCCCAAGCACCGTGCCTTCGATTCGGCGGATCGGCACGACCGCGGGCATTTCCCAACGGCCAGCCTGGACCAGTTTGTTTGAGAGTGGGATTTTACGGATGAGCGCCAGCAGCAGCGCCATCGCGTGATCCGAGACTTCGCGAATGCAGTAGTCCGGAACGTAGTTGACGGCGATGCCTTTTTCTTTCGCGGTGACCAGATCGATGTTGTCGACGCCGAGCCCGAAACGACCGATCGCCTTGCAGCGCGTGAGCTGCATCAGGACGTCGCGCGTGAGTTTCGCATAGGTCACCAGGACTGCGTCTGCGTCCTTGGCCACCGCGACGATGTCATCGGCATTGACGCTCTTGGACATGCGGTAGGTGGGATTGAGCCGCGCTAGCGCGGCCTTGGCCGGATCAAGCGATGGGAAAACACTGTCAGTGACAGCAATTACAGGGCCGGCCATTGCAAACTCCGAGCAAAAAGGAACGCGAATGGCGCGAAAACTACGACAGTGGGGCTTACACGTCCACCGGCCAACCGCAGGCCAGCCCGCGAATTCAACGGCTTACCCCGATTAACCAAAAATTAACGACGCACGCGCGGCCGCCCCTGCCTGGACTATCCTGCAAAAAAAATCGGAGGCGGCACAATGATAGGCAAGGTTGCTCGAGGAACGTATGTCGTCGTTGTTACGGCGATGGTCGTCGCGTGGGTCGTTTCGCTTGGCAGGGAAGCTCCTGCGGAGCCGCAATCCAATCCGCCGACCTGGAATATCTATTCGTGACGGTGCGGCGCTGTTGCGGGCGCCAGATCGCCCGGCAGCGGTGCACGGCCCTTCGTCTCTAGCGGAAAATTCTCCATGGGGACCGCGCGGCCTGATCCGGCCAAGGATTGCGGCTCGTCAAAGATAAAATCAGGATTTCCTCAAGGACAAATCAAGCTCGGCTCAAAGTCTTCCCGCGACTGGAGCGCTACTTTCCGGCCAACTCATAACGTCAAGCCGCACTCCGTCAGCGGCGGGGAGATCTCATGGGCAAGCTCATCGCGTTTCTCTATGGTCTCGTGGCTTATCTCGCGTTCTTCGTCATCATTCTCTATGCGATAGGCTTCGTCACCGGATTGGTGGTGCCGAAGGCGATTGATTCGGGTCCCGTTGGGCCGCCACTACAGGCGATTGTCGTCAATCTGTTGCTGATGTCGCTGTTCGCCGTACAGCACAGTGTGATGGCGCGGCCGCAGTTCAAGAGATGGTGGACGCAATTCGTCCCGGCCTCGGTCGAGCGAAGCACGTATGTTCTCTTCGCCAACCTGGCGCTCGCGCTGCTGCTGTGGCAGTGGCAGCCAATTCCGACTGTGATCTGGCAAATCGATAACCCGCAAATCGCGGCGGTCCTCCTCGGTCTGTCATTGCTGGGTTGGGTGACCGTGTTTAGCAGCACGTTTCTCATCAACCACTTCGAATTGTTCGGTTTGCACCAAGTCACCAATAATCTCACCGGCAAACCAATGCCTTCGATACGGTTCAGGACCCCGCTACTCTACAAGATGGTTCGCCATCCGATTTATCTCGGCTTCATCATTGCCTTTTGGATAACGCCCGTGATGACAGCGGGGCATCTCCTGTTCGCGGCAGTGACCACGACCTACATCTTTGTCGGCATCGCTCTTGAGGAACATGACCTGATAGCGGTCTTCGGCGACGAATACCGGCGGTACCGGCAAAGGGTCGCGATGATCGTACCTTTCCTCGGCAAATCGTCGTAGGGCGCGGCTGGCGTGTGGCGCTAACGCTCGACCAATCGCGGGTGTCCTCAGCCGTTGCCACCGCCAGCCTCGTTTTAACCCCAGCCAACCTCTGCTAACGTTCGCCAGGCACGTTAGCAGAGGGTATCGCATGGGTTTGGTTCAGGTCGCCGGCGCGCAGAACGGCCGAAATCCGGCGGCAATCAAAAAAACGGTGGCGGCGCTCAATGCGGTTTTCGGCAACCGTGTCGTGACGTCGCAGGCCGTGCGCGAACAGCACGGCAACACGATGACCTGGATTGCCAATCAGCCGCCGGACGCCGTCGTTTACCCGCAAAGCACCGAGGACGTTCAGCAGATCGTCCGCATTTGCGCCGAAAATGGCGTTGCCATTATTCCCTTCGGCGTCGGTACGTCGCTCGAGGGACATGTCAATGCGCCGGTCGGCGGCGTGTCGATCGATTTTCGCGACATGAACAAGGTCCTTGTTGTCCACGCGGAAGATCTTGATTGCGTCGTTGAACCTGGCATCACGCGAAAAGCGCTCAACGAGCAACTGCGCGATAGCGGCCTTTTTTTTCCTATCGATCCCGGCGCCGACGCTTCGCTCGGTGGCATGGCCGCAACACGTTGTTCGGGAACCAATGCGGTTCGCTACGGCACCATGAAAGACAATGTTCTCGCGCTCAAAGTGGTGATGGCGAACGGTGAGGTGATCGACACCGCCCGCCGGGCAAAAAAAACGTCTGCGGGCTACGACCTCACACGGTTGATGGTGGGCTCTGAAGGCACTCTTGGTGTGATCACCCAGTTGACGCTACGTCTTTCGGGTATTCCGGAAGCGATTTCCGGCGGTACCTGCCCATTTCCATCCGTCGAGGCGTGCTGCAACACCGCCATCCACACCATCCAATCAGGCATTCCGGTGGCGCGCATCGAGCTGCTCGACGCGCTCCAGGTGCGCGCCTGCAATATGCATTCGAAGCTTGGGCTGCCCGAGACGCCCATGTTGTTTCTCGAATTCCATGGAACGGCAGCATCTGTTGCGGAGCAATCCAAGCGGTTCGGCGAGATCGCGGCCGAATTTGGTGGAGGTCCTTTCACTTGGACCACGCGGCCCGAAGAACGCACCCGTTTATGGGAAGCGCGTCATCACGCCGCGCTGTCGAACTTCGCGTTGCGCCCAGGCGCGTCCATGGTGCCTACGGATGTTTGCGTGCCGATATCGCGGTTGGCCGAATGCCTTACCGAGACGCAGCGGGATATTGAACAAAGCCGCATATTGGCGCCAATCGTCGGCCACGTTGGCGATGGTAATTTCCATCTCACGTTATTGGTCGACATGGATGATCCCGACGAAATCAAGCGCGCCAAGGATTTGTCCGAGCGGCTCGTCGAGAGGGCGCTTGCGATGGATGGGACCTGCACCGGGGAGCATGGCGTGGGGCAGGGTAAGATGAAATATCTGGCGGCAGAGTATGGGTCGGCGGCGCTTGCCGTCATGGCATCGATCAAGCGAGCGCTCGACCCGCAAAATATTATGAATCCGGGCAAGATCGTCGCGTTGGGCTAAGAGGCCCGCCCGGATTCCCGCTCGCGCGGGAGTGACCGGCGGCGACATAGATTCGCCGCCATAAATCGCCAAGATGCCTTAGATATTTCGACGATTATTCTTGGATATGCGCCGGATGCGTTTCGGTGCTGGAGCTGGCGTTGCAAACCACCCTGCTTGGATTGGCGATTGCGATCATCCTGGCGCTGGTAGCAGCGCTGGTCGGCCCGCTGCTGATCGATTGGAATAGCCATCGCTCATTGTTCGAGGCTGAAGCGAGCCGCATTACCGGTGTCAACGTGCGGGTAATTGGCGCGATCGACGCACGCCTCCTGCCTTCGCCGCAACTGACGCTACATGACATAGAGATCGGCGGTGGCACGGAGACGATCCGCGCACGTTCGCTCGGTGTCGAGCTCGCGCTCGGTCCGCTTATGCGCGGCGAATGGCGAGCCGCCGAAATGCACCTTGCGGGGCCACAGGTTAGCCTGGGATTAGACAAGGCGGGTCGTGTGCGCGCACCCAATTTGGCCGTGACATTCAAGCCCGACGAACTGTCGGTCGACAGGCTCAGCATCGAGGATGGCACGCTTATTTTGGCCGACGTTGCGAGCGGCACAAACCTCACGCTCGGCCGGATATCTTTCATTGGCGATGCGCGATCGCTTGTTGGCCCCGTTAAAGGCGAAGGCGCGGTGACAATTGAGGGCAAGCGCTATCCTTATCGTCTCACTGTCGGCCGATTGAGTGAAGGGCGAACCCTTAAATTGCATATCAATGTCGATCCGGTGGACCGACCTCTGAGCATCGAAATTGATGGTGCGCTGGCGCTCGCTAGTGGTGAGCCGCGATTCGATGGCACCTTGAGTGTGTCACAATCCGTCGGGATCAGCTCGCGTGCCACGACGCAATTCGCGAATACTTTAAGCCAGCCATGGCGCGTGAGCGGGAAGATCAAAGCGAGCGCACAGTCGGCGCTGATCGAAAATATCGAGTTTCTTTATGGATCGGAAGATCAGGGCGCCCGGCTAACCGGCGTCGCGGATTTCAAGTTTGGCACGCATCCACGCTTGGACGGCGTACTATCCGGACGCCAGCTCGACCTCGATCGAGCCGCCGCGAATGCTGACGGCGTCCGACAGTCGCCCGCTGTCGCTATTCGTAAGCTCGCGGAATCGGCGGCCAGCGCATTTCGCCCGCGTCTCCCCGTTCAGTTTGGCGTTGGCATCGATCAACTCACACTTGGCGGCAACAGCATCCAGAATTTGCGTGGGGATATCACCAGCAATTCCGACGGATGGAATCTCGATCGTCTCGAGTTTCGTGCGCCGGGCTTGACGCAAGTGCGCCTGAGCGGCCGGCTCGCCGTTCATTCTGGTGGTGTTGCCTTTACCGGTCCTGCTGAGATTGATGCTTCCGATCCGAAGGCGTTGGTTGCCTGGCTAGAAGGTCGCAGCGAGAACGGACAGAACGAGCTGCGCCCCTTGAGTCTGCGCGGTGATGTGACGCTCGCGAAGGACAAGATCGCGGTTGAGGGCCTCAAGGCAGAATTCGATCGTAAGCCTATAACCGGGCGTCTTGCTTATAGTTTTGCATCGGGCGGCCGGTCGGCTGCCCTCGATATCAAGTTTAAAGCGCCACAGTTCGATATCAACGAAGCGCTCAAATTCGGTCGAGCGTTATTTGCCGGCTCCGCGCTGGAGCAGCCACGCGAGGTATCGGTCGATGCCGATTTCGACCGTGCGACCTTTGAAGAGATTGAAATGCGTGATGCTCACGCGCGTTTCAAGATCAACGGCGGTGGTCTGCAGCTTGATCGCCTGTCGGTGAGCGATCTTGCTGGTGGAAATCTCGCAGCCAACGGACGGGTGGAAACCGGCGGTCATCCGCCGCGCGGCTCATTCTCTCTGGACTTCGAGACGAAACAGACAGCTGCCATTGTCGCGCTGCTGGAGAAGTTCGCACCGAGCAATGTCCGCCAGGCGGGCAGCCTGCTCGGACGGATTGGACACGCAAAATTGCACGCCACTCTCGATATTGCTGGCGATGACAAGACTTCCGACACCATCGGTCGCTTCGCGGCGACAGGCGACCTTGATGACCTGCGCGTTGATACGCATGCGCGCGTCCGCGGTGATTGGAACAAGCGTGCGATATCCGATGTCGCTATCGACGGGACTGTCGACACGCAGGAAGGCTCATCACTCCTCAAGCTCATGAGTCTCGAACGGTTCGTGGCGCCTGGCAAAGGTCCAGCACGGCTGAAAGGGCAAATTGAAGGCCCAACCGGCGGCGATATGACGTTCGACATTCGATTATCCGCGACCGGCCTGTCGGCGCAGGCACACGGCAGCGGCCAAATCGCCGGAGACCGAAGTGCCAAGATTGCTGCGACGCTACGGATCGAAAACGCAGATCTACGCCCCTTGCGGCCGCATGGCACCGACAGCGCTGCACCCCTGCCTCTAAGCCTGACATCGCGTGTCACAATTGCGGACGGCGCGCTGAAGCTTGACGATATTGACGCGAAGCTCTCTGGGTCCAACGTTCGCGGTCAGCTCACGACAGACAATGCATCTCCGCGTAAGATTGACGGCACGCTTGAAGTCGATAAAGCCGATCTGCCGGTCCTGATTGCCTGTGCGATCGGTCTGCCTTCGCAAACCGCGAGCGCAAACGCGGCCTGGAGCTGGCCGAGCGACCCGTTTCCTGCCGGGGTGCTGGGGAAATTCACCGGGACGGTCGCGCTCAATGTGGGCCAAGCCAATCTGCTGCTAGGTGTGCCCGTGCGCGAATTCCACACCACGCTCCGTTTTGGTGCCGATGATATCGCGGCGAGTGATGCCACCGGAAATATCGCGGGCGGGCGGTTTTCCGGGCAGCTGACGTTCCGGCGAAAAGACGACGGTCTGGCTGCGCAGGCGAAAGTATCACTCGCCGGCGCCGACATTTCGACGATTTTACCTTCGAGCTCGCGTCCCGCAATGACCGGTTCCCTCGGTCTGACGGCGGAGGTGGAGGGAACGGGTCTCAGTCCGATTGCACTCGTTGGTTCGCTCGAGGGCTCCGGCAAGATCGTGCTTGCCGACGGCTCGATCTCTGGTCTTGACGCTCAAATTTTCGACACGGTCAACCGTGCGGTGGACCAGGGCATGGTCATCGAGTCCGGGCGTATCGCCGACTTGGTAAGCAAATCGCTGCAGCGCAGCCAATTGTTCCTAAAGCGCGCCGAGTCCGCGTTGCGCATCGCCGCTGGCCAACTTCGTCTAGGCAATGCCGTTATCGAGAGTAAGGACGCGGCGCTCGCCGTTGCCGGAGCGATCGACCTCACCGACGGCTCGGTTGATGCGCGGCTGGAGCTTACTGGTTTGAACGAGGCTGCTGGCGCCCGCCCGAATATTGTTCAGGCTCTGAAAGGACCGCTTGCGGCACCGACGCGTAGCGTCGACGTATCAGCGCTGACTGGATGGCTTACGCTGCGAGCGGTTGAAAATCAGACAAAGACCTTACGTGCAATCGAGAACACGCCGCAGCAGATGCGCGGGAGAGCAGCACCGAAAAATGAACAGGCGCCGGCATTGCCGGCGCCAATTGACATCAGACCGGCGCCCGCGCCGCGGCGCGCGGGCCAGCCTGCTTCCTCAGTCGGCTCACAGAACTGAGTGCACAACGCCGCGCGGGCTTGGGACGTCGTGAGGATCAGTGTGCACAATGCGTTCGTCGGCGGTGTGCACACGGTAATGGTCGAGAACGAAAAGGCGAATCGCAGACGACAAGTTGCCCTGACGGCGATCAGTGTCGATCGATGCCACAAGGTCCGACAGGGTTAGCTCCCTGCCATTAGCGATTTCCTTAAGTCCCTTCCAGAATGCGTCTTCGAGGCTCACGCTCGTTTTATGCCCCGCAATTACAATCGAACGTTTAACGACCGGAGATTTCATTGCTGGTCCCCTGTTTCGACCCGATGCCGATCAAGGTGACGTTTGGCTTTAGCTTGGTGTAAGGCTTCAATCTTCCGAACGCGTTTGGTCTGACCAAACGCAAGACGATTGGCGTTTGCACGCTGATCTTCCTGCTGCCGGTTGGCCCGCTTCCGAACGGTCCGAAGATTGATCACTTCAGCCATTCCGTCGCCCTCGTAGGTAACGGGTTACATTTCAGTTCGGCGCTCAAGAGCTAAGAAACATTACTGCCAAATGCGCCGACACGTTGGCGGAAAGGTGCCATTACGGCGGAGTCCACAAGTTAGCCTTTGATACTGTGGCTCCCATTCCTGTTGCCATTCAATACACGGTTGGTTGATTACAAAAGTCGAATAAATGATCGTTGATGAATATGAGTAGAAATCCTGAATCTAATTTGAGAGCTACGCTGGAACTTCCAAATGTATATTTGCCCATTCCAGCTACTTTACTATCGAAGACATGAAAACACCTCTTGTGAAACTCTACGGCACGTTTTTCGGATTGAGAAATTTGACATACCGCAACAGTAGAATAGTAGCCGGATACGCATAAAAGATGCAGTGCAATACATGACCCCGTTGAACCCGGGCGCGAGGCTCACGGCTATCATCAAAAAAACTTGAACAGGCCCGGTCGGAAAAAAAGCCGAATACCTACTTTGGTACCGCCTCAGTCCGAAAATTTTAGTGCGGACGAATCATTCTTTCGGGGCGAACTAAACGATCGAATTCGAGGCCGCTGACAAAGCCAAGACGAACCGCCTCTTCGCGCAACGTTGTACCGTTCGCGTAGGCTGCCTTTGCGACTTGTGCGGCTTTGTCGTAACCGATTTTTGGAGCGAGGGCAGTTACGAGCATAAGCGATCGCTGCATAAGCTCGCGAATGCGTGGTTCATTTGCACGAATGCCGACGACACAATTGTCGGTGAAAGAATTCACGGCATCGCCGACTAATCGAATTGACTGCAACATGCAGTAGGCCAGCAGGGGTTTGTAAACGTTGAGCTCGAAATGTCCCTGGCTACCTGCCACGGTGATGGTGGTTTGATTGCCGAAAACCTGGCAGCAGACCATGGTCAGCGCTTCGCTCTGAGTTGGATTGGTTTTGCCTGGCATGATCGAGGAGCCGAGTTCATTGCTCGGAAGGATTAACTCGCCCAGGCCCGAACGCGGACCCGAGCCTAATAGGCGGATATCGTTTGCGATCTTGAATAGCGCCGTGGCCGCAGCGTTGATGGCGCCGTGTACAAACACATAGGTGTCGTGGCCCGCCATTTGCTCGAATTTATTAGGCGCACTCACGAATGGCAGTTTTGTAAGCCGCGCAATACGCAGCGCAAAAGCTTTTGCGAATTGTGGCTTGGAGTTGATCCCTGTCCCTACTGCTGTGCCGCCTTGAGCGAGAGGATAAAGTTCGCATTCCGCCAGCGATAATCGAGCGAGCGCAGATTTAATCTGCGCCGCGTAGCCGGAAAACTCCTGGCCCAGTGTGATCGGGGTCGCATCCATGGTGTGGGTGCGGCCGATCTTGATGATCTTGGCAAACTCTTTCGACTTTTTATCAAGTGCCTTATAGAGCCGCATCAACGCCGGTTTAAGATATCGATTAATCTCAATCACAGCGGCGATGTGCATGGCCGTAGGAATTGAGTCATTCGAAGACTGACTCATGTTGACGTGATCGTTCGGGTGCACCGGCGATTTTGCGCCAAGTTTTCCACCGAGTTTGAGATTGGCCGCGTTGGCGATCACTTCGTTGACATTCATATTGGTCTGCGTTCCGGAACCAGTCTGCCAAACCAACAGTGGAAAATGCCCGTCCAGTTTCCCGTTGGCGATTTCCTGCGCCACCGCTGCGATCGTCGTTGCGCGTTTGCGATCGAGCGATCCAAGTGCGCGATTGACTTCAGCGGCGGCGCGTTTGATCAATCCCAGCGCGCGCACGATCTCGATCGGCATGCGTTCGGTGCCGATACGGAAATTGTGAAGTGACCGTTGAGTTTGCGCGCCCCAAAGCCTGTCGGCTGGAATTTCTAGCGGGCCGAACGCATCGCTTTCGACGCGGCTCTTGGCAGATTTTCTGCGCGCTTTCGCCATAGATTTATCCCGTACCGCCGAGATCCTGCCGTTAAGCTATGTGCTGATCAGCGGTATGAGCAAGTCTAGTCGCAAACAGGCAAACTGGGCGATCGTTCGCCTATTTTTTGCGAAAGCGGTCTAACCGGACCACTTCGCCGCCACCGACCGGCCGATCAGGCTTCTCGCGTTTGGGCGATGGCGCCTGTGGCGGATCGGCTGTGGGTGAGGTCTCTGTTGCCTTGGCGACGGCAACCGGAGTTGCTGGCGACCGCTTTTTCTTCGCCGTTGGCGGTTCTTGCGCATTGGCCGGTGCCGGTCGTTCCTCGCCCTCGGTGACCTCTTCGAACTGCAAGCCAAACTGGACCGACGGATCGAAGAAGCCGTTGATGGCCTCGAACGGCACGTTTAGCCGCTCTGGCACGCCACCGAACGAAAGTCCGACTTCGAAATCGTCGTCGCCGACTTTCAGGTCCCAAAACTGGTGTTGCAAGATTATGGTCATCTCGTCGGGATATTGGGCGCGAAGCCGATCGGACATGCGGACGCCATCGGCGCGGGTATCAAACGAAATGTAAAAGTGGTGATCACCCGGCAGCCCTTTTTTGGCCGCGTCGACGAGGACGTTGCGCACTACGCTGCGCAATGCCTGCTGGGTCAGGAGGTCGTAGCGGATCTGGTCGGTCATGATATTCGCGTCTTGTATGAATCGCTCAATGCTAGCGCGCCGCACACACCCCGCGCCATCCCCGGGCAGGCGGTGCATAGCCTTTTGTCATAATTGGATGCCGGGAAGATGAAAGTGGAGGCTTCTGTTGCCAGGTGCCTCCGGACCCCGCCTAACGGAGCTTAACCCGCTAGGGCTTCAGTTCGGTCTTTCAAACCGCTTACGCGACCTGAGCAACCGGAGCATAGTTGTCGTTTGCAACTATGGAATGGCCCGATAACGGCGGAACCATGCCGAGCAAAAGCACGCCCTTTACGCCCTCGTCGATCCTATTTCGCCCCCGCCGAAGCCCGTGCCCGCCGGGCTTGGGTGGAGGCGCCGGGTACTGCCCCCGGGTCCGATGGGTTTATTACGACAGCCATTTATCGCCATAGCCGGGTCGCCCCGGCACCTAGGAATATAGGCGCTAATGGTTGACGAAAAAAGACCCGCCCGGATGTTTTATGGGGACACATTCCTAGCAGGGTGCGCACAATCGGGGCTAATTGCCTATTTCCCGGAAAATGTGCGCCCCACTTCCGCGCCATGCCACGGCGCAATCGGCGCCTGCGACAACTCATCTAGCCGCCTGTGGCTACGCGTTGTAATCCTCACTGCGAATGTCCTCCGCCGCAGTCGTGCCCCCCTCTAACCGTCCCTCACTCACCGAACTTTTTCGCGCGTTTGTCGTCGTCTCGATTTCCGGTTTCGGTGGCGCTTTGCCGTGGGCGCGACGAATGATCGTCGACCAGAAGGGCTGGATGACGGCGGAAGAGTTCAACGAAGCCTTCGCACTATCGCAATTTCTGCCCGGCCCCAACGTCGTGAACTTCTCGGTCGTGTTCGGTTCGCGATTTGGCGGCGCGCCAGGCGCTGCGGTTGCGCTTGCCGGGCTGATGGGGCCGCCCCTGATCATCGTAACGGTCTTGGCGATTCTCTATGCGCGGTTTGGTGATCTGGAAGCGCTGAGCCGCATTCTCGCCGGCATCACGGCTGCAGCGACTGGGCTTCTCATTGCAGTGGTTGCTAAAATGGCCGCGCCGTTGTTCCAAAAGCGTTGGGATTGGGCGCCGTTCGTTGCGGCGGCCGCTTTCATTGGCGTTGCGATTATGCAGTGGCCATTGCCGTATGTGTTTGTAGCGCTGGCGCCGGTCAGTATCGGTATGGCGTGGATGAAACGATGAACGACAATCCGCTCATCGCGCTGTTTAGCTATTTTGCGTTGCTTTCGCTATTCGCAGTCGGCGGCGCTAACGCCGCCATCCCCGAAATGCATCGCATCGCAGTTGAGGTGATGCATTGGATGAGCGATCGGCAATTTGCGGACAGCTTCGCCATCGCGCAAGTCTCGCCCGGGCCGAACATCATCATCGTAACGCTGATCGGGTACCACGTCGCTGGTCTTGCCGGTGCCGCCGTCGCGACAACTGCGATGTGTGTGCCGACGTGCATATTGGCATTCTTCGTTGCCCGCACGTGGGACCGCTTCAAGGACGCGCGCTGGCGGATTGCCATCCAGGCTGGCCTTGTTCCCGTATCGCTCGGGTTAATTGCGGCGAGTGCGTTCGTGTTGGCACGTACCGCCGACCACAATGTGTACGCAGGCATTCTTACGGCAGCGACGGCCGTGGTCGGCTTCGCTACGCGGATAAATCCACTGTGGTTATTCGCGGCTGGCGGTCTGCTTGGGCTGTTCGGCATTTTCTAGTCGCCACGAACGCGGCCCTATCATTCGTTCGGCTTAGTTCGCAGCCGAAACGGGGCGCCGCGCCATTTTATTGGGACAAATTGGCGCAACGGCGTTTCCGACGATTTTTTAGGTACTTGGCCATCCAGGTCTATGCTTTCGGCTAGGAGGCATGGTGTGCTAGGGATCGTGGAGGGGCTCCTGAAGAAGCCTTGGGAGCAACTGAGACAACGATAAAAAGCGTAAGGGAGGGGGAGTAATGGTTGAGGGGGCAAAGACCTCCCACAGTGGGGGCGGGTTTCGCTTCAAGGTTCGCGGCCCGCGAGACTTCTACGGCGGACTTGCGCTGATCGGGCTGGCGATCATCGCGATCTGGACGTCAGGCGATCTTCCTGGCACTCACGGATTTGCATTCGGGCCCGGCACCGCGCCGCGCTTATTCGCCGGATTGCTCGCGGTCGTGGGCGCACTCGTGGCGCTGACCGGCCTGCTTGTCGACGGCCCGCCCATTGAAAGCTACGCGATCCGCGGCCCCGCGTGGGTGCTGCTGGCGATCGTCACATTCGCCGGCATGATCCGCGGCTTCAATCTTGGTTTCATCAGCATGCCGCCACTCGGGTTGGTGCTGTCGACCTTCGCAGCCTTCATGATTTCTATTTTCGGTTCCACCGAGATGCGCTGGGCAGAGAGCCTGATTGCTGCTGTGGCGATGACGGCGTTCTGCGTAGGGCTGTTCGTTTATCTGCTGCAGCTGCCGTTCCAGCTTTGGCCTTGGATTTGAGCAGGAAGCACCGCCATGAGTGACCTTCTTGCAAACCTGGCGCTCGGCTTTTCGGTCGCCGCCAATCCTTACAATATCGGGTTCTGTTTGCTTGGTGCATTGGTTGGAACGCTGGTCGGCGTTCTCCCGGGCATCGGCACAGTGGCGACGGTTGCGATGCTGTTGCCGATTACGTTCGGTCTGCCGCCGGTCGGCGCACTGATCATGCTCGCTGGAATTTATTACGGCGCGCAGTATGGCGGCTCGACGACTTCGGTCCTGGTGAATATTCCGGGCGAGGCGACGTCTGTCATAACCTGTCTCGACGGTCACCAGATGGCGCGGCAAGGCCGTGCCGGGGCGGCGCTCTCGATTGCCGCTATCGGTTCGTTTTTTGCAGGTTGCGTCTCGACCGTGCTGGTCGCTGCGCTCGGCGTGCCACTCACCTCACTCGCCTTGCTGTTTGGTCCGGCGGAATATTTCTCGCTGATGTTGCTTGGCCTGATCTTCGCGGTGGTGCTGGCGAAAGGCTCAGTGCTCAAGTCGGTCGCCATGGTTCTCACCGGCCTCCTGCTGTCGATGGTCGGCTCCGATCTGGAGACCGGCGCTGGCCGTATGACCTTCGACATCGCAGAATTGTCCGATGGTATCGGCTTCACCAACGTGGCCATGGGCTTATTCGGCTTTGCTGAAATTATCCGCAACCTGGAAATGTCGCAGGAAAGCCGAGACATCGTGAAGGCCAAGATATCGGGCCTGATGCCAACGCGGCAGGATCTGATCGATTCCTCCGGCGCAATCGCGCGCGGGACCATTCTCGGCTCGATCCTCGGAATTCTGCCCGGTGGTGGTGCGGTGGTGGCTTCTTTCGCCGCCTATACATTCGAAAAGCGTATCTCGAAACATCCGGAACGCTTCGGCCACGGCGCCATCCAGGGCGTGGCGGCGCCGGAAAGCGCAAACAACGCAGCTGCGCAGACCTCATTTATTCCGCTGCTGACGCTCGGCATCCCGCCCAACGCAGTGATGGCGCTGATGGTCGGCGCCATGACCATCCACGGCATTGTGCCGGGTCCGCAGGTCATGACCAAGCAGCCCGAATTGTTCTGGGGCATGATCGCTTCGATGTGGCTCGGCAACCTGATGCTGATCATCATCAATTTGCCGCTGGTCGGTGTGTGGGTGAGCCTGCTGCGCGTGCCGTATCGGTTGCTCTATCCTTCGATCATCGTCTTTTGCTGCATCGGCATCTATTCAATCAACAACTCGCCGACCGACGTCGTGATCGCAGCAATCTTCGGTCTGTTCGGCTATTGGCTGAACAAGCACGATTTTGAACCCGCGCCGCTAGTGTTGGCCTTCGTACTCGGCCCGCTGATGGAGGAAAATCTCCGCCGTGCGATGTTGATCGCGCGGGGCGATGTCACCGTATTCCTGACGCGGCCGATCTCGGCGGGTTTGATAGCGGTTGCGGTGGGTCTGCTGGTGATCGCGGCTCTGCCGATGATCCGCAAAAGGCGCGAAGAAGTGTTCGTCGAGTAGCGCCAGAATCCCAAACGGGCGCGCGGTCTTTGCTCGCCGCCCGGTTTATTGTTTTAACTCGCCGACGCTCCGGTCACCGCCAATAAGCCGGCGGCGAGAATCACGAGCTGAATCTGAAAAGATAGCAACGTTGGCGTCCCATGCTTTTGCGATGATTGGAATCGGTGCCTTAAAGGGTTGATACCCGTTTTTGTCGTAGGCGGCACCTCCATAGATCGGCATAGCAACGAGCGCGACAAAGAAAGCGCCGTAAACAATCGCGCCCATGAGTCCGACCAAATACAGCCGTTCAATTGCGAGCGCACCCGGCCACCAGATCAGTGCGAAAGCAAGAAGGCCCAACCCGACATAACTTGAAATTTGCCAGACCACGTGAAACCGCGCGTGCGGCGTCCATGCCGGATTGGTGGCATGTGTCTTGTTGAAATCCGCGATGACGGTGAGTACGGCCCAGCCGACGGTCGCAACAGTCAAAAGAATGCGGGCAATAAGGATGTGATCAATGCTCATAGGCGTACCCCCAGGCTGCGATGGCGGTATGTTAGCAGGTCTCAGGCACCCGTGAGTCGCCAACGCATGGGTTTTGGTCGTTGATAACAACAGCCGGCGGTTGCCGACCGTGGTAAACCTGCCCATGTTTGAGTCTCGAATGAAGAGCGGGCAATGCGCCAGTATCTCGACCTGATGGAACTCATTCTTAGCCGGGGCGCGGAGAAACGCGACCGCACCGGTACTGGCACGTTCTCGGTGTTTGGCCACCAGATGCGCTTTCCGCTCGAAGACGGCTTCCCGCTGCTCACGACAAAAAAGCTGCACCTGAAGTCGATTATCTACGAGCTGCTTTGGTTTTTGGCGGGCGACACCAATGTCAAATATCTGCAAGAGCACGGGGTTCGTATCTGGGACGAGTGGGCGGATGAACGCGGTGAGCTCGGCCCCGTGTACGGCCAGCAATGGCGCTCATGGCCTACACATGATGGGAAGACCATCGACCAGATCGGCAACGTGATTGCGATGATAAAACGCAATCCTGATTCCCGCCGGCTGATCGTGACGGCATGGAATCCTGCGGACGTCGAAAAGATGGCATTGCCGCCATGTCATTGCTTGTTTCAGTTTTATGTCGCCGACGGCAAGCTCTCTTGCCAACTCTACCAACGCTCAGCCGATGTGTTTCTCGGCGTCCCTTTCAATATTGCGTCTTACGCGTTGCTCACTTTGATGGTCGCGCAGGTGACGGGCTATCGGCCTGGCGATTTCATCCATACGCTCGGTGATGCCCATTTGTATCTCAATCATCTCGATCAGGCGCGGCTGCAGTTGTCGCGTGCACCGCGGCATTTGCCGGTGATGCGGCTCAATCCGGACGTGAAGGATATCTTCGCGTTTCGATTTGAGGACTTTGCAATCGAGAATTACGACCCGCATCCGCACATCAAGGCGGCCGTTGCCGTGTAACCATTCGCCAATAAGCGATATTCTTGTTGTCGCTCTTTCTAGGCATCGCGCTAAGAAGATTTTAAGTGGGAACTTTGGCGCATCGTTTGAGTGTCGCGTAGCGCATGATTTCAATGCTGACAGGTCTGGCGTTAGTAAGAAAGTCAGAACTATCAGTCTAAGCATATGACTATGAGATCGCCACACGACGCATTGCCATTTCGGGCGTTTGAATTTTCGGTCGAGATGACGACTGGAGTTAGAGCTACTGTCCTCGCGCGCAGAAAGACATCTTTATGAAAGTCGTCTTGGTTGCAGCGATCGGGGACAATTTCGTCATCGGCCGCGACGGGCAATTGCCTTGGAGACTGAAGTCTGACTTGCAGCACTTCCGCAAGTTGACGCTGAATTGCCCAGTGATTATGGGGCGTAAGACTCATGAATCAATTGGAAAGGTGCTCCCGGGCCGCACCAATATCGTCCTCACGCGAGATCTAACGTGGGTCGCGCCTGGCGCGGTGTTGGCCACAAGCCTTGATGCCGCACTTAGCTTTGCAGGGACCGATGCCGCCAAGCGGGGGGTCGATGAAATCATGGTCATTGGTGGAAGTGACATTTTCTCAGCCACTATGCCGATGGCAGACCGCCTTGAGATCACGCATGTCCACGCGTCGCCGGACGGGGACACGGTGTTTCCGCCGATAGATCCTGAGGTTTGGCAAGAACAATCGCGGCAAGATTACCTTGCTGGCCCGGACGACGATTTCAGCTTCGCGGTGGCGACTTATATAAGGCGCTAAACAGGCCCGGTTCGTGCGTTGTAAGGGGGCTTGGCGTCCCCTATAACCCCTCCCAACTAAGATCAGCCGGGCACGAAAAGCCGGCGTCGGGAGACATTTTCAATGCCGTGGACAAATCAGGGTGGCGGTGGCCCATGGGGTACGGGCGGTAAGGGGCCTTGGGGCTCCGGTCCGCAATCACCCGGGCCGACGCCGCCGGACCTCGAGGAAATTTTACGCCGTGGCCAAGATAAATTGCGGCGGTTTCTGCCCGGCGGAAATCTCGGTGGTCGCGGCTTTGCTCTTCTGGCGCTTGGCGCCGTCGCGCTTTGGGGTTTTTCCGGCTTCTTCCGGGTTGAGCCGGACGAGCTTGGCGTGGTCCTGCGTTTCGGCAAAGAAGTACGCGAAGTGCAGCCGGGCTTGAATTACCATTTGCCGTATCCGATTGAGAAGGTCCTCACGCCCAAGGCGCTCCGCGTCAACAAAATCGATATCGGCATGCGCGTGGTCGACGATCTCCGCAGGGGCGGCACCACCGTGCGAGATGTGCCGGAAGAGAGTCTGATGCTCACCGGCGACGAAAATATTGTCGACGTCGACTTCTCGGTGTTGTGGAAAGTGAAACCGACCGGTGTCGGCGAATTTTTGTTTAACATTCAAAATCCGGAAGGCACTGTTAAAGCGGTCGCGGAAAGCGCCATGCGCGAAGTGATTGGCCGCTCCGACAGCCGCGAGATCCAAACCGTCGCGCGCCAGAGCATCGAGCTTGCGGTGCAGGACCTCATGCAGAGGGTGCTCGATCATTATGGCGCCGGTGTCATCGTGCAGCAGGTGCAGCTGCAAAAGGTGGACCCGCCGTCGCAGGTCATCGATTCGCTGCGCGATGTGCAAGCCGCCCGCATTGACCAAGAACGCGCTCAAAACGAGGCACAAACCTATGCCAACCGGGTCGTGCCGGAGGCACGCGGAAGGGTGGCGCAAATCACGCAAGCCGCCGAAGCGTATCGCCAGCAGACGGTGGCCGAAGCGACCGGCCAGACTTCGCGCTTCCTGAAGATTTACGAGCAGTACAAAAAAGCACCTGATGTCACCCGCGAGCGTATGTATCTCGAGACGATGGAACGTGTGCTCGGCGGCACCGACAAAATCATTCTGGATTCCAGTGCGGGCGGCAGCAATGTGGTGCCGTATTTACCGCTCAATGAACTCGTTCGTCCGCCCCAGACGAATGGCCAGCCACAAACAGGAGGCCGGCCATGAGAACGAATTTTGTTGGCGGCATTATCGCCGTAGTCGTCGTGGCCGTACTGATCGTTGCGTATTCGTCACTGTTCACGGTCTTCCAGACACAACAAGCGTTGGTGGTCCGCCTTGGCCAGCCGGTGCGCGTTGTCAGCGAGCCCGGCCTCAACCTCAAGGCGCCGTTCATCAACTCCGTGGTCTACATCGACAAGCGGATTCTTGATCTTGAGGCGCCACCGCAGGAAGTGATCGCTTCCGATCAGAAGCGGTTGGTGGTTGACGCGTTTGCGCGTTACCGCATCCAGGATCCGCTGCGCTTCTATCAGACGTTGGGTTCAATCGCGGGTGCGAATTCCCAGCTGTCGATTTTGCTCAATTCGGCGTTGCGCCGCGTCCTTGGTGAGGTGACGTTCATGCATGTCGTGCGCGATCAGCGCGCCGATCTCATGTCGCGCATTCGCGAACTGGTCGATCACGAAGCCACATCCTACGGCGTCCAGGTGGTGGACGTACGAATTCGACGAGCTGACCTACCAGAGCAAAACAGTCAGGCGGTTTATCAACGCATGCAGACCGAGCGCCAACGTGAAGCGGCGGAATTCCGTGCCCAGGGCGCCCAGCGCGCGCAGGAAATTCGCTCCCGTGCGGATCGTGAAGTTACGGTGCTCGTCGCGGATGCGACTTCAAAGTCGGAGCAAATTCGCGGCGAAGGCGATGCCACACGCAACCAAATCTTTGCGGAAGCCTTCAACCAGGATCCTGAGTTCTTCACCTTCTACCGTTCAATGCAGGCCTATGAGCGCGGCCTGAGGCAAGCCGACACTCGGATGGTGCTCAAGCCTGACTCGAACTTCTTCCGCTATTTCACCAATCCCTCGGGCAAGCCGCCGGAGAAATCGGCGCTGCCGCCGACGACCCCCCCGCCACCCCGCTAGCGAACGCGCCCGCCCGGTATGTCGGATTTTCTGGCCGCTCTTGGACTGGTTTTTGTCATTGAAGGCTTGATCTTCGCGGCATTTCCGGAGGCAGCCAAAAAGGCGATGACGAGCGTGCTGGAGACCCCGGATTTTTCCCTGCGACTGATCGGGATTGGATCGGCTATCGTCGGCGTGGGTTTGGTGTGGCTCGTGCGCGCATGACGCAGTAAATCCGGCGTCGAATGATATTGATTCGCTGTGCCCTTAAATCGCCGCGAAGTCGGGGCCACTCTCATTGTTAACTTACTCCTAGGAGATACGACGCCCATGGGCGCACCCTTTTTCCGCATGAGATCCACCACTGGCCGTTCCGGCTTGGCCATTTTTGCTGCTGCTGCCATCGCTTGGCCGGCTCTCATCATGCCCGCCGCGGCGCGAGGGCCAGAAGGCATTGCGGACGTCGCCGAGCAGGTCATCGACGCGGTCGTCAATGTGTCAACCAAACAGTCGGTCGATTTGCGTAGCGGCGCCATGCCGCAACTGCCGCCGGGTTCGCCGTTTGAGGAGTTCTTTGAAGAGTTCTTCAAGAATCGTCGTGGGCAGGGCGGACAAGGCGGGCAAAATAGTCCAAACGGACCGAATGGACAAAACGGACCGGATGCACAGAATGGCCCGGCGCCCACCCCGCGGCGCGTGAATTCTCTCGGCTCCGGCTTCGTTATCGATTCGTCGGGTCTGGTGGTGACCAACAACCATGTCATCGCCGACGCCGATGAGGTCAACGTTATTTTTAACGATGGCACCACACTGAAAGCCGAAGTTGTCGGTCGTGACCAAAAAACCGATCTCGCGCTTCTTAAAGTGACATCGAGCAAGCCGCTCAAAGCGGTGAAGTTTGGTGACAGCGACAAGTTGCGGCTCGGCGAGTGGGTGATAGCGATCGGCAATCCGTTCAGTCTTGGCGGCACGGTGACCGCTGGTATCGTTTCGGCGCGCAACCGAGACATCCAGTCGGGGCCTTACGACAACTACATCCAGACCGACGCTGCCATTAACCGCGGCAATTCCGGCGGGCCTCTGTTCAATCTTAATGGTGAAGTGATCGGAGTGAATACGGCGATTATCTCGCCATCAGGCGGTTCGATCGGCATCGGCTTCGCCGTTCCGTCGAAAACCGTCGTGCCTGTGATCGATCAATTGCGCGAATTCAAGGAGGTTCGCCGCGGTTGGCTCGGTGTGCGCATCCAGCAAGTGAGCGATGAGATCGCGGAAAGCCTCAGTGTCAAACCGGCGCGCGGCGCATTGGTGGCCGGTATTGACGACAAGGGGCCTGCAAAGCCAGCCGGAATTGAGCCAGGTGACGTCATCGTCAAGTTCGACGGTAAGGACGTCAAGGAAATGCGCGATCTGCCCAAGATCGTTGCCGACACACCCGTCGGCAAGGACGTCGAGGTGCTCGTTATCCGCAAAGGCAAGGAAGAAAAGAAAACGGTTAAACTTGGCCGGCTGGAGGATGAGAAACAGGCGGCCCTCAATACCAAAAACGATGCGGTGCCGGACTCAAAACCAGTTGTCAAAAAAGCGCTCGGACTCGACCTTGCCAACCTTACCGACGATTTGCGCAAGAAGCATAACATCAAGGACAAAGTGAAGGGCGTGGTGATCACCGGCGTGGATCCCAATTCGCCTGCTGCCGAAAAGCGACTTGTGCCGGGAATGGTCATCGCCGAAGTGCAACAGCAGACGGTAGCAAACGCGACCGAACTTCAACAGCGAATCGAAAAGCTTAAGAAAGATGGCAAGAAGGCGGTGGTGTTGCTGGTCGTGTCTCCAGATGGCGACCCGAGTTTTGTCGCATTGAGCCTGCAGTAAACCCTTCCGCAACACGCGAGCGGATCACGCTGCTATGAAATCGGCGCGTCTGTAGCCTTGCACATAAAGGAGCGCAGTGAGATCGCTATGATCGATGCTCGCGGCGGCGGCTGCGGCAACTTTCGGCTTGGCGTGATATGCGACGCCAAGGCCGGCCTCCATGATCATGTCGAGGTCATTCGCGCCATCGCCGATGGCCATGGTCTCTTCTTTGGTAAGAGCGAATTCCTGCCGCAGCTCTATCAGCGCAGCGCGTTTGCCGTCGCGTCCGAAGATCGGCTCGGCGACTTCGCCCGCGAGCTTGTGGCCGTCCACAATTGTGAGTGAATTGGCGCGGCTTGCGTCGAAGCCAACCATCGCGGCGATACGATCAGTGAACAACGTAAATCCGCCGGACACCATGCAAGTGTGGACGCCATTTGCGCGCATGGTCGCCACGAGCGTTTTGGCTCCAGACGTCAATTTGATACGATCGCGTAAAACCTCCTCAATCACCGAAACGGGCAGGCCTTCGAGCAGCGCAACCCGTTCCCGCAACGCCGGCTCAAACGCAATGTCGCCACGCATAGCCCTTTCTGTGATTGCGGCGACATGGGATTTGATCCCGATGTAATCGGCGAGCTCGTCAATGCACTCCTGCTCAATAACGGTGGAGTCCATGTCAGCCAAAAACAGCTTCTTGCGTCGATTGGCGGCGGGTTGCACCACGGCATCGATACCGCTAGCGATGGCGCGCAATCGTTCACTAACCGCCCGTTGGTCTGTTGCGTTGTCCGCGTTAAAGGGAATGTCGACGGCACCGGGCCCGAGCCATTGCTCCATGCCGGCGTCAGGCAACGCCGCGCGCGCGTTCTGCAGCGCTGCGGCAACTATATTTGGAGCACCGACCAGGGTCGCGACATGAGTCATGCGGGGCATAATACCAATCGAGCTGTGCTTATTGCAGGGCCGACCGCCAGCGGCAAGTCGGCGCTTGCGCTTGAGCTGGCAGAGCGGCTCGGAGGGACAATTATCAACTCCGATTCCATGCAGGTGTATCGCGATCTGCGTATCATTACGGCACGGCCGACACCCGAAGAAGAGGAGCGGGTGCCGCATCGGCTCTATGGACATACAGATGCCGCGGAAAATTACTCGGTCGGCCGCTGGTTTGGCGATGTCAAAGTGGCTCTTGGTGAGGCTGTCGCACAACACCGCCTGCCCATTTTCGTCGGCGGTACGGGCCTATACTTTAAAGCGCTGACGACGGGATTAGCGGCAGTGCCGCCAATTCCAACTGACATTCGAACCGAGATACGAAATCGATTGCAGCGTGACGGCGCGCCAGCGTTACATGAAGAACTTGTGCGGCTCGATCCTGGAACCGCTCAACGCGTGATGATCAACGATCGCTCGCGAATTTCACGGGCGCTCGAAGTCGTCATGGCGACCGGCCGGCCCCTATCGGACTGGCATCGAGAAGGTCTGCCGCCGCTGATCGATTCCGAAAATGCCACCAAATTATTTATTACATGCGAGCGCAAGGAGTTGGTTCGCCGTATCGAGACGCGGTTTGACACGATGTTGAAAGCAGGCGCGCTCGAAGAGGTACGGTTGCTTCATGAGCGCAAGCTCGATCCAACCTTGCCCGCAACAAAGGCGCATGGCGTGCCGTGGCTTCGGCGCCATCTCAACGGCGAAATCACGCTGGAGGAGGCCGCTGCAGGTGCTGTCATGGACACGCGCCGTTATGCCAAACGCCAACTCACCTGGTTTCGAAACCAGATGGGGAGCTGGCATTGGCTGACGCCGGAAGCGGCTCGTGAGCTGTGTTTGGCTCGCTAAAGCGCCGCGCAGACCCAAAAGACCCCCGGAGGCCCGCTTGGGCATCATTTTTCGCACTAAGCGCTTGACCAGACCGGCTCCAGGCCATATAACGCGCGCAATGAAAGTTCAGGCGATGTGGATGTTGCGCAATATTATTACCGTAGTCGGTGTTCGGGCGCTGGCCCGGTCCTAAAAAGGGCCGGAGACAGGCGTCCGACATGGCCCTTTACGGGCCTTTTTTATTGCCGCGGCACCAAGATGAGACGACGAAAGGTGATGACATGACACGCGAAATGACCGGCGCCGAAATGGTCATCCAAGCGCTTGCCGACCAGAACGTCGAACACCTGTTCGGCTATCCGGGCGGCGCGGTGCTGCCAATCTATGATGCGATCTTCTCGCAAAATCAGGTGCGCCACATTCTCGTTCGCCACGAGCAAGGTGCTGTACACGCGGCGGAAGGCTACGCGCGCTCGACTGGCAAGGTCGGCTGCGTGTTGGTCACCTCGGGCCCTGGCGCGACCAATGCCGTGACCGGGTTGACGGATGCGTTCTGTGACTCGATTCCGATTGTGTGCATCACCGGTCAGGTCCCGACACACCTGATCGGCAATGATGCTTTCCAGGAGTGCGACACGGTTGGCATTACCCGGCCGTGCACCAAGCACAATTACCTGGTCAAGCGCATCGAGGATTTGCCGCGCGTGCTGCACGAGGCGTTTCACATCGCGTCGAGCGGGCGGCCAGGTCCTGTGGTCGTCGACGTGCCGAAAGACATCCAGTTCGCCAAGGGCATCTACTCCAAGCCGAAAGATTTTCCGCACACCGGCTATAAGCCCAAGGTTAAGGGCGACATGGACAAGATCAAGCAGGCGGTCGAGCTGATGGCACATGCCAAGCGGCCGCTGTTTTACACCGGCGGCGGCATTATCAATTCGGGCAAAGCCGCCTGCGATCTGTTGCGCGAGCTGGTCAAACTCACCGGCTATCCGATCACCTCGACATTGATGGGGCTTGGTGCATTCCCGGCCGCCGATCCGAAGTGGCTCGGCATGCTCGGCATGCACGGCACGCTCGAAGCCAACATGGCGATGCACGATTGCGATGTCATGATCTGCATCGGCGCGCGTTTTGACGATCGCATCACCGGACGACTGGATGCTTTCTCTCCAGGATCCAAGAAGATACACGTCGACATCGATCCGTCATCGATCAACAAGAACGTCAAGGTCGACGTGCCGATCGTCGGTGATTGCGCCCATGTTCTGGAAGACATGGTGCGTCTCTGGCGCACGAGTGCAATTCACCCCGATAAAAAGTCACTGCAAAATTGGTGGGCGCAAATCGACAAATGGCGCGCACGCAAGTCTCTCGCCTATCGGTCATCAAACGACGTTATTAAGCCGCAGTACGCAATCCAGCGACTTTATGAGCTGACCAAAGACAGGGATTGTTACATCACGACCGAGGTCGGTCAGCACCAGATGTGGGCGGCGCAGTTTTATGGATTTCAGGAGCCAAACCGCTGGATGACCTCAGGCGGTCTCGGCACCATGGGTTATGGGTTGCCGGCTTCCGTCGGCGTTCAACTCGCGCATCCGAAATCACTGGTCATAGACATCGCCGGCGAAGCCTCTGTGCTGATGACGATGCAGGAGATTTCGACCGCTGTGCAGTACAGGCTGCCCGTCAAAATCTTTATCTTGAACAATAACTACATGGGAATGGTGCGTCAGTGGCAGGAATTGCTGCATGGCGGGCGCTATGCCGAAAGCTACTCGGAGGCGCTGCCGGATTTCGTCAAGCTGGCCGACGCTTATCATGCGCATGGCATCCGCTGCGAAAAGCCGGCCGATCTCGACCGCGCTATCAAGGAGATGATCGACATCGACAAGCCGGTCCTTTTCGACTGCGTGGTCGATCCCAAAGAGAACTGCTTCCCGATGATTCCGTCAGGACGCGCCCATAATGAAATGCTGCTCGGTGACGCCGGTGTCAGTGTTGAAAGTGCCATCACCGAAGAAGGCAAGGTGATGGTGTGACGAAGCTCGCGATCATAGGTGCAGGAAATGTTGGCGGCGCGCTCGGCACTAGCTGGGCACGAAAGGCCGGACATGAGGTTTATTTCGGCGTCAGGGATCCCAAGGCCGATAAAACGCAGGCGCTGTTGCGCGGGATCGGCGCGCAAGCGCGCGCCGGCACGCCAGCCGAAGCGGCGGCATTCGCCGATATCATCGTGCTGTCGACGCCGTGGCCGGCGACGGAAGCCGCAATCCGTTCGATGGGAAACCTCACCGGAAAGATCCTGCTTGATGCTACGAACCCGCTAACGCGGGGCCCGGAGGGAATTGGGCTCGAGATCGGGCACAATACTTCGGGTGGAGAAAAAGTGCAGGGCTGGGCTGCCGGTGCTTCGGTGTTCAAGACTTCTCAATACGACCGGTTTTGGCAATATGGCGAACCCTGTGTTCAACGGCATGAAGTCAATCATGTTCGTTGCGGGCGACGACGCGGCGAATAAACCGAAGGTGGTGGATCTCGTCGGGCAGCTCGGATTTGACGTCGTCGACGCCGGGCCGCTGCGAAACGCGCGTCTGTTGGAAGCACACGCGATGCTTTGGATCGATCTCGCGCTCGTCCGCGGCCTAGGTCGTGACTGGGCTTTTGCGCGACTGAAACGTTAGGATAGCAAATATGAACGCCCCCACGACAAGTCATTATCCGGCCGCGCCGACCGCTCAAAAGTCGGAAACCCATACGCTTTCGGTGCTTGTCGACAACGAACCCGGCGTGCTCGCTCGCGTTATCGGGCTGTTCTCCGGCCGCGGCTACAACATCGAATCCCTCACGGTGTCAGAGACAGAACACCGCCAACACCTTTCGTTGATCACAATTGTCACCACCGGGACGCCGATGGTGATCGAGCAGATCAAGAACCAGCTCGATCGGCTGGTCCCCATCCATCACGTGGTGGATATGACCACTGCGGGCAACGCCATCGAGCGCGAACTCGCGATGGTGAAGGTCAAGGGCAAGGGCGATAATCGCGTTGAAGCTCTGCGGTTGGCGGATGCGTTCCGCGCGCGCGTGATCGACGCCACCACCGAAAGCTTTGTCTTCGAGATCACAGGCGCCAGCGACAAAATCGAGCAGTTCATCTCACTCATGTTGCCGCTCGGCCTGGTAGAGGTTGCGCGCACCGGCATTGCTGCGATCATGCGCGGGCCGGAGGGGATGTAGGCGATGGGTCTCACGATCCTGGCAATCCCGCTGATCATGTTGGGGGTGTTCTTAAAGCCTTATTCGCTTGAGAATACGCGCTGCATCAGCATTGCCAGCGCTCGCCCTTATTGCTTCGAACAAGGCTCCCAAATGCCTGAAGTCATCAAATACGGCAGCGTGCTGGCGGGCTTCGCGCTGCTCTATGCGGGCCGGTTGCAGATCAGGCGGCAGCGCAACGGTCAATAAAGGGAAAGGGCCGGAGGGCCTTGCCCCAAATGCTGGGGCAACTTAGAAGCAGCGCGGCGGGGACAGCTCCAATACATCAAGCGGCCATTGGCTAAACGAAGGACCAAGTATCATGCGTGTCTATTACGATCGCGACGCCGACCTGAACCTGATCAAAGGTAAGAAGGTCGCCATCATCGGCTACGGCAGTCAAGGTCATGCCCATGCGCTCAATTTGCGCGATAGCGGCGTGAAAGATGTGGCGGTGGCGCTGCGTAAAACGTCTGCCGGCGTCAAGAAAGCCGAGACCGAGAAGTTCAAAGTGATGGATGTCGCGGAGGCCGCTAAGTGGGCCGACGTGATGATGATGCTGACGCCCGACGAGCTGCAGGGCGATATCTATCGCGACCACCTTGCCAAGAACATGAAGGACGGTGCGGCGTTAATGTTTGCGCATGGGCTCAATGTGCATTTCAATCTGATTGAGCCGCGGGCCGATCTCGACGTGCTGATGATCGCACCCAAAGGTCCCGGCCACACCGTCCGCTCCGAATATCAGCGTGGCGCCGGCGTGCCTTGTCTCGTCGCCATTCACAAGGATGCTTCCGGCAATGCCCACGATCTCGGGCTCTCGTACGCGTCGGCGATTGGCGGTGGCCGCGCGGGCATCATCGAAACCACATTCAAGGAAGAATGCGAGACCGACTTGTTCGGCGAACAAACCGTCCTGTGCGGCGGCCTCGTCGAATTGATGAAGGCAGGATATGAAACGCTGGTCGAGGCCGGCTACGCGCCCGAGATGGCCTATTTCGAGTGCGTGCACGAGGTGAAGCTCATCGTGGATTTGATCTACGAAGGGGGCATCGCCAACATGAATTATTCCGTGTCGAACACCGCGGAGTACGGAGAATACGTCTCCGGCCCGCGCGTCATCACGGCAGAAACGAAGGCTGAAATGAAGAAGGTGCTGGCCGATATTCAGTCCGGTCGCTTCACGCGCGATTGGATGCTTGAAAACAAGGTCAATCAGACCTCATTCAAAGCCACCCGAGCCAAGCTCGCCGAGCATCCGATCGAGCAGGTCGGCGCCAAGCTTCGCGAGATGATGCCGTGGATCAAACAGCGCGCGCTGGTTGACAAGAGCAAAAATTAGCGCAGATGCTGGGCGGCGCGATCGCAATCAAGGTCGATCGCGACTAGCGATGGCGGCGCTTTGCGATCTCGGCATCCAACCAGCGGGCCACGGCGTCCGGTCCCTCTTTGCCGTTCGATGCGCGAGCGTTGGCGGTCCGCATCGTGGCAACGTCGATGGCGCCCACCAGCGGCTGCAGGGCGGCTGCAAGATTTTCGTCGTCAGCGCGCGTCGGTGAGAGCAACAGAATCGCGTCATAAGGCGGGATGGCATGTTTGTCGTCCGTTAGAACGACGAGATTGTAGGTCGCGATCTGGCCATCGCTGGTATAGGCCGCGATCACGTCGACTTCTCCATCGGCTGCCGCCTTGTACATGAACTCGGGCTGCATTTGCCGCTCGGCACGAAAGCGCAAGCCATAGGCGTTGCGCAACGCCGCCCATTCTGGTCGTGCAAAGAATTCGTAGTCGCCCGCAATGGTCAGTTCGGCGGCATGCGCGGCGAGATTTGCGATGGAATGAATCCCGAGCGCCTGAGCTTTTTGACGCCTCATCGCCAAAGCATAGGCATTCTCGAATCCGAGCGAGCCGAGCATGCGGATGCCATGTGTCGTTTGCAGCCAGGCCGACAGCTCTGTGAGCAATTGTTCGCGTGAAGGGACGTCCCTACGCTGCAGGCGGTTGGCCCAGAGCGTGCCCGAATAGTCGACTGCGACGTCCACCTCGCTTGCAGCGAGCGCGTCGAACAGCACGTTCGACCCGAGGCCGGGCCGGCGCGCCGCGGTGAGGCCTGCGCCCTGCAAACGCTGCTCAAGCAGCGCTGCCAAGACGTATTGCTCAGTGAAGGTTTTGGAGCCGATGAGGTAATTGGCCGGCGGTCGCGCCAGGCCGGGAAGTAACGCTGCAATTATCAGCGTAACAAGTCCCAAAGCACCAAATGTCACGTAGGCGCGGCTACGCCTTCCCACCCCCACTTGCACCAGCGCGAGCAACTGGTCGACCGCCAACGCCAGCAGCGCTGCGGCGATACACCCGAAGATGACGAATACCCAGTTCTGAGTCTGCAAGCCCGTGAAAATGTAATTACCGAGACTCTCTTGTCCGATTGGCGTCGCCAGTGTTGCCGTGCCTATCACCCAAACTGCGGATGTCCGAATGCCGGCCATGATGACCGGCAGCGCCAGCGGCAATTCAATATCGGTCAACAGCCGCCAAGGCGGCACGCCCACAACGCGCGCGGCTTCGCTGAGGCGGGGATCGACGCCGTTGAGCCCGGTCACTGTGTTGCGCAAGACCGGCAGCATCGAATAGAGCGCGAGCGCTACGACCGATGGAAGAAATCCGAGTGCTGAAAAGCCTTTGCCAAAAACGCGTTCGGACAGAGCGGCGAGGGCGAGCAACAGCGGGTAAAAGAGCGCCAACAGCGCGAGCCCCGGGATTGTCTGCACGACGCTTGCCGCTGCCAACAACGTCCCGCGCAAGATTGGCCTATGCCGCGAAACGACCGCGACCGGCAGGCTAATGCCAAGTCCGATGGCCAGCGCGGTGAGGCTCACCATCACGTGGCTCCCGAGATAGTCGGGAAGCCGTGCCCAGGCGTCGATGAGACGGGGGTCCAAGGTCATCGCGCGATGATGGCACGCAAGCCATGGACGCGGAACCAATGAATTCGAGGCTCTTCGGGCTATGTCCTTGGCGGAAGCGGGAAAATCGGTCGGGCGAGCGGCCGACGCCTTGCAATGACAGTTTGATTACAGTCTTATGACGGCGGGCCGTGCGCTGGGGAGTTGTGGGGATCGCAGCCGGGCAGGGCCGTCCGAACGCCATGTTCTCAGTAGCGTCAGCCCTGCTCAACCGTTTTGCGCCTGCCGAGGCGATTTCTCGCCGCGATGCACTGACGCTCGCTGTTATTTCCATTTTTCATCTTGCCGCGCTGGTCGTGATGACCGCGACCGAATTCGATTTTGCGACCAAGGCAACTTTCCTGGTCGTGTGGGCGCTCCTTAATTTTTTCTGGTTGGCGTTACTGCACCGGCCCGCGATCTCCGGGTTGCTATCGCTTTCGATTATCGTCGGACTCATCCTCTTGTCGCAGTTCAAATACGACAAGCTGATGATGACGATCAATTTTGTGGATCTGATGATTATAGATCCGGATACATCCGCATTTTTGTTTACGGTCATGCCGAATTTACGCGAGCCAATTCTTTTCGGCGCGGTGCTTGCAGTGCCGCTTTTCGCGGTGCTTTGGCGGATCGATCCGTTTCGAATCCGGGTGCGTACGAGCGTGTTTGGTGGTGCGCTCTGCATGGTCATGTTGACGGCGCTGACAGCGGCCTATCCCGCCGACTTTTACGGAGAGTTCTTCAATCGTGACTACGTGTCCAAATTTGCGCGCTCGGGCGTTGAGGCGATCTATGAATTCGCGACGCACGGACTACTGGAATCGGATGCGATCGTCACCGATCAACTGAAAGGAATGCCGACAGCATGCAGTCCAGGCGGGAAGTTACCGCACATTATCCTCCTACATGATGAGTTCGAGCTTTGACATTACCGCTGCCCCCGGGATGATTGTTCCACCCGACTATCAGCGGCACTTCCGCTCATTCGACGGCAAGGCGCGCAAGCTCGTGGTAGAGGGCGCCGGTGGACCAAGCTGGTTCACAGAATACAACGTACTAACCGGTCTGTCTGCGCGGTCTTACGGCCGCTTCGCTACATCGGTGACGCGCATCGCTGCAGGCCATGTTGCGCGTGGGCTGCCGAATGCGCTCGGCCGTTGTGGTTACAAGACTTTCAGCCTGTATCCGTTCTACGGCGCGTTCCTTGGGTCGCGCAGTTTCCAGACCACGGCCGGCGTCGACCGTTATCTTGATATGAAGGACCTCGGCGCGCGCGGGTTGGAGCCCGACAATTTCTACTTTGCTCAGGCGACGAACATCATCGCGCGCGAACGTGGCCAAGGTCCGTTATTTTTGTTCGTCTATACCGCCGCCAATCACTTTCCGTGGGATACCAGCTACCGCCCGGAATTGACTCCCGCATGGCGCGCCCTCGGCAATCCTCGGAATATCGATGAATACATCCGACGGCAGACGATGAGTGCGCGTGACTATTCCAACCTGCTCGATCGACTTAAGCGCGAATTTCCGACGGAATCTTTTTTGATCGTGCGATTTGGCGATCATCAGCCGGAATTCGCCTATCGCATCATCGACCCGTCCCTCAATGAAGCCGACCTCGCCCGACATTTGGAAACCTTCGATCCGCGGTACTACACCAGTTATTACGCAGTCGACGCCGTGAATTTCAAGCCGGTCGATCTATCTTCGGCGCTCAATACACTCGACGCGCCTTATATTCCGTTGCTGGTGCAAGAAGCCGCGGGCGTGCCGCTCGACCCCTCGTTCTCGGAGCAGAAGAAGATCCTCAAGCGTTGTCACGGTCTGTTTTACCGGTGTGGTGGTGGTACCGAAGCGCGACGGTTCAATCGCTTGCTAATCGATGCCGGCCTGATAAAGGGCCTTTAGGTCGACGTGCGCGTGGCTTTGCAAGGCACATTTAGCCGGATAGCTTTCACTCAAGAAACAAAATCAGGGAGGGGACGCATGGCGGACGGCACTGCCGCCGCGGCGGTCACGCTTAGTGATGTCGTCGTTGCGTTCCGTTTGGCTCACGGCGGGGTCTACACGGCTGTGGAGCGCGCGACGCTCCGTGTCGCTGATGGCGAATTCGTTGCGATTGTTGGACCGACTGGTTGCGGCAAGTCCACGCTGCTCAACGTCACGGCTGGCTTACTCGCACCTGCCGCTGGCAGCGTCGATATCTTCGGCAGTCCTTTGGCCACGCTCAATCGGCAGGCTGGCTATCTGTTTCAGGCGGACGCGCTCTTTCCGTGGAAAACCGCGATAGAAAACGTTGCGATCGGGTTGGAAACGGCCGGCACGCCTACGAGTGACGCACGCGCTCATGCGCAATCGTGGCTCACGCGCGTTGGCCTCGGTGCGTTCGGCGATCGATATCCGCACATGTTGTCCGGCGGGCAACGCAAACGCGTCGGCCTCGCACAAGTGCTGATTCGTGATCCGAAGGATCCTCCTAATGGACGAGCCGTTTGGTCCGCTCGATGCGCAAACGCGGCAGATCATGGGCAATCTGTTGCTCGATTTATGGAGCGCAGACCGCAAGGCGGTACTTTTCGTCACCCACGACCTGGAAGAGGCCATCGCACTTTCCGATAGGGTCGTCATTATGTCGGCAGGACCCGCTGCGCGGATTATAGGCGACTGGCGGGTTCCTTTGGCCCGGCCGCGAGACATCTCAGAGGTCAAGCTCGACTCGACTTTCCACGAGCTGCATCGCGATATTTGGCACAGTCTGAAAGCCGAAGTCATCAAGGGCTACGCGCAGAGTGAAGGTCCCTGATGCGAAAGGAATTTTGTTGGGCTAACATTGTTGGTGATGATGGCTACCAAAAAACGTTAGGGAGGAATGCAATGATTGGAATACGTCAAATGCTCGCGGCGACAGCTGGCCTAATGCTGCTCGCGGGAAGCGCCCATGCAGCCGAGGTATTTACGATAACCTCGTCTGCTTTCAAGGACGGCACCCTGCTGGCGAAAAAGAACGCGGGTGCCAACAAGCCCAATCCGAACTGCGTTGGCGACAATGTCTCTCCGCCGCTGGCATGGTCGAATGTCCCGGAGGGAACCACCAGCTTCGCGCTGGTTATGACCGATCCGGAAGGCCGTGGCACCGGCGTCGATCACTGGATCGCCTATGGTATTCCGGCCTCGGTGACATCATTCGCAGAAGGCGAGACCAGTAAGCCGTCCGACAAATATGTCGGTGGCATCGGCACCGCAAAACAAAGCATCTATATGGGTCCTTGCACTCCTCCGGGTCCGCCGCACCACTACACATTTGTGTTGATCGCGACCGATCTGGACCCCAAGGCGTTGCCCCCGGGCCTGACGAAACTGGAGCTTTTCGACAAGCTCAACGGACATGTGAAGGGCTCGACCGGCATCATCGGGATGTTCAAGAATCCTATCTGACTTGGGCTCGCACTCACGCATGCAGAAAGGAAGGAGCGTGATCCGTGTCTAGAATCACGCTCCTTCTTTTGCAGGCCGCCGTCGCGATCATTGCGGTCGCACTCTGGTACGCGCTCACCACCTATCCGGTGTTCGGCAAGATCCTGCTGCCGCCGTTTTTCTTTTCCAATCCGGTGGATGTTGGCGCACAAATCGTCGCGTGGTTTGTGAGCGGCGTTATCTGGAAACATCTTTGGGTCACGCTCGTCGAATCGATCCTCGCATTCGTGATTGGTTCGCTCGCCGGCGTATTGGTCGGGTTTTGGTTCGCGCGCCAACCGCGGACTGCCGCTGTGTTCGACCCTTATGTCAAAATGATCAACGCACTTCCGCGCGTCGTGTTGGCACCCATTTTCACTCTTTGGCTTGGCCTCGGCATTTGGTCGAAAGTCGCGCTCGGCGTGACGCTCGTTTTTTTCATCGTATTCTTCAACGTCTATCAGGGCGTTAAGGAAGTCAGCCCAACGGTGTTGGCGAATGCGCGCATGCTTGGCATGAATGAGCGGCAACTGATGCGCCACGTTTATTGGCCTTCCGCGCTATCCTGGATGTTCTCCTCGCTTCACACGGCAGTCGGCTTTGCGGTCGTGGGTGCTGTGGTGGGCGAATACTTGGGCGCGGCAGCTGGGCTGGGTTACCTGATTCAGCAAGCCGAGGGCGTGTTCGATGTCGCCGGAGTATTCGCTGGCATGTTTGTGCTCGCGGCCTTTGTGATTGTGATCGACACACTCGTCAGCGTGATCGAGGAACGCTTGCTGGTCTGGCGGCCTGAGGCCGCGGACAGCCGCCCCTAGGCATTCGCGCCGCGCTGGCCTATCGTTTCGGTCGAGTTGGCTTGCATAAGGTCAAAAAAGGGGAGGACGTGATGCCCACTTTTATTCGGCGGTTTGCCGCTGTTTGCGCTGTGCTCGTGTTGTCCAGTGGCGTCGCGCTTGCACAGTCGAAGGTTATCATCTCGGTCGGTGGCGCCGGCTGTCTCTGCTACTTGCCGACCATGTTGGCCAAGCAGTTGGGCGAATACGAGAAGGCCGGTATCAACGCGGAAATCGTCGACTTCAAGGGTGGGTCGCAATCACTAACCGCAGTGATCGGAGGCAGCGCCGATGTTGTGTCCGGCTATTTCGACCACTGCGTCAATCTCGCCGCCAAAAACCAATCGCTGGTCGCTTTCGTTACATATGATCGCTATCCGGGCCTGGTGCTGGTTGTATCGCCGGCGCACAAAGATGAGATCAAATCGATTAAGGACCTCGCCGGCAAAAAAGTCGGTGTCAGCGCGCCGGGTTCATCGACTGACTTTTTCCTGAAATACCTGTTGAAGAAAAACGGTGTTGATCCCAGCTCAGCCGCGGTGATTGCGGTTGGTCTTGGGCCAACGGCAATTGCCGCGATGGAGCAGGGACAGATCGATGCCGCCGTTATGCTCGACCCTTCCGTCACTGTGCTTCAGAACAAATTCAAGGACCTGAAAATCCTAAGCGACACCCGGACGCAGCACGATACCCAGGCTGTCTTTGGCGGCGATTATCCGGGCGGCGCTCTCTATACCAAGGCCGAATGGATTGCGGCGCATCCAAAAGAGACGCAGGCGCTGACCAACGCCATCGTCAACACATTGAAATGGATACACTCACATTCGCCCCAGGAGATCATGGATAAAATGCCACCAGAGTTGGTGGGCCCGGATAAAGCCGGTTACCTGGCGGCGCTGAAGAACACGATCCCGATGTATTCCACCACCGGCTTGATGGATCCGAAAGGGGCTGCAGCGGTACTGGCGGTATTTAGCCAATCCTCGCCCGATGTAGCCAAGGCCAATATCGACCTGTCGAAGACGTACACCAACAAGTACGTCGAAGCGTCCGGAAAATTGGGAATGAAATAGCTCCAGAAATTATTAGGCGTATGAGGACACGGCGGGGATTTCCCCGCCGTGTCTGTTATTGTCCGGATCATGAATATCCTGTCGATCCAATCACACGTCGCTTATGGTCATGTTGGTAACGCCGCTGCTGTGTTTCCGCTGCAACGGATGGGCGTAGAAGTCTGGCCGATCCACACGGTCCAGTTTTCCAATCACACCGGGTATGGCAGTTGGAAGGGCAGTGTGTTCGATGCCGGCATGATCAGCCAGGTGGTAACGGGCATCGAACAGCGAGGAGTTCTAGGTGAGTGCGACGGCGTGCTTTCAGGATATTTGGGCTCTGTTGAGATTGGCGATGCGGTCCTCGACGCAGTAAAAGCGGTAAAGCACGCAAACCCTGCGGCAAAATATTGTTGCGATCCGGTCATCGGTGATGTCGGTCGTGGCATCTTTGTACGCGAAGACATTCCCGAGTTTATGAGGAACAAGGCGGTGCCGGTTGCCGATGTCATAACCCCCAACCAGTTTGAGCTCGACTATCTCAGCAAGCGTACGAGCAAGAGTTTGAGCCATGCACGTGAGGCTGTCAGGGCAGTTCACGATCTCGGCCCGCGCGCAATTCTGGTGACCTCGTTACATACCGTCGATACGCCTCCGGATGCGATCGATCTGATGGCTTCCGATGAGAGCGGCTGCTTCACAGTACGGACGCCAAACCTGCCGCTGACCGTGAACGGGGCAGGCGACGCAATCGCGGCAATTTTCTTCGCGCACTATTTGCGCAGTGGAAATATTGACGAAGCGCTTTCACGCGCCGCATCAGGTATATTCGGAGTGTTGGCGAAAACCGCGGAGACCGGTGCGCGTGAAATCCAGATCGTGGCTGCGCAAGACGAAATCGTAAGTCCAACCCGGAAATTCGAAACGGTAGCGCTCAGGTCATGAGTGTATCGCCGTCGATTTTTCATATCGAACGTCAAGAACTTACTTTTTCGCCGAAGCAGTGGGCTTTCGCCATTGAACGACGCGCCGAGATCGACGCTTATTTCGAGGGCTTGCGCCTGAAAAAACCGGCAATCTGGAATGGCCGTGTATTGTTAATGCATCATCAGGTCGTGGCTGGTGGCATGCTGCGCGGCGACTTTCTGGAAACGGACTATGCGAGCTTTGCGGCTTGGCGGCAGTGGGGCCGTCCGGCCGCGGACGTGCACGATTGTTTTGGCACAGCTGCTGTTATGGGGAGCGACGGCGCCTTTTTGCTCGGCGTCATGGGCCAGCATACTTTCAACAGCGGAAAAATTTATTTTCCTTGCGGAACTCCGGATCCCGACGACATTATCGATGGTAAGGTTGACCTGGATCACAACGTTCGGCGCGAACTCAAGGAAGAGACGGGATTCGACGTTAGCGAATTTGTCAGCGAGTCCGGCTGGACGATGGTCGTCGATGGGCCGCTGATCGGACTGATCAAGGTATTGCGGTCAAATGAAGCCGGCAAACGTTTTGCGTGCACGTATTCTTGCACACCTTGCGGCGGAACGAGAGCCAGAACTTTCCGATGTGTGCATTGTCCGCGACACCGACGATTTTGATCCCGCCATGCCGCGCTTCATCAGTACGTTTCTGGCGTCGCGATTAGGCAAGGGATAAACTCAGCCGCATGACACGCGCCGGAGACTCGGTATGACGCTCGACAGCATCGCCAAACGGTTTCGCATCGACGAACCAGATAAGTTTCGACTGTCCGACTGCAATTCAGCGGGACATGACGGGCTCTCTGTCGACAAAAAAGAATCCCAGGCAATGCTCGCCAAAGGCCTTGCACGTTTGACAGAATTGCAGGAGCGGCTTTACGCCTGTGACCGATGGTCCGTATTGATCATATTTCAGGGCATGGATGCCGCCGGCAAGGACAGCGTTATCAAACACGTCATGGCGGGGCTCAATCCGCAGGGCGTAGAAGTGCATCCTTTCAAACAGCCTAGTGCGGAAGAGCTTGACCACGATTTTCTTTGGCGCGCTTCTCTCCGTCTTCCGAAGCGCGGGCGCATCGGCATTTTCAATCGCTCATATTACGAAGAAGTTCTCGTGGTTCGTGTACATCCGGAAATTCTCAAGCAGCAGAAATTGCCGGAGGCACTGACGGGAAAAGACATCTGGCAGCAGCGGTTCAGCGATATCCGTGCATTCGAACAGCATCTCGCCCGAAGTGGGACGCTGATTCTAAAGTTCTTTTTGCATGTGTCGAAGGAGGAGCAGCGCAAACGCTTTCTCGACCGCATCGACGAGCCCGCTAAACGGTGGAAATTTTCAATGAATGACGTAACAGAGCGGAAGCGTTGGGACGATTATCAGCACGCTTACGAGGATATGATCCGGGAGACCAGCAGGCCGCAGGCGCCATGGTTTGTTGTGCCTGCCGACCACAAATGGTTTACGCGCATAGTTGTGGCGGGGGCTATTGTGCAAGAACTACAAGCCCTCAATCTAGAATTTCCAGAAATTAAGGGAAAAGCGCTCAAGGAACTGCAAAAAGTAGGCAAGGCGCTGAAGGCGGAAAAACCGTAACCACCGCCCTCGTGCTCATGTTTGCGTGGCAAGAATTGGCAGCACTTCTGACCTAATCGGCGTGCTTGATTTGCCAAGACGCTTTCCGCTACAAGCGGGCCGCGGTTAACGCGGACTTTACCTGAATCCGCCAAGTTGACTGCAGAGACGAGGGAATGGCCATGTCGGCGCGACAGACAATCTGCGCGATCGAGCGGACGGCGGGATGCCCCGGCACCGCGGCTACCCTCATTCTGGGCTCGCTCCTTCTCCTTATTCGCCCCTGAGGGCCGACTGGGCATATCTGCCTGGGCACTCGGGGGACCTGACGGAGAACCCATAGAGCGCCCCAAGCGGCGCATTCGACGAGAAGGAATATTTCCATGCCTATCCAGACAAAGTCCGAGAAGGACCGCGTCGTCATCTTCGACACGACCTTGCGCGACGGCGAGCAGTGCCCCGGCGCAACAATGACCCATGAAGAGAAGTTGGCCGTTGCCGAGCTGCTCGACACCATGGGCGTCGACATTATCGAAGCTGGCTTTCCGATTGCCTCGGATGGCGACTTCGCTGCCGTTAACGAGATCGCCAAGCGCGCCAAAAATGCGGTGATCTGCGGGCTCTCTCGCGCGTCGCCGAAGGACATTGATCGTTGCGCCGAAGCGATCAAACCCGCCAAGCGCAAACGTATTCACACTTTCCTGTCCACCTCGCCGGTGCACATGAAATACAAACTCCAGAAAGAGCCGCACGAGGTCTACGAGATGGTGATCGGTCAAGTCACCCGCGCGCGCGGCCACACCGACGATGTGGAGTGGTCGGCCGAGGATGCCACCCGCACTGAGGCCGATTTCCTCTGCCGCTGCGTAGAGGCCGCGATCAATGCCGGTGCAACGACCATCAATATCCCTGACACTGTGGGCTATACGGTGCCGGATGAGCATTTCGCATTGTTCAAGATGCTGCGCGAGCGCGTGCCAAATTCGGACAAAGCGCGCTTCTCGGTACATTGCCACAACGACTTGGGCATGGCGGTTGCTAATTCGCTCGCCGGCGTCAAAGCAGGTGCGCGCCAGATCGAATGCACCATCAATGGCATCGGCGAGCGCGCCGGCAATACGGCACTCGAGGAAGTCGTGATGGCGATAAAAACAAGAAATGACGTGCTGCCATACTGGACCGGCATTGATGCGTCTATGCTCACGCGCGCCTCCAAGTTGGTTTCGGCCGCGACATCGTTCCCGGTCCAGTACAATAAAGCGATTGTCGGCCGTAACGCCTTCGCGCATGAGAGCGGAATTCATCAGGACGGGATGCTTAAGAACGCCGAAACTTACGAGATCATGACTCCCGAATCTGTCGGCGTAAAACAGACGTCATTGGTGATGGGCAAGCATTCCGGACGCCATGCATTTGTCCATAAATTGGAAGAGCTTGGCTACGAACTCGCCAGCAATCAGCTCGAGGATGCCTTCGTTCGCTTCAAGGCGTTGGCCGATCGCAAAAAGCAAATCTTCGACGAGGATATCGAAGCGTTGGTGGACGAAGAGATTGCTCACGCTCACGACCGCATCAAAGTGCTCTCATTGACTGTCATCGCCGGCACAATGGGCCCCCAGTCGGCCACTCTCACTCTTGATATCGATGGGGTGCATGTCACCACACAATCGACCGGCAACGGGCCGGTCGACGCAATTTTCAAAGCGATCCGCGAGCTGGTTCCGCACGAGGCGACGCTCGAGCTGTATCAAGTGCACGCGGTCACTGGCGGTACGGATGCGCAAGCAGAAGTTTCGGTGCGGCTTTCTGAAAGTGGCAGGTCGTTCACTGCAAAGGGGGCCGATCCGGACACACTGGTCGCCTCCGCTAAGGCCTATCTCGGGGCGCTCAATAAACTCACGAGTAAACGCGGAAAGACGCCGTCCTCTGAAGGCCGGATTTATTCGACCGAAGTCGGTTAATCTGCCGAATTAAGATTAAAACGACGATGCCGGGTCTAAAAACGACACGACATCGTCGACTTTGGTATGTATGTATGCCCCGGAACCAATAAATCACATTTTGTCCGCAATTCGTTCGCTTTCGGGACCAAATTTAACGGTACGCGCCGGGCCGAAACGAGTCACATAGTCGGGGATTTCTGTAATGAAGATGACCGTATGCGCGGGCGTGATCGTGCTCGCGACAATTAGCTTGTTTTCGAATGGTTCGCTGGCTCAGGCGCGAGACACCATCGATGCCAACGGCGAGCAAGCTCAAACGACGGCCGCTATCAATATTGCACGCATTAAAAGCGTCCTCAAACTTACCCCCGCGCAAGAGCCATATTGGGCTCCGGTCGAAGAGGCACTGCGCGATCTCGCGCGTGAACAGGCGCCGTCTGACTCTGCCGGCCTCATGCGCCGGATTAGTCACCGCGTTGTCTCGGTCGTTTTAAATAGCGCAGCCGTCCAGCGACTGGCCGTTGCTGCACGACCGCTGCTTGCGATGCTCAACGAAGAGCAGGTACGCGCTGCGCACGGTCTGGCGCGGGAAATGGGATTGGGCCCGGTAGTTGCGGCACTGAAATGAACGGATGCGGCGGCCCTACGCCGCACCGTTTCCAGCTTGACGCTCGGCGGACATGGTGACCATAGGTCTACTTGCCGGAAAACCGGTTTAGTGTCACCTTAACTGCCAGAAAAACACGGCAAAAGCCGGTATCGAGCGTCTAACTGGAGGAATACGTCTATGCGCAAATGGCTTTTTGCGGCGGCTGCGGCCGCCATTTTCGTGGCATCTGGCGCCGCAACGGCGCAGTCGCCCATCGTCATCAAATTCAGTCACGTGGTGGCGGCAAATACGCCGAAGGGTAAAGCGGCCGAAAAATTCAAGGAACTGGCCGAGAAATATACCGACGGCAAGGTCAAGGTTGAGGTCTACCCCAACTCGACTCTTTATAAAGACAAGGAAGAGTTGGAGGCTTTGCAGCTCGGCGCGGTGCAAATGCTCGCGCCGTCGAACTCCAAGTTCGGCCCGATTGGGATCAAGGAGTTCGAAGTTTTCGATCTTCCCTACATCCTGCCGAACCGCACGGCCCTGCGTAAAGTCACCGATGGCCCGCTCGGCAAGCGCCTGCTCACTTTGCTTGAGCCGAAGGGCATGATTGGTCTCGCGTACTGGGATAACGGCTTCAAAGAAATGACCGCAAACAAGCCGCTCCGCACGCCGGAAGATTTCAAGGGCCTCAAGTTCCGCATCCAATCCTCAAAGGTGTTGGAAGCGCAGTTCCGTGCTCTTGGCGCAACGCCACAGGTAATGGGTTTCGACGCCGTCTACCAGGCTTTGCAGACCGGCGTCGTTGACGGCCAGGAGAATACGACTTCGAACATCTATACACAGAAGATGCACGAAGTGCAGAAGTACATGACGATGACCGATAACGGCTATATCGGCTACGTAGTTGTCGTGAACAAAAAATTCTGGGATGGGCTGCCGGCCGATATTCGCGGTCAGCTCGAAAAGGCAATGGCCGACGCGACCGTCTACGGCAACAACACCTCCAAGACTGAAAATGAAGAAGCTTTGGAGGCGATCAAAAAGGCCGGCACGACGCAGATCATAATCCCGACTGCCGCCGAGACCGAGGCAATGCGCAAGGCCATGTTGCCAGTCTACAGCGAAATGGCGACCCGGCTTGGTAAGGGCATCATCGAAGAGTTCCAGAAAGAGGCCGCCGGCGCGACCAACTGATAATTGAGAAGCGCTCCGGCCTGACAGGGCCGGAGCTTGTTCGACTTCCAGAGGTGGGGATTCCGGAAGCATTTTCCGTGAGTGGCAGTGGGGGCTGTCCTCTGTAAATTTGGAATCTCAGACCGCTGGGGGGCCATCACTATCCCCGGGCTCATGAGACATACGTGTTTTTGCGCATCCTAGATCGTCTAGAAGAGATTTTGATCGCTAGCCTGATGGCGGCGGCGACGCTGATCATTTTCGTCGCCGTGGTGCAGCGCTTCGCTGTCGGCATGCCGCTGCTTTACCCGTATGTCTACAATATCAACCTGACCTGGGCGCAGGAACTCTGCATCTACATGTTCATCTGGATGGCCAAGTTCGGCGCCGCATATGGCGTACGAACCGGCATCCATGTGGGTGTCGACGTTCTCGTCAATATGCTCGATCAAGTTTGGCGCAAGCGGGTGGTCTTGTTCGCGATGTTCTGCGGTGCCCTGTTCACCGCGATCGTCGGCACTATGGGCGCCAAATTCGTGATCGAGCTTTTTCCGACTGATCAAGTCTCACCAGACTTGGAGATCCCGAGCTGGTTCGTCTATTTGTGCATCCCCCTTGGCTCGTACTTGATGTGCTTCCGTTTCTTGCAGGTGGCATGGACCTACTACTGGACCGATACGCTGCCGCATCACGACCCGACACATGTCGAGGGCGTAGAGATGATCGACGCGCACCCGGCTGATCCGCTCGTCGGAGGCAACCGATGAGTGCACTGCTCATCTTTGGCTTGCTGTTCGGATTGATGCTCACCGGCATGCCGATCTCGATTTCGCTCGGCCTCACCGTTTTAACCTTCCTATTTACAATGACGCAGGTGCCGATCGAGAGCGTCGGCCTGAAATTGTTCAGCGGCCTCGACAATTTCGGGATTATGGCAATCCCGTTCTTCATTCTCGCCGGCACCTTCCTCACGCGCGGCGGGGTCGCCAAGCGTATGATCAATTTCACAACCTCGTTGGTTGGCCATTGGCCCGGCGGGCTCGGACTTGCGGGTGTAACGGCCTGTGCACTATTCGCGGCCATCTGTGGTTCGAGCGTGGCAACGGTTGCGGCGATCGGCTCGATCATCCTGCCCGCGATGGTTCAGCAGGGATTTCCTAAACGATTTGGCGCCGGCGTCATCACGACTTCAGGTGCGCTCGGCATTCTGGTCCCGCCGTCGATCATCCTGGTGCTTTATGGCGTTTCGACCAACACCTCGATTGGCACGCTGTTCATGGCCGGCATCGTGCCGGGCGTCATTCTTGCGTTGATGCTGGCGACGGTCACTTGGTTCATTGCGTGGCGGAACAACTATCCACGCTTGCCGCGCGCGACCTGGCGCGAACGGTTGCATGCGCTCCACGATGGTATTTGGGGACTCATGCTGGTGGTGATTGTGCTGGGCGGCATTTACAGCGGCGTCTTTACGCCGACGGAAGCCGCTGCCGTGGCTGCGGTCTATTCCTTCGTTATTACCGTATTCGTCTATCGCGAGCTCAAGTTGAGCGAAGTGCCGAAAGTGCTGCTCAACGCCGCCAATTTGAGCGCGATGTTACTCTATATCATCACCAACGCGGTGCTGTTCTCTTTCTTGATGACGCACGAGCAGATTCCACAGGCGATGGCCGCCTGGATTGTCGAGCAGCATTTCAGCGTGTGGGTTTTCTTATTCGTTGTGAATATCATTTTGCTGCTTGCAGGCAATGTGATGGATCCATCGTCGATCCTGTTGATCATGGCGCCGATCCTGTTTCCTTTGGCTGTCAATTTGGGGGTCAATCCGATCCACCTCGGAATCCTAATGGTGGTCAATATGGAGGTCGGCCTGTGTCACCCTCCGGTCGGACTCAACCTTTATGTCGGCAGCGGTATCGCAAAGATGGGCATCAGCGAAATCACCATTGCGGTGCTACCGTGGTTATGCGCGATGCTGATTTTCCTCGTTATGATTACCTATATTCCCGAGATTTCGCTTTGGTTGCCCCAGACGCTTGGGGTGCTTCGTTAAAACGATCTGCAAAAAAGCCCGCCGGCACGATGAACAATCGTAAATCTACATTGCGCTGAATTAATCTCTGTCCAAACTTTAACTTGATAAGGCGAATCCGGGGTCCACAATCAGCGGCATAGGAAATGCCATTGGAGGTGCCCATGTGGAAAACTGTTCTTGCCGGCACGACAGCGATCGCGATCGTTGGCGGTACGCTAGCCTACGCCCAGCAAGGGTCAGGCGGATTCGAACGGGTGCCGGGATGGCGCCCGAGTGCGGAAGATGTTGCGGCCTTCGGTGAAGCGCGCATTGCTGCGCTTCACGCCGGCCTCAAACTCACCGCCGAACAAGAAAAGAATTGGCCGGCGGTAGAAAGCGCGTTGCGGGAATTGTCGAAGCAGCGTTCTGAGCGATTTGCGGCCCGCGCCAGTACCGATCGTCCGAAGGATCCGATCGAGCGGCTCAATCTTAACGCTGAAGTGATGGGCCAACGCGCTGCTGCGCTTAAGAAACTCGCCGATGCGTCTGGTCCCCTCTACAAGAGCCTCGATGACAACCAAAAGCATCGCTTTATGATGCTTGCGCGCCTCGGCGCAGAGCAAGGTGGGGGACGCGGACGCCGCGGCTTCGGTGGGTGGCAGCATCACGGACCGCACGGCGGGATGATGGGAGACGACACGCAGATAAAATAGAAGCGTGCGAGTAGCGGACAGCGGCCAACGCGGTCTTTCCGACGCGCGCCGGTTGTAGCCGGCGGCTTTTCCTGTTGGTCCGAGTAACGGGTTGCGGCGCGGCTGGACAGTCGTAGCCGCCTTTGCTAAGCCACGCGCGCTTGGCGGCGTCGCCGCTACGGCAATCCGGGCGCATAGCTCAGTTGGTAGAGCAGCTGACTCTTAATCAGCGGGTCCCAGGTTCGAGCCCTGGTGCGCCCACCAATCTTCTCAATCACTTACGACGATCGATGGGCGAACGGACCGAGCACGGTTTACACCTCGGTTTACAGTTTTGTTCGTGCTTCGAGCTTCATCACCGCAATCTCGGCAAGCTTCACGTCGCGACCTAAATAATGTTGATCCAAAATTTGTTCGACGCCGGCCAAGCTGTGACCAGTGAAGGTCGCGATCTGCGGTACCGTCGCATCGGCAAGAGCAAGCCGCACGACCGCTGACCCGCGCAAATCATGGAACGTCAATCCGGCGATGCCAGCATTGCGACAAGCCTTTGCCCACGACGTCCGAAACCCGTCAGATGTCCATGCTGTATTGTGGCTGGTTGCGAGGATCACCGGGCTGCGCCGGTCGGTACGGTCGAGCAAGGTCCTGAGTGGTTCCCCAACTGGAATTGTTACCCGGCGCCGGGTCTTTGATTGCTGCAGGCGAATATGTCGACCATCATATGCGGACCACAGTAGGGTGAGAATATCCTTTTGGCGCAGGCCAGTCCAAAGGCCAATCATCATCGCCAACGCCATACTCTGGGGTGCCGAGGCCAGGAACCGAGCCACGTCGTCGTCAGTCCAAATTCTGTCAGTGCGATCCGCAGTATAGAGCCGGCCACCGCCTTCGCACGGGTTCGCGGCAATCAGGCCTCGGTCTTTGCTAAATGACATAATCCGGGCGAGCGTGGACCACGCATAGTCTGCTTTTCGTGGCGTATCGGCGAAGCTATTGCGCCATGTCTTAAATTCACCTCGAACCCGCCGGTCATCCAGTGCGGCCAAGGGCAGGTCACCGAAGGCCTCTTCGATCAATGCGATATAGGTCGTGTATGCGCGAATGGTCGATGGCGAGAGGCACCGGTATTCCGCGGAGGCCTTGAACTCGGCAATCAGAAGTCATAAGCGTGCCGGCCTTGGGCTTACGCAGGGATGCATGAGCCTCATGGTACTGGCGAACAAACTCCGGCGTGCCCGGGCTCGCGTCAATCCGCGGACCACCATCACGCCATGCATAATAAAAATCCTTGATCTGTCCGTTCGCAAGGCGCTTACGAACGTGATGAATTCCCTTGAGGTGAACGCGCATGGCGAGCCTTCCATTGATCGAGCGGCGAGGCGCGCTCGGTTACGCAAATTTCTGATAGCGAGTCTATCGCGGCGTCGATCGCCCTCAAGTCCCATCGTGCAGTGCCAGCGATCGGGCCGGGTAGGCGGCCATCTCGTACCCACCCCGAAAAGCCGCCTTTTGATAACCGACAATAACGAGCAGCTTCAGAGCGCGTCACAAGCCGCGGCATGAGAACGTTGCCACTGTGTTTGATGTTAGTTTCATTCTTTTTGTACATGCGGATTTCCTCCGCTTATGCTTTACAGTTTTGGATTCTGTCGCTTGCTGCGGCCAAGCCGAACGTCTGCACATCACATCAAGAAAAAGTCGAGTGCCCGCCGATTGGAGCGGGCACTCAACATCGCTACTGGATGGCCTTCTTAATCTTTTTTGGGTGCCATTTAATTACAATAGATCGGGCGCGGGCACCGTTTGGCCAGGTTAAGTGGGTCGAATAATCCAGTAGGCGCGACGCCGATCGGTTGTGCTTCTTCGAATTGATCAGACCTGCTGCGTCAAGCTTGCTAAGCAGCCTCACTGCCACATCTGTCCCACCCATTAGTGATTTAAAAGCCTCTGCCCGAATGGTCACACGGCACTTCGTCGCCGAGCCTTCATAGAAGCCGATCGCGTCAGCAAGATTCGATTCTGCCGGCGAGCGGCTGTGACATCGGACGAGGCGCCCATCGTCGAACGCCTCTTCGAGCCGCTGGCACGCAGCTCGAAAAAGATTCCTCTCGCTCGGCAACGACTTCAGCGCTCGGAAAAAGCAACGCCTGGCGGCTTTTTTGATACGTCGTGGCGACCATGGAAGAATCCCAAGTCGTCGTGCTAGCAGCCCCGCCGCGACAACGTGAGCAACGTGCCTAGCGATGTGTCGTGTAACGGGGTCGGCGTTCGCCGGTACGATGGAGTTGAAGAAGCGTTCTATTTGCTGGGTCAAAAAAGTCTTTGCTGCCTGCTCGTCCTCGATGAGAGAGTCGACAAAGGGCTGATAGGCAACACCGTGGTTCGCCTTGATGCCATCGCGGATGGACTTGAAGCGATCATCTCCCCATGTTTCGCGGTCTTCGCCTTTGAGACCTTTAGGCGCACAGTCAAATACATCGCGTGCGTTGGTTCTCACGGCTGGAATATCGAACAAACGAGCATGGGAGCCGGATGCAGCCGTGGATGCCAAGGTCGACGGGTTCTCCATGCTGCCAATGAAGATTGTCCGGTAGAAGGTTTGATCCCGGCTGACGTGTTTTGAAAAAGCTTTGCTCTGCCCTTCGGCAAGGCGATACGCGAACTTGCGCACCGCTCGACCGCGATCCTTTTCCGATTCACCAGAAACAAGTTCGCCCTCATTGACTATAAGCAGATGATCGTTGAACGATGCCGTCAATTCTTCGAGCGCAGGGTCTGAACGCCGAAAATTCGGCAGATGTTTTTCCTCGGAGAACCCATAGACCGATCCTGCCACAAGTTGAGTAAGGCTTTTTCCAATCTTTGACGGTCCCACAAGAATGAACCCGAACGTATTCAATCCGACAGTTCTCAACGTCATTGCGGCGAACGCGGCGCACACGCTAAAAATCATGGGACTGGAATGCTTAGCGGGGAGAGCTACCGTTCGTTTCCATTCGCGCAGAGAGCCGCTCGTTGCAAGACGGGGTGGATTTTTGGAGACGGGTGCAATTACGTTGCGTTCGCAATGTTCTGGCTTACGCGACTCCGTGAAAGACACGTAGCATCCGTCAATCTGCCATCCAACCTGGCTCGCCCTGTATATGTGCTCGGCAGATACCTCGGTTTTTTTAAGCTGCGCCAGAACCGTCTTGATGAGCTTTCCGGTTGGCAGCTTGGCACCGTGATTATTCAATTCCGCGACAAATCGCCGTGGTTCATTTAGGAGCGATCTTGGGATCGAAAGCTCCTTGCGATTGCCGCGTAGGTCCTTGAAGCGAATCGTGAGCGAGAAGGTTTGGGTAGCTTCATCCTCGACGGTTTGCGTTATCTTCAATTTTTTAGCCATGGTTAATCTCCGTAATTTATTGTTACGGAGGTCATTTACAGTTTTGAAAAACAGCGAGGATTGGCCCAAAAACTGCAAGGATTGGCCTAGAGACGGCAAGGATTGGCAGTTCCTTGCAATGGCCTATTTTGGCGTTGTGCCGATGGGCAAGTGTGCAGGTGTGCGGTCGCACACGTGCACACTGAGTTTATTTATAAAGAGACTATTGTGGCGAACGCCGGGGATACTAAGTCGAGTGTGCAGCGTAGTCAGTTTATTTTTTCAATTTGCCAAAATATCGCATCTTTAGACCATTCCTCGGCATCTTTGGTCGATTTCGCCAAAATAGCTGATACGGTCTCATGCCTTCCGGAATTTTACCTTGGTTTTGGATACTTCTGGTTTAATCCCCCGGAAGAATATTCGGGCTGCTAGTCCGATCTGATGAAGATATTTATAAAGCTCAATTCTTTGATCAACGAGTAAGTCGTCATATGAGGTATTGCGCGACTTCTTCGATTTCCATTTTCGGATTTTCTTACAGCTAATTCGACGTTGGATATCGAATTTCAAACTATAGGAACGCCGATAAGCCTTGTTTTCGAATAATGGCACTTGAACCGGTTTAGGCACTTCAATTGATTTTGGAATAATGCGTTTTAGGTCGCGTCGTAATTTTTGTCGGTCATTAGTCGCGGTGATTAAATACGGGTGTAAGCATATGTAGGGGAGCCACTTATTTTCACGATCTTCATTAAATGAAATGTCGATACCGCCAATAGCCGATTTAATTCCGACCGAGTCGAGAATGGTTTTTATTCGACGTTGGTAATTGGTGATATTAAATCTATTTAATTGACCGGGGCGCACAAGTCCGGATGGCGGGATTATGGACAGCGCAACTAGTTGCGGTCCTTCAACTGCAATAATATCCCGTATGGCGCCTTTTGATTGCCGGACATAAAAGCGTTGAAATAACCCTTGGCATTCAGGACAGGCGCCGGAACCACATCGATTATTCGGCTCGCACGGCTCAAGCCAGTCGGCAATAAGTTTTAAATCAGGGTCCGTTTTTTCGTACTTTCGCAGAAATCGAACGCGCTTGAGGCGCTCGGCCTTTTGTGATTTTGCCGAGGGTTCATCTTTCCACAATTGGCCCGGTGATTTTCCCTCTTCATTATTTATCGCGGTGATTACCCAGGGTTTGATATTGGGGGGATTAATTTGCCTCCGAGAACCACTCTTTCGAGATTTGTTATTCGATTTGTTTTTCGGGTTTTTCATAGGTGTGCTCCTTATAGGCTACACCTCCCCTTTACAAAGTGACGCCGACGGGTTTTCCCACCAAAAGTCGGGACATTTCGCGCTTAAAACACAAAATTTTGGCTGAAGCGCGAGCCACGAAGAATTTAATTTATTTAATCGATTTATTGTTGTGAGGGAAAAATGACCAAGAAAATCAATTATAAATACCTGACCGCGCAAATTGATATTCTGAAAAAATCAGCAACCGACCACCGCAATCATAATAAGCCAGGTCAACGACGATTTTGGATGTACGACTTTCTCAGAGATGTTTATCGGGTATACCGCCATTTTGAATCACTTGGCGTTTCCGAGAAAGTCGCACGAAAAATAGTAAAGCGATTAAAATTGCCGATTAAAAGAAAATCGCATTTAATCAGGGTGCTGATCGAGGCTTCCGTTGGTACCGAAGATAATCGCACAAAGATTAAATGGACAAACGCGCTGCGCTACGCGTTTGGATGGCTGCAGCAACCGGAAAGACTTGCGTGGTTTTTTGAGGTGAACGGCGGAATTGCCGGATGCGTAACTAAATACGCCTTTCTTCAGCAGGCTCGCCTCGGGAAAACGCCACATAGCCATGCGGCCTCAAGCGTGCCGCCAGCCGCCCAAAGCGTTCAAATGCCTATGCCGTCGACCCGAGTAGCCGATTGTGCAACTGATGAGGTTTGACGCCATTCCTCATGAGTTGGGCGCAGTGATCAGGAAAATCGTATTTCTAAACGAGTTAACTTATTGGGAGGCTCACTGAAGCTCCTTTAACGCCGCTAGGACTGCGGCTGAGAAATCGCTGTTGATTGGGGAGACTGTTACACCGCGCCCAAGGATCTGTCCGACAGAAGATTTATAAAAATAGGGAATAAGAGATTTGAAACGCTGTACGCCGAAGGCGTCTTCCTTGGTCTTACCAAGCGAAAAATTGATGAACTCTCGGGTAGCGCCTACGACAAGATCGGCAAGCTGAAGCCGCGGTTCGAACTCTGTGCCCGCAAAAGTGGGCGTAGGCGCGAATGCAATCTGCGATAGCGCGCCGCATTCATACTTTATCGAATTCCCCTCTGGCCCGGAGCGGCCATGCCGCCAGCCGGTGTAGTATTCGGCGGTAAACGGACCTCGGTCATTTCTCTCTGGCCAATCCAGTAGAATATCGACTCTCCGGCCATCAGCCGCCTCCTTGCAATACAGTCCGACACGCATCAAGAGGTTGCCGAACGAGTAGCGAACTAGGTCCTCGCGTGTTTTACCCAAAATCTGTTTCTTGTTCGAGTGCGCACGAATGACGCTGGCGAACATCTTAGCGCCTGCTGCGGCCAATTCATTCAATAACTCGGTCCGCAACACGTTGCTTTGACCGATGAGAATATCTTTCTGCCCGATCAGGTCATGGGCAGCCAGTGCACGATCTAAATCTCTCACGTTCCATTTGATCGGGCAGTGGACATTCAAGCCGCGGTTAGCCTTGACCTCCTCGACCTTTTTGAGGAGTGGAGAGACCTTGCCGCGTGGGATTGCGTAGCCGCCAATTACCAACACATCTGGGGCTTCGGCTCCCCAAATGCCGTTAAGCTCAGAATTGTCACATATAAACTCCATGGCGACAGGGTACAACGACTCCCGGAATGAAGCTAAGCGCGCTATTTGCGGCGACCTGACGAAAAAGCATCTATTTTCCCAAGGCTGTTGTTCGAAGGTCCCAACTGCAGCAAGTACTTCTCAACCTCGTCATGAATGCCATTGACGCGATGAGTTCAGTCATCAATCGGGAACGCGTCTTAATCGTGAAATCCGGAATTGGAGAATCTGGTGACGTCAAGATCACGGTGGAAGACTTGGGCACCGGAATTGATCCTAACCATGTGGACCGCGTTTTTGACGCGTTCTTCACAACGAAGGCTCAGGGCATGGGGATGGGACTTTCGATTTGCCGCTCAATCGTCGAATCTCATGGGGGTATTCTTTCGGTCTCGCCGCGCAGCCCGAATGGATCGAGCTTTTGTGTCATGCTTCCAACTACCGCGCCGGACAACGCTAGCGACGATTAGCTAAACTTCTCCCCGATCATATCGCACTGCATGTCCGCTTCTGGCACTTAGCGGACATACCGAGCTGCACTGCACATGTCCGCTTTTGGGGGCAAAGCGGACGTGACTTCCGCTTCGCGTGTTAGCAGCGCCCAACTGTGTAACAAATGCCAAGACTTTGGCTGGAAAAGACAAGAACAAACCGGCCCCGTCGTTTTAAAGCAACAATCAAAGTTACAAAGCTGAGCGCCAGGGCTCGGGTGACGGAATAAGAGCACTCGACAACTTGCGGCTGCTAGATGATAATTTGCGTCTCTGGGGGGAGTTACATGAAAACGTTATTCGTTTTGGCTACGCTTTTCGTGTCTGTGGGCGCCGCTTCTGCACAATATGGCACGCAGTCAAATGGCAGTGGATTGTATGGCACGGGTTCAAACCCGAATAGCCATTACGTTAGTCCCTACACAACGCAGTCGGGGACTTACGTGGGTGGGCACTATCAAACCAATCCTAACAACACGCAGTTAGATAATTACGGCACGCGGGGAAACTACAATCCGAATACGGGCACGTTCGGCACGCGCTCTCCGCGATACTGATTGGTGTAGTCGTGAGTGCGCGCGTATGTCTAATCGTGGCAACGGCTGCGCTTTGCGCCGGGTGCGTAACGACAGAAACAGTCCAATTTCAAGCCAGGCCTGACCAGCAATCCCTTGTCCGAGATGGGCGTCCTGGCATTGTCTCCACTAAGAATGGCTCAATTGTCATCGTTCGTCCGGCGGCGCGCGAATTTCAAATTGGTGGCCGTCCTGTTTTTGTGGTGGCGATCAACAACCGGTCGAGGGGCCCACAGGACTTCAGAGTTGCAAATGTGTCGGTGAACCAAGTTGTCCGCGGCGCGGGCGTAGAGCTGAAGGTAGTCACCTACGAGCAACTCGTGAGTGAAGAGAAAACGAGGCAAGTTATAGCGGCCATTGGGACAGGCTTAGCTGTCGCCGGCAATTCGATGGCTGCTTCCCAAGCTGGCTACTATCACTCGACTTCGACGGTCACTACTCCTCGCGGCGCCTACATGGTTCAAACCAACGGGTACAACCCAGCGGCGGCAGCGATTGCGCAATCCAATGCGGGTGCGCAAAACGCTGAAATGGTGGGCGCCACGATAGAGCGGGGGCAAGCCAATATGGCCGCTCTTGAGCAGACAGTTATCAAGGACAACACGCTGCTGCCCGGAGAATGGTATGGCGGCCAATTGCATCTGCAGCCCCCGTCATCTGATGATGGGCCGGTGAAAACCTATACCATTGTCGTTGTGGTCGGGGCGGACCGTCATGAGATCACGGTCGTTCAAGGCGTGCCGCAGACCTAACGCGCGGCATGGACCCTGAGGCAGCCTTTAGGGGCGCGTTGGGTCTGCTCGGGTGGCGCAGGAAGAAGAGAGCAGCAGCACTTGCTGTGTGATTAAAATGCCAAATTGAATTTCGGAGGGACCGCCGCAAGGCGGTCTATCTTTGCGCATGTCCGCTATTGGCACTAAGCGGACATCACTAGTTGCACCGCACATGTCCGCTAATGACCCAAAGTGGACATCCCGCAAAGCTGCTGCATCGCACACCAGCGAGATCAATTCGGCGTGATAACAAACAAATATCTGCAGTCTTTTGGGAAGCAAAAATTAGCATCAGCGTTCTGGCTGGGGAGCGTCTGATGGATCGGTACGTGGTCCGCCTTAACATCGAGCATTACCGCAAGCTACTTGCGACGGAGCCTGATGAAGCGAAGCGGCAAACTCTTATTCGGTTGCAAGCTGAAGAAGAGTTGAAGCTGACGGTGTTAATGCGGAGATACGCCGGAGAAAAGAACCGCATGTCACATTTATATTTTCAGGGTCAGCGAAATTGTGTCGCCGCTCATCGTTCGAAGGCGCGCGAGTTTGGATTGCAGTTACGACCGTCAAATAATGAAGACGCTTAAGTACTCCAAGGGAAATTTAGTGAAGCGAATGTCACGTAGGAGACACGAATGATTAGATTGATCGCTTTCGCTGCGCTCGCCGTAGCTGTCACAACCTCAGCACAAGCAATGCCAATCGCTTCGATTCATGAGCCGGACGGCATGATCGCGGAAGTCGCCTACGGATGCGGGCTGTTCAGGACACGGGTCGCTGGTGTTTGCGTGGCCAGAACCACCGTGCGCCATGCTCGCCGCCATTATCGCAGGTGTGCACGATGGCATGGAGGCGCTTGCGCTGGATGGCACTACTACTGAGAGGCAAATCCACTCATTACTGTAGCTCGACTACGTTGCGGAATGACCTGTGCGCCAGGATGTCCCTTCAGCGCAAAAGCAACAGAGACGACAGTGCTGGTGGGTGTGAACTATCGCTTCTTCTAAGCGACTTCGAGCCACGCTCCATCGCACAGCTGAGAATATTCAAAACCCCGGGCAACTCGCCCGGGGCTTTTCTTTTGGTGGGAGCGATAATCTTGGATGTCCGCTATTGGCACTTAGCGGACATTAGCTTGTGCGCCGCAAATGTCTGCATTTGACCCAATGCGGAGATGCGGCGTGCGCGTTTTATCGGTTGACCCCAACGCGATTGACGCCGCCGTTTGCATTGCCACCGGCGTTATGGCGGACCGCAGCGCGCGCCACCGGGCGAGGCCGGAGCACGACGCCGGCCCTTGCCACGCAACCGGCCGGATATTCAACGTACTGGCAGTATACTACGGCCTTAGCCGGTGCCGGGCTGAGAGTGACAGCTGCAAACGCCAACGTGAGGCTGGTCGCAATTCCCGCAACTGTCGCTGACTTAGTCGAGAGACTCTTCGTCCGATGCATGGTGATTTTCCTTATCGTACGAGGCGCGGTAGTTCGCCATGTTGAAACTATAAAAGGCACATTTTCGTTCCGAATATTTTCCTGACAGTTTGTTCAGAAATAGTACCGCTTTATCCCTTGCCCGCGCCGACGCTGGAGTGCGCCGGGGTACCGGCTTGGGTGACTAATCCTTTTGTATTTTTGGGACGGGGGTTATTGCCCTTAGGGGCAATGTCCGCTTTTGGCACTTAGCGGACATTAGGCGGTGCACCGCACATGTCCTCTTTTGACCCAAAGCGGACATCGGCCAGAAACTTATATTGCAACAACGAAGCCGGTTTCAGCCCCTACCAAAGGGCCATGATGCTGAAAAAGGAGTATGCTTTGAACTACGATGGTTAGTCCCAACGACGATGATTGCTCGGTCGGCGCAGACGAGGCACTCTCGCGCCTGATGGAAGGCAACGCGCGCTTTTTGCGGGTAAGCCGCGCTATACGCAGGCGCCTAGGGAGATACTCGCCGATCTCGTCAAAGGCCAGCACCCGTTTGCAGCCATTCTCGGTTGCAGCGACTCGCGGGTGCCGCCGGAGCTGATTTTCGATGCGAAATTCGGCGACCTGTTCGTCATTCGTGTAGCGGGGAATGTTGTGTCGCCTGAGATCTGGGGCAGCCTCCAGTACGCGGGCACACACCTTAAGACACAATTGTTCATGGTGCTCGGACACGAAGGCTGCGGAGCGGTGCAGGCAGCGCTTGCGGCGAAATTTGAGGGCGCGCAAGAGCGTTCTCGCATCCAGCTCTTGCTTCAGAATATGCTTCCGGGCCTCGACGAGGTCGCCCCGCAGCTTCCGCCACAGCAAAGGCTTGAGCGCGCCGTCGAGTTCAATGTCCGTTGGTCCATTCGCCATTCGGCGAGACGCCCGAAGGGCGCGCGCGAGTGGCAGAGGGCCGCATAAAGGTTGTAGGAGCGGTGTGCGAGATCGCGACCGGGCGAGTGCGACTGCTCGCGTAGCGTCCGGACGCGCTCCCCGGTCACCTCTGTTGGCTGCTAAAGTGGACCCCTCACGTTTTTAAAATCAAGGGACAGTCATGCTGATCCAATTTCTCGTAGGCGGCATCGTTTGTGTTAGTAACATTACAATACATTCGTCGTGATGACCGTGGTGGTGAGCGTAGCACGAGTATCGAGTACAACAAAAAGAAGCCACCCGTCGCTGCGCCTGATCATCACCATGATTGCAACTGTTTCGGTCTTGATGGCCGCGCATGTTCTTGAGGTGTTTGTTTGGTCGCTGGCCTACGCGATTGTGGATGCAGCGCCGGCTGGCACAAACCTTGTGTATTTCGCATTCGTGAACTACGCGACACTTGGCTATGGTGACGTGATACCGGTAGAGGCCTGGCGGCTGCTTGGTCCCATAACGGCGATGAATGGTGCGCTAATGTTTGGGTGGTCGACGGCTGTCATTTATGACGTGCTGCACAAAACAATGATGATTAGTTTCGACACCACCACCGCTGAACAAGCTCCGATGTCCGCTATTGGCACTTAGCGGACATCGGCTTGTGCGCCGCACATGTCCGCTTTTGACCCAAAGCGGACATCGGCGACCTAATCTCCTACAAATAGGGTGCGGGCACCTTGCAGGGCCGGGCAAACCGCGAACTACTGCCAAGCACATATTTTTCATATTAAAAAACCAGTCGCGCCTGTAAATGTCGATGCTTCCGTCGCGGGTTCCGTGCTTAAACTCCGATGTGGCGTTCGCTTCTTGGGGGCGTTTATGAAAATCGCAGGCCTTGTTTTTGGCAGTCTTCTGGCCGTCAACTTACCGGCACATGCGGCCACGTACACGTACACGGGCAACGATTATACGATTATTCAAGATGGCCCGATCCCGGCCGGCACCTACGACACCACAATGAGTATCAGTGGCAGTTTCACGGTCGCGGTCCCGCTTGCGGCAAATCTAAATGCGGATATTACAGCTAGCTTGCAGAGTTTTTCATTCTTTGATGGACGGCACACGATAACTCAGTTGAATGCTTCCTTTATCGGCTTCCTAGTAAAAACGGACGCAACGGGAGGTCTGATTACATGGCAAATACAATTGCTGACACCGAACACAAAAGTTGACGGCTCGCAATTTTTTCAAATTTTTGTCCAAAACAATGGCGGGGGTGGTGAAGACTTTGGAGAAACGAACCAGTGCGTTGCTAGCATTTCTGCCGATTGCACCACGTTTTTGGGAGATCAAGCGGACAGTCTCCAGCCCGGCTCGTTTTCTCCCGCCAGTTCTTCAGCCACGCCACTTCCGGCAGCTCTTCCCCTTTTCGCGAGCGGGGTTGGCGCGTTTGGCTTTTTCGGTTGGCGCAGGAAGCGGAAGAACGCAGCCATTGACCAAAACAGCTAATCGAAACTTGAAGAGACCGCCGCGAGGCGGTCTCTTTGTTTGTGGTGCGCTGTCCGCTATTGGCACGTAGCGGACATCGGGCCTAATCGCTGCTAGGCTTTACGAATTAGACCGGACGTGTTCTCGGAGAGCACGCATGCAGCGCCGTGAGTTCATAAAGCTTCTAAGCGGCGCGGCAGCCACATGGCCGGTCACAGCACGAGCGCAACAGGCTGGCCGCATACGGCGCATCGGCTGGCTCGTGGGGCTGGCTGAAAACGACCCGGAAGCGCGGCGTCGTACTGCAGCATTTGTGCAGCAGCTCGACCATCTTGGATGGACGGTGGGCCGCAATATCCAGATCGAATATCGGTGGTTGAGCGACACCATTGATCGTACCGAGGCCTATGCGGCGGAACTGACCGCGCTCAAGCCAGATGTGCTTGTGGCAAGCAGCACGCCAGCAGTGAAGGTGTTGCGCCAGAAAACCGGCACCACACCGATCGTGTTTGCCATCGTCACTGATCCGGTCACCAGTGGGTTGGTGACCAGTCTGGCAGCGCCCGGGGGCAATGTGACCGGCTTCACCAATTTCGAGTTCACGATGGGTGGGAAGTGGCTAGAGGTGCTCAAGCAAGGTGCGCCTCGTGTAGCCAAGGTAGCGCTTATCTATAATCCGAAGACCACACCTTATGCTGGCTATCTGAAGTCCATCGAGGCAAGTGCGTCGTCGATCGGGGTTGAATTGACAACACGCGGTGTCGCCGATGCCACCGAGATTGCGCGAGTTATCGAATCGACCGGTACGGTATCGAACGGTGGGATCATTGTCTTCCCGGACTTTTTCACAGCCGCTAATCACGAACTAATTATACAATTGGCAGCGCAGCATCACGTGCCAGCTACGTATCCCTATCGATATTTCGCTGTTGAGGGCGGGTTCATGTCTTATGGCGTAAACACTGCAGAGGAGTTCCGGCGAGCCGCGGCGTACGTCGATCAAATCCTGCGAGGGGCCAACCCCGGTGCACTTCCGGTTCAGGCGCCGAATAAATTCGAGTTTGTCATCAACCTTAAGACCGCTAAAGCGCTCGGCCTCACCATCGTGCCTACGCTACTCGCCCTTGCCGACGAAGTGATCGAATAGGTGGCGATGTCTGCTTTTGGCACTTAGCGGACATTGCCTAGTGCGCTGCACATGTCGCTTTCAGGGGTAAAGCGGACATGAGGTTTTGCACTGCATATGTCTGCTTTTGACCCAAAGCGGACATCTGATGTCTCCCGTCCCAACTGTGCGCTAGTCCGAGCTCATATAATTTTGCGATTAGGCATACTTAGGCGATGTGCATAGTCCAAATGGATATGCCACGTCGCGCGCTCTATATTGGACCACGGTCTAACTCGATTACCACCTGTTTTAAGTTCATTGTTGCACACGTAGTCATTTATCTACGTCCAATAGCATTTCCTTCGAGGAGAATAATTATGTCGGCACAATCCTCATCTGCCCAACGCAGTACTACCGCAGCCGAAGTTGACGCAGTCCGCCCCTTCCACATCAAGACTTCGAATGAGGCGCTCATCGATCTGCGCAAGCGTATTGACGCGACAAAGTTTCCTGAACGGGAAACGGTCGCGGACGCGACGCAAGGCGTACAACTCGCGACAACTCAGAAGCTCGCGCGCTATTGGGCGACTGAGTACGATTGGCGCAAGTGCGAGGCGAGACTGAACGCTTTGCCGAATTTTATCACCGAGATCGATGGGCTCGACATTCACTTCATTCACGTTCGTTCGAAGCACGAAAATGCGTTGCCGCTCATCGTCACGCACGGGTGGCCGGGCTCGGTTGTCGAGCAATTGAAGATCGTCGACCCCCTGACCAATCCCACGGCGCATGGCGCGAGTGCGTCGGACGCCTTCCATCTGGTGATTCCGTCGATGCCAGGCTACGGGTACTCGGGCAGGCCGACCACGACCGGCTGGGGCCCCGAGCGGATCGCGCGTGCCTGGACCACGCTGATGAAGCGCCTTGGATACACGAAATTTGTGGCGACAGGCGGCGATTGGGGGGCGGTCATTGTCGAGCACATGGGTGTGCAGGCGCCGCCGGAATTGCTGGGCATTCACACCAACATGCCCAACGTGATTCCAGTCGACATCGACAAGGCGGCTTTTTCGGGCGCTCCGGCGCCAGCGGGTCTCTCAGCCGACGAGAAGCTCGCTTACGAACGGCTAAGCTTCGTATATGCGAAGGGTATCGGCTACGCGTTCCAGATGGGGCTTCGACCGCAGACGCTGTACGGAATCGCGGATTCACCCGTAGGCCTGGCAACCTACTTTCTTGACCACGACGCGCGCAGCTACGAGCTCATCGCCCGCGTCTTCGACGGAAAGACCGAAGGCCTCACGCGCGACGACATCCTCGACAACGTCACGCTCACCTGGTTGACGAACACGGCGATTTCTGGGGCCCGTCTCTACTGGGAAAACAAGGGCGCCTCCTTCTTCGCTGTTAAAGGCGTCTCCTCTATTCCGGTTGCCGTCAGTGTATTTCCTGACGAGTTGTATCCAGCTCCGCGGAGTTGGGCCGAGCGGGCGTATCCCAAGCTGATCCACTACAACAAGCTCGACAAGGGCGGCCACTTCGCAGCCTGGGAACAGCCGAAACTCTTTTCAGAAGAGGTTCGCGCGGGCTTTAGATCACTCCGGAAATCGACCTGAAGACTTCGGCGCGCGTAACGCAAATTTGGAGAGAAACCGCCGCGAGGCGGTCAAAGCGAAGACGACTAGGCCCGCAGCCGCCGCTTAGTTGAGGCGCGCTCTGTCGGAAGGACTGAACTTCCTGATCCACATTGTTGGAGATCGCAAAGCAAGCGCGAAGCGAGCTCGATAGGAGTTGAGAATGACCGACAAGCAAGCGCACCCAGATACCCAATCCCCTGGCCACCCCACACGCCGTGACATTGTCGTGGGCAGCGCGCTGGCTCCCGTCGTCATGGGGCTGCCATTGCGTGCCGAAGCCCAATCGCCGGCCGGCTCGGCGGCGCCGGAGATGGTTTCAGTGAATCTGACGGTCAACGGCAGGCTTCATACACTGATGCTCGAACCGCGAACAACGCTGCTTGATCTGCTGCGCGAGCATCTCGACCTAACCGGGACAAAAAAAGGCTGCGATCAGGGCCAATGCGGCGCCTGCACCATTCTCATCGACGGGCGGCGCGCCAATTCCTGCCTGACCTTTGCCGTCATGCACGACGGCGCCCATGTCACGACGATCGAGGGACTTGCCCACAACGGCGCGCTGCATCCGCTGCAGCAGGCGTTCATCGAACATGACGCCTTCCAATGCGGTTACTGCACGCCCGGGCAGATCTGCTCGGCGGCCGGATTGCTTGCCGAGGGCAGGGCGAAAACCGCGGACGAAATCCGCGAGCTGATGAGCGGCAACATATGCCGTTGCGGGGCCTACACCAACATTGTCGCGGCGATCCAGCAGGTGGTGGGGCCATCATGATCAATTTCCAGTACGCGCGTCCTCACGACGTCGCCGACGCGGTCCGGCAGATGGCTGCCGAGCCGAAGGCAAAGATCATCGCCGGCGGCACCAATCTGATCGATCTGATGAAGATGGATGTCGAGCAGCCGGTAAAGCTGATCGACATCACGCGGCTGCCGCTGAGGCAGGTCGAAAACACGCCGGGCGGCGAGCTGCGCGTCGGCGCGCTCGTGCGCAACACCGATCTTGCCTATCATCCGCTCGTCGAGAAACACTATCCGGTTCTCGCCAGCGCGATCATGGCCGGCGCCTCCCAGCAACTCCGCAATATGGCGTCGACCGGCGGCAACCTCATGCAGCGCACGCGTTGCCCGTACTTCTACGACACGGCGACGCCCTGCAATAAGCGCGAGCCGGGCAGCGGTTGCTCCGCCATCGAGGGCCTCAATCGGGGTCACGCCATCCTCGGCACCAGCGATGCCTGCATCGCCACCCATCCCTCCGACATGTGCGTGGCGCTCGTGCTCCTGGAAGCGAGGGTCCATGTCACAGGCCCGTCGGGCGGTCGCGTTATCGCATTCGCTGATTTTCACCGGTTGCCCGGCAATACGCCGCAGCGCGACACCAATCTCAATCCCGGCGAGATCATCACGGCAGTCGAACTGCCGGCGAAGGGCTTCGCCAACAACTACACCTATCTGAAGATTCGCGACCGGGCGTCATATGCGTTCGCCCTGGTGTCGGTCGCGGCAGGGCTTGAACTTGATGGTGACACCATCAAGGAAGGCCGCTTTGCCCTCGGCGGCGTCGCGCACAAGCCGTGGCGGGATCCGGATGCAGAAGCCGCGCTGCGCGGTAAGCCTGCCAATGCCGTAACATTTGGCCGCGCGGCAAACGCACTATTGCGCAACGCCAAAGGTTACGCGCACAACACCTTCAAGATCGATCTCGCGCATCGCTCGATCGTGCGCGCACTCACACAGGCAGCGCGCGGAACGCCGCAATCGCAATCATCCAAGAAAATCATCTGAGCACAGCCATGGCAGCATACATCGGCACGCCCACATCTCGCATCGATGGCGTCGCGAAAGTCACCGGCGCCGCAAAATATGCCGCCGAGTTCAACGTACCAGGGCTCCTCTACGGCAGCATAGTCACTTCGACAATCACGAAAGGGCGCGTCGCACGTATCGATACGGCGGCCGCGAAGCGTGTCAAAGGTATTGTCGACGTATTGACGCACTTGAACCGCCCGTCCATGGCCGGCAACGACCAGGCCTACAAAGATGACGTGGCGCCGTTGGGCTCGCCGTTCCGGCCGCTTTACGACGATAAGGTTATGTTCAATGGCCAGCCGATTGCGCTGGTTGTCGCAGAAACGTCGGAGGCCGCGCGCTTTGGTGCGTCGCTGGTCCGGGTCGACTACGAGAAAGAAGCGCACGTCACCGATTTGCAGCTCCGCCGCAATGCGGCGATCCCGGTTGCACTCCCGACGAATGCGTTCGAGGCTTTGTTCACGCCTCCGAAGACGCGCGGCGAGCCGCAGCAGGCGCTCGCCAACGCGGCAGTGCGCCACGAAGCCGAATACAGTACGCCGATCGAGCACCACAATCCGATGGAGCTCTACGCATCGACGGTAATCTATGAAAGCGACGGGAAATTTACGGTCTACGACAAGACGCAAGGCGTCCAGAACGTTCAGCGCTATCTGTGCAGCGTTTTTGGTTTGAAGCCGGAGGATATCCGCGTCGTGTCGCCGTTTGTTGGGGGCGCATTCGGCGTCGGACTGCGGCCGCTGTTCGAGGTAGTGCTGGCGATGCTCGCAGCCCGCGCGCTCAAGCGCTCCGTACGCGTTGTACTGACCCGACCTCAGATGTACGCGTTGGGCTATCGCCCGGCGATGATTCAGCGTATCGCGCTCGGCGCCAGCGCTGATGCGACGCTGGAGGCGATCATGCATGACGCCATCACCGTGACGTCGCAATACGAAGACTACTACCGGCAAGAAACGGGTTGGTCTGGCTTGCTCTACACAAGTGCCAACGCCAGCTACGCGCACAAGCTTACCAAGCTCGATCTTCCGACATCGTGCGATATGCGCTGTCCAAGCGCCGCGACTGGAGTCTATGCGCTCGAATGCGCGATGGACGAACTTGCTGTTGCGCTTAAGGTCGATCCGCTCGAACTGCGTCTGCGCTGCTATTCCGACCGGAATCAGAACAGCAATCAGCCATTCAGCAGCAAGGCATTGCGCGAATGCTACCGACAGGGTGCCGAAGCATTCGGCTGGGCTAAGCGCACCCCGATTGCACGTTCGATGCGGGATGGAAGCGACTTGGTTGGCTGGGGCATGGCGACGGGAGTTTGGGATGCTTGGCAGGCACCGATCACGGTGCGGATCACTCTGAGCGGCAATGGCGGTGCTGAAGTCGCCTGCGCAACCTCCGACATCGGCACCGGAACGTACACGATCATGGCGCAGGTTGCGGCTGATATGCTCGGCCTTCCGCTCGACAACGTCAGCATCAAGCTCGGCGATTCGCGTCTGCCGCAGTCGCCGGTCGAAGGTGGATCATGGATTGCAGCCTCGGTATCCAATGGAATCGCAACAACGGCTGCTGCAATCCGTGACGATCTGTTGGTTCTGGCGAAGAAGATGCCAAATTCGCCGTTTACAAATCTGTCGTCAAGCGACGTTCTGCTCGCAAATCGCAGCCTAACAAGCAAGAGCGACGCGTCGACTTCTGTTTCGGTCGCGGACATCATGCGTCAAAATGCTGTGGACCGCGTTGAACAGGAGAAAGTTACGAATCCGACTGAGGATGCCGCCCGCTCACATAACACTCATTCGGCAACTTTTGCCGAGGTGAAGGTCGACGAGCAACTTGGCGTGATCCGCGTCACGCGCGTCGTCAGCGCCGTGGCGGCCGGCCGCATTCTGAATACTAAGACCGCAAGTAGCCAGATCCTGGGCAGCGTCGTGTGGGGCGTCGGCATGGCGCTTGAGGAAGAGACGCAGATCGACCATCGGTTCGGCCGCGTCATGAACGCCAACATCGCCGAATATCATGTGCCGGTGAACGCCGACATCCAAGAGATCAAGGTCATCTTCGTCGACGAGAAGGACGACAGCAATCCGCTCGGCGTCAAGGGACTGGGCGAGATCGGCATCGTCGGCGTCGCGGCGGCGGTCGCCAACGCCGTCTATCACGCGACGGGGAAGAGGGTGCGCGACCTGCCGATCACGCTCGACAAGATATTGGCAACGTAGGCGGTACCCCGACGAATCATCCGCAATTCACTTGATTGTGAGAAGTGATGTTTTTGCCCCCAGTCAATTGAAGTAACGGAAAGCGCAGCAACGTGATCGATATTTTGATCAATGGTATCGGCTGGACGGACATCGCGCTCACCCTGAACCGCATCGCGGTGGGGACATTTTTCATGCTCTCGGGCTACCACAAGCTCTTCAACGCAGAGCGCCATCGCGCGCTGGCCGACGAGTTGAAGGCGCTGGGCATTCACGCGGTCGGCTTTAACCAGTGGTGGGTGCCGACAATCGAGTTTGCCGGCGGCGCTGCTGTGGTTATCGGCCTTCTTGCGCCACTCGCTGCGCTTGGCCTGCTTGTGGTCACGCTCGTCGCAATCGCCACGACAGGACCGCAGCGGATCAACCTTTCCAGGCCGATCGATAGAGCAGATCGTATCGACGATTGGCTCTATGTACCCGAAACGCTTTACGTATTCATGCTGGTCCTGATCGTCTGCTGGCGCCGGACCGTACAGCCTCGATGCTGTAATCGGTGTCGACGGGCGGTCGCCGCAGGGAGCGAAAGTTGCGTAATGCGACGAAGCGGCTTCAACGATGCGCTTATTCTTACAGCTCGCCTCCTTCTCGCGGCGCTATTTCTGATTTTTGGCTGGAGAAAGCTGAGAGATTATTCGGGCACGGTAAGCCAGATTACGCAGCTTGGCGGCCCGATGCCGCCGCTCGCTGCCGCCGTGGCGATCTTCATGGAGCTTCCGGTCGCATTTGCGGTTCTCGTCGGTGCGTTCACGCGTTCTTCGGCCTTGCTGATGTTTTTCTACACGCTGGGGACCGCGCTCATTGGGCATCGTTATTGGACACTAACGGATGCGGCTCAAGTCGATAGCATGGACGGCTTTTACAAAAATCTCAGCATCATGGGCGGCCTCTTGCTTTTGTTCGTGACCGGCGCCGGACACTATTCGATCGATGCTCTGCGCGGGGTCGCCGCGCCATAGGCCTGCAACGTTACGCACGTAGAGTCGGAAGCGTTTATGGAGGTGTCCAATGACCGATGTACTCGTCGAGCAGAAAAGCTATGAGATGCCGCCGAAGAACGGGTTTACCGTGGCGCACTTTATCGTCGTCGCCGACATCGAACGGTCGACCAAGTTTTATGAAAAGGTCTTCGGCGCCCAAGTCCTGAGCCAAGGCGACAGCAAAGGTGCGCCGGGATACATCCGGATCGCAAACACCTGGCTCATCGTCAACGTCGGCGGCGGCCCGACACCCGACAAGCCGACAGTGACACTGAGCGTCCCGCCCGACCCAGATGCCGTCAGCAGCTTCATGAATATCCGCGTCGCGGACATTCAAGCCTGCTACAAACTTTGGCGAAGCCGGGGAGCCGAGTTTATCACGGAGCCAAAGGCCAAGTACGGCGAGACGCGCTGCTACATCCGCGATCCTGACGGCTACATTATAGAAGTCGGGCAGAGCAAGCCGGATTTCACTTACGGCTAAGCGGTCGAAGGACGAGTTCTCGTTGACCGTGGCGTTGCTGCGGTCGCCCGATCCGAACCTTCACGCTTTCACTCGCATCCGTTGGGATCAACGGATGCGGGGACTGCCCAGGGCAGTGTCGTCAAACTGGCAAGCGGTGCTTCACAAATATGAGGCGGCTTGGGAGACCACGCCATGATGCAATATCTGACCGGCGGCGCTGATCTCGCCGCAATTGCCCTCTTCATCAACCGCATCGCGCTAGGGGCGTTCTTCACCATCTCTGGCTTCCACAAGTTGTTTAACCGCCAGCGTCATGCGGTGTTTGTGCGTGAGCTGGTAGCCGATCGCGTGCCGAGGCTTGGTTTCAATCAGTGGTTCGTGCCCAGCATTGAGTTCTTTGGCGGCTTGGCATTGCTCACTGGAATGCTCGCTCCTCTAGCTGCTCTCGGATTGTTGGTGATTTGTCTGGTGGCAGTGCACACCAGCGGAAAGCGTCGCGTGATTTCTTCTATGCCGATCGATAGGGCTGACTATCTTGACGACGCGCTGTATCTCCCCGAAGTCCTCTATCTGGTCATGCTGGTGGTGGTTGTGTTGGCGGGACCAGGACCCCTCAGGCTCGATAGGATCGTGCTGGGCGCGCTATAACGGCGCGGTATGGCGCCAGTGTCCCCGCGATGGCGCTACGGAAGGAGATGGCCACGGGTTGATTTGTGCGATCTTCCGAGCATGGCAAAAACGTCCGCTATTGGCACTTAGCGGACATGGCCGTGTGCACTGCACATGTCCGCTTCTGACCCGGAGCGGACATTTGCCGCGAGCGCATCCAGATGTAAGGTGTTTTACGGAATGGACGGGAAACAATGACTGGCTGTATTCGAGCGTTGTCATGGGCACTCGAACTCTCCGCCAATGAGATCTTGCCCGATTTGCAGGGTCGCAATGTTTATTGCGGCGATCGGTGGCACGGCGTTGGCTTGGCCGAGTGCTGTGCAGGCGCAGCAGTCCGGTTCCGTCCGGCGCGTTGGTGTATTGATCCCCTTCGACAGCGGAGATCCCTACGCGCAGAGTATTTTGCCGGCATTCACGAAGCGCCTTCGCGACCTTGGCTGGATCGAAAACCGCAATATCCGCATTGAATACCGTTACCAGGGCTCAGTCATTGACCGCATCCGCGCAGGGGCCGCGGAATTGGTCGCGCTGGCTCCGGATATTATTGTTGTCTGGTCCAATCGGCGGTGGCAGTGCTGCGACAAGCGACACAAACAATTCCCATTGTTTTTGTGTTGGTGTCCGAGCCAGTTGGAAGTGGCTTCATCACAAACCTAGCGCATCCAGGTGGCAATCTCACCGGTTTCCAGAATTTCGAACCTGCAATCGGAGGGAAATGGTTGCAGCTGCTCAAGGAGATTGCGCCTACCGTCCGGCGAGTTGCTGTCGTTCACAATCAGAACATCGCCGCGAACGTCTCATTTCTACGCACGGCCGAGGCGTTATCAGCCTCAGTAGGAGTGACCGTAACCGAAACCGAACTCCATGATACCGCTGCCATTGAGCCTGTCCTAGGAACGTTCGCTCGAGAGCCGGGTGGCGGACTGATCGTGACACCGAACCCATTCCAATACTGCCAACGACGAACTGATCATTACGTTGGCTGCACGGCTAGGTCTGCCGGCGATTTATCCGTTTCGTCCCTTTGCAGTAAAGGGAGGCCTAGTCTCATATGGCTTCGATACGGTCGAGCAGCAGCGGGGAGCAGCGACCTATGTCGACCTTATTCTTCGCGGCGCAAAGCCAGGCGACCTCCCGGTCCAGCTGCCGGCCAACTACCAGTTGATCATTAATCTCAAGACTGCGAAGGCGCTGGGACTCGACGTGCCCGCGCAAATACAACAGCGCGCCGACGAGGTGATCGAATAGCTGACGCAATGTCCGCTATTGGCACTTAGCAGACATCTCCTAGTGCACTGCACATGTCTGCTTTTGACCCAAAGCGGACAAGAGGTCTTGCAGCCTCTTCCAAAATGCGACTTCAAGTAGCTATGACCTTCCGTGAGCGTGGGGGTGCACATGAGGCGACGGGAATTTCTGAGCATCCTTGGCGGCGCGGCAGGCTGGCCGATTTCATCGAAGGCGCAACCGACCGAGCGCACACGCGTCGTTGGCATGCTTGACATTCTTGCGGCTGATGATCCAGAGGCGAAGACACGGGAAGCGGTCTTCGCGGAAGCCCTCAGCAGTTGGGATGGGCGGTTGGCCGCAATGTCAAGATTGAAACGCGAAACGTTGGGGGCGATCTCGACAATCTTCGTCGCTACGCGACGGAGTTAGTCGCGCTGACACCGGATGTAATCGTAAGCGTGGGCAGCGTGACCGTTGCGCCGCTGCAACAAGCCACTCGTACCATCCCGATTGTATTTGTGAACGTTCCCGATCCAGTTGGCGCCGGCTTCGTACAGAGCATGGCGCACCCTGGCGGGAATATCACCGGCTTCTTGAATTTCGAGTACAGCATGAGTGGAAAATGGGCCGAATTGCTCAAGCAAATTGCTCCCAACGTGACGCGAGCATTGGTGTTTCGCGACCCCACCACCGCGGCAGGGGTTGGGCAATTCGGCGCAGTTCGATCGGTAGCGCAATCCCTTGGGATCGAACTCACGCCGCTGAATGTGCGCGACACAGACGAAATCGAGCGTGACGTGGCAGCGTTCGCACGTTCGGGAAATGGTGGCATGATCGTAACCCCGGGCGGCGCGGCGGCTCATCGCGGGCTCATAATCAGTCTCGCCGCACGCTACAAGCTGCCGTCGGTTTATCCTTACCGTTATTACCCCGCAGACGGCGGTCTGATCTCCTACGGACCCAATACCAATGATCCGCAACGAAGAGCCGCAGCCTATGTCGATCGTATCCTTAAGGGCGAAAAGCCCGCCGACATGCCAGTGCAGGCGCCGACCAAATTCGAACTGGTCATCAACCTCAAGACCGCAAAGACGCTTGGCCTAACCGTGCCGCCGTCGGTACTCGCTCGTGCCGACGAGGTGATCGAATAGCCCGATGTCTGCTTTTGGCACTTAGCGGACATCGCCTGGTGCGCTGCACATGTCCGCTTTCGGGGGCAAAGCGGACATTACCCGCCGTTTTAACTGCCGGGATTTCGCAGGACCACACAATCACCGCCCCCTAGTGAATCCGTTTGCAAACATCATTGGCTGCGGCTCGCGAGTCGGCACCCACCCTTACTTGATAGCGAGGCAGGGAGCCCAGTCGGCGCTCAAGCACGATGGGATCCCTTCCGGTCAATACCGCCGCGAAGCGTTGCTGAAGTGCGGCATACCGATCCAGAATTTCCGAACGTGATTTATTTGCGGCGAGTATGGCTCCCCAAGGTTGGAGTACACCCATCACTACGTGCTGCTGAAGTGCTGCCAAGAAAGTCGTCGGCGCTTGCTCGAGTTTTGCCATCAGCTTTAGGCAGGTAACTCCAGCTTCGCTCTTTACCTCGAAGTCCCGACTGGCTGCCCACGCGTCAATAGGGCTGCCGGTTATCGCCTCCACATAGGCGCGGGTTTGAGTGGGCATTGAGGCAGTGCCCGCCATCCACGCGTGAACTCGAGCCGGTCCTGCGTTATAGGCAGCCGCTGCAAGTCCAAGGTTGCCAAACTCGCTGCGCAAGTCTTTGAGAAATTCGGCCGCCTTCGGCAACGCTTCTATGGGATTGAACGGGTCTAGCAACCTGCGTTCGGCCGCTGTAGCGGGCATGAATTGTGCAATTCCCAAAGCATGCTTGCCCCTTCGGGTTGATGGGCCGACGGCAGTTGGACGGAATCGACTTTCCCGCCAAATTAAACGGACGAAAAATTCGACCGGTAGTCCATTCGAATGTGCCGCCGATTCGAGGAGGAGACATACTGACTGATGCACTTGCCGAGTTGCTTCGTCGTTACTCCCTACTGAATCACGTTCGGGAGTTTCCGGGGCTTCCTGCGCTGATAGCCAGGTTGTCATCAACAATATGAAAACACACGCAACAGAACGGAACATCAGGTGTTCTCGATTCTTTCACGGCTTCAGCAGGCGACTACATTATCGCTTCCAACCTATTGGTTCTAGATTCCGATAATAGGATTTATCGGAAGTGATTTCCGAAATTTGTCTCCTTAAGCAAAGAGATTGCCCGGCGCGAAGGATGTCCGCAATTGGGGGTAAAGCGGACGTAGCGTTTTGCGCTGCACATGTCCGCTTATGACCCAAAGCGGACCAAAGTTCCTAACCATTGTTTCTGAGGCCGTAACCGTTATGGTCGGCCTTGCATGCAGACTAGCGAACCTAAAAAATTAGCTGCCGCGCCATTCGACGAGTTTCCACTTGTCATTGCGGCCACGCCTGCCAGCAAACAGGAGCGCAGGGTCGCCCTCGCGATTATCCTAATTCTAACTTTCGTATTTATAGTCATCGCGCCGTTCGCAGGTGTTCAGTTGCCTCGCGTCGATGCATTTGTGCCAGCACTTCAGACGGTTTTATGCATTACTGAGCTGATAACGGCGGCTCTGTTGTTTTCCCTATATTCGATCCAACCTTTGCCGGGTCTTCTGGCGCTCGCAAGCGGCTACATTTTCAGCGGTCTATTCGCATTTCTGCAAACGCTTGCTTTCCCGGGTGCATATGCTCCTTCCGGTCTGATCGGAGATCCACTAAGCAGCGCACCCTATTTGTTTATTCTTTGGCACATCGCCTTTCCCGTAGCCGTCATCTTGTATGCGTTCTCTGATGATCGCCCGCGAGCCAATGATCCGCCTGGCAGATCGACCAAAGCGACAATTGCCATCACTATTGCATGCACGCTCGTCTTGACGGCCGGACTGACGTGGGTCGTTACTGAAGGAGCACGATACTTACCGGGCCTTTTTGTCGATCAGACCCGCCAAGCCCCCACTGCAAGTTATTTCACGGGCCCTATCTGGATTTTGAGCGCCACAGCGCTAGTCCTGCTGTATTTAAGAAAGCGCACGTCTCTCGCTGTCTGGCTAATGGTGACGCTTTTTGCGACCCTACCCGACCTTACGTTATCGACAATCCTGACGTCGGTGCGCTTCACTCTCGGCTGGTACACAGCGCGAAGTTACGCACTGATCGCCAGTTTTACCGTTCTGACGGTGCTGCTTACAGAAACTATCTCACTTTATGCCCGTCTTGCCCGTGCCACGGTCCTACTACGGCGCGAACGCGCCAATCGCTTTATGAGCCTGGACGCCGCTACGGGCGCAATCGCTCATGAGATCGCACAGCCGCTCACTGCGATTGCCGCGTACGGAAGTACCATTTTGAATTGGCTTAAAAAGACTTCGCCTGATCTCGACGAGGTACGTACCTCCGCAATTGCCGTTGTTGAGGCGAGCCATCGTGCAAATGAAATAGTCTTGAGTGTTCGCGCCCTTTTCAGGAAGACCGACGACCGAAACAATCTAATTCAACTCAATGATGTTGCGCGAGAGGTTCTAGGTTTGCTGCAACATGATTTGGGGGCCAGCCACGTAGTTGTCGCAACCGAGTACGTCGGTAACCTGCCCCCGGTACGTGCCGATCGCATGCAACTTCAGCAAATCGTCTTGAACTTGGTCAAAAACGCAATTGAGGCCATGAGCTCTGCTCCCTCTGGCTCAAGGCATGTGCGGGTCGTTACGAGGCTAAGCGGAAATTCGACAGTTTTGCTTTCCATCCAAGATAGCGGTCATGGAATAACTGCAGAGGATCAAGGCCGAGTATTTGACCCGTTTTTCACGACGAAACCGACCGGCATGGGATTAGGCCTTGCTATCTGCCGAACCATTGCTGAGGACCACGGTGGTAATTTGCGGCTTGTTGAAACGAGTTCTCACGGGTCCGTTTTTGAGATCGAGTTGCCGATTGGGTCAACAGACGACGTACCGAACTGAATGAGGCCGATACGCAAATGTCCGCTATTGGCACAAAGCGGACATGAGCTGGTGCACCGCACATGTCCGCTTTCGGGGGTAAAGCGGACATGGCCTTTTGCAGGAATCCGCTTTCGCGGTCGCTATTGAGAGTAAAGCGGACATCGGCTGTTGCACTGCATATGTCCGCTTTTGACCCAAAGCGGACATGGCTCGCTCTAGGTAGGCGTAACGATAACGCGCAAGAAGGTTGCAGGAATGGAAGTGAGATCCTTGTTTGGGCTTTTGTTTTGGCTGTTGAACAGAGCTTCCAGCTCCTTCTGCAGATCACCGGCTCGACCGTTCTTTTCCGCGGCTTCGAATGCATTCATGGTCGGACCATAGAATTTTCTGAAGGCATCAACGAACTTGGTCGGTGTGCCGGGAAAGTTGAAAGTGTATGTGTCTCGTAGCGAACGAAATCTTTTCCTTTGGAACTCCCGCGCCTGCAAATCGCTCGATCACGTTGTTCTCGATCCCCCAGGTCATGGGGCTAATGAAACCTTCCGGCGGTGGCGGCGAATACGAGGCGCTGATTTTCAAGATTTGCGCGACCAACGTCGGATCATTTGGAATCCAGTTCCCCATAACAATCCGGCCTCCGGGCCGTGTCACGCGCACCATCTCCTTGGCCACATCAAACGGCTTTGGCGCAAACATCGCTCCAAAGATGCTCACGACGAGGTCAAACGTATGATCTTTCAGGTCGTGCAAATTGGACGCATCGCCTTCTTGAAACTTGCAGTTCGTGAGACCCTGCTCCTTGGCGCGCTTGTTGCCGGCCTCGACGAGGTTCTTTGCGATGTCGACGCCCAACACATCCGCTCCGAGTTCTCGCCTCTGGTAATGCCGTTGTTCCGTCGCCGCATCCGAGATCCAAAACCTTGAGCCCATTTGTGATTCCGAGTCCTTTGACGAGCGCCTCTCCGCTCTCTCTCATGCTTTCCGCAATGCGGGTAAAATCGCCTTTTTCCCAAAGTGCTTTGTTTGGATTCATTGGAGCATCTCCCTTTGATCCAGCGAGCGGCTCGCCCGAACGATGGCATTTACTTGCCAGACGACAGATAGGCTAGCGTGTTGGTGGGCTTTGAACCAACCGTCGCAGTGAATGTCCGCTTTCGGGGGGCAAAGCGGACATGCCGTTTCGCACTGCACATGTCCGCTTTTGACCCAAAGCGGACATTAGTGACCCCTCCAACATTCCTGTGTAAGTCAGTACTATGCCTTCTGGGCTATGTGGGATCATGCGGCGGCGCGAGTTCATTACACTTCTTGGCGGTGCGGGAACGGCGTGGCCATTTTTGGCCCTGGCGCAGCAATCCGCGAAAATTTACCGAATAGGGCTTTTGTCACCTTTTGCTCCCGCCGATACGGTGCCTTGGCATCGGGCCTTTTTGCGCGGCCTTTCCGACCTCGGATGGTCCGAGGGAAAGAATATCGCCGTCGAGTACCGATACTCTGACGGAAGAAACGACCGCCTTCCGGGGCTGATCGCCGATCTCGTCCGGCTCAAGGTCGACATCATCGTTACGTCCGTTACCAACGATACTTTGGAGGCCAAAAAAGCGGCCAGCGGAATTCCAATCGTAATGGTGGCTGCCGGAGATCCAGTGGCGACCGGGATCGTCGCAAGCTTGGCGCGACCCGGGGGCAACATTACGGGTCTGTCCCAAATGAACCCAGAACTGAACGGGAAACGGCTCGAGTTGCTCAAAGAAATTGCTCCTAATGTCTCCTCTCTGGTTGTGCTTTTAAATCCAGATGACCCAATTTCTGCACTCGGTCAAAACGAAATCGAAATCCCTGCGCGGAAGATGAAAGTCGAACTTCATTCGTTGGAAGTACGGAATAATCAAGATTTGGATAACGCGCTCAGAGAAACGACCAAAGCGCATGCCGACGCTCTTGCCATCATGCCGAACCCAGTCTTCGTGATAAATATGAAACTGATTGCCGACTTTGCCATACAAAACCGACTGCCTTCGATGTTTCACTTACGGGAATATACGAAAGTTGGCGGTTTGCTGTCGTATGGCGTGGACCGCACTGACTTGTATCGGCGTGCTGCCACGTTTGTGGACAAAATACTAAAGGGTGCCAACCCGGCTGACCTGCCTATTGAACAGCCGACCAAATTCGATCTGACTATCAATCTAAAAACCGCCAAGGTACTCGGTTTAACAGTGCCGCCGAAGCTGCTCCTCACGGCCGACGAAGTAATCGAATGAATGTCCGATGTCCGCTATTGGGGGCAAAGCGGACATGACGTTTCGCACTGCACATGTTGCTTTTAGCGGACGTCCCATTCGCGCTAAAAAAAGCCGGCTCGCGGAGAGCCGGGTCAAGGTCATATGGGAGGAAACGTGGACAGCCAAACATTGTCGCGGCTGAGTTGATAATAGCATTCCCGTAAATTTCACCCTGCGGGCTCCCCACGAGGCCAGCATGGGTTTGTTGCATAAATATCACGCACGAAAATCATCTGTGCAGACATGCCAAAAGGGGGCGCCGGCTATTTTGGTTGTTTGCTAGAAAAGCAGGGCGTAGTGCAGATTTCGTATGCGCATTGGGGGCTGATTATGAATTATTTTCGTTTTGCGGCACTCGCAGCTGTTGGTGTTATCTGCTCCGTCTCGGTTGCTTCCGCCGCCGATTTGCCAGTGAAGGCGCCGGCCTATAGGGCACCTGTAGCAACGCTTTACAATTGGAGCGGCTGCTACATCGGCTTGAACGCTGGCGGAGGCTGGTCGCGGACGGAATTCACCAATACCGTCAACACGACAGCATTCGGCCACCTCGGTCCTGGCGAAGGCTTCACGTATGACAACAGCGGCTTTGTTGGTGGCGGGCAAGTCGGCTGCAATTATCAAATGAGCCAGTGGGTGTTCGGGGTCGAAGGCACCCTTGCGGGCACCACCATCAAGGGCGATGCCTCCAACTTAGCTATCCTGAACGACGATGTGTTCACGACAAAAATCAGCAGTCTTGCGACGGTCACCGGCCGCATCGGCTATGCCTGGAACAACGTGCTGCTATTTGCCAAGGGAGGCTACGCTGGCGGCGAAGTGCAGTTTTCCGTATCTGACACGTGTTGCGTCGGGGGCTCCCCCATGGGAGCCGGAAGCGATAAGCATTGGCAGAGTGGTTGGACGGTAGGCGCCGGCTTGGAATACGGGCTCACGCCCAATTGGATTATCGGTGCGGAGTACAACTACATCGATTTGGGAACGGCGAACTATGAAGTGGGTGGCGGCGCGGGCAGCTACGCCTTCGATGTCAAAACTCGTATTCAAACGGTTCTTGGACGTGTCAGCTACAAGTTCGGCCCCTAATACCCAAAACAAGTTGGAATTAATAAAAGCCCCGGGCAGTGCCCGGGGTTTTTCTTTTTGAGTAATTCAAACTCTTTTCATGTCCGCTATTGACCCATAGCGGACATGAAAGCTCGGCGTTTGCGCGACTCTCCCTTGTACGGAGCTAGCGGTTCGGGTCAGGCTCCGGAGCCGCTTGAGGCGGTGTGGATGCTCTTGCGGCCTGACCGCGAGCAGGTGACGGCGAGCGCTTGCCTGCAACGGCCGGGTGTCGAGCGCAACGCTCAACCGCCAGTGCAGCAAGATATTGCTGACGCGCTTGGAGCGCCGCTACGTCTTTGCCCGCCGCGCCCTTGAAGTCCATCGCGAACCAAAGCGGCCAAACAACTAGCCCCGCCACGCCAGCGGCTACGTTCTGGGCGACCTTGAGGCCCTGTTCGTCAGCAAGCTCTTTGACTTTGATATTGTTGGCCTGGATCTCGGCCGAGATCATCGTGCAATCCGCGTACGCATCTTGCGGCTGCACGGTGGTAATTGGCTGGGCATCGCGCCCCGCACAACCCACCAGCGCGATGCCGAGCATCGCGACCACCAACTCGTTACGCATGAGATTCTCCCCCAGCATGCCCGAGAAGAATCGCCCCAACAGCAAAGGTGATCGACTAGGACTCGCGAAGTCCGCTGTTGGCACTTAGCGGACATCGGCTTGTGCGGTCTTGTCATTTGCCGCCAAGAATTGGTGAGTTTTCGCCAAAATCTCTGCTATTGGCACTAAGCGGACATTCGCCTATGCGCTGCACATGTCCGCTAATGGCCCAAAGCGACGTACGCCACTCCACCATTAAGGTTGCTTCCTCATGGTAAATTTGAAATCCAATTGAAGGGGCTTTAGAGACGTTTATCGTGCCGGCGGAACGGTTGATCCGCAATGCTGCGCATTATCGCAAGCAAGCACGACGTTCTTCGGATGCTAGCCCCGAAGCAACGACCTCCTTTTGAGGAGGTCTGGCATCTATGGGCGGTCATCATTCCAAGACGCTCAATTACTGGCCGCCTTTTGTGGGGAGCGGTTCTGCGTCGTCGGGATGACGGCCGATGGATTTATAAAAAATACACAGAGAGCGTAGACGCCGCTGAATACCGCGGGTCGGCACGGTCGCTCGTTATAGATTCTAAAAAGACTGCCTCACAGCGACGTCCTTACTAAGGAGGAGAGCATGAGGTTCGCTGTGGCCGCAGCTGTAGCGGCGCTTAGTGTGTTCATCATGTTAGCAGCAGACACTGAGCAATGGTATCGTCACGACCCGCTACTGGCCAGCTGTGATGGTGATGGCCACTGTACCACTTTCAGTAACCTCACATCGACACCGGGTAATCGTGAGGTCCTGGTGGAAATGAACAAGACAGCTAAGTCTCACCATCAGTCGCACCCGCTCGATGCCAACGGCAACCCAGCCGGTGTCGTGATATCCAGAAAGACAAACGCGCGTGCCCGCGTTGGAATTGCGTATGCTGCACGTTTCCAAGCCTATATTGACGATTTAGAAAATAACTACGGTGTGCGCGTGTTGTTTATGGGTGGTATTCGGCACGGCCATTGTTCAAGCTCGAGCGAGCACCCATGCGGAAAGGCTTTAGACGTGTGTCAGCTTCGACGCGGCGTAGTTGATCCACGCTGTAAGCTCCCCGGCCGCATAACCTTAGGTCAGATCGCGGCTGCTCATGGTCTCTTCGAAGGCGGGCGCTGGTGTAATTCAGATTATGGTCACGCTCAGGTCGGTGTTACCGCGAGTGCGTGCGGCAATCGAGACGTCCGCATTGTACGGCAATAGAATAGCGCCTGCGTTAGGTAAGCGGATCGCGGCAGCAGTGATGTCCGCTATTG
>CAWGBH010000003.1:0-391525 GCA_963820805.1 uncultured Alphaproteobacteria bacterium
GCCTAGTGCACTGCACATGTCCGCTTTTGAGGTGAAAGCGGACATCGCCAGACAATTGCAGTATGGCCGGGAAGCCTTGCGTGGCGCAGGTTTCCGGCCCGCCGTGTGGTGAATGTAACCCGCTTGCAACCCGACAACTCAAACGCCACAACTTCATGCTATTTGGTACAATCTCACGCTTCTCTCTAGAGGAGTGGGAGAGTGGATTAATCCAATGGGCTTGAAAACCATCGATGTCGCAAGGCACCCGCGAGGGAATTAAGAGAACTAGATTTGAAAATGCTTAGTCTTCGCTACCAGCTAGGGATCTACGTAGTGCTTTTGGGCTTTACACCTAGTTTTTCAGCAATTGCTTATGATCCTTTCGACTGCATTAAAGACGTATCCAAAGTTGATAAAGACATTAATGATGGATTGGTGACAAAGCTCTGCTCGGGCGCTTGGACTGCTGAACCAGTCAAATGCTACGCACAAGTTTCTCGTGTCTATACCACCATACCCCGTGGAATCGCTATCGACCTTTGTGCCGGTTCCGCCAATGCAGAAAACACCCTCAAGTGTTATGAGAAAGCAGCTGAGAGAGGTCTTGCCCGTTTTCTAGCTACGAGACTTTGCGGGGTAAGAGAGCCGATAAAGTAAGTCGTTGGTTCTGCGAGTTCGAATCTCACCCCCTCCGCCAGCCCATCACCGTCTCAACGCCGCCCCGTTCGCAGACACCGCCTAACCGCCAGCAATACATGGGGGGTGAAGTCCACTTTTAATGGTGGGACAATTGGCCTCAAAAGTGCAGCGAAATCAAAGTCCGCAATAATTTTTGGCGATCCCGAGAGGAGTCGAACCTCCGACCTTCGGTTTAGGAAACCGCTGCTCTATCCTGCTGAGCTACGGGACCGTCGCCGGGCGATGTAGCATAGACGGCGATGCAGCGCATCGGCTTCCGTTTAATCCATCTTCGCGCCAGAAGCCGCGACGACGTCTTTCCACATCGTGCGTTCCTTGGCCGCAAAGGCGAGTGCCTGCTCCGGCGTGCTGGACAGCACGCGTGCGCCCGCGACCATAAAGCGTTCCTGAACGGCCTGCTCGGCCGCGATATGTTGTTGCGCGGCAGAAAGCTTGTCGACGATAGGGCGCGGCGTAGCCGCCGGCACAACGAATGCGGCCCATGAGGTCACCACGAAGTCCTTGATCCCGGCTTCGCCCATGGTGGGAACGTCCGGCAGCGTCGGCCAGCGCTGTGCGGAGGTCACGGCCAAAGCGCGCATTTTTCCCGACTGGATGACGGGCACATAGGAGGCGAGATTATCGATCGCGAAATTGACGTCACCGGCGAGCATGGCGGGTATCGTCTGTGCCGCGCCCCGAAACGGAACGTGGATCGCGTCTATCCCGGCCCGCTTGGAGAACATAATTCCGGAAAGATGCGGCGACGTGCCGACACCGGGGCTGCCAAAACTGGTTTGCCCTTTTTGTTTTGCCCATGTGACAAATTCCGCCAGCGTTTTTGCAGGCACATAATCTGTCGGAACGACGAAGACGTTGGGTAACTCCCAGGTCAACGATGCCGGGATCATATCGTGCTCAGGATCGTACGGCATCTTGCTGTAGAGAAACTGGTTGATAGCGAAATGTCCGATCGTCGCCGCACCGATTGTGTAGCCGTCCGCTGGACTTCCCGTGACAGCCGCAATGCCAATATTGCCACCGGCGCCGCCACGATTCTCCACCACCATCGACTGGCCGAGCATGTCCTTCAGGCGCTCGGCCAAGATGCGCGTCAGGACATCGGTCGATCCGCCCGCCGGATAAGGCACGATGATGCGCACCGGATGATCCGGCCAATGGCTGTCGTCGGCGTGGGCGCCGGTTGCGGCCATCGCACCAACAGCGGCCATTGACGTCAGTAGTGTACGGCGCGTTTGCATCGGTACCCTCCCCGGCGGCTACGATAACTTTACGATTGTGCGAGCATTCTAGCGTTTCACCAGATGACCGCCATCTCTATTGACGGACCTGCCGCGGAGTTCCGACAATCTCCTGCATGAGGCAAATTTTGCGATCCGTTCCCGCCGCGATGCTGGCGGTCGTTGTGTTCACGGTCGCCTGCAGTGCCGCCGTGCAGCCTCCGTGCAAGCTCGCTCCCGGCGGCACCGCGACCGTGGCCGATGTTCGTGACGGGCGCACTGTGTTGCTCGCCGATGGCCGTGAATTGCGGCTGGCGGCGCTCGAAGTCACAGAAAACAGCCGGAGCTCATTGCAATCGCTTGTCGGCGGCCGCGACATTCGATGGGAGACAATTGGATCTGAGCCGGACCGCTATGGACGTTTGGTTGCCTTCATCTTTACGGACGAAACAGGACCATCAGTTCAGCAAATGATGCTGGAGCAAGGCCAGGCGCGGGTGTCGGCGCGGGTCGGCGAAAAGGCCTGTGCGCACGCGCTATTAGCAGCCGAACGGGCCGCCCGCGGAGCCCGGCGCGGGCTATGGACCGACCCAAATTTCGCCCCTTTGCCCTCAGAGAATCCACGCCGGATTGCGGGTGCTCGGGGTCAATTTGCGCTGGTTGAGGGTAAGGTTTTGTCGGTGCGGGAAAGCGGCGCCACTATATATTTGAATTTCGGGCCGCGCTGGACGCGCGACTTTACCGTCACCATTCTCAAACGCCACCGGCGAGACTTCGCCGCCGCGGGGATCGATCCAAAACGACTTGAGGGTCAACAGATCCGTGTCCGCGGTTGGGTCGAACAGCGCCTCGGTCCCGTCATAGAAGCTGCGGCACCCGAACAAATTGAAATGAGCGAGTGAGCGTCATTGTGAGTAGCGCCGTATGGCTTCGGTACTGACAACAAGGGCGGCAAATCGGACACTCGCAGCCGTCGTGTGCGCGGTGTTGGCGGGCTGCGCCAGCACGCCGGATAATCATCTCGTCTCCTTGCCGGTCCCACAGACCGCCGCACCCTTAGAACAACAACCGGCCGTCCAAAAGGAACATGCGCGCATCCTGGCCTCCTATGGCGGCGTTTATGAAAACGCCAAGCTGCAGAGCACGGTAGAGAAAACGGTCGATCGCCTGGTCGCGGCATCCGAACGGCCGGACCTGAAATACCAGGTCACGATTCTCAACTCGCCGGCGATCAACGCCTTCGCATTGCCGAACGGACGGCTCTACGTGACGCGCGGCCTGATCGCCCTCGCCAATGACAAAGCCGAGCTTGCATCCGTGCTGTCGCATGAGATGGGCCATGTGATCGCGCGCCACGCGCAGATCCGCGAGGAACAGGCGCGCCAGGTTGCGATCATCGACCACGTCGTTAACGACGTCCTCAGCGATCCGCAAGTCGGAGCGCTTGCGCTTGCAAAATCGAAGCTCACATTGGCCGCATTCTCGCGCGCACAAGAATTTGAGGCCGATGGAATTGGGGTCGGCATTTCCGCGCGTGCCGGTTATGACCCCTTCGGGGCTTCACGATTTCTGACCGACATGCAGCGCAATGCCGATTTGAAATCCGCCGCCGATCCCCGATCGCTCGACTTTCTCTCAAGCCATCCGGCAACCCCCGACCGGGTGAAGAATGCGCTCGCCAATGCGCGCCAGTTCAGCGGCCCCGGTGCCGGTGAACGGGACCGCGCGGAATATATGAGCAGCCTCGACGGCCTCGTATACGGGGAAGACCCCAGCGAAGGCTTCGCACGCGGGCGGCATTTTCTGCATCCCAAACTTGGCTTTTCATTCGACGCGCCGCCGGGGTTTACGCTCGACAACACGGCACAGGCCGTCCTCGGGCTCAAGGAGGGCGGCGAGGAGGCTCTGCGTGTTGATGTCGTGAGCGTGCCGGCGGAGCAATCTCTGCCCGACTATTTAAAATCCGGATGGATGGAAAATGTCGATCCTGCGAGCGTGGAGGAATTTTCCGTCAACGGCTTCAAGACCGCCGCCGCGACTGCCGACGGCGGGAGCTGGTCGTTCCGTATCTTTACGGTCCGTTTCGGCAGTGACGTCTATCGATTTATTTTCGCCGCCAAAGCCAGGACCGCGCAGGTCGACCGCACCTTTCGCGATTCGATCATGAGCTTCCGTCGGATGACATTGAAAGAGAGTGAGCAGGTCAGGCCGCTCCGCATGAAAATCGTTACTGTTGGCAACGGCGATACCGTCGAAAAGCTTGCGCACCGTATGCGAACCGACCACCCGCTTGAGCGGTTTCGCGTGATCAACGGCCTTGGCCCGCATGACCATCTGAAACCGGGTGATAAAGTCAAAGTCGTGGTGGAGTGATCGCGCTTTACCGTTGATCAAGGCCGTCAGATTTCACTGTCATGACTGGGCATAGCGGCCTGAAGGACGGCGTGCTTTTGCACGCCTATGTCCCTCCACGCCTTGTTCCTCTACCAATGCCAGCAAGACGTGGATGCCCGGCGCAAGGCCGGGCATGAGGAAGGAGATAGGCTTAAGGCTGAGTTCAATCACGCTCAGCTCTCGCCGCCTTCGTAATTGATCGTGAATTCGCGCGGCACGTCGGGTCCCCAAAGATAGAAGGAATCCTCCGGCTTGTGGTCAGCCGAGGGCCAGCGCTCTTCCTTCGGGATGTAATCGATGTCGCAGGAATATTCCGAGAAGCTGCCCCACGGATCGCGCACATAGTGGAAATAGTTCGAGCCGAGTACGTGGCGGCCCAGGCCCCAGCCTTTGGTCCAGCCCTTGTCGTGCATCCGCATGGCGCCGAGACCGATGTCATTCAGGCTGGCGACATCCCAACTGCAGTGATGGAAGCCTGGCGCGACCGATTTCACCAGCGCCAGGAGATGATGGTCGCTGCCATGGATGCCGTGCATGAATGCCACAAGATCAGACGCACGGTCTGACAGGCGCAAACCGAGCGTCCGTTCATAGAAGCTGATCGACTCGGTCACGTCGCGGGTGAAGATCAGAACGTGTGAAAGCCTGCGCGGACGGACCGGCGGCGCTTTTTCCCTGATGGTGGCACCGGCGGCCCCGGCTGGAACGGAAATCCATTGACTGTCGGATTTTTTGTCGGGCGACACTTTCGGACCAACCTTGATCTCGATCAGCACGCCTTCATGATTGCGGAACCAAAAGCCGTTGCTTTCAAAACCGGGCGGCGGGTCGATCAACGTGACGCCTTGCCCTTCGATACGCGCCTTGAGCCGTGGCAAATCGTCGGCATAACAGCCGAATGAAAGGTGATGCAGGGCCTTGGCCTTGCTGCCTTCTACGACCGAGCCCCAACGGTGATCGTGACCGAATGTCTTGATCGCCAGCGCATTGCCGTCGCGCCGCACATCGAGTCCGAATTGGCCGTAGAAGTCCTGCGCCACCGAAGCGTCGGGCACCGCCAGCACAAACTGGTCGAGCGAATGCACACCGAGCGCATCGGTTTCATTGGTCGGCGCGACATAGCCGCGAATGGCGGTCATTGCTTACTCCCTCAAACGCCTATGGGGTGATTGGCGGGCATATTAGCCCGGAAGGCCATCGGGGCAACTGGCGACATTGCCCACCAGACCCGCGCGAATTCATGCGTGAGTTCTGCCCACAACGAAAAAGCCCGGCGCTTGCGCCGGGCTTCCGAATGTCTGGCAGATGTTGCGCGGCCGTTAGGCTGCCTCTTCCTCGACGCCCTCTTCAGCGCCGGCCTCTTCAGCCGGCTTGGGGCCGCGGCGAGGGCCCTTGGCGAGGGCCGCTTCGATTTCCTTGATGGCTTCGGTCTCGGTGATGCGCTGCACGGCAGCGATCTCACGCGATAGCCGGTCGAGAGCCGCTTCGTAGAGCTGCCGCTCCGAATAAGACTGTTCCGGCTGGGTCTCAGACCGATACAGGTCGCGCACAACCTCTGCGATGGCGACGATATCGCCGGAATTGATCTTTGCTTCGTATTCCTGCGCGCGGCGTGACCACATTGTGCGCTTGATACGCGCGCGGCCCTTGAGGGTATCCAGTGCACGCTTGACGAGCGGCGCCTCGGCCAGCTTGCGCATGCCGACGGACACGATCTTCGCGGTCGGAACCCGCAACGTCATCTTATCCTTGACGAAATTGATGACGAACAGCTCCAGCTTGGCGCCTGCGACCTCCTGCTCTTCGATCGAAACGATCTGACCCACGCCGTGGGCCGGATAGACGATGAATTCGTTGGTCTTGAAGCCTTGTCGCTGGGTAGTCTTCTTATTGCTGGTCATTCCGGGCACGACTCCTTCACCGGCACCTTTGCGGCTGCCGGCCATTTTGGCTGCGGGAGCCCCACCGCGGGCGGTGCCGCGGGAGGCGTGGGAGGTCCGCCGCGCTTCGGCAGACTTTTTGGGTCCCCGGGTCATACCGGCGGAACCTTTCTTTGATTTATGACGCGTTTTTCCTGCCACTGCTCACGCGTGGATCGCACGCCCTCTAGTCTGGAAACCGGGGAAGCCGACCACCGAAAAATAAGGCTCCCAAAGGGGGAGCGCATCGGTGGCTACGTCGTTCCTATCCATTTTTTACATATATAGCACATTTTTAGGCGGAATCAAAGTGTTATGGCGGAGCAAAATTGCGGTTCGGGCACAAAAATCGACCGAATTTGTCGAAATCGGTTAACGATCTCCGGCGCCATGGCGCCTGAGCGCACCGGCGGAGGTGGCCGGGTGTGGCCGCCGGCTCAGTCGCCGGTACCGGGATTGGCCGAGAAGAACTTCTGGAATTTTTCGGGCACGCCGTCCCAATCCTTGCCATCCGGCGGCGCTTCGTTTTTCACGGTGATATTGGGCCAGCTTTTGGCGTATTGGGCGTTGATTTCCAGCCACTTTTCGAGCCCGGTCTCGGTATCCGGCTTGATCGCCTCGGCGGGACATTCGGGCTCGCAGACACCGCAATCGATGCACTCGTCCGGATGAATGACGAGCATATTCTCGCCTTCATAGAAGCAGTCCACCGGACACACCTCTACGCAGTCCATGTATTTGCATTTAATACAGTTTTCGACGACGACGTAGGTCATTCCCCGCTCCGCACCACCACTATCACACGCTGCCTATCGTACCGTTAGATAGGCTGCAAGCACCGCGTCCGCCATCGATTGGACCGACCTTTGCGGCTAACGCGCCTAAACGTCACGCCTTGGCCCCGGAACCCGTCGTCAAATTGCGATACAGCAGGCGCGCCTCCGCCGCTCCCCCGCGCCGTTCGCGGACCCCTTCGACCTGCACGATACGTATGGATCGATCGAGCGCGACCGTCACGACGTCGCCAATTCGCACCGGATGGCCGGGCGCTGTCGTGCGCTTGCCGTTCAGCCGCACAAAGCCTGCTGTTGCGAGCGCTGCCGCGTCGCGCCGGGTACGCACCATGCGTGCATGCCAGAGCCATTTATCGAGACGTTGACTTATGCCGGAGCCATTTATCGGCACGTTGACCTATGTGCGCATTACCCGCGGCGCTCAACTCGGCTCTTTGCCCCCTTGCTCAAGCTGCTGCTTGAGTGCCGCGAGCTTGGCGAATGGCGAATTGGGATCCGGCTGCTTGTCGCGACCGCCGGAGCTGCCGAACGGCTTGGCATAATATTGCTCACGGTCAGCGCGGTCCAGCGCGGTCGCGGCGTGGTCGCTCGCGACGCGGGCCACTATCTTGCCGTTCGACCCGCTTGCCCTGCCGTTCCAGTTTTTGTTGGCGTTCATGCCGGTCTTGACGTTGTTGCCGATCGGGGCGTGGATGCTCTTGAATCACGCAGTTGCTGTGCGGCGTCTGCAGATTGGTGCCGATACGGCCACACCTTCGACAGGTGCGATTGCCGTAACAGCTCCTGCATCCGGCGTTTGCGGCGAAGCCTGCTGGACGCCGCGGACGATGCGGCCGTCGCTCCGGGCGTCCGCCGGGACGCCAAACTTCGATGAATGCTTGTTCCTCGGATGGTTTGCTTTCCGCAGATCCCGTAGGAGCTGTCGTTGCCGCATCAGGGATTATCCCTTCGGGCCTTGCGGTATCTTCTGGCCGCAACCGGTACGGCCTCGACCGCCGACGGGGCGATGGGCTCTTGCACCAATGGCGCGGCGACGGGCGCGACGAATTCCGGCACTGGCAGCAACGAACGCGTTTGCAATTCGGCAGCAGACGAAATTTCGGTTGTTGCGACGTCAGTGCTTGCCGCTTCCGAAGCAACAGGTTCGGCATTCTGTATTTCTGTCGCCGCCGCTTCTTCAACCGCGACATCGGCCGGAGCAGTCGTGGCGTCGTTCGCGGGAGCCGCTGGCGCGACCGTTTCGACCGGTTTCGGTTTGCGGTCCATGCGATAGCCAAGCGAACGTAGAATAGACGCGAAGTCTTCACCCGAAGCCCCGGTCAGCGATGTCATTGCGCCAGTGACGACGAAACTGCGTCCATCAAATACGCCGTCGGGTTTGGGGCCAGGCGCGCCTTCGCGCCATGACAATGCCGGCCGGATGAGATCGGCAAGCCGCTCCAGAATATCGACGCGCACGGCGCGTTCACCGCAAATACGATAACCCGCAGTGCGATAAAGGACCTTCGGCGTTTCTTTATCGACAGGAATCGAAGTCCGGCCACTGGCCGCGAGATGCAGCAAGTCACTGACGCCCTTCGCTTCCGGACTTTCGTGCTTGGTCGCCCATAATTGCGTCGCAAGCGCACGCGGCGCTGGTTTGAGTAACGCCGGCAAGTAGATGTGATAGGCACCGAAGCGGACACCATATTTACGCAGGGTCGCTCGGGCGGGCTGATCCAGGCCCTTGACCTCCTCAGCCACTTTTTGCCGCTCCAACACGCCAAGCGCTTCCACGAGCTGAAACGCAACGCCGCGTGCAATGCCGGTGACGTCCTCGGCTGCCGTCAGCGAAAACAGAGGCGACAGCAGCTTTTCAATATGCGTTTTCAGCCAAAGATCGAGCCGCGTCTGCACCAATTCACGCGCCGGCCCCGTCAGATGCTCGTCGGCGATGACGCGTACGCGCGGGCGCAAGGTATCATCGCCGGCAACGAGCTTGCCCACCAGATCTCCCGTCCAGCGCAACGCGCCGTCGGTGGCAAGAATGATCTGATCATTGGATGACTGCGATAATTTGGTCGCCCGTGTCTCGATTTCTCCGGCCAATACTTTCTGCGCCGCTGCATTGAGCGCTTTGGCTTCGGAGCCGGCGGCCGAGGCATCTGGCGCAAACATAAATCCGTCAAGGCGGCCGATCACATGGCCCTCGACCGTCACTTCGCCTGTTTTTCCAATTTCGGTTTCCAACATTGCGTTTTCTCGAAGCCGCCGCATCAACACGCTTGTGCGACGGTCCACGAAACGTTCAGCCAAACGTTCGTGCAACGCATCAGAAAGCTTGTCTTCAACAACACGCGTTACCCCCTGCCAATGGTCCGGGTCGGCGAGCCAATCCGGGCGGTTGGCGACGAAAGTCCAGGTCCTGACATGCGCGATCCGGTTGGAGAGAGTGTCGATATCACCGTCGGTCCGGTCGGCGTGAGCAATCTGGCGAGCGAACCAATCGGTAGGGATGTTACCCTCTCGCATCAGGAATCCATAGAGGGTCACAGCTAATTCGGCGTGGGTCGCCGGCGCGATCTTGCGATAGTCGGGAACCTGGCAGGCGTCCCACAGCCGGGCGATGGATGCCCGATTAGTCGCGAGCAATCGGACATCCTCGTCGCGTGCGGCGTGGTCCAATACCAGAATATCCTCGCCGATCGGTGCGCGCGTTAACCCTGGCTCGCTCGGTGCGGCCGACAGTGAAGCCTGCAAAGCACCGATCGAGGCGAAATCGAGATCGGCGTTGCGCCATTGCAGCAGGCGGATCGGCTCAAAGTTGTGGCTTTCCAGAGCCTGCACCAGTTCCGGGTCAAACGGATCGCAGCGCCCGGTCGTACCAAACGTACCATCGCGGGTGGCACGTCCCGCACGACCCGCAATCTGGGCCAGTTCCGCGGGGTTGAGCTTGCGAAATTGGTAGCCGTCGAACTTTCGGTCCGAAGCGAAAGCCACATGGTCGACGTCGAGATTGAGGCCCATTCCGATCGCGTCAGTTGCGACCAGATAATCGACGTCACCGGATTGGTATAAAGCTACTTGCGCATTGCGCGTCCGCGGCGAAAGCGCACCAAGGACAACTGCCGCACCCCCCCGCTGTCGCCGGATCAATTCAGCGATGGCGTAAACTTCCTCTGCCGAAAACGCCACGATGGCGGATCGCGACGGCAGTCGCGTGATTTTCTTTTCCCCGGAATAAGTGAGCGTCGATAGCCGGGGGCGGCTGACGACGTGTGCGCCGGGCAACAACTTCTCCACCATCGGCCGCACGGTCGTCGCACCGAGCACGAGCGTTTCTTCGCGCGCGCGGGCGTTGAGCATCCGATCGGTAAACACGTGACCCCGCTCGAAATCGGCACCGAGCTGGACTTCGTCAATCGCCAGAAATGCGACATCGAGGTCGCGTGGCATGGCTTCTACGGTGGAAACCCAGAATCGCGGGTTGGGCGGCTTGATCTTTTCCTCGCCGGTGATCAGCGCGACCGCGTCCTTTCCGGCCCTGGCAACAACCTTGTTGTAGACCTCACGCGCGAGCAGCCGCAGTGGCAACCCAATGAGGCCAGAGGAATGCGCAAGCATGCGCTCGATGGCGAGATGGGTCTTGCCGGTATTGGTGGGGCCCAGCACCGCCGTGACACCGGCACCGCGGGTCCGCGTTGCTCGGGTCGGCTGCGGGGAAAAACTGATAGCCATTACGCGTCCAAACTGGCGACAGAGCCTCGATCAGCCCTGGCACGCCCTTTTCTGTATCACAATGCGACGGTGAACATGCTTGCGGTTAAGCTTTGGAACGAGTCTGGAACGAACCGCGCCCGAATCACTGACTCCGGCGCTGTATGACTTCGTTCACGGCGATATCTGGCAAGAGCAGCGTCTCCAGCCACAAGATGGAGTACCGCGAAGCCAATTCAAGCGCGATTTTGCCCTCTAAGTGTTAACGCGGCGACGGATTCGCCTGGCGCGAAACAGTCAAGGACAATGACGACTATTCGGACTTCGTGCCACTGGCGGACGCGCGGGCTGGCGTTGGCACCGTGATAAATTCGGTGGCTTGCAGCATGGCCAAGCCGACTGGTGTTGGGCCCTGCGCGCGATACGGCACCAGCACACGTGTTCCCGCGATTGGGGCGAGCCATACTTCCATATCCCGCAGTCTCGCCAGGTACCTGATCGCCGCTCGCGTCGGGATGTAACCTGCGACCGGCGAAAAATACGCCGCACAAACCACCACGGGGCCGGCATAGCCCTTGTCCGCCTTGACTTTATCCATCCTCTTGAACGCGAATTGCATGTCATAGCGCAGGCGGCCGTCAAAAATAGCCAACGTCCTCTGACAGGCCTCGGGCGACAGTATCTCGCCAGTGCCCGGCATGTGGACCATTGAAGCGGTCATCGGATCGGACACATTGTGCTGCAGATTCTCGGTGAACGGCACGCGCTCGGGGTCGTTATCCAGCGGGGGATCGATCGTAAAATCTTTAATGTTGCCGTTGTTGATAGTGATTCGAATGACGTCGGTTTTCTTTCCGCCGGTGATGGTTGCGGCGTAAATGGACGATAACAGCCGTCCGCCATTGATTGTGCCGTGTGCGGTGCTGTTACCCTGCCCGCCCGTGAACGCCCGTAACAAACCGCTGGTCGAGCCGCTTGCTGAGGCTGTGTACTGGGTATCAGTAATATCAATGGTCCACGTGCCAACGCCGATAGGAATGCCGGCAAGTGTCGCCGAGTAGCGGGCTTCGAGCTTGGCCTGTTGCGCATATGCCGACACAACGAAGCTGAACGCAGCCAAGACCAACCCGCCTGACGTCAGCAGCGACCGTTGGAAAGCTTGAAGCAAGACTACATCCTTCTGGGTAACGGCACCGGCGGACGTTCCACGATCAGGCAGTGAACAATAGCACCCGAAGCGCGGGCGACACACCGGACGGCCGTAGTCCCGCGGTGACGATAGCCGCAGAGCTAATTAGCAACGGCTGAAAGCATGGACATCTGGTCGCCTCGGATTTCGTCGAATCTTTGTTCGCCAGTGGCGGATACCCCCGCCTAGGCTGAAAATCCATTAAATTACGATCGATTGCTCAACTTGACGCCTTTAAGTCCGCTCTTTATACGTCCGGCCATCTTAGCCCACACGATTGACCGGAACCGGTGCGTCTCTACGCCGGTATTTTTGAGGGATGTGCCATGTCATGGCGTTGCGACCTAACCGGTAAAAAACCACTGGTCGGCCACAAAGTGAGCCACTCCAATATAAAGACCAAGCGACGGTTCCTCCCGAACCTGCGCAATGTCACGCTGATCTCCGACTCGCTCGGCCGCAAGATCAGGCTCCGGGTCTCGGCCAATGCCCTGAAGACTGTCGACCATCGCGGCGGCCTCGATGCGTTCCTTATCAAGGCCAAAGATGATGAGCTGGCGCCAAAGGTGCTCGAGCTCAAGCGTCAAATTGTGAAGAAGCGCGAAGCTAAAGCAGGCTGAGCAAACGTCTCCACAACTCAACTCATCATGCCCGGCCTTAGGTCGGGCATTCCCATTTTCAGGGCTATCGCGCGGCGATCACTCACCAACAATCGCAAACTGCAGCAGCAAATTCCTCTCAATAATGGAAAAATTATCATCCGACACCAGCGTGAGAATAGTTTCGCCGCGCGCAGTGCGGTGAACGCCGATACCTTCCATGTTGTCGATCTGGTAACCAAGGTCGGCTTCGATCATTGAACGGCCGTCGACCAGCGCACCCGCTTTGATCGCGGCGAGCGGAACACGGCGAATGCGCATCGCAACACCCCGCGTCGGTGAGTAACGCCGCTCAAGCAACAGCAAATCCGCTGGCGGAAGCACCGTGCAATCGCTGACGTCGAAATCGTCGGTGCGTTTGACGCTGAAGCGGGCAACTCCGTCGCTGCCGAGCACGAACGAGCGTAAATTTCCAGCGCTGTCGAGACTGCGTTCGGTAATGGCAATTAATTCATTCGCTAACGGCGAGCCACGCGGTGGCGCTGCGAGGCACTCCAGACTCTTGTTGAAAGCAAGAGTTTTGAAATCCGGCGGGACCGCAATGGGCTCTCCTCGGGCCTGCAAGCCGTCGCGACGGTAGTCAAAGCGAACGATCTGTTCGACTCGCTCGATGCCAAGGTAGAGCATACCATCACGTTCGGTGAGCGACTCAACATCGTACCAACCGCGTGCAGCAAGCGGCTTGCCGTCGGCTCCGAGGATCGGCGCCATCTCGGCCTCGGTGATACCGACGGGCCTGCCATCCTGGTAGACGATCCGACCGCGCAGCCATGAACCCTTATCCGTAATCGAAAGGAAATGCTCGCCATCCGACTCAACACGAATCGCCGAGATCCCTCCGAAGGCCGGATTTTTTGACGTCAGGACAACGCCGCCCCGATATTCCAGGTCGCCGAAGCGGGTTCGCAATGGGTCGCGATTGTCGAATGAGGCGATAGGCGTTGCATCGATGTCTATGCGTATCAGCGCATTGGCGTAGCGCAGCACATCAGCCAGCGCGAATGAGCCTACAGCGAGCGCGGCAATCGTCGCGCCGGCGATCAGCCAGCGGCGGTTGGAATGCTTCAAGCGACGCGCCTGCGCGCACGCGGATTGGCACGCTCAGCGGCGGCGTGCTCCTCGAACAGCTCGGCAAGCTTCTCGGTCATCGCGCCGCCGAGCTCCTCGGCATCAACAATCGTGACGGCACGCCGGTAGTAGCGCGTAACATCATGACCAATGCCAATCGCAATCAATTCGACGGGCGAATGCGTTTCAATTTCTTCGATCACCCACCGCAAATGGCGTTCGAGATAATTGCCCGGATTGACGGATAGCGTGGAGTCGTCAACCGGCGCACCGTCGGAAATCATCATCAGGATTTTGCGTTGCTCGCTGCGAGCCAAAAGACGTTTGTGCGCCCAGTCGAGGGCCTCACCGTCGATATTCTCCTTCAAAAGCCCTTCGCGCATCATCAGACCAAGATTTTTGCGCGCACGGCGCCAAGGCGCATCTGCCGATTTATAAATAATGTGGCGTAAGTCATTGAGCCGACCCGGATTGGCCGGCTTGCCCGCGGTCAACCAGTGTTCACGAGATTGGCCGCCCTTCCAGGCGCGCGTGGTGAAGCCGAGAATCTCCACCTTGACTCCGCACCGCTCGAGTGTGCGCGCAAGAATATCGGCGCAGGTTGCAGCGACCGTGATCGGACGCCCCCGCATTGAGCCGGAATTGTCGAGCAACAAAGTCACGACCGTGTCGCGGAATTTCGTGTCCTTCTCGGCCTTGAAGGAGAGTGGGTGCAAGGGGTCGACAATAATGCGTGATAACCGTGCCGGATCGAGTTGGCCTTCTTCCAGGTCAAACTCCCAGGAGCGGTTCTGTTGCGCCATCAAGCGCCTTTGCAGCCGATTGGCGAGGCGTGCGACCACGCCCTGCAAATTCGAAAGCTGCTTGTCGAGATACCCTCGCAGACGATCGAGCTCCTCGGCCTCGCACAGCTCTTCTGCAGGGACGGTTTCGTCGAACTTGGCCGTGAACGCGCGGTAGTCGGGGCCGCGCGGCTCGTTAGCGCCAAATTGACGAGGACGCTGCGGCTCACCGGGCGTCTCGGCGTCACCCATGTCGGTATCGTCGGCCATGTCGGCCGTAGGTGCCTCTACGGCTTCGGCTGCGGAGTCCGGCATGTCTTCGGCGGACACTTGCGTGTCCTCCATACTCATGCGCTGCATCTCGTCGGAATCGGCGGCCTCACCGTCCTGCCCCGATTCCTGTTTGCGGCGATCTTCCTCGCCTTCATCTTCGTCTTCTTCGGAATCGTGGCTGCGATCCTCGCCCATCTCGAGCGCATCGAGCAGGTCTCGAACGACGTCGCTGAATTGTCGCTGGTCCTCGAGCAAATTTTCCAGACGGTCGAGATCGCGCCCGGCCCGATCCTCGATCAGGGGACGCCACAGGTCGACGAGTTTCTTGGCGGCGGGCGGCGGGGCCATCCCGGTGAGGCGCTCGCGTACCAGCAACGCCAATGCGTCTTCGATCGGCGCATCGGCGCGTTCGGTGATCTCGTCGAATTTGCCGCGATGAAAGCGCTCATCGAGCATCGCGGTAAGGTTTTGCGCAACGCCGTCCATGCGCCGGGCACCGATCGCTTCTACGCGGGCTTGTTCCACCGCTTCAAACACGGCACGTGCCTGCTGGCCGGCCGGCTGTAGGCGGCGATGCAGTGCGGCGTCATGACATGCAAGGCGTAGGGCGATTGAGTTCGCGTGGCCGCGAACAATCGCAGCTTCAGCCTTGCCGAGCTTGCGTGGCGGCTCCGGCAGGCGAACTTTGCCGCCCATCAGACCAGGCCGTTCTGCGGCAAACGCGACTTCGAGTTCGGGCTTGCGCGCAAGCGCACGCAAGCACCCCGTGACCGCCCGCTTGAACGGCTCGGTCGGGGATTCCTTTGACGACGGTTTGGCTTTTATGTTGGAGGCCATCACTCGTCTCTCCCTCCCGCTGCGGGAGAGGAAAAATCAGGACAACGCGACGTTCACCGAAGATTCCGGCAGCTCGACACCGAAGCAGCGCTGATAGAACTCCGCGACGATCGGCCGTTCGAGCTCGTCGCATTTGTTCAAAAAGGTAAGCCGGAAAGCAAAGCCGATATCGTTGAAGATCTCGGAATTCTCGGCCCAGGTAATTACCGTCCGCGGGCTCATCACCGTCGAGATATCGCCGTTCATGAACGCGTTCCGCGTAAGATCGGCAACCCGCACCATTTTATTGACGATGTCGCGACCCTGTTCATTTCGATAATGCTTGGCTTTCGCCAGCACGATTTCAACTTCGTTGTCGTGCGGCAAATAATTGAGCGTCGTGACGATCGACCAGCGATCCATCTGGCCCTGGTTGATTTGCTGGGTGCCGTGATAGAGCCCCGACGTGTCACCGAGCCCGACCGTGTTCGCAGTGGCGAACAAACGAAATGCGGGATGGGGTTTAATCACCTTGCTCTGGTCGAGCAGCGTCAAGCGGCCCGAAGCTTCCAGCACGCGTTGAATAACGAACATCACGTCCGGCCGCCCGGCATCATATTCGTCGAAGCAGAGGGCAACGTTGTTCTGCAGTGCCCAAGGCAAAATGCCTTGGCGAAATTCGGTGACCTGCTGCCCCTCCTTGATAACGATCGCATCCTTGCCGATCAGGTCGATGCGGCTGATATGGCTGTCGAGATTGACGCGCACGCAGGGCCAATTGAGCCGCGCCGCGACTTGTTCGATATGCGTGGACTTTCCAGTGCCATGGTAGCCGGTGACCATCACGCGGCGATTTTTGGAAAAGCCAGCGAGGATGGCGAGCGTGGTCGGCCTGTCGAAACGATAGTCCGAATCGACATCCGGCACATGCTCGTCGGCTTTCGAATAAGCCGGCACTTCCAAATCGCTATCGATTCCGAAAACCTGCCGGACCGACACTTTCATGTCTGGCAGGCCGACAACTTCTTGCACTGCGGCGGTCATTGATCCTCCGTGGCTTCGGAACACCGAAGCCCGTGATGCGGTCCGATTCGTACGGTCCGGCTGATGCGGCGGCAACTTAGCAGACGCCAACGCAGCAAAAAACCCGCTGCGGCCGAATAGCACCATCAATTATTTCAATAAGATAGGTGCGGTGAGCCTTGTGCGGAAGGAGGGGCTGGGTTGCTTGGACCCCTATATGGGCGGTCAGCCAAACCCCACCGATTTCAGGTAATTGTACGACTGAATGATCTCTACCAGCCGGTCCTCGGTGGAGCGGTCCCCGCCATTGGCGTCCGGATGATGACGCTTCACGAGTTCCTTGAAGCGCATTTTCACCTGCTGCGACGTCGCATCAATGTCGAGCCCAAGCGTGTCGAGGGCCTTACGCTCGGCATTGCGAATGGGGCGCGCTTCGGCCCGGGCCTTCTGTTCGGCCTTTACGCCCTCACCAAACAGGCTGAACGGATCCTCTTGGCTACCGAAAGCGCGGATATCCGGCCGCACCTTCCCCTTTCCGGTTCCCATCTTCCAGGTCGGGCGATGGCCGGTGAGCGCATCCTTTTGGTAGGCCATCACAGCCGCATCGGGCATGCCGGCAAAAAAATTGTACGACTGGTTGTAAGCGCGCACATGTTCGAGGCAGAACCGCCAATATTCATTTTCGCGCCCGCGGCCCTTCGGCGCCCGGTGGCTCGCTTTCTCCTTGCAACCGTGCCATTCGCAGCCAGGACCACCGGTTTTTGGCCGGCGGTCTTTTCCTGGTTTGACGCGGATACCATCAAAAAGTGGTGAGTTGAATTTCATGACCGCACATTATGCGCTTTTGCTAGTGATGCCTTCAAGACTTGATCTTTGTGCGAGAGCATGATTCTGGGCATTGACCGTTCCACTGCCCTCTCCTAAGCGGGGCAATATGCGAACTGCCGATATCATCACAAAGAAGTTGACCGAGGCTTTCGCTCCGCAAAGCCTCAATGTGCTGGATGAATCCCACCAGCACGAGGGCCATGCCGGACACCGACCGGGCGGGCAAACTCACTTCCGTGTGTATATTGTGTCTCAAGCGTTCAAAGGTAAGACCCGGATCGAACGCCATCGCATGATTAACGAATCACTTTCGGGCGAATTGGCAGGTGGCGTCCACGCGCTCGCCATTCATGCCGCCGCGCCCGGCGAAGGCGGCGTCTAGCGCCCGCTCTGTTTTGTCCGTGACAACGGCTGGATGCGTAATGCGGTAATGCGGTTGCGTGCGCGGCGCAGGACCCTGAAACGGAACCCATGAAAGGTGAAGCTCTGCCCCACTTCGGGAATTGAGCGCGCCTCGTGAATGACTAGCCCGGCGATAGTCGTCGCCTCCTCGTCGGGCAAATTCCAATCCATAACGCGATTTAGGTCCCGAATGGACACCGCGCCGTCGACATTGACCGACCCGTCAGGCTGACGCCGTACGCCCGGCACAGCGACATCGTGCTCGTCAGTGATATCGCCGACGATCTCCTCCAGGATATCTTCCAGCGTCACCAGGCCTTCGACCTCGCCATATTCGTCCACGACAAGCGCAAACGGCGTCTTGCGGCGGCGGAATGCCTTGAGCTGCTCCGACACCGGCCGCATGTCCGGCACAAACCATGGCGGCGTCATCAACGAGGCAATATCGACTTTGGCGGCATCGCCATCGACGGCATGCAATGCACGCAGCAGGTCTTTCACGTGCAAGATGCCGACAATGTTTTCCGGATTCCCGCGCCACAACGGCAGTCGCGTGACCGGCGATGCGATGACCGCGTTGACAACATCTTCCGGCGGATCATCGGCGTCGAGCGTGATCATGTTGGTGCGGTGGATCATGACGTCAGAGACCGCCAGTTCGCGCAGATCGAGCACACCGCCGAACATGTCGCGATCGAGCGTCTCAACGTCGCCCTCGCGATGCAGGAGGTCGACCGCACCGCGCAGTTCCTCGTGGGGCGAAAGCACTTGCTGATCCTCGCCGACCGTCATGCCAACGTGCTTGAGCAACCAGCGCACCAGCGCTTCGATCGCCATCAGCACCGGACCGAACAAGGTGACGAACCAGTGTATGGGGCGTGCAACCGCGAGAGCGATTCGGTCGGGGGCGTTAAATGCTGCGGTTTTCGGCAGGATCTCGGAAAAAACGACGACGACAATCGTCATGACCACGGTGGCGTAGACGACCCCGGCAGGTCCGAACCAGGTCAACAGCACGCCGGTCGCCAGGGCCGACGCCGCAATGTTGACGGCGTTGTTGCCGAGCAGCAGTGCGCCGAGCAGCCGCTCGCGCTGTTCCAGCAAGCGGTTGACGAGATTCGCGCGGCGATTTCCGTGCTTTTCGAGCCGCGCCATGCTGGCGCGGGAAGAAGCCGTCAGCGCGGTTTCACTGCCGGCGAAAAAAGCCGAAAGCAGCAAGCAGATCAGGACGACGACAAGGGATAGCCAGTCGTTCGCGGTCATCGCTCTGCAAGTTTGTCAGTGAGAAAGGTCCGCACTTCAGCGGCATCGACATTGTTTTCAACGAAGGCGCGGCCGATACCGCGCACCAGAATAAACGTGAGCGCGCCGCGCTTTACTTTTTTGTCTTGCGCAATCAGGCCCATCAATGCATCAACAGCCGGCACACCTCCGACCACATCCTTTAGATGGGTAGGCAGACCGACCGCTGCAAGATGAACCGCCGCGCGCGCGGCCTCCGAGGCTGAGATGAGCCCCTTTCGCGCCGAAAATTCGAATGCCAGCACGATGCCCAGCCCGACCGCTTCACCGTGCAGCAACCGGTCGGAAAAGCCGCAACCGGCCTCCAATGCGTGGCCGAAGGTGTGACCGAAGTTAAGTAGCGCGCGCTCGCCGCTCTCGCGCTCGTCACGCGCGACGATGCCAGCCTTGCCGCGACAACACACGGCAATGGCGTGTTCGCGCGCCGAGCCTCCCGCAAAGACATCTTGCCAACTCTTCTCCAGCCAGGTGAAAAACGCTGCGTCGCCGAGCAAGCCGAATTTCGCAACTTCTGCATAGCCGGAGCGGAATTCGCGCTTAGGCAAGGTATCGAGCAAGGCGGTGTCGGCGATCACAAGAGCGGGCTGGTGGAAAGCGCCGATCAGATTCTTGCCTTGACGAGAATTAATTCCGGTCTTGCCACCGACCGAAGAATCGACCTGCGCGAGAAGCGTCGTTGGGACCTGAACGAAATCGAGACCGCGTCGCACGCTGGCCGCAGCATACCCAGCGAGGTCGCCGATCACACCCCCGCCAAGCGCAACGATGAGATCGTTTCGCTCGACGCGCGCCGCGATGATCGCCTCGCACACTTTTTCGAACGTTGCATAATTTTTGGAGGCTTCGCCGGCCGGCACAAGAATGTGCGTACTATCGATCGCCGCCGCCTTAAGTGCCGCCTCGGCAGCGGCGAGATGGAATTTGGCGACGGTCTCGTCGGTGACAATGGCAACCCGCGCGCCGGGGCGCATTGCGCTGATGCGCTCGCCGAGACCCGCTAGCACGCCACGGCCGATGACAATATCGTACGATCGCGCACCGAGCGCGACCGCCACCTGCGTTGGTTCAGTCTGCCGCAGCGGCGCTGTCATGATGACCTCTCGGCGTCAATGCCGAGATGCTTCGGCAGCTGGGCGACGATCTCATCGACGATCGTGTCATGCGGCTCATCGCGAGAATGAACGACAATGTCGGACATCGCATAAAGCGGCTCGCGCTTCGGCAGTAGATCCTTGATCTTATCGACCAATGGCCGATCGTTACGACGCTTGGTGCGTTTGATCAGAACGTCCGCATCGGCCTTCAACCACACGGAAATTCCTTTGATGTGGATGAGATCGCGCGTGTTCTGGTCCATCACTGCGCCGCCGCCAGTCGCCAGGACCTGCGGGCCGTTGTCGAGCAAGCGTGCGATCACACGCTTCTCGCCGGCGCGGAAGTACGGCTCGCCGTGTTTGTCGAAAATTTCGGGAATAGTCATGCCCGCGGCGCTTTCGATTTCAGCATCGGCATCAACAAATGGAATCCCGAGCCGGGCGGCAAGCCTTCGGCCGATCGACGATTTGCCCGCGCCCATCATACCGACAAGCACAATAGATCGGCTGCCGAGCGCGCGGACGATCGCCGTTACCAACGCATTTTCTGCTGGTTTTTGAATGGCACCGTTGACCATGCTATGGTTCCGAAGCGAATCCACGGTTCCATATACCAGCAATCGGGGCATCCGCGAGGGCGGTCTTGTCAGCGGTTCCAGAACGTGGTCGTAACTCGCCTGAAATCGCTGGGCGCTGACGCACGGGCGCTTGCCGGGGTTTTGACGATGCCGAGTTTATTCAGGTTCTTGCTCTTTTTCGGCTTGCTCGGCGGGCTCGCTTACGGTGCTGTGTTCTCGCTTGCCACGTTCGTCAAATATCAGCCGCGCGAGATCATCGTGACCATTCCGCCAGACAAATTTCTCAAAAGTCACTAACGCCGGAGGCAGGCATGACCCGCCCGCCACGAGCATCCGATCAGGCGCTGATCGAGTTATTTCTCGACATGCTCGCAGCCGAACGCGGCGCCGGCACAAATACACTGTCCGCCTATCGCAATGACCTCGACGATTTGTCCGCGCATTTGCGTGCTGCCGGTGTAAAAATCGCGAACGCGACGACCGACAACTTGCGCGAATTTATTGCAAGTCTCGCCGAGCGCGGCTTCAAAGCTTCATCGCTTGCGCGGCGATTGTCATCGATGCGCCAACTCTACCGGTTTCTTTATGCGGAGGAGACACGCGCCGATGATCCTGCGGCGGTGCTGGAAGGGCCCAAACGTGCACGCACCCTCCCGAAAGTATTGTCCATCGCAGACGTCGACGCACTGCTTCAGCGGGCACGGAAAGAGGCAGAAAACAGCGAGCAGGCATTGGCTCAACGTTTGCGTGCTGCGCGGTTGCTGTGCCTGCTCGAGGTGGTCTATGCGACCGGGCTCCGTGTCTCGGAGTTGGTCGCATTGCCAGCGGCGGCCGCGCGGCGCGAACAGCACATGCTTGTCGTTCGAGGCAAGGGTGGCAAGGAGCGGCTTGTGCCACTCAATAAAGAGGCCAAGCGCGCCATGTCCGAGTATCTTGAACTGCGCGGAAAAGCTGGCCGCGATTCAAAATCGAAATGGCTGTTTCCGTCTTTTGGTGAGCAGGGGCATCTCACGCGCCAGCATTTCGCCCGCGAGCTCAAGACACTCGGTCAAGCATGTGGCATCCAGCTGGCGCGCCTGAGTCCGCACGTTTTGCGCCATGCCTTTGCCAGCCACCTGTTGCACAATGGTGCGGACTTGCGGGTGGTCCAGACCCTGCTGGGCCATGCCGATATCTCAACGACGCAAATCTATACCCATGTGCTGGAGGAGCGGTTGAAGACGCTGGTTCGCGATTTACATCCATTGGCGGACGGCTAGCCTGAAACTCGCGTAAAAGCGAAATTAACTCGTTTGCTTGACTTAGAGGCTTGGCCCGCGTCAGTTCGCCCCGAAAAACATTCAAATCCGGACCCAATGCGCAGTTATCTCGATTTCGAAAAGCCGGTGGCCGAACTAGAGGCTAAGGTCGAGGAATTGCGCGCGATGGGCGAGAGCGACAGCGCGGTCGCGGTCGGTGACGAAATTTCCCGCCTTGAAGTGAAAGCCGCAGTGGCGCTGAAGGAGCTCTATGCTGAGCTTACGCCCTGGCAGAAAACTCAAGTCGCCCGTCATCCGCAGCGGCCGCACTGCCTTGACTACATCGCGACACTCATCGGCAATTTCATTCCTTTGGCCGGCGACCGGAAATTCGGCGACGATGCGGCCATCATCGGCGGTTTCGGCCGGTTCCGTGGTGAAAGCGTCTGCGTGATCGGCCATGAAAAAGGCTCCGACACCGAAAGCCGCCTCAAGCACAATTTCGGCATGGCGCGCCCGGAAGGTTACAGAAAGGCGGCTCGGCTGATGGAAATGGCCGACCGTTTCGGCCTCCCCGTCATAGCGCTGGTTGACACAGCCGGCGCCTATCCGGGCATCGGCGCTGAAGAGCGTGGCCAGGCGGAGGCAATCGCGCGCTCGACCGAGACATGTCTTTCGCTCGGGGTGCCAAATATCGCAGTGATCCTCGGCGAGGGAGGCTCCGGCGGCGCCATCGCGATCGCCACCGCCAACCGGGTGTTGATGCTTGAGCACGCCATCTACAGCGTGATCTCGCCGGAAGGCGCGGCTTCGATCTTATGGCGCGATACCGCGAAAGCGCAGGAGGCGGCGACCAGCATGAAGATCACCGCCGAGGACATGGCGCGTTTCGGCGTGATTGACAGCATCGTGCCCGAGCCAACCGGCGGCGCCCACCGCGACCCACAGGCGGCGATCGCGGCGGCCGGCGATGCCATCGCCAATGCCCTTGCCGAATTGCAGGGTTTGGACCGTGATGCGGTTCGAAACCAGCGGCGTGAGAAGTTCCTCGCGATGGGCCGGGGCATTGGTTAACCCCCAAGGCAATTTACTTTTGCTTTACCATAGGGTTAGCGGTATTCTGGGATAACGTGGCATGCCTTGCAGATGCCACATCTTAAGGATAACGATTGCTCAAGAGGGCCCGCGCCTTCGGGGAGTATCAGGTTTGAACCGACCGTTTGTTCGCGCGCTGCTGGCGTCTGCGGCTATTGCCGCTGCGATTGCCCTTGCCGGCTGTGATGCCGAAAACATTGTCCCCACCGGCCGCGCCCACGCTCCAATTTCCGATAAGACGCTCGCCGAGATCGCGGCGAAAAACATGGATAAGGAATCCCCGATCCTTGCCCGCATCTTCAAGGAAGAAGCGGAGCTGGAGATATGGAAGAAGAATCGCGACGGCGAATACGCGCTGCTCAAGACGTTTCCGATCTGCCGCTGGTCGGGTGATCTAGGTCCCAAGAAGAAAGAAGGCGATCGCCAAGCGCCTGAGGGCTTCTACACAATCACCCCCGGGCAGATGAATCCGAACTCGAACTATTACCTCGCGTTCAACACCGGCTTCCCGAACACTTATGACCGGGCGATGGGCTACACCGGCTCTGAGCTGATGGTGCATGGCGACTGCTCGTCCCGCGGCTGCTACGCAATGACCGACGAGCAGATCCAGGAGATTTACGCGCTGGCGCGCGAGTCCTTCTTCGGCGGGCAGAAATCGTTCCAGCTGCAGGCCTATCCGTTCCATATGACCGCGTTGAACATGGCCAAGCACCGCAACAATCCGAATTTCGCGTTTTGGAAAATGTTGAAAGAGGGCTACGACCATTTCGACGCGACGCACCAGGAGCCGAAGGTCGCGGTTTGCGACAGGCGCTACGTCTTCGACGCCGCAGCGGCGGACAATTCGACAAAGCCACTCTCGTTCAATCCGAAGGGCGCATGCCCAGCCTATCAGCTCGACAAGACCGTTGCCGATGCCGTGCTCGAACAGCATCGGCAAGAGCAGTACAAAATGGCCGAGTACATCGCTAAGAATGTTTCGACTGTCCCGCCCCGTGATGGTGTCGACGGTGGCATGAACCCGGTGTTCGCCGACAAGCTCGGCACACAAGAGGGATATGACAGCAAAGGGCGTTTGATCCGCGTTGCGACCGCGCCTGGCTCGTTGCCACGCACGCCCGACAAGCCGGCTCCGGCGCCTTTGGTTTCAGTGCCTCAAGCCGCGCCTGTTTCGGTTGCGGACAACGCGCCGCAACCTGAAACCGAGCCGGTGGTGATGGCGAGCGTGCCGATGCCGCGGCCGGCGCCTCTGCCGAAACAAGGCGAAGCGCCTGCATCAAAGCCGACATCGATCGCCGGGATCATTGGAAGCTGGTTTGGCCGCTCCAAGGCGACTCCCGCCACTGCGGCCTCACAAAATGAACAGGTCGCCACGCGCGGTCCCAGCACCGACTTGGCGGCGAAGCCGAAGCAACCGGCCCCCGTGCGGACCGTTTCGACGACGGCTTCGGCGCCCGCGCAGGCTGCGCCTGCCACAGTTGCATCGGTACCGGCGGCGCGCCAGCCCACGCCAAATTCTGTAGTCGAGAATGTCTGGGGCCCGCCCCCGAGGATGCCGGCGCAGCAAAGCGCCAAAGCTGAACCGCCGCCGCGAGCACCGGAGCCGGAATTGCGCACAGCCTATTCCACGCCGCCAGCGAGCTCTGGTGGTTTGCTTTCGGGTGCACAGCCCGTGGTCCCCGTGGGCACGTTTAGTAGTAATATCCGCTGAGTTTCGGCCGCGCCGGCAGACGAAGCATGGATTGCTGGGTCTATGTTCTCGGCAGCCTCACCAAAAATCGTCATCTGACTTATGTCGGCTGGACCGACGATGTTGCGCGGCGGCTGGCACAGCACAACTCCGGCAAGGGCGCTCGTTCGACGCGAGGCCGCGCCTGGGTGCTGCTTTATTCGGAACGCTGCGCGAGCAAGCGTCACGCGATGAGCCGCGAATGGCATCTCAAACGAGACCGCGCATTTCGAAAAGGGCTTGCACAGGCCCTGAAAAAATAAACGCCGGCAGAAGCCGGCGTTTTTATATTGCTCTCTCGCTCAGCACACTCAGGCAAACTTACCGTGGCAGTGTTTGAATTTTTTCCCCGAGCCGCATGGGCACAGTTCGTTGCGCCCGACCTTTCCCCAACTGGACGGATCGTTTGATTTGCGCTCCGTCTGAGCTCCGTTGCCGTTGCCTGCCATTGCGGGCGCCAACGCCGGCGCCATCTCGTCCTCACCGGTCGTCGGATCGACCTTGTGCGCTTCCATGTAGGGCAGCGACGCGGGCTCTTCGGCTGGCGGCTGCTGCACCACTTCGACGCGCATGAGTTGCGCGGTTACGGCTTCGCGCAAGTGCGCCACCATAGCTTCAAACAACGAGAAGGCTTCCGCCTTGTATTCGTTGAGCGGATCGCGCTGGCCATAGCCGCGCAGGCCGATAACTTGCCGCAAGTGCTCGAGCATAACGAGATGCTCCCGCCAAAGATGATCGAGCGTCTGCAACAAAATCGATTTCTCGACGTAACGCATGACGTCGGGACTCCATTTGGCCACCTTGCCCGCCATCCACTCATCCGCCCGGCGTGTGATGCGCTCGCGCACGTCCTCGTCAGTAATACCTTCCTCTTTCGCCCAATCCTGTACGGGCAGCTCTAGCGTGAGTATGCTGCGCAGGTCCTGGTCGAGCCCGACAACGTTCCACTGTTCCGGATAGGCATTTTCAGGGACGTGCTTGGCGACCAAATCTTCAATCATCGCGTGGCGCATATCGGCGATGGTTTCGTCGACTTTATCATCGCGCATCAACTCGAGCCGCTGCTCAAAGATGACCTTGCGCTGGTCGTTCATAACGTTGTCGAACTTGAGCAGGTTTTTGCGGATATCGAAATTGCGCGCTTCGACCTTCTGTTGCGCCTTTTCCAACGCCTTGTTGATCCAAGGGTGAACGATCGCCTCGTCCTCCTTCAGGCCCAGCTTCTGCAACATCCCGTCGAGCTTGTCAGAGCCGAAGATACGCATCAGGTCGTCTTCGAGCGACAGGAAAAACTTCGAATGGCCCGGGTCGCCCTGGCGGCCGGAGCGGCCGCGCAGCTGATTGTCGATGCGGCGGCTCTCGTGCCGCTCAGTGCCCAACACATAGAGGCCGCCGGCAGCGAGGGCCTTTTGCTTGAGGCGGGCCACCTGCTCGCGGATTTGCACCGCGCGTGGATCCTTATCGCGCTCGGCCCAATCGGTGATGTCGGTGATTTCCTGGCGGATACGCATGTCGGCATTTCCGCCGAGCTGAATATCGGTGCCGCGTCCGGCCATGTTGGTCGCAATCGTGATTGCGCCGGGCACGCCGGCCTGCGAGACAATGTAAGCTTCCTGCTCGTGGTAGCGGGCGTTGAGGATGGCAAATACCTTGGTCTTGGTCGCGCCGTCATCGCCCGAATAAAGCGCGGCAAACGCGTTCGGATCCGAAAAGTCGTGCTGCTCCCAACCAGCCTTGCGCAACATTTCCGCTAGCTGTTCGGATTTCTCGATCGACGTCGTGCCAACCAGAACCGGTTGGCCCCGTTTTTTGCAATCCTCGATCAGCGTCAGGATTGCTCGGTATTTTTCCACCGCCGTGCGATAGACCTCGTCGTGATCGTCGAGCCGAACGAGCGGCATGTTGGTCGGGACTTCGAGTACTTCAAGGTTGTAAATGTCCATAAACTCGTCGGCTTCCGTGAGCGCCGTGCCGGTCATGCCGGCGAGCTTCTCGTACATGCGAAAGTAATTCTGGAATGTAATCGAGGCGAGTGTCTGGTTCTCGGGCTGAATTGGTTGGTGCTCTTTTGCTTCCAGTGCCTGGTGGAGACCTTCCGAATAACGACGACCTGGCATCATGCGGCCGGTGAACTCGTCGATGATGACGACCTCGCCGTTGCGCACGATGTAATCTTTGTCGCGCTGGAACAGTTTGTGCGCGCGGAGTGCCTGATTGACGTGGTGGACAACGGAAACGTTCTCAACGTCGTAGAGCGACTCTCCTTTGAGCTGACCCGCCGCGCGTAGCCGCTGTTCGAGTTTTTCCATGCCGACTTCTGTCAGCGTTACCGTGCGCTGCTTTTCGTCAACTTCGTAGTCGGCTTTATCGAGCGCCGGAATGTAGCTGTCGATCGTGTTGTAAAATTCGGATCGGTCGTCGAGCGGACCAGAAATGATTAGTGGCGTGCGGGCCTCGTCGACAAGGATCGAGTTCGACTTCGTCGACGATGGCGTAAATATGCCCGCGCTGGACCATATCCTCCAGGCGGTACTTCATATTGTCGCGCAGATAGTCGAAGCCGAGCTCGTTATTGGTACCGTACGTGATGTCGCAGTCGTAGGCTTTCTTGCGTTGCTCATCATCGATCCCGTGCACGATGACACCGACCGAGAGTCCGAGGAATTTGTAAATCTGCCCCATCCACTCGGCATCGCGTTTGGCCAGGTAGTCGTTGACAGTAACGACGTGTACGCCACGGCCGGAGATGGCATTGAGATAGACGGGCAGAGTCGCAACCAGCGTCTTGCCTTCGCCAGTCTTCATCTCGGCGATCTTGCCTTCGTGCAGGATCATGCCGCCGATCAGCTGGACATCGAAATGGCGCTGTCCGAGCGTGCGCTTGGCCGCTTCGCGTACTGTCGCGAAAGCAGGAACCAGGATGATCGTCGAGTGAAGTGCCTTCGGCGACTTTTTTCTTGAACTCGTCGGTGCGCGCCTTAAGCGCCTCGTCGGAAAGCGCTTCGAGCTCTTTCTCCAGTTCATTGATCTCGTTAACTCGGGGCAGATAGCTGCAAATCCGCCGCTCGTTGGCCGAGCCGAACAGCTTGCGGAAAAAGCCATCAAACATACGGGGAGCTCCAAGACTTGCGCCGGGGCGCTTATATCATGCCGCCGCGGCCGGATTTGCTTCCGGCGCTCCGGAATGCGGCAGTTTTCGGGCAAATTCGACGCCAAACACGTCGGCAAATAGCGGATTAGCTAACGCTGAGCGAGAGATATGAGGGGGTCGGATTGTTGTCAATTGCCGGGCTGCCGACATCTTAACGACGACCGGTCACGCGGACGTTAAATCCTGCACGCCAGTCGGCCATTGCATTGCCACGGTTGTTGGGCGAATAGTCCACCCGCCGCCCCCCGGGACCGGCGGATCCATCCCTTTCCAAGGACAGCGTCATGACGATTTCAATTTCTGCCCGCCTTAAGGCCCATTCGTGCGCGATTGGTGTCTTAGCCGCAACACGTGGCGCTGCTTATTGTGTCGGCCGGGCCGATGTACGCCCAGGACAAGGACCCTCTTGTCGCCAAGGTCAACGGAGTGGAAGTCCATCAAAGCGATCTCACTGCCGCCGAGGAGGAGGCCGGACAAATTCCACCGATGTCGCCTGAAGCCAAGCAAGACTATCTTGTCCAGTTCGTGGCCGACATGATCCTTGTGTCGAAGGCAGCAGAAGACAAGAAATTCGGAGACACGCCCGAGTTTAAACGCAAGGTCGAGTTCGCCCGCAAAAAGCTGCTGATGGAAGGGCTGCTGCAATCGGCCGGCAAGGAAGCTCTCTCCGACGAGGCCATGCACAAGGTCTATGACGAGGCCGTCAAACAGATCGGCGAAGAGAAAGAAGTGCACGCTCGCCACATCCTGTTCCGCACGCCCGCCGGAGATGAAAAGGCGAGCAAGGAAGCCGAAGACAAGCTCAAGGCCGTGATTGTCCGGCTGAAGAAAGGCGAGGACTTCGCGAAGGTGGCGAGCGAAGTGACGGAAGATCCCTCCGGCAAGGCCAATGGTGGTGATCTCGGCTATTTCAGCAAAGATCAGATGGTGCCGGAATTTTCCGAGGTCGCCTTTAAACTGGATAAGGGCCAGATTTCGGAGCCGGTGAAAACTCAGTTCGGCTGGCACGTGATCAAGGTCGAGGATAAGCGCGTCAAGGAGCCGCCAAAATTTGAGGACGTGAAGCCGCAGATCGAAAATTTCGTCGTACGCAAAGCGCAAGCCGATCTGGTCACCAAACTGCGCGCGGACGCCAAGATCGAGCGCATGGATAAGCCGGCAAAGCCCGAAGAAAAGCCGGCCGCGGCCCCCGCTCCTGCGCCGGCCAAGAAATAACCGCCACGTCATGCCCGCGCTTGTCGCGGGCATCCACGTCTTTTAAGTAGTCCGATCCCTTCAGACGTGGATGGCCGGGACAAGCCCGGCCATGACGAAGATGAGCACCTCAGTTTCTCCCCTCGCCCCCCTTTATGTCCCCGATATGCCGGCAATTCCCGGCGTTCGCCTTGCAACCGCCGCCGCCGGCATTCGCTACGCGGGCCGCACCGATGTTCTGCTCGCAATATTTGAACCGGGGACGACCGTTGCAGGCGTCTTCACGCGTTCGAAATGTGCCTCGGCGCCGGTCGAATGGTGCCAGACGCATCTGAAAACGGCCAAGACGCGCGCGCTGGTGGTCAATTCAGGCAATGCTAATGCCTTCACAGGCAGGAGCGGACGCGAGGCTTGCAAATTTACTGCGCAGATCGCAGCGCGTGCGATTGGCTGCAGGCCAAATGACGTTTTCCTCGCTTCGACCGGTGTGATCGGCGAACCGTTAAAGGCGGAAGCATTCGACGGCGTGATGGAGGGCATGGTCGCCCGCGCACAGGAAGGCGATTTCCTATCCGCGGCACGTGCCATCATGACAACCGATACATTTCCAAAACTCGCAACAGCTGTCGCAAAGATCGGCAAGGCCAAGGTTACGATCAATGGAATTGCCAAAGGCGCCGGCATGATCGCCCCCGATATGGCGACGATGCTTTCCTTCATTTTCACCGATGCGACGATTTCCGCGCCCGCATTGCAAACGCTCCTGAAAGAAAGCGTTGTCGACACCTTCAACGCCGTGACGATCGACGGCGACACGTCCACATCCGACACACTCATGGTATTTGCGACTGGACAGGCAGGTGCTCCGCGCATCGCGCGCGCCGTGGATCCGCGGCTGAAGGATTTCAAGAAAGCGCTGCATAGCGTGCTAGCAAATCTCTCCGAACAGATTGCTCGGGACGGCGAAGGGGCGCGCAAGCTGGTCGAAATCATCGTGGAAGGTGCTGTGTCGAAGGCGTCCGCACGCCGAATCGCGATGTCGATCGCGAATTCGCCTCTGGTGAAGACGGCTATTGCCGGCGAAGACGCAAATTGGGGACGCGTCGTGATGGCCGTCGGCAAGGCCGGCGAGCCGGCTGACCGGGATAAACTTTCGATCTGGTTTGGGGGCATTCGCGTCGCACACAAGGGAGCGCGCGATCCTGGCTACGACGAGGCGACTGTCAGCGCGGCAATGGAAAAGCCGGAGATCAGCTTGAAAGTGGCGCTCGGACTGGGCAAAGGCCGTGATCGCGTGCTGACCTGCGATTTGACCAAGGAATATGTCGCCATTAATGGCGACTACCGATCATAGCTATCACCAGGGGCTGTCGGCCTGTGGCCACCAAAATCGTTCTCGTCGCCGCCTGCGCTCTCGTTGACGCTGATGGCCGCGTGCTCATCGCGCAGCGTCCGGTAGGCAAATCAATGGCCGGGTTGTGGGAGTTTCCCGGCGGCAAGGTTGAAGACGGCGAACGGCCAGAGGAAACGCTGATACGCGAACTGAGGGAAGAGCTGGCAATTATCGTCAGCGAGGCTTGTCTTGCGCCGCTCACCTTCGCAAGTCACAGCTATCCGGAATTTCATCTCCTGATGCCGCTGTACATCTGCCGTCGCTGGGACGGAACGGTGACAGCCACAGAGGGCCAGCAACTCGCCTGGGTAAAGCCGAATAGGTTACGCGACTATGAAATGCCGCCAGCCGACGTGCCGCTCGTGTCACACCTGATGGACTTGCTCTAGTATCTAAGGTTCCGGCTTTTCTCCCGTTGGCATTTCCTTGGTGCCAAGCGCATCAGCGAGCCGTCGCGTGGCCGAACCGGGTTTAAGCGGCTTCTGCTGGCTGTCGTGCGGCGCCCAGCCGGACAGCCACACGATCTCGAAGTTAGCGCGAATACGGCCATCGGCGTCGGCAAAACGTTCTGCGTATATCGCCTGGAGGCGTTCGAGCGTTGCGCGTTTGAGCGGGGTGCGCCTGCGCTCACTCAAGACATTCGTTGCGCCCATCCGGCGCAGGTCGCGCATCAGTGCCAATGCCGAATCGTAACGCACGACCAGTCGTTCGCTGTCGACGACCGGTAACGCAAAGCCCGCACGTTGCAAAAGTGCACCGAACTCTCGCACATCGGCGAACGGCGCAACGCGCGGTGAGATGCCGCCTTCGACTTCGCTTTCCGCGGCAGCGAATGCCGCACGCAGTTCGCCCAAACTTTCACCCCCGATCAACGCCGCCAGCAACAAGCCGTCCGGCTTCAGCGCACGGCGAATTTGTATGAGCGTACCAGGCAAATCATTGACGAACTGAAGCGCTAGCCCCGAGACCACGAGATCAAGCGAACCGTCGGCGAAAGGCAGCGCTTCCTCGTCGGCGGTGATATGGAATTTCGAATGATCGAGGCGAGGCGCGTCCGGAGCGGCAGCGACAATCGATCCAATTTTTCCGGTACCCATCACGGCCCGGCGTACCGCATCAGTCGGCGTGCCAAGATCGACAGTGACTTCGAATTGGCGCAGCACGGCAGACAGCCGCTCGCTCAATTCGGTCGCGACGTGGTCGAGAAGAAAGGTTGCAGGCCCGAGCGAGAAGGCGCGCGCTTGCCGCACGCGCAACAGCCGCCGGTCAAAGATTTTGGGACCTGACGACATCAGCTTGTCCTATCGCGCGCAGACGGGAGTCTCGTGAGTCACGTGCGCGCATCTTGTCCTGTGGCGCCATTGCACGCCTATGCTACCGTTGCAGCATGAACGAGGTTGGGTCGGCAAGGCCGGACGATGCGCATTTGCCCGGCTCGCGCTTTCGCGGCGTTGTGCCTATTTGGAGTGGCGCACGCGCTGCGGCGCGGCTTCTGCTTGACTTCGCGCTTCCACCGCTCTGCCCGTGCTGCCGCGAGCCGCTGGCCGACGGCACCGGCCTCTGCGCGTCGTGCTGGTCCAAGTTGTCGCTCATCGAGCCGCCCTACTGCGCGCGGCTCGGTATCCCATTTTTATACGATCCCGGACCCGGCCTCCTGTCGATGGAGGCGATCGCCAATCCGCCGACTTACGACCGTGCGCGCGCGGCCGTGCGATATGACGACGTCGCGCGCTTGTTGGTTCAAAGTTTTAAATACGGCGACCGCCTCGACCTCGCACCGATCATGGGGCGATGGATGGCGCGCGCCGGCCGCGAATTGCTGGCTGACGCCGATGCGCTCGTTCCGGTTCCCCTGCATTGGCGACGGTTATGGTCGCGGCGATTCAATCAATCGGCTGGCCGGGGCCATCTCTGCGATTTGCAACGTGCCCGTTACGCATGATGCGCTCAAGCGCGTGCGGGCCACGCCCCAACAGGTTGGCCGGTCGAAAGTCGAACGCACCGATAATGTGCAGGGCGCCTTTCGGGTGGCAGCCCAGCACAAAGCCGATATCGCCGGTAGGCGCATTGTTTTGATCGACGACGTTCTCACCTCCGGCGCCACCGTCGATGCTTGCGCCCGCGCACTATTGCGGGCCGGGGCCGCCCATATTGATGTGCTGGTATTCGCGCGGGTTGTGGCGCCCGCGCGCACTCCCATATAAAAGACCTGAAGCAAACGCAGAAACGATATGCCACCCGTCGAAATCTATACGACCCGTTATTGCCCTTATTGCAACGCCGCCAAGGCTCTGCTGAAGCGTAAGGGTGTGACCTATAGCGAAATCGACGTCGGACGCGACTGGGATCGCCGTGAGGAAATGATTCAACGTGCGAAAGGACGCGTGACCGTGCCGCAGATTTTTATCGGCGCGGTCCATATCGGCGGCTGCGATGAGCTGCACGCGCTCGAACGCGCCGGCAAGCTCGATCCGCTGCTCGCAAGCGGCGAGACTTCAGCATGAGCACGAATACTTTCAAAGCTGCGATGATTCAGATGCGCTCCGGCCTTAAGCCTGAGGCCAACATCGATGACGCAGTGCGCATGATCGGCGAAGCAAAATCGGCCGGTGCCGAATACGCGCTGACCCCGGAGATGACAAATATTCTGGCGGCCAAGCGCGAGCAGCTGTTCGCCGCGGTCGTCGAGGAAGAAGTGGATGCGTCGCTGGCGGCCATGCGCGCGACCGCGCGCAAGCTTGGCATTTATGTTCACGTCGGCTCGCTGGCGATCAAGCTTTCACATGACCGGGCCGCCAACCGGTCGTTCTTGATCGACCCCAAGGGCGATATCGCCGCCCGCTACGACAAGATCCATATGTTCGACGTCGATCTCGCAGGTGGCGAAAGCTACCGCGAGTCGCGCAATTACCGGCCGGGCGAACTGGCGGTGCTGGCAGATTTGCCGTGGGGCCGCCTTGGATTGACCATTTGCTATGATCTGCGTTTCCCCGCGCTCTATCGCGCGCTCGCCGAAGCAGGCGCCACGATGCTGGCGATCCCCTCCTCATTCACCAAGCAAACGGGCGAAGCGCATTGGCATGTCCTGATGCGCGCGCGTGCCATCGAAAATGGATGCTTCGTTTTTGCCGCGGCCCAGGCTGGGAAACATGAGAATGGCCGCGAGACCTTCGGCCATTCACTGATCGTTGACCCATGGGGGCGCATTATTGCAGAGGGCGGCACCGAGCCTGGGGTAATCATGGCCGAGATCGATCCCGCGCAAGTGACGGATGCACGCGCGCGTATTCCCTCGCTGCAACATGGGCGACGCTTTGAAATCGTCGAACCATTGGCGGAACCAACGCACCTCCATGTCGTGCGGAGGGCGGAATGATTCGCTACGCACTCGCCTGTGAACGAGGCCACGACTTCGAGAGCTGGTTTCCGGACTCCGCCGCTTATGACAAGCAGGCCAAACGCGGACTGGTGACCTGCCCGCTGTGCGGCTCGGCCAAGGTCGAGAAGGCCATTATGGCGCCGCGCCTATCCGTGACTGCAAAGAAAAAGTCAGCGCCCGCCGCGGCAGCAACACCGACAGCTGAGTCACCCGCCGCAACGGCACCATCTGCTCCGGTTGCTATGATCTCGCCGCAGGAGCAGGAACTCCGCACCAAGCTCAAGGAACTGCGCGACCATCTCACCAAGAACGCCGACGATGTCGGTCCAAAATTTCCCGAGGAAGCGCGGAAGATGCACTATGGGGAAATCGAGCACCGCTCGATTTACGGCGTGGCATCGCCTGAAGAAGCAAAAGAACTTTCCGAGGAAGGCGTCGAGTTTCACCCGCTGCCCCCACTCCCGGATGAGCGGAACTAGGGCCTAGTACGCCCACACCAGCAGCGCCACTCCAATCACGACCATCACAATGCCGAAGCTTTCGCGCATTGTGGTCGGCTGCTTGAACACGAAGTGTGTGACGCCTTGTGCGAATAGCACTTCGACCAGTGCCAGCGTGCGCACATTGGCCGCACTCGTGATTGCGAAGGCGAGAAACCAGAATTCAGATGCGAAGGCGCCCATAAAGCCCGCAAAAAGCGAGGGTCTCCATGCTTTCATGATGGCGCGCAATACGCCGGGGTCGCTTAGCATCAGATAAAGCGACAACAGTGTCGCCTGGATCACCAGCCCGACAGTGACGGTGAAGGTCGCCGCCAGCACGAAATCCGGCAGACCGAGCGACAGGATCGCGCCGCGATAGCTGATAGCGGACAATGCGAACATCGTGCCGCCGCCGAGCCCAATCAGCGTCGAGCGTGTGGTCCCTGCGCTGCCAGCGCCGGGCTTCAACGACATGACAATCACACCGGCGGTCGCGATCAGGATCGCCGCAGTGGACAACGGCGTCACTTTGTCGCCGAGAAAGATCAGCCCAAATAGCGCGACCTGCACCGGCTCAGTTTTGATATAGGCGTAGGCGACAACGAAAGACCGTTCGCCCATCGCCGACAACATCAGCGCGGTGGCTGCGATCTGCCCAAGCGCACCGCCGACCACCCAGGGCCAGAACGCAAGCGGCGTCGCCGGCAAGCGATCGCCGGTCACCGCCATCAGGCCGGCGAGAAAAAGCACAGCAAATGGAAATCCGAACAGAAACCGCACATGGGTCGCGCCAACCGTCCCGAGGGTTGCGGTCAGCTCACGCTGCATGGCGTTACGCGCGGTCTGCGCCGCAGCGGCAATCAACGTAAAGACGGCCCAGAGCATCGTCAGTCTCTAATATAGTCATGCCCGGCTTATGCCGGGCATCCGCGTCTCGCTGTCCTTATAAGGCGTACATGGCCGGGACAAGCCCGGCCATACGTGCAGAAGTTACGGGTTACGCAGCGACCGAGCGGATTTCGGCCGCTTCCGGGAATTCGGATACGGTGCCCTTCTCGTTGTCGACCAGCAGAAATAAATCGAAATAGCGAATGGTCGGTGCGCCGCCGGTGCGCTTGATGACCGATTGCCGCCAGGCCTCGTCATGCGCTTTCTGCGCCGCCTCGACCGAAGGCCAGACATAAACGCCTGCCCCCGTCTTGCCGTCGAGTTCGAGCAGGAAGTGCTTGCGCAATAACTCCTTGTTGGCGCGCCACTTGGGAATCACATTGCGCGCTTCTTCGGCAACCTGCTGACGGCTCCAGCCCTTCGGCGAATTAAATTCAACCAGCTCGAGGATCATTCGGTCTCTCCTTTTTTCTTCGGACGTTGTGCCACCAGCATATAGTTGACGTCCATATCCGATGATAATTGCCAACGGTCGGCAAATGGATTGTAGATCACACCGCGCTCTCCGCTCACTTGCAGGCCACCTTGCTCGATCGCGACCTCCAGTTCTTGAGGCGTGACGAATTTTTCCCATTGGTGGGTGCCGCGCGGCAGCCAGCGCAGCACATATTCCGCACCGACAATTGCGAGCGCAAAACTTTTCAGAGTGCGGTTGAGCGTGGCCGCGATCATCAGACCGCCGGGCTTCACCATCGTGGCGCATGTCAAAACGAACGAGGTCACGTCCGTGACATGCTCCACCACTTCCATCGCCAGCACGACATCGAAGCGCTCTTTCGCTGCCGCGAGATCCTCGGCCGTGGTCGCACGATACGCAACAGCAATACCCATTTTCTCTGCATGCGCCTGCGCGACAGCAATGTTGTCTTTAGACGGATCGGCGCCGATCATCTCGGCACCCAGCCGCGCCAAAGGCTCGGACAGGATTCCGCCGCCGCAACCGATGTCGAGCATGCGGAGACCCTTCAGGCAATCGAGCTTTTTGGCGTCGCGCTGAAAATGGGCTGCCGCCTGATCCCGGATATAGCCGAGCCGTACGGGATTGAACTTGTGCAGCGCGGCCATGGGGCCGCGCGGATTCCACCAATCCGCAGCATGGCGCGAAAAACGATCGATCTCCGCTTGATCGACCGAGGATGTTTGACGTTTGGGTGCCATGCCTGTTTCTGCCATCGCGCCCATCAGCGGGCGGTCACGCGATTTCGGAATTCGAGCGGCCCACTGATCTTGTGGAGCGGCTCGATCCCCTCGCCTGTGCCGCGAATGGTGATGTCGCCATAGTTGAGCATTCGTCCCAATATCGTTTGATCGACGTCCACGCTCTCAACCTTGTCCATGTTCATTTCGACCGTATGCCGCCGGATGAACCCGCATTTGTACACGATACGGCGATCGGTCACGTCGATCTCTGTCGTCCAGCGCCTGAACCAGGCCCGGCAAGCGAACGCAAAACCCACCGCCGCACAGACGACCGCGACCAGCAGGGAGATCGGCCCGGCAGCGGCCCCGGCGGTGAGTGCAATGGCGGCGAGCAGCCAGAGGCCGATCGCCGGCATATAGGCAATCCAGTGCAAAGTTGTTGTATAGGCCACTGTCTCACCGGGCTGCAGGATGTGATCGATATACCGCATCGTTGAACCTTGAACTTTCGCGACTATAGCGCGGTTGAGGGCAATGTTGCGGTCGCCGCACCCCGCCGGTATGTATACGCACCTTTTTGGGCCGGCGCTTGGGGCTTTAAGGATCACGCCGGCCGCTTGTTAACGCCTTTCGGCGATTCCGGGAACGTCAGGTTCAATTAAGCTATGGCTCGCTTGGTAATGAAATTCGGCGGAACGTCGGTCGCCGATCTTGACCGCATCCGCAATGTAGCGCGCCACGTCAAGCGCGAGGTCGACGCCGGCTACGATGTGGCCGTTGTGGTTTCCGCCATGGCCGGCGTGACCAATCAGCTGATCGAATGGTGCCGGCAGGCCGCGATGCTTCACGATGCGCGGGAGTACGACGCTGTGGTGGCCACCGGCGAGCAGGTCAGCGCCGGATTGCTAGCGATCGTACTTGAGGGAATGGGTGTCAACGCAAGGTCATGGCAAGGCTGGCAATTGCCGATCCTGACAGACAACGCGCATGCATCGGCGCGAATCCTGGAGGTCAACGGTGCTGAACTGGTCAAGCAATTCAAAGAGCACGGTCAGGTCGCGGTGATCGCCGGTTTCCAGGGCATGCACAAGGAAACCGGACGGATCACCACGCTTGGCCGCGGCGGCTCCGACACTTCGGCAGTCGCAATTGCGGCCGCAATCGGCGCCGAGCGTTGCGATATCTATACCGACGTCGATGGCGTCTACACCACCGACCCGCGCGTGGTGCCGAAGGCGCACCGCATGGACAAAATCGCCTACGAAGAAATGCTCGAGCTCGCTTCACTGGGCGCCAAGGTCATGCAGGTTCGTTCCGTCGAACTCGGCATGGTGCACAATGTGCGCATCTTCGTGCGCTCGAGCTTCGAGAAGCCGGAGGACATCGACTCCTCCAAGCCGCCTTCCGGCACACTGATATGCGACGAAGGAGACATCGTGGAACAGCAAGTCGTTACCGGCATCGCTTTTTCCAAGGACGAGGCGCAGATTTCAATTCGCCGGGTGCAGGACAAGCCCGGCGTGGCCGCCGCAATTTTCGGCCCGCTTGCCGACAGCAATATCAACGTCGATATGATCGTACAGAACGTGTCGGGCGACGGCGCGACCACCGACCTGACCTTTACCGTGCCATCAGCCGACTATGAGCGCGCGCGCGTCACCCTCGACAAGGCAAAGGCGGCCATCGGGTTTGAGCGGCTGGATGGCGCGACCGACGTTGCCAAGGTCTCGGTCATCGGCATTGGCATGCGGAGCCACGCGGGCGTCGCGGCCCAAGCGTTCAAGGCTTTGTCCCAGCAAAAGATCAATATCCTCGCCATTACGACCTCCGAGATTAAGTTCTCGGTCCTGATCAAGGCGGCGCAGACCGACCTGGCGGTACGAACCCTGCACACGTTGTACGGGCTGGATAAGGCGTAGGGTTTCTGTCGTCCCGGGCGACTGAGCGAAGTGAAGGAGGCCCGGACCCATACTCCGCAGCCTGTCGATGGACTGCGGCGTATGGATCCCCGCTTTCGCGGGGACGACAGCAGCGCTTTGGCTTGCCCCTTGCATGGGCCATGGCTATAGCCTGACCCGTAGGCGTTCGCGGATGCGGGATCCCGCGGTCGCTATTCGTACATGATTTGGCCGTAGATGAGGCTGCGGCTTTCGCCGTTGCTGGAGGACCTCAACAATGCGTGGCGCGCTGGGCGGTCCGCGCGTGCTGTTGCGTCGGCTTCGCGAAGTGATGGCGGAGCCGGTCAGCGCGCAAGATCGCCTCGACAAGGTGGTGGTGTTGATCGCCGCCAACATGGTCGCAGAGGTGTGCTCTGTCTACGTCCTGCGCGTAGACGGAACCCTCGAGCTATACGCCACCGAAGGCCTCAAGCGCGAAGCCGTCCACCAAACCGTGTTGAAGGCCGAGGAAGGCCTTGTCGGCCTCGTTGCCAGCGAGGCCAACCCGATGAATTTGTCGGATGCGCAAGCGCATCCGGCCTTCTCCTACCGCGCGGAAACCGGCGAAGAAATCTATCACTCGTTCCTCGGCGTCCCCATTTTGCGCGCGGGCAATACGCTCGGCGTGCTGGTGGTGCAGAACCGCGCCCGCCGGACCTACACCGAGGAAGAAGAAGAAGCGCTCCAAACCACGGCGATGGTGCTCGCCGAGATGATCGCGTCCGGCGAGTTGTCGTCACTCGCCCGGCCTGGTGCCGAACCGGCCGCACGCCATGCGATGCATGTCACGGGCAGTTCCCTGTCCGATGGCATCGCGCTTGGCCACGTTGTGCTGCACGAACCTCGCGTCGTCATTACGAATGTCATTGCCGACGACGTGCCGCACGAACTCAAGCGGCTCGATTCCGCTATTGCAACTTTGCGTGAAGATTTGGATCGCCTGGTCGAGCATCGCGACGTCGCCGACGGCGGCGAGCACCGCGACGTCCTCGAAGCCTACCGCATGTTCTCTTATGATCAGGGCTGGCTGCACAAGATCCGCGAAGCCGTGATGACCGGCTTGACCGCCGAAGCGAGCGTGGAGCGCGTACAATCCGACACGCGTGCGCGCATGCTGCGCGCCTCCGACCATTATTTACGCGATCGCCTGCACGACCTTGACGACCTGGCCAACCGCCTGATGCGCGTCTTGATGGGTCAGGATCACGCGCCGACCAAGGAGCAACTCCCGGAAAACGCCATCGTCGTGGCGCGTTCGATGGGTCCGGCAGCTTTGCTCGATTACGACCGAAAAAGGTTGCGCGGTCTCGTCCTGGAGGAAGGCGGCCCCACGTCGCATGTCTCCATCGTGGCGCGCGCCCTTGGCATTCCAACGGTCGGCGAGATCGAGAATGCGACCGGCATGGTCGAACCGGGCGATGCCATCATCGTCGATGGCTCGACCGGCCACATTCACATGCGTCCGCCACAAGACATCCAGGCATCTTACGGCGAGCGTGTGAAATTGCGCGCCCGGCGTCAGGCGCAATACCGCGCGCTGCGCGAGCGCCCCTGCATCACCAAAGATGGCCAGAAAATCTCGCTGATGATCAACGCGGGCCTCACCATCGATCTTCCGCACATCGAAGACACCGGCGCCGCCGGCATCGGCCTGTTCCGAACCGAGTTGCAGTTCATGGTGGCGGACACGCTGCCGCGCACAGGCGAGCAGCTTACCCTTTACCGCACGGTGCTGGATGCCGCGGGCAAGAAGCCCGTCACATTCCGAACGCTCGACATCGGCGGCGACAAGGTGTTGCCGTACATGCGCAACGTCGAAGAAGAAAATCCCGCGTTAGGTTGGCGCGCGATCAGACTTGGCCTCGACCGTCCCGGCCTTTTGCGTAGCCAGGTGCGGGCGCTGTTGCGTGCGGCCGGCGGTCGCAGCCTTAAATTGATGTTTCCGATGGTTGCCGTGGTGGAAGAATTCGACAGAGCAAAGTCGCTTGTCGAGGTCGAACTGACACACCTGCGCAGGCACGGGCATGAATTGCCCGAACGCGTCGAAATCGGCACGATGGTGGAAGTCCCCTCCCTGCTCTTTCAGCTCAACGAGTTGCTGGAGCGGGTGGACTTTCTGTCGGTCGGTTCCAACGATCTCATGCAATTCCTGTACGCTGCCGATCGCGGCAATCCGCGCGTATCCGACCGTTTCGATCCACTATCGGCGCCGGTATTGCGTGCCCTGAAGGATATTATCGACAAGGCAAAGGCGCACAACAAGCCGGTGACGCTGTGTGGTGAGCTCGCGTCGCAACCTCTCGGCGCGCTGGCGCTGACAATTATAGGCTACCGGACACTTTCGCTGTCGCCATCTGCGGTCGGTCCGATAAAAGCGATGTTACTTGATCTCGATTGCAGCAAGGGCGAAGCAATGCTTCTTCCGTGCCTCGAACAGCCGGTCGGCAGCGTTTCCATTCGTCAGAAGCTCGAAAGCTTTGCCGAAGCTGAGGGCCTGCAGCTTTGATTATCCTGCCGCAACAGAAGCTCGACGCTTTGCTCGCCCGCCATGCGCTCGTGGAAAGCGAACTCGCCACGGGACTGAGCACCGACGCATATGTAAAACTATCACGCGAATTCGCAGAGCTTGGCCCGGTGGTCGAAGCGATAAAAGCCTATCGCGATGCCGATAGAGAGATCGCGGAGCTTTCCGCGCTCGTCGATGATCCCAAATCCGACGCGGAGATGCGCAAGCTCGCCGACGCCGAGCGGCATGACCTGCAGGAACGGCGGGAAAAACTGGCGGAACAGATCCGCCTATCCCTGCTGCCGAAAGACGCGATGGATGATCACAACGCCATCCTTGAAATCCGCGCCGGTACCGGCGGCGATGAAGCCGCACTCTTCGCCGGCGATCTATTCCGCATGTACGAGCGTTACGCAGCCAAACAGGGCTGGAAGTCGGAAATCCTCTCGATCAGCGAGGGAACCAAAGGCGGCTTCAAGGAGATTGTCGCTGAGGTGCGCGGCCGCGGCGTATTCGCCAAACTCAAATTTGAGTCGGGTGTGCATCGCGTACAGCGCGTGCCCGATACGGAAGCCTCCGGCCGTATCCACACCTCGGCCGCCACTGTCGCCGTGCTACCCGAGGTGGAAGACGTCGACATCCACATCAACGAAGCCGATCTCAAGATCGACACCATGCGCGCGCAGGGCGCCGGCGGACAGCACGTCAACAAGACGGAATCCGCCATCCGCATTACTCACATGCCGAGCGGGATTGTCGTCTTCGTTCAGGAAGAACGTTCGCAACACAAGAACAAGGCCAAGGCGATGACGATGTTGCGAGCCAAGCTTTATGACCAGGAGCGCACGAAGCTCGACGCCGAGCGTGCGGCCGAGCGCCGTGGACAAATCGGCTCGGGTGATCGTTCGGAACGCATCCGCACTTATAACTTTCCGCAAGGCCGCGTCACCGATCATCGCATCAATCTTACGCTGCATAAATTGCCGCAAGTCATGGAAGGCGATGCGTTGAACGAAGTGATCGACGCGCTGGTGACCGAGCATCAGGCCGAATTGCTGGCGGCCGAAGGCGCGGCGTGAGAGTCGTCGCCGGACTAAAAGCCGGAGCCTCAGTGTCGGAAGCGCTCCAGCTCGTCGCACAAGCATTTCGTCCGGCCGCCGTGGAAGAGGCTGAGGTGGACGCACGCGTGCTGATCGGGCACGCCCTGCACCTCGATCGTGCACGGTTGCTGGCGCAATCGGATCGCATCCTGGAGGATCGCGAGATTGCCGCAATATCAGCACTCGCTGCCCGGCGATTAAGGCACGAGCCGGTCTCGCGCATTCTTGGGAAAAAGGAATTCTGGAGTCTCGGGCTCACAATTTCGTCCGATGTGCTGGTGCCGCGGCCGGAGACAGAAACTGTTGTCGAAGCCGTGCTGGATTTCGTCGTGCGCGGCGGATTGCGCATGGAAAAATTGCGAGTTCTCGACATCGGTACCGGTTCCGGCGCCTTGCTATTGGCGCTGCTTCACGAATTGCCCAACGCGGTCGGCACCGGCACCGACGTCAGCGCGGCGGCGCTGCACGTCGCGCGAGAGAATGCCGAGATTTGGGGATTTAAACCACGCAGTCATTTCGTCGTCTGCGACATCGCCTCAGGCGTGCAAGGTGTTTTCGATATCGTCGTTTCGAATCCGCCGTATATCGCGCATGACGAAATCCCCTCACTCGCACCCGAGGTCCGGGACTATGACCCGGCCGTTGCACTCGACGGCGGTGACGACGGACTTTCGGCCTACCGCGCGATTGCCGGCGAGGCAAAACGACTTTTAGCGCCGGGCGGCCGCCTGTTTGTGGAACTGGGCTTGGGTCAGGAAGAGGCCGTTCGGGCGCTGTTTACCAATGCGGGATTAACCGTTGGCATTGGACGCAAGGATTTGGCCGGAATACCGCGCGTGCTCGGCGTGGGTCTTACGCCATGAGCATGTTGCATTCCCACCTCATGAAAAGCGCAGAGCTCTTTTGTTGAAAAAACCGCTTGGATTATGACTCGGAAACGACTAGCTTCCGGTCACGGAATCGACCCGTAACGGTTGCATCGCCTAAGCCCGGAGCACGACGCTCTGTGAGGTGAGGCGCAAGGCGGATGACGCAGAGCCGGCTTTTGAGAAGACGGCAAACGAAATCGCCAGATGCGGGTTTGGATGCTTCACCGGTTGGGCGCATCAAATTTCGAAACATAGGACGATGCGCGTAACGAGAGGTTGGCAACGCTGCGGCAAGACTGCGGCTATGGGGTTGCTGCGACTGTCGCGATAAGAACGCATCAATACGATCATTGCGCGGACTGCTCATGCAGGTCCGGCCGCGCAGGAAAATTTGTGTGGGCTTGCAATTTGGTTAAGCGTTCGGCGCGGAATGCCGAGACAGAGTGAAAGGTCGACGAACAGGCACATCATGAGAAACGGTCAAAAGCGCATGCGGGGACGCGGCAACAACAACCACCGCAAGAGTCAAAATCCGCTAACGCGCGTTTATGAGTCGAACGGCCCCGACGTTAAAATCCGCGGCACCGCATCGCATATCGCGGAAAAGTACATCCAGCTTGCACGCGACTCGCAGAGCTCGGGTGACCCGGTCGCCGCCGAAAATTACTACCAGCATGCCGAGCATTATTTCCGCCTGATCGCCGCTGCGCAGGAGCAGTTCCGCCAGCAGAACCCCTACTACAATAATCAGCAGCCGCAGCAGGGTCAGGCTAACCCGCCGCAAGGCGCGGCTGACGACAACTTCGACGACGGCGATGATGACGGCCAACCGTTCATGGGTCAGAACGAGCCCAGCTATGCGCCACAGCCGCAAGTGCCGCAGGCGGTTCAGCCGACACAACAGCCCTACATCCCTCGTGACGCGCAGCCCTTTCCGCCGCGCGACCAACATGTCCAAAACCGTCCGCAACACCAACAACAGCCATACCAGCAGCCGAACCAACAACCGAACCAAGGCGGCCAGGATGTCGGCGGCTTGCCGGCTTTCATTACTGGCGGTGGCGGTGGACAGCCGCAGCAGAATTCAGGCCAGAACCAGAATGGCCATGATCAAGGCGATCGCGGTCAAGATCGTTTCGGAATGCACCGCCGTCGTCGTCGCCATCGCGGCGGTGGCGGTTATCGTCCCGACCGCCCTGATTTCGGCGGAGGTCAGCCCCAAGGCTCAGTACCTCAAGGCGCAGCGCCGCAACCGACGCAGGACGAAGGCAGCGGCGGCGACGAGCCGCGCCAGCCGGACTGAACCCAGCGGATCGGGGTTGCGTCTACGCGCCGGGTGACGGCGCCAGTGCCGGCTCTAACGCCGGCACCAAATTCCGTTTTTCCCGACGCGCCGGAATCGCGCGATAAACTTGTTTTGTCGCTTCCACCAGGTGAACGCCGGCGAACGGTGCCGAGAGCGTTGCGCCGGTACGTTCCCACGCCACGGCCGTCCGCAGAAACCAGCCGCGCTCAACTGGCGGCACATATAGCGCCTCGCTCCAGCCCGTCGGCGTGAACCAGCTCTCACGCAAGAGCTGATTGATCTGGCTGCGCGAATACGGCCTGCCATGGCCAAATGGTGTGGTGTCCATGCGCGCCCACAAGCCGCGCCGGTTCGGCACCACCGCCAGCAACCGCCCACCGGACGCGAGCACGCGCCACACTTCGCGCAACAGCGCACCGGGATCGTTCGTCATTTCCAGCGCATGCACCAGCATCACACGATCGACCGCGGCATCCGGCAGCGGGAGTTCATTTTCGTCCACCAACGCGGACAGCGCCGGGCGCGTGGTCGGCCATTTCACGACACCCTGCCCTGCGGGCATGAACGCGAGACATCGTTCGGCCTCTTCGCGGAAGAGGCCGAGATAAGGCGTGGCATAACCGATCCCGAGCACACGCTGCCCGGCGGTGTCGCCCCAGAGCGCGCGAACGCCGCGGCCCACGAAACGGCGCGCCACGACACCCAGCCGCTGGCCGTAGAAATTGCGCAGGTCAACGACGTCAATCGACATATGCCGAAACTACCACGAAACGCCGCAGCAATCCGCTAACGGCATGGAACGCGCGGAGGTGCATGATTATTCACCCGCGTGATACGGTTAACCTCTTGCAGTAGCCCAACAGGACCACGCCCATGACCGCAGAAACCCGCCTCTTTCCCTGTCGATCAGACAACTTCGGGGTGCTTCTGCATGACCCCGTCAGCGGCGCCACAGCCGCCATCGATGCGCCGGAAGCGGCGCCGATCGAGGCGGCATTGAAAGTCACGGGCTGGAAACTGACGGACATCCTGGTCACACATCATCATGCCGACCACACTGACGGCATTAAGGCGCTAAAGGAAAAATATAAATGCCGCGTGGTTGCGCCGGCGGCGGAAGCGTCAAAAATCCCTGCCGTCGATGAGACGGTACGCGAAGGCGACAAGGTCAAGGTCGGCACGCTATCGGCGAACGTCATCGAAACGCCGGGCCACACGCTTGGGCACATCGCCTATTGGTTTCACGGCGACAAACTCGCCTTTGTCGGTGACACGCTATTTTCAATCGGTTGCGGCCGCGTGATCGAAGGGACACCCGAACAAATGTGGCGATCGCTCGTGAAATTGCGCGACCTGCCAAACGATACCGAGATTTACTGCGGTCACGAATACACCGCGGCAAACATCAAATTCGCCCGCACCATCGAGCCGGACAACAGGGCGCTTGCCGCGCGCGATGCGGAGGCAAAACAGCAACTTTCGCGGAAAGAGCCGACGATTCCCGTCACCATTGGCGACGAAAAGCAGGCAAACCCGTTCTTGCGCGCCGATGTACCGGCCGTCGCGGCCGGCATCGGCATGTCAGGAAAGCCGGCTGCCGAGGTCTTCGCCGAAATTCGTGCGCGCAAGAACAAGTTTTAGCGAGAGCGCGTTAGTGCGTGCTTTCGGCGAGCTTTTTCCACTCGTCGGCCTGCACCCGCACAACAAATTTGTATCCGCCGTTGCCGTCCGGCAGGAAGACCGACGCTTCGCCCTCGCGGATGTCGAACCAATCCTTGCCGAATGCGTCCAGAATATTGGGCTTATGGCTCACCACCACGACATTCGTGCCGGCGGGCGGCACGGTCGCCGCAAGCTTGCGCATTGCAGCGGTGCGCCGGTTATTCTCGATCGGTGTGACAACAAGGCCTCCCTCGGCAACGTCGACGGTCGGCGTCGCGTTACCGAAAGCGAGCTTTCCGGTCTCGATCGCACGATAGAACATGCTGGTCACGACCGGCCCCACTGGAATTTGTAATTTGCGGAAGGCTTCGCCCATTTCCTTGGCCTTGGCACGGCCGGCATCATTCAACTGGCGTTGTTTGGCAACGTTGCTCAGATTGAGCGGATCGGTGTCAGCCTGATCCATGTACGTTGCCCCGTGTCGGATGATGATGACGTGACCACCTGTGCGCAAAGAGTTCAGCCATTCGGGCTGCGATTGTGTTTGGGCGTGCACAGAAACAGTCAGGGCCGAGAGCAGCATCGTGCAAAGGAATGACATCCGAACGAATGACATAGGCGATCTCCAAAGAGGTATTGTGATGGCGCCTTCTAGCCGCATGACGTGACCATGACTTTGCTTATAACGACAAATATATTGTCAATAACGACAAAAATTCGAAGTGTGAGCCAGAAAGCGAATAATTTATGTCGTTACCTCCGCAACTGACCGCCGCCGAGATGATCCGCGCGCTTGAGCTCAAGCCGCATCCGGAAGGCGGCCACTACCGCGAAACCTTCCGCGATCCGCGGCAAGTGGAAGGTCGTCCTGTCTCGACCGCCATTCTGTTTTTGCTGGCGCACGGCGAGCGATCACACTGGCACCGCATCGACGCGGTAGAGATCTGGCACTACTACGCGGGCGCGCCGCTCAAGCTTGAATTGGTGGACGGCGCCAAGGAAGAAATCGTCCATCTCGGCGGCGACATTCATGCCGGCGAGGTACCGCAAGTGACGATACCCGCGCGCGCCTGGCAGGCGGCGGAAAGCCTTGGTGCGTGGACGCTGACGGGCTGTACAGTCGCGCCAGGCTTTTCGTTCGATGGCTTCGAGCTGGCGCCCGCGGGCTGGTCACCGCGCGATAAAACACGATAAAACGTCGCAAATTTCGGAAAGGGGAAATGCCGTGGCCAATGCACTCGACAAAGCGCGAGAGGTGCTCGCGCGCGCAAACCGCATGATCGCCAACGAAGGTGTTCTCGACGCTTTCGGTCATGTCACCGTGCGTCATCCGAACGACCCCGGTCGGTACTTGATGTCTCGATCGCGCGCACCGGAACTCGTTGTGCCTGAGGATATCCTTGAATTCACGCTGGATTCACAGCCGGTCAAGCACACGGACCTACGTCTTTACGGCGAGCGCGTCATCCACGGTTGCATCTATCAGGCACGGCCGGACGTGAACGCCGTTTGTCATCATCACGCGCCTTCAATTTTGCCGTTCTGCATTTCCGGTGCCGAACTCAAGCCAGTTTATCATCTCGGCGCAACGTTGGGCGAAAAAGTGCCGTTCTGGGATGCCCGCGACGAATTCGGAGACACCACGTTGATTGTGGCCAAGCCCGAGGAAGGCGCGTCCCTCGCCCGCGCGCTCGGACCGAACTGGATCGTTCTGATGCGGCGTCACGGCGCGACGGTTGCGGGAGCGACACTGGAAGAGCTTACGTTCCGAACTATCTACACGGCACGCAACGCCGCGCTGCAGATTCAAGCGCATTCGCTTGGCTATGTGTCTCCGCTCAATGCGGCTGAGACACGGCTTGCCGGCGAATATAATTTGCGGCCGGGCCCGGTCGTGCGCGCCTGGGAATATTGGAACGTGCGGCTCGACAAAGCCGAGAACACATGGCGCGCGCAAAAAACAAAAACTGGCGCACCGAAAAAGCTCGCGCCCAAACGGAAAAAGAGGCGGCGCTAACGGGCGCTATTTGCGACCACGAATATTCATACAGGCGAGATAGCCCTCAAGGGCCTTGCTTCGATGGACCTTGAAGCCTTCTCTCCTGTAATACGTGCGAAACGCGACGCGTCCGCCGTCGAGCGTTCGGGTCGATTCCGGGCCTTCGTGCGGGCGCAATTTCAGCCCTTCGCGCTTGACACCGCCGGGCGGAGGAATAATTTTCCCGCCGTTCTGCACCGCGCATGTGCAGGCGACCTTGTCATAAATATTACTACAGCGCGGATCGATATCCTGTGCGAATGCCGCTGGGTCAATCGATGCCGACAGGCACACGATCGCCGCTCCGATCAGAAATACTTTCATTCCCTTGCCCAACTGTGATCAATGCCTTTCAACGCCTAAGCAAAATATTGCCCGCCGTTTGCCGTAAGCGTCGCGCCGGTGATCAGTCCGGCATCGTCGGAGGCGAGGAATACAACGCAACGTGCGATTTCCTCCGGCTCGCCAAGGCGGCCAATCGGTATGAGCGGCAAGATCGATTTCTCCAGAACATCCTTTGGCACTGCCTGCACCATCTCGGTATTGATGTAGCCCGGGCAGATTGCATTCACCGTGATCCCCGCGCGTGCGCTCTCTTGGGCCAGCGCCTTGGTAAAGCCGAGCTCGCCGGCCTTCGCAGCTGAATAGTTAGTCTGGCCGATCTGACCTTTTTGCCCGTTGATCGAAGAAATATTGACGATGCGCCCGAACTTGCGCTCGCGCATGCCTTCAATGACGTTACGGCACATATTGAATAGCGAATTGAGATTGGTGTTGATGACCGCCGTCCATTGCTCGGGCTTCATACGGTGAAGCGTGGCGTCGCGCGTGATGCCGGCATTGTTGACCAGCACCTCGATTGGGCCGAGTTCAGCTCCAACTTTCTTGATGCCTTCGGCGCAGGCTTCAAAGGACGACACATCCCACTTGAACACCGGAATGCCGGTTTCGGCTTTGAATTTCTGCGCGGCGTCGTCGTTGCCGCCATAGTTCGCCGCAACCTTGTAGCCGGCAGCTTTCAACGACTTGACAATCGCCGCCCCAATTCCACGGGTTCCACCCGTTACCAACGCGACACGAGCCATGGTTTCGTCCCCTCTAGCTTATCTTCTTAAAACAACATGGCCGGGACAAGCCCGGCCATGAGCTAAATCAAGTCCGGCCGGCGCTACCGTTCGACGCACATCGCGATGCCCATACCGCCGCCGATGCAAAGCGTGGCAAGCCCCTTCTTGGCGTTGCGCTTTTGCATTTCGTAAAGCAGCGTCACGAGCACCCGCGCGCCGGAAGCGCCGATGGGATGGCCGATTGCGATCGCGCCGCCGTTGACGTTGACTTTGGCGGTATCCCACCCGAGATCCTTGTTGACCGCGCAGGCCTGTGCAGCAAAGGCCTCGTTGGCTTCTACCAGATCGAGGTCCTCTTTTTTCCAGCCGGCCTTCTTGAGTGCAGCGCGGGAAGCCGGAATCGGGCCTGTGCCCATAATCGACGGATCGACCCCAGCCTGCGCCCACGACACGATGCGGGCGAGCGGGGTTTTGCCAAGTTTGGCCGCCTCGGACGCCTTCATCAACACCAGCGCGGCGGCACCGTCATTGATGCCTGAGGCATTTGCCGCTGTGACGGTGCCTTCTTTGTCGAAGGCCGGACGCAACTTGGCGATCGAATCGAGCGTCACCCCCGCTTTTGGATACTCGTCGGTATCCACCACAACATCGCCCTTGCGCGACTTGATGGTGACGGGCGTAATTTCATCCTTGAACTTGCCGGCCTTCATCGCAGCTTCAGCCTTGTTCTGCGACTTAACGGCGAATTCGTCCTGCTGCTGGCGAGTAATCTGCCACTGCTTGGCGACGTTCTCGGCGGTCGTGCCCATATGATAGCCATTGAAGGCATCCCACAGGCCGTCCTTGATCATCGTGTCGACCATTTCGAACGCGCCCATCTTCACGCCGTTGCGCAAATGCTGGCAGTGCGGCGCCATGCTCATCGATTCCTGTCCGCCGGCGACAACGATTTCGGAATCGCCGTTGAGGATCGCCTGGTAGCCAAGCGCGACTGCCCGCAAGCCGGAACCGCAGAGCTGGTTCACGCCCCACGCAGGCGTTTCAACAGGGATCGCCGCTGCAATCGAAGCCTGCCGCGCCGGGTTCTGACCCTGACCGGCGGTCAATATCTGCCCCAAGATCACTTCGCTCACCCGGCCGCCCTCGACCCCGGCCCGTTCGAGCGCGCCCTTGATTGCGGCCTTGCCAAGCTCATGGGCCGGAAGGTTCGCGAACGCCCCATTAAAAGCGCCGACAGGGGTACGCGTGGCGCTCACGATGACGATGTCGTCTTTCATCCGAAACTCCTGTTGCGTCGAGTGCGGGGCAAGCGGCCTTTCGGCACTGCCACATCCTTGGCGGCCTATCCGGGTCTGTCAACAACGCCTGCCTCTTAGATATGACCGAGAATTGGCCCTTTTTTGATGTTTCCGCAAGGGCAGCCAAGACATTTGGCGCCCTCCCGCGCCGCCACAAAACGGTGGCCCATAGAAGCAGAAATTGGCTATGCTGAATGCTTGGGGCAGAGGAAACGCGTGATAAATATGGCAGAGGAAAAAAAAGAGCCGGTCACAATCAAAAAATACGCTAACCGGCGGCTCTACAATACCGGCACAAGCACTTACGTAACGCTCGAAGACCTCGCCGCAATGGTCAAGATTGGCGAGGATTTCGTCGTCTACGACGCCAAATCCGGCGAGGATATCACCCGCTCGGTGCTCGCTCAGATCATCTTTGAACAGGAGAATAAGGAAGGGCAAAGCCTGTTGCCCATAGCCTTCCTGCGTCAATTGATCCGCTTTTACGGCGATAGCATGCAGATGTTGGTGCCGCGGTTTTTGGAAGCCTCGATCGACTCGCTTTCGAAAGAGCAGGGCAAATTTCGTGAGCAGATCGCCCAGGCGTTCGGTGTTGGCGCGTTTGGTCCCCTCGAAGACCAGGTCCGGCGAAATATGGAAATGTTCGAAAAGACATTCGCCATGTTCGCGCCGTTTGCGCGAGGTCAATCCAAGCCAACGGAGAAGACGCAAGGCTCGAGCGGCGAGATGGATGAGCTCAAGCGGCAGCTCGACGAGATGCAAAAACGCCTGGACAAACTCGGCGGCAAATAATAGGCGGGGCGCTCAACCTGCCGCAGCTTGCTTCTTTTCGACCGGCCAGGTCCGTTCCGACGTGGCGAGCCCAATCAGCTCGCCTTGCAAGTAATCGCAACCCCAGCCGTCCAGCAATGCAGCGGTCTCCTCGTCCTGCACCCATTCGGCCACGCTCTTGAGGCCGAGACGGTGAGATAGATCGATCAACGTATGAACGAAGGCGCGATCGTCATTGGACTTCGCGATATTCGGCACGAAGGCCCCGTCGATCTTCACGATGTCGACGCCGAGTTTGCGCAAATTGCGGAATGACGTGTGACCGGCGCCGAAATCGTCGATGGCAATCCGGCATCCCAGGTCCTTCACTCGCGTAACAAAGCCACGTGCATCATCGAGGTCGTGAATAGCCGCGGTTTCCGTGATCTCGATGATCAACCGCGAAGCCGCGTCGGAATTTGCGCGCAGCAACGCGCCCAGACCCTGCCACCAATGTGGATCGATCGCGGAATTCGGCGAAACATTGACGCTTGCCTGGATCGCCGGAGCCGCGCCCAACTCTGCCACAACCAACTCGAGCACCCGAAAATCGAGCATCCGCACCAGCCCTACTCTTTCTGCCACCGGAATGATCTCGTTTGCTTGTGCAACGCTGCCATCGCTTCGGTTGATACGCATCAGACATTCATAGAAAACGACCTTGCGATTTCGCGCGTCGACCACGGGTTCGTAAGCAAGCGCAATTCTCCGCTCATTGAGCGCGGTGACGATCTCGTCAGCAGCGCGCACACATTGGCGACGGAGCGCGTCACGCTCGACATTCGGCACATACGCAGTGAAGGAACCATGGCTCTTTGCGCGCGATGCATGCAATGCGTCCTGCGTCCGGGCAAGGATTTCCTTTACCGTTCGGGCGTGACGCGGAGCGGTTACACCGCCGATCGTGACTGTCGCTGCAACCGGGCCCGCGGCAGTAAAGATCGGCTCATCTCGCACGCCATCGAGCAGCCGTTCCGCCGCAACTGACAATTCCTCGGGCGTGCAATTTGTCAGGATGACTCCGAACTTGTTTCCGGAAAAACGGCCGAGGTGATCCTTGCCGCGCAGGCGAGCGCGGATACGCTTGCCGACCTGAGCGATGACGGCGTCGCCTACGTCAAAGCCATAGGCTTCGTTGAGATGACCGAGGTGATCGATGGACACCAACAAAAACCCGCAGGAGCCGCGAAAACGCACGGCCTCGTCGAGTGCCGCGCCGAGTGCGTCCGTCAGACAAACGCGATTGAGTTCGCCCGTTAGCGGATCGAATTTCGCGCGCTTTTCAAGCCAGCGATCACGTTCGTGTCGCGCCTCAATAACTCGGATAATGCCGTGCGCACGGCGTGGCTTTCCATCCGCACCCGCAAACCAACGGCCGGTATCCTCCAGCCAAATTTTGTCTTCGCCACGCTTGAGTGCGTACTGCACCTGATAAGGAACGCCATTTCCGGCGTCGCGCTGTTTTGCCTGCTGAATAACATCGTTGCGGGTTGGCCCGTTTTCGGCTTCCACATAGCGCGCAAAGTCATCGCCGCTGGCGATTTCGGACATATCGAGGCCAAACAAAGCGGCGGCGTTGGCGCTCCAACTCAGCGCATCGGTATCGAGATGCCATTGATAGGCGACGTCGCCGATCGACCGCAGAACTTCCGCCGGATCGAGGGGACGAAGCGATTGATCGAAGAGGGTCACAACCGCCCCTTTTTGGAACGCCGAAGCAGGTACAGGCGTTGGCTGGTGCGACGAAACGCGACCCGAACCTACGGCGATTTCGTTAAACAATTTGAAAAGGTGGGATTTTGTGGGTTTGGGCGCGGTTAACTGCCGCGCGGCATGCGGCTTGCCCATTGAAGGGTGGAAAGCAGGCCAATGTCCTGAATTGAGACGGGTATCCTGATGCAGTCTGGCGAGATTAACTCATCATCGTTACGTCGACCCGACGGCGTGGAGCAGCGCCCCGAGCAGGAAAGCGCTTCGCCCGCGTCTGAAAGCCGTGCGCTGGTCGCGCTTGCTCCCGTAACGGATTCGCCTGAACGGCTGATCGGCTATCGCGACGCTGGATTTCTCGCGCAGCTCATTGCCACGAAAGATCTGCACCCACAAACCCGTGAACGCCGCCGAGCCGATCCGTCTGAGGTATTGGCCGCTTATCGAGCGACCGCCGGGCTGACGGCGTTTTAGTTTAATAACCGAGCGCGCAGCCGTCCTTGCGCGGCTCCGAGCCCGCGATCAGCACGCCGCGATCCCAGTCAATCTTGATCGTTTGCGCGCCGCCCCAGGGCGACGTTGCCATGACGACATCGTGGCCGCGCGCCTTCAGGCCTTCGATCGTCGCCAAAGGCGTCCCGTGTTCGACATCCGTTTTCTCCCCCTCGAAGAAGAAACGCGGAGCATCGATCGCCTCCTGCACGTCCATTCCGTAGTCGAGCATATTGAGCACGATCTGGACGTGACCCATTGGCTGATAATGCGCGCCCATGACGCCGAAACTCATGTCGCAGCGCCCATTACGCATGGCTAACGCAGGAATGATCGTGTGCATCGGCCGTTTATTCGGCCCGAACGAATTGGGGTGATCCGGCTCAAGGGTGAAACAGGCGCCCCGATTGGTGAGCATGATGCCCGTTTTCTCGGTACAGATGCCGACGCCGAAATGGGAATATAGCGAATTGATAAAGGACACAGCCATGCGGTCTCGATCGACCACCGTAAGGTAAACCGTGTCGTTGCCCGGCGCAGGCGCGCTCGGCAATTTCGCACGTTTATTCATATCGATCAGCGAGGCGAGCTTTTTCGCGAACGCTTTGTCGAGCAGATTGGAGACCGATGTGCGCATATGCGCATCGTCGGCGATGTGGGTGTCGCGTATTGCGAACCCTAACCGCGCGGCTTCCAGTACCAGATGAAAACGTTCAGCGCTCAGCGGATCGAGCGAAGCGATGTCGAAATTCTCGAGGATATTGAGCATCACAAGAGCCGTGAGGCCCTGCCCGTTCGGTGGAATTTCTACCAGATCCAGCCCACGATAGTTCGTCGAGATTGGCTTAACGGCGTCGCCCTTGTGACGAGCGAAATCTTCCGCCGTCAGAAACGACTCGCGCGCAGCGAGCGTCTTCGCCATATCCTCAGCGATCTCGCCTTCATAAAACGCGCGTGCGCCCTTGGCGGCAATTGCCTTTAGTGTCGCCGCCAGCGCGGGAAAGCGGATCACATCGCCTTCCTTGGGCGCCGCGCCGTTAAATAGATAATGCTTGGACGCGCCGGGATCGGCTTTGAGTTTGGCAACGTACCTTTCCCAATCCCAGGCCACACGCGCCGCCACAGGAAATCCGCCCTCGGCATATTTGATCGCAGGCGCAAGTGCGCGATCCAGACCGAAGCGACCATGAGTCTTGAGAATTGCTTCCCAGGCATCGATTGCGCCCGGCACCGTGACCGCATGAATTGAATTACCGATCTCGGTCATCCCCTTTGCGCGCAGCGGCACGTTGGAAGCTTTGCCGCCGGCGCGGCCGGAGCCGTTGTAGCCCCAGACCGGCTTGTCCGGCTTGGACACGAGACAAAAGCAATCGCCGCCAATGCCCGTCATGTGCGGTTCCACCACACACAGCGTGGCAACCGCCGCGACCGCAGCATCCGCGGCCGTGCCGCCGGCGCGAAGCGCATCGATCGCTGCAAGCGTTGCGAGAGGATGCGACGTTGCGGCCATCCCGTCACAGGAAATTACCGGCGAGCGGCCGGGCAGCTGGAAATCGCGGCTCATGACAAAACCAGGAATGTTGGATCGATCAGGACGAAACGTGCTCGACACCTTCGACAGTGAGATCGCGCTGCGCTGAGCGCAATGTCACCGCGAAACCCCCGAGCACGTCGATGAAGCTCACGACCAGAAGCAAGAAAAAAGTCGCGGTTGCCGCCTGCTTCACCATGATGAACTCAACAACCATGCCCAGGAAAAGCACAAGCGAGAGGCCATGATCGACGACAGTGCGGACACCGATGCGCGTCGATTTCAAAATCTCGCCGCACAGCAGAACGATCGCCAGCGCGACAAGCATATCGCCGACCGCCATCGTCCAGTCGGCACCGGACATCATGTGGGCAGTGAAAATCACGCCGCTCCAGCTAACGCCCGGCATCAGGAAAGCGATGATGTTGTAGATCGCGAACGGGATCAGCAGCAGTGGAAAGCCCAGCATGGACATGGCGAAGCTTCCCTCCGACCACTCGGCGTCGCGTTAGACCTCGGTCTTCGCCTTGAGGACCTGGCGGCCTTTATACATGCCGGTCTTCAGGTCGATGTGGTGCGGACGGCGCAATTCGCCGGAATCCTTGTCCTCGACATAGGCCGGCCGCTTGAGCGCGTCCGCGGAACGGCGCATGCCGCGGCGCGACGGCGAGGTTTTTCTTTTTGGCACAGCCATGGAACGAAACTCCTGAAAAAGCGCGATATTTCGGTTTGAAGCCGGGCTTATAGAGGAAGGGACGCGCCAAGGCTAGTGGTTTGGCTATTAGATTGGCCGGAGCCTTGGCTAGCGGGGTTGCCTCACGCAAGCGGCGGCATTTGGCGCCCGCGCCGCCCGCGCGACGTAAAGCCCGGCGAGACGGCGCAACCCAGGTCCCGGCTGCCGCGCATTGCGTTCCACCGGATTTGGCAGCATCGCAGCCATTAAGGCCGCCTGATATGGAGAAAGTTCGCGCGCGGATTTGCCGAAAGCGCGTTGGGCACCCGCCTCAATGCCAAATTCTCCGTTTGGACCCCATTCGGCGATATTGAGGTAAATTTCAAAAATGAGACGCTTCGACAACACCAAGTCGATCCATAGCGCCAACGGGAATTCCAGGGCTTTGCGCACGAGACTTCGGCCCTGCCACAGGAACAAGTTCTTTGCCACTTGCTGCGTAATGGTCGAACCGCCGCGCATTTCGTCAATGTCGTCGGCTTCTGTCATTGCTTCCCGGATTTCCGCGAAATCCACACCGTGATGGCTGCAAAAGCGGCCGTCCTCGGCAATAATCACCACAAGCGGCACCGCCGGCGAAATACGTGCGATCGGAACGTAGTGCCGCTCGACCCGCGCACCTGTCAGGCGCCGCCAAACCATCGAGGTCGAAATCGGGTTCACCACAGCGTAAAGCGGCGTGAGCGCGTAAGGGAGCAGCAGGATTGCCAGTAAGGCGAAGACGACGGGCCGCAACGGTCGCGGCAGCCGCAGGATACGGCCGAAGTGCGATCTTTTGCCTGGCTGGTCCACGTCCGGAGATTAACCTATCCGCACAATTATTTGCCTTGGTGCAAGCCCATTTTCGCGCCGCATGAAATTCCAAATCCCTACCCACTTTGCGGAGCCACGCGCAGCGGCTAACAATACCGCGATGAACAAGAATACGATCGATTTTCCCGTCCGCCTCGCCGCGGTCGCCGCCAAGACCGAGACGCTGCTCGAGCAACTCCTTGGCGGTGCGCCACTCGAAGGCGAGATCTCCCGTCCACCACGGCTTGTTGCGGCCATGCGGCACGCTGCGCTCGATGGCGGCAAACGCCTGCGGCCGTTTTTGGTGGTCGAGACAGCAGCGATGCTTGGCGTGACCCACGAAGGCGCGCTGATGGCAGGTGCCGCATTTGAACTCGTGCATTGCTATTCGCTGGTCCACGACGATCTTCCGGCCATGGACGATGACGATCTCCGTCGCGGACGGCCAACGGTCCACAAAGCCTTCGACGATGCTACTGCCATTCTCACTGGCGATGCGCTTCTTACGCTCGCATTCGACGTCATGGCGCGGCGTGAAGTCCATCCCGATGCCGCAGTACGCGTTGCGCTTGTCACTGAGCTTGCCCGCGCGTCAGGCCTCGGCGGAATGGCAGGAGGCCAAATGCTCGACCTCGCCGCCGAAGGACGCTTCGATCCAAAGCGTACATTGAATGAGAAAGAGATCGCCACGCTGCAAGCGATGAAAACGGGCGCGCTCATAAATTTCGCCTGCCGCGCCGGCGCCACGCTTGCGCAAGTCGATGCCGCGGCGCGCGAAAGCGTCGACCGCTACGGCGCAGCAATAGGCCAAGCCTTCCAGATCGCCGATGATCTCCTCGACGTCGAGGGCGACACCAAGACGCTGGGCAAAGCTGCCGGCAAAGACGCCGCGGCCGGTAAGGCAACGCTGGTCGCTGCGCTCGGAACCGCCGGCGCTCGCGCACGTTTAAAAGCGCTGATTGTAGAATCCGACGCAGCGCTGGCGCCATTCGGCGCGAAAGCCGATACTTTGCGCGCCGCCGCCCGCTTCATCGCCGAGCGAACCACGTAGAAGGAGCACTTGTGGCCCGCAAAATCGCCGCACGACCCATTCTGCCGGTGCGTCTTGCGCGATTGCACGCACGGTTGCTGATTTCGATCGCTGTCGGCTTGGCCGTCACTCTCGGGCTCGCGTTGACCGATTGGAGCATGGCGACCAAGCTTTTGCTCGGTTGGGACATCGGCGTCGCGCTGTACCTGCTGTTGGTCTATCAATTAATGGTCACCTGCGGCATCGATGAAATTCGCCGCCGCGCCGCCGAGGACGACGAAGGCGCAGTCGCGCTGTTGGTCCTAACCGGCCTCTCCGGCCTTGCGATCATGGGCGCAATCGTCGCGGAGCTTGGTATTGCCAAAGTTTCCGGACAGCCCCGTAGCGGATATGGCGTTGCGCTCGCGATGGCCACTATTTTCGTGTCATGGGCTTTCGTACACACGATTTTTGCGCTGCATTACGCCCACGAGTACTACGGCGAGCGCGGCGATCACGCGATCGGCGGGCTGACGTTTCCCGGCCGGCAACCGCCCGACTATTGGGACTTTCTCTATTTTTCTCTGGTTATCGCGATGACCTCGCAGGTCTCGGATGTTGTGATCACCAGCAAGGTGATCCGTCGCATCGCGACCGTGCACGGCGCGCTGTCATTCTTTTTCAACGTCTCCGTGATCGCCTTAACTGTTAACATCATTTCGAACCTGATCTGATGCAACTTGTAAGCCTGTGAATCGATGACCGCGACCGTACAGACGCTGCTGTTCATGCTGGCAGTGCTGGCAGCCGTCGCCGTCGTCGCCAAACGCCTGAATATCGCGCCGTCGATCCTGCTGGTCGTCGCCGGAATCGGCGTAGCATTCGTTCCCGGTCTCCCAAAAGTCGAACTCGCGCCGGAAGTCGTGCTGTTGGTGATTCTGCCGCCGCTGATCTATTCCGCCGGCGTTGCCATGAGCTGGCGTGAATTCAAATTCAACCTGAGGCCAATTGCACTGCTGGCTTTCGGCTGCGTGCTGTTTACGACCTGCGCGATCGCGGCAGCCGCTCATTATTTCTTGAAATTCGATTGGGCCGTCGGCTTTCTCCTTGGCGCAATCATTTCGCCGACCGACGTCGTGGCGCCGCTCGCGATTGCACGAAAACTCGGATTGCCGCGCCGTATTGTCGTTGTGCTGGAGGGTGAAGGCCTCGCCAATGACGCGACTGCGTTGGTGCTTTACCGCTTTGCTATCGTCGCCATCAGCACGGGAACGTTCTCGCTCGAACGTGCCTCCGAGACATTCGTTCTCATCGTTATCGGTGAGACACTTTACGGGCTCGCGATTGGATGGCTGAGCCTGCACCTGCGAAAATGGGCGCGTGAACCGCGAGTAGAAATTACGTTGTCCCTGATGACGCCCTATCTCGCATTCTGGGTTCCTTCTTACCTTGGCGGATCCGGCGTGTTGGCGACGGTCGCTTGCGGTTTATATGTGAGCTGGAACGGTCCGCTTCTCATCCCGTCAGGCACGCGGCTTCAGGGAATTTTCTTCTGGGACCTGATTGTCTATCTCATCGAAGGTCTCGTCTTCCTCGTCACCGGCTTACAGACGCGGACGCTGATCGAACAGACCCACGCATTCTCGATCCGCGAATTGATCGTAGCGACGGCATGGACGACGCTGATCGCGATCGCAGCACGCTTTCTTTGGGTTTTTCCCGCGATTTACATTCCGCGCTGGGTGAGCGCGCGCCTGCGCAAGCGCGATCCGTCGCCGCCGTGGCAAGCGCCATTTTTCCTCGCATTTACCGGCATGCGCGGCGTCGACTCGCTTGCCGTTGCGCTCGCGATTCCTTTCACGATCCTCAGCGGCGAACCATTTCCGCACCGCGACCTGATTTTGTTCGTCACCTTCGGCGTCATCATCTTTACGCTGGTCGGCCAAGGCATGATGCTGCCTTACGTGGTGAAATGGCTCGGATTAAGCCGCCTCGCCAAAAAAGAACACAAAGATGAGATCAAGGCCGAACTTCGCGCCCGCAAAGCTGCGTTGAAGCAGGTGGAACGGCGGCTGGAAAAGGCGATCAAAGACCACGACCTTCCGGCCGATGCGATCGCGCATTTGCGCACGCGCCACCAAAGCCGCGAGCAGATATTGCCGACAAACTTGACCGAAGGCCTCGATCACATTCGCCAGACCGCCAAGGTCAAAGCCGAGCTGATCGATGCCGAGCGCGAATTCATTTATCAGCTCCTGCGCGACGGCAAGATCACCGACGAAGCGCGCCGCCGGATCGAATACGAACTCGATCTCGAAGAAGCAAGCGTTGCCAATCGCGGCCAGGACGGCGGCGGCTGGATGTAAGGCGTGCGTCATCGCCCGTGTTCTTTGCGGCCCCGGGCAGACCGACATCCCTTTTTCCGTTTCCCCAAAAGGGGAATGGAGCGCCGGGAGGGCGCCAGGGGTTTGCGAGACCCCTCTGGGCAGTCCTTGCGATCGGACCACCCGCGCGCCCACGGTTATTCCTGGTTACCCAGGACAACCGCTTCGGGGCGCACGCGGCCAATGACGTAGGCCGCTGCGCCCTCCGGGCGCTCCATCCGTCAAGCTTGTGCGCGGTCTGCGCAAAGCCTGACTGCGATGTGCATTGTCGGCACACCGCGCCTCCTCCGGCATCGAACGCCACTCGAGATGGCGAACGACGCAAGCCAAGGCGTATGGAATATAGTCCTATAGCTCGGACGGGTCAAGAGCGCGGGTGAGATTTTTTATTCCGCGGCCCGCGCGTCGGTGCCGAAGCGGCGCTCTATGTAGTCGATCACCATCTGCTTGAAATCCGCAGTGAGCGTCGGCCCGCGCAAGGTGGCGGCTTTTTTGCCATCGATGAACACGGGAGCTGTCGGCTGCTCGCCGGTGCCCGGCAGTGAAATGCCGATATCGGCATGTTTGCTCTCGCCTGGGCCGTTGACGATGCAGCCCATCACCGCGACGTTGAGATTTTCCACGCCGGGATAACGCACCTTCCAGGCCGGCATCGAGTCACGGATGAAACCCTGGATGTCGGAGGCTAGTTCCTGGAATGTGGTCGAGGTGGTTCGCCCGCAACCGGGGCATGCAGCGACCAGTGGCACGAACGTGCGCAGGCCCATCGTCTGCAACAGTTCCTGCGCGACCTGGACTTCCAAAGTCCGGTCGCCATTCGGCTCCGGCGTGAGCGACACGCGCACGGTGTCGCCAATGCCTTGTTGCAGCAACACGCCCATCGCCGCGCTGGAGGCGACAATCCCCTTCGACCCCATGCCGGCTTCGGTGAGACCCAGGTGCAGCGCGTAATCGCAACGCCGCGCCAGTTCGCGATAGACGGCAATCAGATCCTGCACCGCCGAGACTTTCCCCGACAGGATGATGCGGTTTTTCGGCAGGCCGATCTCTTCCGCACGCGCAGCCGACATAAGTGCCGATTGCACCATCGCTTCGTGCATCACTTCGCGGGCGCCAAGCGGAGTCGGCGACTGAGAATTCTCGTCCATCAGCCGCGTCAGCAATTCCTGGTCGAGCGAACCCCAATTGACCCCGATGCGCACCGGCTTGCCGTATTTGAGCGCCGTCTCGACGATCTGGGTGAACTGCGGATCGCGTTTGTTTTTGAAGCCGACATTACCGGGATTGATGCGATATTTATCCAGCGCCTCGGCGCAGCCGGGATAGTCGGCCAACAGCTTGTGGCCGATGTAATGGAAATCGCCGACGATCGGTACGGCGACGTTCATTTGCGCGAGCCGCTCCTTGATGCGCGGGACGGCCGCAGCGGCCTCGTCGCGATCAACCGTAATGCGCACCAATTCCGAACCGGCGCGGGCAAGCGCTGCGACCTGGCGGGCGGTGCTCTCGACGTCGGCCGTGTCGGTGTTGGTCATCGACTGCACGACAATCGGCGCCCCGCCGCCGACGGTGACGCCGCCGACGCTGACCGCGATTGTTTTGTGTCGTTGCTGGGTGCTCGTGCTCATGCCGCTCTCATATAACGAGGTGTCGGACAAATATCCATGGTCAACGCGGGCGGAAAGGCCTGAAATGACTGCATTATCGTGCCCGATTAACCAGGACGAGGCCGCCTGTGACCAGCGCCACAGCGGCAGCAAAGACCGGCGTTAATGGCTCCCCCAAGACCAGATGGCCGGCCGCAACGCCAAACAAGGGGGTCAGAAATGTAAAGGCGGACAGGCGGCTCGCCGAATAACGCGCAATCAACGCGAACCAGACAACAAACGTCACGCTGACCACCCAGACGGTTTGATAGGCCATGGAACCGATCGCCAGGGCAGATGGGATAGCTGTCATGCGCTCGCCAATGGCTAGTGCCACCGCGGCCATGATGGGCGCCGACACGACGAGTTGATAGAGCATCACTTTTTCTGCAGAGACGCGTGTCAGCGGGCTCGCCTTGATAATCAGCGTAGTCGCCGCCCAGAACAGCGCGGCGCCGACCATCATCGCATCGCCGAGAAACTGCCGGGGATCCATTGCAGGCGTCGGCAATCCGAAGGCAATCAGCATGCCGGCAAACGACAGAGCGAGACCGAGCCATTGCGCGGCGCCGAAGCGATCTGCCGGCAGAAAAATGCGGGCGCCGAGCACCACGAAGAATGGCGCGAGATAAATGAACAGCACCGCGCGCGTCGCGGTGGTGTAGAGCAGACCTTGATAGATCAGAATAAATTCGGCGGCAAAGAGAACGCCGGCCGCAAGGCCAAACCAGAGAGTCCCATCGCGTTTGAGCAGTGCGATTCCGCGCAAGCGGCACCACCCCGCAATCAACAGCGAAGCGACAACCGAACGAATAGTGGCCTGTGTCAGCGGCGGGATGTCATGGATCGCAAGCTTTGTTGCAACCTGGTTGAAACCCCACGACAGGCACAGCACCACGACAATGGCTGCCGCGATCGCGTCAAGCGGACGCGTGGTCGATGTGTAAGTTGGCGTTGAGGACAATTGGCGATTCCGGCGAAAAGCAACGGATGTTCTTATCGCGCCAAACTTCTGATGTCATGCTCCAACGCGCAGCCATAAACCGCCATGGGCAAACCCCGATCAAGGGCTTTTTATGTGGAACCCGGCGCGACCCCTTCTGCTTCGTAGATTGTGATAGAAGCCAGTGAAATCGCATTGGATCAGCCCTATGCACAGCCACTCAATAGATCAGTTTCGCCACTCACACGTTTTCCTTGGGGAAGCGCATGAGCGGAATGAACGGAAAACTTGGGCCGTGATTGCCATCTGTGCCGCCATGATGGGGGCGGAAATTGCCGGCGGTCTTTGGTTCGGATCGGTCGCACTCATTGCCGACGGCTTGCACATGTCCACGCACGCAGGCGCACTTCTCGTCGCGGCCTTGGCCTACACTTACTCACGGAATTACGCGCATGATGACCGGCTCGCGTTTGGCACCGGCAAGCTCGGTGACTTGGCCGCGTTTACGAGTGCGATCGCTCTGGCGATGATTGCGCTTCTTATCGGTTATGAAAGCGTGGACCGTCTCATCAATCCGGTGCCGATTGCCTTCAACCAGGCCATTCCAATCGCGGTGGTTGGCTTAGGCGTCAACTTGCTGAGTGCTTTTCTTTTGCGTGACGACCATGCCAGTCACCACGGGCACGCTCATCATCACCCTGCGCACGACCATGACCACGGACATTCGCATGTCCATCGCGATCATAATTTGCGCGCTGCGTTCGTGCATGTGATGGCAGATGCCGCCGTGTCAGTGCTTGTCATCATCGGCCTGGTTGCGGGTCGGCAATTTGGTTGGGTCTGGATGGACCCGCTAATGGGGCTAGTGGCAACCGTCGTTATCCTCAGTTGGTCATGGACGCTTGTTCGTTCGGCCGGCGCCATTCTTCTCGACGCGTGCCCTGACCCTGCGTTGTCACGAAAAATCGCAGCTCGCCTTGAGCAAGGTAGCGATCGCGTGTCCGACCTTCATTTGTGGCGCGTGGGTCCCGGTCATCTTGCGGCAGTTATTTCGCTGGTCAGCGACGCACCGAAAGCTCCTACAATCTATAAAAAGCGGCTCTCGGGCCTGCCGGGGCTTTCCCATGTGACGATAGAGGTCGAGCATTGCCCAGACGCTCATGATTAGATCTGTCGTCCGCATGTGGCACAAAGCGGACAGCCAGCGATAACGGGGGATCTCGGAATACCTCCGAGCCCCCTCCCACAAAGCAGGAGTGAGTCAGTACGATATCGGGTCCCACTGCGTGACGACGCATAAGGAGATATGCGATGGCAGCGAGTACCCACGATGCTTTGCCAAGCGCTTTGGACTGCCGCAAACAGAGCGCGTTGATGGAGGCCGAAAAGGCCGCCGCAGAAAGCAAAATCCGCGCTCTATTAATTTCACAGTGCCAGCCAAAAGAAAGCACCACTGACTGCGATAAGCAGAAGTGCTCCCAAGACACTGCTCCCGAGAAGCAAATCTATGCGTTTGAGCCCTCGCGTCGCTCTTGCCATGTCAATTGCCGTTTAACGGTCACGTGCTGGGGCGCTAGCCAGCATTGATGGCTTCGCCAACAGTCTCTGCCGCCAGTAGCGGGCACGGAGCCGTGGAGCGACCAACCATGCAAACGGCGCCGCCAAAATCAGGCTTACGATGACGACTGCCGAAATCCAGAAGCCAGCGTTCGCGCTCAACGCGGGCACCATCAAAACAAAAATGAGACCTGCGCCGAACATAACGGCGTTTGTCATCGAATAGATCAATACGGCTATTTGCGTGCGGACTCCGGTTTCCAATGTCATCATTCAAACCTTCCAGTTTGCGCACTAACGATCGGGGCCAATAAAACGCTATGGGGGCAATACCGTACGAGACCGATCGTTCCGGCCAGATACAGCTTCGTGAACACTCATAGCCGTGCCACGCATATGTTTAATGTCCGCTATTGACCCAAAGCGGACATCGAATGAACGATATTCACTGATTACTGCGGGGCTTGAGAAGAAAACAAATGACGGAAGGCCCATTCAATGGTTCCAGAACCATCCGACAATTCCGCAAGGCCGCGGACGGCCGATTTCTCCACCGATACGCCCAGTTGGTTCACTCTATTTTCGAACGAAACCGCGCGGCTTTCAGCCAAGCCCGCATCATTTTTCATGGCTTTGATTCTAATAATTCTATGGGTGATTACGGGCCCTTATTTCAAATACAGCGCCACTTGGCTGCTTGCTATTGAAACTCCGGCTACTATCGTAACATTTGCAATGGTGTTTCTAATTCAAAATACCCAAAACCGCGACATGGCCGCACTGCAGCTTAAGCTGTCAGAACTTATCTTCGTAATGGAGGGTGCGCAGAATCGCGTTGCGATCGCCGAACATCTCTCAGAAAAAGAAGTCGAACATCTCCGCAAAGCACACAAGGTGCGGGCGGAAGTCACCGATGGTTCAACCAATCAAAGCACAGAAAGCCGATGAGCGGTGGAACGCGGCTGCTGAAAATGCCACCGGTCAATGTCCGATCGGTGTAAAGGCGGGCATCAAAACAAAGCGGGCTCAGTGACAGTTTGACCCCGCACGATGGTCCTTTGTGCGAACATGAAAGCCCGCGCTCTTGGCACTTAGCGGACATGCGAGCGTCGCCAATCGACGTCTGCTTATGAGAATCATTCACCTGACGGCGAAGGGTGCCTGATACGGACGGCCGAACGGCACACCGTTAGTGACGGTTTGAATCGGCTTGAGAAAGGCTTTGCCGTCTCGTTTATTGTTCCGCGTATCAAGGAAAGACACAGGCCCTTCGACCACCTCCATGATCGCCACATCGCCAGGCGCGCCGACCTGAAGCGTGCCGATTTTTGGCGCCCGGTTGATAATCTTGGCAGGATTTATCGTCGCCATGGTGACGACCTGCTCCAGCGTATAGCCGAGCGTGAGAAACTTGCTCATGACCCATGGCAAGTAGGGCATGCCAGGCGAGTTACCCGAGAACACGTGGATGTCCGAAGAAATCGTATCCGGCGGACAGCCCTGCGGGATCGCGACTTCCGCAACGGTGAAGTCAAAACTTCCGCCGCCGTGACCGACGTCGAAGATCACGCCCCGCTGCTTGGCGGCGAGCGCTGCGGGCAAGAGCTTTCCATCCTTGACGATGTTCGTAAAAGCGCCGGCGATATTCGGAGCACCGGAATACGCGTGCGTCAGCACGTCACCCGGCCGCAACAGGTCAAGAATGTTGGACATCAGCTCGGTGCTTTCCACGCCTCCGATGTGCACCATCATCTTGGCTGGCCAGCCGCACTTTTCGCAGGCCTGTATGCCGCGCTTGAGTGGCTCGATGCCGTGTTTGAAGATGACGTTCTCGGACATCCGCACCTTCACACCGATGAGAAAATCCGGGTTCTCGGCCAAAGCCATGGCGCAGGCGTCAACCTGTGCGTTGTCAATATTGTAAAGTTCGGCAACCGGGAAAGCCGAAAGTCCATTATTGGCGATGTGAACGAAGCCATAGATGCGCGAGCGTGACTGCGCGACGATGTAGCGGCGCAGTGCCGCCAGATTGTTGACACCGGCATCACCGGCCGAAACAACCGTCGTCGTGCACTGGCGCTCGACCAATTCGTCGGCCGGGATGCCGATGGCGGAGCCGTACGGATAGACGTGGCAATGAAGGTCGACCAAGCCGGGTGTAACGAGCTTACCGTTGGCATCGATCGTTCTCAACGCGCGCTCGGTAGGGATATCCGCCTCAACCGCTTCGATCACCCCCCATCGAATACCCACATCGCGTTTGCCTCGGAGTGATTGGCTGGGGTCGAGAACGTCGCCACCCTTGATGACAAGATCAAACTTGTCCGTGGGATTCATCGCCGCATGTGCAGGATCTGTTAGACGCTCAGTCACCGTTGCGATCGCGGCCGAACCGGCAAGCGACAGAAAGTTCCGGCGGGAAAATGCGGACATGCGCCAACCCTCCCTCGATTTTATTTGTAGGGATGATGAAACCTGCGTCCACTTTCCGCAAGCCTGTTAATACGATTGGTGCGGTGCGGCCGCAATGTCTGCACGCACCGCCGCCGATCGATGGCGGCTTCGCTCACGCCGCTCTGCAATGCGCGCAGATGCCGGATATTTCAATGACCGGAGTCTTCGGAACAAACCCGGCCGCGCGTGAAGCGCTTTTAATCGTGTCCGCCACCGCTGCGGACGCGGCCTCGCCGACCGCACCGCATTTCTCGCAAATCAGAAATACGACAGGATCGCTGCTCGCGTGATTGTGCACGCAGGCGATGAAGGCATTGCGGCTTTCGATGCGATGGACAAGGCCCTGCTCGCGCAGGAAATCGAGCGCGCGGTAGACAGTAATCGGCGCCGGCCTCGTCGAGCGCACTGCCAGCCGGTCAATCAACTCATACGCGCCAAGCGGCTGATGACTCGCCAATAGCGCTTCCAGCACACGACGGCGCATCGGCGTCAAACGTTCGTCGCGCGCGGCGCAGATCACCTCGGCGTGCGCAATCGCATCGCTTGCACACCGTTCGTGGTCGTGATCGGGCTTCGGAAAGACCGCGTGCGCGTGTGATTTTCTGGCCAAAGGGATGTTCCGCCTTCCGACTCAAGTCTAACGGCAAACCACTCGAAACTCGAAGTCACGTACATATATATTGCAGTGCAACAAAAATAGGGGCAGGTTCCAGCCCGCGATTTCGACAACTGCGCCGCCTCGAGCGGCCCACGTGCGAGGACTGCAATGCTCAAAGGCAAGACTGCGGTGGTTACCGGCTCAACCTCGGGCATCGGGCTGGCGACTGCCCGCGCCCTCGCGCAGGACGGGGCCAATGTCATGCTCAACGGCTTCGGCGACAAAGCAGAGATCGAGAAGATCCGCGTAGCCATCGAAAAGGACTTCGGCGTGAAGGCGCGATTTTCGGCGGCCGACATGAGCAAGCCCGCTGAAATTGCCGAGATGGTCCGCACAATCGAAAAGGAATTCGGCGCGCTCGACGTGCTGGTGAACAATGCAGGCATTCAGCACGTTGCGAATATCGAAGATTTCCCGATCGAGAAATGGGACGCGGTCATCGCTATCAATCTGTCGTCCTCGTTCCACACCATCCGTGCCGCTGTGCCCGGCATGAAGAAGCGGAAATGGGGCCGCATCATCAATATCGCCTCCGCGCATGGGCTCGTCGCCAGCGCACAAAAAGTTGCCTATGTCTCCGCCAAACACGGCCTCATCGGTCTTACGAAGGTCGTCGCGTTGGAAACTGCGAACGCCGGCGTGACGTGCAATGCCATTTGCCCCGGCTGGGTGCTGACCCCGCTCGTGCAGCAGCAAATTGACGCGCGGGCCAAAGCCTCGGGCAAAAGCATACGCGAGGAGGAAATCGCGCTGCTGTCGGAGAAGCAGCCGATGCATCAGTTCACCAAGCCGGGGAACATCGGTGCGCTCGCCGTCTTCCTGTGCAGCGATGCCGCGGCAACAATTACAGGTTCGGCTTACTCGATCGACGGCGGCTGGGTGGCGCAGTGATAAAGATCCATGATTGAATTTCTCGCGCGCGCTTTCGGCAGCGATAAATCGGAAACACCGAAAGCGGGCAAACGCATCAATCTCGCACTGCAAGGCGGCGGCGCGCTCGGCGCCTTCACCTGGGGTGTACTCGATTATCTGCTCGAGGACGGCCGGCTGACAATCGAAGGCATTTCCGGCGCGTCTGCCGGTGCGGTCAATGCAATTATGCTCGCGGATGGGCTCGCGCGTGGCGGTCCTGAAGAAGCGCGCAAGCGGCTCGCCGATTTTTGGAAGGCAGCAAGTCTCGGTGGAAACCTGCCCGACCTCCAGCGGCGCGCGGTCGACCGTCTGTTTTCGTTCTGGCCGATCGAGGACACGCCTGTAGGCCTCTGGATGCAGGCGCTGACGCGGTACCTGTCGCCCTACGATTTCAATCCGCTCAACATCAATCCGCTGAAGGATCTGGTCGGACGCTTCGTCGACTTTGACGCGGTGCGCGCCTGCAAGGATCTGCAGTTGTTCGTATCCGCCACCAACGTGCACACCGGAGAGCTGCATGTCTTCAGGCGCGAGGAAATGATCGCCGACATGATCGTGGCCTCGGCCTGCTTGCCGCATCTTTTTCGCGCGGTCGAGATCGATGGCGAGCCGTATTGGGACGGAGGCTATGTGGGCAATCCGGCGCTTTATCCGCTGGTTGGCGCGACGGAGACCGAAAACCTGCTGCTGGTTCAGATCAATCCGTTACAACGCAAGCAGGTGCCAAAAACACAGGCTGAGATCCTGGCCAGGATAAACGAGATCACGTTCAATTCCTCGCTGATGTCGGAGCTGCGTGGCCTGACATTCGTGGGCAAACTGATCGACGAGGGCAAGCTGCCACGCGGGATCGGCGAGGGAAAATACCGGCGCATCAACGTGCACCGCGTCACGCTGACAGGCTCAGCCCAAACACTGGATACGGCCAGCCGGCTCAAGACCGACTATGATTTCTTCGAAGTGCTGCGCGACAATGGCCGACGCGCGGCCCGCCGCTTCTTGGACGCGCACTATGACGACATCGGCGTGCGATCGAGCGTCGATTTCGAAGCGGCGCCAGCCGCCGAAAACAAGTGATATTATCGCTCGTATGACGGAACTCACCGCCGAGATCGGGCGAACGGTTCTCGACATCTTGGTTGCCGATATTGCGACACTCGACGTCGATGCAATCGTGAACGCAGCCAACCGCACGCTGCTTGGCGGGGGCGGCGTCGACGGCGCAATTCATCGCGCGGCCGGGCCGGAATTGCTGGCGGAATGCGAAACATTGGGCGGTTGCGCCACTGGGTCAGCCAAGATCACCCGCGGTTACAGGCTCAAAGCGAGGCACGTGATCCACGCGGTCGGCCCTGTGTGGGGCGGAGGTGAAAATGACGAAAAGGAGTTGCTGGCGAGCTGCTATCGCAGGTCACTCGATCTCGCAGCCGCCAATGCACTGGCGTCGATTGCCTACCCTGCCATTTCGACTGGCATCTACCGCTTTCCGGCCGATCTCGCCGCGCGCATCGCTGTCGGGACTGTCGCGGCTGAAATAGCCGCCCGCCCGCGCGGGATCGCGCGGGTGACTTTCTGCTGCTTTGCAGCCGCAAGCGCTGAGCACCACAAAGACGTGTTCGCGGAGCTGGGGCTGGTCTAAGTCCTATCCTTTCGTCCCCGCGAAGGCGGGGACCCAGGAGAAACACTGCGATTCCCGCTTGCGCGGGAATGAGCGGAGAGTGGTTGAGTGGCCGGACCTAAACCTTCGGCGCGACGTCCAGCCGCACGATCCAGTTTTCCAATCCAGGCTTCAGAGCCGGATATATTTTCAAAACTTCGGGATCGTGTCCCGGCACAACGTGATGGCGTGAGCTCGCAAGTTTTTTCAGCGTCTTGTAGCCCTCGAGCGTGTCGCCGACGCTGTAGGTGATCGGAAACACACGGCCCTCATCCATGTGCGAATAAAGGTGACAGCAATCCGATGCGATCACCACGGTGCCGCGTTTGGTTTTCACGCGGACGCACTGCAAGCCTTTCGAGTGGCCGCCGATCTTGTGCACGGTGATACCAGGCGCGAGTTCCTCAACGCCGTCGTGGAATTCGACACGATGAGCGAACACCTTCCGCACCATCGCCAGCACATCGCTTTCACTGAACGGGATGCACAGCATCTGGTGACACATGCAGCGGCCGGTCGCGTAAGCTAGTTCGGTGTCCTGGATGTGATAGCGCGCATTCGGGAACAGATCGTAGTTACCGGCATGATCCCAATGCATATGCGTAGCAATCACGTGATCGACCTTGTCCGGCGCAACACCGAGCGCCTGAAGGCCCTCGCCGACTGGATGGATGATCGTGCGGCCGCGCTCCTTGGCGGCGGTTTCATCGAAGCCCGTATCGCAGACGAATGTGCCGTGCGGGCCTTTAATGACCCAGACGTAATAGGCGATCGACGTCATCTCGTCGTGCGGATCACCGAAGATGTAATTTTCTGAACGCTTGCGCGCGTGGCTGGCGTAACAAATTGCATAAACCTCGTGGACGTCGTCACTCATGATTTCTTGCCCACCGTAACGCCCGCTCGCTTCTCGATCATTTTGACAATGTTAGTGAAGTCGCTCTCGCCACCGTATTCCGTGTTGGTCGTTTCCCATTGGTCAAGGACAGCGCTCATGACGGAATTGGGCACGTCCAAGCCCTTCGCTTCCTCGACGCAAAGCCGTACGTCCTTGAGCATCAGAGCCGTGGCAAAGCCGTAGTTAAATGTGCGCGGCAAGATTGCTTGCGGAAACTTTCCGTCGGAAGCTGTTGAGCGGCCGGAACCGGCATTGATGACATCGATCATCACCGCCGGATCTAATCCCGCCTTCACGCCCATCGCCACGGCTTCGGATGTCGCCGCCATCGCGGTGGCGGAGAGGAAATTATTGGCGAGCTTCATGGTCTGCGCCATGCCCGGCTTTTCGCCGATGACGAAGACTTTGCCGAACACCGCGAGCGCGTCCTTCACCAGATCGATTTCGACCTTCGGTCCCGAGACCATCACCGCCAGCGTGCCCTTATTGGCGCCACCGACGCCGCCGCTCACGGGTGAGTCGATCTGAACGATGTTCTTCTTCGCCAATGCCGCTGCGATCTTTGCCGCAACGCGCGAGCCGGTCGTCGACAAATCGATGAAACGCTTGATGCGCTTGCCGTGAATAACACCGCCTTCGCCGAGCGCGACCTTTTCGGAGATCTGCAGCGACGGCAAACTCGCCATCACCGTTTCAACGCGATCTGCGACGTCGGCCGGCGACGACGCAACTTGCGCGCCGAGCGCAACGAGAGGTGCGACTGCATCGTTCCGCGTGTCGTAGACGATGAGCTTGTGCCCGGCTTCGATGAGCCGGCGCGCCATCGGCTGCCCCATATTGCCGAGTCCGATGAAGCCGATGTCCATGTTGCTGGTTCCTTCACGCGATGCGAGGCCGCGACCTTGCCCCACGCAAAAGCCCTCGTCATCCGCGCGCTGCGTGCAGGCCAGCTGTGACGAAATGGCAGGTTGTGCTTATTATAAGCTTGCTTATGATTAGCGCATTCAAGCTAGAGCCGGGCCATGCCTCAGCAACCCATAAAACGCGAATTTGCCTTTACAATCATGGATGTAGCGCGCCTGCTGAAAACTTACGCCGACCAGCAGGCCCGCCAGTTCGGCATTTCCCGGGCGCAATGGGCGGTGCTTGTCCGGATCGATCGCAATGAGGGTCTCAAGCAGACGGAACTCGCCGACATGCTCGATCTGCAGCCGATCACGCTGACGCGCTTGCTCGATCGACTGTCGGACAATGGCCTCATCGAGCGCCGCGCAGACCCGAACGACCGGCGTGCCAACCGATTGTACCTAAAGCCTGCAGCCAAGCCGCTGCTCGACCGGCTGTCCGATCTCGGCGCGGACATGATGGAGATCGTTCTCGACGGGCTTTCGACAACGTCGATCGAACGCACACTCAAGGAACTCGGCGCGGTGAAGGACAACCTGCGCGCGGCCATCGCCCGCAACGCGAACCAACAACAAGCAGTCGCTGGATAAGTCATGAGTGAAAAAGGCTTGAAGATCGTCCCGGCACCGGAAGCCAAGACTTCGCCGGAAACGAAAACAGCCACACAGAAAGCGGCGGGCCTGTTTGCGCGGATCGGCCGCAAGCGCCTGCGCATGATCTTGCTCGCCGGCCTGCCCGCGCTCGCCGTCGTGATCGGGCTTGCCATCTACCTTTCCGGCGGACGTTATATCTCGACCGACAACGCTTACGTCGGCGCACAAAAGGTGCTGATCACTCCGGACATCTCGGGCAAGATCACCCATGTGGCGATCGTCGAAGGCCAACACGTGAAGCCGGGCGACGAACTGTTCTCGCTCGATCGCGTGCCCTATGAACTTGCGTTGCAACAGGCGAAGGCCAAACTCGATACCGCGCACAGCGATTTCGATAAACTCAAGACTAATCTCAAATCGCTGGTGATACTCGCCGATCTTGCCCAGAAAAACGCCGACCTCAAGCAACGCGATGTCGACCGCAAGACCAAACTTGTGAGCACGCAGGCTGGTTCGCAGGCCGATCTCGACACTGCTATCGCCGCCGTTGTCACTGCACAATTACAGGCGGAATTCGCCGTGCAACAACACGACACCACGCTCAATCAGTTGCTCGGCGATCCCAATCTGCCGCTCGAGAAATTCCCGGAATATGCACAGGCAAAAGCTGCGCTCGACAGCGCGCAGCGCGACTTCGACCACACGATCGTGCGCGCACCGATGTCCGGCACCGCAACGCAGGTAGACAATATCCAACTCGGTCGTTTCGTCTCCGCTGGAACGCCAGTGCTGAGCGTTATTGACGACCAGGCGCCGTGGGTCGACGCCAATCCGAAAGAGACCGACATTACTTATCTGCGTGTCGGGCAGAAGGTGACGCTCGATATCGACAGTTTCCCTGATCATACGTTCACCGGCACTGTCATGGCCGTGAGTCCCGGCACGGGCGCGCAATTCTCGATCCTGCCGCCGCAGAATGCGACCGGAAACTGGGTGAAGGTTGTGCAGCGCGTTCCGGTGCGAATTGCCTTCGACAAAAGCGAAGACACGCGGTTGTTGCGTTCCGGAATGAGCGTGAATGTCGAAATTGACACAGGCCATAGCCGGCTGCCGTTCATGTCTGCGCAGGCAAAAGAATCAAAATGACTGCGCACTTCGCATCGATGGATCCGAAGCTGCGGCGAATGTTGATCACGGTCTGCACCATGACCGCGACGATCATGCAGGCGCTCGACACGACGATCGCGAATGTCGCTTTGCCCTATATGCAAGGCTCGCTGTCGGCCTCGCTCGATCAGATCAACTGGGTACTGACCTCTTACATCGTCGCCGCTGCGATCATGACTGCGCCTATCGGATGGCTGGCGGATCGTTTTGGCCGCAAGATATTGTTTGTTATCTGCGTTGCCGGCTTCACTGTTGCGTCGTTTCTGTGCGCGCTGGCCCAGAATATCGAGCAAATGGTGCTGTTCCGGCTGCTGCAGGGCATGGCCGGCGCGGCCCTGGTGCCGTTGTCACAATCCGTGCTGCTCGATGTTTATTCGGCCGAGGAACGCGGGCAAGCCATGGCGATCTGGGGCGTCGGCGTGATGTTAGGCCCGATCATGGGCCCAACATTGGGTGCCTGGCTCACCGATAATTATTCCTGGCACTGGGTGTTCCTCATCAACCTGCCGATCGGTGTCATCACCGTGGTTGGCATGTTGTTTTTCATGGAGGAGACCAAGCGCCAAGAGCACCTGCGCTTCGACTGGTTTGGATTCATTGCCCTCGCCATCGGCATTGGCTCTCTGCAACTGATGCTCGATCGGGGCGAACAGGTCGGCTGGTTCGACTCCAATGAAATCTGGATCGAGGCGATCATCTCGGCCGCCGGGTTCTATTATTTCTTCGCACATTCCTTGACTGCAAAAGAACCATTCGTGCGGTTCGAGATGTTTAAGGACCGCAACTTTGTCAGCGGCTGTATCTTCATGGTGGTGATTGGTGTCGTCTTGTTCGGCACCATGGCGCTGGTCACGCCGTTCATGCAGAATTCTGCTCGGCTATCCCATCCAGACCGCAGGTTTTCTGCTCGGCTCTCGCGGTGTGGGAACGCTCATCACTATGATGGCAGCGCCGCGGCTCATGCGCATGGTGCAGCCGCGCTATCTGATCTTGTGCGGCCTGCTGCTTGCCGGCGGCACACTCTATTACATGACCGGCTTCTCGCTCGACGTAACGAAGACGACAATTGTCGTGACCAGCATCGTGCAGGGCGTTGGTTTGGGCTTGTTGTTCGTGCCGATCTCGACAGTCGCATTTGCCACTTTGCCCACTCACTTGCGCACCGGGGCAACGGCGATCACCACGCTTATGCGCAATATCGGTTCGTCGGTTGGTATTTCCATGGTGATCGCCCTTTTGACCAGCAAGACGACGGAAATGCACGCCCGGCTGACGGAGCAAGTGACGCCCTTTAACGGCGCCTTGCAGATGCCGGATGTGGCTGGAAATCTGGACGTCCACACAGATGTCGGCCGCGCCTTGCTCGATGCGATCGTCACGCAGCAAGCGTCAATGCTCGCCTATCTCAACGACTTCAAGCTACTGATGATCCTGACGCTAGCGGTCATCCCCCTGGTGCTAATTATCGGCACCGTGCGCCGAACGCCCAACGCGAAAGTTGAACACGCGGCGATGGATTGATCGCTATTTCGAAAATTCCTTGCGGATTATGTCAGTGTGTTCCCCAAGCGCCGGAATTGGACCATAGGTCCGCTGTTCCCCCATCCGCGTCGACGCGGGTGCCGGCATGGTTACGGGACCGCTCGGCGCGCCGACCGTAATCCGCCGCAAGTGCGCGTGCTTCGACAAGAGCTCCCAGTCGTTGACGCGCGCAAAGGCGATGTCGGCACTTTCCAGTTTTTTCATTAACGCTTCGACATCGTGCCGAGCGAAATCGGCGGCGACCTTGGCATCTGTTTCGGTCCGGTTTTCGACACGCTTGGGATTGGTCGCGAATTTCGGATCTGAAGCCAGCGCCGTGTCGCCCAACACCTTTTCCGCGAGGACACGCCATTCTCGGTCATTCTGAATGGAGATCAGGATGTCAGCGCTGTCACGGCTCTTGAACACGCCGTAGGGCGCAATCGCAGCGTGCGCCAATCCGATGCGCTTGAACGGCGCGCCTCCTTCGCCGTGTAGCAACGGCACTGTCATCCACTCCGCCATGGCATCGAACATGGAAACGGAAATCTCCGCGCCTTCATTCGTCTTGGAACGCGCGATCAAAGCTTCCAGGATGGCTTCATAGGCATTGAGGCCCGCAGCGACATCGACGATCGATACGCCGACGCGCGCGGGCCCTTCGGGACCACCGGTCACCGAAGACACGCCGGATTCAGCCTGAATCAGGAGGTCGTAGGCCTTGCGTTGCGCATAGGGTCCGCTCTCACCATAGCCGGAAATCGAGCAGCAGATCAGCCGCGAGTAATCCTTGCGCAGGCGCGTCATCCCAAAGCCGAGCTTGGAGAGCGCACCCGGCTTGAGGTTCTGAACAAACACATCGGCTTTCGCGAGCATCGCTTCGAGGAGCGCCTTGTCCTCGGTTTTGCCGAGGTCGAGCACCACCGATTGCTTGCCACGATTGAGCCAAACGAAATTGGCGCTTTCACCGTGAACGACGTGGTCGTATTCGCGGGCGAAGTCTCCTTCGGGACGCTCAACCTTGACGACGCGTGCACCGGCATCGGCGAGCCGGCACGTGCATTGTGGCGCCGCCACCGCTTGTTCGATCGAAACGACGAATAAGCCTGCGAGTGGCAGCGCCATCTCAATACGACCGCGGCAAGCCGAGCACATGTTCGGCCAGATACGAGAGGATCATGTTGGTCGAAATTGGCGCTACCTGATAAAGCCGCGTCTCGCGGAATTTTCGTTCAACGTCATATTCCTCGGCAAAGCCAAAGCCGCCATGCGTCTGCACGCACATATCGGCGGCAGCCCAGGATGCGTCTGCCGCTAACAGCTTTGCCATGTTGGCTTCCGCGCCGATGTCCTCGCCTGCATCATATTTGCGGGCGGCCTCATACACCATCAGTTCGGCCGCGCGCATCTGTGCATAGGCGCGCGCGATCGGGAATTGCACGCCCTGATTCTGCCCAATCGGCCGGCCGAACAGCTCACGGTCCTTGGCGTACTGCGTCGCTTTGTTGATGAACCATTTGGCATCGCCGATACACTCGGCCGCGATCAGGATACGCTCGGCATTCATGCCCGCAAGGATGTATCGAAAACCCTGCCCTTCTTCGCCGATCAAATTCTCTGACGGAACGCGCAGATCGTCGAAAAAAATCTGTGTGGTGGCGTGATTCATCATCGTACGGATCGGATTAATGGAAATATTGGCGCCTTGCGCGAGCCGCATATCGACGAGAAACACCGACAGGCCGTCGGTGCGCTTTTTCGTCTGCTCCTTCGGCATCGTGCGCGCGAGCAAGAGCATCAAGTCGGAATGTTCGGCACGCGATGTCCAGATTTTCTGGCCATTGATGACGTAATGGTCGTTACCTTCGCGCCGCGCGGTCGTGCGCAGCGACAGCGTATCGGTTCCCGAGGTCGGTTCGGTCACGCCGAATGCCTGCAAACGAAGCTCGCCACTCGCAATCAGCGGCAAATACCGTTCCTTCTGAGCGACGCTCCCATGCCGCAAGATCGTGCCCATGGTGTACATCTGTGCGTGGCAGGCAGCGCCATTTCCACCCGAGGCATGGACTTCTTCCAGAATTGCAGCGGCTGCACCGAGATTGAGGCCGCTACCGCCGTATTCTTCCGGGATCAGCGCCGCAAGGTAGCCGGCCTCCGTCAGCGCCGCGACAAACTCGGTTGGATAGGCGCGCTCGCGATCCAGTGCGCGCCAGTATTCGCCCGGAAACTTGGCGCACAGGGCGCGCACACCGGCGCGGACGTCGGCAAATTCGTCATGCTCAGCGCCACGCTTTTTCATGGGCCCAATCTATGCAGACGGGCGCGGCATGTGACAAGTGCGCCTAAATCGGGTCCCAGTTGAATACGTCTTCCGACCGCTCCAAGGGCGTCAATGCGGGCCCGAATGCGGGCTTGAGCGCTGCCGCGAGATCTCCCGGTGTCCATCCTTCGGCCCGGTGAATCGTCTTGATAGGCCGCGGCTGGTTGAAGAGGTAGACTTCGTTATTGCGGACCGAAAGGATTTGCCCGGTAATACCTACGGCCTCGTCCGAACAAAGATAGACAGCAAGCGGCGCGATCTTTTCCGGCGTCATGCGCTGAAATGCTTCGAGCCTTCGCTTGTCCTGCTCAGATTGCGTTGGGATCGACTCGATCATGCGTGTGAAGGCAAAGGGCGCGATGCAGTTCGAGCGCACATTGAATTGCGCCATGTCGAGCGCAATGCCACGCGACAGGCCCATGACACCGAGCTTGGCCGCCATATAATTGGCCTGGCCGAAATTGCCGACGAGGCCGGATGTCGACGTCATATGCACATAGGCGCCGGAACCTTGTTCACGGAAAAGCGGCGCAAGGGCGCGGCTCATATTGAATGCACCGTTGAGATGCACGGCGATCACGTCAGACCAGTCCGACCAGCTCATTTTGTGGAAGATCACATCGCGCAGAATGCCGGCATTGTTGACCAGGATGTCGACGCGGCCAAAGGCGTCGAGCGCCGATTTGACAATGGCTTCCGCGTTTTTCGGTTCGGTGATCGAAAGTGTCGAGGCGATCGCTTGCCCGCCGGCTTTTTCGATGTCCGTCACGGTTTCCTGCGCAGGACCTGCGTCGCTGCCTTCGCCTTGCAGGCTGGCGCCGATGTCGCAGACGACGACGCGCGCGCCTTCTTGCGCGAGCAGCATCGCGATGCCACGCCCAATGCCGCGCCCTGCGCCGGTGACGATGGCAGTTTTGCCCGCGACAATGCCCGCCATTAGCGGCCCCAAACCTCGTCGGCGAGTTCAACGATCATTCGCAGTTTCGCCCATTGCTCGTCTTCCGCCAGCACATTGCCTTCTTCGGTCGAAGCGAACCCGCATTGCGGCGACAGACACAACTGATCTAGCGAAACGTACTTGGCAGCGTCGTCGATCCGCCGTTTGATCTCGTCCTTGCTCTCCAGCCGGCCACTTTTCGTCGTGACCAGGCCGAGCACCACGCTTCTGTCTTTTGGCAGCATCCGCAGCGGCTCGAAGCCGCCGGCACGGTCGCTGTCATATTCCATGAAGAAACCGTGTACCTTGATTTTGTTGAACAGGATTTCCTGCACCGCCTCATACCCACCTGCACCCATATAGGTTGACTTATAGTTGCCCCGGCACATGTGCATGGTGATGGTCATGTCGACCGGAATGTCGGACATCGCAGTATTGATCAAATCGCCGTAGAGCTCGCCAAGTTGCTCCGGATCGTCACCACGATCTTTCATCGCCTGCCGATACTTCGGATCACACAGCATGGCGATAAAGACTTCATCGAGCTGCAAATAGCGGCAGCCGGCATCGGCAAACGCGCGCACGGCTTTTTTGTAGGCCTGGCCGAGATCCGCAAAGAACGCGTCAAGCTTTGGATAGACTTTGCGATCGATTGGCGTGAGTAGCGGCCGCCCATAAGCCGCCGACGGCGAAGGAATTGTAATCTTTGGCGTGCGCTTGGTATGGGAAGCAACGAATTTGAAATGATCGATCATCGGGTGGCCGGAGAATCCGACCTTACCCGTGACCTTGAGACCTTCATTGCGCGTCGTCACCGCCGCGAAAGCGATGCCGGTATCCATCACATGCTTCTCGATGCCATCGAGGCCCCAGAGAAAATCGAGATGCCACCAGGAGCGGCGGAATTCTCCATCGGTGATCGATTGCAGGCCGACACCTTCCTGCTTCTTGATGACGAGTTCGATCTCGCGATCCTCGACGTCTTTCAGCTGCGCCGGTGTGATCTCGCCTTTGGCACGCTGCTCACGCGCCTTTTTCAATGCGGCGGGCCGCAACAGGCTACCGACGTGGTCGGCCCGAAATGGCGGCTTTTTTCGTTGAGACATTGTCGCATCCCCTCCCAAACGGCTCGTCTATTATCCCCAGACTTCTTGCGCCAATTCTACGATCATTCCGAGTTTCGCCCACTGCTCATTTTCAGCGAGAATATTGCCTTCTTCGGTCGAGGCAAAACCACATTGCGGCGACAAACAAAGCTGGTCGAGCGGCACGAACTTGGCGGCCTGATCGATCCGACGCTTGATATCGTCCTTCGATTCCAGACGGCCTGATTTCGTTGTCACAAGGCCGAGGACGACCGTTTTGCCTTTTGGCACGAAGCGCAGCGGTTCGAACCCTCCCGCACGGTCGCTGTCGTATTCCATGAAATATCCATCGACCTTGATCGTGTTGAACAGGATCTCCGCCACCGGTTCGTAACCGCCCGATGCCACAAAAGTCGATTGGAAATTGCCGCGACACAAATGCATCGCGATGGTCATGTCAGACGGGATATCGGAGATCGCAGCATTGATCATGCCGGCATAAATTTCCGGTAGCTTTTCTGGATCATCGCCGCGGTTCGCGACTTGCGCGCGCAATTTTGGATCGCAGAGATATGTGAAATTGACCTCGTCCAGCTGAAGGTAACGGCAGCCAGCATCTGCGAACGCGCGGACCGCCTTGCGGTAGGTCTGGCCAAGGTCGCGATAGAAATCGTTCATATCGGGATAGATCGATTCCGGCACAGCGTCGCGGCCGTAGCGAAAGTGCACCGATGATGGCGACGGAATTGTCATTTTCGGCGTCACGCGCGCGTGCGCTTTCACAAACTTGAAATGTTCGAGCATCGGATGCCCGGTGAAACTGCCGAGCTTGCCCGTCACGCGCAGCATCATCGGCTTCGGATTGACCCCTTCAAACTTGATCTTGCGTTCACCGAGATAGGCTTCGATTCCGGGCAGCGCGCCGAGAAAGTCGTAGTTCCAGAACGCGCGGCGAAACTCGCCATCGGTGACGGCCTGGAGCCCAATATCTTCCTGCTTCCTGATGACCGAAGAGATTTCCCGATCTTCGACGGCTTTGAGAGCTTCTGCGGAAATTTCGCCTTTTTCGCGCTTCGCCCGCGCTTCTTTCAATGGCGCTGTGCGCAAGAGGCTGCCGACGTGATCGGCACGAAATGGAGGTGTGGTTCGTTGGTTCATTCGATTGTTCCGCTCATCCCCTGCGAAAGCGGGGACCCAGTGCCAAACTACCCTGGATTCCCGCCTGCGCGGGAATGAGCGGTGTTTGCTAGTTCGCCCCCCACACTTCCTCCGCCAGCTCGACGATCATTCGCAGCTTCGCCCATTGCTCCTCTTCAGCCAGAACGTTGCCTTCCTCAGTTGAGGCAAAGCCGCATTGCGGGGACAGGCAGAGCTGATCGAGGGCAACATATTTGCTGGCTTCATCGATACGGCGCTTGATGTCGTCCTTCGCCTCCAGCCGGCCGGATTTCGATGTGACAAGGCCGAGCACAAGCTGTTTCTTGCCCCTTGGAAAATGACGCAAAGGCTCAAATCCGCCGGCACGATCGCTGTCGTATTCCAGAAAGTAGCCATCAAGATTGGTCTTGCCGAGCAGTTGCTCCGCAACGAATTCGTATCCGCCTTGCGCAATCCAGGTCGAGCGGAAATTGCCGCGGCACGAATGCATTGTGATCGCCATGTCGGCAGGCTTGCCCTCCAGAGCCGCATTCGTCACGCGGGCATAGATTGCCGGCAATTTGTCAGGATCGTCGCCACGCGCCTTCGATTGCTCGCGCTCCTTCGGATCGCACATCATGGCCCAAGCGGTGTCGTCGAGCTGCAGATAACGACAGCCGGCGTCGTAAAAGGCGTGGATCGCCTTGCGCCACGCGGCGGCGACATCGTCGAAAAAAGCATCGAGGTCGGGATAGACCTCTTTGCTTACCAGCGCGCGCCCCTGCCGAAAATGAAAAGTGCTCGGCGCCGGGATGCACATTTTCGGCATCACCCGGCAATGTGCCTTTAAAAATTTAAAGTGCTCGATCTGCGGATGCCCCGCGAAATCGACCTTACCGACGATCTTGATGCCTTCGTGCTTCGTCTCAACGCCTTTGAATTGGATGCCGGTCGCGGTCGAAATCGGTTCGACACCTTTGAGGCCGCGGAAGAAGTCGAAGTGCCACCAGGAGCGGCGGAATTCGCCATCGGTGGCGAGCTTTAGCCCGACCTCCTCCTGCTTCTTGACGATTTTCTCAATCTCGCGGTCTTCGACCGCGTTCAACGCCGCAGCGTCAATTTCACCTTTGGCACGTTTTGTCCGTGCTTCCTTCAATGGCGCCGGACGCAGAAGACTGCCGACGTGATCGGCGCGGAAAGGCGGCGCTGTGCGGGCGCTCATTTACCCCACACCTCGTCCGCCAGTTCCACGATCATGCGTAGCTTCGCCCATTGCTCTTCTTCGGCCAGCACGTTGCCTTCTTCGGTCGAGGCAAAACCACATTGCGGCGACAAACAAAGCTGATCGAGCGCAACATATTTTGTCGCCTCCTCGATGCGCACCTTGATGTCGGCGCGCGGTTCCAGCCGGCCGGACTTCGATGTCACCAGGCCGAGCACCACGATCTTGTTGCCTTTGGGCAAAAATCGCAGCGGCTCGAACCCGCCGGCGCGATCGGTGTCGTACTCAAGGAAGTAGCCATCGTAGTTACATTTGCTGAGCAAGCTCTCCGCGACCGGCTCATAGCCACCGGACGAGATAAAGGTCGAGCGGAAGTTGCCGCGGCAAACATGGGTGGTGACCGTCATGTCGGCGGGTTTTGCTTCCAGCGCCTTGTTGATGCACTTCGTATACGTCTCTTGCAGATGATCTACGTCGAGGCCGCGGTCCTTTGCCTTCTTTAGCTCCTCCTTCGAGCAGAGATAGGCCCAAGCGGTATCGTCGAATTGCAGATAGCGGCATCCGGCGGCGTAAAAGGCTTTGATCGCATTTTGATACGCGATCGCGAGATCGTCGAAGATCGCATCGCGGTCGGCGTAAGCCGACTTTGCCACCGCGCCGGGCTCAAGCCGAAAGTGCATCACGCTCGGCGCCGGGATCGTCATCTTCGGCACGACTTTCGTGTGCGCTTTCAAGAATTTGAAGTGTTCCAGCATCGGGTGATTGGAGAAGCCAATTTTTCCGGTGACCTTGATGCTGCGCGGCTTGGTTTGCACGCCCTGGAACTGGATGCCGTGGTCGAGTTCGTAAATCTCGACGCCATCGAGCATTCCGAAGAAATCGAAATGCCACCAGGAGCGCCGGAATTCGCCGTCGGTAGCGAATTTTAGTCCGATCTCTTCCTGCTTCCTGATGATTTTTTCGATCTCGCGGTCCTCAACCTCCTTGAGCTGGGCCGCACTGATTTCGCCTTTCTCACGTTTGGCGCGCGCATCCTTGACAGGCGCAGTGCGTAGGATGCTGCCGACATGATCGGCGCGAAATGGTGGCTTGGTCCTTTGCATATCGTTCCTCCGCGAATAGCCCGCACTGGTCAGCGGGTCTTAGTTGCTTCGAGCCATAGCACGGCCCACGCCGTGCCGTCCTGCGGCGGCTTCGCATGCGTAGTGTGCAGTTTCAAGCGTTCCGCCAAAGGAAAAGTAATGAGGGGCGACGTCGCCAAAGTCGCCTGCCGCCGAAAGTGTTTCGATTATACGGCCGGGGCCAACGTGGCCGACCAGACCGCTCACGGCGCCCGATACCAAGCCGCGCAGCGAGGCCGCGACACCGCAACGCTTTGCGTACCGAAGCAGCGCCGGAACGCTGGTCGGTCCCGCCATCCCGATCTTCACTGGCTTGCCGATACCACAGGCCCGTAACTGCTTGAGCCAGGTCAAAATGCGTTCCGGCGAGAACGAAAACTGGCTGATGATATGAACGCGCAAGCCAAGCGCAGTGGCGGCCGCGATCTTCTCGTCCAGCGCAGCCTCCAGCCGCCCGGCCGAAATGCGCGGATGGCCTTCCGGGTAAGCGCCGATGCCGATGTCTTCGATGCCCGCCTCACGCAGGTGGCCCTTCTGGATAACGGCAAGGGCGTCAGGAAATGCTCCCGCCGTGTCGACATCACCGCCAATTAAAAGCAGCCGACGCATATCCGCTTCGCCACGAAGTCCGGCAAGCAGCTCCTTCAGAGCATCGGCGCTAGCAAGACGCCGCGCAGCAATATGCGCGACGGGTTCTATACCGGCTTTGCGGGCGGCGGCGGCCGCCACGATGAGTTCGTGAGAATCTTGCGTGGGCACCGCTGTTAGGTACAGCGGTGTGGCGGGCGGAAGCTTATCCGCCAATGCCGCAATCTCGCGCGCGCTTGGACGCGTCGCTTCGAGTGAAAAGCGCCGCGTGAAGTTGGCGGGCTCAGGCGCGGGAGCTGCGGCTGACATTCGCTTACTCGCGCCGGCGCGAGATCACGAAGGATTTATCGTAGAACCACAAGCCGCCGTGCTTCTGCAGGACCTCGCGCGTGGCCTCAATATAACGGCGATCGCTGTTGACGTCAGACAGACGGTCATCTTCAACTTGCGCGACATAAATCGCGGCATTCCACGCTGCGAGCAAAGTCGAGGTACCGATCGAAGACGATATTTCCGATGGCAGAGTGTGCATGTCATAGCGAAACAGCGAACGCTGGTCGGCATAAGCATTGAAATTAAGATCGCGTCCCGCCGTACCCAAGTCGTGCTTCACTTCTTTAAGCAGATCGTGGCGGCTATGCACAAAGGGATTATCATTCGGCCAGACCTTTTCGATGACCTCCATGCCGGGGTCATGTCCATAGGAATGGATCGCAATCATGCGGCCGCCGGGCCCGAGCGCACGCGCAAGCGGCGCCAACACGCGCTTGGCCTTGAACTCAAGCGACGCGCGCGCACGATAGGGCTGCGAAGCAATCACGAGATCGTAGTCGGCAACGGTGCCGCCCGGTTTGGGAACGATCTGGTCGAGCAGAAAACGGTGGTCGTTGCGGTAGATCACGAGGATGACCGGGCGCTCATAAACGGGATTGCCGCTTTTCGCACTCACCCGCGCTTTCCAGTTTTCAGCCAGGAACGGCTCAAGATCCGTAATTTGCTTTTCGAAGCTGTGCGCGGTGTTGCCTTCCATCGCCAGTTCTTTCCAGACCAGGCTGGTCGCGGCGCTCAGGGACTTCACGGCCAGCCAAGGCGCTTCGGCATAGGCGAGGTTGGTCAGCACCAGCACGCTGGATGGATGTTCAACAAACCGGTCCGCCATTTTGTGCAGTGTCAGGCGGATGTCTTCGAGGCTGATCTCCTTACCGACGATATAGAACGGCGTGGTTGGAAAGCGGTCGTGCATTGAACGCATCACGCGTGCGAGCACAGTGCCGTCGCCGACGCCGGCATCGAACACGCGCACCGCAGGCGGGCGCGGATGAATGTTGGCGAGCTCGAGATTGACGCGAGATGCGATTTCCCACTTCTCCGAACACGTGTTCACGAACAGCAGATATTTTTGGCGGTTGTCGAAGAAACGGAAATTGCGCTGCGGATCGTCAGTGGCGAGGCCAGATGCGACAGGCGGTGCAGCCGGCTTCACGACAGGCAGGACCCCGGGCGGCGTCGGCTCGAACAGCACGCGGCGTCGCGCCGGCGCGCCGTCGGAATTGCGCGCCATGAAGGCGCGGATGCGCTCGAGCGTGTCTGTTGTGATGCGACCGCCATTGCGCAGGCGGTTCGCCAGCTTGCCGTCGTTCACGGCGCGGCGGCCGAAGGTCGACTCGGCAAGCCCGCGCGCGCGGCAAAATTCGGTGATCTCCTGGAGGATTTGTTCGTTCATCGCGGCGTTTCCTGAGCGGCTCTCGATGGCCGTTGGTCCAAAGCGAACCAAACTTCACCCGCTCACGTCAACCAGAAAAGCGACACTGACAAAGGTGGGCAAAGTGGGTGGGCGGAATGCCCCACCACTAAAGATAAGCAATATGGGGATAAGTTGGATAATTGCGAACTTGATAAGTTCTTTGCGACACGAATAGGGGCAATTGCCCATACTGCCGTCTAGCTTATTGGGCAGGAGTGGGCGTGGCGATATCGGGGCCGCCGAGCAAAACCACAATCAAATCACCGCAAAACAAATTTCATCGGTCAGATATCGAAGAAAACCGTTTCGTTTTCGCCCTGGACGCGGACGTCGAACCGGTAGACCGGCAGCTCGCCTCGCATCTCCTTGTGGGCAACGAGAGTCCCCCGCCGATCAGCAGGCACCAGCGTCAGGATGGGATCGCTGCTGTTTGTCGCCTCGTCGCTGAAATAGAGGCGGGTATAGATTTGGCGCAACATGCCGCGCGAAAAGATGCAGAACACGATGTGCGGGGCCTGCGGTTTGCCATTCGGGCCCGGCACCGACCCAGGCTTGACCGTGTCGAAACTGTAGACGCCGCTCTTGTCGGTTGCCGAACGGCCAAAGCCCATGAATTTTGTGTTTGGCCTCGGCCCCGTGTCGCTCGCATGGGCATAGCGGCCCTGCGGATCGGCCTGCCATATCTCGATCATGGCGTCATTGATCGGCATGCCGTCCCCATCGAGCACTTGGCCTTCGATACGAATCTTGGTGCCCGAAGCATCCGGCGTCACGAGGTTGGCGCCGGCGGTTTCCTTCCAGTCATAGACATCGCTCGGCTTCCAGTCACAGCGACTGTGTGGCGCCAGCCCGTACGCAAAGAACGGCCCAACGGTTTGTGAGGGAGTAATATCCGACATCAGTTTTTTCCTTTGCGCACGACCTTGCCCGAAGACCGGAGTCCGCTTTTCGGGATTGTACGTTAGTGCTTGTCCGTATCTTGCGGGGTCTGTTCGCGTCCGCGCAGCACGATATCGAAGCGGAAGCACAGCGCCCAATCGGGGATGGTATTTTCCAAATCGAACTGCGAGACCATGCGTTGACGCGCTTTCTCGTCCGTCACCGAATTAAAGATCGGGTCGAACGGAAAAAGGCAGTCCCCCGGGAAATACATCTGCGTCACCAGGCGCGACAGGAATGAGTGGCCGAATACCGAGAAGTGAATGTGGTTCGGCCGCCATGCATTGTGATGGTTGCCCCAAGGATAGGCGCCAGGCTTCACCGTGATGAAGCGATAGTAGCCTTTCTTGTCGGTGACAGCGCGGCCCGCTCCGGTGAAATTCGGATCAAGCGGCGCCGGATGCTGGTCGACATTGTGGACATAGCGCCCGCAAGCGTTCGCTTGCCAGATTTCCACTAGCGTATCCGGGACCGGGCGCTTGTCTTCATCAAACACGTGGCCGTGCACAATGATGCGCTCACCTAATGGCTCGCCTTTGTGTTGCTTGGTGAGATCGGCATCGCCGTCCTGCACAGCGTCGTGGCCGTAGACCGGCCCCGATAACTCCGACAACGTATGCGGAACGATGATCAGCGGCTTCGACGGCGAACGTTTGACCGTGCTTCGATAGCCGGGCGTGAGATGTTTGGGAAAGGCACTCAAACTCTCTTTCGGAAAAACCAGCGTCATTCTCGTGTCCTTATATCAACGCTTTCAGCTTATTCGTTCGATCGCAAGCGATACGCCCTGGCCTACGCCCACACACATCGTGGCAAGACCGAGCTTGCCGCCTCTCTCCTCCAGGCCGTGAGCGGCCGTAAGCGCCAAACGCGCGCCTGACATGCCAAGCGGATGACCGAGCGCAATCGCGCCTCCATGCGGATTGACGTGTTCGGCATCGTCGGCAAGCCCCAGCTGCCGCAAGCATGCTAGCGATTGCGAGGCGAAGGCTTCATTGATTTCGATCAAATCATAACTTCCAATTTTGTGTTGAAGGCGCGCCATTAGTTTTTGCGTCGCGGGCACCGGTCCAATGCCCATGATACGCGGAGGCACGGCCGCCGAAGCCATACCGAGAATACGGGCGCGCGGTTTTAACCCGTGCGCCTTCACGGCGGCTTCCGACGCAATAATAATGGCGGCGGCACCATCGTTGACCCCCGAAGCATTGCCTGCGGTCACGGTGCCAGGGTTGCGGAATGGGGTCTTCAGCTTCGCCAGCTGCTCAAGCGTCGTATCGGGACGGGGATGCTCGTCCTTGTCGACCTTGACCGGTCCGGCTTTGCCGCCCGGCACTTCCACGGGGACGATTTCCTTGGCGAAATAGCCTGAAGCAATGGCCTTTCCGGCGCGCTGTTGCGAGCGGACGGCGAACGCATCCTGGTCGGCACGAGTAACCTGGAAGTCCTCTGCAACGTTCTCGCCGGTTTCCGGCATCGAATCGACGCCGTATTGCTGCTTCATCAGCGGATTGACGAAGCGCCAGCCGATGGTCGTGTCGTATATCTCGGCCGCGCGCGAGAATGCCTCCTGCGCTTTGCCCTGCACAAAGGGCGCGCGCGTCATCGATTCCACGCCGCCGGCAATGGCGAATTCCATCTCGGCGGCGCGTATTGCGCGCGCGGCAGTGCCCACCGCTTCCAGGCCGGATGCACAGAGCCTGTTCAAAGTAACTCCCGGGACGCTGCTCGGAAGCCCCGCCAGCAGCAACGCCATGCGCGCGACATTGCGGTTGTCTTCGCCAGCCTGGTTTGCGCAGCCATAATAAACTTCGTCGATCATTTCCCAATCGATCTTTGGATTGCGCGCGATCAGCGCTTTGATCGGCACCGCGGCGAGGTCGTCGGCGCGCACCTTCGCAAATGCGCCGCCATAGCGCCCTATCGGCGTGCGCACGGCGTCGCAAAGAAAAACGTCACGCTCGGCCATCACGCCGCCTCCGCATGCGCGCGGTTGGTGCGCGCATGAAGTTCGCGCAGCACTTCAAGTTCACGTTGTGTCGGCGGTGCCGTTTCGCTGACCTTCGCGGCAAATTTCACCTGCCAACCGGCGTTTTCCTGAATCTGCTCGCGCGTGACTCCCGGATGAATGGAAACGACCGTCATTTCCTTCGTCTCGGGATCTGGCTCGAACAGGGCCAGGTCAGTAATGAGTTTTGTCGGGCCTTTCGTCTTCACACCGAGCTTTGCACGACTGTCGCCACCGGAAACGTGGCCGATCGACGTCACGAAATCGAGCTTGTCGACGAAACTGCGTTTGCCCTGCGCCATGATAATGAAAATCTCGCCGCATGACGTGGCAATTTCCGGCGCGCCGCCGCCGCCAGGCAGCCGGACCTTTGGTTTGTCGTAAGGACCTACGACCGTCGTGTTGAGATTGGCGAATTTATCGATCTGAGCGCCGCCAAGGAATCCGACCTTAATGCGACCACCTTGCAGCCAATAGCGGAACATTTCGGGGACCGACACCGTCGTCAACGCGGTCTCGCATAATTCGCCGTCGCCAATCGACAGTGGCAATATATTTGGCTTTGTCGCGAGCGTGCCCGACTCATAGATTAGCGTAATGTTCGGCGCGTGGGTGAGCCGCGCGAGATTGCATGCGGCCGATGGTTGACCGATACCAACGAAACAGACGTCGTCATTTTTCAAAGCGCGGGCTGCCGCGATGGTCATCATCTCATTCGGTTTATAGTCGGCCATTCTTTTTACTCCGCCGCCACACGATGCTTGCGTGCATATCGAGCGAAAGCGTCCGGCCCTTTCGCCAGCACATTCTCGTTCATCCACGCATGGAATGAATCGCGCTCGCGCGAGATCGCATCCCATTCCTTATAGAAGCTGTTATTGCGCGGATAGTAACCTTGCGCGTAGGACGGAAAGGCACCGCCCGGAACCTCTACGACGTGGCCGACGGTCCAATGCGGCAGCACCACCGCATTGAGGCTGCGCTCGGGCAGCTCGTCGACGATCTCTTCAACCGTCACCACCGACCGCTTGGAAGCGAGCACGGCTTCTTTCTGAACCCCAAGGACGCCTTCGATCATCACGTTGCCGGCTTTGTCGGCGCGCTGCGCATGAATCACGGCCACATCGGGCCGGTGCGCCGGGATTGCAGCCAGCTCCTCGCCGGTGAATGGGCATTTCACGCGTTTGATCTTGGAGTTCACTTTTGGCAAATCGCCGCCAATGTAGCCGCGAAATATTGCGCAAGGCAGACCGGCGGCACCGGCTTCATATGCATTGGCCATGGCGGCGTGGGAATGCTCTTCCAGCTCCAGCTTATGCGGCCAGCCGTTCTCGATGGCATCTCTCAACCGGTGCAAAGAGCCGACGCCCGGGTTCCCACCCCACGAAAATACAAGTTTATTAACACAACCCATCCCGATGAGCTGGTCGTAGACAATGTCCGGCGTCATACGGATGAGCGTGAGCCTTTTGGGCCCCTGACGGATGATCTCGTGACAGGCGGCATGGGGAATAAGATGAGTGAAGCCCTCGAGCGCGACGGTGTCACCGTCCCGCGACAGCGGATTTAATTGCTTCGGCGAGCGACGAAATACGCGCCATATGGATTGCACCCCGGTTGTTAACCCGTATTTACGGCTGGCCATCGGCAGGGTCAAATGCGGGAATGCCTCATAAGTTGGGGCTCCAACGGATCGAAATGTCATGCTTGGCGACCAACCCATCTTCACGATTTCTGCCGAGCTCGAGGCGATCACCAATCTTGGCCATACGCCCTACGGACAACGGCGCATCATCGGCATTGTCGGCGGCAGCGTACGCGGACCGAAACTAACGGGGCGGATTTTGCCCGGTGGCGCCGATTGGCAAATCATCCGCAGCGACGGCGCCGCCGATATCAAAGCGCGTTACACTATCGAAACCGAAGCCGGCGCACTCATTATGGTTACCAGTGAAGGCCTGCGGCACGGGCCGCCGGAGGTGATGGAAAAGCTCGCGCGAGGCGACAACGTCGATCCCGATCATTACTATTTCCGCACGGTGATGCGGTTCGAAACCGCCGATCCGACGGTCGATTGGCTCAACAGAATTCTGGCCCTTGCGCGGGGCCAACGGGAATCGCGGTCGGTGCGGCTCGACGTCTACGAGGTGAAATGATGAAAGAGCGGCTCGCGATCAAGCTTCCGTCCTCGCTCGTTGCAGAGTGTGACGAGGCGGTTGCCGTTCTGCGGCTTAATCGGGCGCACAAGCGCAACGCACTCGATGACGAGACGATCATCGGCATTGAAAAGTTCTTCACTTCGCTTCCGGACGGCATTGGCGCTGTGTTGCTTGCGGGCGAAGGCGAGCATTTCTCAGCCGGCCTCGATCTGTCAGAATTGAAGGAGCGCGATGTCACAGAGGGCATCGCTCATTCCGGCCTATGGCACCGCGCTTTCGAGAAGATTCAATTTGGCAAGGTGCCGGTGGTCGCAGTACTGCACGGCGCAGTTGTCGGCGGCGGACTCGAGCTTGCAGCGGCCGCGCACGTACGCGTGGCCGAACGATCCGCCTATTATGCGCTGCCGGAGGGCAGTCGCGGAATATATGTGGGTGGCGGTGGCTCGGTGCGGCTGCCGCGGCTGATCGGCGTTGCGCGCATGATGGACATGATGCTCACCGGGCGCACATACTCTGCAGAAGAGGGTCAGGAGATTGGGCTGACGACGTATCTCGTCGAAGCGGGCAACGGCTTCGCTAAAGGGCTCGAACTGGCACAACGCATTGCGGGAAATGCGCCGCTCACAAATTTTGCAGTCATGCACGCGCTGCCACGGATCGCCGAAATGAACCCCGCCAGCGGATATGCGGTCGAAGCGATAATGTCGGCGATCGCGCAGGCCGACCCCGACGCGAAGGAGCGCTTGAAAGATTTTCTCGAAAAACGCGCACCAAAAGTGACCCGCAGTTGACCCACCGTTAGCCCATGACCAGCGCCGTGCGAGAAACCGAAAGTTACATGATCGCGCCGCTCCGAGCCGTACAACTCGGTCAATTGGATCCTGTGCTCGAACAGCGCAGCGGAGGCATCATCCATATTCGCGCGGTACAGGAGCTGGGGCGCTATCACGACAAGCTCAGCCAGCCGCTTGAACATTGGGCAAAAGTTGCGCCTGACCGGGTATTCCTCGCGCAGCGCGATATGCAAGATGAGTGGCGTAAACTCAACTACGCGGAAGTCCTTTCCGACGTCAAACGCATCGGTGCTGCACTGCTGCGACGCGGATTGTCGGCGGAGCGCCCTCTCGTAATTCTTTCCGGCAACGACATCGAGCACGCATTGCTCGCTCTGGCGGCGATGTATGTCGGCATTCCATACGCTCCGATCTCGCCCGCTTACTCGCTGATGTCGACCGATTTCGGAAAGTTACGCGCGATCATAGAACTCCTGACGCCCGGTCTCGTGTTTGCCAATGACGGTGGTCCCTTTGCGCGCGCGCTCTACCAAACCGTGCCGGACGAGATCGAGCTGGTGGTCACGCGAAATCCGCTCGGCGACCGCAAGACGACAATATTTGCCGAGCTTAGAGGCGCTGAGGATGCAACGGGCGTTGCCAATGCACACTCGCGCGTCACGCCCGACAGCATTGCCAAATTCCTGTTCACGTCGGGATCGACCGGAAACCCCAAGGCGGTGATCAATACGCATCGCATGCTGTGCTCGAACCAGGCGATGCTCGCGTCCGGCTTCACATTCGTCGCCGCCGAGCCGCCGGTGGTGGTCGATTGGCTACCGTGGAGCCATACGTTCGGCAGCAATCATAATTTCAATATGGTGCTGACCCATGGCGGCTCGCTCTACATCGACGACGGCAATCCGACGCCAACGGGCGTCCCGAAAACTGCAAGAAACCTGCGCGAGATTGCGCCTACGATCTATTTCAATGTCCCAAAAGGTTACGAAGCGCTGATTCCACATTTCCGCGCCGACGACACATTGCGCCGCAACTTTTTCAGCCGGTTAAAAGTGCTGTTCTATGCGGGCGCAGGATTGAATCAAACGACGTGGGATGAAATCACGCAACTCGCAGTCGAGACTACAGGCGAGCGCATTATTTTCCTGTCATCGCTTGGGTCGACAGAGACTGCGCCGTTGGCGCTGGCTTGTTCATGGGATTTCGACCGGCCAGGCAATATCGGCCTGCCGGCGCCGGGGGTCGAACTCAAGCTCGTACCGAACGAAGGCAAACTGGAAGCGCGGCTGCGCGGGCCGCACATTACGCCAGGCTACTGGCGGCAAGAGCATCTGACACGTGAGGCTTTCGACGAAGAAGGATTTTACAAGATTGGCGATGCATTGAAATTCGTCGATCCGGATGATCCACGCAAAGGTCTTTTGTTCGACGGCCGCATCGCCGAGGATTTCAAGCTCTCAACCGGAACGTGGGTGAGCGTCGGCCCGCTGCGCGCGCGCTTCATCGACCACTTTGCGCCGTATGTTCGTGACGCAGTGTTCGCCGGCGCCGACCGTGACGACATCGCAGTCTTGATATTTCCGGACATTGAGCCTTGCCGCAAACTTGCCGATCTCGCCGCCGATGCATCGCCAGCGGCGATTGTGGCGGCACCAATAGTACGTACAAAATTCGCTGATCTGCTTGCAAAACTTGCCGCCGTCAGTCCCGGCTCGTCGACGCGTGTCGAACGCGCCCTTCTGATGTCGGAACCTCCCTCCATGGACAAAGGCGAGGCGACGGACAAAGGCTCGATCAACCAGCGTGCGGTGTTGAAGAACCGCGCCGCGTCGGTAGACGAACTCTACGCGGTGCCTCTATCCTCCCGCGTGATTTCGGCGCAAGGAAAACGTTGATGGACATCAAGGGACAGGCAGCGATCGTCACCGGCGGCGCATCGGGTTTGGGTGCCGCAACGGCGCGCGCGTTGGCGGCCGCCGGCGCCAAAGTCGCGATCGTCGACGTCAACGAGAAGGCAGCTAACGAGATTGCTGGCGAGATCCATGGAGTCGCGGCCACCGGCGATGTCGCTGATAGCGCGAGTGGTGAAGCGGCGGTGAAGAAGGCAGCGGAAGCCCACGGCCCGGCGCGCATCCTGGTGAATTGCGCGGGCGTTGGCCCTGCAAAACGCATCGTGGGACGCGATGGACCAATGCCGCTTGCCGACTATGAGCGCGTCATTCGTATCAATCTGATTGGCACCTTCAATATGATGCGGCTGGTCGCCAGCGCCATGCAGGCGGTGGAGCCCCTCGCAGGCGGCGAGCGCGGCGTGATTGTTTCGACCGCTTCGGTCGCCGCCTTCGAGGGCCAGATTGGGCAGGCGGCCTATTCGTCATCCAAAGGCGGTGTCGCTGCACTCACGTTGCCTGCAGCGCGCGAGTTTTCCCAGTTCGGAATTCGTGTGCTGGCAATTGCCCCAGGCATTTTTGGCACACCGATGCTTCGGGCCTTGCCGCAGGAAGCACAGGATTCCCTCGGTGCCTCGGTGCCATTTCCCAAGCGCCTGGGCGAACCGCGCGAATTCGCCGCGCTCGTGCTCCACTGTATCGATAACGGTTACCTCAATGGCGAGGTGATCCGCCTCGACGGCGCGCTCCGTATGACGCCGCGCTGACTTATGTTCACCAACACACGCAAGGTGCGCATCGAATGGGGCGACTGTGACCCCGCCGGCATTATTTTTTATGCTCGTTACTTCGACATATTCGATGCCTCGACGGCAATGATTTTCGAGCGCGCGCTCGGCATCACCAAATTCCAGATGTTCAAGACTCTCGAATTCGCGGGTTTTCCGCTTGTGCGGACCCGCGCCCGATTTCTAAAGCCGACGCGCTTCGGAGATGACGTGACGGTGGAAAGTAAGATCTCCTTCGGCCGCTCGAGCTTCGATGTCGAGCACCGTTTAAGTCTCAACGATGAGACGTGCGCCGAGTGTTCGGAAAAGCGAGTCTGGGTCGTGCGAGATGCCGATAGCCGGCTCAAGTCCCATCCGGTTCCGGATGCCGTGCTCGCGAAATTTCGCAGTTAGGCCGTTATTCAATCTCGGCCGCGATCTTCTTCAAAATCTGGAGGAACCGCTTGCGGTCACGCTCACCAATGACATGGTCAAGGTTGCGCTCATGCCGGCGCGCGCAACGCGTCATCGTGGTCAGAACTTTTTTCCCCGCAGGCGTAACGTTTAGGCGATAAGTGCGGCGGTCGCTGTCCATGCGCTTGCGCTCAACGAGACCGCGCCGCACCAATTCTTCAATGACCGGCGTTACGCTGGACTTGTCGCGGCCGTTGGCAAGCGACAGCTCGGTCTGACTAATGCCCGGGTTGCGCGCGATCAGCGTAAGGGTGGCAAAACGGCCGGGGCTTTCGCCGATCTCCAGCGAGCGGCGAGAGAAGGCTTGAAAGGCCGCCTCCTGGGCCATGCGCAAATTAAACCCGACCCAATAGGCCAACGGACCGAAATTAATCGATGCACCAAGGGCTTCGTCGTTCTTGCCGCGCCGACGATGGCCTATGCCGTTCGTTCCGTGCACTGCAACTTCCCTTTGGTCCTACCCGCGGCCAATGGCCGTTCGGGATAGTTTGATCCCAAACTATAAGCTTTACAACGTAGGCGACATCCGGCTGAATATTGCAAAAAGTTGGCGACGCAACCAACACCCCAACCCCAAGGGAGGAGAAACCTATGAAACTCCGTTTCGCCGGATGTGTCTATGCTGCCGCTTTGCTGATCGGCGGAGCGACCGGCGCGCTCGCTCAGGAAAAGACATTCGAACTCAAATTGTCGCATTGGGTGCCGGCTTCGCATCCGCTGCAGAAGGCGCTGGAAGATTGGGGCGCCGCGGTTGAGAAAGCCTCTGGTGGCACGCTGCACTATAAAGTTTTTCCGGCGCAGCAACTCGGCAAAGCTTTCGATCACTACGATATGGCGCGCGACGGCATCGCCGATCTCACTTACATCAATCCAGGCTATCAACCCGGCCGCTTCCCGATCATTGGCGCCGGCGAATTGCCCTTCCTGATGTCGGACTCGAAAGGCGGCTCGATGGCGCTCGACGCCTGGTATCGCAAATATGCCGAAAAAGAGATGAAGGACGTCAAGTTCTGCTTGGCCTTCATCCACGCACCCTCATCGTTCCACTCGAGCAAAAAGAAAATCGTCGTTCCTGACGACATCAAAGGTATGAAGATTCGTCCGGCACACGCGACCATGGCGAATTTCGTGACCTTGCTCGGCGGCACGAACGTTCAGTCCTCCGCTCCTGAAGTGCGCGACATCATGGAACGCGGTGTCGCCGACGCTGTGACTTTCCCGTGGGGATCATTGGTGCTGTTCGGAATCGACAAGGTGACCAAGTACCACATGGATGCGCCACTTTACGTGACGACTTTCGCGTTTGTATTTAACAAAGCAAAATACGACGAGATGTCGCCACGCCAGAAAAAAGCGATCGACGACAACTGCAACACCGAAGCGGCCGGCCGCGTCGGCGAGCCGTGGGGTAAGTTCGAAGACGCCGGCCTCGACAAGGTGAAAGCCGAGCCGGGCCAGGAGGTTTATCAGCTCACCCCTGATCAGCTCGCGCAGTGGCGCAAGGCGGCCGACCCGCTGGAAAAAACCTGGGCCGATAACGTCAGGAAGACCGGCGTCGACCCCGACGCGGCGATGAAAGAATTGAAAGCCGCGCTCGCAAATTACAAAGCTCTGGCGATGTAACTGTCGACGTCGAAATCTGAACGACCGTGACGGCGGCGGGGCATCCCCGCCGCCGGATGTTTCGACAAGCGTCTGGGGGCGAAATTGAAACGCATCTATATGGATCGTTTCATCGATACGATCGAATGGATCGCGGCAGGTTTTGTCGGAATCGTCGCAGCCAACATCTTCATCGCCGTTCTGCTACGCAACGTTTTCAATTACGGAATCCCCGATGCATTCGACTTCGGGCGATTGCTGCTAGGCATTCTGATATTTTGGGGAATTGCAGCAACCTCCTATCGCGGGACGCACATCACGGTCGATCTGATCTGGGCCAATGTCGGCCCGAAATATCAGCGCATGATCGACGTTTTTGCCACGCTGGTACTGCTGTTTGTCGTCACCGTGCAGACCTACACTTTGTTCGACAAGGTGCGGGGCACCTATTACGACAATGTGCTGACCTTTGACTTGCGGCTACCGACCTGGCCGTTTTTCGCCGTGGCCTGGGCCGGCGACGTTTCCGCTGTTTTGCTGATTGCCGTTCGCACGTACCGGCTGATCTTCCAGCCGGAGTTGATGCAAGAAACCAAGATCAAACCGGTCGAATGAAGGACGCGCGATGAGCACCAATGCCGTCGCGATCCTCGGTTTCGTTTCGCTGTTTGCGTTGATGCTGCTGCGCGTGCCGGTCGGCATGGCGATGGGCCTCGTCGGTGTCAGCGGATTTTCTTATCTGGTCGGTGGCAGCGCTGCGCTCAAGCTGGTTGGCCAGACTTCGATGCGCACGGTTACCGACTACACCTTCGGCGTTATTCCGATGTTCCTGTTGATGGGAACGTTCGTGTCCAATTCCGGCATGAGCCGGGATTTGTTTCGAGCCGCCAACAGCTTTGTCGGCCATCTCCGTGGCGGCCTGGGCTTTGCGACTGTCGCAGCATGTGGCGGCTTTGCTGCGATCTGCGGCTCGTCGGTCGCAACCGCTGCGACATTTTCCGCGGTCGCCTATCCGGAAATGCGCCGCTTCGGCTACCCGCAGAGTTTTGCCACTGGTGTGATCGCGGCAGGCGGCACGCTCGGCGCCATGCTGCCACCGTCAACTGTGCTCGCCGTCTACGGGATCATTACCGAGCAGGACATCGGCAAATTGTTCATCGCAGGCATCATTCCGGGTTTGCTGGCGATGGGCATGTATATGGCGACGATCAAGATGATCGGCTTTGTGCGACCGGGATTCCTGCCGACCGGACCACGCAGCTCGCGCAGCGACCGACTTGATGCGCTGAAAAATGTCTGGGCGCCCCTCCTGCTGTTCACATTCGTGATCGGCGGGCTTTATGGCCTGCCGTTCCTGCCGCGCTTCACGCCGACCGAAGCGGGCGGCGTCGGCGCAAGCGGTGCCTTCTTGATTGGCGTTTTCACCGGAAGGCTCAACAAGGACAAAATTCTGACCGCGCTGTTGCAGGCGACCCGCACCGCCGCAGCCGTGTTCACGGTGCTGATCGGCGCATTGATCTTCGGTTATTTCCTCACCGTCACGCAGGTCCCGCAGAAGCTGACCGAATTTCTCACCGACCTCGGCCTCGGCAGTTACGGCGTACTGGCGCTCATCATGCTGATGTACCTGGTCCTCGGCTGCCTCATGGACGCGATGGCGATGATTATCCTGACGGTGCCGATTATTTTCCCGGTCGTCATCCACCTTGGCTTCGATCCCATATGGTTCGGCGTTATTATTGTGATGACGGTAGAACTCGGGCTGATCCACCCACCGGTCGGTATGAATGTGTTCGTCATTAAAAGCGTGGTGAAGGACGTCAGTTTTGCCACGATTTTCAAGGGGGTTATCCCCTTCATCCTGACCGACCTGGTGCGCCTGGTTATCCTGATCGCCTTCCCGATCCTGGCGCTCTGGCTGCCCTCGCGCATGTAGTCCGAAAATGCTAAATAGTTGGGACCAAAACTATCTGTCGAAGGTTCGATAATGGAACGGTCGTTCAAGAAAGAGGTCGAATCGCTCAAGCTCGGCGACGGCGATACCTTCCACGGCGAAGGCATTCTCGCCGTTACCAAGGCGCTGCTGCAGTCAGGCGTGAGCTATGTCGGCGGCTATCAAGGTGCTCCCGTCTCCCATCTTCTCGATGTGCTCGTTGATGCGGAAGACATCATGTCCGAGCTCGGCGTGCATCTGGAGACCTGCTCCAATGAAGCCTCGGCCGCCGCCATGCTCGGCGCATCCATCAACTACCCGCTGCGCGGCGCGGTGACGTGGAAATCAATTGTCGGCACCAATGTTGCCGCCGACGCGCTGTCCAACCTTGCCTCACCGGGCGTTATTGGCGGCGCCATGATTATTCTCGGCGAGGACTATGGCGAGGGCGCGAGCGTCATTCAGGAACGTTCTTACGCTTATGCGTTGAAGTCCTCGATATGGCTTCTCGATCCCCGCCCCGATCTTCCGTCGATTGTGCGCGCGGTGGAAAAGGGATTTGAGCTGTCGGAGGCGAGCCACGCGCCGGTTATGCTGGAATTGCGCATACGCGCCTGCCATGCCACCGGCGAATTCGCCGCCAAGAACAATCGCAAGGGCATCGTTTCCGGCCTCGACAAACTCGCCGGACCGCCGCGTTTCGAATACGGACGGCTGGCGCATCCACCTGTGATCTTTACGCAGGAGCGGCTGAAGGTTGAAGAACGCCTGCCCGCCGCACGGGCCTTCATTCGCGAGCAAAAACTCAACGAGACGATCGAGGGCGACCTCTCCGATGTGGGCATCATCGTGATGGGCGGGCTCACCAATAGCGTGCTGCGCGCGCTCGAACGCATGGGACTGGCCGACGTATTTGGCGCGTCCCGCGTTCCGATCCTCGTCCTTAATGTTGTCTATCCGTTGGTGCCGGAGGAATTGCGCGAATTCTGCGCCACCAAACGTGCGGTTCTCGTCGTCGAGGAAGGCTATCCCGATTACATCGAGCAGGCGGTCAACGTCGAGTTGCGCCGCTCAGACATCAACACGCGCGTGCTCGGCAAGGGCCCACTACCGAAGGCCGGCGAATACGCTTCCGACGTGCTCCTTGAAGGGATCGCCGCTTTCCTGCAGGACGCCAAGCCCAAGGGAGTGGATGCCGATACCATTGCAGAAAAACTCGTGGCCTGGTCGCGCACAAAGCAAAAGCCGCGGCGGCGCTTGGTCCCCTGCCCCCACGTCCTCCTGCTTTCTGCACAGGTTGCCCGGAACGTCCGGTGTTTTCGGCAATCAAATTGATGCAACGCGAATTGGGCCCGACGCACATCAGCGCCGACATCGGTTGCCACTCGTTTGCGACCTTCGCGCCCTTCTCGCTCGGCAATTCGATCCTCGGTTACGGCATGTCGCTTGCGAGCGCGGCAGCAGTGACGCCAAACATGGAACGACGCCCGATCGCGATCATGGGCGACGGCGGATTTTGGCATAACGGTCTGATCACCGGCGTTGCATCCAATCTGTTCAACAAAGGCGACGGCGTGCTGATCGTGATGCAAAATGGCTATGCTTCTGCCACCGGCCAACAATATATCCCGTCGAGCACCATGAGCCGCACCGGTGCAACACCCGGCGTAGGAATCGAACAGACGTTGCGTTCGATGGGCGTCAAATGGCTGCGCACGGTGCGCACATATTCCGTCGCGGTGATGGTGAAGACGCTGAAAGAAGCCATGCACACCGCCGAGCGCGGGCTAAAAGTCATCATCGCCGACGGCGAGTGCCAGCTTGCGCGGCAGCGCCGGGTGCGTGCAGAGGATGCGGTGAAGCTCGAGCGCGGCGAACGCGTCACACGCACGCGCTACGGCGTCGACGATGAAATCTGTACAGGCGACCATTCCTGTATCCGGCTGTCCGGCTGCCCATCGCTGACCGTGAAGCCTTCGCCCGACCCACTGCGAACGGACCCTGTCGCGACTGTCATTGAAAGTTGCGTGGGTTGCGGCCTATGCGGCGAAGTCGCACACGCGGCGGTGCTGTGTCCATCATTCTACCGAGCCGAAATTGTGCGTAACCCTACGTCGTGGGATCGCAAGATATTTCGGCTACGCCAGAAGGTCATCGGCTGGCTCGGTGGCTATACGGGCGAGGCCGCGGCATGAATTCTTCCCGCCCAATCACGATCCTGATCGCCGCTCTTGGTGGTGAAGGCGGCGGCGTGCTCACGCAGTGGATTGTTTCGGCGGCGGCGCAAGCCGGCTTTCCGGTGCAAAGCACGTCGATCCCCGGTGTCGCGCAACGCACGGGCGCTACGACATATTACATTGAGATTTTGCCGGTGAAGACAGCGGAGCTCGCTGGCAAGCGTCCGGTGCTGGCGCTGACTCCCGGCGTCGGCGATATCGACATCGCGGTGGCGAGCGAATTGCTGGAGGCCGGCCGCACGGTGGCGAACGGCTTCGTGACACCGGGGCGCACCCATGTCATCGGTTCCGTCAGCCGCTTTTATGCGATGGATGAAAAGATATCGATGGGCGACGGCCGTTTTGACCAAGACAAGCTGATTGATACCATCAAAGCCAATGCGAAGGGCTCTTTGCTCATCGACATGGATTCACTCGCCAGGCAAAGTGGCTCGATCATCAACGCCGTCATGCTAGGCGCCATAGCGGGCTGTGAACGCCTGCCGTTGACGCAAGAGCAATTTGAGTCAGCGATCCGCGACGACGGTAAATCGATCGACAGCAATTTGCGCGGATTCCGCGCTGGATTGGAAGCCGCGCGCGCGAATGTCCAGGCCACGAAGCTTGCCGAAAAGAAGCGAAAAATTCCTGCAACACCGGCTTTGATCGAACACGAAGTGACCCGCACATTTCCGGTGGTAGCGCAGGCAACCGGTCTCGAAGGCGTGCGGCGATTGATCCGCTATCAGAACGTTGCCTACGGCCGGCTTTACCTGGACCGTCTCCGACCCATCGTCGAGATCGATCACGTCATTGGTGCACAGGGAAAATTCCTCAAGGAGGTCGCGCGTCATCTTGCGGTGCGCATGTCTTACGAAGACGTCGTGCGGGTCGCGCAGGCAAAGATTTCGCCCGAGCGCATGCGCCGTATCACGCGCGAAGAGCTGCGTGTCAAAGACGAGCCCTATTCGGTGCATGATTTTCTTAAACCCGGTATCGAGGAATTGTGCCAGTTGCTTCCGCCGTTTCTGGCACGGCCGATTCTCCGCCTGGCCGAGCGCAAGGGTTGGCTGAGTCGCGTTTATTTCGGCATGGAAATCAATTCGACGTCGATCAGCGGTTATCTGCGATTTCTGATACTTGCGAAACTGCGGCCTTTGCGCCCCTATGGTTACCGCTACAAACAAGAACAGCAGCAACTCGAATCCTGGCTTGGGCTGATCCGCGAAGCAGCGAAACGTTCTCCTGAATTTGCGCTCGAAATCGCGGAATGCGCGCGGCTGATCAAAGGCTACGGCGATACGCATGCGCGCGGCCTTGCAAATTACGGCGCCATCGAAGCGCGGGTCATCCGACCGGCACTGGCGGGCCACATCCCATTGGCGCAGGCCGCCGATGCGGTCGCGAGCGCGCGCACCGCGGCCTTGGTCGACCCGGAAGGCGAGAGCCTAGCCAAGTGCCTCGCCGACATTGACGGCCAGCAGGCTATGCGCATCGCGGCCGAATAATGCCTTCCGCGCACGCCAATTGAGGCATTCCCGGCGCGCGTAACGCGCCCGCGCCCGGCTCCGTTGTCAGCTTTTGCCTCGTCGAGTAAAAGACCCCACACATAATGTAGAAAGCGTCCCGGGCCTGAAGTTCAGCGCTGCGCGAACGCCATAAGGGACGAAACGAAATGGCCGCCACACCGACCGGACAACGGCCGCCAATTGCCGCAGAGGCTTTCCTGCGCGCGCTTGCCGATCATGGCGTCGACTATTTTTTCGCCAATCCCGGCACTGACTTTCCCCCGATTGTGGAAGCGTTCAGCCGCGCCAAGAAGACCAATGCGAAGGTGCCGAAACCAATCCTGGTTCCGCATGAGAATCTTGCGGTCGCCATGGCGCACGGCGCTTATCTGATGAATGGTCGTCCGCAAGCCGTGATGGTTCACGTCAACGTCGGCACCGCGAATACGATCAACAACCTTACGAATCTTTCGCGCGACCGTATCCCGCTCATTCTCGCCGCCGGGCGCACGCCGATTACCGAAAAAGGCTCGTTCGGCTCACGCTCGCGCCCGATTCACTGGGCGCAGGAAATGTTCGATCAGGCCGGCATGCTGCGCGAGCTGGTGAAATGGGATTACGAATTGCGGATGCCGGGGCAAGTCGGCGACATGGTGTCCCGCGCGGTCGAAGTTACGATGGCCAGCCCTCGCGGGCCCGTTTACCTCGTGCTGCCCCGCGAACCATTGTCCGCGCCGGTATCAGAGCCGATCGGTCCATTGAAGCCGCGGCCGCAAGCGGCGGCTCCATATCCTGATCCGCGGTCGGTTGCGCAACTCGCCGAATGGATCGCGGCCGCCGAACGGCCGCTGATCATCGTCTCCACTTTGCCCGCGGATGCGCCCGCGATCCTGGGACAACTGGCCGAACGCGCGGCGATCCCGGTCGTGGTCAATAACCCGCGCTCGGTGTGTCTCCCGTCAAGCCACTCCATGCATTTCGGCTTCGAGCCGGGCGCGCTGCTGGCCGACGCCGACCTGGTCATCACCATCGACGCCGATGCGCCGTGGATTCCGAGCCTGCAAAACCCGCCCGCGGGATGCCACGTCGCGCACATCGGTGAGGAGCCATTTTTCGTGCGCTACCCGATGCGCACCTTTCCGAGCGATCTCGCGATCCAGGCCGGCACCGTCAATACACTGACGGCGCTCAACGCCGCGATCGGGCCGCGATTGCAGATGGCGGAAGCGCGCATCGCGGCGCGCCGCGCACGCCTGACCGAGCGGATGCGCACACGGCGTGCCCAGCTTGCGAAAAATTCCACACCCGGACAAACGATCTCGCCGGAATATCTGTCACGGTGCATCGGCGAAGCCGTGGGCACCGACGCGGTGATCTTCAATGAATATTCGCTTCGCGCCGCGCAAATCCAACGCGAGAAGCCCGACACGCTGTTTGCGCTCGGCCCCGCCGGCGGACTCGGCTGGGGCTTGGGTGCGGCATTGGGCGCCAAACTTGCGGCACCGGAGAAATTCATCGTCGCAACGCTCGGTGATGGCGCGTACATGTTTGCAAATCCGATGGTGGGACATTGGGTATCGGCCGTTCACAATCTTCCGATCCTCGCCATCCTGTTCAATAACAGCCGCTACGGCGCAGTGCGTAACGCCACAATGTCGATGTTCAAGGACGGTGTCGCGGGCGAGACCGACGGCCGCACGCTCGCCGATCTCGACCCATCACCGCCGTTTGAGGAAATGGCGCGCGCGCAAGGCGCCCATGCCGAGCGCGTGGAAAAACCCGCCGACCTGCCTGATGCGATCGCACGCGCACGCGATGTCGTCATCAACGAGAAGCGTCAGGCGCTGCTGAACGTCATTACACCCTATTGAACCGATAACCCATACAGAGCAATCGAAAGTCACGGAGGACCCATGCGCATCGACGCTTACACCCATTTCGTCCCAGAAAAATATTTCAATAAGATCGTCGAAAGCGGCCATGCCGACATCGGCAAGCGCGTGCGTGAAATACCTTGTATCCATGACCTCGAGATCCGCCGAAAGATCGTCGGCAGCTTCAAGGACTACGCGCAAATTCTTTCATACCCGATGCCGCCGCTCGAGGTCATGACCAAAGGTGATGGCAAGCTGACTGAAGAATACACCAAGTTGGTGAATGATGGCTTCGCCGATATTTGTGCAAAATATCCCGACGAATTCCCCGGTTGGGTTGCGCAAGCCGCGCTGATTGCGCCGGATGGCGGCGTACGAGAGGCCGAACGCGCGCTGAAAAACGGCGCGCTGGGCGTGCAGATTTACACCAACATTGCCGGCAAGCCGCTCGACGACCCGGCGTTCGAGCCGTTTTTCGCGGCGATGAACAAACTCAACAAGCCGATCTGGATGCATCCTGCGCGCGCGGCGAATTTTCCGGACTATCTGTCCGAGAAAAAATCGAAATACGAGATCTGGTGGACCTTCGGATGGTCCTACGAAACTGCGGCAGCGATGGCGAGACTGGTGTTTTCAGGGATTATGGACAAGTACCCGAACCTGAAAATCATCACCCACCATTTCGGCGGCATCGTGCCGATGCTGGAGGGCCGTATTGGCCCAGGATGGGATCAGCTCGGCGCGCGCACATCGGATGAGGATCTCAGCCTCATCTTGAAAAAGCTAAAGAAACGTCCGCTCGATTACTTCAAGCACACCTTCTATGCCGACACGGCAACCTTCGGCGGCGAGCCGGCAACGCATGCGGGGTTTGCCTTCTACGATCTCGACAAGATCGTGTTCGCATCGGATTGCCCGTTCGATCCGGAAAAAGGCACGATGTACACACGCGAAACGCTCCGCATCATCGAAGGCATCGACATGCCGAAGGCCGACAAAGAGAAAATCTGGCACCGCAATCTCGAGGCCATCACAGGCGTGACATTTAAAAAATGACGCTCTAGACTTTTCCCGCCTTGCTCCACTCGTCCCACGTCGGCCGCTCCATGTCGAAGCGGTCCGAGAGCTTCGCGTACCAGCGCGCGCCGTGCAGGGCGCCGAACAGCTTGAGTTTTTTCGTGTCGACGAGAGCGTGTGCCGCATCGAGCACAAATTCGTCTGCGACATGCGTTTGCATGATGCGCCCGATGATAATGGCTTGGTTCGGCCCAAACGATAGCGATGTCAGCAAGCGGCACTCGAATGCAACGGGGCTTTGCGCGATACGTGGCGGCTTAACCCGCTTGGATGGCGTTGTTTTAAGCGTCGTCAGCTTAAGCTCGTCGTAGCCGGCCGGCGCATCGATGCAGGTGATGTTCATTGCTTCGGCCATTTCCTCGGAGACGAGGTTGAGCACGAATTCTTCCGTGGCCAGAATATTTGCGCCGGTATCCTTTAAGCGCCCTGCCGGATGCGGCAGAACGCTCACCGCAACGACTGGCGGCTCATGCCCCATCAGGTTGAAAAGGCTATAGGGCGCCGCATTTAATTTGCCGTCGACATCAAGCGTAGTGATGAGGGAGATTGGCCGCGGCACCACGGTCCCGAGCAGCAGCTCGTAACGGTTGGCCGCGGACATTTGGTCAAGATTGAATTCCATGGCACCGACCCGCTGCTGGCGATTAGTGATCCGCCACTAAAACCAATGGCGTCAGCTCTGACAACCTTTGACAGGCTTGCGGCAAACGCTTGGAGGTCCTCGCCAAAGACTGGGCGAATATCGGTTTAGCCATGGGGCCTGTGGATCACCACACGACGTTGCATGAAAGGTCGCCCACTATCTGTTAGCGTTGCGTATGGCTGTTGCTGAACCCATCGGCATGTCTGAGGCTGATACCTCGCCGCCGGCCGACGAGGGCCGCGTCACGCCAGCCATGGCACAGTACGTTGAGATCAAGGCCGCGCACCCGGACTGCCTGTTGTTCTACCGGATGGGCGATTTCTACGAAATGTTCTTCGAGGATGCCGAGGTCGCCTCGCGTGCGCTCGGCATCATGCTCACCAAGCGCGGGAAATACCTCGGCAAGGACGTGCCGCTTTGTGGAGTACCTGTCGTCCGCTCGGACGAATATCTCCACCGGCTGATCGCGCTCGGCCATCGCGTTGCGGTGTGCGAGCAGCTTGAAGACCCGGCCGAGGCGCGCAAGCGCGGCGCCAAGAGTGTCGTGCGGCGCGACGTGATCCGGCTGGTGACGCCCGGCACATTGACCGAAGACACGCTCCTTGATGCCAACCGCAACAATTACCTGCTCGCTGTTACACGCGCACGGCTCTCGTCAGCCGACGAGGACACACGTTTCGCGCTTGCATGGATCGATATTTCCACCGGCGAATTCCGCGTGACGGAATGCGAGCGTGGTTCGCTCCCGGCCGAGATCGCGCGGCTCGAGCCGAGTGAGATCATCGTTTCCGACGCACTCTTCAGCGAAGCCGATCTCGCGGCGTATTGGCGCTCGCTCCCTGCTGTCGCGCCGCTGGCGCGCGACGTGTTCGACAGCGCGACCGCCGAACGGCGGCTGAGCACCTTCTTCGCAGTCGCAACCAGCGAAGCCTTCGGTGCGATGACGCGACTCGAGCTCACCGCCGCCGCAGCCTGCGTGACTTATGTCGAGCGCACGCAGATCGGCAAGCATCCACCGCTGTCGCCGCCATTGCGCGAAAGCGCAGGCGCCAGCATGGCGATCGACCAGGCCACGCGCGCCAATCTCGAATTGATGCGCACACTGGCGGGCGACCGGCGCGGATCGCTGCTCGATGCCATCGACTGCACCGTGACCGCTGCCGGTTCGCGGCTTCTGGCGCAGCGGCTGTCGGCACCCCTCACCGATCCGGCGCAGATTGAAAAGCGGCTCGATGCCGTGGCGAGTTTTCTCGACGACACGGCTGCGCGGGCCGAGACGCGATCGCGCCTGCGGGTGGCGCCCGATCTTGCCCGCGCTCTGTCGCGCTTGTTTGTCGGCCGCGGCGGACCGCGCGATCTTGCCGGCATTCGCGATGGCATTCTTGCGGCCGCCGATCTCGCGCGTGCCCTTACCTCACTCAAGGATACGCCGGATGAAATTTCAGAGGCCTTGTCAGCCTGCCGGGAGCCGGACGGAATGCTGGCCGCCGAATTGTCGCGCCGCGCTAGCCGCCGAGTTGCCCGCTTTCAAACGCGACGGCGGCTTTGTGCGCGAGGGCTACGATGCAACCCTCGATGAAATGCGCGCGCTGCGCGATGCATCACGTCGCGTCATCGCGGCCTTGCAGGCGCGCTATGCCGAAGACACCGGCATCCGCATCCTCAAGATCAAGCACAACAATGTGCTCGGCTATTTCGTCGAGGTGACAGCTCAGCATGGCGAGAAGCTGATGGCTGCACCATTCAATGGCATATTCATTCACCGGCAGACGCTCGCCGGCCAAGTGCGCTTCACAACGACCGAACTGGGTGAGCTTGAGTTCAAAAATCGCCAGCGCCGCCGAACGCGCGCTTGGCCTCGAACTCGAGATTTTCGAACGGCTGGTGGCTGGCGTGATTGCCGAGAGCGTCAACATCAAGGACTGCGCGGAGGCGCTGGCGCGTCTGGATGTCGCGAGCGCACTCGCGCATCTTGCCGCCGAACGCGACTACGCGCGACCGCAAGTCGACGACAGTCATTCTTTTATCATCGAGGGCGGGCGCCATCCGGTCGTCGAGCAGGCTCTGTCGCACGACGGCACGCCGTTCGTCGCCAACGGCTGCGACCTCTCGCCGCCGCCCGGCCTGGATGCCGGCCGCATCTGGCTGATCACCGGCCCCAACATGGCGGGAAAGTCCACGTTTCTCAGGCAAAATGCGCTGATCGCGATCCTCGCGCAGATGGGGAGTTTCGTTCCCGCCAAGCGCGCGCAGATCGGCGTCGTCGACCGGCTGTTTTCGCGCGTGGGCGCCGCCGACGATCTGGCGCGCGGCCGCTCGACTTTCATGGTCGAAATGGTGGAAACGGCAGCCATCCTTAATCAGGCGGGCGAGCGGGCGCTGGTCATTCTTGACGAGATCGGCCGCGGCACCGCGACATTCGACGGGCTGTCGATTGCATGGGCCACCGTCGAGCATCTGCACGGCGTCAACAAATGCCGCGCGCTCTTTGCGACGCATTTTCATGAACTGACCGCCCTCGCCGCGCGGCTCGACCGGCTGCACAACGCCACGGTGCGGGTGAAGGAATGGCAGGGCGAGGTCGTGTTTCTGCATGAAGTCGTCGCGGGCGCAGCTGATCGTTCCTACGGCATCCAGGTGGCAAAGCTCGCCGGCCTGCCGTCGAGCGTCATCGAACGCGCCAAAGTGGTATTCGCCAAACTCGAGCAGGAAGACCGCGCCGCGCCGAAAGGCTTTGAAGACTTGCCGCTGTTTGCCGTGCCCGGGAAAACGACGCCGGACAAGATACCATCGGCTGAGGACGTCCTGGCCGCAGCGCTGGCGGCGATCAACCCGGATGACCTGTCGCCGCGTGAGGCCATGGACGCGCTTTACCTGCTAAAAGCAAAGCTGGCCGAGACGCGGAAGGGTTAGAACGTTACATCTCGGCCTTTTGCGCTGCAGTAAATGTCATGGCCGGGCTTGTCACTGCAAGTCGGGTCTACCCGACTTGCGGCACATTTTATGCGGCACAAGGCCGGGCATGACGGTGGTGAGGCCGCTCATTCCCGCGCAAGCGGGAATCCAGTACTCTCTTTGCAAGAACGATCCATTTATCCTGGATCCCCGCCTACGCGGGGATGAGCGAGTGCGAGGACGATGAACGTCGCCGAGAGAAAACAAACAACGGCGCCGGCGGACGCACAGCACTGGCTCGAGAGCTTCGAGGCGGCGTTGCAGGCGCAAGATACGTCCGCAGTCGCGGATTTGTTTATCGCGGACGGCCTTTGGCGCGATGTGCTGGCATTCACATGGACGATCCAGACCATGTCGGGCCGGCCTGCAATCGAAACTACGATGCACGAGACACTCGCGCGTACAGCGCCGACGCACTTTCATTTTCCGGCGAAGAGAACGCCGCCACGCTGGGTGACGCGCGCCGGCACCGAAGCGATCGAGGGCCTGTTCGAATTTGAAACGGCCATCGGCCGCGGCGCCGGCGTCGTGCGCCTCGTTCCCGATCCGCAAACGCCGTCGCGGCTGCGCGCCTGGTCGATTGTCACGACACTGGAAGAGCTCAAAGATCACGAAGAAGCCTTCAAGAAACTTACGGCCGACGACGGCACGCGCGATTTCGGCGCCGAAAACTGGAGTGATCGTCTCGTCAAGGCACGCTCCTATGCCGATCACGACCCGGCGGTGATTGTCGTTGGCGGCGGCCAGGCGGGGCTCTCGATCGCCGCGCGCCTGCATCAGCTTGGCGTCGATACGCTCATCGTCGACCGTCATGAGCGCGTCGGTGACAATTGGCGCAAGCGCTATCACTCACTGACATTGCATAACGAAATGCATGTCAATCACCTGCCCTATCTGAAATTTCCATCGACATTTCCTGTTTACATTCCGAAAGACAAACTGGCGAATTGGTTCGAATTCTACGTCGAAGCCATGGAGCTGAATTTCTGGACCGGCACCGAACTGGTCTCAGGACGTTACGATGAAAAACGCCGGGACTGGGAAGTCACACTGCGCCGCAAAGACGGTAGCGAGCGCGTTATGCGCCCGCGCCATCTGATTTTCGCGACTGGTGTGAGCAGCATTCCTTCCACGCCGGATTTGCCGGGCCTCGACACATTTGCGGGCACCAAGGTGCATTCCGGCGATTTCAAACATGCCGAACAATGGAAGGGCCGCAAAGCGCTGGTGCTCGGAACCGGCACCAGTGGCCACGATGTCGCGCAGGAGCTGCATGCGCACGGCGCCTACGTCACCATGATCCAGCGCAGCAAAACCTACGTCGTGAGCCTGAAAGAGGCGCAGAGCGTCTATGCGATTTATTCGGAAGGCATTCCATTCGAGGACTGCGATCTGCTCGCGACGTCGTTCCCCTATCCCGTGCTGCAACGCTCGTATCAGCTTTCAACCGCGAGAGGCCGCGAGGTGGACAAAGTGCTGCTGCAGAACCTCGAAAAACGCGGGTTTCGGCTGCATTTCGGCGAGGACGATACCGGCTTCCAGATGATGTATCTGCGCCGCGGCGGCGGTTACTACTTCAACGTTGGTTGTTCGGACCTGATCATTTCGGGCGCGATTGGCGTGATCCAATTTTCCGACGTCGATCGCTTCGTCGCCGAAGGTGTGCGGATGCGCGATGGGCGCATCGTCCCGGCGGACCTGCTCGTATTGGCGACCGGATACAAAAATCAGCAGGAAACCGCACGCGCGTTTCTCGGCGACGACGTCGCCGAACCGCATCGGCCCCGTCTGGGGCTTTGATGATGGCGGTGAGCTGCGCAACATGTGGCGGCGCACGGCACAGCCGGGCCTGTGGTTCACCGCAGGAAGTCTGGCGCAATGCCGCATCTTCTCGCGCTATCTCGCGCTGCAGATCAAGGCGCTGGAGCTTGGGATGTTGCGGTAGGCCAATCCTCCGCTCATTCCCGCGCAAGCGGGAATCCAGAGCCACAATTTACTGTTGCGAAATTTGCCTTGGGTCCCCGCTTGCGCGGGGACGAGCGAAGCGAGCGGCTCGCCCGCGGCGCAGCAGCCAAAGCAATGCGTTCCATGCAACGCCGATCGATAAGCCCGACCGCATAGGACCACCAGACGCCAATCGGCACCGCCAACAGAGTGCACGGCCAGAAGGCTGAGCACGAGGCCGATCAGTGGCGCCTGAACATACGCGGCGACGCTTGCCGCCGCCGGACCGCCGAGCCGCGAATGCAGGATGATAAAGAACGATCCCATCGCCACGGGAAAGAATGCAAAGACGCCCGAGAAATATGATCCCAGCGACTGGCTCGCGGCGGTGACGATAATGACGCAGAGGGTGACGATGCTCGCGCGCCATGCAAGATCACGACCGATTCAGTTTAACGCGTGCCTTGACCGTGCCGTGCCCGAGAAAACGCACGGCGGCAAATATTGTCAGCGGATAGACCACGGCGTTGAGAAGCAGCGCGGTCGTGGCCGTCCAATCCACGAGGCGGGACAAAAGCGCGGCAACAAACCAGACCAGAAACGCGCCACCGAGGCTCATCGCCAGCGAGTGACGTTGCGCCAGCGCCGCGTAACTCAGCGCAAAGATCGCGCACGCGGCCATGGAGACCATGCTGCCGATCGCACTCGATGCGATGAAAGATGCCGGATGCTCGAACGCCAGAATGATCAGGGCAGCGCCGCCCGCTGTCGGCAGAGACGCGACCAGCGCTCCGACGAACGCGCCCGTGCGCTCGACGACGACCGAAGCCGCGACAACGATCAATGCGGTCATCGCGATTTTCAGCAGAAGACCGATCAGCAGCAATGCCATCTAGTTTACCAGCTAAACTGCAACGCCGTGACGGCGCGCGAGCAATACCAGCAGGCTCCAGCCGACCGACGTCGCAAGCGCCAGGGTCAGCCCGATTACCGAGCCGAACACGTCGGCCGTAAAATGCAACACCGTGCACGCAAAGGCGAATCCGACCAGCCCTAGCACCGCATTGGCCATGACAGCAGCCGTTGCCGGCCCGCCGACACGGTCGTGCAAGATGTACATGATGCTCAGCAGCACCACCGGAAAGACCGCAAGAATGCCACTGCCGATCAGGCCCAAGCTGAAAACTGAAAGTCACGACGACGCCAACCAATCCGGCAACCAGACCGGCACGCAGCGCGAGGTCGGTCCATTGCGTGCGGAATCCCTTAACCCGGACGTGACGCAACGGGCGCACCAGCCACAGGCAGATGCCCAAGACAATGACGTTCAACACTGCCACCAGCGCGAACGACCAGTGAACCGAGAGGACAATGCTCGCGAGGATCAACCAGACAAGAAATGCTCCCGACATGCTGATCGCTCGCGAGCGCGTTTGCGCCAGCAGCGTATAAACCAAGGCGAAGATCACGTTGACCGCGTTGATCGCAAGGCTCGCAACCGCACTCTGCGCAATGAAATGCGCGTCGTGATCGAGTGCAAGGAAAACATAGACCGGCCCAGCACCGACCGGCAGCGTCGCCATCAGGCCGCCAATCAAGGGGCCGACGCGTTCGGCTGTCACCGTCGCCGCCAGCACAAAGGCGGCCGTGACGGCCATTTTTACGATCAGGATGAGCGCGAAATAAACTGCAGGCGGACATTGCGTTCTCGACCGTCATGCCTGGCCTTGTGCCGGGCATCCACGTCTTGCAGTTTAGCGCGGATAAAGACGTGGATGGCCGGGACAAGCCCGGCCACGACATTTTCCTAAACCCTCACGATCTTCACATCAACCCGCGCCGCCCTTGATGGTGTGACGCACAACGTCGAAATGAGGCCGTAGAGGGTTACGCCGGCGTCAGCACGACGCGGCCGATCACCTTGCCGGCACGCAGCTGATCCATCACCGCGTTCACATCCTCGAGCGGCCTAGTCGTCACCGGAACCGGCGGAATGCCAGTGCGGCGGACAAGGTCGATGAGCTCTTTCATTTCCGGCAAGCTGCCGACGTAAGAGCCCTGGATGGTCAATGCGCGCATCGGTATTGGTGGTAACGACACCGTGAAGTCGCCACCATAGAGCCCAACGATGACGTATTTGCCGCCCTTGATCAGGCTGTCATAGCCGACGCGCGCGCTTTGCGACGAACCGACAAGATCGATGACGCCCCACGCGCCGCCTTTGGTCATGTCGATGATCTGCTGAGAGGCATCGGCCGCACCGCCATCCACCACAGCCTTCGCGCCCGCTTTCTTGGCGGCGTCCCGCTTGGCGGAATCGATGTCGACGACGATGGCGCTGTGACCGCCCATTGCCTTGTGAAGCGCAAGACACATCAGACCGAGACCACCCGCACCGATGATGACGGTCGGTTCGGTTTTCAGCGTCGGAATTTTTTTCAGGGCACCGAAGGTCGTGACGCCCGAGCAGGCAAGCGGCGCGGCGCGCTCCGGCGGCAAATCACCGATGTCGAACAAATAGCGCGGATGCGGGATCATCAGGTAGTCGGCGTAGCCGCCGTTCGAAAATACACCGAGGCTGCGCATGGCGCGGCAAAGATTTTCCTCACCCCGCTGGCACGGTTCGCAGGTGCCGCAACCGATCCACGGATGCGCAAGTCGGCGGTCGCCAACTTTGACGCCCTTTGCGTCAGGGCCGAAGGCAACGACCTCGCCGACGTTCTCGTGGCCGAGCGTCACCGGCAGTTTCATGCCGCGATCGGCGAGGCTCATCTTTTTGCCGCCGCCGAGGTCAAACCATCCGTCGGCCAAATGCAGGTCGCTGTGGCATACGCCGGCGGCCAGACTTTCAGCAGCACTTCGCTGCCGGTCGGCTTCGGCGTGGGCTGTTCGTTGAGCTGCAAAGGCTGGCCGCAAACGCAGACCTGGAACATACGCATTGTCGTCTCTCTCCCGGATTTTTACGGTCTGACGGCAGCGAACCACAGTCCAAGGCCTTCGTCACTGCCGGGCGGCGCCCTAGACGCGCGCCATCTGCACGTCGACCGGCGGCCCGCTCTTGATGGTCTGATAAACGACGCAATAGCGCTCGGTCAGCTTGAGGAGCTGATCAAGCTTCTCCTGTGGCGCTGGGGTGTCGAGATCAAAGCGCAACCGGATCTGCGCGAAGCCGACCGGTGCGTCTTTGGCAACGCCGAGCGTGCCACGGAAATCGAGATCGCCCTCGGCTGATACCTTGCCGGACTTGAGCGGAATATCGAGCGCCGTCGCCACCGCCTTCACCGTGACGCCAGCGCAGGCAACGAGAGCTTCCAGCAGCATATCGCCGGAGCACAACTCAAGCCCGGAGCCACCGGTCGCGGGATGCAGCCCAGCGGTGGCCAGTGCGCGGCCGGTTTCCACCTTGCAGGCGATGTTGCTGTCGTCGAGTGTGCCCTTGGCTTTCAGCGTGATGAACGCCGCCTTGGGCTCGTTCTTGTAACGCTCCTTGATCGGTGCCTGCATTGCACGCAATTCGCCGGCATCCATGCTCTTCTCCTGTACATTTGCATTTTGACCGGCCGGGAACCTACAGGCTGGATGCAGCCGAACACAAGGGCGGCTACCACCACATCGCAGCGCCGGCGGCGGGCTGTTCGAATGCAGCCTGTTCCGGTACCCGCTCACCGGCGAGCGAACGATCGAGCGCGTTGAGCACGCGAGCCTTGACGTGGTCAAAAGCAGCCGAATGACGATCGCGCGGACGCTGCAGATCCGCGGGGATCTCCTCGAAGATACGGCCAGGACGCGACCGCATCACCATGATGCGATCGGCAAGCGCGATGGCCTCATCGACGTCGTGAGTGACGAGAATCATCATCGGCCGCAGGTCGTTCCACAGGTCGAGCAGATGGTCTTGCAGATCGATGCGGGTGAATGCGTCGAGCGCGGAGAACGGTTCGTCGAGCAGCAGCACCTCAGGCTGCGGCACCAGAGCGCGCGCAATAGCGACGCGCTGCGCCTGACCGCCCGACAATTCGCGCGGCCAAACGCGCGCCTTTTCGCCCAATCCGACCCGTGACAGCGCTCCCGCGGCGCGATGGCGTCGCCGCGCCATGGGCCGGTCTGTCAAGCCGAACGCAACATTGTCGGCGACCGTCAGCCACGGCAGCAGGCGCGGCTCCTGGAAGACAATGCCGATCTTCTCGTGCGGTGAAGTTATCTGCTGCCCATCGAGCACAACGCGCCCTTGGGTCGGCCGATCGAGCCCGCTGATCGCACGCAACAAAGTCGACTTGCCGCAGCCGGAGCCGCCGATCACGGCGACGATCTCGCCTGGCGCAACGGTGAAGTTGATGTCGTCGAGCGCATGCACCCCGTTCGGATAAGACTTGCCGATGTGTTCGAGGGTGAGCATCAGTCAATCTCCGTGCCGCGCGCGAACCGGTCTTCCCAGCGGAGGAACGGCGCGGCCACGCCGACGATCAGCCAGTCGGTGGCCTTGCCGATCACCGCAAAGGCGAGGATTGCCGCAACGATTTCGGCCGGCTTGCCGAGTTGCTGACCGTCAATCAGGAGATAACCGAGGCCTTCGGAAGCGCCCATGAATTCGGCGGCGATGACGAACATCCAACCGAGGCCGAGGCCCGACCGTAGCGCAATCACATAGGCCGGCAGCACCGCCGGCAGGAGAATTCGGCGCACCATCTGCGGGCCGGACAGGCGGAACGCTCGGCCGACCTCCACGATCTTGCGATCGACCGACATCACCGCGCCCATGACGCCGAGATAGATCGGAAAAAACACGCCGATCGCGATCAAGGCGACTTTGGAAGTCTCGAATATTCCGAGCCACAGGATGAACAACGGTATCCAGGCAATCGACGGCACCGCGCGCAGGCCCTGCAGGCTCGGATCGACGAGCCGGCGCACCAGCGTCGAATATCCTGCAATCGCCCCCAGCAATGTGCCGATGACCGTCCCCACGCCAAATCCGACGGCAACCCGCAAAAGCGTTGCGAGAACGTGGCGCGCAAGTTCACCGGTGCGTGCGAGCTCGGAAAACTCTTCGTAGATGCGCGAAGGCGGCGGCACCAGGCGGCCGTTCGAAAGGCCTGCGCGAACGGCCAGCTCCCAACCCAGGGCAAGCGTCACCGGCAGAAGAAGGCCGAGCGCTGGCCGCGCGTAACGCGCCAGCGCCGACCTGGGGGCTTTCTGTTCTGCCGGGACTTCCTCGACCGCTGCACTCATCTGCACAAGAGACATCAAACTACTCACAGAAGGCAACTCTTATGCAGAGCGCGGCGAAAGCCTAGTTCGTGGCCGCCAGATACTTGTCGTCGACCAGATCATCGAGCGCCTTTTTCACGTCGACATCGGGCTTAAGGACACCAGCCTGCTGGAGGGCCAGCCCAGCCGCCAGGATCGATTCACGTTGCGGCGCGCCGATCTTGTTGTGGGTGAGCTCGGTGCGCTCCTTGAGCTGCTTGTCGACGACGGCTTCAGGCAGCTTGGTCACCGCGATGAAGTCAGCCTTGAGCTCGTCGTAATGGGTGAGCGAGTATTTGCGCGCCTCCTCGTAGACGGCCAGCACGCGTCTCACCAGATCGGGATTCTGCTTGGCGAAGTCCTCGCGCACATTGAGAATGCCCCAAGTATTGGCAGCGGCATTGCCGATAGAACAGCTTGGCGCCGTCCTCGACTTCCGCCTGCGCCATCATGGGATCGAGCCCGGCCCAGGCATCGACATCGCCACGGATCAGCGCGGTCTTGCCGTCAGGGTGCTGCAACAGAACCGGCTGGATATCCTTTTCGGTCAAGCCCGCCGCAAGCAGCGCACGCACGAGAAAAATGTGCGGATCGGTGCCGCGCGTCACGGCTACGCGCTTGCCCTTCAGGTCGGCGACTTTGGTGATGGGGCTGTCCTTGGGAACGACAAGCGCGGTCCATTCCGGACGCGAATAGACATAGATCGCATTGATCGGATTGCCGTTGATTTTGGCGACCAGTGCTGCAGAGCCTGCGGTCGAGCCGAAATCGATCGACCCGGCGTTTAGAAATTCGAGTGCCTTGTTGGAGCCGAGCGTCTGCACCCAGCGGATCTTGATGTTGTCCTTCTCGAACTCCTTCTCCAGCAGGCCCTTGTTCTTGAGCAGGATGGAAACGGGGTTGTACGTCGCCCAGTCGATATTGATCGTGTCCGGCTTGTCGGCCGCTAAGAGCGCAGTGGTCGGCAGAAGGCCGGCCAACAACGCGGAGGCAAAGAGCGAACGGCGGGACAGAATACGCATAGCAATCTCCTCGCATGACTGACGCCCGTGCCTTGCGGCGCAGGCGTCCTGTGGATTGAAGCGAACCGGTGGCCCGCTGTCAGCTGGCGAGGGGGTTGCGCCCCGCGCTTTAGCTGAATTTGTTAAGCGCCCGCAAGCTGCTCACTCAAATCGGCGCTATAAATATGCTATAAACAGCCGTTTTTCCGAGGTCAAAGGTAAAATATTATCGATATATCGGTAAAACAGAGTATTTATTTCCATATTCTTCCGAATGGGCGCGGCGACAATTATCTTTCGCCACACCCGATGACTTGGGCCGCTGCCTCCGCTATCCCCGACCGCCCATGGCTTCGCTTGCCCTCGATCGCGAAACGCGTCCCTCGTCCGAACTTCCTGCAAGAAGTTCGAACGACCTGATCGACGCGCGCGCGCTGAGCGCCGAGATGGAGCAACTGGTCAAGGCGCACACCGGCAGCGAACGTGAGTTGCGCTCGTTGATGGCGCAACGGCTGAAACTCGCGCTCGCCGATGGCCGCGCGAAAGCCGAGCAGTTGTTGCTGAAAGATCGCCACGGCCGCCGCTGCGCCGAACGGCTGTGCCGGATGGAAGATGAAATCATCCGCATCCTGTTCGATTTTGCCCGCAAGCTTTACCCCTCGCAAAACCCCTCCGAAGCCGAGCGCATGGCGGTGATCGCGACCGGCGGCTACGGCCGCGGCTTGCAGGCACCCGGCTCCGATATCGATCTGCTATTCCTGCTTCCCTACAAGCAGACCGCCTGGGGCAAGTCGATCGCCGAAGCAATTCTCTATTGCCTGTGGGACACGGGCCTCAAAGTCGGCCATGCGACGCGCTCGGTCGATGAATGCATCCGCCAGGCCAAAGCGGACATGACCATCCGCACGGCCATCCTCGAAGCGCGGTTCCTGTTCGGTGACAGCAAACTGTTCGACGAGCTGCAAACACGCTTCGACAACGAGGTGGTGCGCAACACGGCGACCGAATTCGTCGCTGCCAAACTTGCCGAGCGCGAGGACCGCGTCCGCCGCAGCGGACAATCGCGCTATCTGGTCGAGCCGAATGTCAAAGACGGCAAAGGCGGACTGCGCGATCTACACACGCTGTTCTGGATCGCCAAATATGTTTACCGCGTGCGCGAACCCGACGAGCTCATCAAACGCGGTGTGTTCGACAAGCAGGAGTATCAGCTCTTCCGCCGCTGCGAAGATTTCCTCTGGTCGGTGCGTTGCCACATGCACTTTTTGATGGGACGGGCCGAGGAGCGGCTGTCATTCGACATCCAGCGCGAGATTGCGGTGCGGCTCGGTTACACTGAGCACCCCGGACTGCAGGACGTCGAGCGTTTCATGAAACATTACTTCCTGGTCGCCAAGGATGTCGGCGACTTGACGGCCATCCTGTGCGCGGAGCTGGAAGACAGCCAGGCCAAGAGCGTGCCGGTGCTCAGCCGTCTGATGGCGCGCTTGCGGCCGGTGAAAAGGCGCAAGCTTGGTGAAAGCAATGATTTCACTATCGACAAAAATCGCATTCGGCTTGCGCAGGCCAATGTATTCAAGCGCAATCCGGTCAACCTGATCCGGATCTTTTACCTGGCGCAGAAACACAATCTGGCCTTCCACCCCGATGCCATGCGCGCCATTACGCGCTCGCTGAATCTTGTCGACGCCAAATTGCGCGATAACGAAGAGGCTAACGAGCTGTTCCTCGACATTCTGACGTCCAAGAACGACCCCGAAACCGTCCTGCGGCGCATGAATGAAGCCGGCGTGCTCGGCCGCTTTGTTCCGGCTTTCGGCAAAATCGTCGCGATGATGCAGTTCAATATGTACCACCACTACACGGTGGACGAGCATCTTCTGCGTTGCATCGGCGTGCTCGCGGAGATCGAGCGCGGCACCAACAAAGAGACGCCGCTCGCCAATGAGCTGATGCACAAGATCCTGCCCGAGCACCGGCGGGTGATCTATGTCACGATGTTCCTGCACGATATTGCCAAAGGTCGGCCGGAGGATCACTCCATCGCCGGCGCGCGTGTTGCGAAACGATTTTGTCCGAGACTTGGCTTTTCGGCCGCTGACACTGATACCGTCGCGTGGCTCATTGAAAATCACCTGGTGATGTCCAGCGTGGCGCAATCGCGCGACCTCTCCGACCGCAAGACCATCGAAAATTTTGCGGCGACCGTGCAGTCCGCCGAGCGGCTGAAGCTGCTCACCATCCTCACCACCGCCGACATCCGCGCCGTCGGGCCCGGCGTCTGGAACGGCTGGAAAGCGCAACTTATTCGCACACTTTACTACGAGACCGAACCCGCCCTCACCGGCGGCTTCTCTGAAGTCAACCGCGCCCAGCGCGTGACGATCGCACAGAATGAATTCCGTTTGGCAATGACGAGTTGGCCGCAGGACCGGCTCGAAAGCTACATCGCAAAACTCTATCCGGCCTATTGGCTCAAGGTCGACCTGCCGCACAAGATCGAGCACGCCAATTTCGTGCGCGCGACCGAGGATGCCGACAAGCGGCTTGCGACCACAACCGCTTTCGATGCCGAACGCGCAGTAACGGAACTAACGCTGCTTGCGCCCGATCATCCCTGGCTGCTGTCGATTATCGCCGGCGCCTGCGCGATGGCGGGCGCCAATATTGTCGACGCGCAGATCTATACGACGACCGATGGCCGTGCGCTCGATACGATTTCTCTCTCGCGCGAATTCGACCGCGATGAGGATGAAGAGCGGCGCGCCAATCGCATCGCGGACTCCATCGAAAAGGCGCTGCGCGGCGAATTGCGGCTGCCCGACGTGGTCGCCAAACGGGCGCCGCCCAAAGGGCGCATCCGCGCCTTTGCCGTGGAACCGACCGTCACCATCAACAACCAGTGGTCTCACCGCTACACGATGATCGAGGTCACAGGACTCGACCGCACCGGCCTCCTGTTCGAGCTCACCACGACACTGTCGAAACTCAATCTCAATATCGCCTCGGCGCACGTGGCGACATTCGGTGAGCGCGTGGTGGACGTGTTCTACGTCACCGATCTGATGGGCGCGCAAATCGCCTCGCCGACACGGCAGGCAGCAATCAAACGCGCGCTGATCGCGCTTTTTGCGGCAGCTGGCGACGAAAAAACGGCAAAAGCCGCAGCATCGAGCTAGTTTGGCTGTTCTGCCTCAAGCGCGCGACGCAAGCGCCGGATTATGACGCCGCGGCCGCGGTCATCAGCGGCGGCTTCGATGCGCTCATTCATATCAAGTATGAGTTTCGACATATCGTTGTGCCAATCGAGCGCGACCACAGCGTCCGGCGCAAGCCTGCGCCGATGCGACACATTGATCAGGGTCGGCGCCGACGTGGTCAAATCATAGATATCGTCAAGAACCGGGGTGAAAATTTTCGCCGCGGGGACAATGCGCTCGCCGATCCGTTCAGAGAGGCCCGCCAACGCCGGTTCCTCGCCATGCACAAGAAACACGGCACGCTCAATTGGCCGGCGCGACGCAATCCAGCGCGCGAGCTCCGGCGCGTCGGCGTGCCCGGAATATTCGTCGAGCCGGCGAATGCGCGCCGCCACCTTGATTTCTTCACCCTGGATGCGCACCGCTTTTGCCCCATCATCAAGGAAGCATCCGAGAGTGCCTTGCGCCTGAAAACCCGTCAGGAGCACTGTGGCGTTTGCGTGCCACAACCAGCGTTTGAGATGATGGCGGATGCGCCCGGCGTCACACATGCCGCTCGCGGCGACGATGACGTGAAAACCGGTAAGTTTGGCGATCGATTTGCTTTCTTCGACTGTCTCAGTGCAACGCAAGTGCGGGGAGCCGAGCAGCCGGTTCACGTCAACATCGGAATCAAGAGCCGGCGCATATTTGCGAAATACTTCGGTAGCGCGAATGGCCAGCGGCGAGTCGAGAAAGATCGGCGCTGTCGGCACATCACCCCGGTCCATCAGATCGACCAGATCGACGATCAGCTCCTGAGTTCGCTCGACTGCGAAGGCCGGGATCAACAACGCTTCGCCGGCGCGGTGAGCGTCTCGCACTTCGGCCGCGAGGTGCTGACGCCGCGACTCGCGCGTGACGGACGGACGATCCTCGTCGCCATAGGTCAATTCGCAAATCACATAGTCCAATCCGGTCGGCGACTCGGGATCGGGCTCAAAGAGCTTCGCATCGGGGCCGATATCTCCGGATGCGAGCACTCGCAACGGGTGGCCGGATGCGCCCTCGCCGGCAAATTCGAGCTCGATCGACGCCGAACCGAGCAAATGGCCGGCGTTCCAGTAGCGCGCACGCACGCCGGGCATCGCCTCGAACCACTGCTCATAGTCGACCGGCCGAAACGAAGAGAGCGAGGCAACGGCATCAGCCTGCGTATAGATCGGCGTGACGCCCGCGCGCCCGCACGGTGCGTTGCGGCGGTTGAGAGTCGCAACTTCGGATTCCTGAATGCTGCCCGAGTCGGGCAGCATGTAAGAGCACAGATCGATTGTCCCGCGCGTGGCCATGATGGGACCCCGGAAACCGTTGCGCACCAGCTTTGGTAATAGCCCGCTATGATCGATATGCGCGTGTGTTAGTAGAACGGCCGTAATGTCGGCCGGGCGGAAGGGAAAAGCACCGTAGTTCAACGCCTTCAGTGTCTTTGACCCCTGAAACAGGCCGCAATCGACCAGCAAGCGTCCGGCCGGTGTCTCGAACAAATGACACGAGCCGGTCACGGTGCGGGCGGCGCCGCAAAAATGCAATTTAACGCTCATGACCAATCTCCTTGCGCAAGGCATCGGACAAAACGCTGTCGAGCAGGATTGCATTGGTCGGATGCGGCACACTGCTTGTGGAACGTATCGAGCGCAAACCGGCGTCCAGAAAGGCTTGCGTCATCTGCGGCGGAAAGAGCGCATGAGTGATGACGGCGTCGACCGCTGTGGCGCCGGCGGCAATCAGGGCGCGGGCGCAGGTCACCAGCGTACCGCCCGAGGATACAATGTCGTCGACCAGCAGTACCTGGCGGCCCTTGAGGATCTTAGGATCTGGAAAGACTATCTCGACAGACCGGTCGCCGCTGCAAGTCTTGCTTGCCACCGCATATTTTAACCCGAGCCGGCCGGCAAGATCGCCAACCCATTGCGTGGATTCCACATCGGGACCAGCCACAATCGTTTGGGGATCGAAGGTCATCCCACGCAGGAAATGCTCGATCGCCGGCATCGCCGACAGATCGTCGGCTTCGATGCCTGGAAAGACATATTCAATATTCTTCGTGCGATGCAGATGTGCATCGACCGTGACCACGCGATCAAAACTGTGCGCGAGCATCGGGCCGACAACCCTCTGACTGATCGCCTCGCCTTTGTGAAATGCAGCGTCCTGTCGCATATAACAAAGATAAGGCGCTACCAACACCAGCCGGCGCGCGCCGTTGCGGCGCAATGCCTCTGCCGCAAACAAGATCGTCAACAATTTTTCATTGGGTTGATCGAGTGGCGCATAGACAATGGTCGTGGCCGCGGCGGAACCGACTGTCACGCGCAGCTCACCGTCCGGAAACCGGTGCAGTTGGATGGTGTCCATGCGTATACCGAGCGTTGACGCAAGTCGCGCTGCATCCTTCTCCGCCGACGGCAAAGCCTGGATGATGGCATTCGTCACGACTTCGTCCCGCCCCCAATCAACTTCCCGTCTACGACATACCCTGCATTCGCCTTGGCTCCCCCAACCGCGAGTTCGAATTCCGAAGCGTCATAGGCATAGATGCGATAGAGCGGTTCGCCTTTTTCAACGCGGTCGCCGATTTTCTTGAAGACCTTGATGCCGGCACCCTTATCGATCGGCGCGCCTGCACTACGCGCCAGCCGGTTGAGCCGGAGACAATCAATCGCCTGGACCACGCCATCGCGGGGAGCCGGAATATCGGCACTCAAAGCGCCGAGATCGGTACGGCATCCGGAAGTCCCCTGCGCGTCGATGATCTTGTGCATCTGCTTGAGTGCCGCGCCGCTCTCAAGCAATTCGCGCGCCCGCGTATAACCGCTCCCGCCGCGCAGTTCCGGATCGTATTCGAGGAGATGCGCCGCCAACCTTAGCGATTTTTCCTTCAGGTCGACGGGTGCGCCTGGCGCACTCGCAAGCACCGCCATGACGTCCTGCGCCTCTAGCACCGGGCCGATGCCGTTACCGATCGGCTGGCGTCCATCGGTGGTGATTACTTCCACCGCAATGCCGAAATGATCGCCGACAAATTCGAACAGCTTGCGCAGCCGCATCGCATCCATCGCGTTTGCGACCTTGGCAGCAGGCCCGACCGGAAGATCAATCAGCAGGTGGGTTATGCCGGCAGCAATCTTCTTCGACATGATCGATGCCACCATCTGCTCACGGGTATCCACGCTGAGCGGTCGCTCGACAGAAATCAGAATATCGTCAGCCGGAGAGAGATTGACGTGGCCGCCCCACACCAGACAGCCGTGACACGCATTCACCACTTCTTTCATCTCGTCGACGCCGAGATCGACCCGCGCAAGGACTTCCATGGTGTCGGCGGTGCCGGCTGGCGAGGTTATGGCGCGCGAAGAGGTTTTCGGGATGGTCAGACCATGTGCGGCCACGATCGGCACCACCACCATCGATGTGCGATTGCCCGGAATCCCGCCGATGCAATGTTTGTCGACGATGTTTGGCCTGTCCCATTTGAGCTGCGTTCCCGCCTGAGCCATCGCCTGCGACAAAGCCAGCAGTTCGCCGCTGGTCATGAAGCTCGCCGAACTGATCAGGAAAGCTGCGATCTCCATGTCCGAGTAACGATAGTGACTGATATCGTCGATAATCGCCGTGATCTCATCCGCGCTCAGGGCGCGGCCTTGAATCTTTGCGCGGACCGCATCGAGGCTGTCGAGCGGAGCGGCGGGCGTAACGGTGACCAAACTGCCTGCCGGTTCGCCGAAGCGGCGGAAGGCCGGTTCAGCGAGTCCGATCTCATCGATGCCGACAATGCCACCATCGGTGATAAGCAAAGTGGCCAGCAATACTTTGGAATTGCAGCGCAGTTCGACGCGGCTAAAGCCCCGGAAAACTTCCGGGCGCAACGCCTTCGACCGGCGTGACATCACCACCACATTTTCGCGGCCAGTGTCGAGATTAACTCGTCTGATTTTGAGCGGCGGGCGCGAAGGGCTGTCCAAATTCATTCGTTAAATCCAAAGGTAAGGTCGTGGAATCGCATAGCAAATTGCTGTCAGCCGGACTTTGATAAAGATCATGAATTGCGGTGGATGGGGCAAAATCCCGCTTAACGGCCCCTTAAATCGGCCCGCTTAGCGTGACCGCGGGGACCGGCGTTTTGGTACAGCCGGCGCGAAACGGGTCGCGTGATGGGGTCGAAACGGGGACATACGGGCGCACGCAAGGAGCCGGTGTTCGACAGCGATTCCGGCCTGCGCATTTCCGCCGACGATCGTCCTGCACCTGACGCAGAAAAGCCGGACGCAGGCGACAAGCCCACTCCGAAACGTCGCAAGCGCCGTACGCGGCGGAAGCGCACGAAGCGCACCAAGCGCACCACTCCGTTCCCTCATCGCCCGATTCGCTTACTGGGGCCTGGTTGTCGGCCTTTGGATGGGTATCGGCGGCATCGGTGTCGTCGCATGGGTTGGCGCGCATTTGCCGCCGATTCAGTCGCTGGAGATTCCCAAACGGCCACCGTCAATCCAGATCGTCGACCTGCAGGGCCGCGCGCTCGCCCGCCGCGGCGATCTCGCGGGCGCACCGTTGCCGCTGAAAGAGATGCCGAGCTACGTGCCGAAGGCCTTCGTCGCCATCGAGGATCGGCGCTTCTACGATCATTACGGTGTCGATCCTTTCGGCATCGGGCGTGCCGCGGTTGCCAACATTTTACATCGTGGCGTGGCCCAGGGTGGTTCAACCATCACACAGCAGCTGGCCAAAAATCTCTTTTTAACTCAAGAGCGTACGATCACGCGCAAGCTGCAGGAAGTGCTGCTGGCGGTCTGGCTCGAGCGCAAATTCTCGAAAACCCAGATTCTGGAGATGTACCTCAATCGCGTCTACTTCGGCGCCGGCGCCTACGGCATTGAACAGGCTTCGCTGCGCTATTTCGGAAAATCGGCGCGACAAATTAATTTGGCCGAAGCTGCACTCCTTGCGGGCCTGGTGAAGTCACCGTCGCGGCTCGCACCGACGCGCAATTTCAATGGCGCCGAACAGCGCGCGCAGGCCGTGCTCGCTGCGATGGCCGACGTCAAATTTATCAGCCTCGCGAACGAAAAAGTTGCGCTGGCGCACCCACCGCAAATCGTGGCGCAGGCTGACAATGGCTCCGTCAACTATGTCGCCGACTGGGTTATGGATGCCCTTAACGATACGCTTGGTCATATCGATGAAGACATTGTGGTGCAGACCACGATCGATGCAAGCCTGCAAGCAAATGCGGAAAAATCCCTCGATGATGAGCTCGCGCAAAAAGGCGATAAGAATGGCGTAGCGCAAGGCGCATTGGTCGCGATGACGCCGGACGGTTCGGTCCGCGCTCTGGTCGGCGGCCGCAATTACGCCGACAGTCAGTTCAACCGCGCCGTCGCTGCGAAACGGCAACCCGGCTCCGCATTCAAACCATTCGTCTACCTCACCGCGCTTGAGCGCGGCCTTACGCCCGATACCGTGCGCGACGACAAGCCTATCAACATTAAAGGCTGGCAACCGGAAAACTACGGTCACGAGTATTTCGGCCCGGTCACCTTGACCAAAGCACTCGCGCTTTCCCTCAATACGGTATCGGTACGCCTGACATTGGAGATGACGCCGATGGCGGTGATCCGCACCGCTTATCGGCTCGGCATTGCCTCCAAGCTTGAGCCCAATGCGTCAATCGCGCTCGGCACGTCGGAAGTCTCGATGCTGGAACTGGTCGGCGCTTATGCGCCCTTTGCCAATGGTGGCTACGCCCTCGTTCCTCACGTCATCGAGAAGATCACCGCCACCAACGGCAAAGTGCTTTACGCGCGGAGTGCCCAACAGCTCGGGCGCATTATCGACGCGCGGTACGTGACAATGATGAACGGCATGATGGCAGAGACTTTGACAATCGGAACAGCGCACAAGGCGACATTGCCGGGATGGCCTGCGGCCGGAAAAACCGGCACGTCGCAGGATTTCCGTGATGCCTGGTTCATCGGCTACACCGCGCATCTTGTGACCGGCGTGTGGCTTGGCAACGACGATGGCACACCGTCCAAACACGTTACAGGCGGCAGCCTCCCTGTTGAAATTTGGAGCCGCTTCATGCGCGGCGCGCACCAAGGCGTACCGGTTGCAAGCTTACCGGGCGCTTCAATTGGCGGCGGTCTGTTCTCCGGTTTGTTCGGCAGCAACAATTTAGCACCAACGCCCCCCGCTCCTGTGCAAGCTGCTGCCGCGAAAAGCTCGCCTACAACTGGATCCGGAGGCCTCGACGGCTGGTTGCTTAACAATCTGTTTGGCCGGCGCTGACTTTAATGTTGCAAGCCGACACGGCGGATTCGCCGCGTAATCAGCCATAGGCCGAGCGTGATAAAGCCCATCGTCGCCACGCCCAATGCGAGCGGCCACGCACTGCCACCCAAAAACCAACCGACCGCTGCGCCGCATAGCGCGGCGGCGCTTTGCTGAATGAAACCGAATAGTGAGGACGCAGCACCTGCGCGTTCGGGAAACGGTGTCATTGCGCCAGCGATGCCTTGCGGCAGCACCATGCCGAGACCAGCGAGATAGACCGCCATCGGCACGACGAGCGACACGGATGACGTCAGACCAAATGCGACCGCAGCCACCATACCAAGCCCACCGAGTGCGCATGCGCAACTGCCGATACCGAGCACGCTATCGAGCCCAAGCCTGACGACAAAGCGCGCCGCAAGGGCCGTGCCGGCCATGTAGCCGATCGATCCAAGCGCAAAGGCAACGCCGAAATCGAACGGCGTGAGTCCGTAAAGACCTTGCAGCACGAATGACGCACCGGAAATCCAGGCAAATAATCCGGCATAGCTCGCCGAAGCGATGCCGAGATAAGCTAGATAAGCGGGTTGACGTGCCACAACCCGATATGAGCGGCCCATCGACGAAATTGAGACCGGTTCGGCGGCACGCGTCTTCAGCGTTTCTGGCAAAAGAAGCCAGACAATTCCCGCACCGCCCAATCCCGTTGCGACCAACGAGAAAAACACGACGCGCCACCCAAAACCCGTCTGCATCAGACCGCCGACAATCGGCGCAAACACGGGCGCGAGCGCCATGACCGAGCCGATCAATGACAATTCGCGTCCCGCGCGGGCACCCGAGTAGATATCGCGAACGATGGCGCGTGCGAGCACAATTCCACCCGAGCCGCCAAGCGCCTGAAATGCGCGCGCAACGATCAGCATTTCGATCGATGTTGAAAGCGCACAAGCCAGACTGGCCACGCAATAGAGCGCGATTGCAACCAGCAATACCGGTTTGCGGCCATGACGGTCCGACACCGGGCCATAAAAAATTTGGCCTACCGCAAAGCCGATCAGATAAGCGGAAATCGTGAGCTGCGCCTGAGGAGTGGACGCATTAAGGTGGCGCGCAATGTCCGGTAGCGACGGAAGATACATGTCGGTCGTGAGCGGACCAATCGCGGTGAGTGCCGCCAGCAAGGCCGTCAGCGCGAATGTGCCGGGTCGCAGCATAGATTGAACGTTCCGCGGAAGACTGTGATTTATGAGTGAGTATCGACACCGTAGCGATGCAGGTCGGCACCGTGCGCGTCGAGCCAGGTCTTGGCGCGGTCCATGTCGGGGCAGATCCGCTCAACCAATCGCCAGAACCGGCGCGAATGATTCATCTCGACCAGATGCGAGACCTCGTGCGCGGCGAGATACTCAAGAACGAAGGGTGGAGCAAGAATCAATCGCCAAGAATAAGAAAGGACACCGGTCGACGAGCACGATCCCCATCGGCTCGACTGATCGCGTACGGACACACGCCTGATCTTCACACCCAACATTTGCGCGGCTGAACGGCTTGCATTCTCGAGGTCGCGCTTAGCTTCACGCTTGAGATAGTCGCGCACTCGGCGCGGCAGTGCGGCTTGTCACCGGCGACACAGAGTCGTTGCCCGTCCTACATCCGTTTCGACCCAGACCGTCCCGCGCGCATTTCGCCGGTGGTCAATGCGGTGCTCAAGACCGCGCAACGGCAGTACGGCTCCATGTGCAAAAGGCGCCGCATCCGGAAGCCGCTTGAGCCGAGCCTCGATCCAGGCACCGTGTTTTTGCGCGAATTCCTTTGCCTGCCTCACGCTGCCGCGCGGCGGCATCGTGAGGACGACTTCACGGTTGGCAGCATGGATGCGCAATGTGTAACGGCGTGCCTGGCGATGACGCCGCACCCGCACCAGATAGATCTCGCCGCCGTAGTCGACAGTAATCGACGACGGCTCGCTGGTGCGACGGAAGAGTAAAGCGCGTAGCGGTATGGACATCGTCGACCCAAAATCACGAGCGGGCCGCCAGTGTGCCACAATCAGGCTTGCGAATGCGAGATTAACGCCGGGCGACGACCTTCAGCGGCGCAGAACGCATGGCACGGCTGCCATTGCGCGACAGAACGAAATCGGCGATGCGGGGCGCAATCTCGGCGCGGAACCGGGAGCCGTTGAACACGCCATAATGGCCGACGACTGGCTGCACATAGTGCACTTTGTGCTCGTCTGGAATATTCATGCACAGGGCATGCGCGGCCTCAGTCTGGCCGACGCTGGAGATGTCGTCGTTCTCGCCTTCCACCGTCATCAATGCAACACGTTCAATCGCGCTCGTATCAATTGGACGGCCTCGATGAGTCATTTGCCCTTTGGGGAGCGCATGACGAATGAACACGGTGTCAACGGTCTGAAGGTAAAATTCGGCCGCAAGGTCCATCACCGCGAGGTACTCATCGTAGAATTCGCGGTGCTTCTGCGCGGAATCGCCATCAGCCTTCACCAAATGCAAAAATAGATTGTGGTGTGCCTCGATATGGCGATCGAGATTCATGCTCATAAAGCCGTGAAGCTGCAGGAAGCCAGGATAGACGTCGCGCATCACGCCAGGATGCGGGAACGGCACTTTGGTAATGACGTGGTTTTGAAACCAGTGCATGCCGCGCCGCTCTGCCAGCTTGTTGACTTCATTTGGGTTGACGCGCGTGTCGATGGGACCGCCCATGAGCACCATGGAACGCGGGACGTTGGGGTCTTTATCGGCTTCCATCAGGGCCACAGCGGCAAGTACGGGTACCGATGGCTGGCAAACTGCAATGACATGCGCGTCGCCTTCGAGCATGTGCAGGATTGAGATAATATAGTCGATGTAATCATCGAGATCGAAGCGCCCTTCAGCCAAAGGCACCATGCGCGCATCGATCCATTCGGTGATGTAGACATCATGATTGGGCAGGAAGGTCTCCACCGTCCCACGCAACAACGTCGCATAGTGCCCGGACATCGGCGCAACGATCAGCAGTTTCGGCTGAGGCCGGCGCGGCGGGCGGACGAAGTTACGTTCGAAATGCAGCAACCGGCAGAACGGGCGTTGCCACACGGTCTTTATGGTGACCGGAATCTTTTCTGCGCCAACGGTGGTCGTCTCTATTCCCCACTCCGGCCGGTGATAGCGGCGCGTTGAGCGCTCGAACAACTCCATCGAAGCTGCGATGGATTTGCCGTAAGCCGTGTGAGCGAACGGGTTGGCCGGATTTTTAAAGAACAGACGGGTGGCGTCGGCAAAGGCGCGCGAAGGATTTAGCGCCGCGTGACCGAGTTCGTAAAACCAGTACATCGGCGTGGCCAATAATGACCCACCGCCATCGGAGAGCGTCGCCGCTCCGCCGAATTCACCTATTGCCATGGAATCAGACCCCGGGCCTCGCTGCGGTGCGGGAGACTGTCGTTTTTCGGTCATAGCGTCAACATAGAGATAAGTTGTTCGTGTGAGGTTTACAACGCAATCGAAGCCGTTAAGCCACAGCAATTACGATGGTTTTTCTCACTATTCGCCGGTCTGCAGGAGCGAACCTTGGACCCGCGCGCTCTGCAAAAGCTTGAGGAAAGCCAATGATGCAGCCGCGAAGAACCCGATATTCAACGCGAATGCTTCTGCCATGAGGTCGGCGCGAAACACATGGTCGATCACCAACGCGCGCATGCCTTCAAAGACATAAGTCGGGGGCAGCATCCAGGCGAAATACTGCAGCCACACCGGCAACACAGTGACTGGGTAATAGACGCAGGTCAGCGGCAGAAACAGAAACATGATGGTCCAGGCCATGCTTTCCGCGCCGAGGCCATTTCGCAGCAACAGACCGGCGACGAAAATGCCGACTGACCAACTCGTCAGAATGAGATTGGCGAAAAATGCGACCAGCGCCAGCCCGAGCGCCCAGAGATTGAATCCGAAGAAGGCGATGGCAAGAAACGACACCGGGATCATGCCGATCGACAAGCGCACGATGCTCATGATCATCAGCGCGAGCAGAAATTCGGGCGGTCGCAACGGCGACATCATGATGTTGCCGAGGTTGCGCGCGTACATTTCTTCCAGGAAAGAGATGGAAAAACCCAGCTGGCCGCGGAAAAGAATATCCCACAACAGCACAGACCCGATGAAGACGCCTCCGGCACGCGCGAAGAACCCGGCGTTCTGCGAAATGTAGAGCTGCAAGAAGCCCCACATCAGCATTTGTACGGCCGGCCAATAAATCAGGTCGAGAATGCGTGGCCACGACGATCGCAACAGGTACCAATAGCGCCGCACCATCGCAGCAACGCGATTGAGAGAGAAATTCATGCCCGTATCGGCGCCGGTCACTGCGCAGCCTCGCTTTGCCGGCGGCCACGGGCCACGTCGAGAAATACTTCTTCCAGCGTTTCGCGGCCGTAACGCGCGAGCAGACGTTCGGGCGTATCGTCATCCTCGATGCGGCCTTTCTTCATAATGACGACGCGCTCGCACAAACGTTCGACTTCGCCCATGTTGTGGGAAGCCAGCAGCACAGTCGTGCCGTGCTCTGCACGATAACGCTCAAGCCGTGAGCGCACCCAATCGGCGGTATCCGGGTCGAGCGACGCGGTCGGTTCGTCGAGCAACAAGACTTCGGGCCTATTGAGGAGTGCCTTGGCGAGAGAAACACGTGTCTTTTGCCCGGCGGAAAGCTTCCCGGTTGGGCGATCCAAGAATTCAGTCAGGTCGAGATCTGCAGCAAGGCTCGCGATGCGGTCGTCGATATCCGGCACCGCGTAGAGCTGAGCGAACACGGACAAATTCTGCCGCACCGTAAGGCGCATCGGCATATCGACATAAGGGCTTTCAAAATTCATCCGGTGGAGGACGCGATAGCGCTCGCCCGGCATGTCGGCGCCCAGAACCGTGACGGTGCCCGACGTTGGCGTAACTAGGCCCATGATCATCGCAATCGTCGTGGTTTTGCCGGCACCATTGCCGCCGAGAAGGCCGGTAATCGACCCTGGCGCCAGACGAAAGGAAATGCCGTCGACCGCGGTCACGCCCTTGTATTGCTTGACCAGCCGGTCGACCGCGATGGCAGAAGTGCTTTGTGTGTCCATGCGGCGCAAGATGTGACGCCCTCCCGCAAGAAGCGCAAGCCCCGCGATACGATCGCAATTTGTGTGCGCGCCGCATGGCGCTAGACTAAGTCTATGCCCGGGTTCAACTTTGCCCAGTACCACCCGCGTCGCAATGTGCGGCTCGACACGCTCGTGCGGCTGCGCTGGCTTGCGATCATCGGGCAAACGACCGCCATCCTGGCGGTCTATTACGGCCTCGATTTCGAACTGCCGATCTATGCCTGCCTTGCGGCAATCGCATTGGCGGCCTGGCTCAACGTTGCGCTACGGTTGCGATTCCACCTGACGCAAAGGCTCGAGCCAGATCGAGCCGCCTGGTTGCTTGCTTTCGACATTGCGGAATTGGCGGTCCTGCTGTTCCTAACCGGCGGCCTGCAAAACCCTTTCGCCTTTATGTTTTTAGGACCGGTGCTGTTATCGGCAACCGCACTGCCCCCTCGTTTCACACTGATGCTCGGCGGCTTCGCGGTCGTGTGCGCCACCGTATTGGTGTTCGTGCATTATCCACTTCCTTGGGATAGCGACGATCCACTGCAATTGCCGCCGATCTATATGATGGGCGTATGGCTTTGCATATTGCTCGCGATCGGGTTCATCGGTGTCTACGCATGGCAGATCACCGAAGAGTCGCGTCAGCTATCGGATGCGCTTGCCGCAACGGAACTGGTGTTGGCGCGCGAGCAGCATCTCTCCCAGCTCGATGGCCTTGCTGCCGCCGCCGCGCATGAACTCGGCACGCCGCTGTCGACCATTTCGGTCATCGCGAAAGAGCTGGAGCGCGCCATCGCGCCAAACGCGCCGCACGGCGACGACGTGCGCCTGCTACGAGAACAGGCAACTCGCTGTCGCGATATTCTTGCCAAGCTCACGGAACTGTCGTCGAGCGGGGAGCCGTTTGACCGCACACCGCTGACGGCGCTCATCGAAGAGGTCGTGGCGCCACACCGTAACTTCGGAGTCACCATCGACGTGACCACGCCAAAGGATCGCGGCAGCGCGCCGGTCGGCGCGCGAAATCCGGCCATTCTGTATGGGCTCGGAAATTTGCTGGAAAATGCAGTCGATTTCGCGCACGACCGCGTTGCGGTCGATGCCCTGTGGGATGAGCATTCTGTCCAGGTAACCATCAGCGACGACGGACCGGGGTTTGCACCGGAAATACTGGCTCGCATCGGTGAGCCCTATGTCACGAGCCGGCACCGACAACCCAATGATACCGCCGATGAATCCAATGGTTTAGGACTCGGCTTCTTCATCGCCAAGACCCTGCTGGAGCGCTCCGGCGCGACATTATCCTTCGAAAATCGACCCTTACCAGCGCACGGCGCGATCGTAAAGCTACGCTGGAGCCGGAGCGATTTTGAACAATCATTAACGCCAACAGACGCTTGAGGTGGGCCTGCACAATCACTATTTGTTGCGGTGCGACTGAAGGTCTGTAAGAGCTAGAATAGGTGCAGGGCTCAGCGCGCGGGTGATCATGTGGACGCTGTGACAACTGAAGCTGCCGACCCGGCGGCGAAAGTGAAGATCTCCGGCGAACGGTCTTTATTGATCGTTGAGGATGATCATTCCTTCCTGCAGCGACTCGCGAAAGCGCTTGAACAACGTGGCTTCACGGTGACGACCGCTGAGTCAGTCGCCGACGGTTTGTTGCAAGTCGAAAAATCAGCGCCTGCATACGCGGTCGTCGACATGCGGCTGGCTGACGGCAACGGCCTCGATGTGATTTCTGCGCTTAAGCGACGCCGGCCCGACGCGCGCGGCATTATCCTCACGGGCTACGGCAATATCGCCACCGCTGTGAACGCCGTGAAGCTCGGCGCCGTCGATTACCTTGCAAAACCTGTCGACGCCGATGACGTCGTCGCAGCCTTGCTTGCGCAAGATAATGCGAAAATCGAGCTTCCGGAAAACCCAATGTCGGCCGACCGCGTGCGTTGGGAACACATCCAGCGCATTTACGAATTGTGCGGCCGCAATGTCTCGGAAACGGCGCGCCGCCTCAACATGCATCGCCGCACGCTCCAGCGAATTCTGGCCAAGCGCGCACCGCGCTGATCTCAATCCGCGTCTGCATATGGGCCCGTTGGATCTGCAAGCGATTGCAGGCGCATCGCTGCAGCGCGGGCGAACAACAACATCATCGATTTGCGCGTCGCTGCCGGCAGCTTGTGCTCGGGTGCTTCGCACTTGAAGTCCGCACCGAATGCATCGGCCACGATCAATCCGGTATCCGGCGGAAAAATCTCGCAAGGCACCTCGATCGTGGTGGCGAAGAAAAGCCGGTCGCAATGCGCGCGATAATCCTGCCATTTCTGATCGGCGCGGAAATCGGCAATCGAAGATTTTATTTCGACGATCCAGATCTCACCGGTCGGATGGAGCCCAACCAGATCGGCGCGGCGTCCGGACGGCAACGGCAGTTCGCTCACGACGCAACGTCCATGCGCATGCAACAGCCGGGCGGTGCCGCGCGCAATCGCCAATGCGATTTCCGACTGGCGGCCGTCAATTGGCAATGTGAGCGAAGGTGACAAGAAGGCCATCAGCTCACCTTGCGGGCAGATTTTGGCCGGACTTCGGCACGCTCTGGAAATGCTTGCGCGAGCGCGGCACGGTTCGCGGCAAGCAGGCCGCGCTCGGTGACCAGCCCGGTGATAAGCCGCGCCGGCGTAACATCGAACGCGTAATTCGCAACCGGCGAGCCGTCCGGCACAATTTGCACAGTCTCGATGCGGCCGTCCGCAGTTTTGCCGGTCATGGTCGCGACTTCCTCGGCCGCACGCTCCTCGATGGGGACTTCAGCAAGTCCGTCGCTGACGCTGAAATCGATGGTCGGAGATGGCAGCGCGACATAAAACGGCACGCCGTTGTCATAGGCAGCGAGCGCCTTGAGATAAGTGCCGATCTTGTTGCAGACGTCGCCTTGCGCCGTGACGCGATCGGTGCCCACGATCACCATGTCGACCAGGCCGTGTTGCATCAGATGACCGCCGGTATTGTCCGGAATCACGGTATGCGGCACGCCATGATGGCCGAGTTCCCATGCGGTGAGCGAAGCGCCTTGATTTCGCGGCCTCGTCTCATCGGCAAAGACATGGACCGGCAGGCCTTTTTCGTGCGCCATATAGATCGGCGCAGTTGCCGTGCCCCAATCGACAGTCGCTAACCAGCCGGCATTGCAATGGGTGAGCACATTCACCCGCTCGCCTCTTTTTTTTGCCGCAACCTCTTCGATCAGCTTGAGCCCGTGCCGGCCGATGGCCTGATTGATGACCACGTCTTCTTCGGCAATTTCATTGGCGCGACGCAGCGCCGTTTCCGCACGTTCCTCGCGTGGACGATTACGCACGGCAGCGAGCATCTCATCAAGCGCCCACTTCAGATTGATCGCTGTTGGCCGCGTGGCAATGAGCGTGGAATAAGCTCGCTCCAGCGCCTCATCAGATGCGTCCACACGCAAGGCGAGCCATACCCCATAGGCCGCCGCGGCTCCGATCAGCGGCGCGCCGCGGACCTGCATGGTTTTGATAGCGCGCGCGGCATCCTCAACAGTCGCAAGCCGCACAATCGCAAAACTATGCGGCAGCCGGGTCTGGTCGATAATGCCGGCGCCAGCGCCGTCACTCTCAACCCAGATCGTCCGCATTTGCTTGCCGTCGATTTTCATGGATAAGAGATAACGTTGTTTCAGCCCGGCGCAAAGCCGGATCGTTTCTGTCCCGTCGCGAAAGAATGACGATGTCCATTGATTACGAAGTCGAATACGACAATCGCACCCGGGTGCCCGAACATCCGGAGATATTCGCGCGTTGGCAGCGCGAAAGCGCAGCGTACCGCGCAGCCGCGCACAACCCCAAACTCGGGATTGGTTACGGGCCTTCGATGCGCCGCACCCTCGATCTGTTTCCCGCCAAAGACGATGATAAGGCCCCATTGGCTATGTTCATTCATGGCGGCTGGTGGCGTTCGCTCGACCCTTCCATGTTTTCTCAGCTGGCTGCGGGCCCGAATGCACGTGGCATCACCGTCGCCGTCGCGGGCTACGATCTTTGCCCGAATTGCGCGATCGCTGACATCATCGACCAGATGCGCGCCGCATGTCTTTATCTTTGGCGCAAGCGCCGTCAGCGCATTTTTATCTACGGCCATTCCGCCGGCGGACATCTTGCAGCTTGCATGGCGGCGACCGACTGGAAATCGATCGCCGCCGACGCGCCGGCCGATCTTGTACCCGCCGCCTACGCGATCTCGGGCGTGTTCGATCTGTTGCCGATGGTGCAGGTCTCGCAAAACGTGGACCTGCGACTCGACGAGGCCGAAGCGCGACGCGTATCGCCTCTTTATTGGAAGGTGCCGGCCGGACGAAGCCTCGACGCGGTTGTTGGTGCATTGGAATCCAGTGAGTTCCTGCGCCAGAGCAAGTCGATCGCGGAGGCATGGCGGCAAGCGCATGCGCTCACGCGCTACGAAGAAATTGCCGGCACCAATCATTTTACAGTCGTCGATCCGCTTAATGATCCCAACAGCGCGATGACCGCGCGCGTCGCTGCCCTGTCGCAAAGTGTCCACAGCGTGCCGCTCTAGACTTCACGCATGATCTTGCGGTTTAAAACCAATAACGTCGCGCAAAGGCGATGGTCAGCGCAGCGCCGACCGCAACGATCAGCACGCGCATGATTTTTCGCGGGACGATGCGCGCCACATAAGCACCGATCAATCCGCCGCCGATCGTTCCGGCGGCGAGTGCGAGCGTCTGCGGCCAAAGCACCGCGCCTTGCGTGGCAAACACCAGTGTTGCGGCGAGGCCGTTGAGGCTGGAAACGAAATTGCGGACAACATTGGCCGCACGATAGTCGCCGCCAGTTGCCAGCGAAAACACCGCCAGCATCATGATGCCGACGCCGGCACCGAAATAGCCGCCATAGAACGAGACCGGCAGCAACACCCTGAGACTGGTGACGTTGAAGGTAATGCCATGGCCGCGCTCTTCCGCACGCGCGCGCATTCGCGCACTGATGCGATCGGAAAACGCGAATAAAACAGTCGCGAACGCGAGCAGCAGCGGCACCAGTCCCTCGAACATCCGCGCCGGCGTCAGGACTAAAAGCGTTGCGCCAAGACCGGCGCCGACAATCGAAGCAACGATCAACCCGACGAACGCGCGATCGAACGGCGGCAGTTGAGAGCGATCGGCCAATGACGCCAGCATTGTCGCGGGCATAACGGAAGCGAGATTGCACACCGCGGCGAGCTGCGGCGACACGCCGGTTGCGATCAGCGCGGGATAAATCACAACGGCTGCACCGCCGACCATGGTCGCGATAATGCCGGCAAGAACGCCGGCAGCGGCCAGAAAGGCGGTTGTCATCAAGTCCATAGAATGAATTGAACGCGCCTAGAAAAACGCCTGGATGCCAGTTTGCGCACGGCCAAGAATCAAGGCGTGAATGTCGTGCGTGCCCTCATACGTGTTCACGGTCTCGAGGTTCGAAAGCACCCGCATGACGTGATATTCCTCGGAAATGCCGTTACCGCCGTGCATGTCACGCGCGAGCCGCGCGATATCGAGCGCCTTGCCGCAGTTGTTGCGCTTCATCAGCGAAATCGATGGCGGCGAGGCTTTGCCGGCTTCCAGCATGCGTCCGAGCCGCAATGCGCCCTGCAGACCCAGTGCGATTTCGGTCTGCATGTCCGCGAGCTTCTTCTGAACCAATTGATTGGCGGCGAGCGGGCGCCCGAATTGCTTGCGATCAAGCACGTATTGGCGCGCGCGGTGCCAGCAGAATTCCGCTGCACCCATCGCGCCCCAGGCGATGCCGAAGCGCGCATTATTGAGACAACCGAACGGACCGGCGAGGCCTTTCACGTTCGGCAACAGGTTTTCCTCCGGGATCACGCAATCTTCCAGCACGATTTCGCCGGTGATTGACGCACGCAATGACAGCTTTCCTTCGATCTTCGGCGTGGAGAAACCCTTCGTGCCGCGCTCCACCAGAAAGCCGCGGATGACATTGTCGAGTTTTGCCCAGATCACGGCGACATGTGCGACCGGCGCATTGGAAATCCAGGTCTTGGCGCCGTTGAGTTTGTAACCGCCGGAAACTTTCTCGGCGCGGGTCACCATCGAGCCGGGATCGGAACCATGATCGGGTTCGGTTAACCCGAAGCAACCGATGGTTTCTCCGGTTGCGAGCTTCGGCAGATATTTGCACCGCTGCGCCTCGGTGCCGTAGGCGTAGATCGGATACATTACCAACGATGACTGCACTGACATCGATGAGCGATAACCGGAATCGACACGTTCGAGTTCGCGCGTAATCAGTCCGTACGAGACGTACCCAAGTCCGGCGCCACCGTATTCTTCAGGGATGGTCGGTCCGAGCAGACCGAGCTTGCCCATTTCGGGGAGCATGCCCGGGTCGTATGTTTCGTCGCGGAACGCCTCTGTGACGCGTGGCATCAGGTAGCTTTGCGCGAAACCGCGCGCGGTGTTGCGCACCATGCGTTCGTCTTCGGTGAGCTCGCCTTCGAGATCGAGCGGATCTTCCCACACGAATGCCGCATCCTTCAGCATCGCTGGTATCCCACCGCGTTTCTCGGCCACTTGCGACATGTAACCTCCTCGGAATTTTCTGGGGCACATTATAGACCTTGGCGCACCCATGTAGCCAACGGCTCCGCCGCCCGTATTCTTTGGCGAGGCCCCGGGAAGGCTCGTCTCCCGTCCCTCGCACATGCGAGGGGATGGAGCGCCGTGCGGCGCAACCAGTGGTCCAGCGCACGTGGCGCTGACGTGCCTTTGCGACAGGCACGTTCGCCACACGGCGCTCCATCGCGGCTTTTCTGTCCCCGGGACCGTGCTTCCGGGCGCGGACACCTCATCCAGGCAGCTTTCGCCGCCCTTCATCCACGCCACGTCCAGCCATTGAAGGCAGCCCCACGTAGTTGGAGCGGACGGCGACCCGGGGCCTCCCGGAGGCGTGGCTGCGAACCACGCCCGCGGGCGCCGCATCCGGCTCCGCCACCAAGACGCCTCTAGATGACGCCCTCGCTGCGAGCCGAACGCATAGGATTATAGTCAATGTAGGACTAAAGTCAAGAATGATGCCGGCGGCTATGAGCTTTGCCGGGTGTCTATTTCAATCCTGTGCCCCAGCGCCGGTGCAGAAATCGCTCCCAGGGCGAGAACAGTGCCTTGTCCGCGATCAATCCGATGACCACGATCACCACCATCACGCCGATCACCTGATCCATCGCACTCAATTCGCGGCCGTATTGAAGCAAATGGCCAAGGCCGAAGCCTGTCAGGATCGTCACAAATATTTCGGCGGCCATGAGTGAGCGCCAGGCGAAGGCCCAGCCCTGCTTCATGCCGCTGACCACGAATGGCAGCGACGCCGGCAGGATCACCCTCGTCCACTTGTCGAAATCCTTCCGATCCCATTGTGCGCGCGGCCCGCGCATAGATCGGAGGAATTGTGCGCGCACCGGTATCAGTGGCGATCACCACGGACCAAACCGTTCCCATGACCACGACGAACAACATGGCCGCCTCGGTCTGGCCGAACCAGAGCAGTGCAAGCGGAACCCAGCACACGCTGGGCAAGGTCTGCAGCCCGAGTGCCAGTGCTCCGATCGTATCCTCAAAATAGTCGGAGGTGCTGGTCAACAGACCGAGCGGCAGCCCGATAACAACACCTATGGCGTAGCCGATGAGCAGCCGCCTGAGAGTCACTTCGACCGCTTCGGTCAGTGAACCGTCTTGCAGTGCGCCCCATAAATATTCGCAAACCATTGCGGGCGAAGGCAGCAAAACAGGCGACCATCGTCCACTCACAGTTGCCAGCTGCCAGAGCCCGACCAATAGCAAGAAAAATGTAACAACGACGAGCGTGCGCCTCATTCGGCTGCCTCGTGTGTCTCACCGAGGTAACCCTTCAGAGCTACCATGATCCGCTGTGCAATATGGGCGAGTTCGGGGCTATTGATGTCGCGCGGGCGCGGTAGCGGTATCCGGAATTCCTCGCGGATTTTGCCCGGGCTCGGCGATAGCAGGAGAACCCTGTCGGCAAAACACACCGCTTCGCGGACGTCGTGGGTAACAAGAATGATCGTCTTCCGTCGTCTCTGCCAGATGTCCTGAATATCGTAACAGAGTTGCTCGCGTGTGATCGCGTCGAGTGCCGACAGCGGCTCATCCATGAGCAATACACGCGGATCGGGCGCCAGCGATCGTGCCAACGCGACGCGCTGCTTCATGCCGCCCGAAAGTTCGTGCACGTAAGCTTTTTTGTATTTCTCCAGACCAACCAGCGCGAGATGATATTCAGCAATCGCCCGGCGTTGCCGATTGCTCAACTCCGGTTTGCGATGCAACCCGAACATCACGTTGCCGAACACGCTGAGCCAGGGAAACAGCGCTGATTCCTGAAACATCACCAACCGGTGTCTGCCAGGGCCGTCCACCAGTTGACCGTCAGCCAGCACGCGACCTTTGTCGGGAATTGTGAGCCCGGCGATAATGTCCAGAAGGGTCGATTTACCGCACCCACTCGGTCCGACCAGACAAACGAATTCACCGCCCGCAACACGAAAACTCATGTCCTCAATTGCGTGGGTCACCGCGCGATCGGTGCGAAACCATTTATCGATGCCCTCGACCACGAGCTCGGCCGGAGGCGATGCCCGTGGCTCGGCGTCGTTGGCGATCATGGGTTGGAAACGAGTTGGGAAATGTCCGGTGCGCCGCGCAGGAAGCCCACGGACTGGGCGCTCGCCATGAATGTCTTGAGAGAATCGAGCGTTACATCGCCGGTCACCACAATCCGACCCCACGCTTTTGCAATCAGCTCGGGTGAGAACTTTGTGTGCATCTCCTCGTCCAACTCCTCCCGGGCCATCCGCTCTGCCTCAGCCGGATTCTTCAGGATCCAATTGGTCAATTCCCGATGTGCATCGACCAATTTACGCACCAACCCCTGCTGGGTTGCAAGCAGCTCGGCCCTGGCGACCAGGACGGTGGTAATCGCCTGCCGGTCGTCGATGAGAACTTCGCCCTCCGCCTCTAGTTCCAAGCGCGAGATCCAGGGCTCGACCGTCCACACCGCATCGACTTGGTTTTGCTTGAATAACAGTAACTGATCGGGGTTGGCTGCCGGCAAAACCTGCGCGTCGCCACCTGCCTGCGTAATTTTTAGGCCACCCGCCGAAAGCCAGGCGCGCGCTGCAACATCTTGAGTATTGCCGAATTGCGGCGTCGCGATTTTCTTGCCACGGAAATCGGCGGGTGCTTTAAGCGGCGAGCCCCTATGCACGACGAGCGCGGAGCCACCGTTTACCGAGCCCGCTATGATGCGGACCTCTTTTCCACCTGAGCGCACATAAGCGTTGATCGCCGGGTTTGGCCCGACATAAGTGACATCGATCGATTTTGCGAAAATCGCTTCCATCGCACTCGGGCCGGCGTTGTAAACGTACCATTCGATTTTGACGTCCGGTCCAAGACGCTGCTCGAACCAACCCTTTCCCTGGCGCGACAAGTTGTGTGCGACCAAAGCTTGAACATGCGTGATGTTGGGAAAATGGCCGATTCGAAGTGTCGTTTGCGCCAGCGATTGCGTTGCCCATGTTAGCAGCGGCAACACGCACAGCATTGCGAGCGCTGCACGAATCCGTGTGAAGTTGCACATTGCCTTTGCACCCACTCTGATTTCGTGAGTTTTGCAAATCCTATTCGTGCACCGGCGTTTAACAAAGCGGCAGCTCACTCTTTACTTCTATTCCCGAAGAAGGTTCCAGCCAAACAAACTCACTCGATAGAAATTCGTTCTCTTCGATGTGCGTGCAGGCGCCCAGCCGAGGTCCGACCCCGTTGCCGCTCGTGAGCGTTTCGTCTATTGAAGGCTGACACGCGCCCGTAGCTCAGCTGGATAGAGCGTTGCCCTCCGAAGGCAAAGGTCGGACGTTCGAATCGTCTCGGGCGCGCCATCATCTCGCGACCCATCGGCGCCAGGCCGATCACGTCCTTGCTATCACCGTCGCCGATCGCGGTTTCATTCTGCTTCCGCGGGCGCCAGGTCGCGCGGCGCCGACAGCCGCCGAGGCTGCGGCACATAGTACGTGCCGAGCTTCACCATCGGCCGCGGCTTGTACACAATCGACATCAGGCGGTCACACAAGGCCTTGGGCGACGTTGGCTTGAGCAGAAACTCGTTGGCGCCGGCGCGCAGCGCCTCGTTCACCTGGGAGCGTTGCGCACGCGTGGTGAGCATGATGACCGGCAAATTCGGGCGCGGAAACACCCCGGGCGAACGCACGATCCGCAGGACCTCGATGCCGTTGAGCACCGGCATGTCCCAATCGAGCAGCATCACATCGGGGTCGCAGGTGCGGATCGCTTCCAGTGCAGCCAGGCCGTCGGGAGCCTCGAGCACCGATTTGGCGCCGAGGTTCGTCAGCATCGTGCGCGTGAGCCGGCGCATATAGGCGTTATCATCGACGATCAGGATATTAAGACCCTGAAGCATCTTTTCGATTTGCGTATTGGCCATGAAAATCGCGGAACCCGTTGCGCCCGATTACGTGCAATCTAGATAGAAGTGTCTGTAGTTTTGTTGAGACGATCGTTCAACTTTTCGCAATTGGGCATGGCGAGCGCGGAAAATGGCGCTTAACTGCACCCGTGACAGCCGCGCCATTGAAGACGCCATAAACCGAATGTTATCCATAAGCAGCGAGGCGAGCACGATGAAGCTTCCGGGCCCCGACCATCCCATCACCATCACCAAAAATGAAAAGCGCGTGCGTGTGACCTTCGCAGGCCGCGTCGTCGCCGACACGACGCGCGCGCTCTTTCTCCAAGAAGCGAGCTACAGGCCCGTGCTTTATATTCCGCGCGCCGACGCGGACATGAGCTTGCTCGCCGCGAGCAATCACCGCACGCATTGTCCCTACAAAGGCGACGCCAGCTACTTCAGCATCGCCGCCGATGGCCGCAGCTCGCAGAACGCAGTCTGGAGTTACGAGCAGCCCTTTCCGGCCATGGCGCAGATCAAGGACTATCTCGCCTTTTATCCGGATCGCGTGGACGCAATCGAGGAAGTATGAGACTGCAATCGACGAGGGCCGTTCTATCCAGTGGAACGGGAATAACGCTCAATGCAGACGCGGCGCCTTGAGGAATTTCGCCCGGTCGGATGAATTCACCCGCACGTCAAAGGTGACGCCTTCGCGGTAGAGCGTGAGCGGGATTTCCACGCCAGCGCGGCCCTGCGCCCACACGTGACGGTAAAAATCGCCAAGCGTCGAAACGCGCTCGCCCTTAACAGCGATGACGACATCCCCGGTTTTGATCTCGGCGCGCGCGGCCGGACCTTTCGGCGCAATTCCAACCACGACAATCTTGTCTTCGATTTCGGTGGAATAGACCCCAAGCCAGGGCCGGATGGGACGGTTCACGCGGCCAAACTTGCGCAGATCCTCGAGCACCGGACTCAGCAAGTCGATCGGCACCACCATGTTGAGATGTTCGCTCTTGCCTTCGCGCGCGCGCTCGAGTTGCAGAGACCCGATGCCGATCAATTTGCCCCCGCTTGAGATCAATGCGGTCCCGCCCCAGTTGGGGTGTGCAGGATAGGTGAAAATCGCCTCATCGAGCACGTATTCCCAATAGCCGGCGAATTCCTGCTTGGCAGCAATTCGGCCAGCAAGCGACCGCGTGCGGCCACCGGCGCCGCCGACGACGACCCGCTCGCCAACTTCAGCGGCTTTCGATGAGCCGATCGGGAGCACCGGCAAATCGATTTTGCCGAGCGCCTGCACCAGGCCGAAACCGGTTTCCTGATCGAAGCCGAGTGCGTGGCCCTGCACCACCCGGCCATCGCCGAGATGCAGCCAAACGGTTTCGGCTTCGGTGATCAGGTAGCCGATCGTGAGGACGAGCCCGTCATCGATCAGCACACCGTTGCCGGCTCGCTCGACGCCGAGCGTGTCGGCGGTGAACGCATCAGAAGGAACGATCGAATGCAGGCCCACAACCGAGGACAGCGCGCTGGAGAGATCGTAGGCGTAATCCTCCGCTCGCGGCTGCACGCCTTGTGGCACCTTCCATTCGGTCACCGAGGCCATCAACTACTCTCCTAATGGACGTCCTATCATACGCAAGAACATGCGGGCGAAAAGACGGCACTCACATGTTAGTGTAATTTCCGAACCATGATCCCTTTATCCATTCTCGATCTTTCACCCGTCTCCGCCGGCTCGACCGCCGCGCAGGCCTTGCGCAATTCGCTCGATCTTGCGCGCCTCGCGGACGGCTTGGGCTTCAAGCGCTATTGGGTGGCGGAGCATCATAATTTGCCCGCGATAGCGAGTTCGGCACCCGACATTATGATCGGGCAAATCGCGGCAATCACCAAAAACATGCGCGTTGGCTCCGGCGGCGTGATGCTGCCGAACCATGCGCCGCTGATGGTGGCCGAACGCTTCAAGGTGCTGGAAGCGCTCTTTCCTGGCCGCATCGACCTTGGCCTCGGGCGCGCGCCTGGAACCGACCCGGCGACGTCTTACGCACTACGCCGCCGACAGGGCATCAGTGAAGAAGATGATTTCCTCGACCGCTTCAACGAGCTGATGCTGCTGGAAACGCGCGCGTTTCCTGCGGGCCATCCCTTCCACAATGTGCGCGCGATGCCGTCGGATGTGCCGCTGCCGCCGATCTACCTGCTCGGCTCCTCGGATTACAGCGCGCAGCTCGCGGGCCAAATCGGCGCGGCATTTTCCTTCGCGCATCATTTCGCGACGTTCGACGCAGCGGAAGCGATGCGGCTTTATCGCGCCAGTTTCAGGCCGTCACCCTCGCACCAGAAGCCTTATGCGATTCTGGCAACGCATGTGGTTTGCGCCGACACCGACGAGGAAGCCGAAAGGTTGGCAGCGACGGTCGATCTCAACATCGTGCGGCGCGCCAAAGGCGAATATCTCCCTTTGGCCTCACCGGAAGACGCGGCGAGCTATGACTACACCCCCATCGACCGCTCGCGCATCGCGCAAAACCGCACGCGGCTTTCGGTGGGGTCGCCGAAGACGGTGAAAGCGCGCCTTGAGCCCCTGATCGAGGCCACCAAGGCGGACGAACTCATGGTGACCGCCATGCTGTTCGACCACGAGGCTCGGAAGCATTCGTACGAGCTGCTGGCGAAGTTGTTTGGATAACGTTCCGACGCAGTCGCTCCGCTCATCCCCGCGAAAGCGGGGATCCAGATCGAATGGCACAGCTGGATTCCCGCTTGCGCGGGAATGAGCGGTGCAGGATCGCGCTCCCGACGACCCCGAATGACGGGCCACCATTGCCATGCTAAAAGGCCGCCCGGGCTTTTCATTCAAGTTCGCAAAAATTACGGGAGGTTTCCTTGGGTAAGCAGTTCACTTTAAACACCACGGACAAACATTCGCTTGGCGCCTATCGCGCCGATCCGTCCGGCACGCCGAAAGGCGGCATGGTGGTGGTGCAGGAGATTTTCGGGGTCAATCATCACATCCGCGCCGTGTGCGACCGGCTCGCCGCACTCGGCTACGTGGCCGTGGCACCGGCGGTGTTCGACCGCTTCGTACGCGATTTTGAAAGCGGCTATACGCCCGACGAAATCGCCCACGCCCGCAGCTATCTGGGCAATCTCAACTGGGACCACATGATGGCCGATATCGCGGCCGCTCAGGGCGATCTCAAAGGGTCCGGCCCACTCGGCATTATCGGCTTCTGCATGGGCGGAACAGCCGCGTTTCTGGCCGCCTGCCGGCTTCCAGGATTTTCAGCAGCCGTTGCATTCTACGGCGGCATGATCGGCAAGTTTGCTGACGAGAAGCCGAAGTGCCCGCTGCAGATGCATTTCGGCGAAAAGGACGACGGCATTCCGTTGACGGTGGTTGAAGAGATCAAAAAGAAACAGCCGCAGGCGGAAACTTACGTCTATCCCGGCGCCGCGCACGGATTTTATTGCGACGAGCGCGCAAGCTACAACAAAGCCGCCGGCGACCTTGCCTGGACGCGCACGCAGGATTTTCTCACCAAGCATATGAAGAAATAAAAAGGATTTGCGTAATCCTCTCCACGTCATGCCCGGCCTTGTGCCGGGCATCCACGTCTTTACGGCCTCGCCAATTCATTAAGACGTGGATGGCCGGGACGAGCCCGGCCATGACGATCGAGAAGTCACGTTTTCTGCGGCGCTAAAACCACCACTCCTTGACGACGATGGTGTCGCCGGGGCGCACGGGATAATCGAGCGGCACTTCGCTGCGGATCTGCTGGCCGCTTTTCGGTGATCGCGACCGCCAGTTGCTGACTGGTGAAAAGCCGCGAACCCGGAATGACAGAAAGCGCGCGTCTAAGCGGTGGCGCCTTGCGTCAGCCTGGCGCCGGTGCCGATCGGGCACGACACTCCGGTACCGCCGAGCCCGCAATAGCCCATCGGATTCTTCGCCAGATACTGCTGGTGATAGTCCTCGGCGAAATAGAACTCCGGCGCATCCACGATCTCGGTGGTGATCGTTCCGTAGCGCTTCTTCTTGAGCTCCTGCTCATACATCTGTTTGGAGGCCTCGGCCGCCTGCCGTTGCGCGGCATTGAACGTGTAAATGCCGGAGCGGTACTGCGTGCCGACGTCATTGCCCTGGCGCATGCCTTGCGTCGGGTCGTGACTTTCCCAGAACGTCTTGAGCAAAGTTTCGTAGGAAATCTTCTTCGGATCATAGACGACCAGCACAACCTCGTTGTGGCCGGTGCGTCCCGAGCAGACTTCCTCATAGGTCGGGTTAGGCGTCATCCCGCCAGCATAGCCGACGGCGGTCACGTAGACGCCCTCGCCCAGCTGCCAGAATATCCGCTCGGCACCCCAGAAACAGCCGAGGCCGAACATCGCCTTTTCGGAGCCTTCCGGATAAGGCCCCTTCAACGCGTGGTGATTGATGAAATGCGCCGCGGCGGTGCGGATGGGGCTTGAGCGGCCCGGCAATGCCTCGCCGGGCTGGGGCATGGCAACTTTCTTGAAGCCGAACATGCTGGGTTCTCCTGCAATCGCTGACCGCAATATAGGTCGGCTGCAGGCGAACCGAAACGGGGCCCGTGATCACGTGTTGGAAACCAGGCGGGGCGGTCTGTGGGCCGCTCCGACCAAAATCACCTCGTGGCCTTCAGGGCCTCGATCAGCTGATCAATGTGCAATCGGGAGTCCTTTCGGTCTTTTTGTGTGACCGTATCAGCCTCCGGATTGATTTCCCCGGCGATGACGCCGGAGTTTGTCGAACTCCTGGACGGTAACCAAGTCGTGCATCGCGTTATCCAAGCCTGCGGCGACGTCCTCATGCTCCAATAATCCCCAATTATGGACCATCTCGAAAAAGTCTCCGACTGTAATTGTTTTTCGGACGTCCGATTTCAGCTGCTCAAGCGTGCCAACTACTTTCCGTATGAATTCAGCTTGGTCAGGAGTCCAACGAAGCACAACCTCGCGAAATACCCCGACAAAAGTTCGGCTATCAATCGAGATACCGCCACGCGGACCAATGGCAGTAACAACCGGGGTCATTTGCGGTCTCGTTTGAATGACTGTTTGAGCAAGTTCGGGATCGGCGGGCGGCCTTGCTATCTCTGGGAAGTCCGAGCGGTCCCAAATGCGTGCCCAATGGCGAGGGTCGCTAGGTTGAGGTGTCGGCGGCGGCGGCGTTCGAGGTGTCGCCGCAGGCGGACGGGCGGTCAACCACTCGCGAAAGCGTGCCCACCTGGACGGCGGCCGCTCGGCAGGAATTCCGTGACGAGCACGCTCCTCGGGGGTCCAATTAAAAATTGGCCTTCTGGTGGGGTCGAATTCTCGGACCGGCTGAGACGCCGGGATACTTTGCTGCACGTCAGACATGCCCGTGTGAATGGCTAACTCCTCGGGACCTGCAAAGGGTCCGGTTGAATCAGGCGGAGGTGTGTGCGGTTGTGCTGGCGCGGCCGGTGCGTGGGATCTAGTGCGCGCCGTCGCGGGTTCAGACGGCGGCTCCTGGGGAGAGCCACTGTGCGCCGCCAACCAGGCAGACATATCGTCGTGAAAGGCCTGCCCCTCGGGACCTGCAAATTCGTTATGTGCAGGTGAAGGCGGAGTCGACGGCCGTCCGGGGTCAGACGGCGAGCGAAGACTCGGCAAATCGGCGCGACGCGGCCCTCGAGGAGACCCCGGGCGCGGATGATCTCTGTGGGGGTTCGGTGCAGTTGGTTGCGAGCCGGGGCGGCCTACTGGACCCGTGGGACCTTTGGGATCCTTGGGGCCGGGGGGAACTCCAGCACCCTGCATCCGTCTCGGATCGAGCGCTGTCGACATAGTCATACGGCCGTCGCCATTGGCCGCCATTGCGAGACGCTGCTCTTGCACCTGCTCACGCACTTCGCCGTGCGGGTCATTGGAGGGCGCCGCTTCATCATTGGCGGCCCTGCCGCGCGTCGGATCGTACGGCGCTCGCGGCTTACCGCCACCTTTCACAGTGCCGAGGTTGGCATTTGCGCCAGGCTTACTATTCGCATTGACCGCCATCTCCGCGAGGGTCGGGTCCAGCGAGCCGCGCGCGGGCGGCGGTGCTGGCGGCAGCGGAGCGGGCTCTGTCGGGGCCACGGCAGTGGCGGCCGAATGCGACGAGACAAAGGGCTTGGCTGTCATAACAACGGAGAGAACCAACATCGCGCCCGCCGCCCGACGCTGAGCGGGTGTCATGCGGTGATAATCGTCGGCGAAGCGCGCACCGCTCGCGCCCAATGCTACGGCGATCGTTGCAGCCGCACCGATTTCGATCGCGCGTATTGCTGTGTTCGCCCATTGCGATTCATTGCCGATAAAACCAGCTGCGCGCGCAGCCGTGGATGCTGCCACGCTTCCAAACGCGCCGAAATTGACCGAACTCGTCACGGTATCTGCGACAATCAGGAGGCCTTCCCGATCCGTATTGCTTTCGCCGTGCGCTGCGCGATCCTTCAGCGCTTCATATCCACGATAGGCGTTCCACCCTGATCCGGCCCAGCCAACTACGCCTGCTGCGAGAGCCAATGTTCCACCCGAAACCACCAAACCCACGATGCCGGCCGCGAGACAGCCGTAGGATGCGGCCGTCGAGAGGGCGTCTTCGATGCGCATGTTGGTGGCAGGCGTGTCTCTGTGTTCGATGCTCTCGATCACGCCCGCTAAAGGATTGCGCGACGAAAAATAGAGCGTGCCCTTGGGCAGCTTGTTGTGTTTCGTATAATTCTCGAGGCTCGACTCCTCATCGCTGGCCGGATAATTCCTGGCGATATTGTCGACGTATTCGTCAGATCTGCCGACCAGCGCGCGATAGACCGGGCAGCGGACCGGACCAACCTCGGTAAAGACAACATTGAACTCGAATGCGATTTTGGGCGGATGGGTGCTGGCCCGTTCTTCGAGTTTGGCTGCGATTTTCTCAACGTTCTCGTTTTTCGGAAACAGTGACGTTTGGGTAAAGAGGTGGACCAGATGAGGAGTCAGGCCTTGCAGACCTTTGCCGCCAGCCACGGCCTGCTGGAGAGAAGCGAAATCCTCCTTTGTGATGTCTTCGCCCTCCGGAAAGACTGGCGTCAGGCCGAGAGACAAACTGATCAAGTTGCGAAGAGCGATCGGCGGTAAATCCTGCGGCGCTCCCGCGGCTATGTACAGCGGCGCGATCCGTTCCTGCAGCAGCGGGTTAGCGAAGGGATTCTCACTGCGGAACGTTTTGCTTGTGATGTCTTTGTCGCGGACAATGACCGCCCAAGCCTCCATCTTTGCCTTGTCAGGAGCGGGGCCGGAAAGAAATTCTTGCCGGCGTCGGTGAGCAAAATTCCGGACACGCGCTGGACCGTCAGGAAATATGCAGCCGCTTGAGCCGGAGTCGTAACACTCACATCTTTGTCGACGAGACTGATAATCCGACGCGCCACCGCACTCGTCACACTGGCTCGCTGCGCATGCTCGCCGCCCAAAGCCAGCACGAAACCCCCGGCCTGATCCGGCGGCAGGGCAGCAAGGTATTTATCAAGCTCGCGGTCGGAAAGCGGGCCCAGCGCCGTAAGGACCGCCGCCGCGCAGCGGGAGGCGAACTCCTTCCGGCGCTCGGCGGTCTCGGCGGGATCGGCATCGCTGTCGCGGCCACTCAGCAAAGCCGGCGCGACACGCGACCCGAAGACATAGGGAGATCTGACGGTTTCGTAACTTGCAGTGAACGATACAAGCCGGTCGGCAACGATTCTGCGGAGACTCGGGTCGCCTTTGACTGCCTTGGCGAGGTCATCGATATCGTCAAGATCCATAAAACGCAGAAGCGCGGTGTCGACAATATATTTCTGCTCTTCAGGGTCCTTTCGGCTTTTCAGCAAATCGACGAAATCATTAACCGACGAACACCGGGACAGCTGCTGTTTCCATGCAGGGGGCGCGGCATCGATCCGTGCTGGACTGTTTGGCTGCGCGGGCGGCGCCACCGGGCACGTCGCGCCTGCGGCTTGCGAAGATGCGCCGGCATTTGCGCCGAGCAAAAACGCCGTAGCCGGCGAATTTGGCGGCACTGTCGCCAAATAGCTGACGGGCGGAGCGTCCGACATGTTCGCGTTGCCGCTCGCTGGCTTCGCGGTGTCGTCACACGATGCCCCGTTGGCCGCGCTCGCCGCAGACGTTGCACCCGATGCACCGGGCTTGACCGCTGTCGTGTTCTTCGACCCTTGTTTCGGCAGCGGCGTGTCTGTGCGCGAATGACCGCCTGCGTCCCGCAGAGCTGAATCTATTCCTGCAGAAACTTCACCGGGCATGACTCGTCCTCTTATTTTTCTTCATTCCGTCAGCACGCAGCCGACCAACATGGCATCGCGCACGCAGGCCGACGTTCGTCCGTGGTTTTATCGCCATACCGGGGTGAGACGGTGTGCTGTACGTGACAGCAAAACGAAAATTGACCGACCGCGTAAGGCAATGACGCAGACGCCATGCCTGTGGCGACAGCCGTCAGCTTCCGCCGCGCGCGGACATATTGTTCAGGTGGTCATGACAATCGGCGCTAAGGCCGCGCGTAGCCGATCAGCGGTTTTTTCTTGCGGCCGAGCAGCAGGAAAAGAATGCCTAAAACTCCGAGCACGCTCCAGCTTGGGGCCGCCAGAAGCCCGACCGTTAGCGGATCCCAAAGGACACCGCCCGCATAGGACTCGATCATCGGCTTCACTTTTTCGAGGCTACCGGAATTGATCAGCTCCCACAGCGTCCGCACGCTGGTGAGAAAGAGCTTGTTTGCGGCAATCGACTTGGTGCCGTCATAGATCAGCAGGATAAATCCAGCTGCCAGACAGAGCAGGCCAAAAAATCGGAAAAGGAAACGGATCATAGCCCCAATCAATCAGAATCGCTTGTCCGGGCACCGATTACCCTGCGCCCCGCTTTCATACAACAGTACCAATAGCAGCAACCGCCTTCCCTTGAGTCATTACGGTTGCATCCGCTAACGTCGCCCGCGCCGGGCACACCGGTGTTCATGGAGTAACAATGCCCGCCAAGCCCCCCGCCGGACGCAGCCGGCCGACCTTTACCGACCAGGAAGCTCTGCAATTTCACAGCGTTGGCCGGCCGGGCAAGCTGGAGGTCATCGCCACCAAGCCGATGGCCACCCAGCGCGACCTTTCGCTCGCCTATTCGCCTGGCGTCGCGGTGCCGGTGCTGGCGATCGCCGAGGACCCCAGCCGCGCCTACGACTACACGGTGAAGGGCAATTTCGTCGCCGTTATCACCAACGGCACGGCCATCCTGGGTCTCGGCAACCGCGGCGCGCTGGCAGCCAAGCCCGTGATGGAAGGCAAGGCCGTGCTGTTCAAGCGCTTTGCCGACATCGATTCCATCGACCTGGAGGTCTCCACCGAAGACCCGGACCAGTTCATCAATTGCGTTCGCTATCTCGGCGCCGGCTGGGGCGGCATCAATCTCGAAGACATCAAGGCGCCGGAGTGTTTCATCATCGAGCAGAGGCTGCGCGAGCTGCTCGACATCCCGGTGTTTCACGACGACCAGCACGGCACCGCCATCATCGCGGCCGCCGGCCTTCTCAACGCGCTTGATCTCACAGGGCGCGAGATTGCAACGACCAAGCTCGTCTGCAATGGCGCGGGTGCCGCCGGCATCGCTTGCCTTGAGCTGCTCAAAGCCATCGGTTTCAAGCCGGAGAACCTGATCCTTTGTGACACCAAGGGTGTGATCTACCAGGGCCGCAAGGACGGGATGAACCAATGGAAGTCGGGTTACGCCATCAAGACTTCGGCGCGCACGCTTGCGCAGGCCTTTGAAGGCGCCGACGTCGCTTTCGGGCTTTCAGTCAAAGGTGCTTTCACCGCCGACATGATCAAGTCGATGGCGGCGAAGCCGATCATCTTCGCCATGGCGAATCCCGATGCGGAAATTACTCCCGAAGAGGTCGCGGCGATCCGTGACGACGCCATCATGGCGACGGGCCGCTCCGACTATCCGAACCAGATCAATAACGTGCTCGGCTTTCCCTATATTTTCCGTGGCGCACTCGACGTGCGCGCATCGGCCATCAATATGGAGATGAAAATCGCCGCTGCTCGCGCGCTGGCCGCGCTGGCACGCGAAGACGTCCCGGATGAAGTCGCCAGCGCCTATGGCGCGCGGCCGAAATTCGGACCGGACTATATCATCCCTGTGCCGTTCGACCCGCGTCTGATTTCCTATGTGCCTCCAGCAGTGGCGCAAGCTGCCATGGATACCGGTGTCGCGCGTAAGCCGATCGTCGATATGGATGCGTATCGCCACCAATTGAACGCCCGGCGCGACCCGATTGCAGGAACGCTGGTGCAAGTCTACGACCGGCTGCGGCGGCAGCCCAAACGCGTCGTCTTTGCCGAAGGCGAGGAAGAGCAAGTGATCCGCGCCGCGGCGAGCTTCGTGCACCAGGGGCTAGGCACTGCGTTGCTGGTGGGGCGCGAAGATCGTGTGCGAAAGTCGGCGCTCGAAACCGGCATCGACCTCAGTGAGGGTATCGAAATCGTCAATGCGCGGCTGTCGACGCGCAATTCTGCTTACATCAATTACCTCTATGAGCGGTTGCAGCGGCATGGCTATCTGGTCCGCGACTGCCAGAGGCTGGTGAACCAGGACCGCAATCATTTCGCCGCCTGTATGGTCGCACTCGGCGATGCCGACGCGATGGTGACGGGTGTCACCCGCAATTTCTCCGTCGCACTCGAAGACATTCGCCACGTGATCGATCCCAAGCCAGGGCACCGCGTGATCGGCGTATCCGTCGTCGTGGCGCGCGGGCGCACCGTGCTCGTGGCCGACACAGCGGTCACCGAAATGCCCGAGGCGCACGAAATCGCCGAGATCGCCATCGAGGCTGCGGGCGTTGCGCGTCGGCTCGGTTACGAACCCCGGCTAGCCCTGCTCGCCTTCTCCACTTTCGGTCACCCGCAGGGCGAACGCTCGGCGCGGGTCATCGAGGCCGTAAAGATTTTGGATGGCAAGCGGGTCGATTTCGAATATGACGGCGAGATGGCCGCCGACGTCGCGCTTAACCCGGAATTGGCCGCGGCCTATCCCTTCTGCCGTTTGTCGGGGCCCGCGAATGTCCTGATCATGCCGGCGTTTCACTCCGCCTCGATTTCCACCAAAATGCTGCAGGAATTGGGGGGAGCCACGGTGATCGGTCCGCTGCTGGTCGGGCTCGACCGCCCGGTGCAGATCGTCCAACTCGGCGCCAAGGACAGCCAACTCGTCAACATGGCGGCGCTTGCAGCCTATAATGTCAGCGGCTAACTGTTTTCGTCTCCGAAGGAAAAGTCATGACCGCCAAAACCCTTTCCGGTGTGATCGCCGCCGTCGCCACCCCCATCGATGAAAACAGCGCTCCCGATCTCAAGCGCGCAGTTAACCTGGCGCGCTATCTCCTCGACAACGGGTGCGACGGCCTGAACGTTCTCGGTACGACCGGCGAAGCGACCTCTTTCTCGGTTGACGAGCGTAAGGCGGTTATGGATGCCTACAAGACGAACGGATTGCCGCTTCACCGGCTGATGGTCGGAACCGGTGCCGCCGCGGTTTCAGATGCGGTCGCGCTGACCCGCCACGCCGCCGAGCTCGGCTTTGCTGGCGCCCTCGTGCTGCCGCCGTTTTATTACAAAGGCGTGCCGGATGATGGCCTGTTCGCCTATATCGACACGATCGTGAAGGCGACCGAGCGCAAGCCGATCCCGATCTACCTTTATCATTTCCCGGCAATGTCGGGCCTGCCCTGGCACGTCGCGCTCATCAAGCGCCTGCTGGAATCGTTTCCGTCTCGGATTGTAGGTTTAAAAGATTCCTCCGGCGACATGGCGTACGCGCGGTCGGCCGCGGCGATATCACCCGACTTTGCCGTCTTCCCGTCGACCGAAGCGTGTTTGATCGAGGCTCGCTCCGGTGCTTTCGCCGGCTGCATCTCGGCGACCGCCAACCTCAATGCCGATCTGTGTGCGCGGGCATGGAGCACGGCCGATACCGGCGCGCTTGATGCTGCCGTGACCATCCGCAAACTGTTCGACGGCAAACCGCTCGTCTCAGGGGTCAAGGCGCTGCTCGCGCATATCCATGGCGATGCCGGCCTGGCGCGGGTAAGACCGCCGCTGGCGCCGTTCTCGGCTGCCGACCGAGCGGTTGTCATCGCCGGGCACGATGCAACGCGGGCTAAACGCGTCGCCTAAGGCAACGATATCGGGGCGTTGACGCCCACGCGCAGCCTTACTATAAGCCTCAACCTTGGCGGCGAGTTCTTTCGCCGCCGCAACTCTTTGAAAATCCAAGTCGCTTTCGCGGAAATCCGCCGAAGGCGCCAGCTGCAAATGAGAACCTCATGGCCAATACCAAGTCCGCCCGTAAAGCCACGCGCGTGATCGCGCGCCGGACCGAAGTGAACAAGGCGCGACGTACGGTGCTCCGGAATTCCGTGCGCAAGGTCGAGCAAGCGATCCAAAGCGGCGATCGGACCGCGGCACTTGCGGCGTTCAAGGCGGCAGAGCCAGTGATCATGCGCGCAGCGCAGCGCGGCGTCGTCCATAAGAACAATGCAAGCCGTAAGGTGTCACGCCTCGCCCATCGCATTGCCAAACTCGGCAAGTAAGCCCAGCGCCGGCCGCGCATAGACGTCGGCCTAATTCGCCTCAAATTCTTGTAAAAGACATCCGAGTGAGGCACTTGCCGAGAGGAAGTGGTTCACGGCGCACGAGTGTTGCTAAAACGTCATCGCGGCGTCAGAAAAATTTGCTCACCCAGAATTTGCTGGACTTCCGCCGCACCATAAGCCGCATAGCCGTTGTGGCATCGGAATTTTCGAATTGGGAGTTACCCAGAAATTCGCTCAGATTTTTTTTCGCGTCGATAAAGACTTAACGGGAAAGCGAGGCAAGGACCCCAAAAATGCATATGTGACAGGCATTTTTGGCGGCGTCTCTTTTCTAAAAAAATTTGGACCGCACATTGCCTCGATGAGCGATTTCAACGCCGAAATTCCGCACAACTCCAACATGTTGGATAAAGTATCGCAGTAGCCGCAGGCCTCCAGCCATACGCGCAACAATTTCTGTTACCGCCCCAATTGCAAATTTCATTGCGAGAGCACTTCGCTCGTGTATCTTGAAAATGCGCTCGGGAATTCTCCGCGCGCGATCAGAAACAAGGTTCCGCGTCACGCTCATCGGCGGATGAGAACGGCTTTGGTTTGCGCTCGCAAAATCCAGCTCTTCAAAACGCCGAGGCGGTCCGGTATCGAGATCTAGGTCAGTCAACTCGGGGCGATAAAATTAAAAAATGATGGCGACCGCACCGGGAGATACGAAAGTCGGGTAACAAATAAACCGCAGGGCGAAAGCCCGCAAAATATTCGAGGGGTGATGTCATGACAGGCGCAGAGAGAGGGTCGGTGACCAACGTTGGCGGTATTGGATGGGCGTCGTCCAGTACAAACTCATGTGTCGCTGTAACCCGTATCGCCGGTCGATCAGTCCCATACACATATAGTGTGCATTTGAGCCGTCATATGTCCCGCACGGCGTCTACATTCACGATTGGAATTCGAGGCGCGACTCCGCCACCGGCGGGCTGAAGCGCAACGCCTCTCGACTTCTCGTCGATATCGCTCTGCCCAACCCTTTTAGGGCGGAGCCCAAGTCCCTCAGACGAGACATCATCAAGCGAGTGCTGTTGCGTCCTGTTTCCGGCGCGTTGACGGTCCCACCGCCAAGCCGGGCAACCGAGTCCGTCCAACCATTCAATCGAATCGAGAAGAAGACAATGTCGAACGGGGAGCAGGAGAACTGGTCACGGGTCAAAGAGCGCCTGCGCGCTGACGTCGGCGACGACGTCTATTCAAGCTGGTTCGCCCGCATGGATCTGGAAGCAATCGAGGAAGGTGCGGTCCGTTTGTCGGTACCGACCCGCTTCCTGAAAAGCTGGATCCAGTCACATTATGCCGAGCGCGTCCTGGCCTGCTGGCAGGCGCAAGAAGATAAAGTTACTCGCGTCGAGTTGATCGTACGATCGGCCGTCCTGAAATCTGCGGTATTGCCAAAGCCAAAACCGGACCTTTCGGCCAGCGAGAACGGCAACCGCTATACAAATGGCAACGGAAGCGGCCGCGTCTTTTCGGTCGGTGACCCGAGCGTCCATGAGGCGCTTGGTGGCTCACCGCTCGACCCCCGCCTGACCTTCGACACCTTTGTCGTCGGACGTTCCAATACGCTCGCACATGCGGCGGCCAAACAAGTCACCGGCGCTAAACGGACCGATCCGGTGATGTTCAATCCGCTCTACATTCACTCGGGCGTGGGCCTCGGTAAGACGCATCTGCTCCAGGCAGTGACTTGGGCCGGAAATGCCGCCGGCGAGCGCAAGGTGCTGTATCTTACAGCCGAGAAATTCATGTACGGCTTTGTTTCGGCGTTGCGGACGCAGACCGCCCTCGCCTTCAAGGAAGCGTTGCGTGGCATCGGCGTTCTGGTCATCGACGATTTGCAGTTCTTGCAAGGCAAATCGACGCAGGCCGAATTCTGCCATACACTCAACGCACTGATCGATGCCGGCCGGCAGGTCGTGATTGCATCCGATCGCCCACCCTCAGACCTTGAAAGCCTGGATGACCGCGTACGTTCGCGGCTCGCGGGCGGTCTGGTTGTCGAGATGGCGTCGCTGGGCGAGGAGCTACGGTTCGAAATCCTCAAAGCCCGGGTAATGGCAGCGCGTGCCCACCACCCCGCTTTTGACGTGCCGCTGCCTGTTTTGGCCTATATCGCCAAGACCGTGACCCATAATGGCCGCGATCTGGAAGGCGCCCTCAACCGCTTGCTCGCCCATAACAAGCTCACTGGCCACGCCGTGACCCTCGAAATGGCAGAACGCGAGGTCCGCGATCTGATCCGCCCGCAGGAGCCCAAGCGGGTCAAAATCGAAGATATCCAGCGGGTGGTGGCGCGTCAGTACAATGTCAGCCGGTCTGACCTGCTGTCGTCGCGGCGCACCGCAAATGTGGTCCGCCCCCGCCAGGTGGCGATGTATCTGGCAAAGACCCTGACACTGCGCTCGTTACCGGAAATTGGCCGGCGCTTCGGCGGCCGCGACCACACCACCGTGCTCCATGCGGTCCGCAAAATTGAGGGGCTCGTTGGCAACGATATGGCCTTGGCCGAGGAAATCGAAATCCTCAAGCGCCAATTGCAGGAATAGGTTGGTTACTGCGCCTTTCCGTGTCATGCCCGGCAGCACTTAGTGCTGGGCATGTCCGTCTTTGAGGCGATGCAGGCGCGCCGGGGGTGGCTGGGTCGGCCGATACCTGCGGAGTGCCTGTGGGCGCCCCTGGGGATAGGAGCCGGTTAAGCCTCGGCACCCTTGCGATTTTTGCGCCGGCACGTCACTTTTGCTGCCCGGCCTTGCGGCTGACTTGCCGTTGCGCCTGGTTTTAAGTTGTTTGCGAAGGCGCCGAAGCAGGTCTCCCCATGAAAGTTACAGTCGAGCGTGCAGAGCTGCTGAAATCGCTGGGCCATGTCCATCGCGTGGTGGAACGGCGCAACACCATCCCGATTCTGGCCAACGTTCTGATCAAAGCCGACCGCGGCAAACTCAGCCTAAAGGCGACCGACCTCGATCTTGAGGTTACAGACTCGATCGCAGCCGAGGTGTCGCCCGGCGGCTCCACGACCGTGCCGGCCCATATGTTCTACGAGATCGTGCGCAAATTGCCCGAAGGTGCGCAGATCGTCGTCGAAGGCTCGGGCGATCGTGCTGTGCTTTCGTTGCGCGCGGGGCGTTCGCGCTTCACGCTGCAGACTCTGCCGGAAAGCGACTTCCCCGATCTTGCCGCCGGCGAAATGAGCCACACGTTCAAGGTCGCTGCCGCCGACCTGAAACGGCTGATCGACAAGACCCAGTTCGCAATCTCGACCGAAGAGACGCGCTACTATCTCAACGGCATCTATTTGCACACAGCGGGTACGGCCAAATCCGGGACTTTGCGTGCAGTGGCAACCGACGGACACCGTCTGGCTCAGGTCGAACTGCCGCTGCCCCAAGGCGCCGCGGGCATGCCCGGCATTATCGTGCCGCGCAAAACTGTGGCGGAAGTCCAGCGCCTGATCGAGACGGGCGAAGGTGACGTCGCAATCGAACTGTCGGCGGGTAAAATCCGCTTCACGATTGGCAATGTCGTGCTCACGTCCAAACTGATTGATGGGACGTTCCCCGACTACGCGCGAGTGATCCCCGTCAACAACGACAAGAGTTCTCGTGGTCGACAAGAAGGATTTTGAAGCCGCGGTCGATCGTGTGTCGACCGTGTCGAGCGAGCGCGGACGCGCGGTCAAGCTGTCCATCACTGGCGGCCGGCTTGTGCTCTCGGTGACAAATCCCGACTCCGGCAGCGCCACCGAAGAGATCGAAGTCGAATACGACGCCGAGCCGCTCGATATCGGTTTCAACTCTCGCTACTTGCTAGATATTGCTGCCCAGATTGAAGGCGAAGTCGCCGTGCTCAGGCTCGCCGATCCCGGCTCGCCGACGCTAATCCAGGACAAAGAGGCCAAAGGCGCCCTCTACGTTTTGATGCCGATGCGGGTGTGAGCTTCTCTCTGTAAGCGAGAGGGTGGTATGCGTCGTCGATGACCACCGCTTTCATCCGCCGCCTGACGCTCACCAATTTCCGCAGCTATCATGCCGCGCAGGTGTCGCTCGACCATGCAGGGCCGGTGGTCCTCACCGGTGCGAACGGCGCCGGCAAAACCAATCTGATTGAGGCGATCTCATTGCTTGCCCCAGGCCGCGGTTTGCGGCGAGCGACGATGGAAGAGTTGGCTTTTTCGGAAGGCGACGGAGCCTGGGCGGTTTCCGCGGAAATCGAAGGCATGCTGGGGCTCGCAACGCTCGGCACCGGCATCGATCCGCCGGTGGGTGAGGACTCTGCGCCCATTCGCAAATGCCGTATCGACCGCGAAAGTGTGGGCTCGGCCGCGGCTTTTGCCGACCATCTGCGCGTGGTGTGGCTCACGCCTGCCATGGACCCGCTCTTCAACGGGCCGGCTTCCGAACGCCGGCGATTCCTCGACCGGCTGGTGCTGGCCGTCGACGCGCAGCACTCGAGTCGCGTGGCCGCTCTGGAACGGTCGTTGCGTTCGCGCAATCGTCTTCTCGAAGATTTACCAGGCGATTCACATTGGCTCGACGCCGTCGAGCACGAAACGGCAGAGGTCGCGGTCGCAGTCGCAGCCGCGCGTGCGGAAACGGTCAATCGGTTATCGTCGGCACTTGATGCCTCGCGCACCGAAGCCCGGGAATTCCCGCACGCCGAAATCGCGCTGGAAGGCTGGATGGAGCAGCTTTTGCCCGATCACAGCGCGACCGAAATCGAGGACCGCTATCGCGGACTTCTCGAAAAACAATCGCGCCCGCGATGCCGCCGCGGGCCGCACGCTCGACGGACCACATCTATCCGACCTTGCCGTTAATCATGCCGCCAAAAACATACCCGCTGCCGACGCCTCCACCGGCGAACAAAAGGCGCTGCTGATCCGGCTCGTACTTGCGCATGCAAACTTAATCAAACAAATGACCGGCTTTGCGCCGCTGCTGTTGCTCGACGAAGTTGTCGCGCATCTCGATCCATCGCGGCGCGCAGCGCTTTACGACGCGCTTTCGTCTCTAGGCGCCCAAGTCTGGATGACGGGCGCTGATCCGGCAGCCTTCGGCGACCTCGCCGGCCGCGCAAATCTATTTGTCGTACGCAACGGCGCCGTGGAACTTGGGTCTCCAGAGTTCCATTAGGACGCTCACGAATTTTTAATCGAATTGCGATCAATTATTCGAAAATAGGAACCATCGCCCAGCAATTGCCTTACCCCAGGTACAGTGAGCACGGGGCTACCATGACGACGGAAGCGGCAATAGACCGGGTCAAGACCGAACTCAATCGCGCCTTTGACAAAACGCGCGGCGATCTCGACCGCATTGAGATTCTGGCAGCTGGGCTTGCCGCATTTAATAAACCGATTCCGAATTATGAACCTCGGTTCCAGCACTTGCGACGCGCGACCATCAAGGCCGAGGAATTGACGTCCGATTAAAGCTTGCGCAATTCGCTCGGCCAAGTTGCGGTAACAAACATTTGCGGTGGTTTCAGGTTTCTCCCAGCAACTCGCGCCGCTGACGCTCCGAAGCATCCGAATAGCGGCGCAACGCATGCGCCTCGCTCAGCAGCCCCGTTACTTGCCGGCGCTCTACGGAATCGACCACCGCCAGCGTTTCTGCCTCGTACCGATCGAATGCCGCAACCGCCTCACGCGCCGTCATTTGCGGCAACAACATATGGTCGGACTGGTGCAGAATGCTTCGGACAGATGCGGTGGCAGCGAGTTCGGTTGCGTGCGCTTCAGCGACAATCACCATTCCGGCATAGCGACCGTCTTCATCAACGGCGACGACCTGGTTGGTTGAGCCGAGCGGGAAGGCCTCACGAAAGGCTGCAATCGGCGACTCCACCGGCGTGGTGCGCACGTCCGATCGCATCATCTGGGCGACAGTGAGATCGCGGATCCACCCAACATCGGCAGCGCTGCGAATGGTTTCGCCGCGCAGATGGAAACGCCAGGTAGCGAACGAATAACCGAAGAATTCGCGCGTCACCTGCATGGCAATGATCGCCGCGATCAGCACTGCAGTGGTCAACCAGAGGTCGCCCGTGGTTTCGAGCGCGATGAACGTCATCGTCAGCGGTCCACCGATAACGGAGACTGACAGCGCACACATCCCAATGATGGCGTACGTATCCGGATCAAGGCGCAAGCCCGGCCATGCCGCATTAAGTCCGGATGCGAATAATTGGCCGCCGAGCGCGCCCAAAAGCAGCGAGGCAAAGAACAAGCCACCTCGAAAGCCGGAGCCGAGCGATATCATCGAAGCAACCGACTTCAATATAAAGATAAGTGCGATAGCTGCGAGCGGCAGCTTGAAGATGCCGGTCAGGTGCAGCGCCCCATGGCCGGATGACATCACTTGCGGCGACAAGATCGCCATTAAGCCGACCAGCGCGCCGCCGATCATCGGCCGCAGCGCTGGCTTCACCCTAAACCGCGTGAACAGCAACTCGCAGGCGGCAACGCCGCGCATGAGAACGATGCCGAATATGGCGGCAAGGACGCCGACGAACGCAGCGACCACGACGTCATGAACGGCCAGATTCGCGACTGCGCCGGTCTCGATGCCGAGCCGATCTGGTGTAAAGACCCGCGCGGTTAGATACCCGACCAACGATGCCAGCCCGACCGGGGCCAACGAGACAATCGAGTAGCTGCCGATAATCAGCTCGAAGCCATAAAAGGCACCGCCAAGCGGGGCGCCAAAGGCAGCGGCGATCGCAGCGGCTGCGCCGCAGCCAACAAGTATGCGCATGTCACTGCGACGCAAACGAAAAGAGCGGCCGATCGCCGATGCTATACCGCTGGCAATTTGCGTGTAACCGGCCTCTAGGCCGACGGAAGCGCCGATCCCGCTCGACCAGACAGTTTGTGCTGCCACAATAAGGCTGCCGCGCATCGACATGCGCCCACCGTGCAATGCATTAGCTTCGATCGGGTCGACTTCCGTGCCGCGCCGGCGCGTGATGTAGGCCGTGACGAGACCAAACAGCAGGCCGCCGAGGCAAGGTGGCACAAATGCGCGGATCGGATCGAGCGAGACGCGCCCCGACAGGCGCTCGCCCGGGTCGAGCCCGAAAAAAACTTGATGCATAAAACCGACAGCTTCGCCCATGGCAGCAACCGCCAGGCCCGCGATTGCACCGATGACGACGGCCAACACGATAACGCTCGATTCTCGCGCGCGCACGATCGCGCGCAGGCGATGCGGAACTTCGAGCGGGCGATTGAGGAAGCGCATGAGGAGCAAATTCAATTAGCCGAGATGCCACTCGCTTAAATGCTATGACGCGCGGCGGTGCAAGTTCGGGGATTCAACGCATCAACCACCACTTCGATGATCGCACTTCAGGCTCATTTCTGGTGCGCATTTGGAGGCGTGATTCGAACCAAAAATGAGGTGAAAAATGTGGGGATTTCTGACCCCGCTCCTCTTTAAAAAGCGCTGCTAAATCAACATATTAATAGCCAGAGTTTGCTCTGTACGAGGTCCTATTTTCGTGCCACACAAACTGCATATTCCGACTCAATTTTTCGTCCGTCTTGAAGGTGCCGCCAATGGCTGAACCGGCCCGCAAAAACCCGTCCGACTATGGCGCCGAGTTCGATCAAGGTCCTCAAAGGCCTCGACGCCGTGCGCAAGCGGCCGGGCATGTATATCGGCGATACCGATGATGGTTCCGGCCTCCACCACATGGTCTACGAGGTGGTGGACAACGCCATCGACGAAGCCCTTGCGGGTTTTGCCACCGAAGTCGTGGTCACCCTCAATCCGGACGGCTCTTGTACGGTTCGCGATAACGGCCGCGGCATCCCCACCGACATCCACAAAGGCGAAGGCGTGTCGGCGGCTGAAGTCATCATGACGCAGCTGCATGCCGGCGGGAAATTCGACCAGAACGCTTACAAAGTATCCGGCGGCCTCCATGGCGTCGGTGTCTCGGTCGTAAATGCGCTCTCCACCTGGCTCAAGCTCAAGATCTGGCGCGATGGCAAGGAGCACGTCATGGAGTTTCGCGACGGTGTCGCAGTTGCTCCACTCAAGGCCAGCGGCGACGCGAAAGGCAAGCGCGGAACAGAAGTCACCTTCCTGCCGTCGACCAAGACTTTCACCATGGTCGAGTTTGACTTTGCAACGCTGGAGCATCGGCTTCGCGAGCTGGCGTTTTTGAATTCCGGCGTCGTCATTATTCTCGCCGACCAACGTCATGCCGTCGAAAAGCGCGAGGAGATGAAATACGAGGGCGGCGTTGAGGCCTTTGTGAAATTCCTCGACCGCAACAAGACCGCGCTCATTCCAAAGCCGGTCATGATCAAGGCCGAACGCGAAGGTATTACGGTCGAATGTGCACTGTGGTGGAATGATGGTTACCACGAGAGCGTACTTTGTTTTACCAATAATATTCCGCAGCGCGACGGCGGTACGCATCTTGCGGGTTTCCGCGGCGCGCTGACCCGCCAGATTACGCAATATGCAGAGACGGCTGGCAGCGCGCGAAAGGAAAAGGTCGCGCTCACCGGCGATGATTGCCGCGAGGGATTGACCGCGGTGCTCTCGTGCAAGGTGCCCGATCCGAAGTTCTCCTCGCAGACCAAAGACAAGCTGGTGTCATCCGAAGTGCGGCCGGTTGTCGAGAATGTCATCAACCAGGCTTTGCAGGATTGGTTCGAAATCCACCCGCAGGAAGCCAGGATCATCGTCGGCAAGGTGGTGGAAGCTGCCGCTGCCCGTGAGGCGGCGCGCAAGGCGCGCGAATTGACTCGCCGCAAAGGCGCGCTCGATGTGTCATCGTTGCCAGGCAAGCTTGCAGACTGTCAGGAACGCGACCCTGCCAAATCCGAATTGTTCATCGTTGAGGGCGACAGCGCCGGTGGTTCTGCAAAACAGGGCCGAAATCGCGAATTCCAGGCCGTGCTGCCGCTGCGCGGCAAAATCCTGAACGTTGAGCGTGCGCGCTTTGACAAAATGCTCGGTAGCCAGGAAATCGGCACGCTGATTACCGCGCTTGGCACCGGCATAGGTCGCGACGAGTTCAATCCCGACAAGTTGCGCTATCACAAGATCATCATCATGACCGACGCGGACGTGGACGGCTCCCACATCCGCACGCTTCTGCTGACATTCTTTTTCCGGCAGATGGAAGAGCTTATCAAGCGCGGTCACATCTACATTGCGCAGCCGCCGCTATATAAAGTCGCGCGCGGTAAATCCGAACAATATTTGAAAGACGAGCGCGCGCTGGAAGATTATCTGATCGTGACGGGCGTCGAGGAGGCGGTCCTGCGTCTAGCCTCTGGCGAAGAACGCGCTGGCGAAGACCTCCGCAAACTGGTCGAACAGGCGCGGTCAATCCGTAATCTTCTGAACGGACTGCACAGCCGGTACAATCGTCAGGTTGTCGAACAGGCTGCCATCCTTGGCGTGCTCAGTTCCGATATTTTCGGCGATCCAAAGAAGGCAAAAGCGGCGGCGCCTTATATCGCCAAGCGCCTCAACGCACTCTCGGAAGAAACCGAGCGTGGGTGGGAAGGCGAATTTAGCGAAGAGGCTGGCTTTACTTTCACCCGCACGCTGCGTGGCGTGAAGACCATCGCCGTTATCGACCACGCCCTGCTCGGTTCGGCAGACGCTCGCAAGCTCGACGAATATGCAGCCTCATTGCAGAAGACTTACGAAAAGCCCGGCTCACTGCGCCGCAAGGACGAAACCTGGGCAATCCACGGGCCGGTCGGCCTGTTCGAGGCCATCACCGGCGCCGGGCGCAAGGGCGTCACGATGCAACGCTACAAGGGCCTTGGTGAAATGAATCCCGAGCAGTTGTGGGAGACCACGCTCGATATCAATGCGCGCTCGCTGCTCCAGGTGCGGATCAAGGAAGTCGACGAAGCCAACGTGCTTTTCGACCAGCTGATGGGCGATCTGGTCGAACCGCGCCGGCAATTTATCCAGGACAACGCGCTGGCGGCAAGCGTCGACGTCTGACCTCGGTTCGCCAGGGACCGATCAAGCAAAGATCAGTTGCAGATTTGCTCGACGCCGCGAATCCAGCCACCGCGGCCGTCGGCGATTGGTCCTTCTTTCCAATAGCAGCCGCCATAAGAGGCGTAATAGCCGTAGCAGCCGCCCAGCGCGCAACCCCGCGTCCACGGCAAGTACCCGATGTAGCTCAGCGCCACGTTGTAAGTGTTCGGTCCGATAAGATGGTCGCAATCGCCACAATAAGGAACTTGCTCGGCAACCCGCAGGCGGGTTGCCGAGCGTTCGCCAACATCACCGCCACGCCACACGTGCGAATGCCGGGGTTGCGGGTAGCGGGTAAGATCAGCTGCAGTCGCCTGATTGCCGAGTGATGCAAACAGCCCTAGCGCTGCTATTGCCAATAGGATCATGCGCATGAGTGTCACCCTGAAGACCTGGCAAAAATCATATCCGGAACGATCGGAAAGATTACGTACAAAATTCCCGCGCAATTTCAGAAAATTGTCCGTTATGACGTAAGCTTTGCGCCGATGGTCAACCCGATAACGAGGGCTCCCAGGAACAGTACAAGGAAGATGCCGAACAGCCATTGAGCGATCGTGGCCGACGCGGCTTGTATATCGGTAAAGCCGAAAATCCCGGCGATCACGGCGACAATCAGAAAAACCAAGGCCCATTTCAGCATCGGCAGCACTCCTCGACCGGTTCGCCCCAATAATGTGCAGAACGGTCGCGAAGTTCCATCCTTATGTCGAGGGCTTTGGCGCGCGCGTGCGCGGATCGCGCGGTAACCAGGTGCCGCTATCGACACGGTGAAGAAAATCGCCGACGACCCGGTTGAAAAGGTCCGGCTCTTCCAGATTCACCGCGTGACCTGTTTTGGGAAAAATCACCAAGCCGGAAGCGGGAATCGCGTCCTTCAGGAACAGCCCCGGCTCAATACATCGCTCGTCCTCGTCACCGACGACGATCAAGGTCGGCGCGGCCAGCTTTCGGATGCCGGCGTCGAAATCGTAGAGAGAAGGCCGCGCGCCCTGAAATCCGCGCGACGTATGGGCGGAACCTTGGGCATCGTGCTCGGCCAGCTGTTTGACAAATTCCGCGAAGCCGCGCCGGTCCTTGAGTTCAAACGGAATGCGGCTGGGGCTATGGCCGTATGTTTTCGCTACAGCCGCAGAACCCTCACGCTCGAATTGGTCGGCAAGCTCGCGCGAACGATTATGAAATTCCGCGGTGTACCAGCGCTCGCTGCCTGAGCCGGCGCCCGCGAGCACCAGCGAGCGCACGCGTGCAGGATAGTTGAGCGCAACCTGCAATGCCGTGTAGCCACCCATCGACAGGCCGATGAGGTGCGCCTGCTCGATCTTGAGGTGATCGAGCACGGAGACGGCATCACGCATGACGTGCTGATAGCTGTAGGCACCCGGGTCTGCCGGGACATCGGAAGGTTTATAGCCGCGCGCGGCATAGGCGATGCAGCGGTAACGCCTGCCGAATTCACGCAACTGCGACTCCCAGCTGCGATGGTCGCCGGCAAATTCATGGATGAACAGGATCGGCGTGCCTTGCCCGACCTCTTCGTAATAAAGCTGCACTTTGTCCGAAGTATTCACATAGGGCATTCGAAAACTTCCTGTTGGCTAGCACACCTTCAAATGAAGCGGGTTAGCTCCGTGGCATTCCCTGAACCCTCATCGCAATACGCACCAGATCCGCAATATTGCGGGCGCCGATACGTTCCATCACCCAGGCGCGATGATTCTCCACAGTCTTTGGGCTGATTTTCAGTTGCGATCCGATTTCCTTGTTTGACAATCCGGCGACAGCCAGTTCCATGACTTGGCGTTGCCGCGCCGATAGCGTCTCGATACGAGATTGCAACTTTTGCAGTTCAGCCGCATCGACTTCTGGTTGCTGTTTCTTTTCAATTGCTTTGTGGATGCTGGCGAGCAGACGAGATTCGTCGAACGGCTTCTCTATGAAATCGAAGGCGCCAATCTTGATGGCCGCGACAGCCATATCGACGTCACCGTGTCCGGTGATTAGGACAACCGGAACACCTGTCCCAGCGCCTTTTAATCGGTGAACAAGATCCAGGCCGGACATTCCGGGCATACGAACGTCCGAGACAACGCAATCAAATCGCTGCCCGCTCTCGATCGCAGCTAGAAAGTCTTTCGAGGACACGAAACAAGAGGTTTCAATATTTTGACGGACGAAATAGAGCCGCAGCGAGTTCGAGCACTGCCTCATCGTCATCAATGACCGCAATGTGAATAAGACTGCTCATGTCCGGGCCGCCTTTGCGATGGGTAGGGTAAAATGGACGGCGCCCCCCGGCGAGCTGTCATCAAGCCATAACTTGCCGCCATGGGCCTCCACGATCGACCGGCACAGCGGCAATCCAATCCCGAGCCCCTCGGCTTTGCTGGAAGACAACGGAAGAAATGCGCTTTCAAGAAGCTGCGGCGGAAACCCTGGTCCGGTATCGACGACACGAACTTCGACGAAGTCGGCATCGAAATTCTTTGCCTCAATCAGGACAGCGCCACGCGGGGTTCTGCTTTCTCCGATTGCCTCGATCGCGTTGCGCAGGAGGTTGATCAGGACCTGCTCGATCTGCAGGAGGTCAACCATGACACGCGGTAGATCGGCGGCAATTGTTGTTCGGGCGGACACATGCATACGATCGAGATCCGGCTGGCATAGTTCGATTGTTTCCTCCGCAATCCGCTCGAATCTGCACGGCGCACGATTGCTGCGATCAAGACGAACGAGAGCGCGCAGGTGACGAACAACGTCAGCGGCGCGCTCAACCTGCGCCACCGCTTTTTTTGCGGTCTCCGCAACCGTCACGACATCGACGGGTGCCGCACTGATCGCTTCGTTTACCAGTCGAGCGTAAGTGCCTGCCGCCATCAGGGGTTGATTAAGCTCATGGGCAACTGCTGCCGCGAGTTCTCCCATGCTGCCAAGACGCGCAAGACGCGAATGCGATTCCTGCTGCAAACGCAATTGTGCCTCGGTTCGCCGCCGTTCTGTCACCAATTCGCCGGCAACCAAACCGGTCACTGCCAGGACGAGCATCAGCGCCTGGAAAGCGGTCACGTCGAAAGTTCCGGCCGGGAAAAGCTGAATACCGAGGATCAATCCGAGTTGCGTGATCAGAATCCCGACGCTGACGCCTTCCGAACCTGTACGTACTGCAAGCCAGATAATCGGCAGGAAGAGAACATAGAACAATTGAAATTGCTGTTCTTGTGCCAGACCGAATACCAGAGCCAAGGCCACGCCAATTGCAACAAATTGCAGCAAAGTTTCTGTCGTCATCGGCAGCACGCGCCGGCGGGTCAACGCAAATAGCGCGAAGGGTGTGATCACCGTGATACCGATGACGTCGCCCACCCAATAGCGCAGCGTTGCTGCCGCAAAATCTGCGATCGGCAACAAGCCTGCGGCAATCGTCAGACTAACGTATCCGATTGCGACGAAAGCTGCGCTCACAACCGCAACGACCATTAACAGAACGAGATCACGCATCGAGTTGAGCGTGGGTTCAAACCGCAGCTTCGGATGCAACAATAACGTCAAAGCGATCGAATAACCGCCGCCGACCAATGCTGAAGCAAGGATCTCGACCTGCCACGGCATCGCAAATTGTTGATTCACGTAGTCCGCGAGCAGAGGGCTGATGAGTAAGAACGGAATCATTCGGAGGCCAAACAGCAGAAGCAGAGCAAAGCTCAGGCCGGTGCCGGGATTCCAAGCCGTGATTCCAAGATGTGCGTAAGGCTCGATGAAGCTGATCCAATCGAGCGCGGCATAAAACACAAGGTAGACGACTCCGACGAAAATCTTGTTGGCGTCAAATACGCGCGGGAAAGCCATCGCTCGCCACCGCTCCACCTGGGCTCTGCTCGTCGTCAATGTTTAAACCTTTCCGGCAATGCCACCCCGGATATTAATCCCTAGGTGAAAATACCCAAGTGCTACGACCCGGGTATTCATCCCGAATTGTAGGCAAATTCTGCGTCCCTATTCTCGCGATACGACAATCTGCATTGCGGCTTTGCGGACAGGGATCGTGCCGAACCGAAATCCATTGAATGTAATATCTCACGTTCGCGCGGGTTACGATCGATCGTGGAGAGCAAAGGACCGCCGGCAAGGACCGCCATGGCGTAGCGTTGGCCGGCCAACAGGAAATTCGAACGCACGCGTTTCCCTCAGTTTTGTCCTGGTCAACTGGGCCGGCCTCGTCGCGCTATGGGCGCTTCCGTATCTGACGCTACTCGATCGACTCCGCATCGACGGGGCGCGATCTGAAGTCCTGCAATGGTCGTTGCTGATCATCGGCGCTCTCGGATTGGTCAGCATTCTCTATTCGGCTTGGAAGGAAACACTCGATCCCGTATGGCGCGCCCGGCACGGGTTCTCGCCTCGCAAGCGACCGCATCGTCCGAATACCGGAAACGTCGCGTAATCAATTCCGCAGGGATCGTGAATGATCGAATTTTTAGAAAATGTTGGCGTCAACACGCAGCCTCAGTTCTGGATATCGGTTGTTCAAATTATCTGGATCAACGTGCTGCTCTCAGGCGACAATGCAATCGTCATTGCACTCGCCTGCCGAAATTTGCCGCAAAGACAGCGTCTCACCGGAATGGTGTTAGGCACAGGCGTCGCGTTATTACTGCGGCTGGTCTTCGCAACAATCGTCTCAACACTCATGTTGCTCCCCTACGTCAAGATCGTCGGGGGAGCTGCGCTGTTATGGATTGCAGTAAAATTGCTTTCGCCCAACGAAGGGGCCGACAACGGAGAAGCCACATCCCATAGTCTTTGGCGAGCGGTGAAACTTGTTGCCATTGCGGACGTGGTCATGAGCCTCGATAACGTTATCGCTGTGGCAGCGGTCGCCGATGGAAGCTTTGCGTTGCTCGTGTTTGGACTTGGCGTCAGCATTCCCGCCATCGTGGCCGGCGCTAACATCATCATGGCCATTCTCGGCTATTTTCCGCTCATCATATGGGCGGGCGCGGCTTTGCTGGGATGGATTGCGGGCGACGTGATCGCCAGCGACCCGATCGTGGCGGACTACGCAGCATCGTTTGGCGCCGGCACGCACGCAAAGATCAAGCTCGTCTTCTCGGTTGTCGGCATGGCCGGGACTGTCGGCGTCTGCCTGATCAGCCGGGCACGCCTACGTGCGCCAAAGCTCGACTATTAGCGCGTCAAAATAGATCCAAATACTCTTTCTGCTCCCAAGGCGTCGTTTCAGGTTGCTCGCGCGCCTCCTTTTGAAAGCGCTCAAGCTCAGCCGCCTTGATATGCGTGTAGTAGTCCACAAACGCGGCTCCAAAGCCCGCACGAAAGACTTCGTTGCCGCGCAATGCAGTAAGCGCTTCGGTCAAATTTTTCGGCAAGAGCGCAGCAACAGTTTCGTAAGGTGTATCAGCGGAAGGACCCGGATCCAGCCTGCGGGCGATACCATCGAGGCCGGAATAAATCTGCGACGCAACGTAGAGATAAGGATTGGCGGCGGGCTCGCCAACACGATTTTCCAAGTGCGTTGACGGATCGCCCGGCTGGCCGAGAACGCGGACCATCACGCCGCGATTGTCACGTGCCCAAATGGCACGGTCCGGAGCCAGCGAATACGGCCGGTAACGCTTGTAACCGTTGATCGTCGGGGTGGTAAAAGCCGCCGCGGCGCGCGCATGCGCAAGCAGCCCACCGAGATAATATTTTCCGACGGTCGAGAGCACGTCGCGGTGATCGAAGGCGAAGGCGTTGCGCCTCGATTTCGTTTCGACCAGCGATTGATGCAGATGCCAACCGCTCGACATCGCATTGGGAAGCGCTGGCCGGCACATGAAACTCGCGAGATATCCATGCCGGCGCGCGATCTGTTTCACCGCCGCGCGAAAGAGCACCATCGTGTCGGCGCTCGCGATGCCAGGTTCCGGTCGAAAGGTGAATTCGCACTGGCTGGGGCCAAGCTCGACTTCCACCGACCGCAACGGCAGCCCGAGCTGCTCGATACCGCGGCGCAGAATTTCGATCGCCGGATCGAGCATGTCGTAGCGTGACTCGGTGAGGTACTGGTAGCCTTGGGTGAGCAGGCTGACTTCGGGTGCTTCGGGCGGCCAAGTGGCGTCCGCCGGCGCCAGCCGCTGATTCTCAAGTTTGAACAGGTGGAATTCGACTTCCAACCCCGCAGCGAAATCGAATCCCGCCTTGGCGAGCGTCGCCAGCGCATCGCGACAGCGCGCGCGCGTTGAATATGGGACCGGTCTGCCGTTGCTAAAATAGATGTCGCACAGCACCCAGCCGGTCTTGTTCGCCCAAGGGAGGATGCGAAACGTCGTCGGATCGGCGACCATCACAAAATCGCTGCCGCCCTGCATTTCGTCCAAGGCGAAACCGCCGCCCGGCGTGAACACCGGATAGACCGTGCGATGGGCCGTGTCCTTGGCGAGCAGCGTCGTGGTCATGGTGACGCCGTTGCGCATCGAATTTGCGGCTTCGGATGCGAGCAAAGTCTTGCCGCGCAAGACGCCGTGCTGATCGGCGAAGGAGAAGCGGATGACCTCCAGCTTTTCTCTCTTGATAATTCGGTCAACCTGCGCGGCGGCTTTCGACTGCGCCTCGTTCCACAGGTTGTGGCGTTCGACGAAGCTGGCTGGTTTACGCGAACGCGCGGACATTACAGCCTAGTGCCCATTGGCCCAGCTCGCAGCCTCACGCTTGCTCGCCTCACTCTTTTGCCAATAGCCCTGCCAATCGTCGGCGGGGCCAATGCCGTCGATCGCGGCAGGCCCTGTGATGCTCGTAGCTTGCGCGGGATCGAGGACCATAATCGGCTTCTCGCCTTTGCCGGCCTGTTCGATCGATTGCCTCAGCAGCCGGCGGTAAGCGGCAATTGCTTTGTCGGAGGTCCCGAGATGCTCGCTGCTGCGATCCTGGATCGCGCCCATCGACTCGCAGGCCCACTGGTCATGCACGTTGATGTCGGCACCCATGCCGGTGAAAGTCTCGTGCTCCTGCTCGTGCGGATCGAAGCCGTAGTCATTGCTCTTGTTCTTGTTCGGGATGTAGTCGGGCAGCTGATAGAGCGCCAGACGTTGACGCCGCATCTCATCTTTGTTCACGGGCGCGCCAAAGCTCGTGAAGATCGCGTACCAATAATGCTTCTCGTCGCTGATCGGTACGTGCCACTGCGTGATCGTCATCTCACGGCTCATCGGAATGATGAACGCATTGGGAAACATCAGGTTGGTGACGCGCACATGCGTGCTTGCCTCGCTGATCTGACGAAGTGTCACCAGGCGGAATCCAAACTCGGTCGGTTCGACTTCGATGCGAGGCCGCGTGAACTCGCGCATGATCCGCGACATCGGCATGTCGGAATCGCGCGACGTATCGCGGAATAGTTTGCCGTAGGCCTGGCTTGGATCTTCGTCCTGGAAAAACCGATGCAGGAACGAAGTATGGACCGGATCGATGCCGACCTCGAGCGACTGCAGCCAATTGCAGTCGATCATGCCTTTAAACGCGAAAGTGTGGCTGTCGGGCGCAATGAAACAATCGAAATGCGGAAACGCCGGCGGCTCACCCGGCCCGAGGTAGGCGAAGAGAATACCGCTCTTCTCCATCACCGGATAGGACTTCTGCCGAACATTGGCGCACAGATTGCTGTCTTCGGGCTCGGCCGGAGTTTCGAGACACTTTCCGTGCACGTCGAACAGCCAGCCATGGAAGGCGCAACGCAGACCGCCGTTTTCAAGCCGACCATAGGCGAGATCGGTCCCGCGATGCGGGCAGCGGCGGCCGATCAAGCCGTACCGGCCCTGCTCGTCCTTGAAGATCACCAAATCTTCGCCAAACAATCGTATCGGTTTGACCGGACGGTTGCCGGAAAGCTCATCGACCAGTGCCGCGGGCTGCCAATAGCGGCGCATCAAGGCGCCCGCCGGTGTGCCCGCTCCGGTTCGTGTGATCAAATCGTTCTGCTCTGAACTCAACATCGCCCGCGTCCCCTGTACCGAAGGAGGACTCTATACGAAGTCTGCAACGGACAGGAAGCTATGCCGAAGGCCGCAAAAACGAAGCGGCCGGCGCACGAGCCGGCCGCAATTCGGTGGCGTTGAGATGCCGTTCAGCCTGAATGGCGTGCAGTCCAGCCCGTGTCCATGCGCCGACGCCACGCGGTCTGCCGCAGCCCCGTCAGGCGTTGAGCGGCAGTCTTGGCTTCAGCCCGGCTCATCGCCGCGCACGTCCGATATTCGAGCTCGGCCACACGCGACACCAGTGGCTCCTTGCGGAAGAGCCGCGCGAATGCGCTGACACCGCCGTTCAATTTCAGGTCAGCCAGCGAATTGGCAACATTGCCGGAATGACCGAACGCGACGACTCTGCCGGTCATCGTGTGGCGGACTTCGTAAACACCAGGGCCGATTGGGGCTTCGACGTGCTCTCCGCTCTGTGCATCAGGAAATCGTTTCCAAGTACTCCAAGTCTGAACCATAAAAATCCCTCAATATCGCCATCGTTTAAAAACGCGGACCAAGAACGCGACAACTAACCATTGGTTCCGTGGGGTCAACTGGGCCTGTTGATAAAGGTACAATCGCGGCCGCAATTAGGCGGCGATGAGAATTCGAGTACTTACACTTATCTGATGCGGTTAACGGCAGACGTTAATGGCCGGGCAGAACAAGCACTTTCGGCTTTGCCGGGAGGCTTGTCTTGGATGCCACCAATGATGGTATTTCGGCGATTTCCACTTCCCATTCTTGGCGCACACGCTGCAAAAAGTGGTCGAGCGTATAGGCGCTGAAATAGTGCATCGGGATCATCAGTGGCGCCTTGAGTGCATGCAATACCTCAACCATGCCGTCGAGATCGAGCGTGTAAGATCCGTCCACCGGCACCAGCACAATATCGACGCGGCCAATTTCGTTAAGCTGTTGTTGAGTCAGCGTGTGATGCAAATGCCCGAGGTGAGCGATGCAGAGATTGGCAACTTCAAAGATGAAAATTGAGTTGCCGTGACGCTCGGTGCCGCCCTCGAATGTGCGTATGTTGGTCGGCACGTTGCGTACGCGTACGTCCTTATATTGCAGATCAATGCGTGCCGGTTTCTCATCGTCCGCCCAGCCATGCAGCACGTATTTGATGCCGGGGTCCGGTGACAACGTGTAGTGCGTCGAATGTGCGTGATTTATCGTCGCAATGTCGGGCAGCATCGGCGACCTGACATAATCGTTGTAGTCGGTCGCGATCCGAACGAGCTGCGGACTTTCGATGAGAAAAGTCGAATGTCCAATGTAACTGATGCGCACCTGATCGCGCTCGAGCGCCGCAAGGCGCAGTGAGGCTGGCTCTACAAAGGGCGGTCGTACCGCGATCAGGCCCGGGCAGCTTTGCGTCATTTCAGGCTTGGCGGGGGGCGCCGCCCCCTGCGCAGTAGCTTGTGTTGCAACCGCGATGGGCAAAGACGCAGCTACGAGGATTTTCAGCAAAGCGTTGTACATAGCGAACCCGTGCCACCTTCAGCGGAAGGAAATCTGACACGCTTTTGCGAGGCTCGCTACCGGCCTCACGCGCAAATGAAGAGCGGCGCCCGAAGGCGCCGCCAGTTGCGGTTTACCAGTTGTATGCGATTAGAATTGTTCGAAGTAGCGCCGGTCGCGCATCGAGACGATGATCCCCCTTGGGGTCACTACCAACCAGCGACCATCCTGCCGCCTGATCTGTTCGACAGGACCGAGTCCGGGCAACGGCGCACCAGGCACGACCTGATAGACCTCGCCATGACCCTGCACGTAGACGTAGCCGTCCCGCGTTTCACGGATCGACCAATCTGCCACGATGGACATACGTGGTGTCGACGCTTCTGCGCTGGGCGCGGGACGCGGCATCGGAAGAGGCGCAGCCTGCTGCTGCGGTGAAGTCGTTTGCGGCGGCGACGGAATTGTTTGCGGCGGCGATAGTGAACCTGTGATGTCCGTGCCGTCGCGATTGAGGCGTTCGCTGATTTTTGCGATTTGACTATGGGCGGACTTATTCGCCGTTTCGAGGCTCGCCTTCAGAGCTGTGATCTCCTTGGTAAGCGTAGCGACTGATTTTTGTGTCGCCTTGTTCTCCTCGAGCGCGGCATCAACGCTCGTAGATCTGGAAAAACCGCCGCTGGTTGCCGCACCAAAGATTGCGCCGAGCGTAGCCGCAAGCGCAACCGAAGCGACGAGCAGAGCATGGCGCTTGTGACGTGGCCGCAGTGTGAAGCGCGGAAGGCTCGATAGGGCCGGCGCACCGTCAGCGACACCCTTGGTAATCTCCTCCGATTGCGCTGCAACAAGTGGCTCTGCCGTGGCCGGTTCGGCCGTCGCTTCCGGAGATATCGACGGAGACTCCACGGTCGGCAACTCAGTCTTGGGTTGTGCCTGCTCCGAATTGTTGTCCGGATTTGGCAGCGCTTCGCTACCGGTGATCTCGGTTTTGCGCTTTTCCATGGCCCGAAGTCCTCGCTTGGCTGTTCACCAATCGGTAACCACGTTCGGTTACCAATTGGTTACCAATCGAGTGCGAGCCGCTGCTGCTTGCGAAGGAGCCGCCCTAAAGCGGCAAGCCGTTCTCGGCGGCGCGGGCTTTCAGCGAGACCGCCGGTCGCGCGCCGATATGCTGGATAACTTCTGCCGCCGCGAGGCCGCCGAGACGAGCAGCGGTACGATGATCCTTGCCGCGCGCCAAACCGACCAGAAAGCCCGCTGCAAACAGATCGCCGGCACCGGTGACATCCGCCACTTGTTCGACCGGTTCCGCTGCCACGGCTTCGACGCCGTCGCGCGACACCACCACGCAACCTTTTTCGCTCCGCGTCACCACGGCGAGTTTCGCCTCACCGCGAAGCGCTTTTACCGCGCTATCGAACTCGGCCGTCTCATAGAGGCTATACAGCTCGCGTTCATTGGCGAACACGATGTCGACGGTGCCTTTACGGATCAACTCGAGGAATTCCGCGCGATAGCGGTCGACACAAAAGGCGTCGGACAATGTGAGCGCGACTTGCCGGTCGGCCTTGTGCGCTATTTCCGCCGCCTTAACGAAAGCATCCTTCGCTTGCGGCGGATCCCACAAATAGCCTTCGAGATATGTGACCGCGGCACTTGCGACCTGCGCCTCGTCGATATCGCCCGGGTTAAGGTCCTGTGCTGCGCCAAGGAACGTGTTCATGGTGCGCTCGCCGTCCGGCGTCACCATGATGTAGCAGCGCGCGGTCGAAGGTCCGCTTCGCGCCGGCTTGGTATCGAAGGCAACCTTGGCTGCGCGGATATCATGGGCGAAGGTACGGCCAAGTTCATCATCTTTGACTTTGCCGACGAAAGCCGCGCGGGCGCCAAAACTCGCGACACCGGCGATTGTGTTAGCTGCGGAGCCGCCAGAACTTTCCACCGCCGGCCCCATAGCCGCATAGATCGCCTGTGCGCGCGCCTCGTCGATAAGCGCCATCATGCCTTTTTGCATGCCCTGCGCCACGAGGAAGTCGTCCTCAGTGCGGGCAATGACGTCGACAATGGCGTTGCCGATGCCGAGGACGTCGTAGCGGGGAGCGGTCATGCGAGATCCTTCGTTGATGGCGCGGGCACTATATCGAGCGAACGCGCGGCGGCAAGCGACCACATCGCATGGGTGACGGGCGCGTGCCCACAGGCTTAGAGTGCCCGACGGGGAATTACTTTATGTCACTGGCACGCGATATCACCACGGTCGGCGGCGGCACTTTGATTTCGCGAATGCTGGCCTATTTGCGTGACGCATGGATTGCGGCGCTATTGGGCGCGGGAGCGTATTCGGAAGCGTTCTTTGCCGTACTGCAGGTCGTTAATTTTTTCCGGCGCCTCCTGTCGGAAGGTGCGCTCAATAGTGCTTTCGTGCCGATCTGGCTCAAATTGCGCGGCGGTGAGGACGGAGCGGCGAGTGCCGGCCGGTTCACCCTTCGGGCCATGGTGATGATCGGCATTTTCACCGGCATCGTAGTTTTGATTGTCACCATCTTCGCGCCTTTCGTCATCGCCGTTATCGCACCTGGATTCGAAGCGGCACTGCGCAATCAGGCGACATTGCTGCTCATGATTGTCGCTCCCTATATTGCGCTGGCAGGTTTGGTCGCGGTGGGAGCCGCCGTACTCAGCGCGCAGGGGCGTGTTTTCATCGTCGCGGTCAGCACGGCAATATTCAATCTAGTCCTGTTGTTATCGCTCGTGCTTGTTGCGCGCGAAGTCGACCAAATGTGGGTCGCTATTTGGTTAGCGATAGCGATTGTCGTTGCCGGTTTCGCTCAGCTCTTGATCGTGGCTGCGGCACTCGCGCGCGGCCAGAATTGGCGGCGTCCTCGGGTACGAGTGCCGGACCAAACCGTCGTATTTTTCAAACGTGCCCTGCCCGGCTTGATCGCCACCGGCATTCCTCAACTCAAGCTGATCGCGGCAACCGCAATCGCGTCCGCTTCACCTGCCGCGGTGGCTTGGCTCTATTACGCCAATCGGCTGTACGAACTTCCCCTCGGCGTCGCTTCCGCTGCCATGGCGGCGGTGATCGTGCCGCGCATTTCTGCCAGCGTGCGCAGCGGCGACACTGAAGCACTGACAGGTGCTCAATCGCGCGCCTATGAGATCGCGCTCGGCCTCGCGCTACCGTCCGCGGCGGGCTTTGCGATACTGGCCAATCCGATCGCGGGTGGTCTCTTCCAACGCGGCGCATTCGTGTCGGAGGATACAGCCGCGGTCGCGGCAGCCCTTGCCGCGATCTGTGCCGGACTGCCGGGGCACGTGCTGGAAAAAGCGTTCGGAGCGTTATCGTTTGCTCACGAGGATACACACACACCCATGTACGCGGCATTGTGCGGCCTTGCCGCCGCCATCACCGGAGGCGTGCTGCTCTTTCCTATGTATGGACCCACAGGTGTCGCCGCAGCGATCGCGATCTCGGGCTGGGTTGGCGCCTCGTTGCTTGGCGCGGTGCTCTATTGGCGGCGTTGGCTGCGTCTCGACAATGATGCTCGCCGGCGTCTCCCGCGCATTGCCCTCGCTACCATCGTTATGGCGGCCGCCATTGCTTACCCCACTTACGTGCTCGGTACGCCAGCCACCTCTCTCGGGCGCCTTGAGTTGCTCGTTGCGCTGGTCTCGCTGGGGATAGCCGTATATGCCGCAGCGCTGCATGTCTTCGGCGTGGCGAAGTTCAAGGATATCGCCGCAGCCTTTCATACGCGCGGTTGAGGCCCTTGCGCGGCGCGCCTTCGGCGTGGCATGGGTCGCCGCGCAAGTGAAAAGGATAGGCGATGGCGTTCAGGGAACGCGTATTTTCGGGCGTCCAGCCGACCGGTAATCTGCATCTCGGCAATTATCTCGGCGCGATCACCAAGTTCGTGGCGCTACAGGAGCGCTACGACTGCATCTATTGCGTGGTTGATTTGCACGCCATTACGGTCTGGCAGGACCCGAGCGAGTTGCCGCGCGCCACGCGCGAGGTGACCGCCGCATTTCTCGCCTGCGGCATCGACCCGAAGAAAAACATCATCTTCAACCAGAGCCAGGTCGCGGAGCATGCGGAGCTCGCCTGGGTATTCAATTGCGTTGCGCGCATTGGCTGGCTCAACCGCATGACTCAGTTCAAGGAGAAGGCCGGAAAGGACCGCGAGAACGCTTCAGTCGGTCTCTACGTCTATCCGAACCTGATGGCAGCAGACATTCTGGCCTATCGCGCAACTCATGTTCCGGTCGGCGAAGATCAGAAACAGCATCTCGAACTGTCGCGCGACATCGCGCAGAAGTTCAACAATGACTTCGCCGCTTCGATCCAGGCGCACGGCTATGGCGAAGTATTTTTTCCCCAGCCCGAGCCCTTGATCCAAGGACCGGCGACACGGGTGATGTCGCTGCGCGACGGCACCAAGAAAATGTCAAAGTCGGAAGCGTCCGACTACTCGCGCATCAATCTCACCGACGACGCCGATGCCATCGCGCAGAAGGTTCGCAAGGCCAAGACCGATCCCGAACCGCTGCCGAGCGAAGAGAAGGGGCTGGCACCGCGCCCCGAGGCAGACAATCTCGTTGGTATCTACGCCGCGCTGCAGGGCGTGAGTAAATCCGACGTGCTCGCGCAATTTGGTGGCGGGCAATTTTCCACTTTCAAAACCGCGTTGGTCGATCTCGCTGTCGCAAAACTCGGACCGATCGGCGCCGAGATGAAGAAACTGGTCCAGGATCCCGTTTATATCGATTCGGTTTTGGGTGATGGCTCGCAACGCGCACAGGTGATCGCGGCCGAAACCATGAAGGCCGTCAAGGATATCGTCGGTTTCGTGCGACGATAATTGCGGCGGGGGACACCCTCCTTGTCGGCGTGACGGCCGCCGTGCCACCATCATCCGCTTGTGCATCCACTATTGCGGATATGTTCGGACGGAGCGTCGCGACCATGAGCAGTAAGCGCCGCAGTTACGAGGACGGCCACAAGCGCAAATATCTGGTGGTCATCGACGATACCCAAGAGTGTGACCGCGCGGTCTATTGGGCGGCCAAACGCGCAGGACGCACGAAGTCGCAGATCGTCATGTTACGCGTGATCGAGCCCGGCGATCGCAATCAGCAATGGCTTGGCGTTGCGGACATCATGAAGGCCGAGCAACAGGAAGCCGCGAACACCGTCCTCGACAAATACGCAGTACGCATCAAAAAGATCGCCCGCATCGCGCCCGACAGAGTGATCCGTGAAGGTGATACAGCCGAAGAAATCGTCAAGCTGATCGACGAAGACGCCGATATCGGGATTCTGGTACTCGCGGCCGGCACCGGAAATGAAGGCCCGGGTCCATTGGTCACGAACCTGGCAAAGACCGCCGGCATGTTCCCGATCCCCGTAGCGATCGTCCCAGGTCATCTGAGCGACGACGACATCGACGCAAGTTCGTGATTAACGCCGATTTGTGCCGGTTGACCGAAGCCACCATAATCGCCATTTATGCGCTATAGTCCGACGGCCCGCGGGCCTTTGAACCCGTTGAGGCAAGGAGTAGCTCGATGTTTATCCAGACAGAAACGACGCCGAATCCGGCAACCTTGAAATTCCTGCCGGGGAAATCCGTGCTCGAATCCGGCACGCTCGACATGCCAACGAAAGAGGCCGCAGCGAAATCGCCGCTTGCCGTCAAGCTGTTCGATGTGCCCAATGTCGGTGGCGTCTTCTTTGGATCCGATTTCATTTCCGTGACCAAGACCGCTGGCGACTGGCAACAGATGAAGCCGGCGATTCTCGGCGCTATCATGGAACACTATATGTCCGGCGCCGCACTGTTGGCGGACGACGCGAAATCGGGAGAAGCTGCCGCGGAGGAATTCTTCGACGCTAAGGACGCCGAGACTGTTGCGACCATCAAGGACCTGATCGAGACGCGCGTGCGCCCAGCGGTCGCCGGCGACGGCGGCGACATCACCTTCCGCGGTTATAAGGAGGGGATTGTCTATCTCAACATGAAGGGCGCCTGTTCCGGTTGCCCATCGTCGACCGCCACGCTCAAGCACGGCATCCAGAATTTGCTGCACCATTTTGTGCCCGACGTTGTCGAAGTGCGCCCCATTTAACTTGCTGACTTTAAGACCTTGCTGCGTCATGCCCGGCCTTGCGCCGGGCATTCACGTATAAGAGCTTATCTGCAACAAATACGTAGATGCCCGGACAATCCCGGCCATGACGGTGCTAAATTCGAAGCATGCGCGTCCTTGCCATCGATACCGCCCTCGAGGCCTGCTCAGTTGCGGTGATCGACACCGCGACTCCGCACGGGCACCACGCGCATGAATCGCTGCCGATGCAGCGAGGCCACGCCGAGGCGCTTATGCCGCTGGTCGCACGCGTACTCGATCGCGCGCGGCTCGACTTCAGCAACCTCGATCGGATTGCTGTCACAACTGGACCCGGAAGTTTTACCGGCTTACGCGTCGGGATTGCCGCGGCGCGCGGTATCGCGCTCGCTACCGGCAGGCCAGCGATTGGCTTGTCAACGCTCGCGACCTTCGCTGCGCCGTTCATCGCCGCCGACGACACGTTGCCCGTAGTGGTCGCGATCGATGCACGGCACGACCACGTCTATCTGCAAGTGTTCGGCCCCGGAGGCCGTACGCTGGTTACACCTCGCGTGGCCTCGTTGCGCGAAGCATTACGAGTTTCAGCGACCGGTGCGCCGCGCATCACTGGCACCGCGGCGAAAATGCTTGCAGCCATGTGGCCCGCAGGTGAGCGTGCGCCGACCGCGGTCGAGCAGCGCGGCGCGCCCGACATCAACTGGGTGGCTCGGCTCGGCGCTGCCGCGACTGACACGGGAACGCCGCCGAAGCCATTATATCTGCGGGCGCCCGATGCACACCCGCAAGACGCCGTGCAATTGGCCCGCAGATGATCGGCTTCATCAGCAGGCTGTTTGCCCATCGTGAGCCGGCTCTGTCGGAGGCGAGCGCGCGCGACGCAGCTGCATTTGCAGCATTACATGACGCGTCGTTTCGGCGCGGCTGGAGCGAACAGGAAGTCGATACGCTCTTGATCGACCGGCACGTGATTGCACATCGCGCATTGAGCGGTAGCCGGCTCGCGGGATTTATTATGTCGCGGGTGGTCGAGGACGAAGCGGAAATTCTTTCGGTCGCGGTAGCCCGCCGGCAACGAGGCCGCGGACTTGCGCGCGACCTACTCAATTTGCATCTGCGCCGTCTTGCCGGCCTTGGCGCGCGGGCCGTATTTCTGGAAGTCGATGAGCACAACGATCCGGCGATCCGGCTTTACCGCCGTGCCGGCTTCCGCGAAGTGGCGCGACGCGCCAATTACTACCGCGATTCCAACGGTGCCGCTGCCGCACTGGTGCTCCATCGCGACCTTTCGTAATGCCTCGGAACGCGTGCCGGACGACGTTCAGTATGGTAGAAAGACGAGCCGAACGGCGCCGACCAACTGCAGAGACGATAACGTGAGCACGACAGGCAAGAGCGCTCTCGAGAAGAAGAATATCGAGGCGCTTTGCGCAGCCAAAGGCATGCGCATGACCGAACAGCGCCGCGTGATTGCGCGCGTGCTGGCAGATTCTGACGACCATCCGGATGTCGAAGAACTTTATCGCCGCTGCGCCAAGGTCGACGACCGCATTTCGATTTCCACGGTGTACCGCACGATGCGCCTATTCGAGGATGCGGGCATAATCGAACGCCACGATTTCCGCGATGGCCGCGCGCGCTACGAGACCAGCCCGGAATCCCACCACGATCACTTGATTAACCTGCGCAATGGCGAAGTGATCGAATTCCAGTCGGAGGAGATCGAGCGCTTGCAGGCCGAGGTTGCGCGCAAGCTTGGTTACAAACTTGTCGATCACCGGCTTGAGCTCTATGCGGTGCCACTCAAAGACGACAAGGGCGGCTGATGCTGCGCGCGCTTTCGACCGCAGCATTTTTCTTTACCTTGACGCCATTGCTGATCTCGCTCCAGTGGCTGCTCGGCAAGGTCAACTTGCCCGGCTGGGGTTTTATCGCCACACGTTATTACCGTCTCTTATGCGGCATTCTCGGCGTCCGGGTGCGTGTCGTTGGCGCGCCGGTCCATGATCGCGCAGTGCTGTTTGTTTCGAATCATGTGTCCTGGGTCGATATTCTGGTGATAGGTTCGATCGTGCCGACTGCCTTTGTATCCAAAAGTGAAGTCAATAAATGGCCGCTGGTCGGTGTGACCGCGCGGGTACAACGCACCGTGTTCGTCGACCGCGCGCGGCGCCATCAATCGGTCGAGGCCGTTGGCGAAATCGTCAAGCGATTGGCGGGCGGCACGTCGGTGGTTTTGTTCGCGGAGGGCACCTCAAGCGACGGCAATCGGGTGCTGCCATTCCGCTCTGCGCTATTGGGAGCTGTGGAGGAAGCGGCCGCGGGCGGTGGTGACGCCTCGCACGTGCTGATCCAGCCGATGTCGATCAGTTATACCGGCATCAACGGCATCCCGATGGGCCGTCAGCATCGCCCAATTGTGGCATGGTATGGCGACCTCGATTTCATCCCGCATATCAAGGCACTCATGGAGCGCGGCGCAGTCGACGCAGTCGTGACTTACGGCGATCCGATTCCGGCCAGCCAGGTGACGGACCGCAAAGCCATGACCATGCGGCTGGAAGGCGCTGTGCGCCGCCTGAGTGCAGAAACGCTGCGGGGTCGCCACCTCACCGCCGTGGCTGCCGAATGAACCGTCTTAAAATTGCAACAAATTCAACTATATGCATCAGCGCGACAAATCCCGTCGTGACAGGCTAGATTGGTGCCTGGTTCGTCCCGGAACGGCATGAGCAGACCCAGCAAAGTCCACGTCAAATCCTTCGGCTGCCAGATGAACGTCTACGATTCCAATCGTATGGCGGACACGCTGGTGCCCGCCGGGTTCAGCGAGACCGCAAGTCCTGATGACGCCGATCTCATCATCCTGAATACCTGCAACATCCGCGAAAAAGCTGCTGACAAGGTCTATTCCGAGATCGGCCGCATCCGCGAGCTAAAGGAAACAGCGGCGCGCGATGGCCGCCGCATGTTGCTCGCGGTGGCCGGCTGTGTCGCCCAGGCGGAAGGCAGAGAAATCATTCGTCGCGCCGGCGCTGTCGACCTAGTGGTCGGCTCGCAAAATTATCACCGTTTGCCGGAGATGATCGCCCGCGCGCTCGGTGGAGAGAAAGTCGTCGACACAGAATTTCCCGTCGAGGACAAATTCGACGTCCTGGCCGCACCCAAACGAGACGCCATTGTAAAGCGAGGCATTTCGGCCTTCATCACCGTGCAAGAAGGCTGCGACAAATTCTGCACGTTCTGCGTCGTGCCCTACACACGCGGCGCTGAAATCTCGCGATCTGTTGAAAAAATTGTCGCCGAGGCCGAACGGCTCGCTGATGCTGGCGTTCGCGAGCTGACGCTGATCGGCCAAAACGTGAATGCCTATCATGGGAACGGGCCCAATGGCTCGCCGTCGACACTTGGAAAATTACTACGGCGCCTTGCGCAAGTGCGAGGGATAGTGCGGCTGCGCTACACCACCAGCCATCCGTGCGACATGAATGAGGACCTGATCGCGGCACATGCTGAGTTGCCGGCGCTGATGCCTTGTGTGCATTTGCCCGTTCAGTCCGGATCCGACCGCGTTTTAGAATCGATGAACCGCAAGCATACGCGGCGGGATTATCTCGACACGATTGCACGCCTGCGTGCGAGCCGTGCCGATCTCGCATTCACCTCCGATTTCATCGTGGGTTTTCCCGGTGAGACCGAAGACGATTTCCGCGACACGCTCACACTCGTCGACGAAGTCGGCTTCGCCGGAGCTTATACATTCAGCTATTCGCCACGCCCTGGCACGCCGGCCGCCGAAATGGACGATCAGGTGCCGCAAGAGGAAAAGGCCGAACGTTTGCAGCGGCTGCAAGCCTTAATTACGCGCCATCAGCACGGTTTCAATGCCAGCTTTGTCGGACGTACCCTCGACGTCTTGGTTGAAAAACCGGGCCGGCTGCCTGGGCAACTTGTTGGCCGCACCCCATATTTGCAGGCAGTTCAGATCATGGCCGCGTCCGAGCACATCGGTTCGGTCCGGCGCGTGACTATCACCAATGTCGGCACATACACTTTGTTCGGCACGCTTGCCGACGTGACCAGCGCGCCGGCGCTTACACCAGCAGGAGCTTGAAAAACCCTTGCGCACGACGGATGCCGTGATCCCGCCCGCCGCCGCCTCCGAAGAGACGGCCACCACGCAAACTGTCCTTGCCTTCGAGGACAACAAGCTTGCTTCAGTCCTGTTCGGCCAGTACGGGCAGAATCTCGCGCTGATCGAGCGGCGCCTGGGCGTTGTCGCGGAACAGCGCGGCAATCACGTGACCATCGGGGGTTCGCGGGGCGCTTGTGAACAAGCACGTCGTGTCCTGGAAGGGCTATACGAACAACTCAAGCTCGGACGCGATTTGAGTCAGGGCGACGTCGAGGGCGCTATCCGGCAAGCGATCGCGCAGGGCTCATTGTTCGACTATGACCCGGCATCGCCGCGTCCGGCTTTCGAGGAAATCAACCTACGCAAGCGGCCGGTCCGCGCACGCACCGCTGCCCAGGACGCATACATTCGTGCCCTCAAACGTCACGCTCTTGTATTCGGCACCGGACCTGCGGGCACAGGCAAGACCTGGCTCGCAGTCGCACAAGCGGTCCAGATGTTTGAGAGAAAAGAAGTCGACCGCATCATCCTGTCGCGGCCGGCGGTGGAAGCCGGTGAACGGCTCGGTTTTCTTCCTGGTGACATGCGCGAGAAAGTCGATCCCTATCTCCGGCCTATCTACGACGCCCTCTATGATCTGATGGACGCGCGTATCGTCGAGCGCGCTTTGCAGGCCGGCGAAATCGAAATTGCACCGCTCGCCTTCATGCGTGGACGTACCTTATCGAATGCTGCGGTGATCCTGGACGAAGCGCAAAACACCACCTCGATGCAGATGAAGATGTTCCTCACGCGACTCGGCGAGAACAGTCGCATGATCGTCACCGGCGATCCGAGCCAGGTTGACTTGCCGCCCGGTCAGACGTCCGGCTTGGCCGAAGCGGTCAAACTGCTCGAAGGCATTGAAGGAATTGGGCACGTTTTCTTCACCCATGAAGACGTGATCCGTCACGAATTGGTTGCTCGAATTGTGGAAGCCTACGACCGCAAAACGCCCGCACGCGAGAGCAAAGGATGAAGCCGGCGCGTGAGCACCGCACGGCGCCACAAATCGACATCCAGACGCCATCGCCGCTTTGGAAGGCACAGCCTTTGGCGGACCAAACAGTGCGCGAGGCAATTATGGCGGCTGCGTACACGCTCTCAACAGGTGCCGGCGAAGTCAGTATCGTGCTCACCGACAATTCGGAAATCGCCAGAGCTCAATCGCGATTGGCGCGGCATCGACAAGCCGACCAACGTGCTGTCGTTCCCAGCATCCGGTCAAAAGGCTGGCAATAATGCTCCGATGCTCGGCGACATCATCATTGCCTATGAGACGCTGGAACGAGAATGCGACAATGAAAACCGCATCTTCCTTCATCACCTTGCCCATCTCGCAGTGCATGGTTTTCTCCACCTCATCGGCTACGATCACCAAACCTTTGCACAAGCCGATGAAATGGAAAGGCTCGAAAGCAAGATCATGGCGCGCCTGAATATCCCCGATCCCTATCTTTCGCGCGATCTTGGCGACGCCTGACAGCCATGCCTGACAGCGACCCATCCAGTTCGAGCCCCACCGGCACTCCATTTGAGCCGCGCAATCTGCCGGTCCCCGTGCCGCCGACGCAGGACGGCGGCGAGAAATGGTTCAAGCGCGCTCTGCGCGCGCTGTTCGGATGGAAGCCGACGACCAACCGCGCCGACCTTAAGGACATCCTCGATGCGATGAGCCCCGGAGAATCCGGTTTTTCACCGGAAGAGGGGCGGATGCTCAAAAATATCCTCGGTCTGCGCGAGCGCCGGGTTGGCGATGTCATGGTTCCACGCGCGGACATCATCGCCGTACAGCAGGACATCAAGCTCGGCGAACTCGTACGCGTGTTCGAAGGTGCCGGTCACTCTCGACCTCGTGGTCTACAACGATACGCTCGATGATCCTGTGGGCATGGTGCACATCCGCGACCTCATCGCCTTCATGACTGCCCGCGCGGCCGTTGACCCGGGAAAAAACGCCAAGCGCAAAAAGCCTTTGCCAGCCGACCTCGATCTCAAAGCCGTCAACCTCGCTATGCCATTGTCGGGCACCAAGATCGTTCGCGAGATCCTGTTCGTGCCGCCATCGATGCGCGTGATCGACCTGCTGGCGCGGATGCAAGCGACCCGCATCCATCTCTCGCTGGTCGTCGATGAATACGGCGGCACCGACGGCTTGGCGTCGATCGAAGATATCGTCGAACAAATCGTAGGCGAGATTGCCGATGAACACGATGAAGACGAATTGCCGGCAGTGGCGCAACAGGCCGACGGCTCTTTCGTTGCCGACGCACGCGCCAAGATCGAAGACGTGGTGGGGATGGTTGGTAACGATTTCGACGTCGGCGATGCCGCCGAGGAGGTCGACACCATCGGCGGCTATCTGGTGACACGCGCGGGCCGATTGCCGGTGCGCGGCGAAATCGTCCCGGGGCCTGGCTTGTTCGAATTCGAGGTGCTGGATGCCGATCCGCGCCGCGTCAAACGTGTGCGCATTACCCGGCTGAAGGAGCGGCGCGACCGACCACGCGACCCGCGCCGGCGCGAGACAGAGGGCGCACCAGGCGGCGCCAACGACGATTCCTCCGCGCAAAAAGATGCGGGGGCGCCGGCAAGCGATGAGTCCTCAGCGTTAAAAGCTGCGGGGTCCTCAGTGGAGGCGCGCCGGCCGTGACGCCCACGCGCCTGGCCCACGTGATTGTTCTTTCCTCCGGTTGGCGGCGGGGCCTCATCGCATTTGCTGCGGGAGCCGCATCCGCACTGGCGATGGCACCTTTCAACGCCTGGCCGATCCTGTTCCTGACATTTCCAGTGCTGGTCTGGCTTATTGACGGCTCTGCTGCAGGCCGATGGAGCGGTCCGATAACGGCGGCGATTGCCGGCTGGTTTTTTGGCTTCGGCTATTTTCTCGCAGGCCTGTACTGGATCGGTTACGCTTTTCTGGTTGATGTGAAAACGTTCGGGTGGCTGCTGCCACTCGCCGTCGCCGGTTTGCCGGCTTATCTCGCACTCTACACGGCACTGGGGCTGGCCATTGCGCGCCTGATGTGGGTGCGCGGACCCGAACGTGTGCTGGCACTGGCCGCCGCTCTCACTATCACGGAATGGCTCCGCGGCCATCTGCTCAGCGGTTTTCCATGGAACACCTTTGGCTATGCACTCACAGAGCCGCTGGCGCTGGCGCAGAGTGTCTCGCTGGTCGGCGTATGGACGCTTACGTTTTTCTGTATCGCAATTTGTGCTGCGCCGGCAGTGACCGCCGATGACAAAGCCGATACGCAGCATCCGTATCGTCCGCTGTTCATCGGCCTCGTTGTGTTAGCTGCGGCGTTTGGCTATGGCGCGACAAGATTATGGTCGCATCCGACCGAATACGTCAGCGGAGTCAAGCTGCGCATCATGCAGCCCAACCTGCCGCAAGACGATAAATTCAACTATTCGGCAAAAGCGCAGGTGATGGATCGCTATTTGCGTTTATCCGACCGCGCGACCGGCCCGCAGTCGAACGGCATCCACGACGTAACGCACTTGATCTGGCCGGAAGCGGCGTTTCCATTTTTCCTGAACTCGTGAACCGGATGCGCTGGCTCAAATTGCCGGTTTGCTAAAGCCGTCAACCGTTTTGATCACCGGCGCAGTGCGCGCGGCGTCGAATGCAAACGCCCGCAATCCGCAAGCATACAACTCAATTTATGTGATCGATCCCGATGGCTCGATCCGCGCCATCTACGACAAAGTTCATCTGGTCCCCTTCGGGGAATATCTGCCGTTCCAACGACTTCTGGAACGGCTTGGCGTGATGCAACTCACCAAAGTCGTCGGCGGTTTTATGTCGGGCGATCGTCGGCGCGCCATAGAGCTTCCCGGCGCCCCGAAAATGCTGCCCCTGATCTGTTACGAAGCAATCTTTCCTGGCGCCGCTGTGCCACCGGGTGAGCGGCCCGGCTGGCTGGTGAACGTGACCAACGATGGCTGGTTCGGGATCAGCACTGGTCCTTACCAGCATTTCCAACAGGCGCGCGTTCTGGCCATTGCCGAAGGACTGCCACTCGTGCGCGCTGCTAATACGGGAATCTCGGCAGTCATCGATCCCGTCGGCCGGGTCGTCAACGCATTACCACTCGGTGTCGAAGGCGTTCTTGACGCGCGTCTGCCGACCGCAATCGAACCAACCACTTATTTGCGCTACGGGAATTATTTTTTGATCCTTGTGTTGGTCGTCAGCCTGACTGTTGTCGGAAGGCGCCGACTTCGCGCATAGATTGCACATAATAGTTACGTATTATGAAAGTTGCTGCACGCAAGAAACGCTGTAGCGGTCGCAGTCTACGTCGAACTTCGAATTATCAACGAACGAAAAGCTGCTGAAGTCTATGACTTATTTACACTGACATTCCCGATTACAGAGAATTCACGGATTGCAATGGCTCCTTCACTTGTGACAACTACGCCTAAAAATGGGGGCACAGGAGAAATCGATGGCGAAGAAGGCACCGAATCCGATCGACAAGCACGTTGGCTCCCGCGTGCGCATGCGTCGGATGATGCTGAGCATGAGTCAGGAAAAGCTCGGCGACGCCCTCGGCCTCACTTTCCAGCAAGTCCAGAAATACGAGAAAGGCACCAACCGCATTGGCGCCAGCCGCTTGCAACAGATCGGACAAATTCTGCAGGTGCCGGTTTCATTTTTCTTCGAAGGGGCGCCGCATTCGCCTGGCCATACCAGCGGTATGGGAGAAGCCCCCTCGCCGGCCTACGTCGCCGACTTCCTGGCGACATCCGACGGACTTTCTCTCACTAAGGCTTTTATGCGCATTAAGAATAACAAGCTCCGCCGACGCATCGTCGACCTCGTCGAGCAAATTGCTGGAACCGATTGATTCAACGGGTCCAATCCCAACATTTCCACGCATCTGCCCACCGCTGCCCGCATCTTGACCTGCTTCGCCTCCGCTGCAAGAACCACCCGGACCATGACACGACGCGGCAGTGCGGCCGCGCCACTGGAGGAGTTGTAGCGGTGGCTCACACCAATTTTCTATTTACCAGCGAGTTTGTTTCTGAAGGCCATCCTGACAAGGTCTGCGATCAGATTTCCGATGCTGTGCTCGACGCGTTTCTCGAAAACGATATCAAACTCGGCATCGCCGATGACAGCCAGGTGAACACGCGACTCGGATGTGAGACGCTTGCAACCACCAACAAGATTGTCATTGCCGGCGAAGGCCGCGGTCAGGCGCCGCTGTTTCACAAGCACGGAGACAAGGCTGTCGTTGACCGCGAGTTGATCACCAAAATCGCACGCGACGTGGTCAAGGACATTGGCTACGACCAGGACGGATTTTCCTATTACGGCGCCGACGTCGAAGTCCTACTGCATGGTCAGTCGCCCGATATCGCCATGGGCGTGAATGCCAAGAAGAAAAAAGGCGGAGAAGAAGAAGGCGCTGGCGACCAAGGCATGATGTTCGGTTTTGCCTGCACCGAAAGCGAAGTATACGAAAAGAACTCGTTCATGCCGGCGCCGATCTACTTCGCGCACAAGATCCTGAAAGTGCTTTCCGACAAACGCCGCAACGGCCAGCTTTACGACCTGCAGCCCGACGCCAAGAGCCAAGTCACAGTCCGTTATGTCGACGGCAAACCCGTCGGCTGCACCAAGGTAGTGGTTTCCACGCAGCACAACGCACAGAGCCGCAACGGCAGGAAATACACGCCGGGCTTGATCAAAGAGATGATCTCCGACGCTGTGGAATTGGCGTTGCCGAAGGGCTGGATGCCGCAGCGGCCATCGGACTTCCTGGTCAATCCGACCGGAAATTTCGTGATCGGCGGGCCAGATGGCGACTGCGGCCTGACCGGCCGCAAAATCATCGTCGATACCTACGGTGGCTACGCGCCGCACGGCGGCGGCGCCTTCTCCGGCAAAGATCCGACCAAGGTCGACCGCTCGGCCGCCTATGCGGCGCGCTATCTCGCCAAAAATGTGGTTGCCGCCGGTGTTGCCGAACGTTGCACCATCCAAGTGGCCTACGCGATCGGAGTGGCCGATCCGATGTCGGTGCTGGTCGACACGCATGGCACCGGCAAAGTTGCCGAGAAAAAGCTCGAAAAAGTATTGCCTGAGCTCTTCCGTCTTACCCCGACCAATATCCGCCGCACGCTTAAGCTCAACCGGCCGATCTACAAGCGCACGGCAGCCTACGGGCATTTCGGCCGCGCGCCAGACAAAGACGGCGGTTTCTCGTGGGAAAAGACCGACCTCGCTTCCGCGATCCGGAGCGCCGTGAAGTAATTCTCACATCGTCCGGTCTTCGTAAAAGCGGGACGCACCCACTAATACTTCGTGATGGCCGGGCTTGTCCCGGCCATTGACGTCTTTGATAGTTGCAAACGCGGGAAGACGTGGATGCCCGGGAGGCTGCCGAGCATAACGACCGATGGATCACGACAGATCACCATCTCAACGCGCTTTCTTTGGCCGCCGCAAAGGGCATCCGCTCAAGCCGCGCCAGCAAGCCCTGTTTGACGCGCTACTGCCCCGGCTTGCGCTCGATCTTGCGACGCCTGCTCCGGCCAATCTGCGTGCACTGTTCGCAGGTCCCGTCGACGACGTGCGACTCGAAATCGGATTTGGCGGCGCCGAGCATTTGATTGCGCAAGCGAAGTCACTTCCAGGCACCGGTTTCATCGGCACCGATGCATTCGTCAACGCAATAGCCAAGGCGCTTGTTGCGATTGAGAGCAATGCATTGGCAAATGTCCGTCTTTATTTCGGCGACGCCAGCGAACTGCTCGATTGGCTACCCGATGCGTCGCTGTCGCGGATCGATCTTCTCTATCCCGATCCATGGCCGAAGCGGCGCCATTGGAAGCGACGTTTCATTCAGGACGAAGCCCTTTCTCGGCTCGCGCGTATTCTAAGGCAAAATGGGGAGCTGCGTTTCGCCACCGACATCGCAGATTATGCGGCATATGCATTAGCGCGCGTACTACGGTCACCGGACTTTGTCTGGACCGCGCAATGTGCCAACGATTGGCGCGAGCCTTGGCCGGATTTTGCCGGAACGCGTTACGAGGCGAAGGCAAAGCGCGAGGGTCGCCGCCCGGCTTATTTCATTTTCCGGCGCGTCTAGTTATCGCCAGTGCCCTGCCGCACCTGCCAGAAGCGCACGACGCGCTGCGCCGTCGTCGCAGTCAGGCGATCGAAATTCTCGCGTGCGACGTCGAGCGTCTGCGGTGACGGCCTTGCGCCAGGCCGAGCGTGAAGAACTGCCCTCACAGTCGGCCAACTAAACCCGACCGCGCGGGCGAGGATGAGAACCGGATCTGGTCGCTCGCCATTCATGAGCCTGTCGACGACCTCGACTGGAACCGCACACAAAGTTGAGAGCGCGGCTATGGTTTCCTCGTACTTTCCGGCCTTGGCGAATTCGGCAATGTCGGCTTCCCCGAGCTTGCGCTCTTTATGGAGCGCCCGCACAGCTGCAATTGCGCCGGTGTAATTTCGAGGCGCAGCTTTCGCGGCAACTTCGTCGGTAACTTGCGCGAGAATGCGTCGGATTTCAGATTGGGTTTCCGGCTTTGCTTTCGCCAGCAAGCGCCTCTGTACCATTTCGCTCGCCTGCATCAGCAATTGGCGGAATAGCCGCGGCGGAATGTCGGTACGCATGCCGACCTTCTCGGCCAGCACACCATCCTCTTCCGCACGCTTCACCAACGTTGTGAATGCGTTGACCGACAACTGCGCATGTTGGTTGTTGGCAATTGAGCGCGCGACCTCGCGATCGCCGCGTTCGACCAAGATTTCCGACAGCGCTTCGCTGATCCGAAGCCGCACCGACATGGCGAGCAGATGCGCTTGACCCTTAGTCTCAGCAATGCGCAGCAAGTCGGGATCGGGAAGTCTGGCCTGCTTGAGCACGGGGCCCGCGACTTCGATATCATCGTTCTTGGCAAGCGCACTGATCACACCGGCCGGTGCATTCGGAACGGGCGCGATCCGGCGCGCGAGTTCCGCCAGCGCCTTGGCCTCGATCTCCACAACGAGACAGCCGATAACGTCATCGAACAGCGCGACATGTTCGGCATTGAAGCTTGGCGCCCCGTCGAGAAACAGGGTCGTAATGCGGCGCAATGTTTCGGCGCGCTTATCCGCCGACCCGTGCTGGACGACATCTTCCAACTCGGGAAGCAGCGAGACGGGAACACCCATTAGAAACCTGCAAAACGCGAAAAAATCTGGCGAACCGGTGGTTTTACGCAAATTTAAGGGCAGATTCTGAAGGAAGGGTTAGTCGTTAACACGGGGGCACCCTTGCATGACCTCGCGAAATCGCTATATTTCTCAACGTTACTAGACACCCTCATAACCGGATGGGTTTTGAGAGTGGGTCCCGCGGGGCCCGCTCTTTTTTGTTACCAAATGGCCTTAGACGACACATTGCAGACGAATGCGGCTTCAAATGCCGCGCAAAGCGAACCACGGCTCATCGTTGAGCCGGGCTTGCCGGCGCGTGTCGCGGCCATCGCCGAACCTGTAATTGAGCAACTCGGCTACAGGCTGGTGCGGGTGCGTGTTTCCGCCGCCGAAGGATGCACCGTCCAAATCATGGCGGAGCGGCCGGACGGCAGCATGATGGTGGAAGATTGCGAGACTATTTCTCGTGCGCTTTCGCCCGTGCTCGATATGGCCGATCCGATCGAGCGCGCCTATCGACTGGAAATTTCCTCGCCTGGAATTGACCGGCCGCTCGTCCGCAAATCGGATTTCGAGCGCTACATCGGCCATCTGGTCAAAGTCGAGATGGAAGTTCCGGTTAATGGCCGCAAGCGTTTTCGTGGCGAGCTCGTCGGTACTGAAGATGATGACGTACGCATTCGCCGCGACGACGCTGTAGAAGGCGAAGAGGCGGAAGTTCGGCTTCGCGTCGATGAAATGAGCGAAGCCAAGCTCGTGCTCACCGACGAGCTGGTGACCGAAGCGTTACGACGAGAAAAGTCCGCAAAACGCGAAGCGCGCGAAGCGCGGAAGGAAGAACGACGAGTAGAGAGACAATCACGGCATCGGCCACAGAGGCCTGCCGCCAGAGGAGGAGAGTGAGCTATGGCTGTTAGCGCCAACCGGCTCGAGCTTTTGCAGATCGCCGACGCCGTCGCCCGTGAAAAGGCAATTGACCGAGGCATCGTGATCGCGGCAATGGAAGACGCCATCGCCAAGGCGGCACGTTCGCGCTATGGCGCGGAAACCGAGGTGCACGCCGAGATCGAGCCGAAAACCGGCGATCTCCGTCTCACCCGACACATGCTGGTGGTCGAGGCGGTCGAGAACTCATCCAACCAGATCACGCTCGAAGAAGCGCGCAAACGACACCCGGCCGCGCAAGTCGGCGACACGATAGCCGACCCGCTACCGCCGCTCGAGTATGGCCGCATCGCCGCGCAGTCGGCAAAGCAGGTGATCGTGCAGAAAGTGCGCGAGGCTGAACGCGATCGGCAGTATGCCGAATACAAGGATCGCATCGGCGATATCGTCAACGGCATCGTTAAGCGCGTGGAGTACGGCAACGTTGTGGTCGACCTCGGCCGCGGCGAAGCGATCGTGCGCCGCGACGAATTGTTACCGCGCGAGGTATTCCGCAACGGCGATCGTATCCGCGCCTATATCTATGACGTGCGACGCGAACCACGTGGTCCGCAAATTTTCCTCTCGCGCACACACCCGCAATTCACATCCAAGCTGTTCGCACAGGAAGTGCCGGAAATTTACGACGGCATTGTCGAAGTCAAGGCTGTTGCGCGGGACCCGGGATCTCGCGCGAAAATAGCGGTGATCTCGCGCGATTCCTCGGTCGATCCGGTCGGGGCTTGCGTCGGTATGCGCGGTTCGCGTGTGCAGGCGGTGGTGAACGAATTGCAGGGCGAGAAGATCGACATCATTCCGTGGTCACCAGACATCGCAACATTTGTGGTGAATGCGCTGGCACCTGCGGAAGTCGCCAAGGTCGTGCTCGACGAAGACAAGGAGCGCATTGAGGTCGTGGTGCCGGACCAGCAACTGTCGCTGGCGATCGGACGCCGCGGGCAGAATGTTCGGCTTGCGTCTCAACTTACCGGTTGGGACATCGACATCCTGACCGAACAGGAAGAATCCGAGCGCCGTCAGGCCGAATTCGAAAACCGCACCAAGATATTCGTGGAGGCCCTCAATCTCGACGAAGTGGTCGGACAACTGCTCGCCTCCGAAGGTTTTGGTTCGATCGAGGAGCTCTCGCTGGTTGACGAAAAGGAAATCGCGAGCATCGAGGGTTTCGACGCCGACACAGCCCGCGAGCTCCAGGAGCGCGCGAAAGAATATCTCGACAAGCAGGAAGCAGAGCTCGACGCCAAGCGTGTTGAACTTGGTGTTGCCGATGAACTCAAGGATGTGCCGGGCATCACCACAAAGATGCTCGTGGCCTTGGGCGAAAACGGCGTAAAGACGATCGAGGACCTCGCCGGCTGTGCCACCGACGATCTCACCGGCTGGACCGAACGCAAGGACGGCGAGTCCAAGCACGAGCCTGGCTTCCTCGACGGTTTCGACATTTCGCGCGAGGACGCCGAGACCATGATCATGCAGGCGCGTTTGCGGGCTGGCTGGGTAACGGAGGCAGAACTTGCACCGCCGCCGGCCGCCGAAGCGGCGCCGGAAGAAGCGGCGCAGCCACAGGTCTAAAGGAGAACGGTAGTAGCAATGTTGGCAGTTGCGCAGGACAGCGAACTTGATCGCGGGGCGACGAAAGTTGCCCCGGAGACTGAGCGTACCTGCGCGCTCACCCGTGAACTTAAACCGGTGGCGGAAATGATCCGCTTCGTCGTTGGGCCGGCCGGCAATGCTGTTCCCGACGTCAAGCGTAAGCTGCCAGGCCGCGGCATCTGGATCACGGCAACCCGCGCGGCAATAGAAGACGCGGCCAAGCGCAATATCTTCACCCGCGGCTTCAAGCGGGAAGTTCGCGTCGTCGGTGATCTGGCGGCGCAAACCGAGAAACTCATCGAGAGTGCTGCGCTCGACGCTCTGGCAATTGCCGGCAAAGCCGGGACAGTGGTCAGCGGTTTCTCCAAGGTTGAAGCCGCGCTCAGCCAGGACAGCATTTTCGCGCTGATCCACGCCTCAGACGCCAGCGATGACGGGAAGCGCAAGCTCGCGGGGGCTTTGCGCCGCAATACTGCCGGAAAATCGCGGGAAATCGCGGTGATCGACGTGTTTACCGGCGCCCAATTGGATTTGGCACTCAACCGTCCAAATGTGGTACATGCAGCCCTGCTTGCCGGGCCGGGAAGCGAGACTTTTCTGACGCGCGCGGCGCGTTTGACGCGCTTTCGGACCGGATTTTCGCCCGATGTAGTTAGCGCGCATGCGCCAACGGACGGCGCATAAGGACACAGTACGGAATGAGCGAAACGAAGAACCCTGGCGAAAAGAAACTGAGCGTCTCTGGCAAGACGCTGACGCTCAAGCCGCGCACCGAAACGGGTGTAGTGCGGCAGAGCTTCAGCCATGGCCGCAGCAAGCAGGTCGTCGTCGAAAAGGTCAAACGCCGTTTCGCAGGTGGACCGGGTGAAGCCAAGCCGGAACCGGCGCCACCAGTCGAAACAAAAAAAGCACCGGTTACTAAAGCGAAGGCAGCGGCGCCCGCTGCTGCTACTGGCGCAGGCCTAGCGCAAGCGGAAGTTAAACCAAAGCCGTCGGGAGTTGTGCTGCGTACGCTGACCGAGGAAGAACGCAGCGCACGCGCGCACGCACTTGCAGATTCGCGAGTACGCGAGGCCGAAGAACGCAAGATTGCCGAAGAGGAAGCGCGCCGCCGCGCGAGCCGTGAATCGGTTGACCGTAGCGAACGCGAAGCTGCTGAGGCGCGAAAGCGCGACGAAGAAGATCGTCGTAAACACGACGAAGAATCCAAACGCAAAGCCGGTGAAGTCGCTAAAAAACGTTTCGGCGTGGAAGAGACTCCGCGTACCGGGCCAGGTGCCCGACTCGCGCTTGAGGCCGACGATGAAGAAGCCCCGCGAGCCCGCCGGCCCGGCGCGGCACGTGCCCCCGCCGCACCTCGCCCCGCGCCGCGCGCTGGCGTTGAGAAACAGCGCGGCCGCCTTACGCTCGTCAATGCGCTGCGCGCCGACGAAGTCCGGGAGCGCTCAGTTGCATCATTCCGACGCCGCACTCAGCGACTCAAGGGTGCCGCCTCGAACGAGCCAAAAGAAAAGCTGGTCCGCGAAGTCACTATTCCAGAGGCGATCACCATCCAGGATCTCGCAAACCGGATGTCGGAACGCGCGGTCGACGTCATTCGGCTGCTCATGAAACAAGGCCAGATGGTCACGATCAACGACGTGATCGACGCCGATACCGCACAACTCATTGCCGAAGAAATGGGCCACAGTGTCCGCCGCGTGGCGGAAGCAGACGTGGAAGAAGGTCTGTTCGACATAGCTGATGATCCGGCGCAGTCCGAGCCCCGCGCTCCCGTCGTCACCGTCATGGGCCATGTTGACCACGGCAAGACTTCGTTGCTGGACGCTATCCGATCGAGTGATGTAGCCGCGGGCGAAGCCGGCGGAATCACCCAGCATATCGGCGCATATCAGGTCACTGCGCCGTCTGGCGCCAAAATTACATTCATCGATACGCCGGGCCATGCCGCCTTCACGGCAATGCGTGCGCGCGGTGCGAAAGTTACAGATATCGTTGTGCTGGTGGTTGCTGCCGATGACGGCGTGATGCCGCAGACGATTGAGGCCATCCACCACGCCAAAGCCGCGAAGGTGCCGATCATCGTTGCCATCAACAAGATCGACAAACCCGACGCCAAACCGGACCGTGTGCGTACCGACCTGCTTCAGCACGAGATCCAGGTTGAATCCATGGGTGGCGAAGTTGTGGACGTGGAAGTGTCCGCCACCAAGAAGACGAACATCGACAAGCTGCTCGAAATGCTCGGCTTGCAGGCCGAAATCCTCGACCTGAAGGCTAATCCAAATCGTCCGGCCGAAGGCACCGTGATCGAGGCCAAGCTCGACCGCGGGCGCGGACCGGTCGCAACCGTGCTGATCCAACGCGGCACACTGCACGTCGGCGATCTCGTCGTGGCCGGCGCCGAATGGGGACGCGTGCGCGCCCTGATGTCCGACACCGGAGCACCGATCGAAACAGCCGGACCATCGACGCCCGTCGAGGTGCTCGGTTTCTCCGGGACGCCGGACGCGGGCGATCGCCTGGCCGTGGTCGACAACGAGGCACGCGCCCGCGAAGTTACCGACTACCGCGCGCGACAAAAGCGCGAGAAGACCGCTGCGCGCGCCACCGGTATGCGCGGCTCGCTCGAGCAGATGATGGCGCAAGCCAAGACATCTGGCCGCAAGGAATTCCCGCTGGTGGTCAAGGCCGACGTGCAAGGCTCGCTGGAAGCCATCATTGGTGCTCTCGACAAACTCGGCACCGATGAAGTCGCCGCTCGCGTGCTGCACGCAGGCGTCGGCGGCATTTCGGAATCAGACGTGACTCTTGCTGAAGCGTCGGGCGTTCCGATCATCGCTTTTAATGTGCGCGCCAACAAGGAAGCGCGCGAAGCGGCCGAACGCGCGGGCATCGAGATTCGATATTACAACATCATCTACGACCTGGTGGATGACGTTAAGAAGGCGATGTCCGGCCTGCTACCGCCGACGCTGCGCGAAACCATGCTTGGCAATGCGCAGATCCTCGAGGTCTTCAATATCTCCAAGATCGGCAAGATCGCGGGCTGCAAGGTCACCGACGGCACCGTCGAGCGCGGCGCCAACGTGCGGCTGATCCGCGATAACGTCGTGATCCACGAAGGGAAACTATCGCAACTCAAACGTTTCAAGGATGACGTGCGCGAAGTCGGCGCCGGCATGGAATGCGGCATGGCCTTTGAAAACTATCAGGACATGCGACAAGGCGATGTAATCGAATGCTATCGGGTGGAGCAGATTCAACGCAGTCTATGAGTCCAAGTCTCAGGCCTGCGCTAGACGCTTCACCATAACACCAACCAAGTCACGCCTCGCGATAGCGGGGCATCTAGTAGCCCGCAAAGGCGGCGACTACTGGATCGTTTGCTTTCGTGGACGATGACGGCAGAGAACTTGATATGCGTCAGAAGCACCGCGACTCTTCGCCTACCGGCTCGCAACGTCAGTTGCGCGTCGGCGAACTGGTGCGCCATGCGATGGCCGAGATGCTCACGCGCGGCGACGTGCATGACCCGGTCATCGAGGGCCATCTCATCACCGTGCCGGAAGTGCGCATGAGCCCCGACCTGCGGCTTGCCACAATCTACGTGATGCCACTTGGCGGTCGCGACGCTGAAGAAGTGGTGACCGCGTTAGAGCGCCATAAAAAGTTCCTGCGCGCCGAAATCGCTCACCGTATCAACTTGAAATTCGCGCCCGATATCCGTTTCCGCGTCGACGAGCGGTTCGCCGAAGCGGAGCGCATCGACAAACTCTTGCGGTCGCCTGAAGTGAAGCGCGATTTGGATCACGACGAGGATAGCGAGTGAACGAAGACGATTTGAAAAACCTCGACCGGCCGGTCTCGTCTTTCGAGACGGGCGCTTCGCGCCTTTCGCATGATGAGGCCGACGCAAAGCCGCGTCATCAGCAAAAAAAGCGCGACAAGCGTGACGTTCACGGTTGGGTCGTACTCGACAAGCCAGTCGGCATGACTTCAACGCATGCCGTCAGCGTGGTGAAGCGCCTGTTCAATGCAAAGCGCGCGGGACACGCCGGCACGCTCGATCCGCTGGCCTCAGGCGCCCTGCCGATTGCATTAGGCGAAGCCACCAAGACGGTTCCCTTCGTGATGGATGGCCGTAAACTTTATCGTTTCACCGTGCGCTGGGGCGAAGAGCGGGATACCGACGACGCCGAAGGGCGCGTCACCGAAACCAGTGAAGCGCGGCCGACAGCCGACGCTATTTGCGCTGCACTGCCGGCCTACACCGGGCTCATCCAGCAAGTGCCGCCGCGCTATTCGGCCATAAAGATCGAGGGCGAACGGGCCTATGACCTTGCCCGCGATGGCGAAACGGTGGAACTGGCCCCTCGACCCGTCGTGATCGGCCGGCTCGAGCTGATTTACGTTCCCGAGCCTGACCACGCCGTGCTGGAAGCTGAATGTGGCAAGGGTACTTACGTGCGTTCACTCGCGCGGGATCTTGGCCGGAGTTTGGGCTGTTTTGGCCATGTCAGCGGCCTGCGGCGGGCCTCAGTTGGGCCATTCAGCGAAGAAACCATGATTCTGCTGGAACAACTGGAGGCTCTATGCCATAGAGCCGCGTCTGGTGAGGCAAGCCTCGCCGACGCTCTACTGCCCGTCGAGACCGCGCTGGACGACATCCCGGCGGTGGCCGTCAGCCGGGCAGATGCGGCAAGGCTTCAACGAGGCCAAGCCGTTTTGTTGCGCGGACGGGACGCACCCAATTTCCGCGGCACAATCTACGTAACGGTATCGGGCCAACTTTTGGCCTTGGCCGAACTGGATCGTGGCGAAATCGTCCCCAAGCGCGTGTTCAACCTCGCCGGCCTGACGGGCAGAGCCGAGCGTAAGAAAGGATGACCGATGTCGGTAACCGCCGGCCGCAAGGCCGAAGTAATCAAGTCGTATGCCAAGAAGCCCGGAGATACCGGTTCGCCCGAAGTGCAGGTGGCGATCCTGTCCGAGCGCATCAACAATCTCACCGAGCACTTCAAGTCCCACGTCAAGGACAACCATTCTCGTCGCGGACTGCTCAAGATGGTGGGCCAGCGCCGCCAGCTACTCGATTATCTGCGTCGCACGAACGAAGCGAGCTACAAGAATTTGATCGAGAAGCTTGGTATTCGCCGATGATTTGTTCCGCGCGGGGCGTTCGAGCCCGGCGCGTTTCGTAGAGCGGCGCGAGAACGCGTTCGCTCGATTAAGCCGGTAGCGATAGGCGCGGCCGGCGATTTGGCAAGAGCCGATAAGGATCGCTCTTGCGACAAGGCAAGGTTCGAAACGCCATGGCAGGATCGCCAGACGCTGTTGCTCTCCGCACCGCGGTGACGCGCGACAGCTTCTCGCCGTCTTGCTCATGGCTTTCGGGGCTAGCCGTAAACCATGAGAGAAAAAGACAATGTTCGATATACACCGAGTTGAACTCGATTGGGGTGGGCGCAAGCTAACCCTCGAGACAGGCAGGATGGCGCGGCAGGCCGATGGCGCCGTGCTCGCGACCTACGGCGAAACAAGCGTACTTGCCGCCGTGGTAGCGGCGAAACAGCCGAAGGAAGGCATCGATTTCCTTCCGCTGACCGTCAACTACACCGAAAAATATTATGCGGCCGGCCGCATTCCTGGCGGTTACTTCAAGCGCGAGCGTGGTCCGACCGAGAAGGACACGCTGACTTCGCGTCTGATCGACCGCCCGATCCGTCCGCTCTTTGCCGATGGCTGGCGCTGCGACACGCAAGTGACGGTGACCGTGCTCTCGCACGACATGGAAAACGATCCGGACATCGTCGCGATGGTCGCGGCGTCGGCCGCGCTGACGCTCTCGGGAGCACCGTTCATGGGCCCGATTGGCGGCGCCCGCGTCGGTTTCATCAACAACGAGTACGTACTCAATCCATCGATCGACGAGATGCCGGAAACCCAGCTCGATCTGGTCATTGCCGGCACGCAAGACGCCGTGATGATGGTGGAGTCGGAAGCCAAGGAGCTATCCGAGGAAATTATGCTAGGCGCGGTGATGTTCGGACACCGTCATCTGCAACCGGTCATCGAGGCCATTATCAAGCTTGCCGAGAAGGCCGCGAAGGAGCCACGTGACCTGGTCGCACCAGACCACAAGGCGCTCGAAAAGGAAATTCTCGGCCTCGCCGAGAAGGATTTGCGCGCTGCATATTCGATCGTGCGCAAGCAGGACCGCCAGGATGCAGTTGCCGCCGTCAAAGAAAAAGTGATGGCGCATTTCTTCCCGGAAGGCGCCGAACCGAAACACGACAAGCTGGCAGTGTCCGGCGTATTCAAAGAGCTCGAAGCCAAGATCGTTCGTTGGAACATTCTCGACACCAACAAGCGCATCGACGGCCGCGACCTCAAAACTGTGCGCCCGATCGTGGCGGAAGTCGGTGTTCTGCCGCGCACCCACGGCTCGGCGCTGTTCACCCGCGGAGAAACGCAAGCGTTGGTGGTCGCTACCCTCGGCACGGCGGAAGACGAGCAATTCATCGACGCGCTGCAGGGCACATATAAAGAGACGTTCCTGCTGCACTACAATTTCCCGCCTTATTCGGTGGGCGAGACCGGCCGCATGGGCGCGCCGGGACGACGCGAAATCGGTCATGGCAAACTCGCCTGGCGCGCGATTCACCCGATGCTGCCGTCGCCAGCCGAATTCCCCTACACCATCCGCGTTGTCTCTGAGATCACAGAGTCAAACGGCTCCTCATCTATGGCGTCGGTGTGCGGCTCCTCGCTTGCTTTGATGGATGCCGGTGTTCCGCTCAAGCGGCCGACAGCTGGCATCGCCATGGGCCTCATTCTCGAGGACAAACGTTTCGCGGTGCTGTCCGACATCCTGGGTGACGAGGACCATCTCGGTGACATGGACTTCAAGGTGGCCGGCACCGAACAGGGTGTCACGTCCCTGCAAATGGACATCAAGATCGCCGGCATTACTGAGGAGATCATGAAGGTCGCGCTCGCGCAGGCGAAGGACGGCCGTTTGCATATCCTCGGCGAGATGGGCAAGGCGCTCACTGCCGCACGCGCCGAGCTGGGAGAGCACGCTCCGCGAATCGAGACGTTCAAGATCCCGACCGACAAGATTCGTGAAGTCATCGGGACCGGCGGCAAGGTGATCCGCGAGATCGTCGAAAAGACCGGCGCCAAGATCAATATCGAGGATGACGGTTCGGTAAAGGTCGCGTCTGCCGACGGCGAGTCAATCAAGGCAGCGATCAACTGGATCAAATCGATCGCCTCCGATCCGGAGCCGGGCAAGATCTACGAAGGCAAGGTGGTGAAAGTCATGGACTTCGGCGCCTTCGTGAACTTCTTCGGCGCCAAAGACGGCCTCGTCCATATCAGCCAGCTCGCCGCACACCGCGTCAACAAGGTCAACGACGTCGTCAAGGAAGGCGACGTGGTCAAGGTCAAACTTCTTGGCATGGATGAGCGCGGCAAGGTGCGGCTATCCATGAAGGCGGTCGACCAGGCGACCGGCGAGGATCTGGAAGCCAAACAAAAGACGGAAGGCGGCGATCGCCAGCAGGCCGCCGGCGCCGAGTAAATCCCACGGCAATTCAAATGCGAAAGGGCGGCCCGACGGCCGCCCTTTTATTTTGCGCGCCGTTGCGTGCCACGCGCTTGCCGCACCTGTTGGACAGTCTTCGGCCGCCCCTGAAAAATGTCTGTAGCGGGCGTGCGAGGTCAAATATCGAGGTGATCATGGCCTTATCCGGCGGTAAACTTTTCTTGTCGCGAGGGCCAACCAATAAGATTGGACCTGATCGACCGCACTTCATATAAGCGCCGCAGGTGCGCGCCAGGTTTCCGGTTCCTGCCGTTGTTTGGCACGTGTAGTTTCAGTGGAGGACAATATTCATGGATGCAAAGACTGATGACAAAAGCGCGGGCAAATGCCCGTTCACAGGCGGCACCCGCGGGCATGTGAACCGCGACTGGTGGCCAACCCAGCTGGACATTCAGGGTCTTCACCGGAACTCCGCGTTATCCGATCCGATGGGCAAGTCGTTCGACTACGCCAAGGAGTTCAAAACTCTTGACCTCAACGCGGTGATTAAGGACCTGCACGCCTTGATGACGGATTCGCAGCCTTGGTGGCCTGCCGACTTCGGCCATTACGGTGGGCTGTTCATTCGCATGGCCTGGCACAGCGCGGGCACCTACCGTATCACCGACGGCCGCGGCGGCGCCGGCGCCGGCCAACAGCGCTTCGCTCCCCTCAACAGCTGGCCGGACAACGCGAACCTCGACAAGGCGCGCCGGCTGCTGTGGCCGATCAAGCAGAAGTACGGTCGGAAAATCTCGTGGGCCGACCTGATGGTCCTCGCCGGCAACGTCGCCCTCGAACTCGATGGAGTTCAAGACGTTCGGTTTCGCCGGTGGCCGCGCCGACGTCTGGGAGCCCGAAGAACTCTACTGGGGTCCCGAGGGAACATGGTTGGGCGACGAGCGCTACAGCGGTGAACGCCAGCTCGCAGAACCGCTCGGCGCCGTGCAGATGGGTCTGATCTACGTCAATCCGGAAGGGCCGAACGGCAATCCGGACCCGATCGCGGCAGCCAAAGACATCCGCGAAACGTTCTTCCGCATGGCAATGAATGACGAGGAGACAGTCGCCCTGATTGCCGGCGGCCACAGCTTCGGCAAGACCCACGGTGCGGGCGATCCGTCGCTGATCGGGCCGGAGCCGGAAGGCAGCGCCCTGGAGGATCAAGGCCTCGGCTGGAAGAGCAAGCATGGCACGGGCATTGGCGCCGACGCCATCACTGGCGGTCCGGAAGTCACCTGGACGCAGACACCAACGAAGTGGAGCAATCTCTTTTTCAAGAACTTGTTCGAAAACGAATGGGAACTGACGAAGAGCCCGGCAGGCGCGAAGCAATGGAAGGCCAAGGGTGCGCAAGCCGACATCCCGGACGCCTTCGACAAGTCGAAGAAGCATGTGCCGACGATGCTGACGACCGACCTCTCGCTGCGGTTCGATCCGGCCTACGAGAAAATTTCGCGGCGATTCTACGAGCACCCGGACCAATTCGCGGACGCATTTGCCCGCGCCTGGTTCAAGCTCACGCACCGCGACATGGGTCCGATCGCGCGCTATCTCGGCCCGCTCGTTCCGAAGGAAACGCTGATCTGGCAGGACCCCATCCCTGCAGTGAATCATCCACTGATCGGCGAGGCGGATATTGCGGCACTAAAGGCCAAGATCGTCGCGTCCGGCCTGTCGGTGTCGCAGCTGGTCTCTACCGCTTGGGCTTCTGCGTCGACGTTCCGCGGGTCCGACAAGCGTGGCGGAGCGAACGGCGCGCGCATCCGCCTCGCGCCGCAGAAAGATTGGGAGGTCAATCATCCGGCCCAGTTGAAGACGGTTCTGGAGAAGCTCGAGACTATCCAGAAGGAATTCGGCAAAAAGGTTTCGCTCGCCGACCTGATCGTTCTGGGTGGCTGTGCGGCCATTGAGAAAGCCGCGAAGACGGTCGGGCACGACGTGAAGGTTGCCTTCACGCCGGGGCGCATGGACGCGTCGCAGGAACAAACCGACGTGGAATCGTTTGCGCCGCTCCAACCGATCGCTGACGGTTTCCGCAACTATCTCCGCGGCAAACAGTTCATGGCGCCTGAGGAAGCACTGGTCGATCGGGCGCAATTGCTCACGCTGACAGCGCCCGAGATGACCGTTCTCGTCGGCGGACTGCGTGTGCTGGGCGCGAACGCAGGACAGTCCAAGCACGGCGTCTTCACCAAGCAGCCCGAGACACTGACGAACGACTTCTTCGTCAATCTGCTCGACATGGGCACGCAATGGCAGCCTGTTGGCTCCGATGGCGTGTACGAGGGCCGCGACCGGAAGACGAATGCGGTCAAGTGGACCGGCACTCGCGTGGACCTCATCTTCGGGTCGCACTCCCAGCTCCGCGCACTTGCGGAAGTCTATGCGTGCACAGACTCGAAGGAGAAGTTCGTGAAGGACTTCGTGGCGGCATGGACTAAGGTCATGAATGCCGATCGCTTCGACCTCGCCCAAGCGAAAGTGGCGTAAGCTTCACCGCATCCACGAATACGGAACGGCCGGGAATTTCCCGGCCGTTTTTTCTTATTTGCGGAGGATTATTGCCCGCCGTTCTCGACCTTGCCTTCCGCCGCTTTCAGCGCGCCAGGCTGCGGCATGGCGATGACATTGTAGCCGGAATCGACGAAATGAATTTCACCGGTCACGCCGGTCGAAAGGTCGGATAGCAGATAAAGTCCGGCTCCGCCCAGCTCCTCTAACGTTACACCCCGGCCAAGCGGCGAATATTTCTGCTGGAATGCAAACATATAACGTGCGTCGGTGATGCCGGCGCCGGCGAGCGTGCGGATCGGGCCGGCGGAGATAGCGTTGACGCGGATTTTTTGCGCGCCGAAATCAACCGCGAGATAACGCACGGAGGCCTCGAGCCCCGCCTTTGCCACGCCCATCACGTTATAGTTCGGCATCGCGCGCAAGCCGCCGTTATACGTCAGAGTTACCATGGAGCCGCCGTTTGGCATCAGCGCGGCCGCGCGTCTGGCGGCTTCGGTGAAGGCGTAACAGGAAATTATCATCGTACGGACGAAGTTTTCGCGCGTGGAATCCGCGTAGCGGCCTTTCAATTCTTCTTTGTCGGAAAACGCGACTGCATGCACGAGGAAATCCATCGTGCCCCATTCTTTTTTGACTTCATCAAAAACCGCATCGACGGACGCGATATCCTCGACATCACAGGGCATCAGGAACGACGAGCCGACCGACTCGGCGAGCGGCTTTACGCGTTTGGCAAGCGCGTCACCCTGATATGTAAAGGCGAGCTTCGCGCCATGTTGCGCGAGCATCTTGGCAATACCCCAAGCGATCGAGTGATCGTTCGCGACCCCCATCACGAGGCCGCGCTTGCCCTGCATCAAGGCGGTCATGGCTCTTCTCTGCTCTATAGGCGGGATTGAACTAGTTCGCGGGTCTGGTCGGACGGCACCACGGGCACAATTTCACATTCCATCAGGTCGTTCCAGTTAAGCAGCCATTCCTGTAGGAGGCGGGCGTCGTCGCATTCCATGAGCTGAAAGCAGCGATTGAAATTGGCCTCGATCCAGCTTCCAACGTAACGCAGCCCATCCGGCATCATGCGGCCCTGCTCGAGAAAGCGGCGGTAAACTGCTTTAGCGTCGCGATTGTGAAAGCGTTCAATCACCATGAAATGCATTCTCACGCATCCAACCGCTTGAACACAACCGAGGCATTGGTGCCGCCGAAGCCGAACGAATTCGAAAGAACAGCGCCGAGTGCGACGTTGTCCTTGCGCTGGCGCGCGATCGGCATATCGGCAAAGGCGGGATCGAGGTTTTCGATATTTGCGCTCTCGCAAATGAAGCCACTTTGCATCATCAGCAGCGAATAGATCGCCTCCTGCGCGCCCGCGGCGCCAAGCGAATGGCCGGTGAGCGATTTTGTCGCCGAAATCGGCGGACACTTTGAGCCGAACACCTCACGAATCGCTTCGATTTCCTTCAAATCGCCAACCGGCGTCGCAGTGGCGTGCGGATTAATGTAGTCGATCGGCGCCTTGCAGGTCGCCAATGCCATCTTCATACAGCGCTGCGCGCCCTCGCCTGATGGGGCAACCATGTCGAAACCGTCGGAGGTTGCGCCATAACCGGCAACTTCGGCATAGATTTTGGCACCTCGCGCTTTGGCGTGCTCCAGTTCTTCCAATACGAGCACCCCCGCTCCACCGGCGATGACAAAGCCATCGCGGTCGCGGTCGTATGCGCGCGACGCTTTTTGCGGCGTGTCGTTATATTTCGACGACATCGCGCCCATGGCGTCGAACAACACCGAAAGAGTCCAGTCGAGCTCTTCGCAGCCGCCAGCGAAGATCATGTCCTGTTTGCCCCAATGGATAGTCTCGGCAGCATTGCCGATACAGTGGTTAGACGTGGCGCAGGCGGAGGAGATCGAATAGTTCACGCCCTTGATCTTGAACCAGGTGGCGAGTGTTGCCGACGCAGTCGACGACATCGCTTTTGGCACTGCGAATGGTCCGACGCGCTTGGGGCCTTTTTCACGGGTGGTATCGGCTGCATCGACAATCGCGCGCGCCGATGGTCCGCCAGAGCCCATGATGATGCCGGTGCGCTCGTTCGAAATGTCTTTCTCTTCGACGCCGGAATCGCGAATCGCTTGGTCCATGGCAACGTGGTTCCAGGCAGCCCCACCGCCTAGGAACCGCATAGCGCGCCGGTCTACAGAGTCGGCCGGATTAAGCGTCGGCGCTCCCTGCACCTGACAACGAAATCCAAGTTTGGCGTACTCCTCAGCGCGGCTAATGCCGGATTTCGCTTCGCGCAAGCTCGCCAGAACTTCCTGCGTATTGTTACCAATGGATGAGACAATGCCCATTCCGGTGACGACGACCCGCCGCATAGTCGAATTTTCCCTAATTCAAGCCGTAGAAATGATGGTGATTGCACGACAGATTGAGCCGCCAAGACAATTCCGCAAGGCCCTCCGCTAGGCTCAAGCGCCGCTCGGCTGCAATGCTTCGTCCTGCTTGAACAGCCCAACTTTCAGGTCGCTGGCGCGATAGATGACATTCCCGTCTGCGGATAGCCAGCCATCAGCAATGCCCAGCACCAGTTTTGATCGCATGACCCGTTTAATGTCGATGCCGTAGATGACTTTCTTTACGTTCGGCAAAACCTGACCCGAAAATTTCACTTCACCCAAGCCGAGAGCCCTGCCCTTACCCGGAGCGCCGAGCCAACCGAGGAAAAACCCGACCATCTGCCAGAGCGCATCGAGACCAAGGCAGCCGGGCATCACCGGGTCGCCTTTAAAGTGGCAAAGGAAAAACCAGAGATCCGGCTTCACGTCGAGCTCGGCGCGCAGCAATCCTTTGCCGTGCGCGCCACCCTGTTCTGAAATTTCGGATATGCGGTCAAACATCAGCATTGGGGGCAGCGGCAGTTGCGCGTTGCCGGTACCGAACAGTTCGCCGCGGCCGCAAGCCAGCAGATCTTCGTATTCGAAGCTGTGCCGCCGAGTATCCATCGATGTCACGTCCCCATGCACGGGGTTTGGCTGAATTCCCATACCAGAGTTGGTAACATACCCAAGCTAGCGGGCAAAGATGGTGGAACCGCCGATTGAGGAGGGTTTACCGCGACAAATCGCGACTCTGCGGCTTTGGCCTCGATTGCGATGCCGTTGCATCTGAGGGGTCAATTGCGTATATGTTGCGGCTGAAACGGTATTTCCGGCCATAGATTTGTGCCGGTCATTAGGCGTAACGAGAATGATGCCAACGCGTACTACGATCGTACCAATGAAAGCTGACTCCGGGCATTCTCCGGACAAGTCATCTCTGACGGGCTGTCCTTGGCATGACGTGAAGGCGATGTTGCGTGAGGTTGGCCTGCGCCCGACGCGCCAGCGCATGGCGCTGGGTTGGATACTTTTTGGCAAAGGCGACCGTCACCTCACTGCCGAAATGCTTTATGAAGAAGCGACGCGGGCGAAAGTGCCCGTATCTCTGGCGACAATCTACAACACGCTGCACCAGTTCACCGAAGTCGGGCTCCTGCGCCAGGTCGCCGTCGATGGCTCGAAGGCTTATTTCGATACAAACGTTACCGCGCATCATCATTTCTTCGTCGAAGGCGAGGACGAGGTGCTCGATATCCCAGGCGCCGAGGTGATTGTCGGCAAGACGCCGTCGCCACCCGAAGGCTTTGAAATCGCGCGCGTCGACGTTGTTGTCCGCCTGCGTCGTAAGAGTGCTCCTAAATAGCCTTAACTAAAACGGAATACCCAACGAAACACCGCGCTCGCCGCGGTGTTTTGCATTTATATATCCCCGTTTGTTCCGTTGCGGTTGATCCTGATTCACTTCGCCGCGCAATCGTGTAGCGTAGCTGCCTGCGCTTCTTCACTGGGACGGCACATCAGCAGACTATGGCAGAGAATTCGGCAAGAGGCTCGGGACTTCTGGCTGGTGCGCGTGGCAATGGCGACTTCATTGCTGTTGCCTGCCGCGCTGATTATTTGGTCCGGCTGGACCACCTATCAAAAAATTATTGCGCTTGCCGACGAGCGCATTGTGCGTTCGCTGGACGTCGAGGAAGAGCACGCGACGAAATCATTTCAGATCGGCAGTTTGATCCTCGAAGATAGTATGGAGGAGCTGCTCACAGAACCATTTCAGGAACGCGAGCAGCACTTCCATGAATTATTCCAGAAGCGTATTCGCGCCGTTTCGGAAATTCAATCAATCTGGCTTTTCGACAAAGACGGTTTTCCCATAGCTGTATCTTCTTCTTTCCCGTCACCGCACGACCGCAACTTCGCGAAAGAAGATTATTTTCAGTGCCCACGTCGATAAAGACGTCGGCATTTATTTTGGTGAGATCCACAATTCCATTTCTGGTGGCCAACCTTATTTCACCATGAGCAGGCGCGTGACAAAGGACGGAAAATTCGTCGGTGTGCTTGAACTCTCCGTGTTGCCGAGCGACTTCTATCGGTTTTATACGCACCTGGTTTACGGAGAAGGGCTGCAATACGCGCTGATAAGAGAAGACGGCGTGTTTCTGGTGCGTTATCCGGTCCCGGCGAATGCCAACCTTGCCCCGCTCGGCCCTTCTACCGGCTTCCGCAAGATGGTTGCCAAAAGTCCTGAAGGTGGCACATACACGACAACGTCGCCGGTCGACAAAATTGAACGGCGGTTCGGGGTTCGCCGCCTCGCCGCCGGACCGCTTTATGTCAGCGCGGGTATCGCAACCTCCGCTTTATACGAAGCGTGGTTATCGGAAATGTTTCCATACTTTCTTTTTGGCGCACCCGCCTCGATCTTTCTTTTCGGTACTCTCCTGTTTGTCCACCACAGCATGCGGCGTTTGCAGGCCGAAATGCATCGGCGTGAAATGGCAGAGGGTGCGTTGCGACAAGCACAACGCCTCGATGCAATCGGCCAACTGACCGGCGGTGTCGCGCACGACTTCAACAACCTGCTGACGATCATCATCGGCAATCTCGCGACGTCGCAGCGTCAACTCGCCACAATGTCCGAGGCTGCCAAAGACCGGCTGGGCAACACGATCGACCGCGCAATGCAAGGGGCCCAACGCGCCGCGACGCTGACGCGGCGATTGCTCGCTTTCTCGCGGCAGCAGCCTTTGAATCCCAAATCGCTCAATCTCAACAAGTTGCTACTGGGCTTGCCGGACCTGCTCAAAGGTGGCTTGGGTGAATCGGTTTCTGTGGAAGTCGTCGGGGCCGGTGGGCTTTGGCCGGTCGAGGCGGATTCGACGGAGCTTGAGACCGCTATCCTCAACCTGGCGGTGAATGCACGCGATGCCATGCCTCAAGGCGGCAAGCTGACAATCAAGGCGAGCAATTCGTACTTGGATGAGGAACACTGCAAGCAACATCCCGATGTCCGGCCTGGCCAATATGTACAGATCTCCGTCAGCGATTCCGGTACCGGCATGAGCGACGATGTCCGGGCCCGTGCTTTTGAACCTTTCTTCACAACCAAGGATACCGGCCAAGGCACCGGCCTGGGGCTAAGCCAGGTCTACGGGTTCGTGAAGCAGAGCGGCGGGCACGTTAAAATTTACAGCGAGCCCGGCGAAGGCACGACGGTAAGAATATATTTGCCGCGATTTACCGCTGGTGCGCCCGAAGAGGAAATGCCTGCTCCCGAAGTCATCAAGGCTTCGTCCGGTGAATGCGTGTTGCTGGTCGAAGACGACGAAGAGGTGCGCGACTATCTTGCCGAGGCGCTGCGTACTGCAAATTACCGGGTGATTGTGGCGGCGAATGGCGAAAAGGCGATAGAGGCGATGGAAGCGCACAACGGAAACATCGATCTTTTACTCACCGATGTCGTAATGCCCGGCATGAACGGGCGCCGTCTCGCGGAACAAGCGATAACGCGCCGGCCAGAAATGAAAGTGCTGTTCATGACCGGATACTCTCGAAATGCCATCGTTCATCATGGCCGTCTCGATCCAGGCGTCGAGCTTGTTCAAAAGCCGCTCACCGGCGAACGCCTGGCGGCAAAAATTCGCACCCTGCTCGATCAAAAATAGATTGGGTTCGACGGGGCGGGAAGAGGTCTAGTCGACCTTCTCGTTCGGATAAGCGCCCCAGAGTCGCTCTTGCCGGATAAAGCCGTCAAAGCCTTTGCCGCTAAACTGGCACCAGATGCCGTTGCAAGACTTTATTGCGCCCAGCACCCCGGACTGCAAACGGGCTGTAACCGAAGATTCGGCATCTGTATTTTCATAGAGCGGCACCAACTCGTCCTTCGATTTTGGCACGACCACAGCCGTGCGCTTGCCCGACAAGAGCGTGTGATAGACCCATCCTTCCGCCCCTTCCCAGTCGCGAATCCGGCGCCAGTTTTCGAACTCGGCCGTGATTTCAACCGGCATGCCCGCATGGGTATAGACCCATCTCACCTCCTGATCCTTGTTCGGTCCCGAGCGGGCATTAACCCGGTCCGATTTGAGGCTCACAAAGCGTGGAATCGGCAGACCGCTCACAGAGCCCATCCCGCCGTCGCCAGCGGATTGGGCGGTACCCACCAGCATCGCCACAATTCCCATGGCTAATGCGAGTCGGCAGAGCACCGTCCGGAAGCTTTGTGTTGTCACGGCCATCTGGTAGGAAAAAAGAATGGGAGTTCGCCTGACTGCAGTGTGGGCGAGCACGGTTAATGAGGGCTGAATCGGCGTTTCATGGTGGCTGTGCCGCCAATCGCCGCGATTGAGAGCAGATGTCGAAAGCCAAGAAGCCGCTGGTCATCGTGACACGCAAGCTGCCCGATTCGATCGAGCTGCGTATGCGGGAACTTTTTGACGCCCGCCTCAACCCTGACGACAAGCCCATGACTCAAAGCCAGCTCGCCGAAGCGGTGAAAAACGCCGACGTCCTGGTGCCTACCGTAACCGACCGCATCGATGTATCGGTGCTGAGCAAATCGGGGGACCAGCTCAAGCTCATCGCCAATTTTGGAAATGGTGTCGACAACATTGACGTCGCGACGGCGGTTCAGCGCGGCATTACCGTCACCAACACACCCGGTGTCCTCACGGAAGATACCGCAGATATGACGATGGCACTTATCCTCGCGGTGCCCCGCCGGTTGGTGGAAGGGTCGCACGTGTTGACCGCGGATAAAGATTGGACCGGGTGGTCGCCGACCTGGATGCTGGGGCACCGGATCTGGGGCAAGCGCCTCGGCATCATCGGCATGGGGCGAATTGGACAAGCCGTCGCCCGCCGCGCGCGAGCATTTGGTCTTCAGATTCGACTACCACAACCGTCGCCGGGTGGCGCCCAAGATCGAAGAAGAACTCGACGCCACCTATTGGGAAAGCCTCGATCAGATGCTTGCCCGTATGGACATTGTTTCGGTCAATTGTCCGCACACACCGGCAACCTACCATCTCCTTTCGGCGCGGCGTTTGAAAATGCTTCGGCCAGAGGCCTTCATCGTGAATACCTCGCGCGGTGAGGTCATCGATGAAAACGCGCTCGCGCGTCTTATTGAAAGCGGCGAAATCGCGGGCGCTGGCCTCGACGTGTTCGAACACGAACCGGCGGTCAATCCCAAGCTCGTGAAGCTTGCCCGCACCGGGAAAGTCGTCCTGTTGCCGCACACAGGCTCGGCGACAATCGAAGGCCGCGTCGACATGGGCGAGAAGGTCATCATCAACATCAAGACCTTCATGGACGGGCACCGCCCACCAGATCGCGTCCTACCGTCGATGCTGTGACGCAGCCGAGTGCTTCGGTGTCTTCACCACAAGCCGTTTGGCCGCGCGCGCGGCCGCCTCGGCGTAGCTGCGATCACCATGAATCAACATCAGCGCGATCGCACCTTCCATCAGCAGCATGATTTCCCGTGCCCGGTCCGATGAGGTGGGAACGTGCGCTGTGGCAAGCGCCTCCGCAATCCATTGCTCGACCTCAGCCTTATGCTGACGGGCGATGGCGCGGGCCGGATGGCCTCGTAAGTCGGCAAGTTCAACGACGGCGCGTGTAAAGCCGGCACCCGACCATTTTGGCTTCGATGCCCAATCCGCAAGCTGACCAAAGAAGGAATCGATCAAATCTTCTGCCCGCTCTGGGCGAGCGAAACTTCGCATCCGATCAATCGCCATTTCGCTGGAGCGCGCAAGCGCGGATGTGACCAAATCATCCTTGCTGGGAAAATGTTGGTAAAGCGCACGTTTTGTAATGCCGGCACGCGCCGCAATATCGTCCATCGAGACGCGGAGGAAACCCCTGCGCCAGAATAGACTGTAAGCAGCATCCAAAATGAGCTGCCGTGTTTGCGTTCGCGTCCGCCGCATGCCGTCTTTCCCAGTCAATAGTATACTGGTGAGTGAATTTACTTTCGACCTTGGTGTCGGTGAAATTGTTTCGCAGCCAAATGGCCGCCAAAACCGCCATTACCAAGAGCCGTGCGATGCCGGAAAATCTGACCCTGAAATCGATCGACGTTCGAGCCGTATCTGTCCCGCTGCGGCGGCCGGTCGTCTCGAAAGTCGGTCTGTTCAAAGAATGGCCGCTGATCCTTATCGATCTCTACACTCATCAGGGCGTCATCGGACGCAGCTACCTGGAGCCCTATCTCAAGAACGCGGCACGCTACGTCATCCCCGCCGTTAATGACCTCTCGGCCGCCATGCAGAACCAGAAGCTGGCCCCGCTTGAGCGATTTCAGGCAAACCGAAAATCATTGAATCTTCTCGGCTACGAAGGCATCGCCATGATCGCTGTGGCCGGTATCGACATGGCTGCTTGGGATGCGCTGGCCAAAGCGGCAGGACTTCCACTTGCCGTCATGCTTGGCGGAACAACCGGCTCAGTGCCCGCCTACAACAGCAACGGCCTGTGGCTGACTGATGTTGCGCCGCTCGCAGCCGAAGCCGGGCAGCTCGTTGCTGAAGGTGGATTCCGCGGTCTCAAGTTACGGCTGGGCCGGGATCGCCTCGCGGATGACCTGGCCGCGATCCGAGAAGTGCGTGGTGCCGTTGGCAACGACGTGAAGCTTATGGTGGATTTCAACCAGGGCCTTTCACTCGGCGACGCGATCGATCGCTGTCATGCTCTTGACGATGAGGGCCTATATTGGTTCGAGGAGCCGATCATCTACGATAATCTCGAGGGCTATGCGAAACTAACGCGCGAGCTACGCACGCCTGTTCAACTTGGCGAAAATTTCTACGGACCTCGTGATTTGTACAAGGCGATCCGGGCCGGTGCGGGCGACTATATGATGCCCGACCTGATGCGAATCGGTGGCGTCTCGGGCTGGCTGCGAGCAGCGCCGATTGCGGCAAGCGCCGGAATCCAGATCTCAACACATTTATATCCCGAGGTCGCCGCGCACTTGATGCGAGTAACCGAAACGGCGCATTGGTTGGAGTGGCAAGACTGGGCCGACCCTATCCTGCGCCAACCGTTCACCGTAAAGAATAGTCAGATTGAGATCCCGGAAATCGCGGGAATCGGCATCGAGTGGAATGAAGATGCCGTGACGCGCTATCGCTACAATCTTTAGCCGGTACCCATATTAGAGTCGCATACCCGTGACATATTCCTACTTATGGATCGACAGGTCCCTGATCGTGGGGTTGTTTCCGCTCAACGGGTTTTCCGGATCCCACGCATAGTTCAGCGTCTCGAAGCGCATCGAACGCGCATCGACCATCAGCAGCCGTCCGACCAAACCTTCGCCAAAGCCGACAATTTCGCGGATCACTTCCAGCGCCATGAGCGAGCCGAGCACGCCGGGGAGCGCGCCGAGGATGCCGGCTTCGGCGCAGGCCGGCACGGTGCCCACCGGCGGCGGCTCTGGAAACAGGCAGCGATAAGTCGGGTTATGCGTTCCGTCAGGGCGGGTTTCATGTGCGCGAATTGACGTCAGCGAACCGTCGAACGTGCCGACAGCAGCGGTCACGAGCGGCTTTTTGGCGAAGTAACAAGCGTCCGACACGAGATAGCGCGTGTCAAAATTATCGGAACCGTCGGCTACGATGTCGTAGCGAGTAATCAGTTCGAGTGCGTTGGCCGCCGTTAAGCGCACGCGGTGCGCTTCAACACTGACATGCGGGTTGAGGTCCTTCACCACATCGCCCGCCCGCTCGACCTTGGATTTTCCGATATCGCCGGTCGCAAAAATGACCTGTCGTTGCAGGTTCGATAAGGACACATCGTCATCGTCGACGACGCCGAGCACGCCCGCCCCCGCGGCGGCAAGGTAGAGCAGTACGGGCGCGCCGAGGCCGCCGGCTCCGACGACCAGCACGCGTGTAGATTTTAACTTCGCCTGGCCTGGACCGCCGACTTCCCGCAGGACGATGTGGCGGGCATAGCGTTCCAGTTCTTTTGCGTCGAGCATCGGCGTTAACCTAGCGCATGAACCACCAAAGGGGGATCCGATTTCGAAAAAGATCGTGCGCGGGCAAAATGTTACACGGGCTCGCGCGCGTCCCCAGGCCGCCTTGCGCCTCCGTTTGCATCGGATAAGGTGGCCACGAATGCGATTGGGGCCTGTGTTAATGCGTTTTTGTGGGTCGACAGCAATGCTCGCGCTTCTGCTCGGTGCCGTTCCGGCCCTGGCGCAGGAGTCGCCTGGAGTCAGTCCAGCTCCTGCGCAGCCCGCTGCAACATCGAAAGCCGTTCATGTTGCGCCAAAACCGACAGCCATCAAGCCGAAGGTTGCAGCCGTAGCGCCGCCAAAGATTGCCGCGCCGGCGACCGTGCCCGCAAATGCAGCTGCGTTAAATTTCGCGCCTGCCAAGGCTGAACCGACGGCTGCACCAACCTCCGACATCCCTGCCGCGGAACGCCAGAAGATCCAGTCGGCGCTGCTGTGGTCGGGCGATTACACCGCATCAATCGGCGGCGACGATCCGCTGCTTTCGGCAATCAAGAATTACCAAAAGCGCGTGAAGTCCAAAGTCACAGGCGTCCTCTCACCCACCGAGCGCGCGACGCTTCTCACCGCCGCTAAAAATCACGAAGACGAGTTCGGCTGGAGCGTCGTCGTCGATCCGGCAACCGGCGTGCGCATTGGTCTTCCCACAAAGTTGGTGTCGCAAGCGCGCGATGCTGCGCGAGGGACGCGTTGGTCTTCAGCCCACGGCGAAGTACAGGTCGAGACCTTTCGTATCAAGGATGCCGACACCAAGCTGGCCGCATTTTTCGAACAACAAAAGAAAGAGCCGTCTAATCGTAAGATCGAATCCAGCGCGCTGCGCGACGACAATTTCTATATCAGCGGCATGCAGGGTCTAAAGATATTCTCGGTGCGCGCGTATGCACGCGACGGCGAAATCCGAGGATTTACGATGATGTTCGACCAGATGATGGAGACTATTGTCGCGCCGGTGACGGCGGCAATGGTCAGTGCTTTTTCGCCATTCCCCGAACGCACATCACCCTTTGCGGCCACGGCGAAATCGGTTGAATACGGCACGGGGCTGGTCGTGAGTGAACGCGGCCACATTGTGACCGATCGCAAGCTTACGGCCGGTTGCCAAGTGATCGTCGCGGCGGGTCTAGGCGACGCCGAGCGTATCTCCGACGATAAAGACACCGGCCTCGCTTTGTTACGCGTCTACGGCCCACGCCAGCTGTCACCGCTGTCAATTGTGTCAGACCCCGCCAAGAAAGGCGATGTTACGCTCGCCGGTATTCCTGATCCAAAAGAACAAAATGGCGAAAAGAAACTCACCGAAATCAAAGCTCGTCTCACGGAGGGCAATGCGATCGAATTACGTCAGCCGGTGCCGATGGCTGGGTTTTCCGGTGCCGCTGCAATCGATCCGCAAGGGCAATTTCTTGGCATGATGCAAATGCGCAGTTTCGTGCTTGCAAGCACTGAAGCGACTGCGCCACCGGTACGACTTATCACGACCGATGCGATCCGCGAATTTTTATCCGCACACAATGTTCCGCAATCTTCAGCCGCGCCACAAGGCGCGGACGCTAGAGCATCAATTGTGAGAATTATTTGCGTGCGCGAATAGCTATTTGTTTTTCCACTTCGGCGCGCGTTTTTCGATAAAGGCCTTCATGCCTTCCTTCTGATCGTCCGTCGCAAATAGCGAGTGAAAGATTCGCCGCTCGAAGGCCATACCTTCCGACAGCCCGCTTTCGGACGCACGGTTGACGGCTTCTTTTCCCGCCAGCACTGACGGCAACGACATGTTGGCGATGGCATCAGCAACTTTCATGGCCTCTTCCATCAGGCTCCCGGCGGGGACAACGCGAGCGACCAACCCGGACTTTTCCGCCTCCGCGGCATCCATCATTCGCCCTGTTAAAATCAAATCCATGGCTTTGGCCTTGCCCACAGCGCGCGCGAGGCGCTGCGTACCGCCGATACCGGGAATGACCCCGAGCTTGATTTCAGGCTGGCCGAATTTGGCGTTGTCCGCGGCGATCACGATGTCGCATTGCATCGCAAGCTCGCAGCCACCGCCAAGTGCGAAGCCCGCGACCGCTGCGACAATTGGCTTGCGCGCGTGCGCCGCGGCATTCCAATTTGAAACGAAATCGCCGAGATAGGCCTCGATAAACGGCTTATCCGCCATTTCTTTGATGTCGGCCCCCGCAGCAAATGCCTTGTCGCTGCCCGTAATCAATAAACAGCCGACTTTATCGTCCGCATCAAAGGCTTCAATTGCCTGCGTCAACTCGGCCATGAGTGCCTTGTTGAGGGCATTGAGCGCTTGGGGCCGGTTAAGACGAATGATGCCAACGCGACCCTTCGTTTCGACAATAATGTTTTCATAAGTCATGGTTTGTCCTTAAGCGTCTTGTTCATTCGAGGCGGGCGCCCGAGCGCTTCACCACTTCGGCCCATTTGGCGGAATCGGCGCTGATCGTTGCAGCGAATTCCTCCGGCGTTCCGCCGGCTGGCTCATCGCCGATCTTGGCAAACTTCTCTTTAAATGCCTCCGAGTTGAGTGCCTTGTTGATCGCAGCATTGAGCTTGTCGACGATCGGTCTTGGCACTCCGGCAGGAGCGATCACGCCGGTCCATGTTGGCGCGAGATAGCCCGGCACCGTTTCGCCAATCGTCGGTAGATCGGGGAATGCCGGTGAGCGCGTAGCGCCGCTGACACCAAGCGCGCGCACCTTGCCATCACGGGCGAAGGTTGCGATCGACTGCAAACTTTCAAACATAATATCGACGTGGCCGGCAATCAGATCGGTAATTGCCGGCGCGCCACCGCGATAGGGGACGTGGACGATCTCGGTTCCGGTCATGTATTTGAACAGTTCACCACCCACATGTCCGGGCGACCCGTTGCTGGAGGAAGCGTTCGTGAGCTTGCCCGGGTTTTTCTTGGCGTAGTCGATCAATTCCTTCACCGAGTGGATCGGGAGATTAGGAGAAACTGCGAGAAGCAGATGCCCGCGCGCGACCATCGCGATCGGTTGAAAGTCCTTTTCGATGTTGTAGGGGAGCTTTGCCACCATGTGACGCGTGATGGCTAGCGCGCCGATCGGGCCCATTCCTATGGTGTACCCGTCGGGAGGCGATTTCGCGACGAGGTCGAGTCCGATGGTGAGCGCGCCACCCGGGCGATCGTCGACGATGATTTGCTGGCCCAATTCTTTCGATAGTTCGGCGGCAAGGATGCGGGCGACGGTATCCGTCGCGCTTCCCGCTGCTTGCGGGACGATGAACCGAATAGGGTGGTCGGGATAGTCCGCAGCCTGCGCAGTGGCGAGCGTAGCGGCGAGAGTCATTACAATCAGGACGGCTTTGCGCATATCAACGGTCCGGGCTTGACGACCTAGCGTGGCCTATTTCTGGCACGACGGGCAATAGAATGTCGAACGGCCAGCCTGCACGATGCGTTTGATCTTGCCTTTGCAGTTCGGACATGGCTCGCCCTCGCGATCATAAACCCGGAAATTGTGCTGGAAATCGCCGAGCGAACCGTCTGCGCGGCGGTGATCGCGCAGGGACGAGCCGCCCTCTTCGATGGCGTCGCTCAGCACCGCCTTGATCGCGTCGACCAGTCTTTCAGCGTGTTCATTAGGTTTGCCGTGGCGATCGGCGATGGTCGAGGCGCGCCGCTTGGGTGATAGCCGCGCGCGAAAGAGCGCTTCGCAGACATAGATATTTCCAAGACCAGCAACGACACGCTGATCACTGAGTGCGGCCTTGAGCGAAGTCTTTTTGCCGGCACAGGCTTTAGCCAGCATCGCGGCATCAAATTCGTTTCCTAACGGTTCCGGTCCAAGCGACCGCAACAACGGCTCTTGGTCAAGCTTGGCGCGAGACACGAGCTTCATCGATCCGAAGCGGCGCGGGTCGTTAAAGGTTACGGTCGCACCATTCGACATGTGAAACACGACGTGATCGTGCGCCGTGCTTTTGGATCGCTCGTGATAGTAGACGCCCGGCTTTGCATCGTTGCCGACCCGGAATGAACCGGACATGCCAAGATGCATGACCAGCACGTCACCGGAAGAAAGATCCGCAAGCAAATATTTCGCGCGGCGGCCTAAGCCTTCCACGGTCTTGCCATGCAGGCGTTGGGCAAAACCCTTGGGCAGCGGCCAGCGGAGATCGCCGCGACGAACCTCCACCTTGGCAAAACGCGCACCTTCCATGGCCGGCGCCAATCCCCGGCGCACGGTCTCGACCTCAGGCAATTCGGGCATGATTAACCGCTCCCGTGCTGACACATAGCGCCCTCCGGCCACCCGCGCTATGGTCCTGCCCGAAAAGGATTATTGGCTATGGCCAGTGGTGGCGAACACACTCATTTCGGCTACGAAAGCGTGCCGCTCGATGACAAGCAGAGGCGGGTGGACGACGTATTCCATTCGGTCGCGCGCCGCTACGATCTGATGAATGATCTGATGTCAGGCGGCCTTCACCGAGCCTGGAAAGACGCCCTGGTGACCGCCGTAAACCCGCCCAGAAGCGCCCGCGAATTTTCCCTGCTCGATCTTGCCGGCGGCACCGGCGACGTCGCCTTTCGCGTGGTTGCGGCAGGGGGCTCGGGCGCGCATGTCACCGTATGCGACATCAACGACGAAATGCTCGAAGTTGGCCGTGCGCGGGCGGCCGAACGTGGGGTCGATGGCATTGTCACTTTCGAGCAGGGCAATGCCGAGGAGTTGCACTATCCCGATCGCAGCTTTGATTGCGTCACCATTGCGTTCGGCATCCGCAATGTACCGCGCATCCACCGCGCGCTTGAAGAAGCGTATCGCGTCCTGAAGATCGGCGGTCGATTTCTATGCCTCGAATTTTCCTCGGTCGACCTGCCGGGCCTCAATGCCCTCTATGAACTCTATTCATTCCAGGTAATTCCGCGCATTGGGGAAGCGGTGACGGGCGATCGAGAGGCTTACCTATATCTGGTCGAATCGATCCGGAAATTTCCAAAGCCAAAAGTCTTTGCCTCAATGATCGAAGGTGCCGGCTTTCGTCGCGCCTCGTTCACGGCGATGACCGGTGGCGTTGTGGCACTGCATTCGGGCTGGCGCTTGTGATCACTGCGGCCTCTCATCTCTTTCGCTTGAGCCGCGCGGGCTTCGTATTTGCGCGCGAGGGCGTTTTCGCGCTGGTCGATACGCGACCTCTGCCGTTACCGGCCAAGGCGGCCATTGCGTTCGCACGCGTATTCGAGCGCCCAAGCGCAAAAACCGGCGAAAGCCGGCTGGCCGCTGCGCTCAGCAAGCTCGGCCCAACTTACGTCAAGCTCGGCCAATTTCTTGCCACGCGGCCCGATGTCGTCGGCACCGTGATCGCGCGAAATCTGGAGAGTCTTCAGGACAAGATGGCGCCGTTCCCGCAAAGCGAAGCGGAAGCTGTCGTTATCGCCGCTTTCGACAAACCGCTGACCGCCGTGTATGCGACTTTCGGTCCGGCTGTCGCCGCTGCATCGATTGCGCAGGTACACCGGGCCGAGATCGAAACCGACGGCGTGCGCAAACCGGTGGCGGTGAAGATTTTCGGCCCGGTATCGAGCGCCGCTTTAGATTTGACCTTGACGCATTTTTCTTTGCAGCGCGTAAGGCGGAAGCATTTTCAGCGGAAGCGCGTCGGCTGCGGCTGATTGAGGTGGTATCGACGCTCGCGCGTTCAGTCGCGATCGAAATGGATTTCAGGTTGGAGGCCGCGGCCGCTTCCGAAATGGCCGAGAATACGCGCGAAGATGCCGACTTCCGTGTACCAACGGTTGATTGGGATCGTACCGCCCGCGAAGTGCTAACCCTAGAATGGATTGACGGGATTCGCCTGAGTGACCACGGCGCGCTCGCGGCTAAAGGCTTCGATTTGGCTGCCCTCGGCCGCAACGTAATCCGGAGCTTCCTGCGCCACGCATTACGTGAGGGCTTTTTTCATGCCGATATGCATCCAGGCAATCTGTTCGTAGACGACGATGGCCGGCTCGTCGCCGTGGACTTCGGCATCATGGGACGGCTTGGACCGAAGGAACGCCGGTTCCTTGCCGAAATACTATTTGGCTTCATTACGCGGGACTATCATCGAACAGCGCAAGTGCATTTCGACGCCGGATACGTACCCCGGCAGCATTCGGTTGAAAGTTTCGCACAAGCCATCCGGGCCATCGGCGAGCCAATTCATAACCGGACGGCTGAAGATATCTCGATGGCGAAATTGCTGATGTTGCTGTTTGAGGTGACAGGCCTGTTCGACATGCGCACACGTCCAGAATTGCTGTTGCTGCAGAAAACGATGGTGGTGGTTGAAGGCGTCGGACGTTCGTTCGATCCGAAGCTCGACATGTGGACGACTGCCGACCCGGTCGTGCGGGAGTGGATCGCGCGCAACCTGGGTCCCGTTGGCCGACTAGAAGACGCGGTCGAAGGTGCCGGTGAAATTGGCCGTTTTCTCGGCCAGGTGCCCGGTTTGTTGACCCGTGCCGGGACGTTGCTTGATCAATTCGACGACATCACCCGTGATGGCCTCGTGCTCTCGCCTCAAACGGTCGCGGACATCGGTGCGGCGGAAGCGCGACGCAACCGTTGGACCGCGATAGCGCTATGGGTGATCGCGGCAGTGCTCGTCTGGATCGCGTGGATGCTGGTGTAACCGCGATCAACCTGACTGAGCTACCAGCTCTCCCAATTTATCGATGCTCTGCGTCCAGCCTGCTTCCATGCCGGCGAGCATTTTCGGGGCGATCGGCACAAGGCCAACAGCATAGGTCGCCAAGGCTAGCGTTGTCTTGCCACCATTCTCGGTTAAGGTGACGGTAGTTTCGCCTTCAAGCAGATGATTGCCATCTTTGTCGATGGCTATATTGCTGAACACGAGCCGTTCGGGCGCGACGACCTCTCTAAATACTCCTATCATTGGGTAGTCGTTGCCGTCCGGCCCGCGCATCACGATGCGCAGGTTACCGCCTACCCGCACGTCAAGTTCACAAACCGGGCAGGTGAAGCTACGTGGGCCAAACCATTGCGCCATCATCTTCGGATCGGTCCACGCCTTCCATACTAACGCGCGTGGCGCACTGAAGATGCGGGTGAAGGTGACGGTCCCGTCGCCGTAAGGCGCTCGTTTTACTGCGGGGGTCATTGCAGGCTCCCTGCGTAAGCGCGCTCGATCGCCGCAATATCGAGCTTCCTCATTTTCATAAATGCGTTCATGACCCGTTCGGATTTCTTTGGATCGGGGTCGGTCATCATTTTTGGGATCACCGCAGGCACGACCTGCCATGACAGGCCAAATTTGTCCTTCAGCCAGCCACAGGGCCCTTCTTCGCCGCCTTGCGTGAGCTTGCCCCAGAAATAATCGACTTCGGCCTGTGTTTCGCAGCGAACTTGCAACGAGATCGCCTCGCTGAACTTAAAATTCGGACCTCCATTGAGTGCCGTGAATGTCTGTCCCTCAATTTCGAACTCAACGACCATCACCGAGCCCGGCTTTTTGTGATGAACCTCTTGTCCCGCCTCGGTGTAGCGGCTAATCGCGCCGATCTTTGAATCCTTGAAGATCGAACAATAAAATTTCGCTGCTTCCTCGGCCTGCGTGTCGAACCAGAGGCAGGGCGTGATCTTTTGTTTGGCGATGGGCATCGTGAAGTCCTTTCATAACGCAACGTTTTACCGGCAGACCCGAGTTATTTTGTCTTGGACAGATAAGCTTCGAGCTGATCCATCGTGCCGCCCCAACCCTGGCGCATGCTGTCGAGGTTTGTATCGAAGGTTTTGCGCTCGTCCTCGCTGGCATTGTGCGGCGCCCAGCGCACAGTGAACTTTGTTTTACCGCCAGGCATGTCCTCGAACGTGAAACTCGACAGCATTTCCAACGGCCAGTTTGCATTTCCGGGATGGCGCGTCGTGCCGCCCTTCTCGTCCGAAAACGAATTAATAAACAAGAGGCGTTCTTGCGGGACGACTTCGCGAAAAACAAACTTGCCCCACATCGCCTGTCCATCCGGCGATTGCATGCCGTAGAGGTAGCTCCCGCCAGGGCACAGATCCATTTTTGCTGAGAGCACCTTGAACCCTTTTGGGCCCCACCATTGTTTCATTCGGTCTGGCTCCGTGAAGCACTTCCACAGCAGGTCGCGCGGCACGTCGAATACGCGCGACATGACAAAATCGTCGGCCATGTATCTTCCTCCACCATTTATTCGCTGAAGATTTTGACGGGCTACGGCTCGACGATGACCATCCAGTTCACGCCAAATTTGTCGGTTATCATTCCGAAACTCGGCGAGAAGAATGTTTTGCCAAGCGCCATCATCACCTTTCCACCTGCGGAGAGTGAGTTGAAGAGCCGGTCGGCCTCAGGCTCATCCTTCGCGTTAACGGAAAGCGCAAATCCCTTGAATTCTGGATTTCCCGTATTGCGTCCATCCGACGCCATGACTTTGGATTCGCCGATCTTGAGTGAGGCATGCATCACCTTGTTTTCATTCGATGGCGTGCACATGGACTTGTCGGGGCTATCTTTCCACCGCATCAGCATGCCGACTTCAGCGCCAAGCGTTTTTTTATAGAAATCGATCGCTTCGTCGCAGCGACCATCGAAAAACAAATAAGATTGCACCTGCATAACTCGTCCTCCTTCGGTTCCCGTCATTGACAAATAGGTTGATATCAACTTAATATGCGAGATGTCAACCCGTCACGAATTGCCACTTTCTGCGACGCATCAGGTTCGCGATTCCTGCCTCTGTCTGCACGTCCAGCGGGCAGCACGCGCGCTGGCCCGGCGTTTCGATGACGTATTTCGTCCGTTCGGGCTGACGCATGGGCAATTCTCGCTATTGATGTCGCTCAATCGGCCGGAACCGCCGAGCATCGGCAGCGTCGCAACTTTGCTTGCGATGGACCGAACCACGCTGACGGCCGCGCTCAAGCCCCTTGAACGCCGCAAGCTGGTGAAAGTTTCGGTCGACAAAGATGACAAACGCAGCCGGCGGCTCACGATGACTCCACTGGGCCGCGCGCTGCTTGCCAAAGCTTTTCCAGTATGGACGCAGACCCATGCCGAAATCGAGCGGTCACTGACGAATCTCCGCGCCGACGATCTGCGGGGCGCGTTGCGAACGCTCGCGTAAGGTTTGACCTTCTGCATTACGCGCTCTTTGCCGGTATCGCAGCCAAATAGTCGGCAAGTCGCGCCATGGTCTGCTCGAGCCCTTTGTCGGCACCGTATTCCTTGATGACACGTGCGCGTTCCTCGGCGGAGGAAAACTTGCCGTGCCAAGTCAATCTGGTTTTACCATTGCCCAACTCTTCGAAGGTCAAGGTTTGCGTAAACTGCACCGGCTCGACATCATCGCCACCGCCGTGATGGTAGATAAGGCGTTCCGGCGGAACAATTTCGTCATAGGTGATGAGGTTTTGATAATCGCGGCCATCCGGCCCGTGCATCACGAAGCGCCACTTGCCGCCCGGACGCAAGTCGAAGCTATACGTGGTCGTCGTGAATCCATTTGGCCCCCACCACTCTGCCAAATGCTTGGGATCGCTAAAGGCAACGAACACAAGATCACGCGGCGCGTCGAATACGCGCGTTCCGATAATTGAGCGCGGATCTTGCGCGAGGTCGACATTACTTTCTGCGGCCATGCTTCGTCTCCCGCTTGCTTTGCTTTTGTTCGGCTTGCAGCGTTTTCAAATAATCGCCCAGGCGATCCAAACGTTGATCCCAAAGACGGCGATATTCCTCCAACCAGTCGTTGGCTTCCTTGAGCGCACGCGCATCGATGTGGCACGGCCGCATTTGGGCATCGCGCGTGCGCGTGATGAGTTCGGCGCGCTCCAGTACTTTCAGGTGCTTTGAGACTGCTGGCAGGCTCATGTCGAATGGCTCGGCCAGCTTCAATACGGACGTTTCACCGAGCGCGAGCCGCGCGAGAATTGCGCGCCGCGTTGGATCGGCCAGCGCCGCAAAGGTCGAACTCAGGCGGTCCGTCATTTTGTATTACACCTTTCAGTTAAATAACTGTATGGTTAAATATACGACGGCGTCAAGCACGGAAAGTGCCACGCGATGATTGCATTGATTGCATTGAGATCATTACTCTGCTAAGATCCTTGTTATAAAGAGGTTTTATGGCTTCGCTCACCGTCCGCCAACTCGATGAACGGCTCAAAAAGCTGCTGCGTCTGCGCGCGGCGAAAAGCGGCCGCTCGGTCGAAGACGAGGTACGCACCATCCTGCGAGAGGCGGCCGAAGAGACGGCGCACCAAGCGCTCGATCTGATCAACCCGCCCTCCCCGCCAAAGCCAGGCGCGCGGACGTCGCGCACTCCACATATGCGCGACGATCAGGTGCCGGATACGAAACGCGTCCTACTGATCATCGGCGGCGGCATTGCTGCTTACAAATCACTCGATCTCATCCGTCGATTGAAAGAACGTGGCATCGCTGTGCGATGCATTCTTACGAAAGCTGCGGAGCACTTCGTGACACCGCTTTCAGCAAGCGCGCTCGTCGGCGAACGTGTGTTCACTGATCTGTTTGACCCGGCCAGCGAATTCGATGTCAGCCATATCCGTCTCGCTCGCGAGGCCGACTTGATCGTCGTCGCCCCAGCGACCGCCGACCTGATGGCAAAAATTGCGGGCGGCCACGCTGATGATCTTGCGACCGCCGTATTGTTGGCGACAACGGAGAAAATTCTTCTAGCGCCCGCCATGAACTCGCGCATGTGGGCGAACAAAGCAACGCAACGCAATCTGGCACAGCTGGTAGCTGATGGCGTCGAGCTCGTCGGTCCGCACGAAGGCGAGATGGCAGAGGCGAATGAACGCGGGTTCGGCCGTATGGCCGAGCCACTGGAGATTGCCGTTGCGGTGGAAAAATTGCTGTCGGCTGGCACCGCGCAACTACTCAAGGGCAAGCGCGTATTGATCACATCCGGCCCGACGCATGAGCCAATTGATCCCGTGCGTTATATCGCCAATCGCTCTTCCGGCAAGCAGGGTCACGCCATTGCCGCCGCCGCCTCGGCCGCCGGTGCCGATGTCACACTGGTGAGTGGCCCGGTGAATGTGGCGGATCCGCCCGGTGTTACTGTGATCAAGGTCGAAACCGCCCGTGAAATGCTGCAGGCGGTCGAGCGCGCATTGCCTGCGGACGTTGCGATCTTTGCTGCTGCAGTCGCCGACTGGCGTGTCGCAAATGCCGGCGAGCAAAAGTTAAAGAAACAGGCCGGCAAAACGACACCGGATTTGCCGCTCATTGAAAATCCCGACATTCTTGCCACCATCGCGAAACGAAAATCCCACCGCCCGAAATTGGTCATTGGCTTTGCTGCGGAGACCGAGAACGTCGCAGCGAATGCCAAGGCAAAGCTCGCCAGCAAAGGCTGCGACTGGATTCTGGCCAACGATGTGTCGCCACAATCAGGCGTGATGGGTGGCGACCGCAACACAATCATGCTTGTGCGTGCGTCCGGCATAGACGCGTGGCCGACGCAAAGCAAAGACGGGGTCGCTGCCATGTTGGTCGCGCACATAGCCGATGCGCTCAGCGGAGAAAAGACGTGAGCGATATTGAAGTCCAGATGATGCGCCTGCCCCACGGCAAGGATTTACCGCTACCGTCGTATCAGAGTGCCGACGCAGCCGGCCTCGATCTGCTCGCGGCAGTGCCGGAGGCCATCCCCCTCGTGATCCCGCCTGGTGGCCGCGCGCTTGTACCAACCGGGCTCGCGATCGCTCTTGCGCCGGGCCACGAAGCCCAGGTGCGCCCCCGATCCGGCCTCGCGGCCCGGCATGGGCTGACGGTGCTCAACGCCCCGGGCACAATCGATGCCGACTACCGCGGCGAGCTCCAGGTGCTGCTGGTAAACCTTGGCAGTGAACCGGTGAGTATCGCCCGAGGCATGCGTGTCGCCCAATTGGTAATCGCCCCGGTTGTACGTGGACACATATTAGAGGTCGCATCTCTTGATAAAACCCCACGCGGAAGCGGGGGATTTGGCTCTACCGGAAGTTGAAGTGCCAAAATATTTGTTTGCCGCTGGACGGATGCAGGACCGTAGCCTATTACCGCTCAAATTCGTTGCTACTGCGACTGGTCCTGAAATGCCGCTGGTGTCTCGTAAGGGCGTCCTTGCCATCGCTGCAGTGATCGATGTTGCGATCAACGCGAGCGCCCGCCCGGTGTCCGCGAAGGCATTGGCCGCCCGCCATCGACTGCCGCCGCGGCATCTCGAGCCGGTGCTCCAAGCACTGGTGCGCGATGGCATCCTCAAAGGTATCCGTGGCCCCCATGGCGGGTACGAGCTCGCTCGCGAACGCAACCATATTTCAGCGGACGATATCCTCCGCGCGGCCGATACGGCCGAAGACGTTGACGAGCTTCCACTCCCGGGCTCGGCTTTGGTCAACGATGTCGTGCGTCCGGCGCTCGCCGAAACAGAGCGCACATTGTCCGTAGCGCTCGGTCGCATCAATATTGACGACATGGTCAAGCGCGCCGCCACGCTGAAATAACAACCAAGCCCGAAATCACTGGCATAGCGGGGGCCCGTTCACGGTCTGGACTCTTTCGGCGCGATTCCTCTTGGGAGTAAAGTCCAGCGATTCGCGGAAACGGCGTGGCGGACGCTGACCGCATCCCTGGGGCACCATTGAATGCCGGAGACGATCCGGACGGCGAACGAGAGGCTGCGTTCTCGTCCGTGGCGGGGGGAATTCCTCGTCGCCTTCGTGACCGCGATTATCTCCGTCGTGCCTATTGCGGTGACCACAATCACCTCCATCGCAGCTCGTGCGGTGACCACAATCACTTTCATCGTGCCAACCACGATGGCACATGCCGAAACGCGCCTTGGTGCAACCGCGGTCGATGTCGTCCGAAATACCGTGACGGCACTTCGCGCGCAGGAAATCACAGCTCTCACATTTATTATTGTCCTGATCAGCGCGACCTTGCTTGCAACCCTTGTGCTGCTTCGCACGCGCAGGACCGCCAGCCGGCTCGAAACCGATTCACGCGATGAAATCGGCGCACTGCAAGCCGAGATCGATCGGTTCAAGGCGCTACTCCTGTCGGAGCCGCAAGTCCTCGTGACATGGGCGGCCGCTGCCGAGCAACCGGAAATCTTCGGCGACATCGCCATGGTTACGCCGGCCGGGGTGCCTGAACGAATCCTTGCATTCGGCGCCTGGCTTGACCCCACGACTGCGCACCGCATGGAAGAAGCGGTCGATACATTGCGGCGTGAGGGCCGCGGCTTCGTCATGACACTGACGAGCCGCAGCGGGCGGCCGATCGAGGCGGAAGGCCGCGCGATCGGCGGCCGTGCGGTCCTTCGCCTTCGCGATGTCAGCGGCATTGAAAAAGAACTGCTCGATCTTGCCGCACGCCACGACCAGTTGCTGAGCGACGTCGAGACCATGAAGGCCCTCCTCAACTCGCTGCCTTCTCCCGTCTGGGCGCGCGACAACGACGGACGGCTGGCCTTCGTCAATTCCGCTTATGCACGCGCGGTTGAAGCTGAGAGCCCTGCCGACGCCGTTGCGCGCGAGCTTGAATTGCTGGATAGGCCAGCGCGCGAGGACGTCGCACGCGCGCGTGCAGCGCGCGAAACGTATATTGGCCGCTTGCCGGCAATTACTGCCGGCGTACGCCGCATTTTCGACGTAGTCGACGCAACCAGCGGATCCGGCAGTTCCGGTATTGCGATCGACCGCACCGAAGTAGAAACCATGCGCGCCGAGCTTGCGCGCATGGTCGAGGCGCATCGCCGCGTGCTCGACCAGCTGGCGACCGGCGTCGCCGTTTTCGATGTCGATCGCAAACTGACCTTCTACAACAGCGCGTTTCGATCGCTATTCGAACTCTACGCCGGCTTCCTCGACCAGACGCCGACCGACGCTGCCGTACTCGACACGCTGCGCAGCAAACGCAAGCTGCCGGAAGAACAAGATTTTCGGCAATGGAAACAGCAGCTTTACGAGGCCTATCGCGCAGTCGAGCCCAAGGAGCACATGTGGCACCTGCCGGACGGGCGCACATTGCGGGTCGTCACCACACCCAATCCCGAAGGGGGCGTTACGTATCTTTATGATGATGTCACTGAGCGGCTCGATATGTATCGCCGCTATGACGCGCTCATCAAAGTGCAAAGCGAGACGCTCGATCATCTTGCCGAGGCGGTCGCGGTGTTCGGCAGTGACGGACGCATCCGGCTGCACAATCCGGCGTTTCAGAGAATGTGGAAGCTATCGCCAGAGGCCCTCGATGAGCATCCACACGTCGAAGCCGTAACCGCCTGGTGCCAAGCGTTGCATGATGACAACACCGTTTGGCGAAATTTGCGCGCAGCAGTCACCGCAATCGACAACCGGGAATCGCTCACGGCGCGGATCGAGCGCCGAGACGGTGCGGTGGTCGACTTTGCCACTGTGCCGTTGCCCGACGGCGCCACGTTGGTCACGTTCCAGGATTTGACCGACACGGTCAATGTCGAGCGCGCCTTACGCGAGCGTAACGAGGCGCTGGAAACCGCCGACTCGATCAAGATCGATTTCGTGCATCACGTGTCATATGAATTGCGATCGCCGCTTACCAATATCATCGGCTTTGCAAACTTGCTCGGTGACCCGGCGTTCGGCCCGCTCAATGCAAAGCAAGGCGAATATCTCGGATACATCACAGCCTCGACCAACGCCCTGCTGGCGCTGATCAACAATATTCTCGATCTCGCTACCATCGACGCCGGCGCCATGACACTCAATCTCGGCACCGTCGACATTCGCGCCAGTATGGAAGCGGCAGCGGAGGGCGTGCAGGATCGTCTGGTCAACAACAACATCACGCTTGATATCCGCGCGGAGCCCAATATCGGCAGCTTTACTGCCGACGAACGGCGGCTGCGGCAGATCCTGTTCAACCTGCTTTCAAACGCGGTCGGCTTCTCGCCTGCCGGCGCGACCGTGACGTTGTTGGCCGAACGGCATGCAGACGCGGTGATTTTCAGCGTGACAGATCGCGGCCCGGGTATCCCGCCGGAGGCGGCCGATAAGGTATTCGAGTGGTTCGAGACTGACTCCATGGGCTCGCAGCACCGCGGCCCCGGTCTCGGTCTCTCCCTTGTGCGGTCCTTCGTCGAATTGCACGGCGGTACCGTGACGATCGAAATCGACGTCGGGAGCGGGCACCACCGTGACCTGCTCGTTTCCGGTCGAGCACGCCGCAAAACAGACCGCAGCCTAGCGGCGGCAAACATCGCGCGCACAAGGGCCATCTTTCTGGGCGATTCTGGCGTGGCCCCGCGATCCGTTTATAAGATAGCGGCCCTGCAACGGATGATTCGATGTTTCCCACCAGCGCCGGCGGTTACAATTTCACGGTCGCGCTTGCCGACGAGGCAGCCACATACCGCCTGATGACGGATGTTGCGGCACTGATCGAGCCCGGCGATTTGATCACGCTGTCCGGAGATCTCGGAGCCGGCAAGACCACATTCGCCCGAGCGCTGATCCGCTATTTTGCCGGCGATGAGAGCGTCGAAGTCCCCAGCCCAACTTTTACGCTGACGCAGACCTACACGCTGCCCCGCTTTCCGCTTGTGCATGTCGACCTCTACCGGCTTTCGGGAGCAGCCGAACTGACCGAACTCGGCTTCGACGACGCAGGCGACGACGCAGTGACGCTGTTGGAATGGCCCGACCGCGCCGCCGGGTTTTTGCCGGCCGACCGCCTCGACATCGCGTTTGCTCTGGCGCCGCAGCAAGGACCGAACGCGCGAATTGCGCGGATCACCGGTTACGGCAACTTCACACCAAGGGCGGAGCGCATATTGGCGATCCGTCAATTTATCGACCGTTCCAGCTTTAGGCAGGCCACGCGCCGACGCATTCAGGGCGATGCCTCGACCCGCAGTTATGAGCGGCTGACGCGCGACGGCGCCACTTACATCCTGATGAACTCGCCGAAGCGTCCGGACGGACCGCCGGTGCGCGACGGCAAGCCCTACAGCGCAATCGCGCATCTGGCCGAAAGCGTGACGCCATTCGTCGCTATGGCGCATGGCTTGCGGGGACGCGGCTTTTCTGCGCCGGCGATCTTTGCTGCCGACCGCAATGCCGGCCTGCTCGTCATCGAGGATCTCGGCGACGAACTGGTTGTCGAAGGCGATCCGCCGGCGCCGATCGAAAAGCGCTACGAGGTGGCCGTCGACCTGCTTGCCGAATTGCATTCCGAAACGCTGCAAGACGTCCTCGCGATCGAGCCAGGCTCGGACTACCGGCTGCCGCGTTACGACATGGAGGCATTTCAGATCGAGGTCGAATTACTGCTCGATTGGTACTTGCCCAAACTTGGCGCCAAAATTACCGACACCAAGCGCGGCGCCTATCATTCCCTTTGGCGCGAGGCGTTGCTGCCGGTGATAGACGACATGCAAACCTGGGTCCTTCGCGATTTTCATTCGCCGAATCTTTTATGGTTGCCGGAGCGCGAGGGCAGCGCGCGCATCGGTCTGCTCGATTTTCAGGATGCGGTGATGGGACCTGCCGCCTATGACGTTGCATCGCTATTGCAAGACGCACGCGTCGACGTTCCGGAGATGATGGAGATCGCGCTTCTTTCGCGATATATCCGCGCGCGAATGTCTTCCAATTCAGCCTTCGATGCGCCGACATTCGCACGTGCTTACGCGACACTCGCTGCGCAGCGCGCATCGAAAATCCTCGGCATCTTCGCACGACTGGAACGGCGCGATCACAAGCCGCAATATTTACGTCACCTGCCGCGGGTATGGGCTTATTTACAGCGCTCGCTCGCACACCCCGGATTGGCACCTCTTGCGGCCTGGTACCGCACCAATGTGCCGCCCTTGAAAGTCTGACGCATGACCGCATCACCGCCAGCCGTTCCGCGTCGCGCCATGGTGTTGGCCGCCGGCCTCGGCACGCGCATGCATCCCCTCACCGACAAAATGCCGAAGCCGATGGTCGCAGTAGCCGGCAAACCCCTGATCGATCACGTCCTGGACCGGCTCGCGCAAACCGGAGTCGAGCGCGCGGTGGTCAACGTGCATTACCTCGCCGACCAGCTGATCAAGCACCTGGCGTCTCGCACCCGGCCGAAGATCGTAATCTCCGATGAACGCGGATTGCTGCTGGGAACCGGTGGCGGCGTCAAAAAGGCCCTGCCCGAACTGGGCGATGGGCCATTTTTTCACATCAATTCCGACACGATCTGGATCGATGGCGTAAAGCCCAATCTGGCGCGGCTGGCCGATGCTTTTGATCCATCGACAATGGACGGGCTCCTGCTGCTGGCGCCGACGGCCGGCAGTGTTGGCTATGCAGGCCGCGGCGATTTCGCGATGGCTCCGGACGGACGGCTGCGTCAACGCGCCGAGCAGGAAATCGCGCCGTTCGTCTATGCCGGCGCTGCAATTCTCTCACCGGCGCTCTTTGCCGGTGCGCCGGCGGGTGAATTTTCACTCACAACGCTGTTCGACCATGCCGCGGGCGCAGGCCGCTTGCACGGCGTTCGGCTTGAGGGGCTATGGATGCATGTCGGCACCCCTGACGCTGTCGCCGCCGCGGAGGCGGCGATCCGGACCAGCACAAGTTGACCGGTTGCGCGCCCAAGCGCGGATGCAAGCGTGTATGATTCCCCCATGCCTCCAACTCGTCCCCGCGTTTTCAATATCCCAGCTTCGGCGTCCTTTCTCGAGGTGCTGATCCGCGCGCTGCGCGACGGCAAACTGGTTCCAGGGTTCCCTTCGTCGAATGATCCGCTCGAGCTTGCCCGCGCGACGCTTTATTTGCCGACGCGACGCGCCTGCCGCCTCGCCCGCGATGTATTCCTCGATTGCTTCGATGGAAATGCTGCGATCCTGCCGCGCATTGTTGCGCTGGGCCACATTGACGAGGAAGACATCAATTTCGCGCAGTTCGCGGGCGGCGAAGCCGCGGATATCGAAATCCCCGACACGCTCAGCAGCTTTCAGCGGCACGTCACGCTCGCCGAATTGATTCTGGCGTGGTCGAAATCGCAAGGCATGCGTGGTGAAAATGGCGCGACGCTCGTTGCAAACAGTCCGGCTGCGGCATTTGCGCTTGCGCGCGATCTTGCCCATCTGATGGACGACATGACGACACGGCAGGTGCCGTGGGACAAGCTCGACGGCCTGGTGCCGGAAGACCTCGATGATTATTGGCAGAAGACGCTCGCCTTCCTCAAAATTGCACGCAACGCGTGGCCACAAATTCTCGCCGAAAAAGGTTTGCTCGAACCTGCGGTGCGGCAGAACAGACTGATCGCCGCTGAAGCCGAGCGCCTGAAACGGTCCGGCGCTCCGGTGATCGCGGCGGGTTCGACCGGATCGATCCCGGCGACCGCCGAATTGCTCGATACCATCGCGCGGCTTCCGAACGGCGCCGTGGTTTTACCCGGCCTCGATACCGAACTCGATGACGACACCTGGCGCTCACTGGTCGAGAACGACGCAGCGCCCAGCCATCCGCAATTCGCGCTTGCCGGGCTGCTGCGGCGCTTCGGCATCGATCGCACCGCCGTCGAGCCGCTCGCGCCTGCACACGCGCGCGACGTCCTCGTATCGGAAGCCATGCGCCCGGCAGAGCGGACCGACCGCTGGAGCGCGCGTCTGGCCGAGATTGCGCCGCGTATCCAGCCGGCGATGAAAGATGTCGCCGTAATCGAAGCGGCCAACGCCGAGGAAGAAGCGCTCGCCATTGCGGCCGCACTCCGCGAAGCGGTGGAAGATAAAGCCACGACCGCTGCGCTGATCACGCCCGACCGGGCGCTGGCACGCCGTGTGCTGGCGGCGCTGGCGCGCTGGAATGTCGAGGCAGACGATTCTGCCGGCAACGATCTGGCCGAAACGCCGGCCGGCGTGTTTGCACGGTTGGTGGCGGAAGCAGCCCTTGCCGGACTGCCGCCGGTACCACTGCTGGCGGTGCTCAAACATCCGCTTTGCCGGCTCAATTCATCGGCTGTCGCGTCGCTTGAGCGTGCGGTGTTGCGGGGGCCGCGGCCAAAACCGGGCACGGCCGGGCTGGCACACGCGCTGGCAACGTTTCGCGCCACACGCGGCGAACTGCATCGGAGCGATCCCCGCACAACGTTGACCGAAGCGGAACTTGATGCTGCCGATACGCTCGCAAAGTCATTGGCGCGCGCGTTGGCGCCGCTGGAAACGCTGAAATCCGGCGCACATTCCTTTTCTGCAATCGCGCAATTGCACCGCCAGGCTATCGACAACCTCGCCGGTGAACAGGACATCCTCACCGCATTTTTCGACAATATCGCGGATCATGGCGCGCTGTCCGTTGAGCGCGGCGATTATGTCGAGCTGTTTCACGTCGCGCTGTCCGGCCAGCCGGTACGCAATCCGCCTGGCCAGGCGCGCGTACAAATTCTCGGCACGCTGGAATCGCGTCTGCAGCACGTCGATCGCGTCGTGCTGGGCGGACTGGCGGAGGGCGTTTGGCCTCCTGAACCGCCCGCTGATCCGTGGCTGAGCAGGCCAATGCGACGTCAGCTTGGCCTCGATTTGCCGGAACGGCGCATCGGTCTGTCGGCGCACGACTTCGCGCAGGCGCTGGGCGCCCGGGAGGTCATTCTCAGCCGCGCCGCCAAAATGGCGGGAGCGCCCACCGTTGCATCGCGTTTCATGCAGCGGCTCGCCGCCGTCGCGGGCGACACGCTTTGGAAAAACGCGCTGACGCGAGGCGAAAACTATATCGCTTATGCGCGCATGCTCGATGCACCCGACAAGAGCGAGCGCATCAAGATGCCGGCACCAACGCCGCCGCTTGACGTGCGTCCGAGGCAACTCAGCGTGACCGATATCGAAAATTGGCTGCGCGATCCCTATACGATTTACGCCAAACATGTATTGAAACTGCTCCCGCTCGATGCCATCGACACCCCGCCAGGCGCCGCCGACCGCGGCACTATCATTCATGGTGCGGTCGGCGACTTCGCGCAGAAATTTCCTGGGGAATTGCCCGAGGATGCCTTTGCGCAAATGCAGGCGCTCGGCGTCAAGCATTTCGCTGCGCTGGAAGATTTTCCGGACGCAAAAGCATTCTGGTGGCCGCGTTTCCTGCGCATCGCGCGCTGGTTGACCGAGACGTTCGAGCCGGCACGCCGTGCCGGCCTCAAAGTCCTGCATGCCGAGCAGTATGTGAAATTGCCGATCCCGATCGGCGCGCGTGATTTCACGCTCACCGCGCGCGCCGATCGTGTCGAGCAACTGAGCGATGGTAGTTTCGCCATTCTCGACTTTAAGACCGGCAAGCCGCCGACCGATAGCCAGGTGCAGAGCGGCCTGTCACCGCAGCTGACGCTCGAAGCAGCGATGCTGCGGGGCGGCGCGTTCGACGGAATTCCGAAAGACGCCAATGTGTCCCAGCTTGTCTATGTCGCACTGCGCGGCGGCTATCCTGCCGGTGAAGACCGGATCGTCAAGTTCAAGGACAGCGATGCAAACGCACAGGCCGACAATGCGCTCAGGCGACTGATCGGCGTCGCCGCGAGATTTTCAGAGCTTAAGACCGCCTACCGCCCGCTCGCCCATCCGATGTGGAAGACGCATTACGGCGACTACGATCATCTCGCGCGCGTGAAGGAATGGTCGCTCACGGGCGGCGTCGACGAGGCCGACGAATGATCACGCAACGCATCATTTCGGAAGCCGTGCTTATCCGTCAGCGCGAGGCGTCTGATCCCGACATTTCAGCCTGGGTGTCGGCCAATGCCGGCTCAGGCAAAACCCACGTGCTGGCGCAGCGCGTCATCCGCCTGTTGCTCGATGGTGTCGATCCGGCGCGCATTCTGTGCATCACGTTCACCAAAGCGGCAGCCGGCAATATGGCGAACCGCGTGTTCGAAGAATTGCGCAAATGGACCGCGCTCGACGATGCCGAACTCGCCAAGGCGATGAAGAATGTCGGCGCGCGCGATACCGGCGACAAAATGCGTGCGCGCGCGCGCAAGCTGTTCGCGCTGGCGCTTGAGACGCCGGGCGGACTGAAAGTGCAAACCATTCACGCGTTCTGCACGCACATTCTTCATCTCTTTCCGTTCGAGGCGAATGTCGCCGCGCGTTTTACGGTGCTGGACGAAGCACAGAACGCGCAATTGCTCGAGAAGATGACGAACGACGTGTTGCTCGACGCGGCTGGAAAACCGCAAAGCGAAACCGGACGCGCGCTGGAATATGCGATTGGGGCTGCTGCCGACGTCACCTTCCGCGACCTGATTGGCAAGACCATCGCGGAGCGCGACCTGGTCGAGGCCTGGCTTGAATTCCGCCGGCGGACTCCACGGCGCAAAAGCGCAATTATCGCGCGCCCTCGATATTGCCGTCGACGATAGCGAAGAAAAAATAGCGGCCGAATTTTTCGGCAAAAGCCATATTCCGCCTTCGGAATGGTCGGCCATCGCCGCGGTCGGCGCCTCCGGCAAGAAGACGGACCGCGATCAAGCCGAGCGTTTTACGTCGCTCCCCAGCCTCGGCGGGGCCCGGCAAATCGACCGCTATATCGAGATTTTCTGCACAAAAACGGCCGGAAAGCGCGAGAATGTCTTTACCGGCGACATCAAGAACCAGCACGGCGGCCTGTGCGAACGGCTGCATGAAGAACGCGACCGCGTCTGGGCGCTGATCGAGCGGCGGCGCGCCGTGGCCGCGCGCGACCGCACCATGGCGCTCGTCACGATCGCCAAAGCGGTCCTCGACCGCTTCAGCGCGGAAAAGAACCGCCGCGGGCTGCTCGATTTCGAGGATCAGATCGACAAGACGCATGAATTGCTGTCGCGCGTCTCTGCGGCCTGGGTGCACTACAAGCTCGACCGCGGCATCGATCACGTGCTGATCGACGAAGCGCAAGACACAAGCCCGAAGCAATGGGGCATCGTCCGCCATCTGGTTGCCGAGTTTTTCGCGGGCAAAGGCGCAAGCGAGCAAAAGCGCACGATCTTCGCCGTCGGCGACGAAAAGCAGTCGATCTTCTCGTTCCAGGGCGCAGCGCCAGCAGAGTTCGAGAGCAGGCGCCGCGAGTTTGAAACACTGTCCGGCCGCAGCAATCAGCCGTTTCGTCATGTGCGATTTCGATACGTCGCTGCGCTCCGGCGCCAACGTGCTTGCGGCAGTTGATATCGTCTTCAAGCCGGCTGAGGTCTACGGCAGCCTGACACGCGACGCCGCGGGAATTCCCGAACACATCGCGCTGGCGAGCGCCGCGCCCGGTGAAGTCGAAATCTGGGACACGGAAAAGCCGCTCGAGGATGGTGGCGAAAAAGATCCCTGGAACGCTCCGTTTGACAACCTCACCGGCTCGAAGCCGGCAGTGCGGCTGGCGGACCGTATCGCAAAGTCTGTGCGCAAATTCATGGATGAAGGGCAGAGGCCAGGTGGCATCCTGGTGCTGGTCAACCGGCGCGGGAGCCTGTTCGAAGCAATCATCCGCGCGCTCAAGAATGCCAACGTTCCTGTTGCCGGCGCCGATCGGCTGGTGCTGACCGAGCACATCGCGGTGATGGATTTGCTGGCGCTCGCCGACGCTTTGCTGCTGCCACAAGATGACCTTGCCCTCGCGACCATATTGAAAAGTCCGTTATTCGGGTTCGACGAAGACGACATCTTTGCCCTTGCGCATGATCGCGGTGTAAAATCGTTGCTCTCGGTACTCGGACAGAAATCTACCGGAAATAAAAAATTCGCCGAGGCGGTCGCGCGACTGAACGATCTTTCGCAGCGAGCGCGCAAGGATTCGCCCTTTGCGTTCTATGCCCGTCTGCTTGGCGCCGAGCACGGCCGCGAGCGGTTTATTGCCCGGCTGGGCCATGAAACCTCCGACGCGCTCGATGAATTCCTCGGCCTCGCACTCGAGTACGAGCGCGATGAAGCACCTTCACTGCAAGGCTTTGTCGACTGGATGCGCGCGGCGAAATCCGAAATCAAGCGCGACATGGAAATGGACCGCGATGAAGTGCGCGTGATGACCGTGCACGGCGCCAAGGGGCTCGAAGCACCGATTGTGTTTCTTGCCGACACAACGACGCGTCCGGAAGGACATCACCCGCCGCCGCTGCTTCCGCTGCCGGCGCAGACCGGCGCCGCACCGCTTATTTGGGCGAAAGCCGAAAAAGAAGACGTCGGGCCAATGAACGCTGCGCGCCTCGCCGCGCGCGTGGAAATACGAAATGAATACCGCCGCCTGCTGTACGTCGCGATGACGCGCGCGGCTGAAAAGTTGATCGTATGCGGAATCGAGGCGCAAAGACGGCCGGATGGCTGCTGGTACGATCTCGTGCTGCAAGGCTTGCGGGACCAACCGGGTTTCGGCGAACACGAGGCCGACGGCGTGACGTTGTGGCGCTATCGCAAGGTCGAACCATCCGGCAAACCGGCGAACACCGCCAGTGAGCCCAGGACATCTATCGCAAAGCCTGCGTGGCTCAGACAGTCTCTCCCCACCGAGCCACGCGTGTCTGTTCTCACGCCATCAAGCGCGACGGACATACAAGATCAGCTGCGAACACCTGTGGCCGCGGCCGGCCGAGCGGCACGTCTGCGCGGCACCATCGTTCATCGGCTCTTGCAGTCGCTACCGGATATTTCCGCCGGACGCCGCATCAAGGCAGCTGAAGAGTATTTGTCGCGTGCGGGCGCGGAGCTGCCTGGCGACGATCGCAAGACACTTGTCGATCAGGTGATGCACGTGCTCGAAGAATCCGCTGTTCACCGAATTGTTCGGAGCCGGCAGCCGCGCGGAAATACCAATTGTCGGGCGGCTGAAACTCAACGGCAAAATCGTGCCCGTTTCCGGCCAGGTCGACCGCCTCGCGGTAACGCAAAACTCCGTCCTGATTGGCGATTTCAAAACGAACCGGCAGCCGCCGCGCCGAATCGAGGACGTGCCCGAGGCTTACGTCCGCCAGCTCGCGCTCTACCGCGCCGTGCTCGGCCAGTTATACCCGGATAAGCCCGTCCGGGCTGCTTTGATCTGGACCGAAGCCCCTGATCTCATGGAGCTTTCTACGGCGGAATTGGATGCGGCCCTTGCTCGGGTCACCTCCGCGTGAGAGCGCCTTGACGCTGCCGGACCTCATTCATAGCTTCCTGCCCTCGCAGATTCTGGGGCGATTCTCCCCGCTCAATCACAAGAGGTAAATGCCATGACCGTCGGCAAAGTGTCGGACGCCAGCTTTGAATCGGATGTATTGAAATCTGCCGAACCGGTCGTCGTGGACTTCTGGGCCGAATGGTGCGGCCCCTGCCGCATGATCGCGCCGGCATTGGAAGAAATCGCAGGCCAGCTCGGCGACAAGGTCAAGATCGTCAAGCTCAATGTCGACGAGAACCCGAATACCGCCGCCAAATACGGCATCATGTCGATCCCGACGCTGATGCTGTTCAAGAACGGCGAGATTGCCTCGCGCCAGGTTGGCGCGGCGCCCAAGCAAAAGCTGCATCAGTGGATCAGCGGCGCCGTCTGACGCGGCGACAAAAGTTTTCCGGAGCGGCCGGCCGAAAGCCGGCCGTTTCGATTCAGGCCGGCAACATTCCATTTTCGCGCAGCACTTCGCCGGCCAGATAAAGCGAGCCGGTAATCAGGATACGCGGCGGCGGATCGAGATCGAGTTTGCGCGCGGCATCAAGCGCCTCGGAAAGATTATCGCGGCTTGTCGCCGACAGGCCGATGGCGCGCGCGGTGTCGGCCACCGCTTCCGCACTCAAACCCTTTTCGGCGCCCGGCACCGGCACCGCAATCGTGCGGCGCGCGAGCCCGGCAAAATTGCTCAAAAACCCTTCACAGTCCTTGCTGGACAGCATTCCAACGATCAAAACCAGGGGACGCGAGACACGTTCCTCCAGGTCCGCGAGTGCCGCCGCAATCGCGCGGCCGCCATCCGGATTATGCCCACCATCGAGCCATAGTTCGCTTCCGGCTGGCGCGAGATCGACCAGCGGGCCATGTCCCAGCCGGTGCAGCCGCGCCGGCCAATCGGCTTTCGCCATGCCGGCATCGAATGCGGCGGACGGTATTGCGAGCTGTTTGATCGTTCGCAGCGTGGCGATGGCCAATCCGGCATTTTCATATTGGTGCCGGCCGTAAAGCCTTGGTGGCGGCAAGTCGAGCAGACCATCTTCATCCTGATAGACCAGACGGCCGCGCTCCTCCGTTGCAGTCCAGTCCTCGCCGGCAATCTTCAACGGCGCATGCACCTTGGCCGCCTGCCGCTCGATGACGGCCAAGGCATCGCGAGATTGAGCAGCGATCACAGCCGGCACACCCCGTTTGAGGATGCCGGCCTTTTCCGCCGCGATTTTTTCGAGTGAATCGCCAAGGAAATCGGTGTGATCGATCGAAACACGCGTGATAATCGTCGCCAGCGGATTGTCGATCACATTGGTTGCGTCCAGCCGCCCGCCGAGACCGACTTCCAGCAACAACACATCTGCCGGATGGCGGGCAAATAACAGCAGGCCGGCCGCAGTCGTAATCTCGAAGACGGTGATGGGTGCGCCGGCGTTGGCGCGCTCGCATTCCTCCATCGCCGCTGACAGCTCTCCGTCACTCACCAACTTGCCTTCGCCCGGCGCGCCGATCCGGAAACGCTCATTGAAACGCACCAGATGCGGTGAGGTGTAGGTGTGCACGCGTTTGCCTGCGGCCTCCAAAATCGCGCGCAGGAAAGCAATCGTCGACCCCTTTCCGTTTGTCCCGGCAACATGAATCACCGGCGGCAGTTTTTTCTCGGGGTGATCGAGTGCGACAAGCAGCCGCTGGAGCCGATCAAGCGACAGATCGATGCGCTTGGGATGCAACGCAGTCAAACGCGCAACGATGGAATCGATGGGGGTCATACAGCTTTCTTGAGTTCTCAATTGTCATCATCAGGCCGCGCGACGCGCCACGACCCGGTGATCCGATATATGTGGCACAGTCTTGCTTCGCTAAGCGGGATCGCCGGGTCAAGCCCGGCAAGAGAGATACCTGCAATTCCAGGCTTATCCTAGGCGTGCGCGGGAACGGGCAATTGCTGCTGGCTGGCGAGTGCCGGTGCCCGTGTCAGGAGCCGGCAGAGCTCGGCGAGCGTCCCGCGCAATTTATGCCGGTGCACGACCATGTCGACCATACCGTGCTCCGCGAGATATTCCGCGCGTTGGAAGCCTTCCGGCAATTTCTCGCGGATGGTCTGTTCAATCACGCGCGGGCCCGCGAACCCGATCAAGGCCCCGGGCTCTGCAATCTGCACATCACCCAGCATGGCGTAAGATGCTGTGACGCCGCCGGTCGTCGGATTGGTGAGGACCACGATGTAAGGCTTGCGCACCTCGCGCAGCATCTGCACACCGACGGTCGTGCGCGGCAGCTGCATGAGCGAGAGAATGCCTTCCTGCATGCGCGCCCCGCCCGACGCGGCAAACATGATGAACGGCGTCTGCCGGCGCGCCGCGGTCTCCAGGCCGGTAATAACCGCTTCGCCTGCGGCCATGCCGAGCGAGCCGCCCATGAAGTCGAAGTCCTGAACGGCGATCGTCACCATCTGGCCTTCCAGCCGGCCGATGCCGAGTTTCACGGCGTCCTGCAATCCGGTTTTAGTGCGGGCATCTTTCAGGCGGTCGGCGTAGCGGCGCTCGTCGCGAAACTTGAGCGGATCGAGCGGTACTTCCGGCAGGGCAATATCTTCAAATTCGCCACCGTCGAACATCACCTTCAGCCGTTGCGGTGCGCTGATGCGCATATGGTAGTTGGAGCTCGGGATGACGAACTGATTGGCCTCGACGTCCTTGTAAAAAACGAGTTGCCCGGTCTCCGGGCACTTGATCCATAGGTTTTCCGGCGTCTCGCGGCGCAAGAAGCTGCGAATTTTCGGCCGGACGACGTTGGAGATCCAATTCATGCTTCGCCTCTATAGACGCGATTCGGCGAAATTATAACCGCTGGATGCGCCGAATGTTCATTCGGCCACCAATCGGCGCGCAGAACGCACACCTTCCGCAAGCGTAGACACCAGTTTTGTGACCGCCTTGACCGTTCCTGGCCCGGCTTTACCGCTCTTGTCGAGACTTTGGCGCAACGCATCGACGAGCGCAGAGCCGACCACGACGCCGTCGGCACCCTCAGCAATGGCGCGGGCTCGCTCGGCGGTTTTCACGCCAAAGCCAACCGCCACCGGAAGCTTGGTGTGCCGTTTGATGCGCCCGACAGCCGCATTGACCTTGGTGGCGTCCGGCGCCGCCGCGCCCGTTATACCGGTGATCGAGACATAATAGACAAAGCCCGAAGTGTTGGTGAGGACTTTGGGCAGGCGCTTGTCGTCCGTGGTTGGCGTCGCCAGGCGAATGAAATTGAGCCCCGCCTTGAGTGCGGGCAAGCAGAGTTCTTCGTCTTCCTCCGGCGGCAAGTCGACGACAATGAGACCGTCGACGCCCGCGGCCTTGGCATCGCTGAGGAAACGGTCGTTGCCGTAGATGTAGATGGGATTGTAGTACCCCATCAGCACGATGGGCGTGTCGTTATCGTCTTTGCGAAACTCGCGCACAAGCGCCAGCGTCTTGGTCATGCGCTGACCGGACTTGAGAGCGCGCAAGCCTGCGGCCTGAATGGCCGGACCATCCGCCATCGGGTCGGTGAACGGCATGCCGAGTTCGATGACGTCGGCGCCGGCTTTCGGCAGCGCTTTGGCGATCGCAAGCGACGTTTCGTAGTCGGGATCGCCCGCCATGGTGAAGGTCACCAGCGCTGCGCGCCCTTTTTCTTTGAGCGTTCCGAAGCGGCGTTCGATGCGCGTTGTCATATGGCGCCGTAAGCTGTGTTACACCTCTCCCCGGAGGGGAGAGGTCGGCTGCAAAGCAGCCGGGTGAGGGGAATGGAGAGTTTGTCGTCCGCTCACTTCTTCCTCTCCAGAAAGGCTTCGACCGACGCGAGGTCCTTGTCGCCGCGGCCGGATAAATTGACCACCATCAGGTGATCTTTCGGCTTTTTCGCCGCAATTTCCGGCACTCTAGCTAGCGCGTGCGCCGCCTCCAGCGCCGGAATGATGCCTTCAAGCTTGCTGCACAACTGGAACGCCGCCACCGCTTCGTCATCGGTGGCGGACAGGAACGTGACGCGGCCCATGTCCTTGAGCCAGGAATGTTCGGGCCCGAGGCCCGGATAATCGAGGCCGGCGGAGATCGAATGCGCTTCCTCGATCTGGCCGTCATCGTCCATCAGCAAATACGTGCGGTTGCCGTGTAAAACCCCCGGCCGGCCGCCGGCAATCGAAGCGGCATGCTTGCCGCTCGTGAGACCATGCCCTGCCGCTTCCACGCCGTAGATCTCGATAGCGGGCTCATCAAGAAACGGATGGAACAAGCCCATCGCATTCGAGCCCCCGCCAATGCAGGCAATGAGCGAATCGGGAAGCCGGCCCTCAGCGGCCTGCATTTGCTCGCGCGTCTCGCGGCCGATGATCGACTGGAAGTCGCGCACCATGGCCGGATAGGGATGCGGACCGGCAACGGTGCCGATGCAATAGAATGTATCAGTAACGTTGGTCACCCAATCGCGCAGCGCTTCGTTCATGGCGTCTTTGAGCGTACGCGCGCCGGATTCCACCGCACGAACTTCGGCGCCGAGAATTTTCATTCGCAACACGTTCGGCTGTTGCCGCTCGACATCGACCGCGCCCATATAGACGATGCAAGGCAGACCAAACTTGGCACACAAAGTCGCCGTCGCAACACCGTGCATGCCGGCGCCCGTTTCGGCGATGATGCGCGTCTTGCCCATGCGCAATGCCAGCATGATCTGGCCAAGCACATTGTTCACTTTGTGCGCGCCGGTGTGGTTGAGCTCCTCGCGCTTGAAATAGACTTTGGCGCCGCCGCAGTGCTGCGTCAGCCGCTCGGCGAAATAGAGTGGCGAGGGTCGTCCGACATACGTCGCAAGATGCCCGTCCATTTCTTTCTGGTAAGCGGGATCTGCCTTGGCTTCGGCATAGGCCTTTTCAAGATCGAGGATCAGCGGCATCAGCGTCTCGGCGACGAAGCGGCCGCCGTAGATGCCGAAATGTCCGTGCTCGTCGGGACCAGTTCGGAAAGAGTTTGGCCGCTGCACGGTCATCGGATTGCCTTTACTTGACCGAGCGAACGATCGACGTCTCGCCAAGCTGAAGCGGCGGCGAATAAAGCCCGGCTTCGGCCGCGCGCGCAGCCTGAATGAAGGCGCGGATTTTTTCCGGATCCTTCTCGCCGGGCGCGCGTTCGACGCCGGAGGAAACGTCGACACCCGGCGCACGCGTGATGCGCAACGCTTCGGCGACGTTGCCCGCGTCGAGTCCACCCGACAGCATGAAAGGAACGCCGAAATTAATGTCCTTGAGCAGCGTCCAGTCGAATGGTTTGCCCAAGCCGCCCGGACGCGTCGCATCCTTCGGCGCGCGAGCGTCGAAGATCAGCCGGTCGGCCACCTGCGCGTATTGGCGGATCGGCGACAGGTCTTTCCGCTCGGCAATCGGCAGCGCCTTGATCACCGGCAGCCCGTAGCGCGTGCGCACCGCGATCACGCGATCGGGACTTTCGCTGCCGTGTAATTGCAACATCTCCGGTTTGAGCGCCGCGATGATGTCGAGCAGCGTGTCGTCATTGGCATCGACCGTGAGTGCGACTTTACCGGCCCGCCCCTGAACGCGTTGACCCAGCATGCGCGCCGCCTCGAGCCCCAGGTTGCGCGGGCTAGGCGGGAAGAATACGAAGCCAACCAGGTCCGCCCCGGAATCAAGCGCTACATCAAGCGCTTGCGGGGTCTTGAGGCCGCAGATTTTGATCGACAATGCCATTGTGAGGCGCGTTCTACCGCCTTCTCCATGCGGTCGCAAAGCAGAACCGCAGGGCTGAGTTAAGGAATTGGCGGCGGAATAACAGTGTAGGGGGAAGGGTCAGCGGAGGCAGGCGGCGGTTGAGTTGCAAAGCGGCGGCGGACGGCGTCGAGCTCCTGGTGGAGAACGCGAACGTCGCTATCGAGCTTGCGAGCTGATCGCCGCCACTTGGCCTGACCGACCCACGCAACGAAACCGCCGACCACGACTCCCAGAATAAGCGACACGAAAATAATAGCGAACAGCGGCAGGGTCGCTGCATAGGCCGGACTTGTCGAAGAGAACGGATCGAATGAGACCGTGACCCACTGCCGATTGGCCACGGCAAAAGCGATGATCACCACGGCCAGCGGAACAAGGATCAGTATCGAGATAATTCTGCGCACCATTCGGCTCCGGATTCGTATCGCGGATGCGGTGCAGCACGAACGCGTGCACCGTGGGCGCCGTCGCTCGTCCGGGGGAAAATGACCCTAGATCGCGCCCGGCCTGTTGAGCCGCTCACGCATTTCCTTGCCGGTCTTGAAGAACGGCACCGACTTCTGGTCGACGGCAACATGGGCGCCGGTCCGGGGATTGCGGCCAGTCCGCGCCGGCCTGTGCTTTACCGAAAAGGCTCCGAAGCCCCGCAACTCGACACGGTCGCCCTTGGCCATGGCGCTCGTGATCTCTCCGAGGATGGCGTTGACGATATTCTCGACGTCGCGCTGATAGAGATGCGGGTTCTGGGAGGCAATTCGCTGGACAAGCTCTGACTTGATCATTGACGCCGCCCCGCTCGGTCAACTGGAAATCAATTGGTAGAGGGAGGGTGCCAAAGCGCCAAGAGACCGTCAAGGTTGAGTCGCTCGACCGCCTGCACCGCACCCCACTCCTCGATGTGACGCGCAACGGCGCTTAACCCCACCGCCTCGAAGGACCAGGCGGCGACATGGAGGAAGGAAAGCTCGCTGAAACGCGGCCGCAGCGAAATGTCACGCACCGGCGTATTGGCCGGCACCTTCTTTTCCGCCTCCAGCCAGGCCAACGCGGTCTTTTCATCGCCCAGTCCGTCGACAAGCTTGAGACCGACGGCCTGGCGGCCGGTAAAGACCCGCCCGTCCGACACCTGCGCAAGCTGCGTGTCGTCCATTTTGCGGCGATCCTTCACCAGACCCTTAAACCAGGCATACGAATCCAGCACGATCGCCTGGATCGCGGCGCGCGCCTCGGGGCTGGTCGGCTCAAAGCCGTTGGGTGCGGCCTTCAGCGGTGACGATTTCACTTCCTCGACCTTGATGCCGATCGTCTTCAGGACGTCCGTGAAGTTCGGGTACTGAAACAACACGCCGATCGAGCCGACCAATGACGTTTCTTGCGCCACGATGTGCTCGGCAGAGAGTGCGGCGATATAGGCGCCGGACGCTGCGAGCCCGTCCACCACCACCACCATCGGCTTCTTGGTCTGCAAATCGCGCAACGCGTTAAAGAGCTGCTCGGAGCCGGCCGTTGTGCCGCCCGGACTATCGATATGGACGATGACCGCTCGCGCGCGCGAGCGACCAAGGCGCGCGAGGGCCTCGACGCGCTCCCTATTCCCCCTAATCAACCCTTGAACCTGGATGCGCGCGATGTAGGCGCCAGCGGGCATCAAGCGGCTGCCCGGCACGAACACCGCCGCCGCTCCGATGATCGCGAGCAATGCGATCACCAACGCGCCGACGCGCCAGAATGTGAGCTTACGCCGCATGCGGCGGCGATCGACGATGGCATCGGCATCAAGTGACATCAGTGCGCTCCTTCAATCGGATCGAACGTATCACCCCGTGACATTGTTTGGTCGCGCGGCGGAGTTTTCGCAAGGGCACAAGCCCATTGGCAAGCGTGCCAGCTTTACAAAAACCCCCGGGGCACAGGGCCCCAGGGGTCTTTTGTTCATGTAAGTCGCCGTCCGCGGCCTATTCCTCGGCTTTTTCGGTTTCGGCTTCTTCGTCAGTCTTGTCCCCGGCGCGCTGCTTGAGGGCAGCGCCCAGAATGTCGCCCAGGGAGGCGCCTGAATTCGGCGGTGCCGTATTGGGCGATGGCTTCCTTCTCCTCGGCGACTTCCAGCGCCTTGATCGACACACCGACTTTGTGGGTCTTGCGATCAAACTGGGTGACCCGAGCGTCAACTTTCTGGCCGACCGCAAAGCGCTCGGGGCGCTGATCGCCGCGCTCGCGCGCCAGGTCGGCACGCTTGATGAACGCGAGAAGGTCGGTACCGACGATCTTCACGTCGATGCCGGACTCCTTCACTTCGGTGACTTCGCAGGTCACGACCGATCCCTTCTTGAGATCGCCAGCGGATTCCATCGGATCGCCCGCTAATTGCTTGACGCCGAGCGAAATGCGCTCCTTTTCGACGTCGACATCGAGGACCTGGGCCTTCACCATGTCGCCCTTCTTGTACTCCTCGATGACCTGCTCGCCCGGACGCTTCCAGTCGAGATCGGACAAGTGGACCATGCCGTCCACGTCGCCATCGAGGCCGAGGAACAAGCCAAACTCGGTCTTGTTCTTGACCTCGCCCTCGACGGTAGAACCGGGCGGGTGTTTCTCGACAAATACTTCCCATGGATTGCGCATGGTCTGCTTGAGGCCGAGCGAGATACGGCGTTTCACCGGATCGACCTCGAGGATCTGCACTTCGACCTCCTGTGAAGTCGATACGATCTTGCCCGGGTGAACGTTCTTCTTGGTCCACGACATTTCCGACACGTGGATCAGGCCTTCGATGCCGGGCTCAAGTTCTACAAAGGCGCCGTAGTCGGTGATGTTGGTAACGCGTCCCTTGAAGCGCGCACCGACCGGATACTTGCCTTCAATGCCCTGCCACGGATCGTCCAGCAGCTGCTTCATGCCGAGCGAGATGCGGTGGGTCTCGTGGTTGATCTTGATGATCTTGACCTTCACCTGCTGACCGATGTTGAGCACCTCGGTCGGGTGATTGACGCGCCGCCAGGCGATATCGGTGACGTGCAGCAATCCGTCGATGCCACCAAGATCCACGAACGCGCCGTAGTCGGTGATGTTCTTCACGACGCCGTCGATGACCTGACCCTCTTCGAGGTTCTGCACCAGTTCCTGGCGCTGCTCTGCACGAGTCTCTTCCAGTACGGTACGGCGGGAAACGACGATGTTGCCGCGGCGGCGATCCATTTTCAGGATCTGGAACTGCTGCGGCACGTTCATCAAAGGAGTGACGTCGCGGATCGGGCGGATGTCGACTTGCGACCGCGGCAAGAACGCCACTGCGCCATCGAGATCGACCGTGAAGCCGCCCTTGACCTGGTTGAAGATGACACCCTGGACCTTTTCGCTTCCGTTGAACGCCTTCTCCAGCTTGCCCCAGCTTTCTTCGCGACGCGCCTTGTCGCGCGAGAGCACCGCTTCGCCGAGCGCGTTCTCGACGCGCTCGAGATAGACTTCGACATCATCGCCCACCTTGAGAGAGGCCTGCCGTCCCGGTCCGGTGAATTCACGCAAGGCCACCCGGCCCTCCGTCTTCAAACCGACGTCAATGACGGCGAATTCCTTTTCGATGCCGACGACCTTGCCCTTGATGACGGACCCTTCCTGCAGGTTTCCGCCGCCGAAGGTCTCATCAAGCAGCTTGGCGAAGTCTTCACGCGAGGGTGCTGTAGCAGTGGCCATGGAGTCTCCTGTAAGCGGGCGCCGGCGGGTTGGAATGATGTTCAACGGGCTCGGGCCATTGGTCCCGCAAGACCAAAGGCGACCTCCGGAAATCCGGATGGCCGGCGCAGATACCGTGCTTGTCGAACGATTGAGCGGTCAGGCGCGCCTTACGCAGAGGCTCGAGCGGGGCTTTGTCCTCCAACACGAGGGACGGTCAACCGCGCCCTCGGCCCGCTCGGGTGGCCTCGACGATGTCGATGGCGGCCCGGATGGCCGCGTCTATATCTAAATGCGTTGTATCGAGCAAGTGCGCGTCCGGTGCCTGTCTTAGGGGTGCTGCGGCCCGGCTTTTGTCGCGCTCGTCTCGCGTGCGGATGTCGGCAAAAACCGCGGTTTCATCGATATTCCGGCCCTGCGCCTTGTATTCAGCGGCACGGCGGCGGGCGCGGACCTCGGGGCTCGCGGTCACGAATATCTTAACATCGGCATGAGGACATATGACCGTACCGATGTCCCGCCCGTCCAAAACGGCCCCCGGCGGCTTTGCGGCAAACTCGCGCTGGAATGAAAGAAGCGCATTGCGAACCTCAGGAATGGCGGAAACGATCGAGGCCGCTTCGCTGATGCTGTGCGCCTTGAGCGCAGTTTCATCAAAACGCGAGGGATCGAGTGCATTCGCTGCAGACGCGGCAGCAGCGACGTCCGCAGGATTTCGACCGGCATCGAGCACGGCCTTGGCAACGGCGCGATAGATCAGTCCGGTGTCGAGATGGCGCAAGCCGTAGTGGGCGGCAAGCCACTTGCCGAGCGTGCCTTTGCCCGAGGCGGCCGGCCCATCAATAGCAATGATCATGTGAAATCCGCGCCGACCGAACGCATCAATTCAACGAAGCCCGGAAAGCTGGTCGCGATAAACGCACTATCGTCGATACGCACGGGATTCTGCGTGCCTAACCCCATCACCAGCGCAGCCATGGCAATGCGGTGGTCCATGTGGGTCTTCACCTCGCCTGCGCCGAACGGGCGACCTTTGCCCTGAACGATCAGATCGTCGCCTTCGATTTCGACCGTGACACCATTGGCGCGGAGCATCTCGGCGGTGGCTGCCAAACGATCAGACTCTTTCACGCGCAATTCTTTCAAACCGCGCATGCGCGTCACACCCTCTGCGAAAGATGCAGCCACCGCGAGAATAGGATACTCGTCGATCATCGACGGCGCGCGTTCCGGCGGCACATCCACGCCCTTGAGCGTCGATGTGCGCACGCGCAGATCGGCGACTTCCTCTCCGCCGTCATCGCGCTTTTCCAGCGTCTCGATGGAAGCGCCCATCTCAAGCAACGTCGTCAGTAAACCGGTGCGGAGCGAATTGGTCATCACCGCTTCGAGAATGAGTTCGGAGCCAGGCGCAACCAAAGCACCCACGAGCGGAAATGCGGCAGATGAAGGATCGGCCGGCACCAGAACATTTGCGGGCTCCAACTCGGGCTGTCCTTGCAAAACAATTCGCCGGCCATGATCACCGTGCGGCTTGCTGCTGATCTTGGCGCCGAAATGTTTCAGCAATCGCTCGGTATGATCTCGGGTCGCCTCCGATTCAATGACCGTGGTTTCACCCGGCGCCGCAAGCCCAGCGAGCAATACCGCCGACTTGAGTTGCGCCGACGCAACTGGCAACTCGTAAATGATCGGGATTGGATCGGCAGCGCCCCGCAGGATGAGCGGCAGTCGTCCGTCGTCGGCGATCTGGACGACGCGCGCGCCCATCTTCTCCAACGGATCGAGCACGCGCCGCATCGGCCGGCTGCGCAAAGAGTCGTCGCCATCGAAAGTAACCGTCACGGGGGCGCCTGCCACGGCGCCGATCACCAGCCTCGCACCGGTGCCGGAATTGCCAAAATCGAGCGTCCCGGCCGGTTGAGCAAAGCCGCCAACGCCGACGCCGTGAACGCGCCATGCGTGATCGCCCATGCGCTCCACCCGGGCGCCTAACGCGCGCATGGCTTCAGCGGTGTGCAAGACGTCCTCGCCCTCCAGCAGTCCGGAGATCGTGGTCTCGCCGACCGTAAGCGCACCAATGATCAGGGCCCGGTGGGAGATCGATTTATCGCCGGGGACCCGCGTGCGGCCCTGGACAGGGCCGCTTTGACGGGCCGTTAGCGGCGTGGATTCTGCAGAGTTCACCGGGTGGTATCCTTAAAATCTGCGCCGTCCTACCACGCAGCCGCGCGTGCCGTCATCCTGCCGCTTTTGGCCCGTTGGGCGCGCGTGAGCTATTGACAGGGGCGTTGCAACTAGCCAAGTGAAACACCGATTTAAACGACCCTGTCCCGAGGAACCTCGACTGTGGCGAAACCTGATCTCGGCACCAAGCGCGTCTGCCCCGATACCGGTCGTAAGTTTTACGATCTCAACAAGACGCCGGTGATTTCACCGTATACCGGTAAAGTCGTTCCGATAGCGGCACCGACGCCTCCGCGCGCGCGCTCCGAACCGGCGCCCGTAAAACCGGCACCGGTGGTACCGGCCGAGGCCATTGTCCCCGAAACGACAGATGCCGAATTCGTTTCGCTGGAGGATGCCGAGGCCGAACAACAGGGCAAGAAGCCGGCAACGGCCGAAGGCGCGCCTGCAGCAGGCGAAGAGGAAGAAGTCGAGATGGATGAGAGCCTCGACGATGCTGCCTTCATTGAAGAACAGGAAGAAGGCGATGCCGATGTGACGGACATCATCGGCGAGTCTATCGAGAAGGAAGAGGAGACCTGACTACGGCGCACGCCGCTTGCGTTTCTCAATGAGCGGCAATCGAATTCGACGATTGGGGCCATAGCTCAGCTGGGAGAGCGCCTGCATGGCATGCAGGAGGTCGGCGGTTCGATCCCGCCTGGCTCCACCAGCCTTCGCTCGCTTCGCGAGCTACGGCTCGGCGAGCCGTTATTATCTCTCGTAGCGAAGCATGCGAAGGCTGCCGCGCCGTAGCCCGCAGGGCGAAGGCGGGCTATGAAGTATGTATATATTCTCCAAAGCAGCCATTCCGTTCATTTCTACGCCGGAATAACAATGGATTTGCGCGCGCGTTTGATCAAACACAACGCCGGCGAAGTCCGCCACACGTCTAAATACAGACCCTGGAAATTGAAAACATCCGTTGCGTTTAGTGATGAGAAGCAGACTCACAATTTTGAAAAGTATTTGAAGTCTCCATCTGGGCGCGCTTTTTCTAAAAAGCGCCTGTAAGTTTTGTGCAAAATCCGGGGGATTAGACATGCAAGGCAAGGTCGCACTCGAAGAACATTTCGCTATCGAAGCAACGCTTGGTGATTCACAGGTGTTCGGCGCGCATGTCTGGAAGGATTTAGGACACCGTCTGCTCGACATCCAGGACACGCGATTGCGCGAAATGGACAAGCACGGGATCGAAATGATGATCCTGTCGCTCAATGCGCCAGCAATCCAGGCAATTCACGACGTGAAAAATGCGATTGCGACAGCAAAGCAAGCGAATGACACACTCGGCGCAGAAGTACGCAAGCGCCCGGGCCGCTTTGCTGCCTTCGCTGCATTACCCATGCAGGACCCCGAGGCTGCAGCCACCGAGATCACTCGCTGCGTAAAAGACCTCGGCATGGTTGGCGCGCTGGTGAACGGTTTTTCGCAAATCGGAACGCCGGAGAACATCACCTATTATGATCTTCCCCAATACCGGGCGTTCTGGCGCACAATCGAGGCACTCGATGTGCCGTTCTATTTGCACCCGCGCAATCCACTCCCGAGCTGGACGAAATTCTACGAGGGCCACAACTGGATGCTGGGGCCCAACTGGGCCTTTGCGGCGGAAACGGCCGTGCATGCGCTACGCCTGATCGGCAGTGGTTTATTCGACGAGTGCCCACGACTGAAGATCGTGCTGGGCCACATCGGCGAAGGCATTCCCATTTATCTCTGGCGCATCGACAATCGCAATGGCTGGATGAAGGCGCCGCATAAATATCCGGCCAAGCAAGGCGTTGCGCACTATTTCCGTAAGCACTTCCACATTACGACATCGGGAAATTTCGACACGCACGCACTCGTCAATGCCATCAGTGTGATGGGCGTCGACCGCGTGATGTTCTCGGTCGATTGGCCGTTTGAGGATGTCGGAGAAGGCGCCGAGTGGTTCGACAAGGCAGAAATTAGCGAAGCGGATCGCGCCAAGATCGGCCGCGACAACGCGATCAAGTTGTTCCGACTCCCTCTGCGCTGATCAGCGCATGCGATAGCGTTCGACCGCTTTGTTATTCCACACCATGCCGCTGCCCGCGCGCGAGCGCACCACGGCGTGTCCGTCGACGATCGCGAGCGGCTCTTCGACCAGTACATTCGCCCAGTCGACGTATTCCAGAAAGTGACAAGTCGGCGTCGCGGCGAGCAAATGCGCGCTCACTTCGGGGAACAGATGTGACGACATTTTTACGCCATGCGATTGCGCGATCTCGGCCGCCTGGCGCCAGCCGGTGACACCACCGATACGCTCAAGATCCGGCATCACGTAGTCGGCCGCATGATGCTCGATCGCGACCGACATCGCGGCAGGCAACGAGAAATTTTCGCCGATTTGAATCGGGACCTGAAGTTCGCGCGCAAGCTCCGCGGCGCCCGCATAATCATCGTGCCTGATCGGCTCTTCCAGCCAATAAATATTTTCGGCATCAAGTGCGCGTCCGCGCGCGAGCGCCTCATGCACGCTGAGCGCTTGATTATAATCGACCATCAACGCAATGCCGTCCCCAATCCTTTTGCGCACGGCATGCACCGCCGCAATATCGGCCTGCAGGGTTGGGTAGCCGAGGCGAAGCTTGATTGCACGAAATCCCCCGGACAGCAGTTTCTCCGCTTCGGCCGCCAACGCTCCAAGATCATCTGTGAGGCCGAGGCCACAACTGTTGTAGGCGGGGATGGGCCGCGGCGCGGACCCGAGCAATGTGGCAAGCGGGACATCAGCCGCGACCGCCAGCGCATCCCAACATGCGGTATCGAACCCGGACATCGCCATGCGCACGACGCCCTGCACCCCGATCAACGTGAAGCGTTTCGTGAGCTTCGCCCAGAGTTCGTCCGGCTTAACCGGCGCGCCTTTAACGATGCGCTCGACTTCACCGAGCAGGCTGATGATCGCCGGCGCCGCCGCCCGCAGATAGCAAAACAGGTAGGTTCGCCCCGTAACGCCCTCCTCTGTCTCCAGATCGATGAGGAGCAAGGGCACCTGGCGAAAGGCGCCCATGGTGGTCCCTAGGATGAAATTCGGGGGAACTTCGACCGGCGTGGCGCGCAGGGCGCGGAAGGTCAGCGATGGTATCTGCATCCCTTTAGGCATTAAAAACCCTGCTATCGGCTTATTATCCGGCCTCCCGGCCTGTTTCCGCCTGTTCTTGAACCATTAACCCGCCCTGCCCATATTAGGAACGACCGATCGGCAGTCGCCGCCCGGTTGGGGTGCCTGAAAGGGGCCCCGTCAAAGTCGCTTCAAGCGAGGGCTTTGAGACCAATGTCGCGAGTTCCATCCCTCTCCAGCCCGTTTCTCTTGGGTTTCGATGAGATCGAGCGCGTACTCGACCGTGTCGCCAAGGGAGCCGACGGCTACCCGCCCTACAATATCGAGCGGTTGCCGCGCGACGGGCAAAACCCGGAGCGGTTGCGCATTACACTTGCTGTCGCCGGATTCACCCGTGACCAACTCGATGTCAGTATCGAGGAAAGCCAGTTGGTGATTCGTGGCCGCCAGCAAGACGACAAGACTCGCCAATATCTCCACCGCGGCATCGCCGCGCGCCAATTCCAGCGGACATTCGTGCTGGCTGACGGCATGGAGGTCATGGGCGCAGACCTGAAAAATGGGCTGTTGTCGATCGATTTGGTGCGCCCGCAGCCGGAACGGATCGTGAAATCGATCTCGATCAATGAGCAGGAATGACGAACTCGTGAAGCAGGACTCGACCGCGTCAAGCGTTTACTCAGAAAGGAGTCGAGGGCCATGACCAACGACAAACAGACTGAACCGAACACGACTCATCCGGCGATCACGCAGGAAGCCTTGGCACAGCTCGGCGATGGACGCCTGGCTTACGTCAAATCGATCCGCTCCGAAGATGTCGCGAATTTGTTTCCGCAAGCGCCGAAAATCGAACCCGGCATCAAACTATTCGCGCTGCATGCAGCGGATGGCACACCGATCATGCTCACCGACACGCGCGAAGCCGCCGTGGCGAATGCTTGGAGTCAGGAGCTCGAAACAGTCAGCGTGCACTGACGGTCGTCTTCACGTTCCGCAAAACGTCATGCCCGGCCTTGTGCCGGGCATTCACGTCTTGGTCGGGAATGGAAAGGCAAAGTCGTGAACAGTCGGGTTAAGCCGGACCACGATCGCTTTCGAAAATTGTTACGCCGCGCTACTCGCCGGCGGCATCGCGAGCACAGCGTAAACCGCGTTCGCGTCACTGGATTCGCGAAGGCGTCGCGCGATCTCTGGATCGCGCAATTGCCGCGCGACGCGCGCAAGTGCCTTGAGGTGATCGGCGCCGGCAGCTTCCGGGGCGAGCAGCAGAAAAATCAGATCAACCGGCTGGCCGTCGAGCGCCTCAAAATCGATTGGCTTGTGTAGTCTTGCGAACAGACCGAATAGCCGCCCAAGCTTGGGCAATTTGCCATGCGGAATCGCTACGCCATTGCCAACCGCGGTGGAGCCGAGCTTCTCGCGTTGAAGCAGGATTTCCAGAATTGCCTTTTCGTTCTGGCCGGTAAGTTCGGCCGCGCGCGCGGCTAATTCCTGGATCGCCTGTTTCTTGCCGTTAACCTTGAGAGCCGGGATAATCGCGTTCGGCGCGACGAGGTCGGTGAGCGTCATGGACGTGTCCAATGATCGGAGATATCGGCGCCGCGTTGCAAAGGGGATGTTGAAGGCGGCGGACCATAAGAGTGGTCCGCGCCGTCGTCAATGGCCGAAGGTGGCCTGCAATTGCCAGATTTTTTTGGCTTTTTGGGCATTTTAGCCACCGCGGCGGCCTTGATGGTCTTTGCGCCGGCGTTTGTAGCGTCGCAGCCGCTTTTCGATGCGAACGGCTGCTTGGTCGGCGCTATCGTATGCATCCGGGGCCATGCCCTCGGCTTCAAGCAATGCACCTGAATCGAGATGCAATACGCATTCGGTACGAAATCCGAACCCATCCTTTCCAATGGTGGCATGTCCCGAATAGCCGCCACGAAAATATTTTGACGCTGCTTCTTCGACGCGATCAGTGATCTTACGTTGCAGTGCGGCGCCGATGCTGATGTTCCGTCCTGATACGCGTAAAGGCATCGATTGCCTCCATCGGCGCGTAAGTGGCGCCAGTTGCCCGTCCGGCAGTAAAGATTTCAGCTTAAAAATGTTCCGCACGTCAATGTGTCAGGACACGCGAGTTCAGGCGCCAGCCGCCAGTTTTTCACGCCGGCGCTGCACCGAGGATGGTATGCGCATAGCTTCTCGATATTTCGCGACGGTGCGGCGCGCGATGTCGATTCCGGCGCCGCGTAACTTCTCGACGATGGTATCGTCAGACAGGACGTCCGCGGCACTTTCGCTATCGATTAATTGACGGATACGATGACGCACGGCTTCGGCCGAATGCGCCTCGCCGCCATTTGCTGCAGCGATCGCCGAAGTGAAAAAGTACTTCAATTCGAAAATCCCGCGGTTGGTCGCCATGTACTTATTGGCGGTGACACGGGAGACCGTTGACTCATGCATGCTAATGGCATCTGCGACAGTTTTTAGATTTAACGGACGCAAATGCTGCACGCCTCTGGCAAAGAAACCATCTTGCTGCCGGACAATTTCACTCGAAACTTTAAGAATTGTCTTCGCACGTTGATCAAGCGCGCGCACCAACCACGTGGCGGTTTGCAGACAATCGGCAATGTAGGCTTTCTCTTTGTCGTTGCGCGTCGTTTTTGAAACTTGCGCATGGTAACGCTGGTTTATCAGCACTTTCGGTAGCGTGTCAGAGTTGAGTTCGACTTGCCAGGTGCCGTCCGGCGCAGCGCGCACAAAGACATCCGGGACAATCGGCTGCACCGTTGTAGAGCCGAATGCCAAGCCTGGCTTGGGATTGAGCATTCGGATCTCGGCAATCATGTCCGCAAGATCGTCGTCGCTGACGCCGCATATTCGGCGCAGTCCGGCGAGATCGCGCTTCGCCAACAGATCGAGGTGCTCAACCAGCGCTCGCATGGCTGGGTCGTAGCGATCCCGTTCCTTCAGCTGGATGGCGAGACACTCGGTAAGATTGCGCGCGCACACCCCGGCGGGATCGAATGTCTGCAGGACCGCGAGTACAAGCTCTACGTCTTGGCGGTCGGCACCAAGTTTCTCGACAACCGTGTCGAGATCGCCGGTGAGATAGCCGGCCTCATCCACCATATCGATTAGATATTGCGCGATCATCCGGCCGGCGGGATTGGAAATCGCAAGCGCCATTTGCTCAGCCAGATGATTGGCGAGCGTCGTTTCGGCTGAGACGAAGGCCTCAAGATTGTAATCTTCGCCTGGAGGCGCGCCCGCGCCGGACCATTCAGAATACGAGGGTGGCGGGGCCTCGGCCGATTTCGAAATTTTTTCCCCGCTGTCGTCGGGAAAGACGTTTTCGAGTTCGGTCCCTAGCCCCTGCTCCATTGAAGTGCGGCTGGTTTCAAGATCCGCACCGATCCAATCGGACGTGGCGGCGACATCATCGGCGCCCTCGCCCTCCGCGACGGCAGCGCTTCCTTCCGCACCGGGGCCCGGCCCTTCATCCTCGGCGCGCTCGAGCAGTGGATTGCGCTCAAGTTCCCCTTCTACGTAAGCCACCAGATCAAGACTGGAGAGCTGTAGCAGCTTGATGGCCTGCATCAGCTGCGGCGTCATCACCAGACCTTGCGTCTGGCGAAACTCCAATCTCTGTGAAAGCGCCATAAAATTCCGGCCGAATTGGTCCGATTCTTGCTTGTATGCCTTTATATCAGGTCGGATGCGTCAGCGATACGCAATTTCGCAACGCGCCATTGCACAAATAATGTGCGGATTAACCAATGAGGATTGCCGGCCCTAAAGCCGAAATTCTTCCCCGAGATAAAGGCGGCGCACGTCCGGATTATTGACGATATCGTCCGCGCGCCCCTCCATCAGAACCTCCCCCGAATAGATGATGTAAGCGCGATCCGTGAGACCCAGTGTCTCGCGCACATTATGATCGGTGATAAGGACGCCAATGCCGCGATTGGTGAGGTGGCGCACGAGTGCCTGGATGTCGCCGACCGCGATCGGATCGATGCCAGCGAAAGGCTCGTCGAGCAGCATGTAGCTTGGCCGAGTCGCCAGGGCCCGCGCGATTTCCACGCGTCGCCGTTCACCACCTGAGAGCGCGATGGTCGGCGTCTTTCGCACGCGAGCGATGTTGAATTCTTCAAGCAACGCGTTGAGATCGGTTTCGCGCTGTTTGCGGTCGGGCTCCACCACTTCCAGTACTGAGCGGATATTGTCCTCCACGTTGAGGCCTCGAAAGATCGAAGCCTCTTGCGGCAGGTAACCAATGCCAAGCCGCGCCCGTTGGTACATCGGAAGTGCAGTAACATCGTAGCCATCGAGTTCGATGCGACCGCGATCGGCATTGATCAAACCGGTGATCATGTAAAACACGGTAGTCTTGCCGGCACCGTTTGGTCCGAGCAGGCCGACTGCTTCGCCCCGTCGCACATAAAGCGTAACGCCCCTCACCACCATGCGACCGCCGAAGCTTTTCTCTACGCCGTGCGCAGCAAGGTAGGCTTGCCGAGTCGCCGGACGGCCATCCCCGTCTCGCCTCGGTCGGGGAGCGCCCTGGGCCGGTACTGCATCCCGCTTTTGCGGCGATTGCTGAATTTGTGGATTGCGTGCGACCGCCTGGTGTGCGCGAGCTTCCGGAGTCAAAACACGGCGAGTCTGCGACGGCCGGCGCCAAAAAAGCGAGAGGATATTCACCGGACTACCCCGCGGCGCAAGACTGGACGCGCAACTCTAGCTGATTCCCGAAGCCAGTGGCTGGAGTTGCTGTGCACCCGCTGCAGCTCGACTAAAACGGCCGCACCGGCACTGGCCGCGGTGAAGCCGCGCTATTGCCGCCGGGTTTGAGATTTAAATCAGATCCGGAGCCGTTAAAGAGGCCTTGCACGCGGCCGCCTTCTACGCGCGAAACGCCGCTGGTTAGATCGACGACCAGCTTTTCGCCTCTGAGCACATTTTGTCCTTGTGTCATGACCACGGGATTGCCAGTCAGCGTGACGGTGTTGCTCTTCATGTCGAAAATACCGAGTTCGCCGGTCGCGGTCTGGTCCTTCTGTGTCACCACAACCGCGCCACGAGCCTCCAGCCGTTTGATGCGTTGCTGACCGCCAGGCCCCGGCGCCGCCGCCTGCAAGGTCTTCTTGTCGGCGGCATCTTGCTCGTAAAACACCACAAGGGATTTGCAGCGCAGACCCGTGTCACCCTGTTTCACCCGCACATCGCCGCTAAACGTCGCTTCTTTTTGCTTGTCGCGAACTTCAAGCGACGCCGCTTCAATATGCACCGGCTGATCGCGGTTTTGCGAAAACCCCTGCAATGCGTTCGGTGGACCCGACGGAGTTGTTTGTGCGTGCAAACCGGCCGGGCAGACGACCAATGCGGCAGCGACTAAGAAAACCAAGTTCGTATTGCGCATGACGATCATTGCGCAGCCGGCTTGGTTTGTGGTGCCGGCTGATTAAGCGTCATGTCCATGACAACGCCACCATGGAAACGAATGAGATCTCCAGATTCAATAATGTTCAGTCGATTGGCATTGAGGGTGCCTTGCAACATCCGCACCTCAACAGGGTGTTCGGACACAACATTGCCTTTACGAATATCGACCGTCGCTTCGCTGAGGCGGCCCTGATATCCCGTCGACGAGCTAAGCACGATGTCCCGATCGAGCTGGAGTATTTCACCCTTGGCATCATACAGGCCGGTGACCGCCGTCATTTCCATTGTGGTCTTGTCTTGCATTTCCATTTTGGCGCGAATGTTGTGCAGCTCGACCAGGTCCGGCTTGGTCATATCTTGAGCTGCGGTGTCCGCAGTCAATTCATACGCGCGCGCATCACTTGTGAATCCGGAAAGGCGCGGCGCTTCCATGGTGACCTTGGTGCCCGAAACGACCAGGTTGTCGATATTGATTGGCAGCTTTGCGAGCATGCGCAGCGGGTTGAAATATGTGATCAGCATCGTGATGACGAGCACCGCTGCCACGCTCGCCGGGACGGCAATGCGCAAGATTCGAACCATATAGCTGTGACGGCGCGCGGCCTTAAACGCACGCTCAGCGTCGCCGCGGCTCGTGCTCCAATAAGTCCGTGGAGCTTCGGGATCGGTTCTGGCTGTAATCACACGGCTCATAGCAAGCCTGGCGCCCGCCTTCGTACAAAGATGGTCTTAGAAATCATCTCATGCCCCATCTGACACCATGCCGTCCGAATATGGCTCCGACACGGCAACAAAGCCTGCTTGCCGGCGAACAATAGCGACGACAATTCAATGGCTTACGAAGAGTGAGAAAAAATATCCTCGGCGGCCCAGCCGGCGAGGTCGAGTCGTGCCCTGTCTGGCAAAAAACGGAAGCATGCCGCCGCTAGATCCGCGCGGCCTTCGCGCGCAAGCATCGTATCCAGCTTCTCTTTAAGTGCGTGCAAATGCAAAACATCTGTTGCGGCGTAGGACACCTGCGCGTCGGTGAGTTCGTCCGCACCCCAGTCAGATAATTGCTGTTGTTTTGAAAGATCGACGCCGAGGACCTCGCGCGCCAGATCCTTGAGCCCGTGTTTGTCGGTGTAAGTGCGGGCGAGGCGCGAGGCGATTTTCGTGCAATAGACCGGCGCGGCCATCACGCCAAAGGTTTTGGCCAGCAAGCCGATATCGAACCGAGCAAAGTGAAAAATTTTAACAATCGACTTGTCCGCGAGTAGCCGTTCGATGTTGGGCGCCTTGCGCTGGCCGGCCCCGATCTGCACGACATCCGCTGATCCATTGCCTGGCGATAGCTGCACGACGCAAAGCCGATCCCGATTGGGATCGAGCCCCATAGCTTCGGTGTCGATCGCCACCGCGCCTTTGTAGGCGCTAAGGTCAGGGAGGTCCCCGCGGTGCAGGCGGATGGTCATTTAGTTTCTCAGGCTCGGAACGTTGGTGCCCAGGAGAGGACTCGAACCTCCACGGCTTTCACCGCTAGTACCTGAAACTAGTGCGTCTACCAATTCCGCCACCTGGGCTTGTCGGGACCAGATACGGAGCCCTTTCCACCTTGTCAATGAAGGGGGTTTGGCCCTGTACAGCCTTCGGCCTATCCTGTATTTGGCGGGTTTCAAGGCATCCCCGCCGGCATGGAATCGAGAGCGGCATGACCGCACGCAGCCCCTATGACACCCTGATCACCGTCTATGGCGGATCGGGCTTTCTCGGCCGTCACGTCGTGCGAGCCCTTGCCAAACGTAACTATCGCATTCGGGTGGCGGTACGCCGGCCAGAGCTTGCCGGCTTTTTGCAACCGCTGGGCCGCGTCGGCCAAATTCATGCAGTGCAGACCAATGTACGCCACGCGCCTTCGGTATACGCGGCGGCTCGCGATGCCCAGGTGTTGATCAATCTGGTTGGCATTCTGTTCGAACGCGGCCGTCAACGTTTCGATGCCGTTCACACTTACGGTGCGGAGCAAGTGGCGCTCGCGGCGAGTGCCCATGGCGCGCATATGGTGCACGTGTCCGCGATCGGTGCCGACGAGAATTCGACCAGCGCCTATGCCCGGTCCAAAGCGGATGCCGAACGACTGGTGCTGTCGGCGCAGCCGTCGACCGCCATCATGCGGCCGTCCATCATGTTCGGACCCGAAGACGACTTCTTTAACCGCTTCGCCGCGCTGGCGCGTCTTTCGCCCGCGCTGCCGCTCATCGGCGGTGGCCTTACCCGCTTTCAACCGGTGTTCGTCGGTGATGTTGCCAAGGCGATTGCCGACGCCGTCGACGGCAACACGCGCCCCGGCACAGTTTACGAATTGGGCGGCCCGGACGTACGAACGTTCAAAGAGCTCATGCAATTCGTGCTCGCGAAGATTGAACGCAAGCGGCTGCTGGTTCCACTGCCATTCTTCCTGGCGAAATTGCAGGCGACGTTCTTGCAGTACCTCCCGACACCGTTGCTTACGCCCGATCAGGTTGAACTGTTGCGCACGGATAATGTGGTGTCGCAATCCGCCAAGTCGGAAGGGCGAACCCTTCAGGGGCTGGGCATCGAGCCGGAGCCGATCGAGGCGATTGTGCCGTCTTATCTCTGGCGCTTTCGCAAAACGGGACAATTCCGCAGTCGCGTCGCGTGAGCCTTACATAACGTATAGGGCCGCAAGTCCAACACCGCCGACAAGGATGCGCCACCATGCAAACAGCGCGAAGCTGTGGCGTTGCACATAGCCCAGAAACGTCTTCACCACGATCCATCCGAAGATGAACGAAAAGGCAAAACCAACGGCCGTCACCGCGATGTTGCCGCCCATCGCAAGCTCTCCGCGGCTTTTGTAAACTTCGTAAGCGAACGCGCCGACCATCGTCGGCATGGCCAACCAGAACGAAAATTCTGCCGCCGAGCGGCGGTCGGCGCCAAACAGCATTGCACCCACAATAGTCGCACCTGCTCGCGACACGCCCGGCACCATTGAGAGACATTGGATGAGCCCAATACCGAAATACATGGGCAAACTAAATTCGGTCGCGTCGTGATAGCGCGGCTGCAAGTTCAGTCGATCGACCCACAACAAAATAAACCCGCCGACAATGAGCGAAACACAGACGATGCGGATGTCGAACAGATACGATTTGATGATGTGGTAACCGACCGCCCCAATCACCGCCGCCGGCAGGAAGGCCAGCAATATGCCGATGACAAAACGCGCGGCCGCCCATTGCGTGAACATGTCCTTGGCAAGCGCCCAGAGCCGACCAAAATAAATGGTCAGCAAGGCCAGAATGGCGCCGAGCTGGATCAATATGGCGAACGACTTGCCGAATGCGTCATCACCCCAACCGAACAAGTGTTCGATCAGCAGCAAGTGGCCGGTCGACGACACCGGAAGGTATTCGGTGAGGCCTTCAACAATACCGAGCACTGCTGCCTTGATCAGGTCCATGTGTGCCGCGGCCGGGCCAAGAGCGGCCTTGATGGCGTCGAAATTCATGAATTGCTCCGGGATGTGCAGGCGATGCGGGCCAGCGCTTTTGGCGCAAACGCGTCAGCGAGGCAACGAAAAAACGCGAAAATTCGTGACGATTTGCGCCACCTCCGCGCCTTTCTATAGTGCCAATACTGATTCCCGCCGTGAGCGGCTTCGCCGCGTCAATCTGGGCGCCAATGCTGACACTGTTTCACCACCCGCTCTGTCCTCGATCACGTTATGTGCGGCTCATTCTTGGGGAGTACGGCATCGCGGCGCGGCTTGTGGAAGAACGGTTCTGGGAACGGCGCGAAGAATTCCTGTTGCTCAATCCGGCAGGGGAGCTGCCCGTTCTGGTGACGGAGGGAAATCCGCCGATCCCCGGGGCCGGGATCGTCGCCGAATACATCGAAGAAACCCACCCGGCAGAAAATGACGAAGGGCGCTTGCTGCCGGCACATCCTGGCCGGCGTGTCGAAGTGCGCAGGCTGGCGAACTGGTTCAATGACAAATTCCATGCGGAGGTCAGCGGTCCGCTGGTGACCGAGCGGGCATTCAAGCGACACATGACGCAGGCACAAGGCGGCGGACCGCCCGATACCGAAGCGCTGCGGGCAGCACGCCATAATATTCGCTATCATCTTGCCTATATCAGCTGGCTGGTGCGGACCCGCGATTGGCTCGCCGGCGAGCGCCTGAGCTTGGCTGATCTTGCTGCAGCAGCGCACCTGTCCGTTGCTGATTACCTGGGCGAAGTACCGTGGCACGAAGACGAAGCGACAAAGAACTGGTACGCGCGGGTGAAGTCGCGTCCGTCATTCAGGACGCTTCTCGCCGACACGCTGGCCGGCCTGCCGCCGTCGCAAAACTACGCCGACCTCGACTTCTGACCGATCCACCCGCGATCAGAACGGCGCTTGCGGAGCAGGCACGCGCGCGCGGGTTTGACGCCTTCGGAGTTGCCAGCCCGGACGCTGCGCCAGAACTTAGAGCGCGGCTCGAAAGTTTTCTTGCCGATGGCGCGCACGGCGACATGGCCTGGCTGGCAGACACTGCCGGACGCCGCGCGTCACCACTGGCACTCTGGCCGGATGTGCACTCGATCATTATGCTTGGAATGAACTATGGCCCCGACACTGACCCACTTGCGATTTTAAAAGCACCCGAGCGCGCCGCCATCTCGGTTTATGCCAAAGGCGACGACTACCACGAACTGATCAAAGCGCGGCTGAAGGAATTGGCCCGTTGGCTCACATCCAACGCCGGCGGCGATGTGAAAGTCTTCGTTGATACGGCAGCGGTCATGGAAAAGCCGATCGCCGAACGCGCAGGCCTAGGTTGGCAGGGCAAGCACACGAATCTCGTTTCCCGCCAATACGGCTCTTGGCTTTTTCTTGGCGCAATATTCACCACGCTCGATTTGCCGCGAGATGGCGCCGAACCCGACAACTGCGGCAGTTGCCGCGCATGCCTCGACATCTGCCCGACGGCGGCATTTCCTGCACCCTATAAGCTCGATGCGCGGCGGTGCATTTCTTATCTGACCATCGAGCACAAGGGCCCGATACCGCGCGACTTACGTGCGTTAATGGGCAATCGCATTTATGGCTGCGACGATTGTCTCGCAGTCTGTCCGTGGAACAAGTTTGCGAGCCAGGGACGAGAAGCCAAACTTGCCGCGCGCGAAATCCTGCGGGCGCCTCATCTAGTCGACCTCGTGCGCCTCGACGATATCCAATTCCGCAAGCTTTTTTCAAAGACCTCAATCAAACGCACCGGTCGAGACCGCTTTATCAGAAACGTTTTAATCGCGATCGGTAACTCGGGTGATGCAGCGCTGGCGACAGAAGCTGAAAGGTTACTCGACGACGCGTCGCCGTTGGTGCGGGGCGCCGCGGTGTGGGCTTTATCGAAACTTCTGTCGCACGAAAAGTTTTCGGCGCTCTCGCAACAACGCCGCGATTCCGACCCCTCGGTCCAGGAAGAATGGTCGGCAGCGCTCTAAAATTCCTTAACCGCAACAATCAGCCGTTCGATGTCCTCTGGACGTGAGAGGCGATGGTCTCCGTCTTTGATGAGGGTCAGCACCACATCGTCGCGCGAGAAGCGTGAAACCAGTTCGACTGCATGCCGCCACGGCACATCCGGGTCCTGTACGCCTTGCAGGATATGCACCGGACAGCGCGTTTCGATCAGCCCGCCAAGGAGGAGATGTTTGCGACCGTCCTCGATCAGCCCGCGTGTGATTGGATAAGGTTCTTCGCCGTAAGCAGATGGCCGCATCCAGAAGCCCTTTTGCTCGATTTCGAGTCTGGTCGCGTCAGAAAACCCCTTCCACATCAGCTCCTCGGTGAAGTCGACTGCTGGCGCAATCAATACCATGCCTGCAATTGGCGCTGCGTCCTTTCGCCCAGCCAAAGCCCGCGCCAGCAACAATGCCAGCCACCCGCCCATGGATGAACCGATCACGATCTGGGGACCTTGGGCAAAGCGCGTATAGACCGCGAGACTTTCTTCCAGCCATCGGCCAATGGTGCCTTCGGTAAATTCGCCGTTCGATTCACCGTGGCCGGAATAATCGAACCGCACACACGCCCGTCCTGTCTTTTCGCCCCACCGATCAAGGGCTTCGGCTTTTGTGCCGCTCATGTCGGACTTGAAGCCGCCCAACCAGAAAAGACCCGGGCCCGTGCCCTCGCGCGCCCTCACCGCGATCCTGCGGTCGGGCGGAGATGAACGTACTGTCAGGGATGTCGGACGTGCTTCGCTCATGAGTGCTTGTTGCCGATGCTATTTGCGAAGTCTATACCTCCTATTAGTAAGCGCGCACGAATAGGCGCCTGAGTTTGCATCTGGAATAATATCGGGATTTCGAGGTTGTAAGTTTATGTCGAGCTTGCCCGCGACCGCAGTTCCGATGGCGAGCGAAGATAGTCCGCGCGATATTTTTTCGAACGATGACACTCACGCGCCTCGGTCAGCGCTCGCTTCGAAGAGTGTCCTCATTGTCGTCCCCACGCTCGATGGCGGGGCGGCCGACGCCGGTGCGGTTGAGCTGGTTCGCATTCTTACCGGAGCGGGCCATCGGGCAATCGTGGTTTCGCGGGCGGGGCGTCTGGTGGCCGACGTAACCGGGTGCGGCGGTGAATTCGTTCCGCTTGATGTGTCGAGCAACAATCCGATCGTCATGCTGCGCAATGGATTTTTTTTGTTACGACTGACGCGCGATCGGCAATGCAATGCGATTCACGCCTTTGGCCGTGCAGGCGCCTGGAGCGCATTTATAGCCGCGCGCCTTGCAGGCGTTCCCTTCGTGACAAGTTGCTACAAGGGTTTTCGCGAGCAGAATGTCTTCAAGCGTCTGTATAACAGCATCATGGCACGCGGCGATCGCGTGCTCGCATCGAGCGAGCAGATCGCACAGCTGATCAATGATCGCTATGGAACGCCCTGGGACAAAATCACCGTAGTGCCATGTGGTGTTGATCTCGCCCGCTTCAATCCGGAAAGCGTGACTCAAGAGCGCATTGAAGCGATCCGCAGCACATGGGGAGTCACACGCGACACTAAAGTTATTCTGATTACCGGCCGTATCCTGCGCCGCAAAGGGCATCATGTTGTGGTGAAGGCGGTGAAGCGGCTCAAGGAAATGGGGATGAAGGATTTCTTGTGTGTCTTCGCCGGCGAGGACCGCGGGCGCACCCGATACACGGGGGAATTATGGGACCTGGTGCTGACGACCGGGACCATGGACGTGATCCGCATGGCTGCACCCGTTGCCGATATGCCGGCCGCGTACGCTGCCGCGTCCGTCGTCGTATCGGCGGCTGTGCAGCCTGAAGGCGTGCAGCGCGCAATCCTCGAGGCACAAGCGATGGCCCGGCCGATCATCGTGTCTGATCTGGGGGCCGGAAGTGATGTGGTGCTCACGGCGCCGACGGTCCCGGAGAGTCGCATCGCAGGCTTTCGCTTCCACTCGGGCGACGATGCCGCCCTCGCCGCGGCGCTGCTGCGGCTATTTTCCATGCCCGAACAAAACCGCGCGACAATCGGCCGCCGCGGCCGCGAATGGGTGGCCGGTCATTTCAATGCCGGGATCGTTGCCGAGCAGACGCTGCGAGTGTACGGCGGGATCGACGGAGACGCCGCCCCGGCCGAACAAAACCAAAGCAAGACAAAATCAGTGTAATTTGAACACTTTGACCGTCGATTCCGATCCGATTTTCGATATTCGTGACGGAACTGCGTTGACTTCTTCACCGTTTCTTCCAATCTTTCGCTATCCCTGAGGCGCGCCAAAGGGCCGTTGCAACAGTACGAGGAGAAAATAGCCATTCGTCGTCCGATGAAGTCCGCGCTGCCCGTCCAAAAGGACGGCCCGCGCATTAACGAGGAGATCCGCGTCCGCGAGGTCCAACTAATTGATGCCAGTGGTCACAACCACGGTCCCACACCGATCCAAGCCGCGATCGACATGGCGCAGGCTGCCGGCCTCGACCTCGTCGAAATCGCCCCCAACTCGACGCCACCTGTCTGCAAGATCCTGGATTACGGCAAATACAAATTCCAGGCGCAGAAGAAGGCGGCCGAAGCCCGCAAAAAACAGAAAGTCGTCGAGATCAAGGAGATCAAGCTCCGGCCGATGATCGACGACCACGACTATCAGGTGAAGATGCGCTCGATGAAGCGCTTCTTTGAGGAAGGCGACAAGGTCAAGATCACCTTGCGCTTCCGCGGCCGCGAAATGGCTCACCAGGAGCTCGGCTATAAATTGCTCCAGCGCGTGAAAGAAGACACCGAGAAGATCTCGAAAGTAGAGTCGGAGCCCCGCTTCGAAGGCCGCCAGATGGTCATGTTACTGGCGCCGCGCTGAGGTCCCCGAGGGGCACGCATGCCGGCCAAACGCGCCACCTCCAATTTCGGTGGCGCGTCAGCATTTTAGCCTCATTTAGCGTTCCGGCGGCTGGTGGTTGCATGGCGCAACCGCCTCTGCCATAACGCCGCCCATCGTCGCCCGGCCGGTAAGGGCTGCCGTGGCGGCGATCACGCTCAATCCCGAGCACAACGCTCCAGGGCCAATTTGCCTTATGAGCACATTCCGGCCGTGTGGGCTTGCCCGCTGCGCGCCGATGAGGAGAGCCAAATGCCCAAGTTGAAGACCAAATCGGGCGCCAAAAAGCGCTTCAAGATCACCGCCCAGGGCAAGGTGAAATACCAGCAGTCCGGCAAACGCCACGGCATGATCAAGCGGACCACCAAACAGATCCGCGAGCATCGCGGCACAAACGTGCTGTTCAAATCCGACGGCGACAACATCAAGAAATACTGGTTGCCGAACGGCTAACCGGTTTTTCATGGCCGCTTGAACACGGCCGTCTTCGTCAATTAATCGCACGCACTGCAAGGAGATTTTCCATGGCCCGCGTCAAACGTGGTGTCACGTCGCACGCCAAACACAAGAAGGTCCTCAAGGCCGCCAAGGGCTATTACGGCCGGCGCAAAAATACGATCCGCATTGCCAAGCAGGCAGTCGAAAAGGCGAACCAGTACGCTTTCCGCGACCGCAAGCGGCGCAAGCGCACGTTCCGCGCCCTGTGGATCCAGCGCCTGAATGCCGCGGTGCGGCCCTTCGGCCTTAACTACAGCCGATTTATTTCCGGGCTCGCCAAAGCCGGTGTGACGGTCGACCGCAAGGTTCTGTCGGATCTCGCTATTCACGAGCCCGCAGCATTCCAGGCGATCGTGGAAAAGGCCAAGGCCGCGTTGCCGGCGTAAAGTTTTGAGGTCGTCATGCCCGCCTTTATAGCGGGCATCCACGCCATTCTTCTCGCAGGCAAGACGTGGATGGTCGGGACAAGCCCGGCCATGACCAGCTAGAACGCTACTTGCTGGGACACATGACCGACATCACGCAACTGGAAAAAGAATTACTTGCCGCCGTCGCTTCGGCCAAGGACGAAGCGGCCCTCGAAGCTATCCGCGTGGCAGCGCTGGGCAAGAGCGGCTCTGTGTCGGCGCTGCTTAAAACGCTCGGCACCATGACGCCGGACGAGCGCAAGCAGCAAGGTCCGGCGATCAACGGCTTGAAGGACCGCGTCACCGCAGCCATCGCGACCGCAAAGGACGCGTTAGCAACCGCAGCGCTTGATGCCAGACTGAACACAGAAAGCGTCGATGTCACTTTACCCGTGCGCGAGTCGCCGGCCGAAGTCGGCCGCGTCCATCCGATCACTCAGGTGACGGACGAGCTGACCGCGATCTTTGCCGATATGGGATTTGCGGTCGCCGAAGGTCCCGATATCGAAACCGACGATTACAACTTTACAAAACTGAATTTCCCGGAAGGTCATCCGGCGCGCGAAATGCACGACACGTTTTACTTCCCGCCGAAGGCCGATGGCTCCCGCCTGCTTCTGCGTACGCACACCTCACCGGTGCAGGTGCGCACGATGCTCAGCAAAAAGCCGCCTATTCGCGTGATCTGTCCCGGACGGACCTATCGAAGCGACTCGGATCAAACCCACACACCGATGTTCCATCAGGTCGAGGGCCTGGTGATCGATAAAGGCTCGCATCTGGGTCATCTGAAGTGGATTCTCGAAGAGTTCTGCAAAGCGTTCTTCGAGGTCGACAGCGTGAAGATGCGTTTCCGTCCCTCCTACTTCCCGTTCACCGAGCCGTCACTCGAAGTCGACATCCAGTGCAAGCGCGATAAAGGCGAAATTCGCTTCGGCGAAGGCGAGGATTGGCTGGAAATCTTGGGTTGCGGCATGGTGCACCCCAATGTGCTGCGCAATTGCGGCCTCGATCCCGACGAATACCAGGGCTTTGCCTGGGGCATGGGGATCGACCGCATTGCCATGCTCAAATACGGCATGCACGACTTGCGCGCGTTCTTTGAAGCGGACGTGCGCTGGCTTGCGCATTACGGCTTCCGCCCGCTCGATTTCCCGACGCTTGCGGGGGGCCTCAGCCCATGAAATTCACCCTGCCCTGGCTGAAGGAGCATCTCGACACCGACGAACCCTTGCCGGTTATCGTCGACAAACTCACCATGATCGGACTCGAGGTCGAGAACGTCGAGGACAAGGCAAGCCTGCTCAAGCCATTTGTCATTGCGTCGGTCATTTCGGCAGAGAAACATCCCAATGCCGACCGCCTGCGCGTCTGCATGGTGGACGTCGGCGACGGCAAGCCGATTCAGGTCGTCTGTGGCGCGCCGAATGCGCGTGCTGGAATGAAGGGTGTATTCTCTGCACCCGGTACATTTATTCCAGGCAAGAATATCACCCTCGGTATCGGCACCATCCGCGGGGTTGAAAGCCGCGGCATGCTGTGTTCGGCGGCAGAATTGATGATCTCCGACGACCACGACGGCATCATCGAATTGCCCGCCGATGCGCCTATCGGAAAATCTTATGTCGAATGGGCGGGCGTTAGCGATCCCGTGATCGAGATCAATCTCACGCCAAATCGGCCCGACTGTACCGGTGTTTCCGGGATCGCGCGCGACCTCGGCGCAACGACGATCGGCACATACAAAAATAAACTCCCGAAGCCGGTGAAGGGCACATTCCCCTGCCCGGTCAAGGTCACGCTCGATTTCGGAAAAACACCGTCGCTGTGTCCGGCCTTCGGTCTCCGTCTTGTGAAGGGCGTCAAGAATGGTCCATCGCCGGATTGGCTGCAAAAGCGCCTGACGGCAATCGGATTGCGGCCGATCAATGCGCTGGTCGACATCACCAATTACATTACTTTCGACCGCGGCCGCCCGTTACACGTATTCGATGCCGCCAAGGTGCATGGCAATCTGACGGTACGCCGCGCGAAAAACGGTGAGACGTTACTCGCGCTCGACGGCAAGACGTACACGCTGGACGAAGCAATCTGCGTGATCGCCGATGAAAAGGGCGTCGAGTCGCTCGCCGGCATTATGGGCGGTGAAGCAAGCGGCTGCTCCGAGACGACGACCGACGTGCTGATCGAGTCGGCGCTGTGGGACGAACTCAACATCGCGCAAACCGGGCGGAAGCTGGGTATCAATTCTGACGCGCGCTATCGCTTCGAGCGCGGAGTTGATCCAAATTTCATGTTGCCCGGCCTCGAACTGGCGACGCAAATGGTCCTCGACCATTGTGGCGGCGAACCGTCGGAAATCGTCGTCGCCGGCGACCCGACGCCGAAGGAAAAAATCATCGACTTTCCCTTGAGCGAGTTGACGCGGCTCGCCGGTCTGAAATTGTCGCTCGTCGACGCACGCCGCGTGCTGGACAAACTCGGATTTTTTGCTGCCGGCCAGGCTGAACGCGTCAAGGTGGCGGTACCGTCGTGGCGCCCGGATGTGCACGGCCGTGCCGATATTGTCGAAGAGCTTGTGCGCATCGTCGGCGTCGACCGCGTGCCGTCGACGCCTTTCGCGCGCGGGGAGTATGCACGCAAGCCTGTGCTCACCGCGATTCAGAATCGCACCCGAAAAGCCAAACGGGCCCTTGCAACACGCGGGCTGGTCGAGGCCGTGACCTGGTCGTTCGTATCCAAGCGCGAGGCCGAACTGTTTGGCGGCGGCAAAGCGGAGCTCGCGCTCGCCAATCCGATCGCGGCCGAATTGTCCGACATGCGGCCTAGTCTCATTCCGGGCCTCGTGATGGCGGCGCAACGCAACGCCGATCGTGGTTTTCCGGATACCGCCCTGTTCGAAGTCGGGCAGATTTTCACAGGCGACAAACCGGAAGATCAGTTCACCGCGGCGAGCGGGCTGCGCCGTGCGCTGGCGAAGGCCTCCGGCAGCGGCCGTTTTTGGTCAAATAAGGCCCAATCCGTCGACGTTTTTGATGCCAAGGCCGACGCTTTCGCCGTGCTGGCAGCCGCAGGCGCCCCGATGCAAGCACTGCAAGTCGTACCCGGCGGGCCGCCGTGGTTGCACCCTGGCCGTAGCGGCACGATCCAGATTGGTCCGCAAAATATCCTGGGCCACTTTGGCGAACTGCATCCGCGCACGATCGCCGGACTAAAGGCCGAAGGGCCGCTGGTCGGATTTGAGGCGATCCTGCAGAAAATACCCGAGCCGAAAGCGAGGCCAACGCGCGCAAAGCCCCTCCTGGACCTGTCGCCATTCCAGCCGGTCGAGCGCGACTTCGCTTTCGTCGTGGACAACGCGGTGAAAGCCGCCGACGTTGTTCGAACCGCGCAGAACGTCGATAAAAAACTGATCAGCAATGTGCTCGTATTCGACGTCTACGAGGGCAAGGGCATTGAGCCGGGAAAAAAATCGATTGCCATCGCGGTAACGATACAGCCGCGAGAAAAAACGATGACCGATGCGGAGATCGAAGCCCTGTCCGGAAAGATCGTCGCCGAAGTGACAAAGCGCACCGGCGGCGTGCTGAGGGCTTAACCCGGCAACAAATCCGCGTAGGCAAATCCGTCGCGCTCAACCGTCTCACCGACCTTAACCGCAATTTTGCGCGAGAGCATTGGCCCCGCCGATACAAACGAATGAAATTCCCCGTTCTCGCCGCACGGGTCGGTGTCTTCGGGCAACATATCCAGCAGCACGCCGTCGAAGCGCCTGCCCGCAAAAACGGCCGGCAGTTTCCGCAGATCCACCGTGGAAAGATGCGCCTGCACGCCGGCGTCGATCATTTCACGAGCAAGCGCCGGAGTCGGCCGGCCCCACACCGGAAAAACCGGAGAAATGCCCGTATCCGCAAGCTGCCGCTCGCGATAGTTCCGTACATCCTCCAGGAACAGATCGCCAAAGATCATATGCGTCACGCCGGAAGATCTGGCCGCGTTAATCGCAATCGCCATTTTTTGTTCGTAAATCTCGTTTGAGCATGGAAAAGGAATGTGAACCACGATTGCCGGCAATCCGGCGGCTTCGAGTTGCGCATGCAGGAGTGCTTCGCGCACACCATGCATGCTGACGCGGCCGAATGTATCGGTCACTGTGGTCAAAGCGCCCACGATATCGAAATCGCCCGCGCGGCGTGCTTCAAGCAATGCCCAGGCGCTGTCCTTGCCACTTGACCAGGCGATGAGAGCTTTCGGCCGTACCGCCATCACTTGTTGTCTCCGTGAAGGCCACGCCGCTGCTTGGCACCGCGCGCCGGCTTATCGTCTTCCGGCCTCTTCAGCGCGCCGGTCTGCCGCAAGGCTGCATCCGCTGCGCGTTGGCCCGACTCCCACGCACCGTTAACGGTGCCCCATTGCGTTTCATGAAGCGCTTCCCCCGCCAGCCAGATACGTCCGCCGAGCGGTTCTACCAGAATCCTTCGTGCATCGGCACCGCCCGGCGCGGCTGCCGACGACGCGCCGAGAGCAAACGGCTCCTCGTTCCAGCGCGTGGCGAAACTCCGCTTGATGGCCTTTTTTACGCTCGCTCCAAACAACGATGCCATCCAATCGTGCGCGAACTCAATCATTGCGGCCTGACCTTTCGCGGACAGATCGCGGCCGAAACCCCCGGCGATCTCGACCAGATGCAGGCTGCTGCCGGAAACATTGGCGAGTAAAGCCGCCGTACGCGGGCTCGCCGATTGCTCGAACACCAAATCATCGCGTTGAAGGCTGAGAGGATTGCCCGGCATGTCGAGCGCGATGTGATCATAACTGCCGAGCGAGAGAGCGGCAGCGGCATCGAGTTGGCGTCGGGGCAATTCCGGTTTGAATTCGATTTTGCCGGAACCAAGCACATTGGTGGAAACAGTTACGATCGCCGTTCGTGCCCGCAAGGTCCCTTTGGCGGTAACGATATCGACGCTGCTTCGATCCCAGCCAATGCGTGTGACGGGTGTTGAGAGTCGCACCGGTAGACCGGCGGCAAGCTTCGCCAGCAGCGCACCATAGCCCTGCCGGCAGAATGCGTCGTTCTCGCGCTCGGGGGCACGTGCGAGGTCGCCAGCCGATACCGACGCGAGACCTTTGCCACAGGCATATGGCCCAAGCATGAATTCGATCATGCCCCGCCAAACGCCTAAATCGCTCGGCAGCGCCAGCACCGCGGGGCTGTCAGCTCTACCCCGGCCGGCATCGACGATCGCGCGCCGCGAACGCACGAGTGCGCTGAGCAGGACTTCGAGTTCTGAATCGCGGGCGTTGCGCGGACCGATGCGTACCACCTGTCCGCGCGGCGCCGCGTAGATGTCGAGCCCGCTAGTGGCGGCTCCCCCGAGCACATTTCCATCTGTTCGGTGAATCCAGTGCGCGCCAAGATCGAAGGGCGTGCCGAATATCGTAGTATCAGTCCCGCAACGGCCGCCGATGCGATTGGTTGCCTCCAGAAGTACGAAGCGGCGATTGGCGGCGGCGACACGACGCGCGGCGGAGATGCCCGCGGCGCCGGCGCCGACAATTGCCACATCGACATCCGTTGCAATCTGCGCGCGCACGAGTGCGGGCGCCGCGACAAGGGCCGCGGAAGCGGCGAGGAACGAGCGTCGGCTAAAGCCCGACATGGTATCCAATTTCTTGCTGGGTAAGCCGACAGAATGCCTGAACGCGCGTCGTGCGGCAAATTTTATGGCTAACAATTCGTAGCACCGACGAATGGCCTGCAACCCGCGGGAACAATGAACCAAATTGCAATGACTTCTCACTAAATTCGCTGATTAGAGGCGTAGCGGGAACACGAACGTACCGCGGGGGGAACGCCTTGCGCGCCAAGAACTGGTGCCAAAGGTTTGGTCATGAGCTGGATGATCGATGGGGCTGGGCGCTTTTTAGCCCACTATCTGGAGAAGCCGGCGCAAGGCTATGAGCCCTTCACGCCGTCGGATCCGGACGCGTTACGCGCGACCTTGCAGCCCGGCGACGTCTTGCTGGTTGAAGGCAATAACCACATCTCCGGCGTCATCAAATATCTCACGCAGTCCACCTGGTCGCATGCCGCGCTTTATGTCGGACCGATTGGCGACCGCGAGACCGCCGACGGCGAACCGCTCGTGCTCGTGGAAGCCAATATCGGACACGGCGTCGTAGCGGCACCACTGTCAAAGTACGCGCGCTTTCACACCCGGATCTGCCGTCCGACTAAACTCGACGATGACGACCGCGCACGTGTGTGCGCCTATGCTGCAGAACGCATTGGCTTCGACTACGACCTCAAGAACGTGATCGACCTTTTGCGTTATCTGCTCCCGCTTCCCGTTCCGCAACGCTGGCGCCGACGCATGATCGCACTCGGCTCGGGCCATCCGACGCGCATCATCTGCTCTGCATTGATCGCTCAGGCATTCGAAACGGTGCGATATCCGATCCTGCCGAAGGTCACGCGGCTTGACAGCGAAGCGGCGCGCCAGGAGATTCTGGAGATCCGGCATTCATCGCTCTATGCGCCGCGCGATTTCGATATCTCCCCGTACTTCGAGGTCGTGAAACCGACGCTCGTCCGTGGCTTCGACTACAAGGCGATGGCCTGGGCAGACCTGCCCGCTTCTGATCCGGACGAAATGATCGCGCTGGTTCCGGCAGACGACGACACGCTTTCACCGGTCGCATAGCCGGTCTTGCCCTGCGTCGCGGCACAGATTAATTGTGCCGGCATGATTGACGCCGCCACCAAAGCACTTTCGCAAATGTTCACCCCGGCCTTGCGGCATGTGTTGCTCAAGGCCGTCGGCCTCGCCTTGATACTCATTACGCTCATCGGCATTTTCCTGCAGCGTTTTCTGTCTGGGTGGGCGGAAACCGGCGCCAACTGGGCCGAGCAAACCACCGGGGTCGCGCCCCACGCTGCCTGGTCCGCGCTCGCCTGGGTGCTGTCGATCATGGCGGGTCTGGGCATCATCACAGGCGCGCTGTTCCTGATGCCGGCGGTGGCCGCATTTGTCGGCAGTTTTTTTGTCGACGAGATCGCTGACGCGGTCGAGCGCGAGCACTACCCGACCGAACGGTTGGGCCGCGCACTCCCGTTTTTCCTCGCACTGATTGAAGGCCTGAAATTCGCCGCCCTGGCGCTGCTGGTCTATCTCTGTGCCCTGCCATTCGTCCTGTTCGCGGGCCTTGGCGTGATTGCTCTGTTTCTGGCGAATGCTTATCTGCTCAGCCGTGAGTATTTCGAACTCGCCGCGATGCGATTCCATCCGCCAGATGAGGCAAAGGCCATGCGAAAGGCCAATGCAATCTATGTGTTCCTGGCCGGATTGATCGTGGCCGTATTCGTATCGATACCGATTCTCAATTTCGCAACGCCGGTTTTCGCCATGGCGTTCATGGTGCACATTCACAAGAAGCTGTCAGATTCCCGATTTCAGGTGATCGAAGCGCCGCGCTGAACGTCAGCTCTTCGACCGCATATCGATCACCCGCTTGGCTTTGCCGAGGGAACGCTCGACGGTGCCGGGTTTGACTGTCCGCACTGCTGCGGTCACGCCGATCAACTCCTTGATGTGATGAGCGAGCTCGCGGTCGCAGGCGGCAAAATTCCCATTTTCAGTATCCGGACGCGACTCGACGACCACAGTAATTTCATCGAGCCGGTCGACGCGGCGCAGCTCGATGACGAAATGGGGCGCCAGCCGCTCATCTTTCAGGATGATCTCCTCAATCTGGCTTGGAAATACGTTGACGCCACGCACAATCATCATGTCGTCGGATCGCCCGGCGACTTTCTCCATTCTGCGCATTGAACGCGCCGTGCCTGGCAGCAAGCGCGAAAGGTCCCGAGTGCGATAGCGCACGATAGGCATCGCTTCTTTGGTCAAGGTTGTGAAAACCAGCTCGCCGACCTCGCCATCCGCCACGACGTTGCCGGTCACCGGATCGATCACTTCCGGATAAAAATGATCTTCCCAAATATGGGGACCATCTTTGCTCTCGATGCATTCGCAGGAGACGCCGGGTCCGATGATTTCGGACAGTCCGTAATTGTCGATGGCGTGCAGATCGAAGGCATCTTCGATTTCCGCGCGCATGGCATTGGTCCAGGGCTCCGCGCCGCACATGGCGATCTTGAGCGAACATTGCCGCGGATCGACGCCCTGAGCATGAAATTCATCGAGAATCGCGAGAATATAGCTGGGCGTCACGAAAATAACGTCGGGCTTGAAATCCATAATCAGCCGCACTTGTCGTTCGGTCATGCCGCCGGACACGGGGACGACAGTCATGCCGAGCCGCTCAGCGCCGTAATGGAAGCCGATGCCTCCAGTAAAAAGTCCATAGCCATAGGAGTTCTGCACCAACATGCCGGGCTGGCAGCCCGCCGCCCGCATGGAGCGCGCCATCAGCTCGGCCCAGGTCTCGAGATCTCGGCGGCTGTAACCGACAACCGTCGGCTTTCCGGTGGTGCCGGACGAGGCATGGACGCGGAGCACTTGCTCTCGCGGTATTGCGAACATGCCGAACGGGTAGTGGCTGCGCAGATCGTCTTTTGTTGTGAAAGGAAATTTTCGCAGATCATCCAGTGATGTCAGATCATCGGGATGTACACCCACCTTTTCGAACGCCTTCTTGTAATGCGCTACGTTGCCGTAAGCGTGCTTGAGCGTCGATTTCAGCCGTTTCAGTTGAAGTGCAGCAATTTCGTCGCGGGAGGCAATTTCGATCGCGTCGAAATTCTCTCTGCGCGGTGTGAGATTAACGCCCTTAAGCTGAAGACGCGGCATATGCCCCCTGAACACTTGTTGCGTCAGATTTTTCGCTGCGCGGCATTCCAGTGCTTTTCGAGATTTGCAATCAAAGCCGGACTGAAATGGCAATAGGCCTGCTCACGACAATAGACCGCCATGTATCGACGGAACATATCGAGTGGTTCTTCACCGACGCGGAATGCACGCCGATTTCCCGCCGCACTGACCACACCCGAACCGGTAAAGTCATCGACCACGCGTGTAAGCGCCTGCTCCATTTGGTCCGGCGGCACGATCAGGTCGCAGATCATGCGGCCCTCGGGGCTGTCGCACTCAAAGCGACGGCCCATCAAGATCGCCTGACGCGCCGCGCGAGCGCCGACGAATCGCGTCAGCCGCAAGTTGGCCGCGCCCGGGATGATGCCTTCCTTGCGCGCAGGAAGCGTCATGTAGGCGTCACTGCCGGCGACCACGTAGTCCATCGCAAGCAGATACTGGCACCCACCGCCGATCGCGAACGCATCGACACCCGCGATCCATGGCTTCTCGCGCGTGCCGCCATAGAGTTCGTCGGGATTCGCATTGCCCATTGCAAGGCCGCGAAACATTTTGTTCACGATCCCCATGTCGCGACGGATGTACCAGAGATACGGAATTTTGCCGCGATAGAGATGGGTCAGATTGATTCCGCTCGAAAAGATCTTGCGGCCTTTGTATTTCGGATGGTCGACAAAATCGCCGCGCAGCACGCAAATTTCACTCATCGGATCAAGCAGCGCGATGTCTGCGGCGGTCTCGCTATCATCGAGCGTGTCATTGTCTTCGGCGTTGAGAAAGCGTGGATTTTTTATGGTGACGACCGCCGCCTTTCCCTTCCGTTCAATTTTTGCGGGCCCGAAATCAACCACGTTCTGCTTGATGAATTCTGCCGAACGCTCGGTGGCCTCAAGTCTCGGGCGCAACATGGCATGGCAGAGATGCATGCCGATATCGGCCTTGGCCAACACGTGTGACAGGAAAATGCCCTGGTCGACTTCGACGCCGTCTTTTTCGCTCTGCATTAACGCGCTTTCAGCGTCGACTTGTTTTTGGGTTGGCGCTAAGCCATGCACTATTTTCGCGGCAGCGTATGAGAGTTCGTCGACGCGCCGAAATTCCGAAAGATTTTTGGTGAGCTTGTGATAGATCGTTTCGGCGTGACGCGTCAGAAATTCTTCGCGAGTCTGACGGCAATCAGAAAGAATGACGTCGGCTGCCACCTGCTGCTCCGGCGTCCTCTTGGGCTTTGCAGGTAGTTTTGCAAGAAGCTCGTTGCCGCGCCGCCAGAATTTTGTTCCGGCCGAAGCATCCCTCTTGAATGCGTTCGTTACGCGCGGGCGCGCTTTGGTCCAAGCAGCGGCCGCATTCGAGGGTAACCCGGCCCGCCGAAGGATTTCATGCGTGTCACGACGGATGAGTTCTCTTGTCTTTGCGATCACAGAGCCTTCCATACGCACACTCCCGGTCTCTTATCCTTTTAGACGACCGTCTTACCCGGCCATTGGCACAAGTCGCTGATGATGCATTTTTCGCAAAGCGGCCTGCGCGCGATGCAAGTGTAACGCCCGTGCAAAATAAGCCAATGGTGCGCGTGTTGCTTGTATTGCGTCGGCACCATCTGCTCCAGTTTGGATTCGACCTCAAACGGGGTCTTGCCGGTGGCCATCCCGGTGCGGTTGCCGACGCGGAAAATATGCGTATCGACCGCAATTGTCGGTTCGCCGAAAGCAATGTTGAGCACGACATTCGCGGTTTTGCGGCCAACGCCGGGAAGCGCTTCCAGCGCATCGCGCGAGCGCGGCACGTGCCCTTCATTCTCGGTAAGGAGCCGCTGCGACAACGCAACGACATTTTTAGCCTTGGTACGAAAAAGGCCGATGGTCTTGATCAATTCGCGGACGCGATCCTCCCCAAGCGCCACCATTTTCTCTGGCGTGTCAGCAAGCGCAAACAGCGCAGGCGTCGCCCTGTTGACGCCCGCATCAGTCGCCTGAGCCGAGAGCACCACCGCGACCAGCAGTGTGAATGGATTGCTGTGTTGAAGCTCGCCTTTTGGCTCTGGATTGGCGGCCTTGAAGCGGCGGAACGCTTCCTCGATTTGCGCCGCTGTCCATTGCGGCAAGGCGCCGGCGGCGGCTTTGGCATCCGCCGCTGCCCGTTTAGGTGCGGGCTTTATCTTGGCCCGCTTCGCGTTGCGCGGTTTGTCCCTGCGCGGTTTAGCCGGTGCCTTGCGGGCAGGTTTTTTCGCCATGATTTCGGTATACTGTTCGCGATGATGGCCGACAACGCTGACGATCTCGAACCCACCATCTTTTCGGCGACGCTAACACCGCATCGCTCGCTGGGGCGCGCGGGCTTTCTGCTGTTGATGCTACTGTTCGGTGGCGTCAGCTTCGTTACCGGCCTGTTGTTTCTTCTGCTCGGCGCCTGGCCGGTGTTCGGTTTTTTCGGGCTCGACGTGTTGTTGCTCTACTTGGCATTCCGACTCAACTATCGTCACGCTGAAGCCTATGAACAGGTAACTGTCACGCCATCGAGCCTCAAGATCCGCAAGGTAAGTCATCTGGGCCGCGCGCGCGAATGGGTGCTCAATCCTCTTTGGGTACAACTCGACAAGGTCGAGCTCGAAGAGTTCGGCATCGACCGGCTTTTCCTGGTTTCACGCGGCAAAAAGCTCGCGATCGCGAGCTTTCTCGGGCCCGACGAAAAGGCCAGTTTTGCAAAGGAACTCGGCAATGCGCTTGGAGAAGCCCGGCGCGGGCCGACAAGAACTGTATTCGAATAGACAGAAATCGGGTGGTTTGCTGCGCCTAGCGGGCCTAGATAGCCGGTATGACAATGACCCTTGCAAAGTCGGCACCGACCGATCGATTCACCGAATTCGCCCCGCTGTCGACCGCGGCTGCCGACTACGACATCGTGCGTCGCGCCATCGCGCATATTCGCGGAAACTGGCGGTCGCAGCCGGAAATTGAGACGATCGCGAGCGCTGCCGGAGTTACTCCCACCGATCTGCACCATCTGTTTCGACGTTGGTGCGGGCTGACCCCAAAAGCTTTCCTGCAAGCGCTAACGCTCAACTATGCGCGAGATTTGCTTCGTTCGTCGGCAAGCGTGCTGGATACCGCCTACGAGGTCGGATTGTCCGGCCCCGGCCGGCTACACGATTTATTTGTCACGCACGAGGCTATGTCGCCGGGCGAATGGAAGGCGGGTGGCGAGGGCCTAACGATCTCGTACGGATATCATCCCTGCCCGTTCGGCATGGCGCTGGTGATGACCACGCCGCGCGGGTTAGCGGGGCTTGCACTCGCCGACGCCGGCAAAGAACGTGCGGCCCTCAAAGACATGCGGGCGCGGTGGCCCAAAGCACGTTACGTGGAAGATTTCGCAGCCACCGCCCCGACTGCGCGCCGCATTTTCGATCCGGCGCTATGGCGCAAGGACCAGCCGTTGCGTGTTGTTTTGATCGGCACGGATTTCGAAGTGCGCGTGTGGGAAAAGCTGCTGACCATTCCGATGGGCGGCCTTACCACGTATTCGGAGCTTGCAGTAAAGACCGGTTCACCCAAGGCAGCACGCGCCGTGGGCGCCGCAGTCGGCAAGAATCCGATTTGCTTTGTGGTGCCGTGCCACCGTGTCGTCGGCAAGGATGGTGATCTCACCGGCTATCACTGGGGCATCACGCGCAAACGCGCGATGCTCGGCTGGGAAGCAGGAATGGCCGCCGCTTAGTTACGCCGCCAGGTCGAGTTTCGACGCGACGGTTGAATTGGCATTGAGGCGGTAAATCATTGGCACGCCAGTATCCAAATTGAGCTTCGTGATCGTCTCCGGCGTATGCTTGTCGAGCACCATTACCAACGCCCGCAAAGAATTGCCGTGAGCCGACACCAGAACATGCTCGCCGCGCATGACCCGTGGCAAAATCTCGGTAACGTAATACGGCAGCGTGCGCGCAAGCGTATCTTTCAGGCTTTCGCCGCCCGGAGGCGCGATGTCATATGAGCGTCGCCAAAGGTGCACTTGCTCTTCGCCCCACTTCTTGCGCGCATCATCCTTGTTAAGGCCGACGAGTTCGCCGTAATCGCGCTCATTGAGCGCCTGGTCCTTGATCACCGGTATGGTCGTCTGACCTAATTCCGTAAGCATCAGATCGAGCGTACGCTGCGCGCGCTTGAGCGCCGACGTGAAAGCAACGTCAAACTTTATTCCTTGCGCCTTAAGCTTGCGTCCGGCTTCACGCGCTTCAGCAACGCCCTTTTCCGTCAAATCAACGTCGCGCCAGCCGGTAAAAAGGTTTTTCAGGTTCCAGTCGCTCTGGCCGTGACGCACGAGTACAAGAAGACGATCGGTCATCGGTTTTCCTCAGAAGTCCTTCAATCCAAGAACGTCCATCATCGAATAAAGTCCCGGCTTTTGGTTGCGTGCCCATAGCGCCGCGTGCAGTGCGCCGCGAGCGAAGATCATGCGGTCCTCGGCCTTGTGCGCGAGCTCAATGCGCTCCGCCGGCCCTGCAAAGATCACGCTGTGCTCGCCAACCACGGTACCGCCACGCAAGTTCGCAAAGCCAATATCGCCGGCATGACGCGCACCAGTATTGCCGTCCCGGCTCCGCACCGAATTTTTGTCGAGGTCAATGCCGCGGCCTTCCGCCGCGGCGCGACCGAGCATCAGTGCCGTGCCGGACGGCGCGTCGACCTTCTGGTTGTGGTGCATTTCCAAAATTTCGATGTCGAAGGTCTTATCGAGCGTTTTGGCAACGCGCTTGGTGAGCGCCGCGAGCAAGTTGACACCCAGACTCATAGTTCCCGGACTTGACGATGACAGCGCTCTTGGCAGCGTCCTTAATCTTGGCCTCGTCGGCCGCACTCAAGCCGGTCGTGCCGATGATATGCACCTTGCGCGCCGATGCAGCGACAGCGGCGAATGCAACAGTCGCTACCGGTGCGGTAAAATCGATGATGCCATCGGCCTTCGCCAGCACCGAAGCAGGATCTGCAGCAAGCTTGATGCCATTCTCCGGAAGCCCGGCCAGCGTGCCTGAATCCCAGCCAATCAGCGGCGAACGTGCGTCTTCCAACGCGCCCGCAAGCGCAAAATCTTCGCTGTCGGCGATTGCCTTCACCAACGTGCGGCCCATCCGCCCGCCAGCGCCAGCAATCACAAGCCGCATCTCAGCCATAGGTTCTACTCCCGGAACGTGGCGTGGATATACCGCGGCAAGGTCTAAAAGGCACTACGGCTGCGGGCCGTCGTAGCCCTCTAAAACCGCGATATCCGCAACCGACGCGGATTCGCGAAGCTTCTTGGCGGCGGCATATTCGGGCGAACGATAACAGGCCAGCGCGGCCTCAAAACTCGGAAATTCTATGAGCACGACGCGTGAGCGCAGCTTGCCCTCGACCGATTCCGCTTTGCCGCCGCGCGTTAAAAACCGTGCGCCGTACTTATGGAATGGCACCGCATTGGCCGCCACATATTGCTTATAGGCATCGAGATTTGAAACATCGACACTCGCAACCCAGTACCCTTTAACCATCCAATCCCCCTTTATTTTGCCGCCGCGTCGATCTCAGCGACGATCGCCTCTGCCGAAGCTTTCGGATCGCCGGCTTCGACAATAGGCCGACCGACCACCAAATAGTTGGCGCCGGAAGCGATGGCGCGCGCTGGGGACATGACGCGCTTTTGGTCGCCGGTGGCGCTGCCAGCCGGCCTGATGCCGGGAGTGACTAGCACCATGCCCGGCCCGGCGATCTTGCGTAACGCCGCAGCCTCTTCCGCCGAACAGACGAGCCCATCGATTCCCGTATCCCGCGCTTGCGCGGCACGCGCCGCGGCAAGCTCCGTCACAGTCAGCTCATAACCCGCAGCCGCAAGATCGGCGTCGTCATAGGACGTGAGCACAGTGACCGCGAGAATGCGCAACGTCGAGCCCTGCTTTCCCTCAACAGCCGCCTTCATGGTTTGCGGATAGGCATGCACGGTAAGAAACGTTGCGCCGAGACGGGCGACGCTTTCGACGCCTTTGGTCACGGTATTGCCAATGTCGTGCAGCTTGAGATCGAGAAAAACCTGCTTGCCTGCCGCGATCAAATCGGCAGCGAACGGCAAGCCCCCGGCAAAGCCCAGCTGGTAACCGATCTTGTAGAAACAGACTGAGTCACCGAGCCGCGCGACCAACGCCTCGGCCGTCTTCACGGTCGGTACGTCGAGTGCCACAATCAGCCGTTCGCGCGCGTCCAACACTATTATCCTCCCCGCGCCATCAACCGCGCCATCTCGACCAGCCGCTCCAGCTGTGTGCGAAACTGGCTGGCGGTGCCCGCATCGGCGATATTGTCCATATCGTCGAACGCGCTCTCAGCGCGCTGAATTGTGACCTGCTCCGGGATCACCAGCGCCCCGCAGCCAAGCTCAAGAATCTGCCGCAGCGCCATGAGCGAACGCAAGCCGCCGATCCGGCCTGGCGAGGCCGAGCTGATCGCGAACGCGCGGCCTTTGAACGCGGCGTATGTCGGATCGCCCCGCTCGCGAACGCGCGAGACCCAGTCGATTGCATTCTTCAGGATTGGCGTCACCGAGGCGCTGTATTCCGGACTGGCGATGAACACACCCTGATGCGCCATGATCATCTGTTTCAGCTTGAGTGCATTGGCCGGCTGACCCCCGCGCACTTCCATATCGGCCTCGTAGATCGGCAGCGGATAGTCGGCAAGCGATATGCGGGTCACATCGACGTCGAGCAGCGTTAATTCTTTCGCCGCCAAAGCGGCGAGCTTGACGTTATGCGAACCGATACGCGTCGATCCAGGAAGAACGAGAATTTTGGGCGCAGGCATCAGCGACTCCAAGATTTCTATTTCCTTATCATGCCGGCCGCTTGATCGTCATGGCGTCTTCATTATTTGATGCCACAAAAACTAAAATGCCCGGCTCAAAGCCGGGCACGCCAAATAATCAAGACGGAGAATGCTTAGCGGCCGCGATAGACCCACACGCGCGCGGGCGGCAGGTTCATCCAGATCAGCTCCGAGGCTTCCGCCCGCACTCCGGATAATTCTTTCGGAATAGGCGGCAACATCGCGTAAGTGAATTGCACAAACGGGGCACCATGCGCCAACAGAGACATGGCGTCAGAAATCAGACGCAACCGCGTCCGCAGCGGCTTGGTCACCAGCGGCAGGCCTGAAACAATGGCGGCAGCCGGTTCATCGACATAAGTTTCAAGCAACCGGCGGAGCCGATACGCATCGCCCTGGACGACGGTCGCCGCCGGATAGCGCGTACGCAGGAGGCGGCAGAAATCGGGATCGAATTCAACAAGGATCAAGCGTGCGGGATCAACACCGTGCCGAACCAGCGCCTCAGTGACGGGGCCGGTACCCGGCCCAAGCTCGATCACCGGTCCGCTCGATTTCGGATCGACATAGCGCGCCATGGCGCGCGCCAGCACACGGCTGGACGGCATCACCGCGCCGGTCGAAATCGGCTTCTCGAACCACGTACGAATGAACTGCATCTCATCATCGAGACGCAGGCTCTTCTTTTCGACGCGGGCAAATGTATGTGATGGCATTGCTGCGAGGTTTCACGCGTACACGCGGCGGGCCCCGCCGCAACACCCACGGGTATAGTGACCAAGGCAAGGGGTCAAGATGGGTTACCCCGATTGACTGCCACGGCTTCCAAGCCCGTCCAGAAACTCTTTGACTCGGCTGAAGAAACCGGCGGATTCCGGCTGAGTGTCCTCAGACGAGAGCTTTTCGAACTCTGCCAGCAGTTCGCGCTGGCGTTTGGTCAAGTTTTGCGGCGTTTCCACCGCTACTTGAACGTACATGTCGCCGGTTTGTTTCGCCCGGAGGACCGGCATTCCTTTTCCGCCCAGGCGGAAGCGGCGACCGGTCTGGGTCCCTGGAGGGACTTTGACCTTGACCTTGCTGCCATCGATGGCCGGCACCTCGAATTCGCCGCCCAAAGCCGCGCTGATCATCGAGATTGGTACCCGGCAATGCAGGTCAGCCCCATCACGCTGAAAGAATTCGTGCGGCGCCACTTCGAGAAAAATATAGAGGTCGCCGGTTGTCCCGCCCCGCAAACCCGCTTCGCCCTCGCCCGCGAGCCGTATACGGGTGCCATCCTCTACGCCGCTGGGAATGTTGACCGATAGTGTGCGTTCGCGTGTCACGCGGCCACCGCCGCCGCAGACCTTGCAAGGATCGTCGATCACTTGCCCGCGGCCGTGGCACGTCGGACAGGTTCGCTCGAGCGTAAAGAAGCCTTGCGCATGCCGGATTTTGCCGGCACCGCCACAACTGGCACATGGCTTTGGCTTGGTGCCTGCCTTGGCGCCACTCCCTGAGCAGGCCTCACACGTCACCGACGTCGGAATGCGAATTTGCGCGGTTTTGCCGGTAAAAGCCTCGTCGAGGCTGATTTCCATATTGTAGCGAAGGTCGGAACCGCGTTCGCGGCCTGTGCCGCGGCCCCGCGCCGTCCCCATCCCAAAAATACCTTCAAAAATGTCGGCAAACGTCGAACCAAAATCGGCCCCGAACCCATGTGCCCCGCCACCCATGCCGCCATGTTCAAATGCGGCATGGCCGAAGCGATCATAGGCGGCGCGCTTGTCGCCGTCCTTGAGCACGTCGTAGGCCTCGTTGATTTCCTTAAACCGGTGCTCGCAGTCATTGTCTCCGGGATTGCGATCCGGGTGATGCTGCATGGCCAGCTTGCGGAAAGCCGCCTTCAGCTCGACTTCCGTGCAGCTGCGGGTAACGCCCAGAACTTCGTAGTAGTCGCGCTTGGACATTCGAATTCCGCCCTAATTCACCGCGCGGGAACAGCCGTACTTGATTCGGCCACCCAAGGTCCCTGCAAAGATGCACCCCCGGGTGCGAAACCCGGGGGTGACACCATTCACGGACGACCTGCGCATGGCTCGCGCCCTGCGATCAGGCGGATTTTTTCTTGTCGTCGTCGACCTCGGTGAACTCCGCGTCGACCACGTCTTCTTTTTCTCGGCTGAGGAGCCTTCCTCGCCAGCGCCAGGAGCAGCGCCTTGCGCATCCTGTTGCTGTTTGTACATGGCCTCACCCAGTTTCATCGACGCTTGCGCAAGCGCATTCGTCTTCGCCTGGATTGCCGCGGAGTCGTCGCCCTTGAGCGCTTCCTTCAGATCGGCCATGGCATTCTCGATCGCGGTGCGCTCGGCATCGCCGACCTTCGAACCATGCTCGGACAGAGCCTTCTCGGTGGAATGCACAAGTGCCTCAGCGTGGTTCTTGGCCTCGACCGCAGCTCTACGCTTCTTGTCATCCTCGGCGTGAGCTTCAGCGTCCTTGACCATCTTTTCGATGTCGGTCTCGGACAACCCGCCCGAAGCCTGAATGCGGATCTGCTGCTCTTTGCCGGTGGCTTTATCCTTGGCCTGAACGTTCACGATACCGTTCGCGTCGATGTCGAAAGTGACTTCGACTTGTGGCACACCGCGCGGCGCAGGCGGAATGCCGACGAGATCGAACTGGCCAAGCATTTTATTGTCGGCTGCCATCTCGCGTTCGCCCTGGAACACGCGAATCGTGACCGCATTCTGGTTGTCCTCTGCGGTCGAGAACACCTGCGACTTCTTGGTCGGAATCGTCGTGTTGCGATCGATGATGCGCGTGAACACACCACCCAGCGTTTCGATGCCGAGTGAAAGGGGAGTGACGTCGAGCAACAACACGTCTTTAACGTCGCCCGCCAACACGCCGGCCTGAATGGCAGCACCGATGGCGACCACCTCATCCGGATTGACGCCCTTGTGCGGCTCCTTGCCGAACAATTGCTTCACGACTTCCTGCACTTTCGGCATGCGCGTCATGCCGCCGACCAGGACGACCTCATTGATTTGTGCGGCCGAGATGCCGGCATCCTTGATCGCCTGCTTGCAGGGTTGAATGGTCTTCTGGATGAGATCGTCAACCAGCGCCTCGAACTTGGCGCGGGTAAGCTTCATGGTCAGATGCTTGGGACCCGAGGCATCGGCCGTAATGAACGGCAGATTGATTTCGGTCTGCGTCGTCGATGACAGCTCGATCTTGGCCTTCTCCGCCGATTCCTTGAGCCGCTGCAACGCGAGCTTGTCGCGGCGCAGATCGATGCCCTGCTCTTTCTGGAATTCGTCGGCGAGATAGTTGACGAGCCGCATGTCGAAGTCTTCGCCGCCCAGGAACGTGTCGCCGTTCGTGGACTTCACCTCGAACACGCCGTCGCCGATCTCGAGGATCGAAATATCGAATGTGCCGCCGCCGAGGTCATAAACCGCGATGGTGCCGGTCTTTTGCTTGTCGAGACCGTAGGCGAGTGCGGCCGCGGTCGGCTCGTTGATGATGCGCAGCACCTCGAGCCCGGCAATCTTGCCGGCGTCCTTGGTGGCTTGACGTTGCGCGTCATTGAAATAGGCCGGAACGGTGATGACAGCCTGTTCGATTTTCTGCCCGAGATTGGCTTCCGCCGTCTCCTTCATTTTTTGCAAAATGAAAGCGGAGATCTGCGAGGGCGAATATTGCTTGCCGTCCTCCTCAACCCAGGCATCGCCATTCGAGGCTTTGCTGATCTTGTAGGGGACGAGCTTTTTGTCTTTCTCCACCATCGGGTCGTCGTAGCGCCGCCCGATCAGGCGCTTGACCGCGAAGATGGTCTTTTCTGGATTGGTGACCGCCTGGCGCTTGGCCGGCTGGCCGACGAGACGCTCTCCGTCGTCGGTGAAGGCGACAATCGAAGGCGTCGTACGCATACCTTCGGCGTTCTCGATGACTTTCGGCGTCTTGCCATCCATGACGGCGACGCACGAGTTGGTGGTGCCGAGGTCGATTCCGATGACCTTGCCCATGGTTCTTCCTCTCAATTGCGGCAGGCCGGCCGGGCCACTTGGCGCCCGTGTGGGAATGTCAGCGGCTCATCCGCAGACCCCCTGTCCAGCCCCCTGGATACGCGATTTGCCGCATTTTCACGGCTTATGGCTCATATAGGAGGGCCCCCGGTGCCTGCAAGCCAGCCGCTCACGAATTCGCGAGGAGCGGGCTTTTGACCGCCTCAAATGGTTATCGGGCCATTGCCGCACCCTGCAAGGCCGGTTAGGCAGACCCACCCCAACTCATTGGAAAGTCTCCCTGTCCATGTGCCGCCGAATGCTTGTTTACCTGTTCGTAGCTTGGGCCGGATTGGCGGGTCTCGCGCCCCTTGCCCGCGCCGAGCCGGTATTTCCCACCGCTACACGGATCGGCCTCGAGCCCCCTGGCGAATTGAAGCTGAGCACGCGCTTTCCCGGCTTTGAGGACCTCGACCGCAATGTGTCGGTCGCCATTCTTGACCTGCCGGGCAATGCCTATTCCGAGCTTGAATCCGCGGCCTTTAACAGGGTCCAGCAGGAGCTTCAGGAGGTGAAACGGGAGAGCTTTCCCTTCGAAAGCGGCATCGGTTTTCTGATCAGCGGCGTCGCTCAGCAAAATGGTGTTGGCCTGCATCGCTGGTCCCTGCTGGCGAAGGCGGTCGGCGGATCCGTGCAAAATCTTACGATGCTCATCAATGTGGAGGTCCCGGACAGCGCGCTTGCCATTTATTCGGACGCCGTCATTCGGAAAATGCTCGCGAGCGTCACCTTCCGGCAGGCGCCTATCCAGGAACAACTCGGTCTTTTGCCCTTCAAGCTCGGCGATTTGTCGGGCTTTCGGGTGATGCAGGTGTTGCCCGGAGGCGGAGCCATCCTCGCCGATACAACGGCCGAATCCGAACGCGCCGCAGCCTTTCATGATTATTTCGGTCGGTCGCGGCGCGCCACCTGAAGCAAACGACCGCGGTCTCTTCGCACGCGATTTGCTGTCGACCGCACCGGTGCGCGACCTCAGAATGCAATCCTCGGAGCCGATGCGGGTCAACGGTTCGGCAGGTTACGAAATCCGGGCCCAGGGGAGAGCGCCAAGCGGTGAACCGGTGTCGGTGGTGCAGTGGCTACGGTTCGGGTCCGGAGGCTATTTGCGCGTGATTGGTGTAAGCCCGGCAGAAAAATGGGACCAAATGTTCGACCGGTTCCGTGCGGTGCGCGACGGCATCGATATGCATTGAAAAACTAGCGGGTCGCGTCGTCCGGCTGCGGATTATCGTTCGCGGTCGCTTTTGATTTTGGCGCGGATTTGCTGATTGCAACCATCGCTGGCCTTAGCACGCGATCGCCAATCATGTAACCGGCCTGTATGACCTGCGCGACCTGACCGGGCGGCTGGTCGGATGCCGGAACTTCGTACATCGCCTGATGGACGTTGGGATCGAACTTCTCGCCCAGCGGCGAGAATTTTTTCACGCCGTTTTTCTCCAGCGTCTTCAGCAGTTCACGCTCGGTGAGCTCGACGCCTTCGATCAGCGCCTTCACCTTGGCATCGGCGGTTTCCCGCAACTCGGACCCAATCGCTTCCAGCGCACGATGCATGTTATCGGCAACCGCCAGTACGTCGCGCGCAAACCCGGCAATGCCATAGACCCGCGCATCGAGCACTTCGCGCTCGGTGCGTTTGCGCAAGTTCTCCATCTCGGCAAGCGTCCGTAGCAACTTGTCCTTGAATTCGGCGGCTTCGCGCTTGGCCTCGGCTACGGGATCGACGGCTTCCGGAGCCGTCGTATTGCCGGTCTCGTCAGCCACAGTTTCGGCGTCGCGGGCGGTCGGGTCCGTCATCGTGCTCAATCCATCCTCAGCAATATCCGAATGCCCGGGATATCAGGGCTCCGGCGCCAAAAATCAAGCGTTTATAGCGCGAGTAACCGGCTAACCACGCGCGCCGTATAATCAACCATTGGAATGACGCGGGCATAATTGAGCCTGGTGGGCCCAATCACGCCGATCACACCGACGATCCGGCCTTTGCTATCGCGATAGGGTGCCACGATGGTGGACGATCCCGATAGCGAAAACAGCTTGTTCTCCGAGCCGATGAAGATGCGTACGCCGTCGGCACGTTCGGCGCGACCAAGCAGATCGATCACTCCGCGCTTGGTTTCCAGCGCATCGAATAACGAACGGACGCGTTCCAGATCGTCGAGCGCATGGAGGTCTTCCAGCAGATTGGCATGACCGCGCACGATCAGCTGGCGATCTTCGCTTTCTCCACCTGACCAGCTGGCAAGCCCGGTCGCGATCACTTTTTGCGTCAGCTGATCGAGTTCGGCTTGGCCTTCGGTCACCGCCTTTTCGATCTCGCCACGCAAATCGGCGAGCGTCTTGCCGCGAATGCGCGAGTTGAGGAAATTTCCGGCCTCGGTCAGCGATGACGTCGGCAGCCCAGGGCGGTACATTCAGGACGCGGTTTTCGACCTGACCGTCCTCTGCCACAAGAACCGCGAGCGCACGCTCGGGCTCTAGCCGCACAAATTCAACGTGCTTGAGTCTTACGTTATTTTTTGTGGTGAGCACGACACCAGCCGAGCGCGTCAGCCCCGACAACATTTGTGAAGCTTCCGTCAGCACGGCTTCGATCGATTTGGAACTTTGGGTGCCCGCTACCTGCGCTTCGATCGAGCGTTGATCTTGTTCGCTGAGATCGCCGACTTGCATGAGTGCGTCGACGAAAAACCGCAGTCCGATTTCTGTCGGCAATCGCCCCGCCGATGTGTGCGGCGCATAAATAAGACCGAGCTGTTCAAGGTCCGACATCACATTGCGGACCGAGGCGGGCGACAGCGTGATGGGTAGTATCCGCGACAGATTGCGCGAACCCACGGGTTCGCCGGTCGTGAGATAGCTCTCTACGATCTGGCGGAAAATCTCACGCGAGCGCTCATTGAGCGCTGCAAGACTGACCTGTGTCGCACCGATCGGAATGTCGTGAGAGGCCAAAGCCCAACTCCTCGAGAACCAACCCACAATTGACCATTAGGGCGGTCTTGTTCAAGCCGGACGTATCGTTATGGTGTGCGGCCAATAACAAGGGAGCGCGCCCTATGCGGCCGAGCCACCGACAAGTCGACGAATTGCGCGCAGTTTCGTTGGAACGCGGGGTGGTCAAATACGCCGAGGGCTCCTGCTTCGTGAAATTCGGCGATACCCATGTGCTGGTCACGGCCAGTCTGGAGGAGCGGCTGCCGCCCTGGCTCAAGGGCCAAGGGCGCGGCTGGGTCACGGCGGAATACGGCATGTTGCCCCGCGCGACCTCCGAACGCACGCGACGCGAGGCCAGTGCCGGCAAACAGGGTGGCCGCACAGTCGAGATCCAGCGATTGATCGGCCGCAGCCTGCGCTCGGTCGTGGACCTGCCCGCTCTGGGTGAGCGACAGATCACGCTCGACTGCGACGTCATTCAGGCCGATGGCGGGACCCGCACCGCGTCCATTACCGGCGCCTGGGTCGCTCTCGCCGATTGCCTCAACTGGATGAAAGCGCGAGAGATGATCAAGGCCGAGGTCTTGCGCGATCACATCGCGGCGGTTTCCTGCGGCGTATGCAAAGGCACGGCGGTTCTCGACCTTGATTATGCCGAGGATTCGGAAGCCGACACCGATGCCAATTTCGTCATGACCGGCTCCGGAAACATCGTTGAAATCCAGGCGACGGCCGAAAAAATTCCGTTCAGCGAAGATCAATTCGCCGCGCTGCTCGCGCTTGCGCGCAAAGGCATCGAGAAACTCGTCGGCTTGCAGAAGCTTGCGGTGGGGTAAGGGTGTTGAAGGGACGCGCCACACGCGCACTTCACCTCTCCCAGCGAGAGGTCGCCCGCGCGAATCGCGGGCGGGTGAGGGGTTACCGTATCTCGACAGTCTCAGACCCCCTCACCCCGACGCTCTCCCCGTCGGGGAGAGGGAGTCCCGCTGAGTTGGTCGCGAATCCTGAAAGCGAACTTCACGACGATCTGCATGCACAGAAAACTTACAGACCTGGTTGTCATTGCCACCCATAATCCGGGCAAGCTCACCGAAATGCGCGAATTGCTCGCGCCTTACGGCATCGCCACACAATCAGCAGCCGAGCTCGGACTGCCCGAACCGGAAGAGACCGGCAAAACCTTCGCAGCCAATGCACGCATTAAAGCAATGGCGGCGGCGCGCGCGAACGGCAGCGCAGCCTTTGCCGATGATTCCGGCCTGGTCATTGATGCGCTCGATGGCGACCCCGGCATACACTCCGCGCGGTGGGCCGGCCCGGACAAGGATTTCCGCGCGGCCATGAATCGCATTCAATCGCTGCTGATCGAGCGCGGCGCGAAGTTGCCCGAGCAACGCCGCGCGCATTTCATCGCCGCGTTGTGCCTCGCCTGGCCCGACGGGCATCTTGAGGAATTCGAGGGGCGTATTGACGGCGTCATTGTTTGGCCGCCGCGTGGCGACAAAGGCTTTGGCTACGATCCACTTTTCCGTCCTGATGGATTCGATCGAACGTTTGGCGAGATGAGTGCAGAGGAAAAGCACGGACTGCCACCGCGAGGCCAAGGCTTGTCACACCGTGCACGAGCGTTCATGAAGCTGGCCGAGGCGTGTTTATCCAAACGCTGAGCTTGTTCCCGATCGTTACAAGTTTAATCAACTGTTGCTGGCAGATCGCTTATTCGCTAGCTGCCGTGCACCGCGCGACCTATGATGCTTAACATGAGTTTAACAACACCATTCGCAGTTTACGTTCACTGGCCGTTTTGCCTGTCGAAGTGCCCCTATTGCGACTTCAACAGTCACGTGCGTCACGGTGGCGTCGACGAGGCGCGTTTCCTTCGCGCCTATGAAACTGAAATCGCCGCAACTGCTGCTCGTGCACAAGGCCGTACAGTGTCGAGCATTTTCTTCGGGGGCGGCACGCCATCGCTGATGCAGCCGTCGTCGGTCCAGGCGATCCTCGATTGCATCGCCAAACATTGGACCGTTGCACCGGATGTTGAAGTAACGCTGGAAGCAAATCCGACCAGCGTCGAAGCAACGCGCTTCCGGGGTTTTCGCGCCGCCGGCGTCAATCGTGTGTCGCTCGGTGTGCAAGCACTCGACGATGCTTCATTAAAAGAACTCGGCCGTTTGCACACGGCGCGAGAGGCCCTCGACGCGGTTGCGGTCGCCCGTTCGATTTTTGACCGTTATTCATTCGACCTGATTTACGCGCGGCCCCACCAGACGACCGAGGCTTGGGCCGCCGAATTAAAGCGCGCGATCGCCGAAGCTGCCGAACATCTTTCGCTCTATCAATTGACCATCGAGCCGGACACGCCGTTCTTCGGCCTGCACAAGGCGGGCAAAATCGCCATTCCTGGCGAAGATCTCGCGCGCGATCTCTACGATATGACACAGACCATCTGCGCCGGTGCCGGGTTGCCAGCCTACGAGATATCCAATCACGCCCGGCCCGGTGCGGAATGCCGTCACAATCTGGTTTACTGGCGTGGACACGACTACGCAGGCATCGGACCGGGCGCGCACGGACGGCTGACGATCGATGGCCGGCGCGTTGCGACCGCAACCGAGAAACGGCCGGAAGCCTGGTTGATGCGCGTGGAAGACAATGGCATTGGCCTCACGACCGATGAAAAGCTCACGCCGGGCGAAGCTGCCGACGAATACCTGCTAATGGGCTTGCGGCTCGCTGAAGGCATCGATCCGGAGCGTTACAGCGCGCTGTCCGGTCGGTCGCTCAGCCCGAAGCGGATTTCAATCTTGCGCGACGAAGGTGCCGTGGAAACGACGGCCGATGGTCGTCTCCGCGTAACACAGAGCGGTTTCCCCCTGCTCGATGCAGTGGTTGCGGATTTGGCGGCTTAGTCGTCACCCGTCATGCCCGCCCTTGTGCCGGGCATCTACGTCTTATTGAGCTGGTGCAAAGCGTGGATGGCAGGGACGCGCCCGGCCATGACGAAACAATTATGTCCCCGGCGCAAAGGAATGCGGAGCCGGGCTCACGACCTGGCCGCCTGACGGCGTTACGCGCAGCACCGCCAGGCCGCGTTCATTCGGGCCATCAGGACGAAAACGGAAAACGCCGTCGATGCCCGCAAATCCCGATGCGTTGGTCAATACCGCCTCGCTAAAGCGCTGTTGCGGAGCCTGTGTTTTCACAAGCGCTGCGACCAGCGCGACCGCATCATAGGAGAGCGTCGCGGTGCGCACCGGATCTTGTCCATAGCGCGCGCGATAGCGTCCGGAGAAATTGCGGAAACCCGTCGATTCCGGCGCCGCGTACCAACCTCCATCCAGTGCTGGGGTCGAGAAGATGCGAGGGTCATCCCATAGTCCGGTTCCGAGCAATTGTTCACGCTTGAGATTGACGCCGGCGGCGGTGAGTGCTTGTACGACTTGCGGCACGGCATCGGCGCCGTCGGGAATGAAGATGCTGTCGACCTGGTTTGCGGCTTGCCCCACGCGACGCGCAGCGTCAGCAATTTTACTCGCGTCGCCCGGATATTTTTCGAGCGCGAGGACGCGGCCGCCACGGCGGGACACTTCCTGTTGGAATGCCGCTTCCACGACTGTACCGTAAGCGTTATCCGGCAATAGCGCCGCGAATGAGCGCTTGCCGCGCGAGATCGCGAAATCAACGATCCGGCGAACATCCGACTCCGGCAAGAAGCTCAACAGATACACGCCGCGCCCGGCAACACTGGCGTCGGTGGAGAATGCAATCACCGGAATGTTGCGCGAACGCGCGACCTGACCGACTGCACTGACCGATTGCGCAAACAGTGGACCGATGATGATTTCGGCGCCCTCGTTAATCGCTTGCTGGGCGGCGGATTGCGCACCTTGGGGTGTGCCGCCGTCGTCTTTCACCAGCAGCTGAATGTTCGGACTCTTGAACTCGGCAAGCGCCATTTCGGCCGCGTTCTTCATTGAGAGCGCCGCCACGCCCGCATTGCCTTGCGCGGATAACGGCAACACGAGGCCAACGCGGACCTGCCCTTCGCCGACGGGTGCCGTTGTTACCTGTTCGCCCGGCTCGGAAAGAGTCGGAGCCCCACCACCGAATTGGGTCGTGCAGGCCGCGAGGATCAGCGCTGTCGCTGCAACGGATAAAACCGTGCGCGTGTCGCGCCACACCCACATCAATATCCCCTCCTTACGCGACTTCCCCGGCATAGTCGCTCCCCACGCGACAATTCGGTGTCAGTCGTAACCGGTATGACCGATTTTGTCGCGCAAAAGTTAAGCGCATGAACGACCGAAAGAAACTGCCGCCGATGACGCGTCATAATTGGCCGTCTAGAGTGGCCTCCATGGCGAATGACAGCACAGCACGGCCCCGCCGGTATGCCCCGTTCGGCACAGCGATTGATGCTGCCAAAGCCGTACCGGGCCTATATCTCGTCGCCACGCCAATCGGGAACTTGGGCGATATCAGCTTGCGCGCCCTGGAACTGCTCGCAGGCGTCGATGTCATCGCCTGTGAGGATACTCGCGTCACCCGCAAGCTCACCGAACGTTACGGCATCACGACCCCGCTCACGGCGTACCACGAACATAATGCGGCTGAAGCGCGACCAAAGTTGCTCGCTCGCCTCGCGGATGGTTGTGCGATTGCGCTCGTGTCCGACGCGGGCACGCCGCTGATCTCGGATCCCGGTTACAAGCTGGTGCGAGCGGCTCATGAAGCCGGCTACCCGGTGACCGCAATTCCGGGTGCATCGGCTGTCCTCACCGCCTTGTCGGTCGCGGGACTGCCGACCGATCGATTTTTCTTCGAAGGTTTCCTGCCCCCCAAACAGGCCGCCCGGCAAAAGCGAATTGCAGCACTTGCCAATATTCCCGCAACGCTCGTGTTGTTCGAAAGCGGGCCACGGATCGCTCGACGACCGCCGATCTCGCCGCTGCGCTGGGACCGCGCGAGGCCGCGATCTGCCGCGAGCTTACAAAGTTGCACGAAGAAGTGAGGCGTGGCGATCTTGAAGCGCTGGCGCGCGATTATGCGGAGGGAGCAGAAACGCGTGGAGAGTTTGTGATCGTGATCGCGCCGCCCGCAAGCGACGAAGGGGACGCCGACGATGTCGATCAGCTGCTGCGGCGCGCTTTGACGCGAGTCTCGGTGAAAGACGCCGTCAGCGAAGTTTCGTTTGCGACCGGCCGGTCGCGGCGCGAGGTCTATCAACGCGCACTCGCGCTCGCAAAGGATGCCGATGACTCAAAGTGATCAACCACCGCGCGCAGCAAAGAGTGTCCCAAGCCCCGAGCGCCAGGCGGCATTTCGGGTTGGGATCTCGGCCGAGAGCCGTGCTGCGGCCCTATTAATCGCAAAAGGATTCCGTATTTTGGCGCGACGCTGGAGAAGCCCGCTTGGCGAAATCGACATCGTTGCGCGCCGCCGCCAACTTTTGGTCTTCGCCGAAGTGAAAGCGCGCGCCACGCTCGATGAAGCTGCCGAATCTGTGAACGAACGGCAGCGCCGGCGCATTGCAGCCGCAGCGGAGGTCTGGCTCGCCGCCAATCCAGACCAGACTTTTCGCGATATTCGCTTTGATGCGATTTTGGTGGCGCCCGGAAAAATTCCGCACCACATCCCGGCCGCGTTCGAAGTCGGTTAAAGTATTACGCGCTCAGCCGTTCAAAGAACTGGTCGACTTGCGCGCGGATCCGGCTGGCGACATTGCCGAGATCGTCGGCGACCGCTTTGACCGCGGCGGCGCTGGCGCGCGTATCTTGCGTCGCGGCGCCCATCAGATTGACCTCTGTGGCAGTCTCCGCAGTGCGATCGGCGGCAACCTCGACACCGCGCGCAATTTCCTGCGTGGCCGCGCCTTGCTCGGTGACCGCAGCAGCGATTGCGCTGCTGATGTTGCCGATTTCACGTATCGTGTGCTCGATACCGGTGATGGCCGTGATCGAGCGCTGTGTTGCACGCTGCATGCCGGCAATCTGCGCACCGATCTCCTCAGTGGCCCGGCTGGTTTGCCCGGCCAGCGCCTTCACTTCACCGGCCACCACGGCAAACCCGCGGCCGGCCTCACCGGCGCGCGCCGCTTCGATGGTAGCGTTGAGCGCGAGCAAATTTGTTTGCTCGGCGATGTCGGTGATGAGCTTAACGACGTCGCCAATGCGTGCCGCCGCTTCGTCCAGCTCCTTGACCGCGAGATTTGTGGATTCGACTTCGTTTACTGCCTTGGTCGCAATCGCGTTCGACTGTGCCACCTGCCGGTCGATCTCATTGACCGACGCCGACAGCTCGTCCGCAGCTGACGCGATGTCGCGCACATTGGATGACGCCTCGGCCGAGGTTTCTTCCGCGCGCGCAGTCTTGCTTGAGGCATTGTCGGCAGCGGCTCCGAGCTGGGTCGATGCCGCCAGCATTTCATCGGAAATGCGGCCGAGTTGGGCAAGCGTTGCTTCGACCTCGGCGGAGAAGGATGAGATCTCGTTCGACATTTTCTGCTGGCGTTGGGCGCGCAGCTCGGCATCGCTCAGGACGGTGCGATTGAGATCTTCGTTGCTGCGCATCGCTTTCTGAAACACGCCAATCGAGCGCGCCAATGCGCCGATTTCGTCTTTGCGATCGCTGAAGGGAATGGCAATTCGACTATCGCCCGCCGCAACGGCCTGGGTAATGCTCGTGATATCGGCGATCGGTTTTGTCACACTGCGGGCGATGATCATGACCCCGATGATCGCGAGCGCCACGGCAATGCATGCCAGGACCGTCAGCAGCATGGCGGCATGATCGATCCCCTCATCGATCTGCGTATAAATTCGGCTGGCCGTGTCGGTGTAGTGCTGGCTCAGGGTCTCGAGGTCCTTGCTCAGCGCGGCGCGGATCGCAGCAGGTTGATTTTTCTCGGCCCATTCGCGAGCGGCCTGCGGTCCCGACTGCTTGGCGACGGGCGCAAGTGCATAGAGCAAATCCTGAAATTCGTTAATGCGAACAGCGAATTGGCTGAATGCCACGGCGTCGCTGTTGCGCACGCTGCGCTGCCAATCGCCAATCACGCCGCTGATCTGATCGCTGACCTTGACGAGCAAATCGGCGTACTTGGCGGCCTCGGCCCGGTCGGCCGACATATATATGCCGCGCGTCTCCATCACGGCGGCATAGATCAGGCCGTTGATGCGTTCGACATTCCAGCTGCCGGCATTGGCGGATTCGAATTCGTCGGTGAGTGTCGCATGATGGCGCGCGTTCGACACCGAAACCATCGACAGCGCCACGGTCGTGGCGGCCATCAATGCAAAGATCGCATAAAGCCTTGCAGCAATCGAAAGCTTTGGCAAAGTCACCAATGGCCCCCCGGCCGTCCCACATACGTGCCGAAGCGGCTATAGTGCGGATAATGTGTTAACGCTTTATTCGCCTATAGGTAGCCATGAGCCTTAAAATCGCAGTGCAAATGGATCCGATCCAGCGGATCAACATTAAGGGCGACTCGACTTTCGCCCTGCTGCTGGAAGCACAAAAGCGCGGACACCAGCTTTCCTATTACACCCCCGACCGGCTGGCTTTGCTTGATGGTCGCGTGTTCGCCCACGTCGAGTCGCTCAGCGTGCGCGACAAGGCCGGCGATCATTTCACACTGGACAAGCCACGACGGGTCGAGCTGACCGAGTTCGACGTGGTGCTGCTGCGGCAGGACCCGCCTTTCGATCTCGCCTATGTCACGACCACGCACCTTTTGGAGCGCATCCATCCTAAGACGCTGGTGGTCAATGACCCGGCGCATGTGCGCAATGCGCCAGAAAAGGTCTTCGTCACCGAATTTCCCGACTTGATGCCGCCGACGCTCATTACGCGCGACCTCTCCGAAATCAAAACATTCCGCGCCCAGCACGGCGATATCGTGATGAAACCGCTCTATGGCAAAGGCGGCGAGGCGGTATTTCGTCTGGAGCGCGAGGATCTGAATTTCGGTTCTTTATACGATCTGTTCACGACGACATTTCGTGAGCAATGGGTGGTGCAGAAATTTTTGCCTAACATCAAAAATGGCGACAAACGCATCATTCTTGTGGACGGAGAATTTGCTGGCGCCGTGAACCGAATTCCGGCGGCCGACGATCTGCGCTCGAACATGGTGCGTGGTGGCGTACCCGCGGCAACGGACCTCACCAAACGCGAAACTGAAATCTGCAAACGCATTGGTCCCGCTTTGCGGGAACGTGGATTGCTGTTCGTCGGTATCGACGTGATCGACGGCTATCTGACAGAGATAAATGTCACCTCACCCACCGGAATTCGGGCCATTAAAAATCTTGGCGGGCCGGATGTGGCGGCGCTGATCTGGGACACGATCGAGGCAAAACGAAAGTCGCGCTAAGACCATGACCGTTGCTCTCACCATCGCCACCACCGACTACGATCATTTCCGTGATTTTCGCCTGGGGTTGGTCCGTGCAGAAGGCATCGAAGCGAATTGGCTGACGCTTGGCCATCACGAGATCTTTTCGCGCTTCACTTTAAACAGAGAATGGGAAGTCTCCGAATTGTCCTTTGCCAAATTCGCGGCGCAGGTGACGCGCCCGAATTCCGATATCATCGGGCTGCCCGTCTATGCTTCGCGCTTGTTCCGCTTTGCGTCATTTTATGTGAACCGCAAAGCAGGCATCAAAAGCGCCAAGGATTTGCGCGGAAAGCGCGTCGGCGTTCCAGAATGGGCCCACACTGCCGCCGTCTATATGCGCGGATGGCTGATGCACGAGGGTGGCGTCGGACTTTCCGACATCGACTGGATCCAGGCCGGCACCAACGAGGCCGGACGCATCGAAAAGGTCGAATTGTCGCTGCCAAAAGGGGTTCAACTCACCAGCATGCCGGAGAAAACACTCAGCGGCATGATCGCTTCCGGTGAACTCGATTGCGTCATCATCGCACGGCCGCCAAATTCTTTTCGAGAAAAACACCCTGACGTCGTACGTTTGTTCCCCGATTACGAGACAATAGAGCAACGCTACTACGAGCAGACCCGCGTTTATCCGATCATGCACGTTATCGCGATGCGTAAGTCGATCCTCGACGGCCAACCTTGGGTGGCGCGCAACCTCTATAACGCATTCGAGGAATCTAAACGCCGAAGCCTCGAGCGCATTCTCGATCCTGCCGTCTCACGTTATCCCGTGCCGTGGCTGACAAGTTATGCGCAGCGCATGCAGCAAACATTCGGAGAGCTTTTCCCTTACGGTATCGAGGCGAACCGGCCGACGCTCGAACTGTTTTTACGGTATACGCACGAACAGGGTATCGCGCACCGCCTTGCCACGCCGGAAGAAATTTTTCCCGCCGGCTTTATGACGTCCGTTAAGATCTAATTTATTTCGTCGCGCGTTTTATCGCTTCGTCGCGAATGCTTGCATCCACGATGGTGACGAGATCGATCGGCGCTTTCAGATTTCCCGCCTTCACCAATTCGTTTTGCATCCAGTTCAGCTTGTCGAGCGGCAGTGTCGCGTCGGAATCAATTGCCTTCTGCTTGAGTGTGTCGTCATAGGCGTAAGCCGGACGTGGATCATCAGGCTTGGCATGAATGGTGTCCTCGGTCAGCTTGATCGTTTCGTCGCGATGCGTGACCGCGAATTTCAGTGCTTCCATTTCGGCGGCGAGAAAATTGATGGCGTCGGCACGACGATCAGAAATTGTTGTTCCGGTTAAAGTTAAACAAAGTCGCACATAATTCGGCAGCGCTTCGTTTCCGGCAACAAGCATAATCACGTCTTTGGGCGCGACTGCCATAAACTCCGCAGCAACGATGCCGGCGTCGGCGACTCCGGCGACCACGGCTTTGAAACGATCGAGGTCGCCGCCGAGATTTGCGAATTGAACTTCTGACGCTGCGATTTTGTGTTGCTCGAGTATGGCATTGATCAACAGATTGGGTAGCGATCCCGGCGCCGCGACCGCAATCGTTTTTCCTTTGAGATCCTCGACCTTGCGGATCGTCGATTTCACCATCAACCCGTGCGGGACACCCGGCCAATCGCATCCGACAATCTTGATATCGGCGCCGCGCGCACCGGCAAGAATAGTGGCGCCGGGACTTGATTCGATGCTGTCGAGTTCGCCCGACAGCAACGCCTTGTGTGCAGTGGCACCATTTTTCAGCGGAACGATCTCTATTTTCAGACCGCGCTTCGATGCAAAGTCACGTTGACCGACCATCAGCATGAAACCGGCATCGCCTTTGGGCTCGATCACTCCGTGCTTCCATGGCCTGAGCTCCTGGGCCCAGCTCAGTGGTGCCCCCGCCGCCAGTAATAGGCTCAGAAAGAGAGCGCGCACGCTGATCATCGGTGGCAACCTCGGGCTTCGGGAGACTATGATCAAGGGCAAAAACTCCCAGATCAATCATATCGTTGAGCAGCCACTCCTCGATTTTGTTCTTGAATTGTTCTTGTACAACCTGCCGGCTTCGGATACTACTATTGCGAGTATCACACGGGGTCCGCCTGCATGGTCGAACGCGTTGCCACAGTGGCATTCGAGGGCATCGAAGCCCGCGCGGTCGACGTGCAGGTACAAGTCGCGCCCGGGTTGCCTGCGTTCAACATTGTCGGGCTCCCCGATAAGGCAGTGTCTGAGGCGAAAGAGCGCGTGCGCGCTGCCCTCGTAGCGTCGGGTCTCGCGCTTCCAGCGCGACGGATCACGGTCAATCTCGCGCCCGCCGATCTTCCGAAAGAAGGCAGCCACTACGACCTTCCCATAGCACTCGGGCTGATGGCGGCGATTGGCGCCATCCCGCACGTTGCCCTGAACAGTTTCACGGTCCTGGGCGAACTCGGCCTTGATGGCTCCATCGCCGCGGTCGCCGGCGTTCTCCCTGCCGCGATCGGCGCCAACGGACGCGGCCAAGGCCTGATCTGTCCGAACGCGTGCGGGCCCGAAGCGGCCTGGGCCAGTCCCGAAATCGAAATTATTGCCGCGCAATCACTGATCCAGCTCGCCAATCATTTCAAAGGCACGCAGACGCTTGCGCGCCCTCAGCCCAAAATCCGCGAGCGTGATGGCGTGCCGCTCGACCTGGCCGACATCAAGGGCCAGGAAAGTGCCAAGCGCGCACTCGAGGTCGCGGCTGCCGGCGGACACAACTTGCTCATGATCGGGCCACCGGGCGCCGGCAAATCCATGCTGGCGGCGCGATTGCCGACAATCTTGCCGCCGCTTTCGCCAGCCGAGCTTTTGGAAGTGTCGATGATCGCTTCGGTTGCAGGTGAAATCGAAGGCGGCGCACTGACAAACCGGCGGCCGTTCCGCTCGCCACATCATTCGGCTTCAATGCCGGCTCTGGTCGGGGGCGGCTTGCGGGCGCGGCCGGGCGAAATCTCACTCTCCCACAACGGCGTTTTATTTCTCGACGAGCTGGCGGAATTCTCCGGCCAGGTTCTCAATTCTTTGCGTCAGCCGTTGGAAACGGGCGAAGTCGCGATCGCGCGCGCTAACCATCGCATCACCTATCCGGCGCGTTTCATGCTGGTCGCGGCAATGAATCCGTGCCGCTGCGGACGCGCCACCGACCCTGGGTTTACCTGTAAGCGCGGCGCCAACATTCGCTGCGCGGCTGAGTACCAAGGCCGGCTGTCTGGCCCGTTGCTCGACCGGATCGATTTACACATCGAAGTTCCGGCGGTGACGGCCGCCGATTTGATTTTGCCGACACCGGCCGAAGGCAGCCGCGAGGTGGCCGCTCGTGTCGCACGCGCGCGCGACGTCCAGACCGCGCGTTACGCAGCTCTCGGCATGAATAATGTACGGACGAATGCACAGGTGAGCGCGTCTGCGTTGGAGGAGGTCACACGAGCGGACGCTGCAGGTATGGCACTCCTGCGCGATGCTGCGGAATCTATGCGTCTGTCGGCGCGCGGCTATCACCGGATACTGCGCGTCGCACGGACGCTCGCCGATCTCGATGCCGCGGAGCGTGTCGGCCGCGTGCATCTTGCGGAAGCCTTGTCCTATCGCGCGCTCGCCGACGACCTGCAACGCGCAGCGTAAAGCGCCGCACCTGATCGCTTTTAACGCCGCGTTTACCATATTCGCGCGAACGGCCGCCGTTCGGTTAATCAGGAATAAAATTGCAAGATTCGGGGCGCCAAATAGTCCCTATCGTGGATGGCCGGCCAATCGACGCCGGACCCGGCGAAACCGGAGCCATGCGACCCGAACCACCATCAACAAAACGGCCGAGGAAGACAGCCGGCCCGGCGGCGCTACCGTTTAGCCGCGCAATTGTATTTGCATGCGCGGTCATCGCGGTTGCTTTGAGCTTTTTCGCCGGCGCGCGCATGCGAAATGCTGCCTTCGACCTGACAAGTTATACCTTCGGCGGTGTGTTGTTGGCAGCTGGATGCAGCGTGATCGCCTTTATATATTTGCGCCTGCGGCAAGCCATGAAAGAGCGTCGTGCAGTTGAAGCACGCAATGATGAGCTTTCGGATCGAAATTGGGAGCTGCGCGAGGCGGAAGAGCGCGCGCGAAGCTTGCTGGAAGCGCAAGGCGACGTGATCGTACGGAGGGATAGCTCCGGCCGCATCACATATGCGAGCGACGCTTTTTGCGCGCTTGCCAACAAGTCACGCGAGGTTTTGATAGGAGCCGTCGTCGAACTGCCCATTCTCGAGCAAGGGGCGGTCGTGGTGCAGGGCGACGGCACGCGCGTTTACGACCAGAAAATCGCTTGCGGTAGCAGCGCGCGGTGGATCGCCTGGCGGGAAGTCGCCGTGCGTGGCGAAACGGGCAGTGAGAACCAAGGCGTTGGACGCGACGTCACCAGCCGCGTTGAAGCCGAGCACGCTCGTTCGCTTGCACGCGACCAGGCGGAAACCGCGAACCGCGCCAAATCGCGTTTCCTTGCGATGGTCAGCCACGAAATTCGTACGCCGCTCAACGGCATGCTTGGCATGGCGGATTTGCTGCTCGATACGCCGCTTACGCCAGAGCAGCTAACGTATGCAAAGGCCGCAAAGACCTCGGGCGAAACATTGTTGTCGCTGATTGAAGAGATCCTCGATTTCTCAAAGATCGAGGCCGGCAAGCTTGATCTGGAAGCGCGTCCTTTCACGCTGGCGTCGATGGTTGAAGAAGCCGTCGAGCTGATGGCGCCGCGCGCGCAAGCAAAAGGCATTGAGATCGCTTCGTTCGTGGACGAACGCGTTCCAACGCAAGTCGTAGGCGATGCAGCGCGTTTGCGGCAGGTCCTTCTCAATCTCGTCGGCAACGCTATCAAATTCACTGAAAAAGGCGGTGTTGCGATCATCGTTGAGCCGAGTGAGCACAAAAACGAAATTCATTTCGAGGTGCGCGATACTGGCATCGGAATAAAGCAGGATGACCTGGCGCGTATCTTTCTCGATTTTGAGCAAGCCGACGGTTCATCGACGCGGAAATATGGCGGTACCGGTCTTGGTCTTGCGATCTCCAAGCGCATTGTCGAGCGCATGGACGGACGCATTGCCGTGACGAGTCAGGAGGCCGTCGGCTCGACTTTCAGTGTCGAGGTCCCGTTGCCTCCGACGCTCGAAAGGCAAGAGACGAGTTTCGTTCCGCCCGATCTTAATTCAGCAGCTGTGATGATCGTCGCGGCAGCAGAAATCGAGGCCTCACTGCTGGCCAAGCGGATCGGCCGTTGGGGTGCCAAGACCTGCACGGCAATCGACGAGCGGATAGCTTTGGCGTTGCTTCCGGAAAGGCCGTGGGACACGCTGCTGGTCGACTATCCGCTCGCGTCTAACATGACTGCGAACTGCGATTTCACCAAGCTTGGCGTGCCAAAACGCGTCGTGTTGATTGGGCCAACCGAGCGGCACGAATTGCCAGCGCTGAAGGCCGCCGGATTCACCGGCTATCTGGTCAAACCGGTGCGGGCCGCTTCACTCGCAGCGCGGCTCGCAACTGTCGATACGTTCGAGCACACGCCAGCCGAGACCATCAACAAATCGTCCGAACCAACTTCCCCCGACAACAAAGGGCTTTCGATCCTTGTAGCAGAGGACAACGAAATCAATGCGCTCCTCGCGCGCGCGTTGCTCACGCGCCTTGGACACCGCCCCACAATTGCAATCAGTGGCGAAGACGCCGTGGAATCCTGGCTATCGGCCCGCGCGGCAGGTTCTCCCTACGACTTGGTGCTGATGGATCTGCAGATGCCGGGCATGGACGGCCTGCAAGCCGCACGATCGATCCGTTCAGCCGAAACGCAAGCCGGCGACAAACGCACGGGCATCCTCGCACTCACGGCCAATGCCCAATCCGAAGATCGCGAGGCTGCACTCGACGCAGGAATGGACGGGCTCCTGGTAAAACCACTCGATCGTGAAAGGCTGCGCGACGTATTGCAGGCCGCTTCGGAGCTTGCATCCAACCCGCTTGCGGCCTGACGCGGCTTTTCTCACATTGTCATAATTCCGTGGTCGCTGCGTGCTGTAGGGATTGCGAATGGTCGATCTCTGATTCGTCTGCTTGGACCCCCCGCGTTACTGCAATCGGTTCTGCCCGAAGAGGACCTCATGCCCTCACGCGCCAGCATCCAACCCCAGCGCAGCCTGCTCGACCGGTTTCGTCCGGCGCCCGCCGGGCCTGGCATGCCCGGCATCATCTCTTCGCTCCAGGCATATGGCGGTTTGCAGGCCTGGGCCGCGCGCACCCACCGGCCATCGCAAAGCCTCGGCCGTCTCGGTTCGCTGGAAGTCCGGCTAGCGCAAACGGCGGCCGAGGTGCGTCAGGCACAAAAGCTGCGCTATCGCGTTTTCTACCAAGAGGGTGCGGCGATACCCAATCCCGCGCGACTCTTCGCCCGCCGCGATATCGACAGCTACGACACCATTTGCGACCACCTGTTGGTGCTGGATCACGCATCGAACGATCGCGGCTCGCTGAACCGGCCGACCGTCGTCGGTACTTACCGGCTGCTGCGGCAACCGCTCGCTGAAGAGTTCGGCAGTTTCTATACCGCCGCTGAATTCGATATCGGTGCACTTGTCGCAACCCACAGCGATTTTCAATTCCTCGAGTTGGGGCGGTCTTGCGTGCTCGCGCCTTATCGCAACAAGCGCACTGTCGAACTTCTGTGGCACGGCATCCACGCATACTATTTGCAGAACGGCTGCGATGTCATGTTTGGGTGTGCGAGCCTCGATGGCACCGACCCCCAGCAACTCGCGCTGCCGCTCTCGTTCTTGCATCATTACGCAGCGGCGCCTGAGGAGTGGCGTGCGCGCGCATTGCCCGGGCGTTACATCGAGATGAATCGCATGTCGAAAGAATCAATCGATCCAAAAGAGGCACTTCGCGCACTGCCGCCGCTGATTAAAGGATATCTGCGACTCGGCGCCTATATCGGCGATGGAGCCGTCATTGATCACGAATTTGGTACGACCGACGTCTTTATTGTGCTGCCTGTGGCGGCAATCAAAAAGCGCTACCTCGAGCATTTCGATTTGAGCCGATGGGCCGCCTGACTACAGCCGGCGGAGCGAAACGTTCTCGACGAGGTGGCTTTCGCTTTTTTTCAGTATGAGATCGGCCCGCTGCCGCGTCGGCAAAATGTTTTCGTGCAAGTTGACGAGGTTGATCCGCGACCAGATCGACGACGCTGTATCTGTCGCCTCCTTGTCCGATAAATTCGAATAACGATGAAAATACGACTTTGGGTCGCGGAAAGCGGTGCCGCGCAATGTCAAAAACCGATCGACGTACCAGGCTTTGAGCACGTCTTCATCGGCATCGAGATAAACCGAGAAGTCGAAAAAATCGGAGACGAACGGGATTGCCTTGCCATCTTTTGGCAGCCGGCCGGTCTGCAGAACGTTTAACCCTTCGACGATGAGAATATCCGGCCGGTCGACTTCGATCGATTGGTTCGGCATTACATCGTAGATAAGGTGCGAATAGATCGGCGCCCGAGCCGGGCGTCGGCCGGCTTTCACGTCCGACAAAAACCGCAGCAGCGCGGGCAGATCGTAACTTTCGGGAAAGCCTTTCTTTTCCATCAGGCCTTCGCGCTCAAGAATCGTATTCGGAAACAGAAAACCATCGGTGGTGATGAGATCAACTTGCGGCACATTTGGCCAACGCGCCAATAGCGCTTGCAATACGCGCGCCGTGGTCGATTTGCCGACTGCGACCGAACCGGCGACACCGATGATGTAGGGCATCTTCACGTCGGTGGTACCGAGGAAACGCTCTTGCGCGCGAAACAGCCGCTGGGTTGCCGCCACATACATCGAAAGCAGGCGTGACAACGGCAGATAAATCTCTTCGACCTCCGCCATGTCGAGTCGGTCGTGCAGCGAGCGCAGACGCGTAACCTCCTCGGAGGTCAGCGTCATGGGCGTATCCTCGCGCAACATTGCCCACTCCGCACGCGAGAACGTGCGATAGGGGGAAAGATTTTCTTCGGTGCGCTGTTCCATCATTGGCGTTAGCTGCGAGAACGCGAGGCTTTCTCCTCATGGCCGGATTGGGCTGTTCGCTTTTCAAGCACCGCTTCAACTTCTGACAGTGCGATCCCGCGCGCTTCCAATAGCACCAGCAGATGATAGAGGAGATCCGCGGCTTCCGCGGTCAGCCGGCTCTTGTCTTCCTGCACGGCCGCAAAGCCCGTCTCAATCGCCTCTTCGCCAAGCTTCTTGGCACAATGAGCGACACCTTTGTCGATCAATGCACGCGTATACGATTCCGACGCGCTCGCTTGGGCGCGCTCGTGAACCCGCTTTTCCAGGTCGGCGAGAGTGAATCTGCTCATGGAAGCCTCTTCGGCCCGCTCAATAGCACTGTTGCGGCTAGGGATCGAGCCGGACGGGCAGGCCCGCTTTCGCCATATAAGCCTTGGCTTCTCGCACACTGTGTTCGCCAAAGTGAAATATCGAGGCGGCTAGCACCGCGGTGGCGTGACCCTCGCGTATGCCCGCAACCATGTCTTCGAGCGAGCCAACGCCTCCTGAAGCAATCACCGGCACAGTAACCGCGTCTGCAATCGCCCGGGTCAGCGGGATGTCGTAGCCCTTCTTGGTCCCATCGCGGTCCATCGATGTCAGCAGGATTTCGCCCGCTCCCAATGCGGCGACTTCCTCGGCATATCGAACGGCATCAAGGCCGGTCGGATTGCGTCCGCCATGGGTGAAAATCTCCCAGCGATCCTTCTCACCCGGCTTCGATACTTTTTTGGCATCGATCGCCACGACGATGCATTGATCGCCGAATTTCTCGGCGGCCTCCTTGACGAAATCCCGGCGTGCAACCGCGGCAGTATTGATCGAGACTTTGTCCGCGCCACAGGTGAGCAGCTTGCGAATGTCATCGACCGTGCGCACACCGCCGCCGACGGTCAAAGGCATAAAGCAGGCCTCGGCAGTGCGTGTCACCACATCGTAGATCGTATCGCGATTTTCGTGGCTCGCCGTGATGTCGAGAAAGCATAGCTCGTCCGCGCCTGCAGCATCGTATGCGATCGCTGCTTCCACCGGATCGCCCGCATCGCGCAAATTGACGAAGTTGACGCCCTTGACGACGCGGCCATCTTTTACGTCGAGGCATGGAATGACGCGGACCTTGAACATCAGGCAACTGTCCTTGCGGAGCGGATCAGCTCGAGCGCTTCTGTCGCATCCAGCCGCCCGTCATAGAGCGCGCGGCCTGCAATAACGCCGGCGAGCTTATGCGCGCGTGGTTCCAGAAGCGCCTTGATGTCTGCGATCGAGGCAAGACCACCCGATGCGATCACTGGAATCGAAATCGCCTCGGCAAGGGCAATCGTCGCATCGAGGTTGATCCCTTGCAGCATGCCGTCGCGCGCAATGTCGGTATAGACAATTGCCGCAACACCGGCGTCCTCGAAACGTTGCGCGATCTCGAGCGCAGACAGTTTCGAGTTTTCCGCCCAGCCTTCGACCGCAACTTTGCCGTCGCGCGCATCAAGTCCCACCGCAACTCGACCGGGAAAATCACGCGCAGCCTGCTTCACAAAGGGAGGATCTCGAACCGCTGCTGTGCCGATGATGACTCGAGTAACGCCTTTCTCGAGCCAAGCCTCGACGGTTGCCGTATCGCGAACGCCGCCACCAAGCTGCACAGGCACGCCGACTGATTCGAAGAATCCGATCTACAGCCGCCGCGTTCACCGGCTTGCCGGCGAAAGCCCCGTCGAGATCGACAATGTGCAGATATTCGAAGCCCTGTTGCTCGAATGCACGCGCTTGCGCCGCCGGGTCACGATGGAAGACAGTCGCACGCGCCATATCGCCCTGCTCCAACCGCACGGCGAGTCCTTCCTTCAGGTCGATGGCGGGAAAGAGGATCACGGCGACCACTTCAAAAAGTTCGAAATCACCGCGAGACCTAACTTCTGGCTTTTTTCCGGGTGAAACTGGGTACCGATCATATTTTCGCGGCCCACGATTGCCGTCAGCGGCCCGCCATAATCCGCCTGGGCCACCAAGTCGTTGCGCTGCGCCGTTTTCAGTTCGAACGAATGCACAAAATAAGCATGCAAACCGTTTGCCCCGACGGCAACACCATCGAGAAGCGGGTGCGGCTTGAGCAGGTTGAGCGTGTTCCAGCCCATGTGCGGAATTTTCAAACTCGGGTCTGATGGCGTAATGCGATCGACTTCGCCCGCGATCCAACCGAGGCCCGGAGTCACTTGATATTCGCGCCCACGCTCCGCCATCAATTGCATGCCAACGCAAATTCCAAAAAATGGGCGGCCGTTTTTTCGAACGCTCTCTTCGAGCGCATCGATCATCCCGGGAATTTCGTCAAGGCCGCGCCGGCAATCGGCAAAAGCGCCAACACCGGGCAGCACGACACGATCGGCGCGCGCGACCGCGTCGGGATCGCTGGTTACGATGATTGGCTGCTCGTGTTTACTCTCGCGCGCTGCGCGTTCGAATGCCTTGGCGGCCGAATGCAAATTTCCAGAGCCATAATCGACAATGGCCACGCTCACCGTTGTGCTCCTGGCTCGGGAAATAGCCCGATGACATCCGGCGAAGAAGGCGGGTCGCGACGAACCGGCATTGAATAGCTCGGCTCGATTAAGGCTTGTCTCACCGCAGGATTTGGGGTGCGTTTGTTCCACTCGCCGTAAAAACGACGCTCGGCGATTTCGGCATCGTCACCCACGACGAAACCGAGTGTGCTCCAGCCACGGCGCGTCAAAGTCCAGCGCCAGATGCTGGACGCTTCGAAACCCATCAATAATGCGATCAGCAGTGCGACCAGCAATTGCGTACTGGACGGAGCGCGTAGCAGAGCAAGTCCCACTCCCAACAGGCCAGAGCCGACGACATAGATCACAAAAGCCAGCCACAACCGGTGCAGCAATAACCAGAGCGGCGTCAGCATAAAAGCCCAGGCATGAAATCCGTCGCGCACGAAAACGAAGCGCTCAGGAGCGCTTGTTGTCTCGCCCTGACGCGGCGGAGGTGCGTGCACGGTAAAAGTGGGCATTGGGTTACTCTCAACTCATTTTCGGTCATTCCGGGCGCGAGCGAACCGTGCGAACCTGGAGTGACGTACTTGCTACCCGCCTAGGCTACCCTTCGTGGAGGGCACTTCATCCTTGGCACGCGGATCGATCGCGACAGCTGCGCGCAAAGCGCGTGCCAAACCTTTAAAGCACGACTCTGCAATATGGTGATCATTGCTGCCGTATAAAGTCTCGGCATGCAGCGTAATACCGGCGTTCATGGCGAAGGCCTGGAACCATTCCTGCACCAATTCGGTGTCGAATTGGCCAACTTTGTCGCGCACGAATTCCGCCTTGAACACCAGAAAAGGCCGACCGGAAATATCGAGGGCAACGCGCGTGAGCGCCTCATCCATCGGCACATGCACATCCGCGTAACGCGTAATGCCTTTCATGTCGCCAAGCGCCTGCTTCACCGCCTGACCGAGCGCGATTCCGACATCCTCGGTCGTATGGTGATGGTCGATATGCAAATCGCCCTTGGCTTTGACGGAAAGGTCGATGCGCGAATGGCGGGCAAGTAAATCGAGCATGTGGTCGAGAAAGCCGATACCGGTCGCGACTGATGCACGACCGGTCCCATCGAGATCGACTTCGACCTCAACGTCGGTTTCCTTGGTCTTGCGCTTTACGGCGCCCTTGCGCATGGCGAATATCCTTTATTCGCGCGACTTTTATCAGGGGTTTGCCGGATTCGCCACTGGCGTTGCGAATGGTTTGCAAACGCGCATTGTCGTGCCTAGATGTCGCTGATCGCGGGGTTTTAAGCGTATGTCATCCAACGAACTGCCCTCCTGGCACGGCACCACCATCCTCACTGTCCGAAAGGGCGGCAGCGTCGTCATCGGTGGCGACGGCCAGGTGACTATCGGGCAGACCATCGTCAAGTCCAACGCCAAGAAGGTGCGCCGCCTCGGAAAAGGCGACGTTATCGGCGGCTTTGCCGGTGCCACCGCCGACGCATTCACCCTGTTCGAGCGGCTCGAAGGGAAGCTCGAGCAATATCCGGGTCAACTCACCCGCGCCGCTGTCGAGCTTGCCAAGGACTGGCGCACCGATCGTTATCTGCGCCGCCTCGAAGCGATGATGATCGTCGCCGACGCCAACGTCTCACTGGTGCTCACCGGCACCGGCGACGTGCTTGAGCCTGAAAACGGCGTCATGGGCATCGGCTCGGGTGGCAATTACGCACTCGCCTCGGCGCGTGCACTGCTCGACGGCCCGCTCGAGGCCGAGGCCATTGTCCGCAAGTCGCTCGATATCGCCGCCGAAATTTGTGTCTACACCAACCGCAACATCACCATCGAGTCCCTGAAATCGTAACCGAGTACGCGCGTTGACCGACTTCTCCCCCCGCGAAATCGTTTCGGAGCTTGACCGCTACATCGTCGGCCAAGGTGACGCCAAGCGCGCGGTCGCAATCGCGCTACGCAATCGTTGGCGGCGATTGCAACTCGACGACAAATTGCGGGAAGAAGTGTTGCCGAAAAACATCCTGATGATCGGCCCCACTGGCGTCGGTAAAACCGAGATTTCCCGGCGCTTGGCCAAACTTGCCGGCGCACCGTTTCTCAAAGTTGAAGCAACCAAATTCACCGAGGTCGGTTACGTTGGCCGCGACGTCGAGCAGATCGTGCGCGATCTCGTCGAGATCGGCATTGCGCTCGTTCGCGAAAAGAAACGCAAGGATGTGCAGGCGCGGGCCGAACAGTCCGCGGAAGAGCGCGTGCTCAACGCGCTCGTCGGACCCGGTGCAAGCCCCGCGACGCGCGAAAGCTTTCGCAAAAAGCTGCGCGACGGTGAGCTTAACGATAAGGAGATCGAGATTGAGGTGCAGGCCGGTGGCGGCGGCATGCCGATGTTCGAAATCCCCGGCATGCCGGGCGCACAGATGGGCGCTATCAATATCGGAGACATTTTCGGAAAGCTCGGCGGCGGCCGCACCAAGACCCGGCGCGTCACGGTCGAAGAGTCGCACAATATCCTCATAAATGAGGAATCCGACAAGCTGCTCGACAATGAACAGCTCGTGCAGGAATCGATCAGGGCCGTTGAGCAGAATGGAATTGTTTTTCTCGATGAGATCGACAAGATCGCAGGCCGCGATGGCCTGCGCGGAGCCGACGTATCGCGCGAAGGCGTGCAGCGCGATCTGTTACCGCTGATCGAGGGCACCACCGTCAACACCAAGCATGGGCCGGTGAAGACCGACCACATTCTGTTTGTTGCTTCAGGTGCGTTTCATATTTCGAAGCCGTCGGACCTGCTGCCTGAGTTGCAGGGCCGCCTGCCGATCCGCGTGGAACTCAAAGCACTCACGCGTGATGATTTCCGGCGTATCCTGACTGAGCCGGAAGCATCGCTGATCAAGCAATATGTCGCGCTGATGGGCACCGAAGGTGTCACGCTCGAATTCACCGAGGATGCGATCGACGCCATCGCAGATATTGCGGTCGCGGTGAATTCATCGATCGAGAACATTGGTGCCCGTCGCTTGCAGACGGTGATGGAACGCGTGCTCGACGAGGTTTCTTTTGCGGCTCCGGATCGCTCCGGTGAGACAGTTAAAATTGACGCCGCTTACGTCGAGAAACACATCGGCGACCTTGCGAAGAATGCGGATTTGAGCCGGTTTATTCTCTAGCCCGCCGGACCCGCACGTAAAGCGCGCCCTCCCCGCCATGGGCAATGTGCGCACCCTCAAAGCCAATTACAAACGCACGAAACTCGGGAAGGCCGAGCCATTGCGGCACATGGCGCTTGAGCACGCCGCGCTCGCCGTCGCCACCGCGCACACCTTTCCCGGTGATAACCAGCACCAGACGTGCGCCGCGGACGCTGGCCGCGCGCAGAAAGCGCAAAAGCGCCGCGTGCGCTTCACTTTGCGTCAGGCCGTGCAAATCGAGGCGGCCATCGATTGCTTCCTTGCCGCGCGCGACTCGTTGCTTCATGCGGCGGCCAAGGGGCGCAAGTGGTGCAAGGGGTGCAAGGGGTGCAAGAGGAGCAACCTGCGACACGACCTTTTTCGCGGGCCGCGTTGGCGTATTTCGCGCGCGTTTCGCAGTGTCCGGACGCGATGGCGCTGCCGTCTCGGTTTCAATCTCTTCGCCAGAAGCTAGCGATTCTCGCAGCGGTGCAATCGATTTGGTCACGGTCGTCCACAGCACACGTTCTTCCGAGGAAAGAACGCGACGCCGCTTGCCGTCGCCGGAATTCATCTGATCAGGGGCGTGGTTTGGGCAACGGCGCCGATGCACGCGGTGCGGCTGCGGTGGTGGTTCGCGCCGCCGCGGTGACGATTAACGCCGGCCGTGGCCTGGGCAGTGGAACGTCCGCAGCGGACGCTACCGGAGTGCCCGTCACTGCGACACTCTGCGGCACCAGCATGACGAATTGCCCATGCTGCTTGATGCGGCCTGCGACGTGGCTGATTTCTTCGCCGTGTCCGAAATAAATATCCGCGCGCGCCGGGCCGACAATTGCAGAGCCGGTGTCTTGCGCAAACAGCAGACGGCGAAACTTGGTTTCGGGCTTCTCGCTGTCGATCGGCAGATCGGCATCGATCCAGATCGGCGTGCCATAAACGTGGGCGCGCTTGTCGACCGCAAGCGAGCGTCCGGGCGTCAGCGGTACGCCTTGCGCGCCGACACACTCATCTTGCGCGCCCAATGGCGTTTCCTGGAAGAACACGTACGAACGATTCTTGTGGCGCAACTCTTTGCCTTCTTCCGGATTGGCCTCCATAAAGTCGCGGATCTTGTCCATCGACATTTCTTCCTTGGAGACGATGCCGCGGTCGATCAGGAATTTTCCGACCGGCGTATAAGGCTGGCCGTTGCTGGCGACATAGTTGAGGCGCAGCAATTTGCCGTTATCGAGCTTCACCCGCGTCGAGCCCTGAATTTGAGCAAAGAAAGCATCGACCGGATTCTTGATGTAGCAAATCTCAAGGTCCTTGCCGGCGATCGCACCGTCTTCAATCCTGGAGCGATCGAGATCGGCAAAAACCTTGCTCTGATGTCTTTTCACCGTCTCGGCCGGCGCAGCGTAAATCGGGATCGTGTATTCATCGCTGGGGAAGCGGGAGCCGTCGACCTCGGTTTCGTAGTACCCGGTAAAAAAGCCCTCAGTCTGCCCGGCTGGCATGACCCGAACCGGTTTGAAATTATCCTCGAAGAAGGCGCGCGCATGGTCGCGATCGAGCTGGCCGGCTGATGCGGCACGGCCGCACACATTAAACAACGCACCGAGGAACGGCCGCGCTGAACGTGCCCCTTTTCCGGCATTAAGAATGGCGCCGCAGCTTTTCATGAACGCAGAAAATGCGGCGGCCTGATCGTCGTCTTTCCAGCCTTCAAGTGTGGCAAAAGACAGCACTTCTACTTGCGCATTTCGAAGGTTCATCGCATCTGCCGCCGGCGGATTCGCGGCGGCCATCAGCAGGCATCCGAAAATGAATTTGACGGGAGATCGAAGTGCGATCACCGGCATGCGGTCATTGTCCGGCTTCTGTGGCGAGCAACTTCCAGTTCGGATCACGCGAAGAAATATCACGCGCGAAAGTCCACACGTCGGTGATGTCGGTCACCTTTTCAGCGTTGCCGTCGATCACGTTGCCATCCTTATCCCGCGTCACCGACACGAGCTTGGACTGGAAGCGTATGGTCACCTGCGCGTTGCGGCCGCGCAATTCAGCAGCGGTGATGTCTGCATGATCGATCGACACGAAACGGGTCTCGACCGTCTCGCCGCGCTTCTCGCGTTCGTTGATCGCGCTTTCAAAGCCGTCATAGACTTCGCGCGCGAGCAGATTTTTCAACGTGCGGCGATCGCCTTCAGCGTAGGCATTCACGATCATTTCGTAAGCCGCGCGCGCGCCGGTGAGGAAGTGCTGGCCGTCAAAATTCGCATCGGCGCTGGCGACGGCATCAAGCCCGGTTGCAATCGCGGACCCTGTTTCGGCGATGCCCTTCCATCGTTCGGGAGAGGCTTCCGCCGGCTCCGCCGGCTTGGGAGCAACCGATTCCGGCGTACGATTGGGCAGGGCGACAACTTTTTCTGTCGCCGGACGCACGGGTTCGCGTGCGGAATACGGATCGTAAGGCGGCCGCTCCCGCCCCGTGCGCTGACCCAGCACGCTGCGCAACCGCAGGAAGATGAAAACTGCGAGCGCTAAAAATATCAGGGTATAGATATCGAACACGTCTCGCATGCTTTCGGTTACCGTAACGGCACATTGGCCGGATCAGTGTTTCGGCCCTTGCCGGCCGACGGCAGAGCGACCGACTTCCACCGCTCTTGCATCAGCCGGTGGCTGCACCAATCCTTAGGGCCGGAACCCGCGCCAGAAACTCGGCGGAATTAAAGTCTCTCGGCCGGACCTTAGACGATCAGGGCGCCTAGGCCAACATCGCCAAACCAGAGAAACGCCGATGAATGTGGCAAAATGGGTGTTAACGGCGCTGTTGATGCTGCCTTTTCTGGAACTGGCGGCATTCATCACAGTCGCGTTTGCGGTCGGTTTCGGGTGGGCATTGGCCCTGATCCTCGCAAGTTCGCTCGCCGGCGCGCTGATCCTTCGTCACGCCGGCGGCAACCATATTGCGCGCATGCGTGTCGCAATGGGTCAGGGCAGCCTTACGGCGCTGCAGGTGGACGGGGCCGGTGGCCTTATTTTGCTGGGCGGAATTCTTCTATTAATTCCGGGATTTATCACCGACGTCGTGGGCCTGATCGTGCTCGCGGCAAGCCTGTGGAGGCGTGTATTTGCCATCGACGCAGCGAATGTGCGCGACGACGGCATAGTCGACCTTGCCCCGGAACATTGGCACCAAATACCGGACCCCACACTCCCCGACCGGCATAGAGACGAACCTGACCGATGAGCGGCGCATGACGTCAAAATATCTGCCGTGCGACCTGATCGGAACGTCTGAGTTTTTCGAAGAGCTCATCCTTGCGCAAAATCATAGCGTCCTTGTTCCCATCCCGACCCTATGTTAGCCAACCGCCGCGCGAACGGTGGGGTAGCGTTAAGGAGTTTTCATGTCGACGACAAATGGCGGCCCGGCACAATCCGCGGCACAGGACCAACCGCAACTCACCGTGGTGGCCCAGTACACGAAAGATTTTTCGTTCGAGAACCCGAACGCACCGCAATCGCTCAACAATCGTCAGGAACAGCCGCAGATCGGAATCCAGATCAATGTCGGCGCCACGCCAATGTCCGATTCGGACATCGAAGTGGTGCTCAAGGTCGACGGTAAGGCGGAAATCGCAAACACGTTACTGTTCCGCTTCGATCTGGAGTACGCCGGCGTATTCCGTATTCGCAACGTTCCGCAAGAAAGTCTGAATCCGGTCGTGCTGATCGAATGTCCGCGGTTGCTGTTTCCCTTTGCGCGCGAGATCATTGCGACTGCCGTACGCAACGGCGGCTTTCCACCGCTTCTGCTCGATCCGGTGGATTTCGTCGGTCTTTATCGTCAGAAGTTGGCGCAGATGCAGCCCGCGCCGGCTTCGCCGGCTAATAGTTGAGCTGTCAGGCTCCGTCCAGCCGATAGTCTCGCCACAGCGCGTTTTCTCCGAGTCCAGCCACAAAATCGCGGTGCGCCACGATTTCGGCTTCACCCAATCGCTGAGCTAACGGTTGCGGGCGCGCGCGCGCAACGTTGGCGCCGTCGGTTGCGTTCGCGCGTGGCTTGGCACTTTCGGCGAGCCCAAGTTGCGCCTGACGCGCGCCGATCAACTCAAGATAAACCTCGGCCAGGATCTCGGCGTCGAGCAGCGCGCCGTGTTTGGTGCGGCGCGAATTGTCGATGCCGTAGCGCACACACAGATCATCGAGCCGGTTGGGCCCGCCCGGATGTTTGCGGCGTGCTAATAAAAGCGTGTCGACCAGCCGTTCGCGCGCGATCAACATGCGTTCGGCACGCTTGAGCTCCGCACAAAGGAAAGCATGATCGAAGCTGGCATTGTGGATCACCAGCGGTGCGTCGCCAATAAAGGCAAGGAATTCGTCGGCAATCTCGATGAAACGTCTGTGCGCTTTGAGAAAGTCACCGGAGAGGCCGTGGATCGCGAAAGCCTCGGCGGGAACGTCGCGCTCCGGGTTTAAATAGGCGTGGAAAGTCGCTCCTGTCGGGATGCGATTGAGCAATTCGATACAGCCAAGCTCGACCAGGCGGTGACCCTGGCCCGGGTCGAGGCCTGTCGTTTCGGTGTCGAGCACGATTTCGCGCATCTGTCTTTGCTGCCCGGCAGAATCATTTCTGTCGTTTCGGCATTCTATCAATGCGATGAAGAATATCACGCACCTGGGCACGGGCGGCGTCAAAACCCCTCGATGTATCCACTACGAAATCTGCGCGCGCACGTTTATCTGCGTCCGGCATCTGCTTTGCGAGAATCGCGGCAAATTTCTGTTCGGTCATGCCGGGGCGCTCGAACACGCGTGCACGCTGCACATCGGCGGTCGCGGAAACCACGACGACCGCATCGCAACGTTTTTCGCCGCCGGTTTCGAAAAGAAGCGGGATATCGAGAACAGCGATCTTGGCGCCTTTCCGTTCGGCTTCCTCGAGAAACTTTTCGCGGACGGCGGCGACCAGCGGGTGCACAATTATTTCGAGCTTTTTGATTGCAGCGGAATCCCCCAATACGCGTTGTGCGAGCTTCTCGCGATCAACTTTCCCGCCGGCGGTCGTCCCCGGAAATGCCGCTTCGATCAAAGGAGTGGCCTCGCCTTCGTACAGGCGATGGACTGCGGCATCGGCATCGTGAACCGGCACGCCGGCTTCGGCGAACATCTTTGCCGTGGCGGATTTACCCATGCCCAGCGACCCCGTGAGACCGAGGACGAACATTGAGACCTCACTCACCCATCCACAAATCCGTTTTCTCGCAGGAATGCGAGCAACGGCAAGAGCGGCAACCCGAGTATGGTGAAATAGTCTCCTTCGACACGTTCAAACAGATGAATTCCAATTCCCTCAAGCTGGTATCCGCCGACGCTGTTCATGGCGGAATCTCCCGCCATGTCGAGGTAATCATTCAGGAAACGATCCGAAAAATTGCGCATTGTCAGACGTGCAGTATCGACACAGGCAAACAGCACAGCGTCATCACGCACCAAAGCGAGCGCAGAGTGCAGCTCGTGGGTCCTGCCCCGCAGCGTGCGCAACTGCTCGGCAGCGTCTGCGCGGTTTGCCGGCTTACCAAAACGCATTGTCCCGCGGGCTAATGTCTGGTCGGCTCCGAGCACCATCCGCCCTGGGCGCGCGGCTGCCACGGCATTGGCCTTGGCACGCGCCAGATGACGCGCAACCGCAGCCGCATCGCTGACGCCGGATTTGGCTTCAACAGCCCGTTCATCGACCTGCGAAGGCCTTATCTCGAAGCGCAGGCCAGCCGCGGCGAGAATCTTGCCGCGGATGTCGCTCCTCGATGCGAGTACCAGCGGCTGGGGGGCGAGCCAAAGCACCATGGGTTAGGACGCCGGATGCCGGCGCCGCTCGCTCAATAGCCGCATGACCGCCGCTGCCGTTTCCTCGATCGAGCGGCGCGTAACATCAATCGTCGGCCAATTGTGCTTGGCGCACAGCCGACGCGACAGGGAAACTTCCTCGGCCACTGCATTTTTGTCGATATATTGATCGTCGTCACGATGAGCCTTGAGGCCGAGCAACCGGTTTTCGCGGATCTGCACGATGCGCTCGGGGCTGGCATAAAGCCCAACCACGAGCGGGCGGCTCAGACTTTCTACGGCCGGCGCGACAGCCACGCCGGGTACGAGCGGCACATTTCCGGTTTTGACGCCCCGGTTGGCAAGATAGATCGAGGTTGGTGTCTTCGATGTACGAGAGACCCCAACCAGCACGACGTCGGCATCTTCCAGTCCTTCGACATGCTGACCGTCGTCATGCAGCATGCTGAAATTGAGCGCATCGATGCGCTGGAAATATTCAGCGTTGAGTACGTGCTGGGCGCCGGCACGATGGATCGTTTCAGCGCCGAGGTAGGACTGGAATAGCCGCAGCACCGGTCCCAATATCGACATGCAAGGCAAGCCGAGTTCCCGGCACTTTTTCTCGAGAGACTGAATTAGGTCTTCTTCAAGCAAAGTATACAGAACGAGCCCGGGCGACTCGGAAATTTCCGCTAGCGCATGGTCGAGTTGCTTTTTCGACCGCACCATCGGGTAAAGATGCTCGACCGGCGACACATTCGCATATTGCGCTGCAGCCGCCCGCGCGACGGTAATCAGAGTCTCACCGGTGGCATCGGATACCAAGTGCAGGTGGAAATAACCGGTCTCAGGCATCTGTATAGCGGCCAGACAGCATGTGGATATGAGGGGAGGAGGCCATGCCTAAGGCCGACAAGCAAGCCACTATTGATGATGAGTTCAATTTCCATCCACATCACTGACGGCGGGACGACATTCACATGCCGATGACTTTGCGTCGCGGCGATGTGGATACTCGCCTGGGGATAGACGGGGAAAGCGGCCAAAACCCCTTATAAAACGGCCATTACTAGCATGGCCGATAACTGGCAGAATTACATGCGATTCTGGATCGATCGCTGTCATCCGGTGGACAGAGTGTTGATCGACAGGCATGAGTCCAATCAACGGTCTAACTACAACAACAAATTCTAAGAAGATTCTTAATGGATAAAGCCGTGATCGGCAGAGCTATGGGGAAAAAGCTGTTGCGTGTGCTGGAAGGCAAGCGCGAAGCGATTCCGCCGGTGTGGCTGATGCGGCAAGCAGGCCGCTATCTTCCGGAATACCGCTCAACGCGTGAGAAGGCTGGAGGTTTCCTCGACCTTTGTTTTAATCCAACGCTGGCGGCGGAAGTTACGCTGCAGCCGGTGCATCGCTTTGGATTCGATGCCGCGATTTTGTTTTCCGATATTTTAGTGGTGCCGTTAGCGCTTGGGCGGAAAGTCGAGTTTGTGGCTGGTGAAGGGCCAAAGCTGGAGCCGCTTGGCGATGCTGCAGGAATTGCATCGTTACGAGATATAGCTGATCAGAGCCTACTGGAGCCCATTTATGAGACGGTGCGCCGGGTAAAAGATAGCTTGAATGAAAAAACCGCTCTCATTGGCTTTTGCGGTGCTCCCTGGACTGTTGCGACCTACATAGTGGCGGGTCACGCAACGACAGATCAGGCGCCGGCGCGGCTGCTTGCGCTTCGTGATCCTGATAATTTCACGCGTCTGATTGACCGTCTCGTGCAAGCTTCGATTGATTATTTGGTCGGTCAACTGAAAGCGGGTGCCGATGTTTTACAGATCTTCGATACTTGGGCTGGTGTTTTAGGGCCCGAACAATTCGAGCGATGGTGTATCGCGCCAACACAAAAAATCGTTGAGGGCGTTCGCCGGCAATTTCCCAACGCGAAGATTATTGGTTTTCCACGCGGAGCCGGTGCAATGGCATTGCCATACGTGGAAATGACTGGCGTGACCGCGATCGGCATTGATTGGACGTTTGAACGATCGATTGCCCGCGATGCGCTGCAATCGCGCGTGCCGGTCCAGGGCAACGTTGATCCGCTGGCGCTGTTGGCTGGCGGAGCTGCGCTCGATCGCGAGGTCGACGACGTCATCAAGGAACTGGGCGATGGTCCGCTGATCTTTAATCTCGGACATGGCATCCTGCCCGAAACGCCGATCGCTCATGTCGAGCGTATGCTCTCGCGCGTACGCGGATCCTTCTGATGCTTTACCTCTGGCTCAAGGCTTTGCACATCATTGCCGTCATCGCCTGGATGGCGGGGATGCTCTATTTGCCGCGGTTGTTCGTCTATCACGCCGCGGCCAAGCCTGGTTCGGAGTTGTCGGAAACCTTCAAGACGATGGAGCGCCGGCTGCTCAAACTTATTATCAATCCGGCGATGATCGCGACCTGGCTGCTCGGCCTGTCACTTATCTGGCTGATGGGAAAGGACGCATTTGTTCAGTCGGGCTGGTTGCATGCCAAGCTGGTCCTGGTCCTGGCCATGACCGGACTTCACGGTTTCTTGGCCGGACTGGTTAAACAATTTGCTACCGATCGGAACCGGCGCAGTCAGAAATTCTATCGAATTATCAATGAGATACCGACGGTTTTGTTAGTTATCATCGTCGTCCTTGCGACCGTAAAGCCGTTCTGATTCATGTCTCGAATTGCACAAGCGGTGCTTCGCCTCTTGCGCGAAACGCCGGCTCAACTTATCTTGACGCAATCCCACCGAACGCAGGCGGATGCTGTCGCGTTCCGGCTCCCAGAGTTTGGGCCGGTCGCAGCATCGGGTTCCGGGCCCGTTTTTCCCAACTCCCTCGTTACCCCAGACCTGCGATCTCTCTCCTAAGTCACACGGCGGAAGTCTTTTTGTTTTTTAAGCTTCGCCGCTAACTCTCCCAAGGACGTAAACCCCCAATGCGGGAAATGAAACTTCAGGACCTTAAGTCCAAGACCCCTGCCGAACTCGTCGCTTTCGCTGAAGAGCACCAGGTCGAAAACGCCAGCACCATGCGCAAGCAGGAGCTGATGTTCGCCATCCTCAAACAGCTCGCGACCCAGGAAGTCGATATCATCGGCGAAGGTGTCGTCGAAGTGCTCTCGGACGGCTTCGGCTTTTTGCGTTCGCCGGAATCGAACTACCTGTCCGGCCCCGATGACATCTACGTTTCACCCAGCCAGATCCGCCGCTTCGGCCTGCGCACCGGCGATACCGTTGAAGGTCATATTCGCTCCCCGAAAGAGGGTGAGCGCTACTTTGCGCTGCTCAAGGTCAACACGATCAATTTCGAGGATCCGGAAAAGGCACGCCACAAAGTCAATTTCGACAACCTGACACCGCTTTATCCGGACGAGCGGCTCAAGATGGAATACGAGGATCCGACCAAAAAAGACCTTTCGGCCCGCGTCATCGATATCGTCGCTCCCATCGGCAAGGGCCAGCGCGCATTGATCGTATCGCCGCCGCGCACCGGTAAAACCGTGCTGCTGCAGAATATCGCCCACTCGATCACAGCCAATCACCCCGAAACATACCTCATTGTGCTTTTGATCGACGAGCGGCCGGAAGAAGTCACCGATATGCAACGCTCCGTGAAGGGCGAGGTGATCTCCTCGACCTTCGACGAGCCGGCCTCGCGCCACGTGCAAGTCGCGGAAATGGTGATCGAAAAAGCAAAGCGCCTGGTCGAACATCAGCGTGACGTGGTGATCTTGCTCGACTCGATCACCCGCCTCGGCCGCGCCTACAACACCGTCGTTCCCTCTTCAGGCAAGGTGTTGACCGGCGGTGTCGACGCCAACGCCCTACAGCGGCCGAAGCGCTTCTTCGGCGCCGCGCGCAACATCGAGGAAGGCGGCTCTCTCACCATCATTGCCACCGCTCTGATCGATACCGGCAGCCGGATGGACGAAGTGATTTTCGAAGAATTCAAAGGCACCGGCAATTCGGAGCTTATCCTCGACCGCAAGGTGGCCGACAAGCGCACCTTCCCGGCGATCGATATCACCCGCTCCGGGACGCGCAAGGAAGAGCTGCTCACCGAGCCGGCCGTGCTCAAAAAGATGTACGTGCTGCGCCGCATCCTCAACCCGATGGGCACGATGGATGCCATCGACTTCCTGCTCGACAAGCTGCGCAATACCAAGAACAACGCCGAGTTCTTCGAGTCCATGAACACCTAAACCGGGCGCGTTGCGCCAACGAGGAGAAAGGCCGGGTCTTGCACCCGGCCTTTTTGCTTTCTCTCCTGCCCGCGACGGCGCGACGGGTATAGACTGGGTCCGACCCGCCCATCAGAGGCGGGCAGCCCTGGGAGGGACGGCATGAACCACAAGAATGTCTCGCGCCGCTCCGTGCTAAGAGCCGGCGTTGCATTTGGCGCGGCAACCGTTTTTGCACAACCACTCAAGGCCGCGGCGCCACCGCCGAGTGGGGTAACGCCGGCGCTGATCGAGGCTGCGCGTAAGGAAGCCAAAGCCTCGTTCTACACGGCGCTCGAGCTCAATACCTCGGAGCGCCTTGCCCGCGCTTTCGAAGCGAAATATCCGGGCATGGCTATCCGGGTCGAACGATCAGGCGCCGAGCGCGTGTTCCAGCGCATTGCACAGGAACAGTCGAGCCGGATTTATGCCGTCGACGTCGTGTGCAGCACCGACCCGTCACATTTCATCGACTGGACGGACAAAAACTGGGTCGAGCCCTACGTAACGGAGGATATGGCCAAGCATTTTCCGCGCGATCAGGTCGATCCGAACGGCATGCACGCGACGCTTTGCGCCTGGCTTGAAGTCATCGGCTACAACACCAATTTGGTGAAACCTGAAGACGCGCCCAAGAGCTATGCGGATCTTCTCGATCCGAAGTGGCAAGGCAAGATCGTCAAAGCTCATCCCGGCTATAGCGGCGCGATCCTGACCAATACCTATCTGTGGGTGCGCGAACTCGGCTGGCCGTTTCTCGAAAAGCTGGCGCAGCAGAAGGTCATGCAGCTCCAATCGGCCGCCGATCCGCCGAAGAAGATCGCCATTGGCGAACGCGCGGTGATGGCCGACGGCAACGACTACAGCCTTGAGGTCGGAAAATCGAACAAACAGCCGGTCGAAGTGGTGCATCCGACAGAGGGCTCGCCGGTCATTCCGGTGCCGTCGGGTATTTTCCGCAGTGCGCCCAATCCGAATGCCGCGCGGCTATTCCAGAGTTTTCTGTTCAGCGTGGAAGCGCAGCAAATTTTCATCGATGTGTTCGCGCACCGCTCGTTTCATGCGCTGGCCAAGGAGAAGCCGGGCCGGGCTCCTTTGTCGAGCTTCAAGCTGTTGCAGGCCGATCCTAAACTGGTGCTGGCGCAGAGCGAAGAAATCAAGGTGCGTTACAGCAAGCTTTTCGGGGTATGAGCGGGGATCACGAACGCATTGCCGCGACGACTTCCGCAATCTGATCGGGGTTTGTCACCGGGAGCGAGCAGCGCTCGCCAACGCATACAAAGGCCGCGCTCGCCTGCGTGGCCTTTACTTTTTCTTGCGCAGGATGCGCGGCCGGCAGGTCATTTGCACTGACGGCACGCAGCACAATGCGATCAGGAAATGGCAGCTTCAACGCAGCCCGCGCGAAACGTTCGGCGTCTGAACCGGTCGATACGATCTCTGCGCCTCGCAGGCGAAGGTCGAGGGCGTTGAGCAGACGCGACATGGCCGAACAGATTGCGTTCCGCTGCCGACAGAATTCCGTCGATCAGCCGGTCTGCCTTTTCGCGCCACTTGTCGTCGCCGGCCAAGACCGCCAAGCGAACAAGATTTTGCGCGGCAACTGCGTTTGGATTGGGTGTCGCGTCGTCCTGCGTCGAATGCGGCCGCAGCAGCAGGTCGCTGGCGTCGTCCGCAGAAAGATAGTAGCCGCCGGTATCGGCGTCTGCGTAATGCACGTCGAAGGCGTTTTGCCACGCAAGTGCGCGTTCGAGATAGCGACGCTCACCGGTCGCCTCGTAGAGCGCGATCGCCGCACGGATCATGGCGGCGAAATCCGATGCGAGGCCGGGAAAGAGCAATTTCCCCGCGCGCCAGGAATGCCCCAACCTGTCGCCTTTACTCATCGTCTGCGCGATAAAATCGAATGCGCGTTTTGCCATATCAAGCCATGACGGCTCTTCAAGAATAATTCCGGCATTGACCAGGGCGGCGATCATCAATCCGTTCCAGTCGGCGAGCACCTTGTCGTCGAGGCCGGGGCGTACACGGCCCGGCGCGCGCGTCCAACAGAATCGTCCGCAAGCTCGCGAGCCGTTCCTCTTCGGTCTCGCTTCGCTGCACATTCTTGAGCCGGTTGAGGATATTGTGACCCTCAAAGTTTCCTTCGTCGGTCACGTCGTAATGGCGCGCAAAGAATTCGCCAGCTTCAGGTCCAATCAGCTCAATGATTTCATTTTTCGACCAGACATAGAACTTTCCCTCTTCGCCTTCTGAAATCGGCATCGAGTGAAGCGGCAAATGCGCCCTCCCCTGTGGTCATTTCGCGCCGGAGCCATTCCACCGTCTCACGTGCGCGCCGGGCAAATAATGACGTTCCGCTGCGCTGCCACGCGAGCGCCAGCAACTCCAGCAGCTGCGCGTTGTCGTAAAGCATCTTTTCGAAATGCGGCACCAGCCATCTTTCGTCGACCGAATAGCGTGAGAAACCGCCGCCGAGATGATCGTAGATGCCGCCCTCGCTCATTCTTTCCAGCGAATGCTCGACGGTTTCGAAAAAGCGCGCGTCTTTTGTGCGCAGACCGGTGCGCCAAAGCATTTCAAGGATAGCCGGTTGAGGAAACTTCGGTGCACCGCGCAAACCGCCATTGGTTTGATCGAACATGTTGCCAAGCTGCATGGCAGCGGCATCAAGCTCTTTTAGTCCGATTGTAACTTTGCCCGCCGGCCGCGTCTTTTCGGAAAGCCGCGACAATAGCGCTGCACGATTCTGCTCGATGCGCTTTGGCTCTTCGCGAAATAAGCGGGCGACCTCGCGCAACACATCGACAAAGGCTGGCCGTCCGAAGCGCAACTCTTTCGGAAAATATGTTCCGCCCCAAACCGGCTCGGCTTGTGGTGTGAGAAACATCGTGAGTGGCCAGCCGCCCTGCTCGCCCAGGAGATGCAGTGCATTCATGTAGATCTGGTCGATGTCCGGTCGTTCTTCGCGATCCACTTTGATGTTGACGAACAGCTCGTTCATCACCTGCGCTGTGGCTGCGTCCTCAAACAACTCGTGCGCCATCACGTGGCACCAGTGGCACGCGGCATAACCAACAGAGAGCAGGATGGGCCGGTTTTTAGCCTTCGCCTCGGCCAAAGCCTCCGGCCCCCACGTCCACCAGTCCACCGGATTGTGTTTGTGCTGGAGCAGATACGGTGAAGTGGCTGCGCTGAGACGGTTTACATGCGCACTGGTTTGGGCGGCCGACATCACGGCAGCCTAGCGTGGATTGGCGCTGACAGGAAACCGTTCAGCGGGTTTGCGTCAAGGCAATATCGCGAATGCTCGCGCAGGGAAGCCGAGCCCCTTTTGCACTTTGGGCCACGTTACGACGATGAGCGCCCCCTTCGGAGGGACCTTGTCGAGATTCGCCATGACTTCGATCTGGTAGTGCCCGTGCTGGAGGATATAGGTCTCAGATTCCATTTTGTCGGTGACATCGGTGTCCATCAACTCGTGACCGGTCGCGACCACGCCACGCTGTTCATAGAGGAACTTGATGGTCTCAAAAGCCCAGGCGGGAAACGGCGCGCGCTTGAAGCGTTCGGGGTTGGTTGTCCAGTCTTTGTACATGTCGGTGCGCAGCGCGACGAAGGCGCCCCGCGGAATGGGGCCGTGAGTTTTTTCCCAATTTTTTAAATCGGAAACGGAAAAGGCGTGGTTCGGGTCTTTCTTCAGATAGGGTGTGTCGTCGAGCACGACCAATGGCAGGATCATCTGCTTGAGCGGGATCTCGTCCATGGTGATCCCCTTTTCATCGAAATGTGCCGGCGGATCGACATGCGTGCCGTATTGTCCGACCATTTCGTAGAACGTCGTGCGGAACCCGTCTTCCTTGATCGTGTAAGGCTGGTGCGTTTTCGGATCGGCGGCGGGCGTCATCTTGGCCTGGCCGAAACCGGACCACACCGGTGTCTGCGGTCCGAAGCTATGCGTGAGATCGACAAATTGTTTCGAGCTCAGCACGCGATAGGCACGCGCGAGGTCTTGCTCGGCATGGACGGTGCCGGCACTCAGTATCAACGACACCATTACGCCCGCGAAGCTGGATGAATTTCGGATCATGGTGTCTCCTTCGAGCGTGTAACGACGATCAGGCGCCAATCATAACGCGAAGCCCCGGCGGATCGAATACGCGATCGCCCGTCAGGTGAGGCGCTAACGGTCTCCTGTCGATGCGGAGGTGAACGATCTCGTCATGTGAGGTCCTAAAGGACTTGACCCCCTGCCCGTCTCGGCGCTTCCGTGCGCCGCGATGTCAGAGTCAACGCGTGAGACCATCTACGCGCTTTCGTCCGGTCGACCGCCGGCGGCGATTGCCGTGGTGCGCATTTCGGGGGGGCGGGCGGGTGATGCGCTTAAGGCGCTCACGGGCAAAAGCCCCACGCCGCGCCAGGCAGCCCTGGTCCGTATTCGCGGCAGCGACAACGAAATTCTCGATCACGCGCTGGCGCTCTGGTTTCCCGCGCCCCACAGCGAAACCGGCGAGGATGTCGCCGAGCTTCAGCTTCATGGCGGCCGCGCCGTGGTCGCCGCAGTTTTGGCGGCGCTCTCGACTATGACGGGCCTTCGCCCCGCGGAGGCCGGCGAGTTCACCCGGCGCGCCTTCGAAAACGGCAAACTCGATCTCACCGCAGTGGAAGGTCTCGCCGACCTGGTGATGGCGGAGACCGAAGGTCAGCGGCGGCTGGCTTTGCGGCAAATGACGGGCGCGCTTGGCGGCCGCGCCGAAGCCTGGCGCTCCCAGCTTATTCAGGCGTTGGCCCTGGTCGAAGCGCGCATCGATTTTTCTGATGAGGCCGATGTGCCGCAGGATCTGGTTTCACCGGCTTTGCAAATCGCGCGCGCACTCGAAGGTGAAATCGCGTCGGTACTCGCTGATGGCGGCCGTGGCGAACGATTGCGCGAAGGGCTGGTAGTTGCGATTGCGGGACCGCCAAACGCCGGCAAATCGACTTTGCTCAATCGCATCGCCAAGCGCGAAGCGGCGATCGTCTCGCCTTACGCCGGGACAACGCGCGATGTGATCGAGGTGCATCTCGACCTCGGCGGGCTGCCGGTCACTCTGCTCGATACGGCAGGGATTCGCGAAACCGACGATCCGGTCGAGCGCGAAGGCGTCATTCGAGCACGCGACCGCGCGTCAGCGGCCGATCTGGTGCTGTGGATCGTGGACGCCAGTGCCTCGGTTGACACTGCAGGTGCCGAAAATCGGCGCCACAGCGGCGACCACATGGGTTTTGCGGAATAAAATCGATCTCGTTCAAATGGTTAGCAGAAAGAATGAACTATACTTTCAAACTAATCGAAAGAATGAACTGAAAACTCATACTAATAACCGATTAACAAGTATGGTTGAAAAAGAGTTAATGGAAAGCAATGAATTTGAATTCAATAAGAGTGAACGGATATTCGATATTTCTGCGACATCTGGTGAGGGCTGTGATGCACTCTTGGCGAAGCTGACAAAATACGCGGAGGGTTTTCTGGCCGGCGCCGAGTCGGCGCTGGTGACCCGCATACGACATCGCAAAGCCCTGGAAGAGACCCTGGCGGCCCTACGGCGTTCGCTGGGGCGCAATCTGGCCGGCCACGAGGATCTTTTGGCAGAGGAGCTGCGGACAGCCGCACGCACACTGGGTCGGCTTACGGGGCGCGTCGATGTTGAAGATATCCTGGACGTGATATTTCGCGACTTTTGCATCGGCAAATAGGGCGGCGGACCGTCAAAGGCCGATTGGCAGCGGCGCCAGCCTGGCCATTGAAGATCTGGGCTATGACGAAACGGGCCCTTTTCACGCGATGGGCCTTTCCAGAAAGGATGGCCCGCCCCGCCTCCAGCTTGCCTGATAAGCTTCCCGCACATGCCAAATAGCCCGTTTTGGCCCCTTCCGGATGTTTCACGTGAAACATTTCACCCGATCCCAATGTTTTTGACCCCTCCCCCCGCCTCCGCTACAAGGCGCCATCCGAGGCGGAAAATGCTCAATCGATTCGACGTCGTGGTGATTGGCGGCGGCCATGCCGGCTGTGAAGCCGCGGCCGCGGCTGCCCGTAGGGGCGCGCGAACGGCCCTCGTCACCCACCAATTCGCCAGTATTGGCGCGATGTCCTGCAATCCCGCTATCGGCGGGCTCGGAAAAGGCCATTTGGTCCGGGAAATCGATGCCCTCGATGGCCTGATGGGCCGAATCGCCGATTTGGGTGGCATTCAATTCCGCGTCCTCAACCGCCGCAAAGGTCCGGCCGTGCGCGGTCCGCGCGCCCAGGCCGATCGCAAGCTTTATGCAGCTGCAATGCAGGCCGCGATCAGCGCCATTCCGAACCTCGACGTCATCGAGGCCGAAGCCGATGACCTGGTCATCGAGAATGATCGCGTTTGCGGCGTCAAACTTGGCGATGGCCGCGAGATTTCTGCCGGTGCCGTTGTGCTCACGACCGGCACGTTCTTGCGCGGTCTCATTCACATCGGCGAAAAGAAAATTCCTGCAGGCCGCGTCGGTGAAGCACCAGCGATGGGGCTGTCGCGCACGCTGGAAAAATTCGGCTTCGTCCTTGGCCGCCTGAAAACAGGAACACCGCCACGACTCGATGGGCGCACAATCGATTGGTCCGCGCTCGAAATGCAATCCGGTGATAATCCGCCCGAGCCGTTTTCAACGTTGACGACGCGCATTGAAAATCCGCAAATCCAGTGCGGCATCACACGCACCATCGAAGCCACGCACAAAATTATCCGCGACAACGTTCATCGCTCGCCGATGTATTCCGGACAAATTGCAAGTCGCGGTCCGCGTTATTGTCCGTCGATCGAAGACAAGATCGTCAAGTTCGGCGATCGTGACGGCCATCAAATTTTTCTGGAGCCGGAAGGTCTCGACGATCACACCGTTTATCCGAACGGAATTTCGACGTCGCTTCCGGAAGACGTTCAGCACGCGCTGGTCGCTACAATTCCAGGATTACAAAACGCGCGCTTCGTACGTCCTGGTTACGCAATCGAATACGATTATGTCGATCCGCGCGCGCTTGCGCCGACGCTGCAAACAAAACGTTTGCGCGGATTATTTTTGGCGGGACAAATCAACGGCACCACAGGCTACGAAGAGGCTGCGGCACAGGGACTTCTTGCAGGTCTCAATGCGGCTGCTTTGGCAGGTGAGGGCGGCGACGTCGTCATCGATCGTGCGCAAGCTTATCTCGGCGTGATGATCGATGATCTCGTCACGCGCGGCGTCACTGAACCGTATCGCATGTTCACCTCGCGCGCTGAATATCGTTTGCAGCTGCGCGCGGACAATGCCGATCAACGTCTCACTGACAATGGAATTAAAATCGGCTGCGTCGGCGCTGAGCGTGCGCGCACACATCGGGAAAAATCCTCAGCGCTAGATGACGCCCGCAACTTTTCCAAATCTGTTTCGCTCACACCAAAAGAAGCGGAGCGTCACGGATTGTCGCTCAACAAAGATGGACAACGCCGCACAGCGTTCGAGCTGTTGTCGTATCCTTATGTGACGATCGCAGATCTTGCGAAAATCTGGCCGCGCTTCGGAGAATTTCCGCCGAAGATCGCGGAGCAGATCGAGATCGACGCAAAGTATGATGTCTATCTTTCGCGCCAGGCTGCCGACATTGCAGCGTATCGCCGCGATGAAAGTTTTGAGTTGCCCGATGATTTCGACTATGCGGCGCTGCCGGGTCTGTCGAATGAGATGAAACAGAAATTGCAAACGCATCGACCGCGCACCATCGGCCATGCTGGCCGTATCGATGGCGTGACTCCAGCGGCGTTGACTTTGCTGGTTGCGCACGTCCGGCGCGGCAAAAAGATTTCCGCGAAGTCTGCGTGAGCAAAAGCGGGCAGGGGACTTTTGATCTCCGTGCCGATAAAGCGCGTGCGCTCGCGCTCTGTCCTGTTTCACGTGAAACAGAAACGCGGCTCGACCTGTTCGTAGACGAGCTGTTGCTCTGGCAAAAAAAATTCAACCTCGTCGCATCCTCGACGCTGAAAAAAATATGGACCCGCCATATCGCCGATTCGCTCCAGCTCTTGCCGCTCGCCCCTGAGGCGCTCGTCTGGGCCGACTTCGGGTCGGGCGCCGGCTTCCCCGGGCTGCCGATTGCTTGCGCGCTCGCAGGCCAACCCGGGGCGAAAGTCCATCTCATTGAAAGTGTTGGGAAAAAAGCTACTTTTCTGCGGGAGGCGGTGAGGGTGACCGGGGCTCCGGCCGTCGTTCACCAGCTGCGCGCTGAGAAATTTGGGGAAAGCTGTGCAGAAACCGTGCATGTCGTGACCGCCCGTGCCTTGGCCCCATTGAAAACCTTGTGCGAACAGGCGTTTCCTTTCATCAGCCGTGGCGCGGTCGGGATTTTCCCGAAGGGACAACATGTAGATGCCGAATTGACCGATGCCGCTAAATATTGGAGAGTTGAGGCGTCAAAAGTGCCCAGCAAAACCAGTCCTACGAGTTCAATTGTCGTTATTCGCAGCCTCAGGCCGCTCTGAAGCGCCGAGTCGCGGTCTTTAAGGTCAACTTCCAGAAGCTAACGCCGCGCCGCCGACCCAACCGATGGATTGCCGCCCATGACCGAGACCCCGACCCCCGACCAGCCCGGCGACCCCCAGGTTGTCCCGTTCGGCAAGGCGGCCGCAAAGCCCGAGACGGCCATCCGGCCCCGGGTGCTGGCGATTGCCAACCAGAAGGGGGGCGTCGGCAAAACCACGACGGCCATTAATCTCGGGACTGCGCTCGCTGCCATCGGCGAACACGTGTTGATCGTCGACCTCGATCCGCAGGGCAACGCATCGACCGGCCTCGGCATCGAACGCAAATCGCGCCGCACGTCGACCTACGATGTGCTCACCGGTGCCGCGCCGATGCGCGATGCTGTGCTGCCGACTGCCGTGCCGCAGCTTTACATCGCGCCATCGACAATGGATCTCTCCGGCCTCGAGCTCGAGATCGGCCAGCAGCGCGATCGCGCATTCCGATTGCGCAACGCGCTGCGCCAGCTCAACAGCGGCACGCGCACTTACGATTTCACTTATGTGCTGGTCGATTGTCCGCCGTCACTCAATCTCCTCACCGTCAACGCGATGGCGGCCGCCGATTCAATTCTCGTTCCGTTGCAATGCGAGTTCTTTGCGCTCGAAGGCCTGTCGCAACTTTTGAAAACGGTCGAGCAAGTGAGGACGACGCTCAACCCGACATTGTCGATCCACGGCATCGTGCTGACGATGTACGACTCGCGCAACAATCTCTCCAATCAGGTTGTCGCCGATGTACGCCAATTCATGGGCAGCAAAGTTTACGAGACCATCATCCCGCGCAATGTGCGGATCTCGGAAGCGCCATCCTACGGCAAACCTGTGCTTGTTTACGATCTCAAGTGCGTCGGCAGCGAAGCCTATCTGCGGCTCGCGACCGAAATCATCCAGCGCGAAAAAGCATTGAAGGCCGGCTAGCGGCGGCATTGTCCTTCTGCGTGGCAGAACCAGGGCGATAGGCACAGAACACGGAAAGGGATAGCGTGGCACGGGGTTCAGGAGCGGCGATGGCGGATCATTCGCGATTGGGACGCGGCCTGGCGGCGCTGATGGGCGACGTCGGCGAAGAGTCGTCCGTCGCCGAAAGTGGCCGCAAGCCGCGCCGCGCACCGGTTGAAAATTTGCGGCCCAATCCGCGCAATCCGCGCCGGCTGTTTACCGACGCCGAACTTGGCGAACTTTCCGATTCGATCCGCGAGCGCGGCATCATCCAGCCGATTGTTGTGCGCGCACTGCAAGGCGACAACTTTGAAATCATCGCCGGTGAACGGCGATGGCGCGCCGCGCAGCGCGCCGGCTTGCACGATGTGCCGATCGCAGTCGTGGAAGCGAATGACGCGCAAGCGCTCGAATTCGCCATCATCGAAAACGTGCAACGCGCCGATCTCAATCCGATCGAGGAGGCGAGCGGCTATCTCGCGCTGATGGACGATTTTAATCGCACGCAGGATGAAGTCGCGCAGATCGTGGGCAAAAGCCGTCCGCATGTTGCCAACACGATGCGGCTGCTCAAGCTCTCCGAGCCGATAAAGCAGCTTGTGCGATCCGGAAAAATTTCGTCCGGTCACGCGCGGCTGCTGGTCGGGCAGCCCAACGCCGAGCAGATCGCGCGCGAGATCGTCGATAAAGGCTTGAGCGTGCGGCAGCTCGAAGCGGACATGCGCAAGGATGTCGCGACGCAAGTCCGCGATGTGCAACGCGAGGGTAAGGGTCAAGCCGGTGGCGTGAAGGATGCCGATACGCGCGCACTGGAGCGGCGGTTATCCGACGCGCTTGGGCTCGAAGTGAGCGTCGACCACCGCGGCGAGGGCGGCACCCTGCGGATCAAATACCGCGATCTGGAGCAGCTCGACGCTGTGCTGCGCAAGCTCGGCGGTTAGTGTCGGCTCAAAAGCTGATATTGATCAGTGACTTGCGCGTGTCCGCTAAGTGTCATGAGCGGAAATTCAGGATCTTCCCCGAAACGCACTCCTCTCGCGGACTTAGACGAATACAGCCGCGCGCGGCAGAGTGACGATGATTTCGGTGAACTCGCCGGGCTGCGTATCGACTTCAATCGAGCCTGCGTGTTGCTTGACTATGATGTCGTAGCTGATGGACAGGCCAAGGCCGGTGCCTTCCCCGGTCGGTTTGGTCGTGAAAAACGGGTTGAACATCTTTTCTTTCACGTCGGGCGGAATACCAGTGCCGTTATCGCGGATCCTGATTTCCACCCGATCACCAAGGTTTTTCGTCGAGGCCGCAAGGGTCGGCTCGTAGTCGCCGCCGTTTGTTGCCGCTTTGCGCTCGGTCGTCGCATAGAAGCCGTTTGAAATCAGATTGAGCATAGCTCGAGTGATGTCCTGCGGGAAAACGTCGACCTCACCAGCAGACGGATCGAGCGATCGTTCGAGTGTGATCTCAAAGCCTTGCTTGTCGGCCCGCGTCCCGTGCCAGGCGAGATTGAGACTTTCCTCAATGAGCGCATTGATATCGACGTGTCGGTGTTCGCCCGAGCTTTCACGGGAGTGAAGCAACATGTTCCTAACGATGGAATCCGCCCGCCTGCCGTGCTGCACGACCCTATTGAGGTTACCCTGTAAGGTGTCCATCAGGTCGGTGATCTCAATGCGTTTCTTTTCGTTGAGGCTGACGTCTGCCAAGGCTCCTCGCAATTCATCGATCAATTCTGCAGAGACTCCAGAGAAATTGTTGACGAAATTGAGCGGGTTTTTTATTTCGTGGGCGATGCCGGCGGTGAGCTGACCCAGTGAGGCGAGCTTCTGCGTCTGCACCAACCGATCCTGTGTGGTGCGCAGATCCTCAAGCGCCTCACGCGTTTCGGTGAGTAAACGCACGTTCTCGATCGCAATCACCGCCTGGTCGGCAAAGGTCGTGACTAGTTCGATATGTTTTTCGCTAAATGGCCCCGGCGCAACCTTGTTTACGAAGATCACACCTATGACATCTCCCTCTCGCAGGAGCGGAACGCCGAGGCCAGCCTGGTAACCGCCGATCCTCTGAGCGTCGCCATAGGTATAGTCTGGGTCCTTCAACACGTCGGGAACGTGAATCGTCCTTGCTTCGAGCGCAGCTCGCCCGGTCACACTGCCCCGATCGACGAGTACTTTTTTGGTTCTGAAAAACTCTATGAGTTGTTGGTGCACGTCGGTCCTGTGGCCGAAATTCGCAACCCAGTACAAGCGTTCACCTTCGCGCCGGAAAAGCCACGCATGGTCCGCTTCGCACAACCGGGTCGCCGACTCAACGAGCGTATCGAGTACGGTTTGCAGGTCGAACGTCGAACGGCTGATGACCTTGAGGACATCGGCGGTGGCGGTTTGCTGCTGCAGCGATTGTCGCAGCTCACTGAGCAGGCGCGTATTCTCGATAGCGATGACGGCCTGATCGCCAAAGGTGGTCACCAGTTCGATTTGCTTTGTCGTAAATGGCAACGGCGTTGTCTGCGCCACAAATATGACGCCTACTACTTTGTCCTTCCGCCACAGGGGCACAGTGAAGCCCGCGCAGTGTCTGGTTGAGCAATGCTCTGCGATCTTTACGCAAAGAGCGCCGACGATAAGAGAACTTTTCAGTGTCCGCGCCCAAGGAACTGTCCGCGGCGCACAACAAGAAGGTGCTGAAGTAGGCGGACGCGCCGCTGGGCCTATCGGTGCCATTGTCGGAGGCACTGTCGGGGCCGCTACCGGCACGGTCGGTGGAATATTGGGCGTCGAAGATCGTCCGCGTTTCCGCGAGTACGTTGTGCGTGAGCACGTCCCCTCGTATCGATACGAGCAGGAACTTCGCGTTGGTGCAGTTTTGCCTGAGCGGGGCGTGACGTATTATGACGTCCCGGCTGAATACCACGTGACAGTTACCGCTACGCTTACGTGAACGACCATCCTGTTCTGGTCGAGCCGCGCACTCGACGTGTTGTGGAAATCATCGACTAAAATTGCGAATGGTGATTAGCAATGTAAAAAGGGCCGCTCCCCGTCGCGCGGCCCTTTTTATTCTCTGATCAGTCTGTCTGACGAGATCGCATTAAGTCCGCCGACCAGGCTCTATCCTCCTCGGTCTGTCAGGTTCCCGACAAAGGCGTAAGCCCAGTCTCTGGAATGGCGCGTTTTGGAATATTTGCCTCTTGAGTTAGCTATCGAACACATGAGTGCTTATATGTGTGTCATCACTGATTTGACCCTTGGCGTCAGTGGCTGAGAGACGCGATCGCGCTCCCGCCTAACAGGCAGGAGGCGCGTTATGCGCAATTCGTCCCCCAATCGCTTGCTCGCGTCGCTTTCGGCGGATGCCTTTTCAGCAATTTCACCGCATCTGAAGATCGTCGAGCTAAAGTTTGGCGATGTGCTTGCTGAACCTGGCGGCGCGGTCCGCCAAGTTTATTTTCCTTATTCGGGTGTCATCTCGCTTGTGGTCGAACTTAAAGTCGGAATGATGATTGAGACCGCGATGATCGGCAATGACGGCGCTTTCAACGCAGGCTCGGCCCTCGATGGCAAGGTGTCTCTCAATAAGGGCATCGTGCAGCTCGCCGGAAGCGCCGGCGTCATAGAGGTCAATCGGTTGCGGCGACTGGCCAATGAAAACGAGTCCTTCCGCTCGCTTCTTATCAGACACGAACAGGTTTTGTTCGCGCAGTCCCAGCAATCGGCGGCGTGCAACGCCAGTCACTCGGTCGAGGCCCGCATGTGCCGCTGGCTGCTGTACATGCGCGACCTGGCTGGCAGCGACGACTTGATGCTCACGCAGGAATTTCTCGCTCAGATGCTGGGCGTTCGGCGGCCCAGCGTTTCGCTCGTGGCCAACACGCTGCAAAAGTCAGGTTTGATCAAATACAGTCGGGGCCGTATGCGACTGCTGGACATCAAGGGATTACAAAAGGGCGCCTGCGAGTGCTACCGCACGGTCAAGGCTCACTACGAGCGGCTCCTTTAGGGCTAGCAATTAATTGGCAAAACATCCGCTGTGTCTGGAACCTTACATAAGGTTTACCGTTCGCCTGATGATCGCTCTGAGGATGCCGGCAATCGGCGCCATACCAGAAAACGTGCAGTTGAGCTGCAACTAGCTCGCCCGAGCGAATGATAGCGACGACAAAGCCCCGACGCTTTTCGGCATCGGGGCCAAAAGATCACTAGCGGTTTGGGCGGGCCTTCTGCAACGTGTGGCGTGGCGTAAGGGTCCCCTAAACCCCGCGTGACCTTTGCGTAAATTTTGCCCAGCCGTGAATAAAAAGCCAGCTCTATCTTATGCGGTCATCTCCGCTCGCCCTCTCGCCCGGCCAAATTGAGCAAGCAAGAAAAAGTGCCAATATCCGCTAAGTGCCAAAAGCGGACATCAGCCCTACGGTGCGACGACCTTTTCAATGTCCGGCAGTTTCCACACTTTGTCGAAGAACGCCTTTTCAGGCCCATAGGCGCGGAACATAACTTCGAACTTTCGGCCTTTGTCGGTCGGAATCCAATTTGTGTCTTTCCCTGCTGGAGGTGTCGACCCGAAGTACAAATCGACCGAGCCATCAGAGTTCTTTTGCAGGCCTTGGCTCTGCGATGAGCGGCTTGGGCGCGAGACCCCACGGATCAGCGCATGTGTATCGCGGTCGTACAGCACTATCGACCAGTACTGCCGGACGGGAGCATTGGGGGGTATCACAAGACGATAGTCGTTCGCTCCATCGAGAACGCCACCGGTCTTGTCCTTCGTAGTCATTAGGTAGAACTGTCCCGCGCCGAGGTGCTTGATTGTGCTATAGGCGTACGTGTCTGCGAGACCTCGTTCGTCCACCGCATATGCGTCCGGCGTTTCGTAAAAAGTCGCCGCAGTCTTCGCGAGATTTGGACCGGCGGGAAACGCCCACCGACTGCCCTCATAGAATGGTGGAAACGCCGATTTGTAGCGTGCGTCGAACCAAGCGCGTGCCTCTCGCGCCCCTCTTTCGAGGCTCTCTTGGGTCTTGGCGTCAGGATTGAACGGTTTGTTCTTTTCGATGCCAATCGACTTGAGTAAGTCGATCATCACTTTGTCGCGCGGAAGCCAAGGCTCAGCCTGGACCATGCGATCGAGGGAGCGGAAGAAACGCAGATCGTAAGGGATCGTCGCATCCATCTCGACATTATTCGCGTCAACGAATTTTGTCGGCGGCGAGTTGCTCGCCTGTGAAAGGGGATAGAGTTTGATGCGCTTGCCGTAGGCCACGGCTTTGGCAAGGTCCGAGTTGCTGCCGCCTTTCAGTATCGAGCGCAGCAGCGCGTAACCTTGGAAGTTCATGGAAGGCAGTGCGATGTATCCTTTGGGAAGTTCGCCCTTATAGCCTGGCGGAAGGATGAGATACTTTCCCCCTTTTCCTTTATCGACCCCGGCGGGACCGACATCCTCAAGCGCGGCCTGCCAGCAATCCATTATCGTGCCGGTGATTGATCCCGTGTCGCCCGCTGCCGGAATTTCGATCACCATCGGTCCGCCCTTCGTGTCGAAGAACGGCATGAGATAAATCACATCGGGATTTGGTGTCAGAAATTGGTTTTTGCCATCCAGAAATCGCGACCAGTAGACAATCTGGTTCATCGTACCGCCAGCGCGAACCATCGCCTGAAACATCAGGTCGTAGTTGACTGCTGGCATGCCCCAGTTCATCGCCTCAATGGCGCGACGCTCGATAGCGCGTTGGGCAAATTCGTTGGAGGAAGGGGTTTGCGCGTGAAGCGATAAAGTGGCCCAAATCAACGCAAACGCCGAGAAAGCCATCTTTTTCATGCGACCCATCCGCAAGATTGGTCACTGATTTTTTCACGCGACGGAAACAGGATCGAGTTGGACCCAAGTCCAACCCTATGCTCTGGAACTAATCCGATGTCCGCTTTGGGCCATAAGCGGACACTTGCAGTGCACTAGACGATGTCTGCTTTGTGCCAATAGCGGTTATAATCTTGTCTGTTCATTCCTCGTCTATTCGGCAATCGTCGGACGCGGAACGGCCTCGTAGGCGCTCGCATGTGCCACCTTTGCGCCCCTGGTTTTGGTCCCCGGCATGATTTCAAAGCGCGGGTCGAAATCGACCATGGTTGAGGCAAGTTGGTTCAAGATGCTTGGGTCGCCCTGGACCTTCGCAGTGCCATCGGCAATCTGCGCCTCGAGCGTTTTAGTACCCATCATCGTTTGCTCCAGGTCCGACCGATTTATCGTGAGGGTCAGATTGGGCTTTTCAGCTTGATAACCCTTGATGTTGGTGAGCGTGGCGTTTTCTAGTTCGACGATAAACTTCTCGCCATTGTCCGGCGTAATGAGGTTGATTGTAAATCGCATGCCTTCAGCCTTGCGACTGTCCATTCGGATACCCAGGAAGTTGAGGAACAATTCGGTGGACATCGCGCGGATTACGTCAGGGCTGCTTGAATTTGCGATCTCCCCCTGCGGAATTCCCGTGCGAAGTTCATAAGCAGCGGCGAGATAACTATTTCGCAGACCGGGATTTTCCTGCTGGTAGCCAAGTTGCTCGAAAATGTCCGCCAACAAATCCTTGGCTGCTTCGTTCCGCGGCTCGGCTTGCACCAGCTTGTTCACGATTTCCTGGGCGTGCAGATACCGTCCTTCGTCATGCAATTGCCGACCCCGGTCTATAATTTTCTTCGCGCCACCCATCATTTCGACATAGAGCGGGGCGGAATCCGCCGGCGATAGCGGAATTAGAGTCGTTGGATTGCAGTCCCAGAAACCGAGATAGCGTTGGATGACGCCGCGACTGTTGTGTTGAGGGGAGCCGTGGTAGCCGCGGCAGAACCATTTGTCCTGCAAGCCCTTAGGAACCTCATAGACATTGTGAATCTCATTGATGGTCACGCCCTGGTTGGCAAAATGCAGCACCTGGTTGTTCATGTGGGCGTAGAGATCGCGCTGACCGCGGAGAACCTCCTGAATCCTCTCGTTACCCCAGCGCGGCCAATGGTGAGAGGCAAACATCACTTCGGCCTCCAGGCCGAAACGGAATAGCGCTTCGCCGATATATTTTGACCAATTCAGTGGATCGCGCACCGGCGCACCCCGCAATGTGTAGATGTTGTGCAACGACGCAATAACGTTTTCCGCCATCCACAACGCCTTCATCTCGGGGATGTACGTATTCATCTCCCGAGGCGCTTCGGTGTTCGGCGTGTTCTGGAAGACCATCCTGACGCCATCGACTTCAAATTCCTCGATGGGTTTTTCGACGTATCGAGTGGGCGCAATCAAGCCAATCGCACCAGATGATACGGCCTGTCCGAGGCCCTGGCCGACATAACCATGTGGACTTGCAGGCAGCAGGAGACCGTATTGATAAAACAGACGCCGGTTCATAGCGTTGCCGGCATAAACATTTTCGGAAATCGTGAAATCCATAAAGTCGATGGGAGCGATGATGGGGACCTTCCCGGACCTCACATCCGCTTCGTCGACGATACCACGCACGCCACCCCAGTGATCGCCATGAGTGTGCGAATAGATCACGGCTGAGACCGGTAAGCCCTGGCCGACGTGCTGTTGAAACAATTTCCACGCTGCGCGAGCCGTCTCTTTGCTCACGAGAGGATCGAAAACAATCCAGCCCGTCTTGCCGCGAACGAAGGAAATGTCGGATAGGTCAAAGCCGCGCACCTGGTAGATGCCAGGGATAACCTCGTAGAGCCCGTAATTGTTGTTCAGTTTGGACTGACGGAGCAGCGAGGGATGAATGCTGTCGAATTCGTCCTGCTTGTCCAGGAACTGGAACCGCTCCATGTCCCACGCGACATGGCCGGCGTCTGCCTCGATCTTGAGGTCTTTCATTGGAGCGATTAGCCCCTTTTTTTGTTCCTCGAAATCGCGCTGGTCAGCGAACGGCAAGCCGCCGCGCGCCTGCTTGAGCGCATTCAGAGTGTACTTCGAAGGCGCTTTGCCCTTGGGGTGAAAATGCTCCTTCAACGGGACGGTCGCTATTTGTGCCCGTGCCGGACTGTCCTCAAGTATCTGATGGCCAGCGACAGCGAAGGCTGTTCCAGCAGCCGGAAGAGATTGGATGAATTGTCGCCTTGTGGACATCTCGCACTCCGATTTGACCGTCCAAGCTGCGGAAGGCCCTCCGAATATTCACTGGGTGAGTGCAAGCGGCTGTGGGTTGACCCATATCAATCTGCGGCATTCCGCCCCGATGTCCGCTTTGGGCTATAAGCGGACACTTGCAGTGCACTAGACGATGTCTGCTTTGTGCCAATACCAGACATCACTAGTACTTTTCGATCACCTCATCAGCACGGGCGAGCAATGTCGATGGAACAGTGAGGCCCAGCGCGTTTGCCGTCTTGGCATTGATTATTAGTTCGTACTTGTTGGGCTGCTGGACCGGCAAACCGGCCGGCTTCTCCCCTCTAAAGATGCGATCAACATAAGAGGCGGCATTGCGGTATTGTTCGAGAATTTGCGGTGCGTAGCACATCAAACCACCGTCGGAGACGAACAAACGATATGGATAAATCGTCGGCAGTCGATATTTTGCGGCCAATTCGATGATTAGATGGCGATGAATTTGGGCGAGAGCACTCGTCGTTACGATCAAGCCACCATTGGGTTGTCCCGCGAAGCCGGCGATAGCGGTTTCGATCTCTTTGGCATCGCGAACGCCGAGCGCACTGAACTGTATCCCTAGCAGCGGTGCCACGGCTTGAATGGCCCCTAATTGTCCGCCGCCCGAAACTTGATCAGGGTCGCGGATGACGCCTACACGAGTGATGTGTGGCGCGATCTGTTTAAGCAGCTCCATCCATTTTCCGCTCATGCCGTAGTCGGTCGATGTGAAGCCGGTAGCGTTCCCCCCCGGCTCCGCAAGGCTGGCGACAAATCCGCCGGCGATTGGATCAGACACGGATACGAACACAATCGGTATGGTTCGGGTCGCTCTTTGAAGCGGCCCCATAATAGTGCTGCCGTGTACTAAAAAGACGTCCGGCTTGAGTGCGATTAGCTCTGCTACATTTTTGCGGTGTTGATCGAGGTCGCCAAGGCCCCAACGATAGTCGAACCGTAAATTACTTCCTTCGCTCCAACCTAATTCCTTCAGCCGTTGTTGGAAGGCTGCAAGGCGAGCCTTTGTTTCCGGATCGTCGGCTGCCAAATTCAAAAGGACAGCGATCCGTCGTGTCTGTTCGGCCGACGCACGGGCTGCATGCAGCGAACCACCGATTGCGCCAGCGAGTAGTGTGAGGAATTCGCGCCGCCTCATTTTTCATCTGCCCCCTAACAGGTCCCTATCCTAACGACCGTAATTCATTCTGGAAAAGGGGGGCAAACCCCGGATATTGAGCAGCGGCTTCGGAACGTCCGCTTTGGGCTATAAGCGGACATTTGCGGTGCACTAGACGAGGTCTGCTTTGTGCCAAAAGCAGACATCAGGCAATCGCTTTGGTCCCGCTCACGACGAAAGCCGGACACGGAATTTTACCTCGGCCCGCCACTAGGGCCTTAGCCGCTTCTTCTGTAATGGCCTTTTCAATACGTTCTTGAACGTCCGCAGTTTGACGCTCGTAAACATAGGTCGCGCGCACCATGCTTTTCCGCATCATGTCAAACACGGCGCTTGGTGAAGCCGGTGCGTAGAAACACGGGACTTCATCAATGCGAACGTCGGAAAACTTGGCCGATTCCATCAAAGCAGTAAGAATCCACGGATCGCTAAAAGTAAAGATTCCGGGACCCGTAGGGGGCGCTGCGGAGCTATCCACATGGCGCTGCACGGTTTCGGCTATCAAGGTGAGAACTCTGGCCTTTGCAGGTCCACACCAAATGGTGAAGGCGAAGCGTCCGCCGGGGCGGAGAACACGATAAGCTTCCGCCACGGCTTTTCCCGGTCGCGGAAAGTGCAACATACCGAATGCACACGTCACGGCATCGAAGCTTGCGTCTTCGTATCGAAGATTTTCTGCATCTGCGATCTCAAATTTTGTTCTGGGAAACCGCCGTTTGGCTTCGGTGACCATGTCCTCTGCTATATCGGCACCAGTTGCATCGAGGCCACGTCGTGCGGCTTCGGCGGCCACGTAACCGGGCCCACTTGCGATGTCGAGCAACTTGGCGCTCGGCTGAGCATTGACGGCGGCAAGAAGCGAATCGACAGCCTGTCGCGTCATTTCGCCAACGAGAGAATCGTAGTGCTCAGCTTGTTTGCTCCAGCCGACTCTCTCGAACTCTTTAAATTCTTGGCTTTGCCGCTCGCTTATGGTCATTGACGCCCCCAAAATAAAATTCGCGCGTTGGTTTGCAAATACTTGCGCTTCCAGAGTGTTTTCACAACACACGCGTATGTCCGCTTCGGGTCAAAGCAGACATCGCGGCCTGTCTACGCCTGTCCGCGTTGTGCCAATCAGAGGAACACAGCATTGCGGGGTAAGATAATCGTGATTTCGGTGAACTCGCCATGTTGTGTATCGACCTCGATTGAGCCCGCATGTTGCTTCACAATAATGTCGTGGCTGATGGAGAGGCCAAGACCGGTGCCTTCTCCCGTCGGTTTGGTCGTGAAAAACGGGTTGAACATCTTTTCTTTTACGTCGGGCGTCATACCGGTGCCGTTGTCGCGAATTCTGACTTCCACACGATCGCCAAGGTTTTTGGTCGAAGCAGTGAGGGTCGGCTCGTAGTCGCCACCATTAGTCTCTGCTCTGCGCCTGGTCGCAGCGTAAAAGCCATTTGCAATCAGATTAAGAAGAGCCCGCCGGATGTCCTGCGGGAAAACGTCTGCCCTACCGGCTGACGGATCAAAGGATTGCTTGAGCTTGACCTCAAAACCCTGCGTTTCGGCCCGCGCTCCACCGTTTTTCCGATCCTGCGACGCCGGTGGGCTCGGCGCTGAAAATCGCTTTTTAGGGCGTGTTCCCTCATTCACGCTCACGCACTTTTCATTCAAACGGCCGATTGGAATAGCGCAGTATATCTGCGTGTTAGTGACACGCAGGCGTAAAGCGATGTCGTCCGATATCACCCACGAACGCCAACATATTAAAGGGACCGAAAGGGGCCCGGGTGAGCCAAGGGAGGAGCACTATGAATTCGAGCATCCAGAACAGTTCGCATCCCGCTTTATCGGGAGTCGATGGCCTGGCAACCAGTATGTCCGATATTGTGCTGCTGATCGGCCGAATCCTTCTCGGCTGGATCTTCGTGCGCAGCGGATACGGAAAACTCTTCGATATCCCGGCGTATGCCGCCACATTCCCGCCGCGCGGACTCTCCCCCATTCTGGCGTATATTTCGGTCCCGGCAGAGTTCTTCGGCGGCCTCGCCATTATGTTTGGATTTGCGACCCGTTATGCCGCGGTGGTCATGACCATATTTATGCTGGTGGCGACTTTCAGCAGTCACCGCTACTGGGACGTCACCGATGCGGCAGCGCGGCGGGCCCAGGATGGAAATTTCTACAAAAACATGGCGATGCTCGGCGGCATTTTCTTCTTGTTTGTCTGCGGCGCCGGGCGTCTGAGCATCGACGCTTGGCTGAGCAAACGGAAGTAGGGCCGGGACCGGCGGTGCAGGAGAAAGTCAGCCGCCCTCTGCTGCTGATTCCAGTTCGGTCGATTTGACGGACCCGACCCGGGCCGGCGCAACGCACCGTTCGGGCGCAGCAAAATCGATCGCATACGTGCTGCCGACGGGTCCTGGCGTCCAATCTTCACCCGGCAAGAGGGTGATCTTGACGTCGGAGAGAAGTCCGCGAAGTCAGGAACGGATCGAAGTGCCGCATGCTTTTCTCGTTCAGGTCAAGCACGCGCCCGGGCTTCAGCGGTCCAACATCGTTGATTTTGACAATCAGCTGTTTGTCGCCGCTCTCGACCAACGCGTAAGTGGGCTGATAAAGCCTGCCGTACCGAACGCCGCCAAACTGGTTTCGTAGATCGACCTGGATTGCCGCTGTCCATCCGGCGGGATCATAGGGTTCGCCCGACGCGGTCAACCCGCCGCCCTCCAGGATTCCGTCCCGGTAGGGGTTGTAGGTTGAGACCATACCCACAACCATCGCATGCGCGAGCGTCATCTCGTCCTGTGTGCGCGCCAATCCCATCAAGGTCGCGAGCTTGAATACCGAACGGTACGCCGAAAAAAATTGCGGCAGCATTTTACGCCGTGCGTATTCAATGAAATCCAAATTGCTATCGTTTACGCCGGCGAATATGCCGCCCAGTGCGTCGAGCACGCTCCGCGGTGTCCGCGGCGCGACGGCAAAAAGCGCGAGATCCTCCGTGTCAGCCGCCCGCTCGAGCAGCGACAAGATCTCAGGCGATTCTAAAGGACATGCCTCCGCCTCGCTCAACGAGCCGCTGGCGATTTCCGCTGCCGGGCTCTCGACAACGACACGAACGGAAAGTTCGGCGTCTGCGATCGGCAGCACGACGACATCGGAATCGTGTTCGAATTGTTGGTCGACGTCTGACGATACAATGGAATCGTCCGCGGTGGTGTTTAAAGCCGTCCCTGCAAATAAAGCGAGTGCGAGAACAAACACAATCGGCAACATGCCGCGCGGTGCGTGCTGGCTTTTCGATTTTCGATTGGGCTTGGAAGACGACGCTGGCGAGGACATCAACACCGTCGGAGGTGAATTACCTTCGGGAAGTAATTCACTACCGAATGCTGATAAAACGCGCGTAAAATACGTCGTGAAAACATTCATAGAGTTTGATGCAAATGCTTGACTGTTGTCCCGTCGTTGTCCTCCTCAAAGCTACGTTCACGCCAATGCACTGTCTGTCGTCTGAAAAGCTGAAAGACCGCCTCGCGGCGGTCTCCCAGACACAGATTCGGGTGTTATTGTCGCGTGAGTCCTAGAATCTGGCGATTGCTCTCGTGATCCGTTACGCGGCAATAAATAGAGGCTGGACTTTTTGCAGCGCGAATTTGCGGCGGGGCGTTTCATTTTGCCCGATTCAGTGATCCACGTCCCGCGACCTCAGTATGGTCGCCGCCGCAACAAAGGTTTGCTCGCGGGGTGTGCAACACATCAGCCACTCCTGCGTGCCCGTTCCTGTCATCGCGTCAAGTTCCAGGCAGGCACACACTTGCTCGGATGCGGGCCTCGTCTCCCCCTCGCTCGGCTCTTGGTTTTGATCGCACCGGGCGCAACGGCGCAGCGCAGAAGACCCAACGCTGCAATATCTGCGCGCTACTTGAGCCCGCTACTCGTCGCCGCGGCTGCAACCATGGCGTGATATCGGGCTTTTTTCTTCCCAGATTTGGCTATCCCGAATACATTGGGGTATTCGTTTTAAGAGTTTTATCGAATGCGCGCCCGCCGAGATGCTGCCCTACGCCTGCTTAAGACCATGCTGGTGGCGTCAATCGTCATCCCTTTATCGCTTTTTGCCTATGCCAGCTGGGTCAATTACGAGGCTGCGCTGGCCCGCGCGGATGAGCAGCTTGCGGGGTCGCTGACTATTCTCTCCGAACAGGCCTTGAGGGTCTTCCAGTCTGTCGACCTCACGTTCACCAGCGTTGGGGTCATGCTCGGCGACCTCAGCGACGAGCAAATCAAGGCTTCTGAACAATCGTTGCATTTGCAGCTCAGGGAACTCGAAAAAGCGTTGAACAGCGTCAACGCGATCGTGGTGACCAACAGCAAGGGGCAGAAACTGGTTTCGTCTGCGGTATTTCCGGTCACCGCCGAACTCGGTGTGGAAGACCGCGACTATTATCTCGCGCAAGTGGATCGGGATGCCGGCACTTTTGTCGGCGCAGTATCGCGATCGCGGGTGACCAATGAGACATTCTTCGGAGTCAGCCGGCGTCGTCCGCTGCGCGACGGGCAATTCAACGGGATCGTCATGGTTTCCGTTTTGCCGAAAGTGTTTTCGGAGTTTTACGATCAGCTTGCGACCGACGGCTCCACAAGTTTCTCCCTCGCCAAAAACGACGGCGCAATTCTCGCGCGCCACCCGAATCCGCCCGGAGGCGTCACGCATTTCGCCCCGATTAGCGGGTTCATGCTCAATGTTACCAATCATCCCGAGGGTGGAATTGTTACCAGCAACAATTCGGTCGATGGCGTCCAGCGGCGTATCGCCTACCGCAAGCTCGGATACGCCAATTTGTATGTATCCGACGGAATAAAGACCGAGGCGGTTTACAACGGATGGCTTCGCTTGATGGCCACCCATTTGATCTTCGGTGTGCCGGCGACGCTTTTTCTCTTCAGGCTTGTTTTGCTCACGATCCGGCGAACGCAAGCGTTTTATGCGGAAGCCGAACGGCGCGAAATGGCCGAACAAGCTCTCCGGCAATCACAAAAAATGGAGGCCGTCGGGCAACTCACCGGTGGCGTTGCGCACGACTTCAACAATCTTCTCACAATTATCATTGGCAACCTTGGCATCGCAAAACGCGGAGTGGTCGAAGCGCGCGCGGAACGGGCCCTCAACAATGCGCTCGTCGGGGCGGAACGCGCGGCTCAATTGACACAGCGGCTGCTGGCGTTCTCGCGCCGGCAACCGCTCAATCCGCGCGTGCTCGACGTCAATAAGCTGGTCGTCAGCATTTCCGATCTGTTGACCCGGACGCTTGGCGAAAATATCGAGCTGGAGACGGTCAGCGGTGCCGGCCTCTGGAAAGTCGAAGTGGACGCCTCAGAGCTGGAATCGACGCTGCTCAATCTTGCCTTGAACGCGCGCGACGCCATGCCCGAAGGCGGCAAGCTGACGATCGAAATCAGTAACGCCTATCTCGATGATGAATATTGTCGTCACCACGAAGGTATTCAGCCCGGGCAGTATGTTCTTGTTGCTGTCACCGACAGTGGTGCGGGCATGTCGCGCGAAACGATCGATCGTGCATTCGAGCCGTTTTTCACGACCAAGGAAGCCGGAAAAGGCACCGGTCTGGGATTGAGCCAAGTTTACGGCTTCATGAAACAGTCCGGAGGTCATATCAAAATTTATAGCGAGCCTGACGAAGGCACCACGATCAAACTCTACCTGCCGCGCCGCGATGGCGATGAAGCCGACATTTCCGACGAAAGCGGCGAAGGATCCGATCGCGGTCAGGGTGAGACGATCCTGATCGTCGAAGATGATGATGGCGTTCGCCAATATGCAGCCGAGATATTGAGGGACTTGAACTACCAGATCATCGAGGCAAAGGATTCCGCCACCGCACTGCGTCTACTCGATGCAGAAAAGAAATTCGATTTACTGCTGACGGATGTCGTATTGCCTGGCAAGAACGGACGGGAGCTTGCCGACGAGGTCGAACGCCAGCGTCCCGAAGTGAAAATTATTTTTATGACCGGGTATTCGCGCAATGCGATCGTTCACAACGGGCGGTTGGATGCCGGCACCGAACTTATACCGAAGCCGCTGATCGAGCGCAATTTGGCGAGAAAAATCCGTCAGGTCCTCGACAGCCGGTCAAATGCGCCGTAATCGAAAGCGGATTCCATCGTCCGGCGCGTCAACGCGGGGGCGACTCCATTTTGAACAACGCGTCGAGCGTGAAAGCGTTTGGACAGAATTCGTGGAAATGCCGTTCAGCGGTACCGTCTTTCAATTCATGTGCGCAACGGCTCTTTTGTCCGCATACCATGCACAACCGCTTCAGGTCGCGCATGACGGCCGGCTGAGCGCTGGCAAATGCCTGCGGGTCAACGCGCAACGCAAGCAGCATTTTTTCAACGAGGTCGCCGGCACCGGGCCCCTTGGCAGCAAGATTGCGCAGTTCGCTCGTCGATAGACCGAGATCTTTGGCAATCTGCGATACGTCTTCGGGACTGCACTGCCCGAACTCGTCGCGCGTTCCAGTGAAGTGACGATATTTATTGATCCACCCGGCGATCGTTTCCATGACGAAGTCGACCGTAGGATAGCTCGTCTGTTGCACTTCGGTGGACATCGCGCCCTCCATTGAGAGACAAGGCCAATGTCTGTCTCGCACGGCTGGCGGAAATCGTCGTTGCGCTAGATCAAAGTCGAAATTGACCCGCGTTTTCTGCGCAGTTTCCGCATGGATGTGGCGTGTTTTCAGCGGAAGGAACAAACCCGCAAATGCGGCGTTGGAACTCGGGTTTTCCGAGGAGGCGAGGATGCGGTTTCTTCTGTTGATTGTTCTGCTGTTGCTGGTGCTCGGCGCGTTACCGACTTGGCCCTACAGCGCCGGGTGGGGCTACTACCCCTCCAGCGGGCTGGGTTTGGTTCTCGTGGTTGTGCTGATTCTGGCCCTCATGGGCCGCGTTTAGCGCAACGTACAGCCCGGCTCTATTCCGTTTCCGAGGTGCCGGTGGGCTCCATCTTGTTGCGCAGCCGGTCGGTGCCTTTGATGGTGTCAACCACTGTGCGGTAGGCGCTCGACACTTTTTGTCCCAAGCTTCGCGGCCGGCGGCTGCGGAGCTTTCGTTTTTTGGTCGCCGTTTTTGATTTTTTCTTCCGCTTGACGGCAACGGACTTGCGCTTTTTTCGAGCCATGATGATCCCCCAGAGCCTCGCGTTTTTGCGACCACTACCATAGAGCGAAGGAAGGCGGCCTGCCAGCGTCGCCGCTGTATCATCGTCGTATGCGCTGGATCGTGCCCGGTCCCAACTGCTAAGCATCCTCCCGGCGAAGAATAATCCGGGAGGACCAGGTGCCCGCTTCACTTCAAGGCGAACTGCAACCGACAATCTACCGTTTCAAGCTTGGCGGCTTCGAAATTGCGACCGTTCTCGATGCCAAGGCGATCCGCGAGGGATTGCATCCGCACTATGGTGCCAATGCTTCGGTCGATGAGGTGCACGCGCTCGCACGCGCCAATAACATCGATACGCAGCGTTTCGAACATCCCAATATTCCGACCCTGGTGAATACGGGCAAGCAACTGGTCCTCTTCGATACCGGCAACGGCGCGCTGCCGCGCGAATACGAACAGCTCAGCAAACGGCTGCCTCCGGGGCAAACAGCGGAACGGCTTAAGGCTGCGGGCTACCGGCCGGAAGACATCGACGTCATCGTCATGACGCACGGCCATCCCGATCACATCGGTGGGCTGACCGAAGGCGGAAAGCCGGTCTTTAAGAACGCACGCTATGTCTTCGGCGCTGCCGAGTTTGATTTCTGGAAGCGCGGCGAGAATGTGCGGGAGGCGCGCAAGTTCAACCGCGAGCTGTTCGTGAAAATTTGCCTGCCGCTAGCGGAGCGATCGACGTTTATCAAGCCGGGCGATGAGGTCGTGCCGGGCATCACCGCCGTCGACGCCGCCGGGCATTCGCCCGGCCTGCTTGCGTTTCATATCGAGAGCAACGGCAAGCGTTTCATGATCACCGCCGACACGTGCACGCAATACGTCATGGCGGTACAACGTCCCGAATGGCACTTCGAGATGGATGACGACAAAGACAAGGCCGTGGCCACGCGCAAGCGGATTCTGGATATGCTCGCGACCGAAAGGCTGTTCCTTGCCAGCTTTCACATGCCGTTTCCCGGCATCGGGTATGTGGAGAAAGGGCAGGGCGGCTACCGGTGGGTGCCGCACAGCTATCAACTCAATTTGTAACGCGACGGCGTGACGCCGCTTATTGACCGCCCCACTTGAACGCGGGGGGCGCTTCCGGCTTGGGCTTGGGTTTGCCTTCGTCGCAGCGGCCGATGCGATCTTCGACGGCCTGTGCGCTCTTGTTGTCGAAAACTATGTAGTGACAAAGCGTACCGTCGCTCAGCGTACGGGCAATGCGGGCCGTGCGTCCATCGGCCGTCAGCCCGTTCGCGCTGCCGGCGCCCCGGATTGTGCCGATCACGATCACGGCGCCGAGGAACAGGCTCGCTCCTGCCACGACGATGAAAAAGACCGACACGATGGCCGCGCGCCAGAAATTCAATCGCGCCTGTTGCGATCGATACCGTTCGCGGCGGGCCTCGTGGGTCTGTGATTTGCCGACGTCAGTCGTAAAATCGGGAAACACGCTCATGTTAAAATGCTTAACGGAAAAGCATTGATCACTTCTAAAGAGCTTATTTCGGATTAGGAACGTGTAAGTAATTCGATTTCAGTGGAGCGGTGCGGGCGAGCCCAAATTCAAGCCTTTTTCCGTGCATTCACCGCAATCGACAGCAGCGTGCGCTGGGCGATTGCTTCCGCCAGTGGCGCGTTTCGCCGCATCTCGAGAGAAGCCTCGGCCAATTGCTCCATGGCCCGAAGCAGCCGTGATGGCGTCCAGCTGCGCAGCGCTTCACCGACGTGACGCTCGCGGCTGAAATGGACAGGCGGTCCCGCGCGCTTCATGGCAAATTCGATCGAGTCACCGCCTTCAATTGCCAGCTTCATCTTATGCAAACTGGCCACCTGCCGTATCGCCGCCGAGACGATTGCCGCCGGCGAAGAACCTGCAGCGCGGGCCTTGCTAAATTCACTATCGACCTCGCTGGTCCGCCCGGCAAAAACAGCATCGACGACGCCGTCGAGCGCGACCTGGGATGCGTCGGCCACGACCGCCATCACGTCTGTAAGTTCGACGTTTTTTTGTCCCTGCGCGTAAATAGCAAGTTTTCGGATTTCGTTGCGCGAGGCGAGGCGATCGCCGCCGAGCAACGCCAGCAAAGTGGCACGTGCGTCCGGTGCAATGATGAGGTTTGCTGCGCGCATTTCCTCATCGATCAGTTGGGCAAGCGCGCGTTCGTTATCGGCATAACATGGCAACGCAACTGCAACTTTCGCTTTCTCGCAAAGCGCGCGCAGCGGTGCACTTTTGTTCAGGTTGCCGGCTTCAATAATCACGCGGCATTCGCTTGATGGCGAAGCGATCACGGTCTCGACTGCGGAAGCAATATTGCGCGCGCCCGCTTTGACCAGAACGGCGCGCCGGCCGCCGAAGAGCGGAATTGTATGCGCTTCGTCCACGAGCCGCGCCGGATTTCCCGCGAGTTCATCGCCCTCGATGCGGGCCAGAGCGAACGGATCATTGGGATCATCGACGGATGCGCGCACCAGCGTATCGACACGCTCACGCACCAGCCCGGCGTCGGGGCCGAATACCAGGACGATCGGTTGTGCCGGATCCGGCTTTGCGATGAAACGATCGACGTCGGAGGCTTTGATGGCGGTCATGAAGTCTTCCGTTGTCGTCCCGGCCGAGCGCTAGCGCGGGGACGACAGCTCCGTTAGGTACCCGCCACGAAATATGAAGCAAGCCGCGTGCGAATATTTTCGGCGATCTCTTTGGCGGCGCGGTTTTCCGCGTCGCGCAGGCCGCGCTCACCCGCAAACCGCTGCTCCTGACCCGGAATGTTGTAAGAGACCCGCGCAAAAGTTTGGCCCCTGACGACGACTTTTCCAGTCGCGAGGTCCGTCAGCGTATAGATTCCGTCGATCCCGTAATTGTTGACGTCCGGCCGTGCCGTGTTGATGTCGACGATCACCTGAAGCTGCGTGGCCGTGAGTTTCACGGCCAGCCGGTGGGTCGGCGAAATGCCTCCGCTGCCGCCGGTAAGATCATAAATAAGTTCATTGCGAACGCCGACTGTGACGCGGCTGAGCCTGCTGCCGCCGGGGGCGTCGATGGGTGCGACATCGACCGCGCTCAATTGCGCGGGAAGACTGGCGCTGCCCGTGGTTGTCGTATGTTCGCCATAGAGCGGCTGAAAGCAGCCGGCAGTGAGGCCGGCCAGCGCCAAAGCGCCGAAAATCTTGGCGAAGCGAGTCTTATCAGACCACGACATTGACGATCCTCTGCGGGACGACAATGACCTTTTTCGGGCTCTTGCCGTCCAGGGCCTTTTTTACCGCATCGAGGTTAAGAACGGCAGCCTCAATATCGGCATTTCCGGCGTCGCGGGCCACCGTCACGTCGGCCCGCTTTTTCCCGTTGATCTGGACCGGCAGGGTGACGGTGCTTTCCACCAGCAAATCGGGCTCGACCCGCGGCCATGCCTCGGTGGCGACCAGGGTCTTGTGCCCAAGCGCTGCCCAGCACTCCTCGGCAAGGTGCGGCATCATTGGATGAAAGAGCTGCACAAGGATATCGCCGGCTTCGCGCAAGGCCCAAGACAAATCGCCGGATGGTGCGTTTTCGACAGCGCCGATAGCGTCGCTGAGCGCATTGGCAAATTCATAAATGTGAGCGACGCAGCGGTTGAAGCGCAATTTATCAATATCGTCGGAGACGTGAGCAAGCGCGCGATGGGCGGCCTTACGCACCACAAGCGCCTGTTCTCCGAACGCCGAAGGCCGCGCTGCAGGTGCATCGATACCCGCGATTTCGCCGATTAACCGCCAGAGGCGTTGTACGAAACGCCAGGCACCTTGCACGCCTTCCTCGGTCCAGATCACGTCGCGTTCGGGCGGCGAATCGGACAGCATGAACCAGCGCGCCGTATCGGCGCCGTAAGCGGCGATGATGTCGTCGGGATCGATCGTGTTCTTCTTCGACTTCGACATTTTCTCGATCGAGCCGATCTCGATTGGCTCGCCGGTCGAAACCAGCATTGCGCGCCGCGCGTCGCCCATCCCTTCGATTTTGACGTTGGCCGGCTCGACCCAGTCGCCGTTCTTTGCTCGATAAGTTTCGTGGACGACCATGCCTTGGGTAAAAAGCCCGGCAAATGGTTCGTCCATGCCGGCGTGTCCGGTCTTATGCATCGCTCGCGTGAAAAACCGCGAATACAGCAAATGCAAAATCGCGTGCTCGATTCCGCCGATGTATTGGTCGACCGGCAGCCATTCGTCGACCACCTTGCGGTCGGTGGGCGCGGTCGTGATCCACGGATCGGTGAAGCGCGCGAAATACCACGATGAGTCGACGAACGTATCCATCGTGTCGGTTTCGCGCCGTGCCGGCCCGGCGCATTTCGGGCATTTCACGTTCTTCCATGTCAGATGATGATCGAGCGGATTACCCGGCCTGTCGAACGTGACATCCTCTGGCAGCGTGACGGGCAAATCCTTTTCCGGCACCGGCACGACGCCACACTTCGCGCAATGGATGATCGGGATCGGGCAGCCCCAGTACCGCTGGCGCGAAATACCCCAGTCCCGCAGGCGATAATTGACCTGCCGCTGCGCGACCGGCCGGTTGCCGCGCGTGTCCTTTTCCAGTCGTTTCGCAACTTCTTCCTTGGCTTGCTCGATGGTCATGCCATCGAGAAACCGCGAATTGATCATGCTGCCGTCGCCGTCATAGGCGACATCGGTGATCACGAATGTTTTCGGATCCTGGCCCGGCGGACAGACCACCGGCGTATTGCCGAGTCCATATTTGTTGACGAAGTCGAGATCGCGCTGGTCGTGTGCCGGGCAGCCGAAAATGGCGCCCGTGCCGTAATCCATCAAAATGAAGTTCGCGACATAGACCGGCAATTTCCAGTTTGGATCGAACGGATGGGTGGCTTTGATGCCGGTATCGAAGCCAAGTTTTTCCGCGGTCTCGATTTCCGCCTGCGCGGTGCCCATGCGGTGGCATTGTTCGATGAATTCGGCGAGCTTGGAATTTTTTGCGGCCGCCGCCTGCGCGAGCGGATGGTCCGGCGACAGCGCCATGAACTTGGCACCGAACAAAGTGTCCGGCCGTGTCGTGAAAATTTCTAGCTCGCCTTCTTTGTTGGGGGCCGTCGATGGATCGAGCGCGAAGCGCAACAGAAGGCCTTCAGAGCGGCCAATCCAGTTCTTCTGCATCAGCCGCACTTTGTCGGGCCAGCGATCAAGAGTGTCGAGCGCCTCCAGGAGATCTTCAGAATAGTCGCTGATCTTGAAGAACCACTGCGTCAATTCGCGTTGTTCGACCACTGCGCCCGAGCGCCAGCCGCGGCCGTCGATCACTTGCTCATTCGCAAGCACGGTTTGATCGACCGGATCCCAGTTCACTTTCGACTGTTTACGCTCGACCAGCCCTGCGTCGAGAAAGTCGAGAAACATTTTTTGCTGATGCTTGTAGTAAGCCGGATCGCAGGTGGCGATCTCGCGCGCCCAGTCAAGCGACAGCCCCATCGACTGGAGCTGCGTTTTCATCGCCGCGATGTTGTCGTAGGTCCACGCCTTCGGGTGCACCTTACGGTCGATGGCAGCGTTCTCGGCCGGCATGCCGAATGCGTCCCAGCCCATGGGGTGGAGCACGGCATTGCCCATCGCGCGTTTGAAGCGCGCCACCACGTCGCCCATGGTGTAGTTGCGCACGTGCCCCATGTGGATCCGGCCCGACGGGTAGGGGAACATCTCCAGCACGTAGTATTTCGGGCGCGGATCGTCGTTTTTTGTCGCAAAGATGCCGCGCTCCGCCCATGCCTTCTGCCAGCGGATCTCCGCCTCGCGGGCGTTGTAGCGCTCGTTTTTGCTCGAATCGACGGTCATTTCCGGTTCTTTTTAGGGCGCGCGGAACTGACACGAAAGCGGCGAAAGGGTCAACCTGCGAACCGCCATTCACGCGGAAACCGGTAAGGAACCAGCCGCTTGCCACGCGGGTTACCCTACCGAACAGGAGGTGCGTGATGGTTCAGGCACAGCAAATCAGGGAGCACATGGAAGTTTGCGGGTCCGATGGCGGCCACGTCGGTATGGTCGACTGCACGAAGGATTCGAACAAAATCGTCCTTACCAAGAGCGATCCGAAATCGGGAGGCAAGCACCATGTCATCCCGTTCGATTGGGTCGACACGGTCGACGACAAAGTACGCCTGAAAAAGTCGACCCGGGACGCAATGGCGCAATGGCAAACAGCGGCCTGATTGCCCAAACGGGCAGACGGCCGCGCGTTCCGAATTAGCCGTTGGCAAGTGCGCGGCGGACCGCGTCCAATAGCACAGCGGTGTCGTAGGGCTTTTCAATCACCGGCGCTTGCGGAAATTGTTTGGCGTGCACGTCATCGACCCGCATGCCGGTTAGGAAAATGAACGGCGTGCCGTTTTCGGCGAGCAAGCTCGCGACGCCGAGGCTGTTGCGGTCGGGGCCGCTGAGCTTCACATCGAGCACGGCAACATCGAAACTCGGCTCGGCACGCAGCAGCGCGATCGCTTCGGGAACGGCGGCGGCACAAGCCACGTGCGCCGCGCCAGCATTTTCCAGAATTTGTTGGATGTCCAGCGCGATCAGGAATTCATCGTCGAGCACGAAGCAACGTCTGCCGCTAAGCAATGTATCCGACATAGGCGAGAAAGTTCTCCGAATGGAACTTTCTTTTGTGCTCCGAATTATTCTCGGTAGCATTAAAAAAAGACATAGAGCCGCAAAAAATCATGATTGGACCGATGATGCACGATATCATTAGGCTCGCACGCGGGCGATCGCTCTAAATCCGCATGAATCTCCATGATTGTCGGAAACGGAAAGCCGAACGGCCAATATACGCCTTGCGAGCAATGCCCGCTGCGCAAACGGTCGAGTCTGCGCAAATTCTCCGCCGAAGAAATTGCGTTTGTAAAAGCGTTCAAGACCGATGAGCTGCGCGTCGACGCCGGCGCGAGCTTCCTGCGCGAGGGCACGCGCAGCGAGCATCTCTACACGGTCCTCAGCGGCTGGGCGTTTCGCTACAAGATGCTGGACGACGGTCGCCGCCAGATCCTCAATTATGCATTGCCTGCCGACATGGTTGGCCTGCAAGGCGCGCTCATGAACGAGATGGAGCATTCCGTCGAAGCGTTGACACCGCTGGTACTGTGCGTATTTCCGCGCGCGAAACTGTGGGACCTCTACAGCCGCATTCCGACATTGGCGTTCGACATCACATGGCTTGCAGCGCGCGAGGAGCAATTGATCGACGAGCATCTTGTCAGCCTCGGCCGCCGTACGGCGCTTGAACGCGCTGCGTATTTGCTTCTGCTCCTGCACACGCGCGCGGACGAGGCGGGTCTCGTCAAGAACGGGACCATCCAGTTTCCGTTCACCCAACAACATCTTGCGGATACACTCGGGATGTCGCTCGTCCATACCAACAAGACCCTAAAGCGTCTGTTCGTGAGCAAGGCGCTCCGCTGGAAAGATCGCATCTTCGAAATGCTCGATCGTGAAGCGCTCGTCGGCATCGCAGGCAGCGATGTGGTCAAGGCTCGCCCCAGGCCTTTCATTTAAAGTGGCGGTGCCTGAAACGGTGCGTTATAGGCAGGCATGGTCGCCGCCGCCGCAACACCAGGTCTGGAACACGTCCGTTCGGAAATCGCGCGCGCTTGTCGCGATGCGAGGCGTGATCCGAGTGAAGTGACGTTGGTCGCGGTGTCGAAAACGTTTGACGCAGATGCCATCGCGCCGGTGATCGCTGCCGGCCAGCGCGCATTCGGCGAAAACCGTGTGCAGGAAGCGAAGGCAAAATGGCCGCCATTGCTTTCAAAGCAGTCCGGCATCGAACTGCATCTCATTGGGCCATTGCAATCAAATAAAGCGAAAGAGGCCGTCGCGCTCTTCGATGCGATCCATTCCGTCGATCGGATAAGTCTGTGTGAGGCACTCGCAAAAGAGATTGAAAAGCAAAAGCGTCAGCCAGTTCTATTCGTCGAGATCAATACCGGCGCAGAACCGCAAAAGGCGGGCGTTCTGCCGCAAGATGCCGATGCGTTTCTCACAGCATGCGTCGACAAATACGGGCTGAAAATTTCCGGGTTAATGTGCATTCCACCGCTCGACGAAGCTCCGGCACCGCATTTCGCCCTCACGGCCACCATCGCCAAGCGCAACAGGCTGAAATTACTGTCGATGGGCATGAGCGCGGATTTCGCCACGGCCATTGCGTTCGGCGCCACCCACGTCCGGATCGGCAGTGCGATTTTCGGAACGCGCGAAAAACCAGTCGCCTAGCGCTGACGTTGCAATGACGATGCAGGTGCCGGCGTGATGCCCGGCTGGAGCGTGGGCGAGCCGCTTTCGAACGGATCATCGTCTGTCGACCGATAGCCCATGGTCGCGCTGCGCCAGCGGTCAATGACCGAAGCGATCAGTTCGCGGCTGCCATTGATGGCGACATCGGAGCGTGTATTGCCGGCGGCGTCGCTGTTCGGCCGGAGCTCGGGCGGCAATTCGACGAAGCGCAAACGGGTTGGCAAGGCGACTGCCGAACCGAACGCGAAAACCTCGCGGACGCCAAGAGACGGGATAAGCGACAGCAAATTCACCGCCGCATCGGAGACTGCAGAACGCACGAGAGCCTGGTCGCCATCACTCGCGACCCGCATCACGAACATCGTGGAGCACTGCGAAACGAGCGTTGGGTCGGTTTCGGCCGGACGCTGCGTCACCAGGCCGAGGTAGACTCCGTACTTGCGGCCTTCCTTGGCGATACGCGACAGCGCGCGTCGCGTTGGACCGAATCCGGTCTTCTTGTCGGCCGGTGCGTAGCGATGCGCCTCTTCACACACAAACAAAAGCGGTGCGACGCCATCACTCCATAAACCGAAGTCGAAGGCCATGCGGGACAGCACCGAGACCACCGAATCCACGACTTCCGCCGGAAAGCCCGCGAGCTGCATGATTGTCATCGGCTTGCCGTTCGGCGGCAGCCTGAACAGCGAGCTGAGAATTTCCGCCATCGTATCGCCGCCAATATTGGCGTTTTCGAACATGAATGTGTAGCGGGGGTGATTGCGGAAGGTCTGAATGCGCGACATCAGCTTGTGATAGACGATGCGCGAACTGCGATTCTCGAGCTTGCCCATGCGCTCGTTGAGCAGATTGATCAGGTCTTCGATGCGATAGGGCACAGGCGTGTCGGCCGTGAAGGCAATGTCGCGCCGCTTGGTAAGCAGCCGATCCGAGTTGCCATTGCGGGCTTGAACATAGGCGGATTTCGCCAAAGGAATAACTTCGGAAAGAATGTCGACTTCCTCGTCGACTCCGGGGCGTCCGCCGAAGAAGGCGTCGACTGTTTCTTCGAAATTGAACAGCCAGAACGGCAGCCGCAGGTTGCGAGGCGTCAGCACCTGGGCTTTGTCGCCGAAACAACGAGTGTATTCATTGTGTGGATCGATCAGAAATATGCGCAGGTTCGGCCGCGTCTCGAGAATCTGTTGCAGGATAATTGCGACCCCGCTCGATTTACCGACACCCGTAGCGCCCAAAATGGCGAAGTGGCGGCTGACCAGATTGTCGATATCGATGTGCACACCGATATTGGAGCTCTGCTGTAAATTGCCGATATAGCCGTGGTCGGCGCCGGCGGTTCCATACATGAGACGCAGCTCGCGCTCACCTAGCATCAGCGCACTGTCGCCAATGTTGGGGAATTCGATGACACCGCGTTGGAATCGTGCCGCGTCGGTGTCGGCCTGTTTGATTTCGCCGATCATATCGAGGCGCGCGACGGAGCGATAATTTGACTGGCCAGTGGCTGCCGATAATTGCTCGCCAATTTCGGTAATCAGTCCGACAATGATGGACGTGCCCATCTTCAGACCGATAAATTTGCCGACTGTGGCGCTTTCGCCGTTGCCCACTTGTTTTGACAACTCGACAGTAGCCTGCGCACCGGTGACTGCGATAACGCGCCCGATGACATCGGGCGTGGTTCGCCCCGGATTGGTTGTGTTGTGCGCGCTCACTGTTTCCACGGACGCCCCGGCATCAAATTATTGTTTCATTCGAAAGGTTAGGCCGGACGTAGCACAAAGCAATTTTGGCTATATTAATGCGCGAGATATAATTGCGGGCAGCGGCATCGCTATGCTTAATCAAAGGTAGCGGGCAAAGACCCGAGCGCCGCTAACGATTACTCAACTACGATTTTTGTCCGTGGCCCAAGCTGCGCGAGCATTCGCCGAAGCGTCGTGAGTTCAAGCGCAACGCAGCCGGCTGTTGGCGCGAAGCCCTGTCGCGCCGCATGAATAAAGACGGCGCTGCCGCGACCGGCGATACGCGGCCGGGTATTGTGGTCGATCTCGATGATGAAATCGTAGAGATTGTCGCTGCGCGCAAGTCTGTCGGCGCTCCCATTCGCCGGCACTTTGACCGGTTGGTTGTAGTGGCGATCGGCAGGATCTTCGCACCAACCGTCGGTTTGCGTTATTCGTTTCACCGGCAACGAAGTGGCCGGCCGCGGATGCTTGTCGGCCCGCCACCATAAACGCCGCAATCGGAAGCTGCCGCGCGGCGTGCCGCCGTCGCCCTCCCGCTTGTTGGCTTTGATGCCGCCACGGCCCAACGCCACTGGCAAAACGAGGGTGCCGGCGACAAGCCAGCCACGCCGTGGATCACCCGGCTTTCGGCGGACAGTAATTCGGGATAGAGATCGTTTTTGCACTACTGGCACTCTTGCGAACCGACCCGTAAATACCAGTTCCCGCTTGCTCTTTTACCCCTGAATGTTCTACTTCGCGACTATGGCGAGGGGCGCGCCGGCGTCCTTGATGGGGCCTTTGGACGATGGCGAATAAACGTACGATTCTGATCGTCGATGACGATGCCGAGCTGCGTGAGGCACTGGTCGAGCAATTGGCATTGCACGAGGAATTTGATGCCACTGCCGTCGACAGCGGCACAAAAGGCGTACAGGCGGCCAAGAACGGTCAGGTCGATCTCGTGATCATGGACGTCGGTCTGCCCGACGTCGACGGTCGTGAAGCCGTGCGCATCCTGCGCAAAAACGGCTTCAAGGCGCCGATTATCATGCTCACCGGTCACGATACCGATTCCGACACCATTCTCGGCCTCGAATCGGGCGCGAACGATTACATTACCAAGCCATTCCGTTTCGCGGTGCTGCTGGCGCGGATTCGTGCCCAGCTTCGGCAACATGAAGCGAGTGAAGATGCTGTATTCGCGATCGGGCCATACACATTCAGGCCGAGTTCGAAGCTGCTGTTGAGTCCAAAAGGCAGCAAAGTGCGTCTCACGGAAAAAGAAACGGCCATCCTTCGCTATCTTTACCGCGCCGGACAGAAGCCGGTCTCGCGCGAGACGCTGTTGCAAGAAGTGTGGGGTTACAATTCAGGCGTCACGACGCATACGCTGGAAACGCACATTTATCGTTTGAGGCAAAAGGTCGAAAAGGACGCTGCGGTGCCTGCGATCTTGGTGACAGAAGCCGGTGGCTATAAGTTGGTTCCATGAGAGCATTGCACGGCTTTGAGCAGTTGATCCTAATAAGACGAGAGCGGCGATAGCACGATGGGACTCGAAGATGATATCGCCTTCTTCGAGCAGGTGCCGCCATTGGCAGCACTTGGCAAACAGGCCTTGCAAATTCTCGCTATCGGGGCCGAAACCCGCCATCTGCAAAGCGGAGCGGTACTTTTTTATGCCGGCGAACTTGCCGATGGCGGCTACGTCGTGCAGGAGGGCTCACTCCTGCTGGAGCCGGGCACGCTTACCGAAGGGAAGGAAATTACCGTCGGTCCGGGCACACTGGTCGGAGAGCTCGCGCTTCTTACAAATACAGTTTGTCAGGCGACCGCAATTGCGAAAGAACCGACGGTCGTTGTTCGCATCTCGCGGAATCTCTTCCGAAAAATGTTGGAAGGCTATCCCGCCGCCGCGGAGCTATTGCGTGAAAGCATGAGCCAGCGCTTGCAGGCCTGGTCGAAAGAACTGACTGGCATCAAGCGTGTGCTTGAGGCCGGCGACAAGCGCTAAACGTTCAAAAAAATTTAGAGTTCGATGGTTGCGGTCACCGGAACGTGGTCGGATGGCCGCTCGGCGCCGCGATAATCCTTGGCGATTTTGATTGCCGATACGCGGTCCGCGAGCGCATCCGATGTCCAGATGTGGTCAAGCCGACGGCCGCGATCGGCCGCGCGCCAATTGTCCATCGCACGATAGCTCCACCACGTGTAGAGCTTCTCGGGTTCCGGCGTGTGCACGCGCATGCTGTCGACCCAGCCGCCAGATTCCCGCGCTGCGACAAGTTTCTCGCACTCGACCGGAGTGTGAGAGACCACTTTGATCATTTGCTTGTGGCTCCAGACGTCGTGTTCGAGCGGCGCAACATTGAGGTCGCCGACAAGAACCGCGCGCTGCGATTTATCCGGCCGCAGACCGGTATTTGCGCGCATTTCGTCGAGGAAAGCGAGTTTGTGCTGGAATTTCGGATTGATGTCCGGATCCGGTTCGTCACCGCCGGCGGGCACATAAAAATTGTGCAGCGTGATTCGATCTTTCAATTTTGCCCGCTCGCCCAGAACGATCGAGATATGGCGGCAATCGGTCTTGCCGCAGAAGCTTTGGATATCGATTTGTTCGAAGGGCACGCGCGAGAGAACGGCGACGCCGTGATAGCCCTTTTGACCATTGAGCGCAGCGTGCTCGTAGCCGAGCCGTTTGAAGCGTTTCAGCGGAAACGCATCGTCGGGGCATTTAGTCTCTTGCAGGCAGAGCACATCCGGCTTTGCGCTTTTTAAAAACTTCGCGACCAGATCAATACGCAGGCGAACCGAGTTGATGTTCCAGGTGGTGATTTTAAGAGCCATGGGCGCAACTTAAGACCTTCACCCCGAACTTTCCATTCGCAATGGCTCGGATGAACTCGGCCATCCACGTTTTAATTTTCTGAATCCTCGCAAAACGATGCCCGGCGTAAGGCGGGGCATGACGAGGATCCCTGGTGCAGAATTAATTGTGATAGCGCGTGTAGTCGATCTTAAAGAGCGAAGGATCCGGCCGCTTGCTGGTATCAAGATTGTAAACCGCGACCGTGGTGTCATAGCCCTGCGGATCGGTCACTGTCCATTGTTTGAGCTGCATGTCCTTTGCGCTGAACATGATCATCAGTCGGCTGGTACCGACGATGCCATTCTTCTCCTCGACGACCACGGTAACAAAGACGTCGTCGGCATAGACCGCGACCAGATGCGTGTCTTTCGTCAAATCGACGTGGTCGGCGAGCAGAAAGCGCAGTGGCGTCTGCGACAAAGGATAGACATCTTGCGTCGCCAGGCGTCGATCGCGAACCACGACCGATGAGCCATCGGCGATCAACTGTATCGGGCTCGGGTCGTCATACTCGAAGCGAACCTTCCCGGGCTTGGAAATGAAGAAATCACCCTGCGTTCGGCCACCGTCCGGGCCGATCTGGATGAAATTTCCGGTGAGCGTCTGCACACCGGAGAGATAGCTGTTAACCCGCTCGATGATGGCGCGCTGCTGGGGATTAAGGGAGCCCGGGTCCGTTTTGCCGAGCAGTGCGGCGAATGGATTGGTCACCGGACCAGGCATTTGCGGCCCTGAGGATGCCTGCGCGCGCGCGTTCATCGCCTGCGTGGGAATTGGAGGTTTGGCCGGGGTGGCGACGGATCCGGTGGTATTGGTTTGAGCGTAAGTCGCCGGCCGGGGGACTGGCAGCGGGACCGTCTGTACCGTCTGTGCCAGCACCGGAGAAGAAAGGCAGGCAAACAGCGCGGCAAAGGCCACTTTGTGGCCAATTCGCCTATTGTGCTGTCCCACCATCATGTTCTCCGCCTCGCGCCCCGAGGTATCTCGATAGGTCCTATATGGGCTGGCTGTGGCGATTTCGCGACCCACTTGCCTCAAGCCAATTCCGGCTTAGTCGCGATGCCCGCGATTCTCAATAGCGTTCGCCGCCATCTTCGGGAATCAGGATCTCGCGTTTACCAGCATGGTTGGGCTGGCCAACGATGCCTTCTTCTTCCATGCGCTCCATGATGGTGGCGGCGCGGTTGTATCCGATCTGGAGGCGGCGCTGGATGTAGGACGTCGAAGCCTTGCGGTCGCGTTTCACGATGGCAACGGCCTGCTGGAAAAGATCGCCACCTTCCGCGAGGCCCATGCCAGTAGAATCGAACAGCGGATTTCCGTTCTCGTCCTCTTCGTCTCCTCCGGCCGTGACCTCTTCGAGGTACTCAGGTGTGCCCTGCGACTTCAGGTGCCGCACGACCTTCTCAACTTCCTCATCCGATACGAATGGTCCGTGCACGCGGCTGATGCGACCGCCACCGGCCATGTAGAGCATATCGCCCTGCCCGAGCAGCTGTTCGGCACCTTGTTCGCCTAGAATTGTACGGCTGTCGATCTTGGACGTGACCTGGAAGGAAATGCGGGTCGGGAAATTCGCCTTGATGGTGCCGGTGATGACATCCACCGACGGTCGTTGCGTCGCCAAAATCACGTGAATGCCAGCTGCGCGCGCCATCTGCGCGAGGCGCTGGATGGCGCCCTCGATGTCTTTGCCCGCGACCATCATCAAGTCGGCCATCTCGTCGACGATGACAACGAGGAAAGGCAACGCTTCGAGTTCGAGGTCTTCCTTCTCGTAGATCGCCTGACCGGATTCTTTGTCGTAACCGGTATGGACTGTGCGGGTAAGTCTTTCGCCCTTTGCCTTGGCTTCGGCGACGCGCGCATTGTAGCCCTCGATATTGCGCACGCCGAGCTTCGACATTTTCTTGTAACGGCCCTCCATTTCGCGCACCGCCCATTTGAGCGCGACCACCGCTTTCTTCGGATCGGTAACGACCGGTGTCAGGAGATGTGGGATGCCGTCATACACTGACAACTCAAGCATTTTGGGATCGACCATGATCAACCGGCACTGGTCGGGGCGCAGGCGGTAGACCAGTGAGAGGATCATCGTATTGATGGCGACCGATTTGCCCGAGCCGGTGGTGCCCGCGATGAGCAAATGCGGCATGCGGGACAGGTCGACGATGACCAACTCACCGCCAATTGTTTTGCCGAGGCAGAGCGGCAGCTTTGCCGCGCTCTCGTTGTAGTCCAGGCCGGTGAGCAGCTCGCGCAAATAGACTTTCTCGCGTGTTGGATTAGGCAATTCGATTCCGATGGCGTTGCGGCCGGAGACAACGGCAACACGCGCCGACACCGCGCTCATGGACCGGGCAATGTCGTCGGCAAGTCCGATTACGCGTGAGGATTTGATGCCAGGCGCCGGCTCGAGTTCATAGAGCGTGACAACCGGGCCAGGTCGGGCATTGATGATCTCGCCACGGACGCCGAAGTCCTGCAGGACGCTTTCCAATGCGGTCGCATTGCCGTCGATGATGTCACGCGACAAGGTTGTCCGCTCGACCGCGCGCGGCGCGGCAAGGAGATTGAGCGAAGGCAGCGCATAGCCGTTGGTGGAGCGGCGGACGGGCGCGCGGGCCGCCGCGCGCTTACGCGGCGCCTGCGCCTCATCGTCTTCCTCGAGGTCGTCCTCGTACCCGTCGAGCGCAGCCCCGTAACCGTCAAAGCGCGGCTCCTGCCGCGGGCCGCGCGCAACGGGCATCGGCAAACGCGTGCGAGGCTCCCGGCGCAACATGCGGCCGAAGCGTGCCTTCCAGCTCAGCAGCGCGTGCACGATCATGCCGAGCCAGGCCGACCCCTGGTCGTCGTCGATCTCGTCGTCCTCGATCTCCTCGTCTTCTTCCTCGACCCTGCGTGCCGCCGCTTTTTTAGGACGCTGGCCCGCGCCCGCGGCCACACCGAGCGTCGCGGCGGTCGCGACGCCGAAGACGATGCACAAGATAAACCGCGTCAGCCCCGGAAGCGGCGCCCCGAAGATCATTGCCGGCAGCCGCAACATGGCGTCGCCGGCAACACCACCGAGACCGGTCGGCAGCGGCCAGGAGCCGATGCGCGGCAAGGTCGATGCACATGCGGCTGCGAGGAATGTTGCGACGATCCACAGCAGGCTGCGCCATTTATCGCCGACGGGCCTGTGCGAAATCAGGCGCCAGCCGAGCAGCACTTCCGGAGCCAGCAGCAGGATGGCGGCGAGACCGAGCAGTTGCATCGCCAGGTCGGAGAAAATCGCGCCGGGAAAGCCCAGCAGGTTGTGGATCGGCTGCTGCGTGGCGTGGCTGAGCGACGGGTCCTGCACCGACCAGGTCGCCAATGCGATGGCGCCGAGCAGCGCGAGCGTGATCAGTGCGAGCCCGGCGAGTTCGCTCAGGCGACGCTTGATGATATCGCGGAAATGTTCCGAGATGAATGCGATAACGTCGAGGCTGCGATCTGCTGCTCGCATGCGTTACGCGTCCTTTCGTTTGCGCATGATCTTGTCCGAAACCATGCGCTAACCCAGCACCGCGACGAGACGATGCAAGGCCTCTGCGGTTGCCGACTTGTCCTGCACCATGGCGACCCGAATGTAATCTGCGCCGGGATTGCTGCCGTCGGCCTGTTCGCGCGCGAGATAACGCCCCGGCACCACGCGCACGCCGGCTTCGGCCCATAGCTTCTTGGTCACGATTTCGCTGCCACCTTGTTTCGAGACATCGAGCCAGAGAAAAAATCCGCCGGCAGGCCGCTCGTAGCCGTAGCGATTGCCGATGATCTGGTCGGCAAGATCGAACTTGGCGGAATAAAGCGTGCGGTTCTCCTGCACATGCGCTTCGTCGGCATAGGCGGCGACCGCCACGTGCTGTGCCGGTGTCGGCACCTGTGGTGCAGCCACGTTGCGCAATTCGAGAAAGGCGGCGAGGAAGCGCCGGTCACCGGCCGCAAATCCGACCCGCAGGCCCGGAAGGTTCGAGCGCTTCGATAGCGAATGATAAACGACAACGTTGGCGAAATCGGGTCCCGAGGCTTCGAGCATGCCGGCAGGCACGTGCTCGCTATAAATTTCGCAGTAGCATTCGTCCGCGAACACCAGAAAACCGAAACGGCGCGCCAGCCCCGCGAGCTTTTCGAGATAGGCGCGATCGGCAACAGCGCCTTGCGGGTTTGAGGGTGATGCGATGTAGAAGGCAACCGTGCGCGCAAGCAACGCGTCGTCGAGCGCATCCAGATCGGGAAGGAATCCGCTCTCGCGCGTCGCCGGCAGATAAACCGGTTCGCATCCAGCCGCGAGTGCGCCGGCGGCATAGGCCGCATAGAAAGGATTGGGAATGAGCACCGCCGGCTTGCCGGCGCGGTGTGCAACCCAACGGCGCGCAGCGATCGCCGCGAGGAACAGGCCCTCGCGCGTGCCATTAAGCACGAGCACTTCACTTTCCGGGTCGACCGGGCGCGCGAGCTTGTAGCGGCGGTTCAGCCAGGCAGCGACGGCGCGGCGAAATGGCTCGACGCCTTTGTTGGCCGGGTAGCGGCCGAAGTCTGCAAGATGTGCCGCGAGCGCAGGCCCGACGAATGGCGGGATCGGATGCTGCGGCTCGCCGACCGACAAATTAATGGGAGGCATTCCCGGTTCGATGCCCGCGATGAGGTCGGTCAGCCGCACGAAGGGCGACCGGGAGTCGACCGCCGGAGCAGGTGAAGAGGCAGGCTCGCGCTTGGCGGTCATCATGGGCATGCGTTTACGAGGCGGGAGCGGGCCGCCGTAGAAGGGTTTCGACACAATAAGGAAGGCGAGGTTAAGACCCCGTTAACCATCGGAAATTGGGGCACTTTTCGCCCTGACCGGGGAATCCGGGTCGTTTTTCCCCCTGCAATTTTACAACCCTCGTTAGTACCCTATAAATCTATATACCGTCGACTGTTTAATCGGCATTGATTGGCATACGCGGATCGCGTATATGTGGACTAATGCCGATATAGCCATTGTGATCGTGGAGGTGGAGGGCGATGAAATGATCGTCGAGATCACTACCCCCGCAGGTGCTTTGCTCCTCGCAGGTTGTGTCTCGCAGGTCGGCACCACACTCAACATTGATGGCGCTCACGTTCAGGGCCTGCACCGAGGCGCACTGGGTCGTGCTGGACTGAATGCGATTGGATACAAAATTCTGGAAGAACTCAGTGTCAAAAAAATTATCATTCAAGGAGGCGTTAGAACGACGGGGCGAAACCGTCAAAAACGTCCCCGTCAAATCTGCTTTCCCAACGATTAAGCTGGTGCTGAGTGCTGGGCCAATTCCGCGTCCGGTCGATGCCATTCGTATCCTTTCGCAGAGTGGTCTTTCCCTGAAAAGAGCACGGTCCATCATTGATCGTCTCGGTACCGGCGAGCATGTTCCGGTGGAAGTTAGCGTAGAAGAGCCAATGGTGCTCATTACGAAACTAGCGGCTTTGGGTATTGCGGTTCGCGCTTTCAAAGACACAAAAGTCGATGTTCGCCGTATTCGTGAGCACCAACATCTGTCGCAGCCGGACTTCGCGGCCATGTACAATCTCGAACTCGATACATTGCAAAACTGGGAACAGGGCCGGAATACACCAGATACTCCAGCTATGGTGCTTTTGCGCGTTATCGAAAAAAATCCAACAGCAGTATTAGAAGCAATTACTGAGCATCTTACCGAGGCGACAGAAGCCCTCGAACGTATGGCGGCCCTCACGATTGAGGGCGCAGCTACAGCGTCTTTCGATTTTTTCTCATATGCAACTTTGCGGCCTATGCATCCCATGCAAGTAGACATTGGGACAATTCAGTTTGCACAAAAGAGAGATAACTCGCCTTAATCAAACCGAGACACGACCGAGCTTCGGACAATGTGTATTTCACAAACCTGAGCGCTTGCTCGAATCGATGAGGTCTGGATTCAATTAGAGCAGCCGGGAATCCGAGGCTCGGAAAGTCAGCTGCCGTTAGCTTGCGGCGTTTGCGGCGAGTTTTTGTCAGACGCCTCGGCTCTGACAACGTATGCCGCGCTACTCACGACTACGAATCCCAAAATAAGAGAGGCCCCCGGTCCTTGCGAACCGAGGGCCTCAACGGAAGGGACAGTGCCGGGTTTCCGCCCCTACCGCTAGCTCGTCACTTCGTTGACGCGTGATCTAATCCGAAAACCGGTATCCACTTTTCGGGATCACGCGCTTACTGCACAGTCTCCCCATGCAGCGCGAGGTCGAGACCTTCGCGTTCCACTTCGTCGGAGACGCGCAGGCCGATGATGGCGTCGATGATCTTGAGCAGGATCAGCGAGACAATCGCGTCGTACACGATCACGACGAGAATGCCTTTGACCTGGTTGATCATCTGCGCGCCGTTGCCTTCGATCAGGCCCGCAGTGCCACCGTACTCGGAGATTGCGAATACGCCGGTGAGCAATGCACCGACGATGCCGCCGACACCATGGACGCCGAAGCAGTCGAGCGCATCATCCTGGCCCAGCATCCGCTTCAGGCCAGTCACGCCCCAGTAGCAGAACACGCCAGCTGCGACGCCGATCACCATCGAACCGACCGGCCCGACGTAGCCCGAAGCGGGCGTGATGGCGACGAGGCCAGCGACTGCACCCGAGCAGATGCCGATGACGGTGGGTTTGCCGCGCGCCATCCATTCAACGAGCATCCAGGTGAAGCCTGCAACTGCGGTTGCAATCTGGGTCACGGTCATCGCCATGCCCGCCTGCATGCCGGCGGTGACGGCAGAGCCGGCATTGAAGCCGAACCAGCCGACCCACAGCAGCGAGGCGCCGATGAAGGTGAGCACCATGTTGTGGCCAGGGCCAATGTCTTTGCGCTTGCCGAGGCAGATCGCGCACATCAGGCCGGCAACGCCAGCGTTGATATGAACGACGGTGCCGCCAGCGAAGTCGAGGACCTTGAACATGGCATCGCTGTTGCCGTTGGACATGAAGCCATCCGCGCCCCAGACCCAATGTGCGATCGGCGAATAGACCAGGATCGCCCAAAGGCCAATGAACCAAAGCATTGCGGAGAACTTCATGCGCTCGGCGAAAGCACCGGCGATCAGCGCCGGCGTGATGATCGCGAAGGTCATCTGGAAGCACATGTAGACAGTTTCAGGGATCGTCACCGCCAAGCCATTGGGCGTGCCGATACCTGTCGAGATGTCGCTTAAGATGCCTTGCAAGAACGCTCGACTAAATCCGCCGAGGAATGGTCCGCCGGTCGTGAACGAGGTGCTGTAGGTGACGATCGCGTAAATAATCGTGACCAGACAGGTGACGGCGAAGCTCGTCATCACGGTGTCGCCCACGTTCTTCTTGCGAACCATACCGCCGTAGAACAGGCCAAGGCCCGGGATGGTCATCATCAGCACGAGCGCGACTGAGGTGAGCATCCAGGCAGTGTCGCCCGAGTTGGGCGTGCACTTCTCGAGAACTGCTTTCTTCGGATCCGGATCGTTGGCGCACGCCGGCGGCGGAGCAGCCGGGGCGGGCGGTGCGGCTGCTGGCGCAGCCGCAGGGGCCGGTGCCTGAGCGTACGAAGCGTCGAACGACGCCACGCTCAGAAAGAGGCCAAGCATAATCCCGAGGGCGAGAGCCACGAGCCCCGCACGGGAGGATTTCTTCAACGTCATGGTTTTACTCCTGTCCGTAATGTTTGCGGTGCGGTGACTAAAGCGCCGCGGCATCGGTCTCGCCGGTGCGAATGCGCACGGCGTTTTCCAGATTGAAGACGAAGATTTTTCCGTCACCGATCTGTCCGGTCTTGGCGGCGCCGGTGATGGCTCCGATGACCTTGTCGACTTGCTTGGTGTCCACTGCCACTTCGACTTTGATCTTCGGCAGAAAGCTCACCGCATACTCAGCACCACGGTAGATTTCCGTGTGGCCCTTTTGACGCCCGTAACCTTTGACCTCTGTGACGGTCAGCCCCTGCACGCCGATGGAGGTCAGAGCGTCACGGACCTCGTCGAGCTTGAAAGGTTTGATAATGGCCATGACGATTTTCATGGATTCGATCCCCGCTTGAGCCCGTTTTCTACCTTCACGCAGTGCGGGCAGTTTCACTGAGCCGGGCCTCCGAAGCTTGCTTCGCAGGCAGGGCCGGGCAGATAGAATCAAACGCCGTGCCAGTTGCCGGCGTAGGGTCTAAGTGTCAGTTCCGATGAAGGAAATTGTTTCGGAGCGACGCCGCGTCAAAAGCGACCTTCGGCTGGCGCTTAAAGACGCGCCACGTCGCCGGGGTCCTGCCTAAAATATAGGCGAAAAATAGCCATCTGATGAATTCTTCGTCGGCCTTTCAGCCGAGGCGACAAGCTCTCGTTAACTATTGAAGCGCCTCGCCGTGCAAACTGACGTCGAGACCCATCACTTCGTCTTCGTGTTTCACGCGCAACGGCACGATGGCGCCTATGACCTTGAGAATGACGAAGGTCAGCACGCCCGACCAGCCGAGCGTGATCACGACCCCGTAGAGCTGCGCGATGACCTGTTGCGGGTTGCCTTCGAGCAGGCCTTTGACGCCGCCCGGCAGCTCGGGGGTCGCCGACAGCGCGCCGACCGCAAACACGCCGGCGAGGAGTGTGCCGGTGAGGCCGCCGATGCCGTGAACGCCGAACACGTCAAGCGAGTCGTCGTAACCAATTCTCATCTTGAGCCAGGTGCAGGCCCAAAAGCAGATTGCACCGGCGATAATTCCGATTGCGACGCCGTGCATCGGCAACACGAAGCCGGACGCCGGCGTAATCGTGCCTAACCCGGCCACTGCGCCAGAGATCATTCCCAGGACTGAAGGCTTGCCGCGTGTCCACCATTCCAGCGCCATCCATGTGAAGGCGCCTGCGCTGGCGGCGAGATGAGTCGAGACGATCGCCATCGCTGCATGAGCATTGGCGGCGAGCGCCGAGCCGCCGTTGAAACCGAACCAGCCGACCCACAGCAGGCCAGTGCCGATAACGGCAAGCGTGAGATCGTGCGGCGCCAGATTTTCGCTGCCGTATCCACGCCGCGCACCGAGCACATAAGCGGCGACAAGACCGGCAATGCCGGCGTTAAGATGAACAACAAGACCGCCGGCAAAATCGATTGTGCCGTAGGCAGCGAGGAAGCCGCCACCCCACACCCAGTGCGCGATCGGCACATAAACCAGCGCGAGCCAAAACACGCAAAATAACAGGAATGCCGAAAATCGCAGACGATCGGCGACCGAGCCTGCGACCAGCGCCACTGTGATGACGGCAAATGTCATCTGGTAGATCATGAAAAGGCTTTCGGGAATCGTCTTGGCGAAAGGCGAAATTGCATCGAGCGTCACGCCATTAAGGAAAATGCGATCGAGCGTGCCGATGAATGCGCCATCTCCGGTGAACGTGAGACTGTAGCCGAAGAACGCCCACATGATGGAAACGAGAAAAGTAGCGGCGAGACTTTGCGCCATCGTCGTGAGAACATTTTTCTTGCGCACCATGCCGGCGTAAAACAATGCAAGACCGGGAATTGTCATCATCAGTACAAGTCCCGTGGCGGCAATCATCCATGCGGTGTCGGCGCCGTCGATCTTGGAATCTTGCGCAAAAGCCGGCGATGCGACGATCGTTGCTGCTGCGATGAGCGCGAGGCGCAAGTACGCCTGTGTCATGTCATCCCCCGATTTCATCTGCTGGTTTTTTAAAGTGCGTCGACGTCGGTTTCGCCCGTACGAATGCGCAGGGCATGCTCGATCGGCGTGACGAAAATTTTTCCGTCGCCGATCTGTCCGGTGCGTGCGGCGGAAGTGAGCTGGTCAATCACCTGGTCCACCTGTTCACTTGCGACCGCAACCTCGAGACGCAATTTTGGAAGAAAGTTCACGGCGTATTCGGCGCCGCGATAAATTTCCATGTGGCCCTTCTGCCGCCCATAGCCTTTCACTTCGGCGACGGTCATGCCGTGGATGCCGATGCGCGTGAGGGCATCGCGCACCTCTTCGAGCTTGAATGGCTTAATGATCGCGATGACCAGCTTCATGATTTCCTCTCCCGGAGCGCGCTTGTTTCGCGCAATTTTTGGTCGCGCACGGCGTTTGCCGAATGGCAGCGCCCCTTTTGGAGGACGATGTTCGGTGAGCTATGCACGCGAAAACCCGCTCTGGCTTTGGGCCGGCACGGGCTAGTTTGCACAGGCTAGCGGCTGACGGCCTAAAGATTAAGCTGTCATATTGCCGTACCCACAGGCAGTAGCCGATTTTGACGGCAAACTAGGTCAAGTCTACTGACTTATCTCTTAAGTCGGCGGCGGGGCGGGCCGGGCGGCGAGTCCGAGGTCGGCAATCGCGCGAGGCAGGACAGCGCGGGCCTGCTCGCGTTTCATACCGGGTGTGATGTGACGTTCATACAGCAGCTCCAGCAGGGACCGGTCGTAAGCCGTCAGGTATCCGACCATGCGTTTCTGGTTGAGCGTCGTCCAAGGGTTGCGCTGGTCGTGGTTGGAAAGCCCGAAGGCGTGGAGCAGTTCATGGTAGGCGCAATCGCGGAACACGTCGTCGCCCTTGTCGACAATAATAAATGAGACCGAGTGCACGATTTCGCCGTCGGCGGTTGATTTGACGCTGGTCATGCATTGCGGATCGGTCTGGGCAACAAACGCTCGGGCGACTTTGGCTCCGAATGCAACTTGCAAAGCCGATTTAAAATCTTTTTCGTCGATCAAGCGCACCTCAATGTCCGCAGGTGCTCCTGGGGGCGCAACACTCAGATGCAGATCGGGAACTGCGCGCGCGTAGTCTTCAATAACGCGAATCATCGCGCTGATTCGATCGATGCTTCCCGTGCCGGTGACTTGCACGCTGATGGGATGATCGAAGCGACGAATTCCGAGCGGCCGTGCGCCGATGCGTAAATCGGAACCGAACGCGAGCGCAAGAAATCCGCGCGAAAGCTCAGCGGCCGTAAAACGAGTGTATTGTGGCGGAGCGCCTTCAAACGAACCTGGCGGCGCAGCTTCTTTATCCGAGGCGGCGAGTGCTGCCATCGCCATCGAGGCCAGGACGAAACAGGCCGTTATCAGTCTCGTCATTATCTGCTTCAAGTCGCTCGTCGTTCGCGTACCAGGCCTTCTTGCGCGACCGAGGCGACGAGCGTCCCGTCGCGCGTGAATATCAGTCCGCGCGCGAAGCCGCGCGAGCCGTGTAAATTGGGCGAATCCTGCGCATAAAGCAGCCAGTCATCGGCACGAAATGGTCTGTGCAGCCACAGCGCATGATCGAGGCTGGCGGCCATGAATTTCTTTTCGAACAAGGTGCGGCCGTGCGGCGCCAGTGCGGTGTCGAGCAACATCATGTCGGATGCGTAAGCAAGGACGCATTGATGAATCGCCGGGAGATCGGGCAACTTGCCGGTGGTCCGAATCCAGATGTTGAATTGCCCGCCAGGAATTTTTTTGCCGAGGTAGCGTTCGAATTCGACGGGCCGCAATTCGATCGGCCGTTCCCGCTCATAATAACGACGAACGGGATCCGGCATCATCGGCAGCAATTTCTCGCGCATGTCGGTGTCGCTTGGGAGACTTTCCGGCGGCGGTACATCCGGCATCTTGGCCTGATGGTCGAGGCCCGGCTCGTCCGAGTGGAACGAGACGAGCATTGAGAAGATCGGGTGTCCGTGCTGCCGTGCGGTGACGCGCCGCGTCGTAAAACTTTTGCCGTCGCGCATTCGATCGACGTCGTAGATGATTGGGACCTTGGGGTCGCCGGGCAGCAGGAAGTAAGCGTGCATGGAATGCGGCGGCCGGCCTTCAACCGTGCGGACCGCGGCCACCAGCGCCTGCCCGATCACCTGGCCGCCGAACACGCGCTGCCAGCCCACCTGCGGCGAGCGGCCGCGGAACAGGTTCACTTCCAGCGGTTCGAGATCGAGAATATTGAGCAGATCCTGCACGGCAGAGGTCATTGAGCGGCCCCGAAGGAGGTCAAACGGCGTCCTCAACCTGCTATGCTACGGCGAGATTTTCAAGGAATCCTCATGACTAAAGGCGGTATGGCGCATTCGCGAACCGACGTGGTGATCGGCGGGGCCGGTTTTGCCGGTCTGGCGCTGGCGATCGCGCTGCGCCAGGGGCTGGGCGATCCTTTCACCGTCACGGTCATCGATCCGGCGTTGGCGCACGCTCAATCCAGGGACCCACGCGCTTCGGCGATTGCCGCTGCGGCGCGGCGGCTGTTCGAGGCGATCGAGGTTTGGGATGCGGTAGCCGCCAATGCGCAGCCGATCCTCGACATGGTGGTGAGCGACTCCAAACTCGACGATGTGGTGCGCCCGACGTTTCTCACCTTTGGTGGCGAGGTCGAGCCGGGCGAGCCATTCGCCCACATGGTGGAAAACCGGCATCTGGTCGACGCGCTGGTGACAAAAGCAAAAGCGATCAACGTCGATTTGCGTGCAGGGGCGGTGGCCGCCTTTGAACATAATGCCGACGACGCTATCGATGTCGTGCTGGCCGATGGCGGACGGATCTCTTCGCGCCTGTTGGTGGGTGCCGACGGTGCGAAGTCGCAAATTCGGGAACAGGCCGAAATCCCCACCTACGGATGGAATTACGATCAATCGGCGATTGTCACCACCGTGGCGCACGAGCGTGAGCACAAGGGCCGCGCCGAAGAACATTTTTTACCGGCCGGCCCATTCGCGATTTTGCCGCTGACAGGAAAACGATGTTCAATCGTTTGGACGGAAAGTGCACGCGAGGCGGAGCGCATCGTTGCCTTGCCGGACGATGAATTTCACGCCGAACTTGAAAAACGTTTTGGTTTGCAGCTCGGCGACCTGACAGTGGCGGGGCCGCGCCGCGCATTTCCGCTCGGTCTGTTTACTGCGCGCACATTCATTGCGGACAGACTGGCGCTGATCGGGGATGCTGCGCACATCATTCATCCCATCGCCGGGCAGGGGCTCAATATGGGTCTGCGGGATGTCGCGGCGCTTGCCGAAGCGATCGCGGATGCGGCTCGTCTCGGGCTCGATCCCGGCGGCCCCGATGTGCTTGAACGCTATCAGCGCTGGCGGCGTTTCGACACGATGACCATGGGCGTCGCGACGGATGGCCTGAACCGGCTCTTTTCCAATCATTCGGACGTGTTGCGGCTGGTGCGCGACATCGGCCTCGGATTGGTCGAACGGATGCCGCCGCTCAAGCGCATGTTCATTCGCGAGGCTGCCGGATTCACTGGCGACGTACCGAAACTGCTCAAGGGCGAAACGCTGTAGTCAGGCCGCAAGCCGCCACAGGTCGGCGAAGCATAAAGCGAGGCCGACGGCAACGAGGCACCACGCGACAGACGTCCGCAATACGTGCGTCTCGATGCGCCGCGAAGCACTGACACCCGCAAGCATGCCGGCGACGATGGCGAGACTGAGGATTCCTGCCGCCACGAAATCGACCGCGCCATTCGACCCATTCACAAGCGTTGCAGTTCCCGCCACGGGCAGCTGCGCGACTTGCGCCAGCAACAATGCGCGTCGCACATCCATGCCTTTCCAAAGCAACAGCGGCAGGCATATCAACGGGCCGCCGGTGCCACTGATGGCCGAGAGCACTCCGGTTGCGGCTCCCACGCTTGCGAGCATACCGGGACTGAGAATTGTGTCGCCGCCACTGGCCTGGTTGCGCAAACACGACAACCCGGCAAAAGCCACACAGGCCGAGACGATGAGAGACAAAGGCGCCCCCGGGATCCAGCGCGCTGCCACCGCGCCGATGAACGCGCCGGGAATGATCGTTCCCAGAAACATCCAATCGCCCGTGCGCAAGCGCAGCTCGCCGCTGCCGGCACGCACCGCTGCAATCGCGCCGGCCAACACGAAACTCGCGAGGCTAAGCGATACGGCCTCGTGAATATCGCGCCCGAAAAGATGCACGAGCGCGGGCGTCAAAAGAACGCCACCAATGCCAATCAGTCCGATCAGAAATCCAATCGGCAGTCCGAGACCGATCAAAGCGAATGCGGCCATCATTGTTGCGGTGCCGTCAGGCCAATCGGCCGGCGATCACGACAGTGGAACGCTGCCGACGTGATCCTGGAAAGCTTTGCGTTTGGAAATCAGCCCATACCAGCGGTCGAGGTGAGGCATCGCCGGCCGGTCAGGCACCAATTGCACGAAGCGATAACACATAATGCCGACCGGAATATCGCCGTAAGAAAAGTTGGGGCCGGCCACGTATTGAGTTTTGCCCAATTGTGCGTCGAGCATCTTCATCGCGTCGGTTGTTTTTTCTTGCGACGTCTTGATCGCTGCCATGTCGCGTTTTTCCGGAGCGGTCCTGATCAGCCCCCAAAAAGCATGAAAGATCGCAGGCCCGACGACTGACAACTGCCAATCCATCCACTGGCTGGCGAGGGCACGTTGCTTGGGGTCCTTCGGCTCTAGCGCACCACTTTTGTCGTGCTTGCCGGCGAGATAGCGCACAACCGAATTGGATTCCCACAGTAAGAAACCGTCTTCTTCTTCGAGCGTCGGCACCAGGCCATTGGGATTCATGGCGAGATAAGCAGGTTCTTTGTTTTTGCCAAACGCGCCGCCGACGTCGATGCGTTCATGCTCGAGATTGAGCTCGCCCACCGCCCACATGGCCTTTTGCACATTGGACGATGTTTTACGGCCCCAAATTTTGATCATTGCGTTCGCTCCCTCAGGTTTTTGCGATTGTTCTTAGTTCGTCATGGCGGAGACAAGGCCGGACAGGACAAGCGGCAATCCAGTGCCAAGCTATTCCAGCCGTCGCGCTTCTTCCGGCAGCATGATCGGTATCCCATCGCGGATCGGATAGGCGAGCTTGGCTTTGCGCGAAATCAGCTCTTGTTTCTCGGCGTCGTATTCGAGCGGCCCTTTGGTAAGGGGGCAAACCAGGATTTCCAGCAATTTCGGATCGACGCTGCCGGTCGGCCGTTCGGTGGGGGGGACTGAGGTCATGGGGTTCTCATTCGTCATGCCCGGCCTCGTGCCGGGCATCCACGTCTACAAGGTTTCATACACTAAAGACGTGGATGGCCGGGACAAGCCCGGCCATGACAGTTTCTGCCTACTGCAGCTGCGGCTCGCCTTCGGTGTTCTTCTTTGCGAGCTCGATCTCGGTAATGGCAATCAAAATTTCAGCACGCGTCTTTAAATCAGGCGCTTCGAGAAGCGCCTGTTTTTCCGCAGTGCCGTAAGGCGACATCATCGAGAGCGCATTGACCAGCGCCTCGTTTGGGGCCTTCTCAATTCCCTCCCAATCGGCCTTGAGATCGTTGGCTTTGAGAAAATCGGTAAGCGCTACAAGCAATGCGGCACGGTCCACGGCATTTTCGCCCTTGCGTGCGATGAAATCGTCCGCGAATGGCGCATAGGTCACGCGGCATTGCCGATAAGCCGTGGCGACTTTCAGCTCTTCTTCGACGCGGAAGCGGGCAACGCCAGTCAGTTCGAGCAAATAGCGCCCGTCGCCGCTCTCAGCGAGCTGAGTAATGCGGCCGGCGCAGCCGACTTTGTAGAGCGGTGGTTTGCCGACGGGACCGCCCTCCGCAGCCTCGGGCTGGATCATGCCGATGAGCCGGTGCCCGTCGCGCAATGTATCGTCGACCATTGAAAGATAACGCGGCTCAAAGATATTGAGCGGCATCTGACCGCGCGGCAATAGCAGCGCGCCCGGCAGCGGAAACACCGGGATATTTTCGGGCAGGTCGATCGGCCCGCGATATTGAGCATTCATCGGCATCTTCGCTTCACTCCGCCGCTCGGTGCCGTTGCCGGGGCGAAAACATTTTTGCCATGCGCTACGAGAACAAAATCGACGACAGACGTTTGCGGCCTTCTACAGTGGCGGGGTCGGTCGGCCCCCAGGCTTCAAAAAACTGTACGAGTTGCTTGCGAGCGCCATCGTCATTCCATTTGCGGTCGCGCTTGACGACGTCGATCAGGTGATTCACCGCGTCTTCTCGCTTGCCATTGGCGTTGAGTGCGACCGCGAGATCGAAACGTGCCTGATGGTCGAGAGGATTGGCTTTCACCTTTTCTTCGAGCTCCGTCACGGGCCCGAGCGATTTCGCCTGCTCCGCCACTTCAAGTGCGGCGCGCGCGGCCGCAACTGCCGCTTCGTTGCGCTTGGCTTCGGGGACGAGCGCGAGGGTTTGCTTGGCCTGTTCAAGCGCGCCGGTTTCGACATAGCAGCGCGCGAGACCTGCAAGTGCTTGCACATTGGCGCTGTCCTCGGCGAGGAGCTGCGCATAAATTTCGGCAGCGCCGGTGGCGTTGCTTGCGGCCAACTCGGCATCGGCCGTTTTCAGAAGATCTTTTTCCTCGGCACCGACTGCGCCTTTGGTGAGCCGTTCGAGGAATGCGACCACTTGGCTCTCGGGCAGCGCGCCCATAAAACCATCGACCGGCTGACCGTTCGAAAACGCGATCACCGCAGGGATCGACTGGATGCCCATCTGCCCCGGGATTGCGGGATGCTCATCGATATTCATTTTGGCAAGCTTGACCTTGCCCTTTGCCGCCTTGACGGTTTTTTCCAAAATAGGCGTGAGCTGCTTGCAGGGGCCGCACCACGGCGCCCAGAAATCCACGAGCACCGGCTGGTGTTTGGATTCCTCGATCACATCCTTCATGAAGGCCTGGGTCGTCGTATCCTTGACCACCTCGGCCGCCGTCATTGCCCCGCCGTCTTGCAACATATTCCCTCGCCTCACCTGGCCACGAATGGCCCGACCATCAGAGTTCCATGCCGGCTTAAATGGGTTATCCGGGAAGCTAACGCAACCATCAAGGCATGTTCGAGGCGCGGCCCGAAACACGCTCGAATTCGGGGCGAATGGCCGGTGGATTCGAGAAATTTCACCAGATCGTCGCGCTTTATCGAGGTGGTCATCGTGTTGACCAGGGGATGATAATTGAGAGTCTCGTGCTCCATCATCCCGGCGTCGAGGACCACAGTGACGCGGCCTTGCGTGTCATTGATGGCGCCGAACGGCGTGACCGCACCCGGTTCAACCCCCCAGACCTCACGCAACAGATCGGACGACCCGAACGAAAAACGCCCGTTGGCACCTAGCAGGCGATGCAGGCCCTTGAGGTCGATGTCGGCGTCTTCGAGGGCGACCACCAGATAAATTGCGTATTTCTTGTCGCGTAAAAAAAGGTTCTTGGTGTGCCCGCCGGGAATCTGCCCCCGCAGGCTTCGCGACTGCTCGACCGTAAAAAGAGGCGGATGCTTGACCGTCGAATAGGCGATGCCAAGGGCATCCAGTGCGGCGAAGAGCTGATCGGGGCTGCTGGCCATCGGTGCAATAATTCCTGCCCTGGGGGGTTATTACAATCGGACCGTCGTGGAGGTAGCAAAATGCGCATTGTCCCGATCGCGACCGTCATTATCGCCGCAATGTCATTCGATGCGCGTCCCGTGTTGGCCAAAGAAGGCCCGTGGTGTGCGCTTATCGCGGTAGCCCAGGGCGCAGTCTACGAGGACTGCCAATATTGGTCGTTTGAAGCGTGTCGGCCAGTGGTCCTGGCCGGCAACCGCGGCTTCTGTAATCCAAACCCCCGATGGGTGGAGCCGATGCCCAAGCCGCACGTCCGGCACAAGCAACGCGTTCAACCGAATTGATCAACGCCTGCCGTTGGTTCGCTGAAAACCGGAGAGGTCGAATATGTTGCGCATGACATTCGCAATCGTCGTTTTGGCCGGCATCCAATTGGCAAATCCGAACCCCGTGCGCGCTGGCGAAGGGCCCTGGTGTGCACTTCGCAACTTTGGCAGTGACGTTTCGGAAGATTGCCAATTCCGCACATTCGAGGAATGCCGGGAGACCGTAATCGCCGGGTTCCGCGGCTTCTGCAACCAAAACCCACGCTGGCAGAGCGAAAACACCGCGCCGCGACGGCATCGGAAGGGTTAAAGGCCCGCGTCAAGCCGCCATGGTTGCAATGGGGCGTCGCTTTTGGCTATAGGAACGGCCTTGGCGGCCGATAACGCTTTTCGGCCAAATATCTAACGGATGCGGGTGTAGCTCAGGGGTAGAGCACGACCTTGCCAAGGTCGGGGTCGAGGGTTCGAATCCCTTCGCCCGCTCCAATTTTCTAGCCTGATTTCTGAGCCTGATAGTTTTTTTCCGGTGCCGACTGGAATAGCCAGCCGCACACCGCGGTCGCGGCCATCGCCCCAGCCAATTGCGCGACAATGAAGGCAAGGACCCCGGCGGGAGCGATGCCCGCAAACGTGTCCGAAAGGGCTCGCGCCAGCGTCACCGCCGGATTTGCAAATGACGTCGATGCGGTGAACCAATACGCCGCCGTAATATAGAGGCCGACCGCGTAGGCCACCGCGCCCGGCGCACGCGCGACACATCCGAAAATCGTCAACAGCAGACCGAAAGTCGCAACGGCTTCCGCGAGCCATTGGCCGGGGCCGGTTCGAACGTGCGTTGAAAATTGCCAAACCGGCAATTCAAACATGAGGTGCGCCAGCCACACGCCAATAACCGCGCCGAGAATTTGAACGGCCACGTAAGTGAAAGTGATTGGCCAGGGAAGTTCGCCACGAAGTGCAAATGCGAGGCTCACCGCCGGATTGAAATGCGCCCCTGACACAGGCCCCAATGTTAAAATCAGCACAGTCAGAATCGCGCCGGTCGGCAGCGTGTTGCAAAGAAGCGCAAGCGCCTCATTGCCGCCCGACAGTCGCTGCGCCATGATTCCCGACCCGATCACAGTCGCAAGCAGAAACGCCGTACCGAGAGCCTCGGCGACGACGCGTTGCGCCGGTGTCGCCATCAGGTTGACTCTTTGGCGGTCGCGTCGTTGAGGCGGCCAATGTCTTTCAGCTTCGTTTGCAACGAAAGCCTGTCGAGACTGCGGATCGGCAAAGCAACAAAAATGCCGATGCGCTGGTGCAGCATTCGGTAGGCATCCTTGAACGCGAGCGCGATCTCAGCCGGCGAGCCTTTGGCTTCGGCAGGATCGGGAACGCCCCAATGCGCGGTCATCGGCTGGCCGGGCCACACCGGGCACGCTTCGCCGGCCGCGTTGTCACAAACAGTGAAAACGAAATCGAGCGACGGCGCCCCTGGCTTTGCAAATTCGGTCCACGGCTTGGACCGGTATGCGGAGGTGTCATAGCCAAGGCCTTGCAGCAGCTGGGTTGTGTGCGGGTTGACCTGGCCTTTGGGCTGGCTGCCGGCACTGTACGCGCGAAATTTTCCTTGCCCGATCTTGTTCAAGATCGCCTCTGCAATAATTGAGCGCGCAGAATTTCCGGTACAGAGAAACAGGACGTTGAATGTGTGCTCAGTCATGGTGCTAAACGGTTTCGGGCTTTCGCCGCCGTTGCGCCGATTTCGGCTTACAGAGCTCCGGGCGGCCCTGGCAGCATTGGTCGGTCAGGTAAGAAACCAGCGCATTCATCGCGTCGAATTTCGCCGCATAGATCATCGAGCGGCCATCGCGGCGGACGGTCACAAGCCCGGCCTCCCGTAAGCGGTCGAGATGAAATGACAGGGCATTCGGCGGCAACCGAAGGCTCTCGGAAATATGGCCCGCGGGCATGCCTTCGGGGCCCGCCTCCACCAGCAGGCGGAAAATGTCGAGACGATTGTCCTGCGCCAATGCCGCCAGAATGCCGATCGCGATCTGCTTTTTCATACTTCAATGAATATTGAAATATACCGTACCGTCAAGAAATATTTCAATTATGACTGAAATATCGGTTTTCGCATCGCGCAAAAGCACAATGAAAATGTTGAATGAGACGCGCGAGCGCGGCGAGATTACCGAAGCCCAAAATAACGATCTTAGGCGGATTTTAGAGGCATAGGTCCCTAGGCACTCTTTAGCCTTTCCCTCACCAAACGCCCCGTGATGTGCCATGCGATACCTATTGGCAAGTCTGGTCGCGGCGCTCACAATAGCCGCCTGTAAGGCGCAATAAGAAACTTTAAGTGAGTGGAGGATATGGGCACACATCTCAGCAATTCGCGGTTCATTGGCCTCGCGATGATCGCCGCGCTTGCCACGACACTCGCTTGCACGGCGACGAATCCGGCTGCCGCACAAGATTATCCATCCCGTACGATCTCGCTTGTCGTCGCGTTTCCCGCCGGCGGCGGCGTCGATACCGTTGGCCGCGTCGTTGCGCAGAAACTCACCGATGCGCTCGGCCAACAGGTGATTGTTGTCAATCGTCCAGGCGCCGGGTCAGTGATCGGAACGCGCGACGTCGCCAGAGCCCAGCCGGACGGCTATACGCTGCTATTACTGGTGACCGGTGCAGGGCTTCCGGAAAATCCCGGCTACGACATGGGCAAGGATTTCGCCCCGATCGGCCTCATCGCGTCGGTTCCGATCGTGATCATGTCGAACCCTTCGGTGCCGGCGAAATCGTTATCTGAAGTCATCGCACTCGCGAAAAAAGACGGCGACAAAGTTACGGTCGGAACACCGCCGGCGCCAACGTTGAACTATTTCGGCGCAGAACAATTCAAAGCGATGACCGGCACCAATATTACGATCGTCACCTATAAGGGGACCGGGCCGCTCACCAACGATCTTGTTGGCGGCCATGTCATGATCGCCTTCAACACGCTGCCGCCTGCGATCGGCAACATCCAGGCCGGCACGTTGCGGGCGATCGCCGTCGGCTCACCGACACGCATGGCTGCGATTCCGAACGTCCCGACCATCGCCGAGTTCGGCCTGCCGGGCCTCGAGATCGTCCAGTACTACGGTCTGGTCGCGCCCGCCGGTACACCGCAGCCGATCATCGATCGGCTAAACCAGGAACTACGCAAGATCGTCACGTCGGATGACATGAAAAAGCGGCTGCTCGACGCCGGCGGCGACCCGCTCGCCAGCACGCCCGCTGAGTATGCGCAGAACATCCAGCGCGAAGAAGGCAAGTGGCTGGCGGTGATCAAGAAGCTCGGGCTCGTGATCAATAATTAACGCGTCAGAAACCCGCGGCCAGCGAACCGCGGGTCCGTCTGTCGGCAGCGCCGATATAGCCATCCGCGGTGACTTCTATCGAGTTTGTTGACGAAAAAGATTGCGTCGGCACAATTTTATGGCCGCGCCCCTGCAAAGCCTCGAGGATATCCGGAGGAAACCCCGGCTCGACGTAAACCTCTTCGGGTTGCCATTGCTGGTGGAGGCGGGGCGCGCTTACGGCTTCGCCAATCGGCATGTGAAAGTCGATTACATTGACGATCACCTGCAATACCGCGCTGATAATACGGCTCCCGCCCGGCGAGCCTGTGATCAGGAAGGGCTTGCCGTCTTTGAGCACGATCGTCGGCGTCATCGACGACAACGGCCGCTTGCCCGGCCCGGGCAGATTGGCGTTGTAACCTACGAGGCCATACGCGTTTGCCGTGCCGGGTTTCGACGTAAAATCATCGAGTTCGTTATTCAGTAGGACGCCGGTTCCGTCGGCGACGAGGCCGAGCCCGTACGAGAAATTCAGCGTGTAGGTGTTCGAGACAGCATTGCCGGCGCGATCGATGACGGAAAAATGTGTCGTGTTTCGGCCTTCAAAATCAGCCGGCTTGCCGGCGCGAATTTCGGACGCAGGCGTAGCCTTTTCGCCAATCCCGCCGCGCAACGATTTCGCATATGACTTCGAAATCAGACCATCCAACGGGATCTTGATCGAGTCGGGATCGCCCATAAACACCGCGCGGTCGGCATAAGCGCGCTTCATCGATTCGATCATCACGTGAAGCTGCTCCTCGCGATTCAATTTGGCGAGGTCATATCCTTCAAGGATGTTGAGCATCTCGATCAAATGAACGCCACCGGACGATGGCGGCGGTGCGGAAACGACATCGTAGCCGCGATAATTTCCGCGCACGACCGAGCGCTCGACGGGACGATATTGTGCGAGATCGTCCTTGCTCAAAATGCCGCCGGCTTTGACGACGGCACTAGCGATCTGCACCGCGGTGCGCCCCTCGTAAAAAGCGCGTGGCCCATCTTTCGCGATTCCACGGAGAGTGTCGGCGAGATCGAATTGAGTTCAGGCGTTCGCCTTCACGCAAAGGCTCGGTGCCATTGAGAAAGATCGCTGCCGAAGCAGGCCACCGCACGAGCCGATCACGCGCGCCTGGAAGCGAGTTTGCGGTGTCATCCTCGACTAAAAATCCGTTTTGCGCGAGGTAGATCGCCGGTGCAAGCAGGTCCGCAAGCGTAAATTTTCCAGAACCATATTTTTCAAGCGCCATTGCGAGGCCTGCCACGGTTCCCGGCACGCCGACAGAAAGCGCGCTGTCGCGAGACTTTGCCGGGTCAGCATTGCCTTCCGAATCGAGAAACATGCTTGCGGTCGCTGCCGCCGGTGCGGTCTCGCGGTAATCGATTGTCAGGTCACGTCCTTCTTTGACGAGATGGATAACCATGAAACCGCCGCCACCGATATTCCCGGCACGGGGATAAGTGACCGCGAGTGCGAAACCGACGGCGACCGCTGCATCAACTGCATTGCCGCCTCGATCGAGAACTTCAACGCCTATACGAGCTGCGTGCTGCTCCTGGGCGACGACCACACCATTGCGTGCGTGAATCGTCTGCGCCGGAGCCATTGCCGGCGTGCGTGCGACCGGCGCAACTTGGGCCGATGCAGTGGCCGCGAAGATGAAGGCCACGAAAGTAAAAAAAACGCGATTTATCAACAGTCTTCCGCTCGTCCCGGCGCCAGCGGGGATCCAGTTGCGTCTAGCACGGACTTTGTGGCTTTAACTGGGATCGTCGCGAGAGAAAATCGTTACCGCGCCTGGTCGTGATAGGCCGTATTGGGTCGCATATCGGTAGCTGAAGCCACGCGGTTCGACATATTGAAGAAACCCGCCACGGCTGAAATATCCCAGATGTCGCGATCGCTAAAGCCCACCCGACGCAGGCGTTCGCGATCACCTTCTTCAACACTCCAGGGTGAAGCCGTGAGCCTGACGGCGAAGTCGAGCATGGCGCGCTGGCGCTTGTTGAGCCGCGCGACGCGATAGTTCATCACGAGATGTTCGCCAAGGAGCGGATTGCCGGAATATTGCCGCACCGCTGCACCATGTGCAGTGAGGCAGTAGTAACAACGATTTTGCGAGGATACGACCACCGCGATCATTTCGCGCTCGAGCTTGGAAAGCCCCGACTTGCCGAGCATGAGGTCGTTGTACATGGCGGCGAATGTTTCGAGCTTCGTCATGTCGAAAGCGTAGGCGACCAGCACGTTTGGTACGAAGCCGAGCTTGTCCTGACATTTCTTGAAATAGGCCGCCATTGCCGGCGAGAGCTTGGCGCTTTCAAGATTGAGCCCAGTTACGGGGACATCATCCGCGACCGCTGAAGCTGGTTTGAGTGGAATAGGTTTCGCCGCTCCTTTTGTCGTGAACGGCTTTGGGGCGGTGGCCTTCGCCAAGGGCCCTTTTGCGGGCGCGGCCTTGCCGCCCTTGATAGAGTGCAGCAACGGCTTGCCTTTATTCATTTTTGCAACCGCCGCCTTACCGGCGGCCTTGGCTGATTTATCGGCCTTAGGCATTTCCCCGTCCTTTTTCTATGCAAACCCCAAGTCAGACTACATTGTTATGAGTGGGCGCGATACGAGCCGCCGGCCGCCCTTTCGCTTTTCGTTTCAGAGGGTTAAGGCAGCAAAACACGCCGGTTTTGCTGCCCGTCACCGGCGCGTCACCAAATGGTGTGTTGCTCTCGACGCGACTATGCAGAACGTGAAAACTCCGAAATCGCCTCGACTGATTCCCTCTCGCGCATGATCCCGAAACGTGGGAACCGGTTTTCGGATGAGATCATGCGCAAACGCTGACGCGCACGAGGTTCCATGGCCGCTGAGCTTCTTCCCGGCAGCGAGGAGGACGGTACCGCCCGCATCGTGATTGAGCAGGCGAGCGCCTCGCTTGGTCGGCGGCGTCGCGACATCCCGGCAACATTTATCGCCCAGTTGTATGGGCGGACTGTGCCTGAGGACGTCGTGCGCTATGGCCCCGAGGATCTCTCGGCGTTGGCAGAACGCGCCTACGACTTCATCGCCGAGCGCGCTCCGGGCGCGCCGAAAATTCGTTGCGAGACCGTGCCACTTGCTGCCTCAGCCGACCGCAAGGCCGTGACGGTGGTCGAAATTGTCAATGACGACATGCCGTTCCTGGTCGATTCGGTGATGGGCGAAATCGCCGACCGCCGTCTCGATGTGCGCCTGGTTGCGCATCCTATGTTTGGCGTACGCCGCAAAGGCAGCAAGCTGGTCGCGCTCGGCGCACCGGACAGTGCTGACAGCACCCGCGAGAGCTTTATCCATATTCATCTCATCCCGATGGAGGATACGGCGCGCGACGAGCTGATACGCGCGCTGCGAACGGTGCTCGGCGAGGTCCGGCTGGCTGTGCAGGATTGGCGCGCCATGCTCGATCGCGTCAACGCGATCGTTATGGACCTGAAGACAAATCCGCCCCCACTCCGCGTCGATGAAATCGCGGAAGCGATTCAGTTTCTGCAGTGGCTGTTAGCCGACAATTTCACCTTCCTCGGCGTGCGCGATTACCGGGTCGAGGGGCAAGGGCTTGAACCGAATTTCGACAGCGCGCTCGGCATCATGCGTTCGCAGGAGTTACGCGTACTCAGGCGTGGCACAGAGCTTCTGGAGATTACACCGGAGATCATGGCCTTCCTGAAGGAGCCGCGCCTGCTGATTATTGCGAAAGCCAATATCCATGCGCGCGTGCACCGCCGAGCCTATCTCGACTATATCGGAGTGAAACGCTTCGATGCGGCGGGCAATCTTATCGGCGAACACCGCATCATCGGCCTGTTCACATCCACCGCCTACACGCGCGCGGCGCATAGCATCCCGTATCTGCGGCGGAAAATAGCCGCAGTGGAGGAACGGGCAGAGTTCGATGCAGGCAGCCATTCGGGCAAGGCGCTGGCGAACGTGCTCGAGCACTATCCGCGGGATGAATTATTCCAGATCGACGAGGATACGCTTTACAGCTTCGCACTGGCGATCCTGCAGCTCGACGAGCGTCCGCGCGTGCGCGTCCTCGCGCGGCGCGATCGTTTCGACCGTTTCGTATCGGTGCTCGTGTTCGTACCGCGCGAACGCTACGACAGCCACATCCGCGCAAAGATCGGGACCTATCTCGCAAGGGCTTTCATCGGGCGGGTTTCCGCTTTCTATCCGTTCTTTCCGGACGAAGGGCCCCTGGTGCGCGTGCATTTCATTATCGGCCGTTCAGGTGGACCGACGCCTCCGGTGGAACGCGCAACTCTCGAACACGAAGTTGCAGCCATTATTCGCACCTGGACCGACGGCCTGACCCAGGCACTCGCCTTGGCCAACCCACCAGATAAAGCGCGAGACCTGTTCATCCGTTTCCGTGATGCGTTTTCGGAAGGCTACCATGAAGCCTATCCGCCGTCAGTGGCAGCGATTGATATCCGAGTCATCGAGGGCCTTTCAGAACAACGTCCACTCGGCGTCGACTTTCATCATCGGCTCGAAGAAGAGCAGCGCACCGTAGGCCTGAAAGTATGGAGTTTCGCACGCCCGTTGCCGCTCTCGGAGCGCGTCCCGGTGCTGGAGAACATGGGCTTCCGTGTGGTGGATGAGCGCACCTATCACATCGAACCGCAGGGCAGCGCCGGCGTCTGGTTTCACGACATGCTGCTGGAGAGCGCTGACGGCGGAAAGATCGACCTTGATCCAGGCAAGGCGCGGCTTGAATCGGCCTTCCTGATGATTATGCGCGGTCTGGCGGAGAACGATGGTTACAACGCGCTCACGCTCCGCGGCGGTTTGGCCTGGCGAGACGTGGCGTTAGTTCGCGCTTTATCGCGTTTTCTGCGGCAAATCCGCGTGCCATTTTCGCAAGATTACATGTGGACGACACTCGTCAAGCACGCTGCCATCACGGCAAACATTGTCGAATTGTTTCACTCCAGGTTCGATCCGCGAGCGGAGTCCGACAGCAACGAAATGCAAGGCGCGATTGTCGCCCACGTCGAGGAGGAGCTGCAAAAAGTCGAGAGTCTCGATGAAGATCGAATATTGCGACGATTCGTCAATGCCGTGCAGTCAGCGATCCGCACCAATTTCTTCCAGACCGATGAGGCCGGCCACACGAAGCCTCTGATTTCAATCAAGTACGAGAGTCGCAAACTCACCGATTTGCCGTTGCCTCGGCCGCTTTACGAGATCTTTGTTTATTCGCCGCGTGTCGAAGGGGTACACATGCGCTTCGGGAAGGTCGCGCGCGGCGGCATTCGTTGGTCTGACCGGCCGCAAGATTTCCGCACCGAGATCCTCGGACTCGTGAAGGCGCAGCAGGTCAAGAATGCGGTGATCGTGCCGGTTGGCGCCAAAGGCGGCTTCGTGCCGAAATTGATGCCGAAAGGCGCTGCCCGCGAGGTAGTGCAGGCGGAAGGTGTTGCGACCTATAAACAATTCATTTCGGCCCTGCTCGATATCACCGATAATTTCGCTCCGGACGGCGCGATCATTCCACCCGCAAATGTGGTCCGTCACGAAGGGAACGATCCTTACCTCGTTGTCGCCGCCGACAAGGGCACCGCGACCTTCTCGGACATCGCGAACGCGATTTCGATCGAACACGATTATTGGCTTGGCGATGCCTTCGCGTCCGGCGGCTCGGCGGGGTACGACCACAAGGCCATGGGCATCACCGCGCGTGGTGCCTGGGAGGCCGTGAAACGCCACTTCCGCGAAATGGATGTCGATATCGGCAAGACGCCGTTCAACGTTGTGGGCGTTGGCGATATGTCGGGCGATGTCTTCGGCAACGGCATGCTGCGCGAAGATACAATCAGGTTGGTAGCGGCTTTCGACCACCGCGATATTTTCATCGATCCGGACCCCAATCCGAAAGCGAGTTTTGCCGAACGCAAGCGCCTCTTCGCTCTGCCGCGTTCCAGCTGGCAAGACTACGAGAAGGGACTGATTTCCAAAGGCGGTGGTGTTTATCCGCGCTCTTCGAAAGAAATCCGTCTGAGCGCAGAGGCACGCAAATTGTTCGGCCTCGGCGAGGCTGTAACGCCGCAGGAGTTGATGAAGACGATCCTCACGGCGAAGGTCGATCTTTTGTTCTTCGGAGGTATCGGGACATACGTTCGCGCGTCAAATGAAACCGATGAGGCTGCAGGCGATCGCGCGAATGATGCGATCCGCGTGACCGGCGGCGAACTGAACTGCAAGGTCATCGGTGAAGGCGCCAATCTCGGCATGACCCAGCGCGGCCGCATTGAGGCGGCCCAGCGCGGCGTCCGGCTCAATACCGACGCCATCGATAATTCGGCTGGCGTGAATACCTCTGACGTCGAGGTGAATATCAAGATCGCCCTCAGCGGGCCCGTCCGATCCGGCGCATTGACGATCGAAGCACGCAATTCGCTGCTGGCCGAAATGACCGACGAGGTCGCGCGGCTGGTGTTGCGCAACAATTATCAGCAGACCCTGGCCCTCTCATTGGCGCAGCGGCGCGGTTTGGAAGACCTTGGTTTTCAGCAGCGCCTCATGCAGACGTTGGAGCAACGCGGCGAACTCGATCGCGGGGTGGAGTTCCTGCCCGACGAAATGGTGATTGCTGAGCGGCGCAAGCGCAATGTGGCGCTGACACGCCCCGAACTTGCGGTACTGCTCGCCTACGCCAAGCTCTCGCTCTACAACGAGCTGCTCGACAGTAAAGTGCCCGACGATCCTTATCTGGGGCGCGAGCTCGACCGGTATTTCCCCAAAGAAATGTCCGAACGTTATGCCGGCGCGTTGCATGCGCACCGGCTGCGGCGCGAGATCATTGCGACCCAGCTGACGAATTCAATGATTAATCGGGGTGGCGCTACGCTGATTGTGCGGATTGCCGACCAGACCGGAGCAGCCTCGGCTTCGGTTGCAGCCGCCTTTGCGGCGGTACGCAACAGTTACGACCTGATAGCCCTCAACGGTGAGATTGACGCCCTCGACAACAAAATTTCCGGCAAAACTCAGCTGGATCTTTATGCCGCCGTGCAAGATCTGTTGCTCGACCGGCTTGTCTGGTTTCTGCGCAATGTCGATCTCACGCAAGGTTTGGAGAAGATCATCGGTCACTACCGCGATGGCATTGCGCAGGTAGCCGCCGCGCTCGATAGCGCACTCTCGAAACCCGCCGCAGCCGCGCGTGAGGCGCGCGTCGCGGAACTTGTCAAAGCGGGCGTACCGGATGCGCTGGCGAGCCGCATCGCGAGCCTCGCCATCCTCAAGGCAGCACCCGACATCGCGCTGGTGGCAGATCGAGCCGGCAAGCCAGTAAGCGAAGTGACGGCAACGTATTTCGCGACAGAAGCCTTCTTTCAACTTGATCGGGTCGCCAGCGCCGTGCCGAATATTGTTGTATCGGATTATTTTGACCGCCTCGCGCTCGACCGTGCGCTGGATTCCATCGGAGATGCAGAACGCCGGCTGACCGCCGCCATGGTCGGCAATGGTCATGCCGGTACCGGAGCAGTCGAGGAATGGGTCCGCCCAAGGCAGGCGGAGGTCGAGCGCATTCGCTCGGCGATCCACGAAATTGCGGGTTCGGGGCTTACGCTATCGAAGCTGTCGGTCGCCGCCAGCCTGCTGGGTGACCTGGCGCGAGAGTGACCGTTTAGTGCCTGAAATGCCGCGTGCCGGTGAACACCATCGCAATGTTGTGTGCGTCAGCGGCGTCGATCACCTTCTGATCGTTGACCGAGCCGCCGGGCTGGATCACCGCAGTGGCGCCGGCCTCGATTGCAACCAACAAGCCGTCGGGAAACGGAAAAAACGCGTCCGACGCAACCACAGACCCTTTGGTCAGCGGGGCGGGAAGTTTAAGGTCTTTCGCGGCATCTTCCGCTTTGCGGGCGGCAATACGCGCGGCATCGACGCGGCTCATTTGGCCGGCGCCGATACCGACGGTGGCGCGATCTTTGGCATAAACAATGGTGTTCGATTTCACGTGCTTGGCGACGCGGAAAGCAAAACGCATGTCTGCAAGCTCGGCCTCGCTCGGCGAGCGCTGGGTAACCGTCTTGAGCTGCATATCATCGACCACCGCGTTATCGCGTGTTTGCACCAGCAGGCCGCCGGCAACCGACTTCACCATCAGTTCGGCAGAGCGCGGATCAGGTAAACCACCGGCGATCAGCAATCGTAAATTTTTCTTGGCTGCAACAATCTTTATGGCCTCATCGCTTGCTTCCGGCGCGATGATCACTTCGGTGAAGATCTCGGTGATTGCTTTTGCAGCGTCGGCATCGAGTTTACGGTTGAGCGCGACAATACCACCGAACGCCGATGTCGAATCGCAAAGCGAACGCTTTACGAT
>CAWGBH010000004.1:0-73645 GCA_963820805.1 uncultured Alphaproteobacteria bacterium
TGTGCCGGGCGGGAGGGGCTTTGAAACATCGTTTCGAATGCTTGCTGCACGCTTGTGGCAGCGCCGTAGGGCAGACCGGCAACGATCGCACCTCCCGCAAATACTTCGGGGTAACGGCAAGCATATTGGACACCATCGCGCCTCCGGCAGATAGCCCAGTTATAAAGATCCGACGCCGATCGATATCGTAATCGAAGATAGACTTATCGATCATCTGCCAATCGAAAGAGGTTCGCCTTGATTACGTCGGCTGTGCTCGGGTTTAAACCAATTGAAACAACCGTTGGGATTGTTGGACCGTTGCTGCTCAGGCAGAAGCAGCGCAAAACCGTAGCGGTCCGCGAGAGTTCGACCAGCCGGCGCCAAGATCGTATGCCGCTGCTGTTTGGGTGCATCCGTGCAACACGACCACAAGTGCGGGATTGTCGGCGAGGGTCGGCGGGCGATAGCCTAACATTCGCAGATTGCCGGGGTTTGATCCGAAACCGAAGATCTCCCGTAGACGCGTGCTGACCTTGTCGGCACGTCCGATATGCCTGCGATTTAGCGATCGAAGGAACTTCTGCCACCCATCTCGGCGGCCGCCGAGGCTGAGTGCCTGACGCAAATTTATCATTGCGGTTCATTCCCTGTTGGCACCCATCAATTAATTGGTGCGGCGCACAACGCTAGGGGGTCGATGGAAATTTTCTGAAATATTCACCACTTGGCGCGCGGCCGCGTTCTGCGGCGAGTTATCGCCAGCTTCGAGATCGTTTTTGAAATCACCTGGTACAGAAATTCCAGACCCGCGAGCGGGAAGAGCGGGAGCGAACAGTTGGGATTTGCAGACCTAAGCGACCGCTTAAAAAGAATTTGCGCCTCCATCCCGAAAGGGCGGCGCTGTTCAGAAATCGCTGATGCCAAAATTTGTCGTTGCAACGAAACCAAACGCTTCGATCTCGCTTAACTAGGTTGATCGCGCTACCGTCAATCGCCCCCTAATGCGGGCCGCGATCAGGGAACTGCAGGGGGGCAAAACTGCAGTCCCACCAAATTCAAAAAATCCCCGGCTCCGTGTCTTTTTTAAATGCAAAAGCTGACGCGATGCGCAAAAAGGAACGAAATGCAAAATTGAAAGTTCACACAACGACCGCGTTATGCCCCCCGATCCCCGGCGCGGTTTTGGGCTAAGCATTAAAAGTGCTTAGCCCTTTTTCTTTTCCTCGCGTTCGGCCTCGACGGCGCGGCTTTCCCAGGCGTTCGCGATCCCCAACAGTGTTTGTTTGTCCGCCGCATTCATCGTCGCTGCGATCGAACGCAATCCTTTGCGTACTGCGCTCCGATTTCAACACCAGGGTCTCCTCAGTCCCGCCGACGGCGGCGACGGATAGCGACGGAACAGAGTTCGGGAACTATCTTGTGACGCCGACTGCTGGAACCGATCATTTTCATCGGAAACGGGCTAGCGGCTCAGGCGTCGTGTGAATGGATCGTGTTTGCCTCGGTCAACCTAGGCCGCGCGATCTAAGGGTCGCGGCTTCTTCATCGGCCGTGGCCCTTTTTATGGCGCTCGACGCAACTATTTCCCTAAGCCAGACCCAAGCACTCGGTTTAACGGCAATTCCTCGGCATCCCGGTTTTGTTGAACCTGATCTGCTAAATGAAGATAGGCGAGCGCCAAGCCCTCAAACTGAGCCTTGAGCGCCGAGTATTTCGCGGTTTTCGCCAATTGCGTTAGCTCGGCAGCCTTGAAAAAATAAAGGTCCCGCCGGCTAATTGGCATCGCGTCCCCCCGACCGGCTGAGCAAACAACGATTCCAGATGAACAAATTGCTTCGTCTTGGCGGAGACACCCGCGGACGCCATGTCCACTAAGTGCCAATAGTCGACGTCAAGGTTTGAAATCAAAAAGAGCCGCAAGCTAATACCGCCCGAGCTTTAATGCGTCTCGTCGGCACGAACGCTTAGGCCGCGGCGGCCACGCTCGTGTCCGTTTTCGCCGGGTTTCACTCCTGTAATTCCTTTTGTACCGTCTCGGCATTATCGCCGACCTTGGTAATGGCGGCTTGAATGTCATCTTTCGATTTTCCGAAATGCTTGCACCAATGGCGTGTTAAGTCCTTCGTAGACAAGTCGACACGGTTACGATCCAGTTTCGGAGTGGGAGAGATTTTCAACATAACGCGCTACTTTTTCACAAAGGCAAGGCATAAAACTGGCGCGCCCACAGGCGCGCCAGATTGATTTATTCGGGATCACCTATTCCCAGTAGGGCCGAACACGGTAATAGTCATAGACGCGACGGTCGTTATCGCGGTTCCAATTCCAACCGCGACTTTCATTAAATTTCGGCGCGTTATCGAGTTGATCCTTGGTCACATTGACGAGATAGCCACCAAGGTTGGTGTCGTATTTCAGGGTCGACCACGGCACGGGATAGTAGTCTTCACCCATGCCCAAGAAGCCGCCGAAGCTCAGCACCGCATACGCCACCTTCCCGCTGACCTTGTCGATCATGACCCGCTTGAGGGATCCGATTTTTCGTTGATCGGTACCGTACACGGCCGTGCCTTCAACCTTGTCGCTAGCTATCAAAGTCGTTGTCTCTCGTGTCTCGAGTGTTGTTGCCATGAGTAATCCTCCCATTGTAACGCCCCTCAGCCGAACATGGAGGCAACAAATTGACTTGGGATTTGTTTCGGCCAGTTTCGATTAAAGGCCTATGTCAAATTTAAATGCGAACGGTCGACTAATTCAGCAAGTCACTAATTTCAGCCGCCTCGAATCGATTTTAGAGGTTTCGATTTTATCGGCTGAACCGGTTCCTGGACCTAACGGTGCGCTTCCGCGTTTGCTTTCATAGGGCGCGACCAACACGGGAACAACGACCATGCGTAAAGCGATCTTGGGCGCAGCGGGTGCATTAGCTCTCGCCTCGCCGGCAGCGGCCGCCGATCTGCAGATACCTCGCTATAGCGAACTGCCAAGCTATGAGCGCGAGGTTCCAGCATACGGATACCAGAGTGCGCCGCCTGTCATTGTCGAGGAGCAGGCGCCAATGATTTCAGAGCCCGTCGTGGTTCGTCGGCCTATCATTGTGGAGCGGCTGCCAGTCGTAGTCGAAGAATATCCGATCTATGCAGCACCTGATGCGTATGCCTACGCGGGTCCGATCTGGCGTGATGAATGGGGCCATCGACGTCACTTCCGCGGCCGTTGGTAACGCTTGCAGTGTTCGCGAGACGGGTGTCGGTCGCGCGTCACGTCCGCTTTGGGGTCAAAGCGGACATTCGTCAGCACAAGCCCAAAGTCTGCTTTGTGCCATAAGCGGACGTAGGCGATCCGACGCCAATTGCACGGTCATTTTACTGGCTTATTGCGCTTGCTGCCGTGAGTATTCGCGTAAGTCTTCGTGAACTCGGCTCCAAGCAGGAAGATCTGCACCGAGTAATAAATCCACAAGAGCAGGACAATGAGACCGCCGGCGGCGCCATAACTGGAAGCGATTGCGCTGCTGCCAATGTACCAGCCGATGAGCGATTTTCCGAGGTTAAACAGGAAAGAGGTGATGAGCGCGCCGACGATCACATCGTTCCATCGCAGCGTGCGATCAGGCAGAACTTTGTAGATGGATCCGAATAGAAGCGCGAATAGTAACATGGAAACAACAAAATTTACGCAGAACAGGATCTGATTACCGACCGGCAGCGCATCAAGATAATTCCCAAACGCCGTCAGGCCTGCGCTGACGACGAGTGAAATGATCAGCAGAAATCCCAAGGCCGCCACCAACCCGAGACTAGTGATACGAGCGCGAATAAGACGCGATACTGTCGTGGCTTGGGATCGCGTTTTCCAGATGGTGTTCAAGGCGGCCTGCATCTCGCCGAAGACCCCGGATGCCGTCGCAATCAGCGTTCCGATGCCGAGGACCGTTGCGATAATGCCTGAAGACTTCGTCGATGCGTTGGCCACGACAGACTGCAAAAGGTCCGCCGTCTGCTTGCCCATGAGAGCGCTAAATTGCTCGTTGATGGCGTTTTGCGCGGCATCTTGCCCAAACGCCAGACCGGCGATGGCAATCACGATCAACAGAACGGGGGCAAGTGAAGTAACCGCATAGAAGGCAATTGCAGCGCCCCTGCTCAAGGCCTCGTCGTCAAGAAAGGACATCCCCGTTTCCGTAAGCATCTTCCAGAAACCCGCTATCGCTCGCATCACCTATCCTGCTCAAGAAGTTCGGTCTCCCGTCGTGTCATTTGACCTGCGGGCCGCTATCTCAAGCAACTAAATGCAAAGGTGTTAGTTTCAGCGATAGGCGCCCTGTCTAGCGATGTCCGCTAAGTGCCAATAGCGGACATCAACCAAACTTATATTGCGGGGTCTAGAGATGCGGTCGGCTCATTCACCACTTGCAGGGCCGGCCCGAGTTCGCGCCCGACGAGAGTTGCATTCATTTTGCAGATAAAGCCAGTAGGCTCAAAAATAGTTTCAACACTGCCGTTAAATTGACCTAGACCAGCGGACAACAATTGAAGCCCAAAACCTCGATGGGTCTGCGGAGCGACGGCGGGGCCCCCGGTTTCGCGCCATTCAAGTTTCCAAAGATCGTCCGATAACGACCATTGGATCGACAGCGACCCGGTTGGGCGCGACAATGCGCCATATTTCGCAGCATTCGTCGCCAGCTCATAAATCAACAAAGCCAACGTCATCGCAAACCGTGGGGGAAGAAAAATTTCCGGCCCATCCATCCGAACACGCGAGACCTCATAAGCCCCGAGCTCAGTTGAGAGGACATCATGGATGCCTGCTCCGCGTCCTTGCGTAGCCATAATCAGGTCGTCGGTCGCCGATAAGGCCACAAGTCGGTCGTTAATATTAGCTTTGAGTTGAGGCTGACCGCGAAGCTGGTAGCTAATGATGGATTGGATCGTGGCGACTTTATTTTTGAGACGATGCGCAAGTTCCAGAACCGCCAGCTTGCGCAAACTTTCTTCTTTTTCTAGCCGTTCGGCGAGCCTGCGATAACTGGTTGCGCCCCAAATAATCAAAGATGCCGAAAAGACATAGCCGCCCAGTCTAGTCGCCGATCCGGCGGCCAGTGGAAACAGATGAAAATACGGAGGCAGATACGCCCACCACCCGATCATGCCTCCAAGAAAAAGGGCAAAACACCCGACCTCAAGGCCGCCGATATAGGTCGCAAAAAGCACTGCGGGATAGTAAGCAGAAAATACAAAGATGTTTTCACCGATGAGAAAGCCGAACGCCTCGCGCAAGACCGTCGCCGCCGCAATAAGACCAAGGGAGGCGAGGTACGCGTTCACGGAACCGCGCCGGAGCCGAAGCCGGCTGACGGGAGGGCTTCGTATCATGAATACACCACCCACGAACTGCGCCGATGGACCAAAATAATTGCATGTAACTCGCAAATTGCCAACGGGGGCCGTTAAAAAGCAATGGGATCTCGCAAGTCCGCTTTGGGTCATTAGCAGACATGTGCGGTGCAAAAGTCGATGTCCGCTTTGTGCCATAAGCAGACATTCAGCCCCTAGTCCTCGTCGCTGTCCGGTGTCGGTGCGTGAAAAGTACCTTGGTGTTGCAATTGGCGCAGACAAAAATTTCGTACCCGAGTGCGGGATCGTCAAACTCGGATTGCATTACCACCCTGCAAACAGGGCAAGATCTGATCGATGGTAAACGAGTGCCCATACGGTGCGGGTACACCCGATCATTGTCTCCAATCCACTCCGTAAAACACCTTACCTCTGGTGGCGTGCGCCAAATGTTCGCTTAGGGTCAAAAGCGGACATTTGCGGTGCACTAGGCGATGTCTCCTTTGTGCCAATAGCGGACATGCTTCGGCAAAAATGAAAGGGGGTGCCTAGATAGACGCCCCCTCGGAATCGTGTCGCCAAGGAAATAACACTAGGCCTCTTCGCAAGGGCGTGAGCAGCAAAATCGCCGACAGATCTATAGTTTTATATTCGCCGTTTTGATCGCCGCGCTCCACTGCGATATGTCGGCAGCTATTGTCTGCTCGAATTCTGCAGAGGTCGAACCAATGGATTCGACGCCGTAGTTGTCGAGTCGCTGCAAGATTATAGGGTCTTTCAAAGCGTTTTTGACTTCCGCCGTCACTGCATCGACGATCGCTCGTGGCGTTCCCGCTGGCGCAATCAACCCGTTCCAGGTCTCAGACCTAAAACCCTGATACCCACTCTCGGCAACGGTTGGAACATCCGGCAATTTTACGGCGCGCTTAGTCCCTGATACGGCTAGAGCGCGAAGGCCGCGACCCGCTTGGGGAAGGGCTTCTGAAAGATTGCCGAAATAAACCGGTATCTGGTTGCCCATAACGTCGGCAATTGCCGGAGCGCCGCCTTTGTAAGGCACGTGCACCATGTCTAAACCGGCACGTTGCAGAAACAGCACCATAGTAAGGTGACTGACGCTTCCGGTGCCCCCTGAAGCATACGCTAGTTTCCCGGGTCGGGCCTTCACATACGCTACCAACTCTTGAAGCGTCTTAGGCTCAAACTCAGGGTTCGCAACCAGGCAAAACGGGTTACTCGCGACATTGCTGATCGGGGTGAAATCCTTCACCGGGTCGTAGTCGGTCTTCTCAAGAACCGGCAGAATGGCAAGCTGCGGCAGAGCGGCCATCATCATCGTGTAACCGTCCGGCGCCGAACGCGCCAATGCACTCGCCGCAATGATGCCACCCGCACCAAGACGATTTTCAACGACGAAAGTTTCACCCAGCTTAGCGCCAAGATGCTGACCGATCAGACGAGCGATGCCATCCGTATTTCCGCCAGGAGCGAACGGCACGATGAGCTTAACTGGCCGCTTGGGCCAATCATTCGCCCATCCGGGGACCGGCAGAGCGGTTGCCATCCCGGCTACAAGCATCTGCTTGATAAACTCTCTTCGCGTCGTCATGTATCGCTCCATAGTCAAAGGGCTGGTTTCAAGAGTTCCGCCTCCCTCAATTTTTTTATTACGTGCTCAAGTAACCTTCTCAGCGGCCCATAGGCCTTCAAACATGGCCGTCCGCAAAAGGAAGGTGCGCGCCTTTGCCGGATCGGCAACAATCTCCCGCATCTCATTCATCCGTTCTTCGCGCTTGCGGGCGTCCTTTTCTTCCAGAATACGCTTGTTCTGAATCGTCATTGCCTGCAGGAAGGCATTCGCCACATGGCGCCGCTGGCGATCATAAAGATCAAGCAAGCCATCGCCGGCACCACCCAGGACGCGCGTGAGCTTGTCGGCGAGACTAACGGCGTCATGTATACCAAAGTTCATCCCCATGCCGCCAAGCGGATTATTGACGTGCGCGGCATCGCCCGCGAGCAAGACACGGCCATTGCGGTAGTTCACCGCAACACGTTGATGCACCGTGTAAAGGTTGGTGTGGAGGATGGTGTACGGTTGACGGCTGGGAATGAACGCCTGCAAGCGCTGCTCGGCGGTAACGTGATCGAGCAAATCCTCCGCGGCGATCTCCGGCATGGTCGGAAACACCACGCGCCAGACGCCGGGCGGACCTGCGGCCGGGACCTTGAACAGAGCGCACCACTCCGATGGATCGGAGACGTAACAGCTGTAAGCGAAGCCCTGCTGTCCAAAATCGGTCGGCGTCGTGATCACCAGGAAGCGTTCCTGGTAGGTAAAACCGGCGAATTCAATATCCTGCGACTTGCGAACGACGCTACGGCCACCGTCGGCGCCTATCACATAGGAGCCTTTATACTCGGCGCCCTCCGCAGTTGTCACTTTTACACCGGACGCCGTCTGCGAAACCGCTTCGACGGTCGCTCCGTAATGGATATCGCAGCCGCTTTGACCGGCCAGCATCTCGCTAAGAATACCCACCAGCTTGTGCTGTTCGCATTGTAGCCGATAGGGATAAGGCGTCACGTCGGAGAGGATACCGAGATCGAATTCAGCGATCACGCCTTCCTCGCGACCGCGAAACTGCCAGCGCGGGCAGAGAATGCCCAAATCGTGGAGCCGCTTGGTGACGCCACTCTCAGCGAACATTTCCATGGTTGGCGGATGAAACGTCGCCGCGCGCGGATCTTCGTAGATATGCGTACGGCTTTCGAGAACCGTTACCGGCACGCCCCCTTGCGAGAGAAACAGGGCGGCAGTCAGTCCGGTAGGACCAGCACCGCAGATGATGACGCGCTGGTCCGACATTCTCGTTCTAAAATTCCTCTAGGACGCGGCCATGCCCATAGACGCGATCCTCGATCCCGCAGCGGCGCAGCGCATCCCAATACGTCACGACGTTCATCGCCAGCACGGGCTTTTCCAGCCAGCGCTCGGCGTCCGCCGCGACAGCACCGCCCGCAAGATTGGTGCCCACTTGCAGAATCGCATCGATGTCGTCGCCATCGATCTCGCGCAACACTTTGCGCAACTGAGCCGGTTGAATTTCCGCTATTGCAAAGGGCGACGCACATTTAAGTCCGACAAGACGCACGATCTCGAAACCTGCCTCGGTAAGATAGGTCCCGACGATCTCGTCTCCTTTCGGCTGATGGGGAGTCAGCACGGCGATCCGCTTCGCGCCAAATTTTCGAAGCGCCGCGGCGCCGGCCGTCGAGCCCATTGAGACCCCGACACCGGCGCGCTCTGAAAGTCCTTTCTGCAAAGCGTCGCCACCGGCAACACCCCCGGTGAACGCCTCGATCGCGACACCCATGATCACGTGGTCGGGGGCGCAGGTCATGACCTGATCGATCGCGGGCACTATACCATCGCGCATGCCCTGCACGTGGGCAAGGTAGCCCTGGTCGCTCGCCTGTATCGGCTGCTGCTTGATCGTCAGGCGCGCGACGTGGTTGGTGACACCGCGCGGCCGAAGGTCCTCACACTCAGGACCGACGATGGTATTCGTCGAAGGGACAACGATCCCGATTTTCTTACGAAAGCCAAGAGCATCCATCGATGCGCGCCCCTTTCATGACCAGACGTCCGACACCTGCAAACATGTTAAGGGCTCCCAGGCACCGGCAAATCTAAATATCATCAAAACAGATTTCGCCATCTACGAAACCGGCAACTGTTCCCGATTTTTGGGTTCAGGACGATGTCCGGACGGCCCGCATCCAGTTCGTTAGGATCAAAAGCGGGCATTCTGCGATGCGATAGTCATGTCCGCTTTGGGTCATAAGCGGACATGTGCGGTGCAACTAGGGATGTCCGCTTTGTGCCAATAGCGGACATCGACTTTGACTTGCTTAGCGAACATGCAACCGACATCTTACACTCAACCACAAAAGCAAGGCCGGCCGGGAGCGTCGGTATCAGGGAGGACCAACCGTGACCGACACGCCGCGAACCGCGCTTTCACGTCGTCACCTTCTGGCCGGCCTTGCGACTGCGCCGGCCTTGGCCGCCACCGCGTATCCCACCGCCGCCCAGACCGCCGGACCGCGCTGGACCCCGCAACAGACACAGGAGGCGCTGAAGGATGCCAAAGGGACCAAACTTGTGCTGCTCGGCGCGGCAGCGGGTCCGGTTCCGGGTCGATCACGGAACATGACCTCGCATGTAATCCTGAGTAACGGAACGGCTTACGTACTGGATTGCGGAATGGGTGTTACCGACCAATTTGCCCGTACTGGTATTCCGTTCAACGCGCTAAAGTCGATTTTCATTACGCACCATCATGCCGACCACAACATTGAGTACGGCCCACTGCTGATCGTCGGCTGGATCCAGGGCCTGCCGCTCGACGTGCGTGCCTTCGGTCCACCGCCGCTCAAACAGATGACCGACGACTTCATGCGCGCCTACAAGCAGACGGTCGACTTCTGGGCTGAGGACTACAAGATGAAGCCGCTCACGTCAGTTAGCGTGCAGGAAGTCTCGGCTGCGGGTCCGGTCATGCAGGACGACAACGTCAAGGTGTCTGCGATTCTGGTCGAGCATCCGCCGGTCAAGCCTGCGCTCGCCTATCGCTTCGATTTTAAGGATCGCTCGATCGCATTTTCCGGCGACACTGTCCCGCTTGAGGCCGTGGCAAAAATGGCAAAGGATGCTGACGTACTGGTTCATGAAATAATGTATGTCCCGGCAGTCGAAAAATACATCAAGGATCAGATCGCCAAGGGCAGGCCGGTCAAGTTCGAGCCCTTCATGGCGCACATGAACGCGAGTCATTCACCATCGGAAGATGTCGGCCGGATTGCTCAGGAAGCGGGGGTCAAGACCCTTGTGCTGTCACACCTTACGCCGGCGATTGATAGCATCACTGACGACACATGGCGGGAGCCGGTCGCCAAATACTTCAAAGGCGAGATCATTGTCGGTAAGGATTTGATGGTTGTGTAAAGTCAGGCGCATGTCCGCTTTGGGTCAAAAGCAGACATGTCCGGTGCAAATCCTTATGTCCGCTAAATGCCAAAAGCGGCCACTCACCTAAGCGCCATTGGTAGCGGCAGCAGGCGCCGAGGACGGCACGTTCTAGAAAGGTGTACGCTTGAGATGATCTTCAGGGGGTGACGCACGTTATTGGAGATTGTTATGCGAAGTTTGGCCACACCTATAATTTTCATTGCCATCTTTGGCCTTAGTGTCTCGTCTTCCGCTCGCGAAGTATCTGTCGGCAAGCACAGCGCCGAGGAGGTCAAAAGCGTCTGCGAGAAAGTTGGTGGGAAATTCTCACAAGAAGCGACGGGACACTATTGTGGAACCAATTGTCATGGTGGCCCTGGCACCGATTGCACAGTTGGCTGCAAAACCGGTGAGACATGCATCGCCCAAGTGATTGGTAGTAGACGCCCCACTACTCTTTTGAATGCGCTGCAGGCTCCATCGGGGAGCCCGCGCTGAGTGGGCACTCATATCGAGCCGGCGTCCGCTTTTTCCCCAACAACGGACATGTGCAGTGCACTAGAAGATGTCTGCTAAGTGCCAATAGCGGACTCACCCACTTCAGCACTCACGAAGGGGCGTGCTCACGAACTCACTGCATCGACCAACCGTGGCTCACGATCAGCGATTGCCCAGTGAGCGCGTTGGTCTTGAAACCCGCGAAAAATACAGCGGCCTCGGCCACGTCTTCTACGGTCGTGAACTCACCATCGACCGTGTCCTTCAGCATGATGCCTTTAATGACTTGCTCTTCGGTGATCCCAAGCGCCTTTGCCTGCTGGGGAATTTGCTTGTCAACGAGCGGCGTGCGCACGAATCCCGGGCAGATCACGTTTGCGCGCACACCGAACTTGGCGCCTTCCTTTGCAACGACCTTAGCGAGCCCGATAAGGCCGTGTTTGGCCGTCACGTAGGGTGCCTTCAGCAACGAGGCTTCCTTCGAGTGCACTGAGCCCATGTAAATAATGCTACCACCGGTCCCCTGCTGGCACATCTGCTTCAGCGCCGCCCGCGTGGTGAGGAAGGCGCCGTCCAGGTGAATCGCTAGCATCTGCTTCCATTTTGCAAAGTCAAAGTCCTCCAGTGGTGCCACGATCTGGATGCCTGCATTGCTTACGAGCACGTCGATACAACCGAAGCATGACACGGCTTTAGCCATGCCGGCCTCGACTTGTGCTTCGCTCGTCACGTCCATCGCGATGCCGATCGCAGCATCCCTGCCAAATTCGGCGGCCGCCGCGTCAGCATCGGCCTGATTGAGATCGGCGATCACGACCTTGGCTCCCTCGCGCCGGTAGGCACGTGCGATCTCCTTGCCGATGCCGCTGGCGCTGCCTGTAACGACTGCAATTTTGCCTAGGAGACGCATGCGAGTCTTCTTTCTCCGGCCCGCGAGGCAGTCGGCTGTAGGTAATCGTGCACGACTTTGCCGAGGCCAAGAGTCTAGATCGGCGACGAAGTGAACGGCAGAGACGACTTCGAGCACCGGCAGCTCGGCGACAGGCGCCAGCGCGTGCGGATTAAGCTGCAGCGAGCCCGGCCCCTCCCAGGCGCCACGCACCTTGATGCCCTCGAGCCGGTACTCGACGAGTTCGCAGATGCGCGCGGCGCCATCGACGTGCGGAATGACCTTGATCAGGAAATTCGGCGCACCTAGGACTCCTGCGATCTGCGAAGCATCGAGCGTGCGGTGCTTGTAACCCATCGTGCCGGTGACCACGCGTACTGGGCCATAGTCAAGCGTGCCGACGAGTGTGTCCTTTTCAACTTTGAGACTCGGGCTCGCAAGCTTCTTGGGGAAGCCCCAGAGCTCACGCCCGCCCGCGATCGCCGACTCGTCGTCGAGGAACATGCAGTGCGTGTAGTTCCCACGCCGACCGTTGAGTGATACCGGAATCACCTGGCCGCTCTCAGTGTAGTCGCCGAAGCCCGTGGAGTTTGGCATACGGATGAATTCGTATTTCACTAGAGGTGCGTCGAGCGCCAGTGGTTGAGGCACGATCCCGCGCAGCCGCTTCGGGTCAGTGCGATAGGTAATGATTAGGTATTCGCGATCGGTGAATCGGTAAGGTCCCGGCGGATAGGCAGGGCTCGTTAGTGGCATTGCAAATGCGCGCTTCCGGATCTCTTCTTCAGTCATAGTATCCTCCGTTTTATTCGCGGCCGTCGATGTGTAGGTCGAAAGTGAAGACGCCGTCTGGTGTCTTGGGTCGCCTGAGCACCTCCGGATGACGCAAAGTACGCACGGCATCGTGGTAGCCGGCGCGCCAATGCTCCTCCATGCTACGGCGGGAGAATTCGTAATCTTTCGAGTCGCCCTCATAAGTTTTTGCGCGGTAGATGAGCTGGATAATGTTGTAAGCCTTATGCTCGATCATTGGTTGCAGCACCTCCATCTCCGGGCTATTGCGCACATGCTCGGGCATGTCGGCGCTCAGCTTAGTCGCTGCATGGCGCATTCGTTGCATTCGCTTAAAGCTGCTCGTGCTGGCGCGGGTTCGGCTTGAATACATGATCTCCTTTCGGCGCGTCTCGACTTCCGCTAAGTGCCGCGGGAAATCGCCGCGTGCGCTCCACAGATCCACTTGAAAGGCAAGCGTGTCCTGCCGCGGCACGTTTTCGACAACCCATTCCAGCGGAGTGTTGGAGACGAGGCCACCATCCCAATAATGCTCGCCCTCAATCTCAACGGGAGGAAAACCGGGCGGCAGCGCGCCGCTGGCCATGACGTGCTCGGGACCGATCCGGTGCGTCTCTGTGTCGAAACAGACCAGATTGCCCGAACGCACATTGACGGCGCCGACCGTGAAGCGCACCGAGCCCGCATTAATTCGGTCGAAATCGGTGAGGCTTTCGAGAGTGGATCGCAGATTTGTCGTGTCGTAGTAGCTCGTCGCCCCGGTGCTACCACTCGGAACGAACCATGGCGTCATTGGCCGCGGGGTGAAGAATCCAGGCGCGCCCCAAACTAAAGTCATTGCAGCGTTCGCCTGGTTCATCCAGCCGCGCAGAGTGTCATTGCCTTTCGACATCGGTGCCAACAAAGCGTCGAGGCCGTGCGGGGCGACCGTGATTAGCTCCCAGAATTTCCGTAGTTGCTCGACGCGCCGCTCGGGCGCATTGCCCGCGATCAATGCGCCGTTAATCGCGCCGATAGAAATGCCGGTCACCCAATCGGGTTGCAGATCGGCCTCGACGAGCGCCTCATATACGCCGGCCTGATATGAGCCGAGTGCGCCACCACCTTGCAGCAGCAGGGCAACGCAGTCGAAAGGGGGCCGAGCCGGCGCGCGGCGTCGCTTTGCGGCCATAGCTGTGATGGCAGAAGAGCGAAGCTGTTCCATAATGATTTTTTCCTTTGTTGACTACGTGGGCGGCAGCGCATGCGCGTCAGCTGTGAGCTAGCGCAGGAACTCCGGTTGAAATAGTCGGCTGCCATTCCGAAATCGGCTTGATCCGGAACCATGCAACGTACAGCGCTGGCAGAAATACGAGGGTAAGCAGCGTCGCGACCACGAGCCCGCCCATCACCGCATAGGCCATCGGTCCCCAGAACACAGTGGGCGCGATCGGTATCATGCCCAGAATCGCGGCGGCAGCGGTCAGCAGGATTGGTCGCAGCCTATGCTGCGTGGCTAAGATTACCGCGTTCCATGGGTGCTGGCCCGCGGTGATTTCGGTATCAATCTGGTCAATGAGGATCACCGAGTTGCGGATCACCATTCCGATCAACGAGACGACCCCGAGTATCGCAACGAATTCCATAGGTGAGCCCGAGACGAGCAGCGCGGCGGCGACACCGATGAGAGCCAGCGGCGCGGTGGCGAGCACAAGGAACAGCCGCTGAAAGCTCTGCAACTGCGCCATGAGAATCGTGACCATGATCAGGATCATGATCGGGAAGACTGCGAATATGCTGGCCTCCGCTTTGGCACTTTCCTCGACAGTGCCACCTGCGACCACGTCATAACCTGTCGGCAGTTTCGACTTGAAAGCGGCGAGATCGGAGGAGAGCGCTTTTACAACGGTTGCCGCCTCCAGGTTCGGCGCGGTATCGGCTTGCACCGTGATGGTTGGCAGACGATGGCGGCGCCAGACGAGCGGCGGTTCGACCCCGTAAGAGAGCTTAGCGACTTGCTCAAGCGGCACCGATCGTCCACCAGGTACGCTGATCATTAAGCTGCGCAGAGTCTCCAGCTTGGCGCGCTCGTCGGGAATGGCGCGGGCGACAATGTCGATCAAATAGATATCGTCGCGCACCTGGGTGACGGTCGTGCCGGATAAGATGGCATTTATGGTCTGACTCAATGCTTGCGAACTGATACCGAGCGCCCGAGCCCGGTCCTGATCCACCTGGACACGGATAACTTTGGACGGCTCGTTCCAATCGAAGTTAATGTTTCGGGCATTTGGAGTCTTGCGAAGCAGTGAGGCGAAGTTCTGCGCGATCTCACGGACCTTCACGGGATCCGGGCCGCTGACGCGGAATTTGAGCGGCCACCCGACCGGCGGCCCAAGCTCCAAAGGGCTGACGCGCGGTTGTACCTGTTCGAACTCGGACTGTTGCAAAGCGGCGAGGATCCGCTGTTGCACGGCCGGGCGAATCTTGGATCCTTTCGTGACTATGACGCCTTGCGCGAAGAAGTCGTTCGCGAGCTGCTGATCAAGCGGCAGGTAGAAGCGGATAGCGCCACTGCCGATGTAAAAGGACCAGCGTTCGATGTCCGGGTCAGTCTTAAGGACTTTCTCGAGGTCATCGACGACCTTGCGTGTTGCATTGATCGTGGAGCCTTGCGGGAGCGTCAGGTCAACGAGAAGTTCTGGACGGTCGGAGCTCGGGAAGAACTGCTGCTGCACGAACTGCATGCCGCCGAGAGCTGCGACGAACAGCAAAACGGTGGCGCCGATCACCCAGTGTCTCAGATGCAGCACGCGATCGAGCATGGTGTTGAACGCGCGCGCGAAGCGCGACGGCTCATGGCCATGCCCCTTTATCTTGTCGGGCAGGATGAAAACGCCTGTCAGGGGAGTGAACAGCACGGCCACGAACCACGATGCGGTCAACGCAATGCCCACGACCGCGAATAGCGTGAAACAGTACTCGCCGGCGCTACTAGCAGCGAACCCCACCGGGACAAATCCTGCGATGGTGACGAGCGTGCCGGTCAGCATCGGGAAGGCTGTAGATTTATAGGCAAATGTTGCGGCCGTAACCTTGTCGCAGCCCTCTTCGAGCTTCTTGATCATCATCTCCACCGCAATCATCGCGTCGTCGACCAGAAGCCCAAGCCCGATAATGAGTGCGCCGAGCGAGATACGCTGCAGGCTCACTCCGGCAATTTTCATGGCGACGAAGGTGATCGCAAGGACCAGCGGAATCGCAATCGCGACGACGACGCCAGGCCGCCAGCCCAGCGCAAGAAAGCTCACAGCCAATACGATAGCGATGGCCTCAATCAAGGTTTTGATGAACTCGCCTACGGCGTCTTCAACGACTTCCGGCTGGTTGGCCACCAGATGCGATTCGATGCCCGCCGGTAGATCGGCCGTCACCTTGGCAAGGCGCTCTTTGAGGTGCTCACCGAAGGCCAAGACGTCGCCGTTCTTTCGCATCGAGACGGCGATGCCAATGGCTGAGCGGCCGTTGTATCGAAACATTGGCTGCTGTGGGTCAGCGTACCCTCGTTGCACTTTCGCGATGTCGCTCAGCCGAAAGAACCGGCCATTGAAACGGAAATTGATGGCTTGCAGGCTCTCTTCTGACGTGAACTGACCCGAGACGCGAATCGCGATCTTTTCTGCATCTGAATCCACCGTCCCGCTCGGCTGAATCGCATTTTGCGCCTGTAGGGTCTGTATCAGCTCGGAAATGTTGAGCCCCATGGCGGCGAGCTGCTGGGTCGAGAACTCCAGATAAATTTTCTCGTCCTGGGTCCCGAGCAGGTCGATCTTGGCAACGTCGGCAACGCCGAGCAGCTCGGCTCGCACGCGCTCGGCATAGTCGCGCAGCTCCCGATGGGAGAAACCATCCGAAGTCAGCGCGAAGATGAGGGCATATGTGTCGCCGAACTCGTCGTTGAAGAAGGGACCCTGCACGCCTTGGGGCAAGGTCTGCTTGATGTCGCCGACCTTTTTTCGGACCTGGTACCAGAGATCGGGCACGTCCGAGGCGCGGGTGGAGTCCTTCAGATTGACGAACACCACGGACTCGCCGGGCTTGGTGTAACTTTTTTGATAGTCGATGTTCGGCAGCTCTTCGAGCTTCTTCTCGATGCGGTCCGTGACTTGCTGCATCGTTTCCAGCGTGGTGGCGCCAGGCCAAAGCGTCTTCACCACCATGGTCTTGATGGTGAAGGGCGGATCCTCGTCACGGCCGAGCCGGCTATATTCGAAAATTCCGGCGAGCGCGACGACCAGCATCAGGTAGACGACAAAGCTCTTATGCTCCAGCGCCCAGCGGGAGAGATTGAACGTCTTCATTTGCTGTCACTCCTGGCCAAGTTTGCGTCGGCAAGCCGCACCTTTTGCCCGACCGTCAGCTTATTCACCCCTGCTGTAACGACGATGTCTCCTTGGGCCAGGCCGGCGGCGACGATTGCAGTATTTGCCTCATAGCGCGCAACCGTGACGGTCCTCAGACTGAGACTGCTCGATTGCTGATCGAGCACCCAGACTGCCGGTGAACCATTCTTTTCAAAAAGCGCGGAGAGTGGCAGCGCGACAGCGAGAGCGGCATTTCCCTTCAGACTGGCGCTGACACTCATGCCGAAGCGGAGCTGCGGCGGCGAGTTATTCAACGTGACTTTGACCGTGTAGGTACGCGTCACCGGGTCGGCGACAGGAGACATTTCCCGCACCACTCCCTCGACGGTCAGATCTGGGTTTGACAGCGGCCAAACGATGACCTTGGGATGAAGTCTTGCTGATATCGGTGAGGGCCGTCTCGGCGATGTTGAAGACGCCGTCCTTGTCGTCTGGTCGCGCCAGCTTCAACACCATCTGTCCGGCGTTTACATTCTGGCCTGCTTCGGCACCGACGGCAGTAATCACGCCGTCGAAATCGGCCCTGAGCATGGTGTAATTGAGCTGATCGCGGGTGAGGTTGAGATTGGCCTTGGCAGCTTTGAGCCGCGCTTCCGCAGCTTGCATGTTCTGAAGGGCGGTGTCGTAAGTTGCCTTCGGCGTCCAGCCATCCTTCAAAAGCTTGGCTTGGCGCTCCTCCGTCCCCTGCGCATTGACGAGCGCTGCCTCGGCGGAACTAACGTCCGCTTCCGCTGAGCGGAGGTGATTTTGATAGTCTTGGGTGTCAAGCGTGGCCAGCGTGTCGCCTTGCTTGACCGAAGCTCCGACATCAACAAGCCGGGAAAGCACCTTGCCGGCGACACGGAATGACAGATCGCTCTCGTAACGCGGCTTGACTTCGCCGATGGCGTGGCGGTCTTCGGCGATAGATTTGGGATCGACGACGAGTGCGCGGACCAGCTGGAGTGTCGCCGGCGCGTCTTCTGGCTTGCAGCCGGCAAGCACCAGAAACGCGAGAATAAGGAGAAAGCAGGACCGCATGTTCGTGCTCCAACGGAGTATCTAATGTTGACGCTGACAACTTCATAAGCTTGGCAAGTTGTCATTGTCAACATTTGGACCGGTTTTCGCGGGGATGGCTGATATGCATAAATGTTGACATCGCCAACTTCGTCGGCTAAATGTCCCGGAAATGGATGGTTTGACGAGCGATGCCTAAGCACCAACCCCCAGAGCGCCCTTACCACCACGGCGACCTGCGCCGTTCAATCGTCAAAGCGGCCCTTGAAATCCTGGGTGAAACGCAAAGTTTTGACTTTTCGCTGCGCGAACTGGCCCGGCGAGCGGGCGTCAGTCACAACGCCCCTTACAAGCACTTTGCCGACAAGCGTGAACTATTCGCGGCGGTCTCGGCGGCAGGGTTCGAGATGCTAACGAAGCGCATGGCCCGCGAAATTGCGGGCATCGGCGATGCTCGTAAACAGTTGTTCGCGATGCTGCGCGCCTACATTGATCAGGGAGTTGAAAACCCGGCGCTTTATAGCCTGATGTTCGGAGGCTACCTCAGCGGCCCGGATCGTGGCCGGCCTACCATCGAATTGGCGGAAGCCGAGAAGACCAAGACCATGCTTGCCGACGTTATCATTGCCGGGGGCCTCGGACGCGCCATCCCGCATATCGCCCGCAACGAACGAAAAATCGCCGGTGCGATTCTGGCGTGCTGGTCCCTCGTGCATGGACTCACGCTGCTGCTGGCGGATGGCCTCGTCGGCCCGAAGAAAAAATCTGGCGCGCTAGCTGACAGCCTAGTGCAGGGGCTCCTCGACGGACTAGCGGGTGAATTGCCGATGTTACCGCCTGGCACCTGGGTTGGCCCTCGAGTGCCTACTTCGTAGTCCGCGGTCGCCTTCACTTGCGGCGACCGGGTGTTCGGATCATAGGCCAATGACGGACATGCGCACTGTCGGACATTCGCCACTTTATTCGACTTGGTGGCCCTGCGCCGGATGAATAGCTGTGAATGCAACTGCGCGGGGACTATTTAGCACAAACAAAGGACGATAGTTACGAGCGTCCTCAGCGGTGACGATCGCCATTGTCAGATTATCGAGGATGAGCCACTGCTGCTCGTAGAGAACCGCCACGACCGCATGCTCCGTCCGCCGTTTGTCGTCTTCTACAATGACAAGCCGGAGATCGTCGGCCTGGATGCCCAATGCGCGAAGCGCGGCATATTTCACGATGGCATAGTCCTCGCAATCGCCGCTCCCACTGCTGAGCGTTTGAAGCGGAGACGCCCAGTAATCGGCATCACCGTATTGGGCCCAATCGCTAGCGGGCTTGACACTCATGTTGACCGCACGATTGAGCCATCCCAGCCGGGTGCGCCCCTCATGTTGTCGGCCAAGTTCAACGATCGACAAAAAGCGGCGTTCAGCCTGCGAGCATGTGCTTTCACCAGAGCGGCACGCCGCGAGCGCCCTCTCGTCAGCGGAAATGCGGGATTCAAGCTCGTTCCACTTCGCCGACATCTCTTCAGTCGGAACGCTCGTTGGATTAAATGCTCGGGGCGGCAAATTAGCGAAATTAAGTGAAGCGAGCTGTAACGGAGCAAGATCGCCCAGCCTATAGCTCAGAGCCAGGAGGCTACGTGGCGCGCTAATCTGATGCGTATTGGCGAAGGCAGCGCTGTAGCAACACGCGAAAAAGCAGACATATGCCATCCGGATTAAAGCGAACATGATTGACCACTTCACACGGCGTCGACGAAGCAAAATCGGTGAGCCAGGATGAACATGTTAGCCTCCTTCAGTGCGATGAGTATTGGGCGGCCAATTGTTGGTGCGCTCGTCGTGCTGCGGTAGCTTCTGCGACGATGCTTGATCCACCGGCACATGGGGCGCGATGACCGAGTGGCAAGCGGCCGATATCACGTCTTTATTGGCGACAAGACAGCTGAATACCCGGTCACGGTTTGGAATTGCACCCGAGCAAAATTGGAACGCATCACCAATACAGGCTTGCTTCTCTTCCAAAGTTTCAGCACTCGCGCTGACAGTGGTGCTCAATATCCAGACGGCGCGGAGTAAGATGACGAGCGTGCGCGCAATCTTCGTTCTGGCAGCCATAATCGTATCTCCTGACATCTAGGCCGGACGCCGTGCCCGCAACGTGCCGCAGCGAAGGCTGAGTGTTGACGTTGACAACTTCAATAGCGCCTAAGTTGGCGATGTCAACATTGTCGCTGGATTGTTGCGAGAATGGCTGATATGCATAATGTTGACATCGCCAACATCGTTTGGCTAAACATGAATGACTTCAGTGCTTTGCTGGCCCTTCCGGGTTCGCTTTGGGTCATTAGCGGACATTGCGCTCGTCATATCTGATGTCTGCTTTACCCCCAAAAGCGGACATTGATCGCTGGATTTCAGTTTTGAGCGGAGAATGTTGCAACGCGTCTAATGAATCGTTGGCCTTGAAGGCTCCGACCCGCCCGTACCCACCGCCCGCGGATTGATCAGGTCGATCAACTCGTCTCTTTCAGTCTCGGCCGCTTTCATCGTTGCTATGGTTTGCTGGTAGGTAGTCGAATTTGAACCAAGAATGACGACGCCTCCAATAGTGGCTGCAATTGCGCCGGCCATGAGCGTGGGATCAAATCTGAGTGCTCCGAGGAAATAACCCAAAAGCCAAATGCCTCCGGCAGCGATGGTCACCTTCGAAAGCAGCATGGCCTTACGACAGCCATCTAATGTTTTGGAAAATTGGTCGATGTCGACTTCGATACGCGAGATTTGATCGCGCAGATCACCATCAACCTCCCTAGGCGTCATGATGCTCAGCGTCTTAGCGCTTGCCCCGCTGACAATGAAGTTCCAAATGGAACGAGCCAAGATGTAACACTATGATGCCTTTTATGAAAGCTACGTCCGCTTCGTTGCCCTGGTGAGCGATGCCACGCTGGGCGGCGGACGTTTCGCGGGGCAAAAAGTCACATAAGTGGTGCAGCCCACCAATGTCCGCTTTGGGTCATTAGCGGACATGTGCGATGCAAAAGGTCATGTCCGCATTGCCCCCAATAACGGACTTTCGCTAATCGACCACAGAAGCAGAAAGACCGCCTCGCGGCGGTCTCTCCGAAATCCAATCAGGTGTTTAGATCAAGCTGTTGCTTGAGCCTTCCGCTTCCTACGCCGTGCAAGCAGGCCCAATGCGCCGAGGCCGGTGGCGAACAGTGGAAGTGCCGCCGGCAGAGGGGTCTGGGAGAGATCACCGCCTTCCAGGGCGATACCGGTACCGACGCTTGTTTTGACCCATACATCAAACACGTCCGCGAGTGCGCCGCTGATCAAGAAAGCAAAAGTGCCACCGCCGTTATCCCATGCGGCAAACAATGCATCTTGCCCCCGCAACGGATTGTTCGAAATTGCGAAGATCAGCCCATTGCCGTCGATCGGGGCGGTCGTATCGCCACCAAAAATATCCGTACCGTGATTGTCGCGAAATCCTGTTTGACCACCGTAATTTCCATTACCACCGTCGGTCGCCAGAGTAATCAAGGTGAGATCGAAGATATTGGCACCGAAAGCAATCGTACCTGTTCCGCTAAGCGCCTGGCCTCCAACCACGTCCAGCGATACAGTGGCGGTAAATGCAGGGGGACCAAAATCGCCGCTGAAATTGTAAATCGAGTTTGCATTGGCAGCGGGGACCTCAAACGCTACGCCAACAATTACGGCAGCCGCAATCGCTAGCCTCTTCGTAAGCCCATTAACCTGCATAGTCGCTCCAATCGACAAACGCCTGAAATGCCACATTAACTGCTTAGGACGAGTGGACCGGCTCGGTCTTGTGATTTCCCGCCAACGTTTTGGCAATTGTTCCACGGCGAATGCCTCGCCAGACGCTGGAAACGCGACCGATGTCCGCTTTGAGTCAAAAGCAGACATGTGCAGTGCAAAACGGCGTGTCCGCTTTAGCCCCGAAAGCGGACATGTGCAGTGCGCTAGGCGATGTCCGCTAAGTGCCAATTGCGGACCTTGGGAAGTCTGCCGCTAGGCAATGACTTTGCGCCTAATTAATTCAAATTAGACTCAACTTGCCGGACGAACACGAAAACCCCCTTAAGAACGGCGGTGGTATCTGGCTGACACATTGACCCAGAGGAGTCCTCCAGATGTCCAAAGTTTTCGCATTTCTGAAAAACGAGTCAGGGGCCACCGCCATCGAATACGGCCTGATCGCTGCCGGCATTTCGGTCGTGATCATCGCCACTGTAAATGCGATCGGAACCAACCTGAATGCGAAGTTCGATTCCATCTCGACCCAACTCAAGTAATCGACGCAGGTAACACGCATCTCCGCACTTGAAGCCGTCGGTTGCCGACGGTTTCTTTTTTTGGTCGCGGTGCGGATCGGGTATCGGTCAAAAACAGACGCGACGCTGTTTAATTGCGATCTCCGCTGCTACCCCAAGGCGGACATAGGACGGCACGTCCTGAATGTCCGTTAAGTGCCAAAAGCGGGCATCGTCATTTTTCAGAGCGCCGTGGCATGTCGGGTCAAGCGAGAGCCACATGTACCACTAATTGGCCCTCGGGAGGGTGACGGGTAATGTGCCCCTTGCCTGTCGTATCCTCCGCTAGCACAACGCTGCCTGCTGGGAGTCGGCGGATGTCGCCATCGCTCGTCTCGAATTCGACTTCGCCGGTTAGCCAGAGCACAAGCAGTCGCTGCGGCGGATTGTGCCAATCCGTTTCCCCCGTACCCTTAGGGACGTAGCAAATATTATACCATGAAGCCGGAAGGTTTTCCGTAAGGCCCAGCGCGGGAGTGTCCTTGAAAAGCTTTTTTGGCTGAAGCGTAATGTCCATGTCTTCCATGTGAGTTTCGCCGTTGCCGTCGGCAAAAATTCGAAGACATTTCACACGCTCATCGTTAGCCCGTCCACCTGAGATCGCTGCCATAATACGGCTCCTGCAAGATTGCCAGCGAGACAAATTGACCTTCATTTTTTATCTGCGTGGCGCGATTACCTCCATCAAATAAATGGCCGCTGGACAGCTGCAGGATTATCGTTGGCAGCCGCAAGGCAACAACATATGTCCGCTTTGGGTCAAAAGCAGACATTTGCAGTGCATCAACCCATGTCTGCTTTACCCCCAAAAGCGGACACGGATCGACGGCTCGCCTACGCCTGGCAGTGCTATGATGCGCTGCATGAAAGTCGAAGAGATCGCCGAATCAATCGCCAAGTTACCGCCGGATCAACTTGCCCGCTTCCGTCGCTGGTTCACCGCATTCGAGGCGGGCCGCGGCGATCACGCCAAGGAGCTCGACTCCACTGCGACCAAACTTGGCCGCCTCGCTGGCCGCGCGTTTGCTGAATTGAAAAAGCGCGGGACGGAATCGTGAGCGAGAAAGAGCGCCGCGTGATGTCGCTTATGGGTCATCAGCGGACAAACCATCCCGGGCCAAAATCTGACTTTCTCCGCTTTGGTCAAAGCGGACATTTCAGTGGGACACTCTTGGCAAAAAGCCTAATGATCTCGTGGAAGGACTCAGGGTCCCACTTTTTGGCAAGCCATTGATTAGACTACGACGGCTTAGTCCTCTCGGGACCGCCACCCTTAACGACCAGCGTTGAATTTCCGAAAGTTTTTGGCCGAATTATCAAACCGGGATGCAATGTCCGCTTTCGGGTGTAAAGCAGACATAGCTTCTGCATCGCAAAATGTCCGCTAATGACCCATAGCGGACATAGGCTCCATTTAGGTCTAACGATATTTCCGTGTAGTCTTTTTCGGACCATACGTAGATAAGGCGGAGGCGATGAACAATTACACGCCAACTCACGTGCATCTTGTCGGCAGCATCGGCCTGGATACTGTGGAGGAGGTGTTTAGTACCGTAGGACCTCTTCTCGGCCGACGGTTACGACGCATTCCTGACGGTGAGCCGGGCCCGCGCCGGCTCTGGGTGAGCTTCCAATACCCACTGTTGCGCTCCAGCCCCTTTCTACGTCCCGATCCAAGTGGCGCGTTGCGCAAGACATCAGGTTTTCCGCTTCTTTGCCTCGCGGAGGGGGTAGCGGCGGATGATGTCAGTTTTGGAGAATTAGGGTATGCGCGCGAGGCTCGCGGGTCCTATCTCGACTTCACCGCTGCCCGGACGCGTGGAGACATTGCACCCGAAACGCGGTTTCAGGTCTGCCTTCCGACGCCAATGAGTGTCATTTACGCGTTCTGTACAGCGCGTGACGTCTCGGCAATTGAAAAAGCCTACGAAAAAGCAATGGCGCGCGAGATTGAAGCCATTTGCCGGCACATTCCGCACAAGGATTTATGCATCCAGTGGGATGTCTGCCACGACATGATCTTGTGGGATGGACAGCCGCAAGATCAGTTTCCGCTCATTAATGCTTCTCAAGAGGAAATCACTAACCGCTTCGCTCGCATCTGCGAGGCGGTGCCCGATGATGTCGAACTCGGCTTTCATCTTTGCTACGGCGACTTTGGCGGTAAGCACTTTTTCGATCCTGTGACAGCACGTCATCTAGTCGATGTTGCGAACGCGATTGCACGAATCGTCAAACATAAAATTGCTTATATCCATTTGCCTGTGCCGGCGCCGCGCGCGACCGATGACTTCTTCGCGCCAATGCGCGATTTTAAATTGGCGCCGACAACGGAGATCTATCTGGGCCTGATCCACGCCGCAGACGGCGTTGAGGGCGCGAAACAGCGTATCTCATTGGCAACAAAATTCGTTCCTCGCTTTGGGATTGCAACCGAATGCGGCTTCGCCCGCGCCCGCAAAAGGGATCTAGTACGTACGCTACTCGATATTCATGCTGGAGCGGCAGCGGAGCCGCCTGCCAACTAGAACTCCGCTAGCGCTATTTTTTTTCGGACGTCCGCTATTGGCACTTAGCGGACATCGCCTGGTACACCGCACGTGTCCGCTTTCGGGGTAAAACGGACATCGCTCCCGCCGTATGTTGGCAATTAATTTTGCCCCGCAGCGGCAAGCCACTGCGCATCAGGGTGGCCTTGCAGGCCCGGACGAATTACCGTCCCATCACGGTTTGATCGACCGAGTGTGCACTTAGGCCGGGTTCGAGAACATCATGTTGACGACCGACGATATTGCGACAATTCCCATATTCTCCACCCTTGCGCCGATCGAACTCGAACGGCTTGCTCGGACTTCTGCCGACATACAACTCAATCCCGGCGAGTTCGCCGTTCACGAGGGCGGAGAGCGTGCACTCTTCGCCGTTTTGAGCGGCAAAATCGAGGTGATCAAGACGTTTGACGGAGTTGAACGCCGACTGGGCTGGCGCAATCCCGGCGCTATTTTCGGCGAAGTGCCGATTGCCCTTGGAACGGCATTTCCGGGAGGTTATCGCGCCGCAGAACCGTCACGCGTGATGCGGATCGATGTCCAGGAATACTATGCGGTTGCCGCAACATCGAAGGACTTCTCCGAAAAAGTTGGCGCGCTGGCGCGCGAGCGGCTAGGAGGACTCCAGAGCCTCGCCGCCGAGCCGAACAAGCCGTGCGTTACGTTGATCTGTCATCGCCACGATGCTGCGTGCGGTGTCTTGCGACGATTTCTGACGCGCAACCAGATTTCTTTCAATTGGCTCGCCCCCGACGCACCGGAGCTTTCGACGCTCTTGCCCAGCTCTAGGCAGCCGGATGGCGACGGCCCGGTGCTGCTGCTTGCGGACGGACAGGTGGTCGCTCAACCGAACGTACGCGACGTTGCAAATCGGCTTGGTCTTCAGACGAGCGCACGTTCCGAAGATTATGATGTTGCAATCATCGGCGGTGGGCCAGCTGGCCTTGCCGCTGCGGTCTATGGGGCATCAGAGGGACTGCAAACTATCGTCATTGAGCGTGAGGCGCCGGGCGGGCAGGCTGGCACTTCGTCGCGGATCGAGAACTACCTCGGATTCCCGAACGGTGTCTCAGGGGACGAACTTGCCAGCCGCGCGTTTCAACAAGCCAGACGGCTCGGCGCAGAGATCCTCGTCACGCGTTCGGTCGAGCGGGTCGATCCCACAGCGCGGCAGATCGGTTTGGATAGCGGCGATGTCGTGAAAGCCAGGACGCTTATTCTCGCAACGGGGGTGACCTGGCGTCGTCTCGCCATTGAGGGCTTTGATCGGCTGATCGGCAAGGGCATCTATTATGGGGCCGCTCGCAGTGAAATTGGCGCCACTCACGGACTCGATATCCATCTCGTCGGTGCCGGAAATTCCGCTGGTCAGGCCGCGTTATTCTTTGCGACCCATGCCCGTACGGTGACGTTGATTGTCCGTGGCGATTCTTTGGAAAAGAGCATGTCTCAATATTTAATTGAACAGCTCAACGGAAAAGCAAATATCGAAGTTCAGTTGCGCTCGGAAATTCACGCAGTTTACGGTGATACTCATCTGACGGGAGTCGAAATTCGCGATTCCGAAAGCAACGAGGTCCGCCGCCTCGAGTCTGGCGCTCTTTTCATTTTTATTGGCGCCGATGCGGAAACGGAGTGGCTGCCGGCAGAAATCGCGCGGGATGCGCGCGGTTACGTGCTGACCGGCGACGATCTCAAGAAGGCCGGACGCTGGTCGCTCAGCCGCGATCCATATCTCCTCGAAACGAGTGCGCCCGGCGTCTTCGCATGCGGCGACGTCCGGCTGAGCCCGGTCAAGCGCGTTGCATCCGCTGTCGGCGAAGGAAGCATGGCGATAGCATTCGTCCATCAATATCTGGCGTATAGCGGACAGACGCGGCGGCGACGGACTTTGATGGCAATCAAGACGCTGCTGCGCTCGGCGCGGCCATCGTTTAATCGGGCGTAGATCGTCCGCCGCTTATTCCTTCAGCGCAATTGTCCGCTTTCGCGGCAAAACGGCAGGACGTTTTACACTGCAAATTTCTGCTTTTAACCCAGAGCGGACATGACCCGCGTCGTTCGGTCCCTTCCAACTACCCAATTTGAGCCATACGATGCTTTTTTCCGGGGTTGGGGGAACTAATGAGACGACGCGACTTCATGAAAGTCATTGGTGGCGGAGCCGCTGCGTGGCCGTTTGCCGCGTGGGCGCAGCAGCCATCGCTGCCGGTGATCGGGTATCTCGCCGCTGGTTCATCAAAGGCCGAGGCACAACTCGTTGCAGTGTTTGTCAAAGCGCTGGGCGAAGCTGGTTACGAAGATGGCAAAAACGTTCGGATCGAATACCAGTGGGCCGAAAATCAGTACGACCGACTACCATCGATGGCAGCCGACCTGGTTCGCCGACAAGTGGCAGTGATCGCAGCTACGACCACGCCGGCAGCACGTGCGGCAAAAATGGCGACTGCGGCAATTCCCATTGTTTTCACTACTATCGCTGATCCGGTACAGATCGGGTTCGTCGCGAGCCTAAATCGCCCGGGTGGGAATGCGACGGGCGTCACCATGTTGAACGTAGAGCTAGGACCAAAACAGCTGGAAACACTGCACGAGGTTGTGCCATCGGCGACTGGGATCGCTCTGCTCGTCAACCCCACCAACCCTAACGCCGACACACAGTTGAAAAATACGCAGGAAGCCGCCCTGAGGCTCGGTCTGCGAGTTCATGTCCTGAACGCCAGTACCGAACGCGATTTCGATGCAGTCTTTGCAAAGTTGCAAGAACTGCAGACAGGTGCGTTGATTATTGGCCAAGATGTACTTTTCAATAACCAGAGTGAGCAACTCGGCGCACTCACCGTCCGCCACGCGATACCTGCGATCTACCCGCTGCGAGAGTTCGCAGTGGGTGGCGGCCTTATCAGCTATGGTGCCAGCCGAAGCGACGCGTGGCGTCAAGCAGGTATCTACATCGGACGCATCCTCAAAGGCGAGAAACCTGCCGAACTGCCAGTTATTCAGCCAACGAGATTCGAGTTCACGATCAATCTTAAGACAGCCAAGGCGCTCGGCCTCACCGTGCCTTCATCCCTTCTTACCAGCGCCGACGAAGTGATCGAATGAGAGGGTCGCGATGTCCGCTATTGGCACAAAACGGACATGACATTGTACAACATCAGCTTGTAGCATCAGCGCTCTTTGGAACGTTTTTGATTTGGCTCAATGCCGAAGTTTTCAAACGGCGTCTGGATGGCGAGCGGTTGAGGGGGCGAAAATGAATGTGCTTCTCGTTGCGTTGGGTCTAATCGCCGGAGTTGCTGCCGCTCACGAGATTGGTTTTTGGCTAGGTTCACTGACCCGCTCGACCGATGAGCCTTTCGACCGGCAAGTAGCTTTGATTCGAACATCAACAGCCGCTCTGGTTGCGTTCTTAATCGGATTTGCATTTTCAGGGGCAGCATCGCGCTTTATCGATCGGGTGGATATCATTGTGAAGGAGGCAAACGCACTCGGTACTGCCTACTTGAGAGCCGATACCATCGCCGAACCGCAACGCGGCGAACTGAAGGCCGCGCTAAAAGAGTACACTGCCGACCGGGTTACATTGCTGAGTCGAGAAGGCCGCGATCAGATTGGTCCTTTGCTTGCCAAGGTGAGTGGCTTGCACGAACGAATGTGGAGGTCGGCGATCAAGGCCACTCAGAACAACGCTCCATTGATGGCGGTAGTTCTGCCGCCGATCAACGAGGTCATCGATCTGCATTCGGTGCACCTCTCTATGGCGAGACGACATCTGCCCCTTCCGATCATGGCGGTGCTTTTGGGAACGGCAGCGATCGGCTTTGGTATAGTGGGCTTCGGCAATGGGCGTGTGGGCCGCCGGTTTTCGATACTCGATTCGGTTTACGGGATTGTTCTTGCGGTCGCTTTGTGGATGACTATCGATCTGGATTATCCGGGGATCGGCTTGATTAGGGTGAACAATCTTCCGGTCGTGGAAACCTTGGCTGCAATGAATTGAGTATCGCTAGCGCGGCGCGGGCGCTAACCAAACTACGAAGTTTCGATCAACCCCCGGCGACGATGGACGCGGAAGCCCTAACCAAAAGGCTGGGGCTTCCGTTTCGTGCACTGAACTCAGAGCAGATCGAAATTCAGTACTACTCCCAAGCAGCGCAAGTGCTGCCATTCCACCGCAAGCATCTGCGAGCTTGACGCTTTTGGTGTCTGGAAACGCACACACCGTTAATTCGTGTCATGCCTACTCCGCATGCAGCAGCAGCTTGCGTGATGATGCTGTCCGGTTCATGAACCGGAGCAACAGGTGTTGCCAGCGCTGGTATTGCGGTGACCGACGCGAAGATAACAATAGCAATAAACCTAAACATCTGTTCCTCCCATGGGGCTGCTTGCCCGATAAGGCGAATGGCACCTCGTCGCAGCGGGTTTCAATTCAGTTTTTGGTCATTGCTCAACCTTCCTCCCTTTCGCCTACGAGGCGGAAATTGAGACATGCAATTCTACCAGAAGGTGCCCCAACCTGGCTGCCTCCAAGCCGTCAATCACGCAGTTGTGGTCGGTATCATTATGCTGATCAAAAAAGGGCTTGTAGACGCCGCTTCGGTATCAAGCGATCCTTTCTCTTGCCTTAGACCTTGGCGAGAGGAGGCCTCAATGCGCTGGTTTTACTTGGCCGTGATCATTGTCTTTGCTGCGGCTACGTTGCTTTTTATTCTGCAAAATGGCGACCTCGTTACAATGTCCTTTCTTGGGCTCAGTTTTCGCGTACCTTTCTCAATCCTAATTGCAATTGCCTACGTTCTTGGAGCTGCGACGGGTGGCAGCCTATTTGCGCTGCTGCGCCGTTCCTACCAAGGCTCGCAGCGCCTTCCGTCATAGGCAAAATGTCCGCTTGGCACTTAGCGGGCATAGGCTTGTGCACTGCACATGTTTGGTTTTGACTTAAAGCGGACATACCGCGCTGTGCGGTAGCGACGATCGCTCTCGATCGCATAAGCGGAAAAGTGCCGTCGTTGGGTCAAGCCTTTCAGGCCGTTGTCCTGACATTTGATCCAGGTCAATGCGCGCAGGATCTGGGTCGCCTCGTATGCTAAACTGCGCGGCATATGGAAAGGACGAGCAAAATGAAGCATCGATTGATCACTATAGTATTTGCAATTTCGCTTCTTCCGGCAGCTGCAAATGCGCAGGTCATTATCGATATGGGCGCATTCACCTGCGGCCAATATTTGACAATGTCGCCCTCAATGTCCCGTGATTTCTCTGCGTGGATGAGCGGATGGTTTAGTTATCAGACCCGCCGGACGGTGGTGGATGTGCTTGTGCATGAGAAAAATATCGCGAATGTGAAATCTTGGTGCCAATACCATCCGCAAGCAAGCGTGATGAGCGCCTTGCAGAACTCGATCGGCCCACAGTGATATCTTGGACCCACCGGAGAAAAGCCATGAGACGGAATGTTCTTTTCGTAGCAGCGACTTTGCTGTTGGCCGCTTCACAGCCAAGTGCTGCTCAGATCAGCGTCGATATGAATCAGATCACTTGCGGAGGCTGGCTCGGATACAGTCCAGAGCAACGAGATTTCGTCCGCTTTTGGATGAGCGGTTACTACAATGCGGCGGCGAACAGCAACATCTTGAACTACGACCGTTTTCAAAAGAATTCCGCAAAGATCACAACCTACTGCAAGAAAAATAAGTCCAAAACGCTGCCGACGGCGATTAAGAACGTCGGCTTGTCGCAGTGAGATTGGCTCTAATTGCATCCGCTCATGGGACTTAGCCGATAATGTTCGCCTTTGGCGTAAGACAGACATCAATGCCCGCTTATGGCACTGAGCTGACATGCGTGGGTGCACTGCACATGTCTACTTATGACTCAAAGCGGACATGGCATTCCGATTACTACTTCCACTGATTAGGGCATCTTGCTGATGTGTTCTTATCGAGTGGGATAAAGGCCACGTAAATTTTTACCGCGGGTCGTACACTCTGAGTTGGATTAAAATCATGGCCGTGGTGTCCTATCGAGGCCGATCATCGGCACTCAGAGGGGAACACTATGAAAACTCGATACACAGTAGCGTTGTCGTTACTTGCAGGCGCGGCACTCGGTGCCGCGGCAATCCAGGGACTTCATGCGCAAGCCAAGCCGCTTGGCTATGTCGTTGCCGAAATCGACGTGACCAATCAAGAGGCCTTTCTCAAAGAGTTTACCCCACTTGCGGTGAAGGCGCTTGCCGATAGTGGCAACAAAGCCCTTGCCCGCGGCGGCAAGGTTGTAGCTATCGAGGGCACGCCACCCAAGTCGCGCATTGTCATCAACAGCTTCCCGAGCTTCGACGCGGCCGTGGCAGCGTATAATTCACCGGCCTACAAAGAAGCGAGAACGATTGGAAATAAATATGGAACGTTCCGTCTCTATGCCGTCGAGGGCCTGCCGCAATAGCCCAAGTGTTTCTCGAAGCTTCAGAGGCCGCCTCATTTAGCGGCCTCTTTTATTTTAAACCAAGCTGCAATGTCGGCTATTGGCACAACGGCATCTGGACAGACATGAACCCAAAATCAAATTTTCAGTGCAAAGACGAGGCCCAAAACGAAATTTCGGGCGATTACATTATTGATGGCGCCGCGATCGTGGTGACCGCTCTCGATGGTCGCCAACTAAGAACCCAACTCGGCAATACCTCGGCTGATACCATGGCAAAAATTCTGCTCCGCGAGTTGGCGCGGTTAAAATAACAGTACGCCTAGATCCGCTCATCGCCCAAAGCCGACGCACCTCGACTGAGCCTGACAGCCGTCCAACCCCCGAGAGGGCGGTATAGTATATATGTAGCAAGGCGACGCTTCGACGCTCCAAAATTTGTTAACGATGAGCGCCAGCATTGCGCCAAGTTGGCGCCGCATTGCCGAGCACGCTGGCCGCCTGATAGCAGGTCCGCTATTGGCAAAAAGCAGACATCGGTGCTGCGGGGACCCATGAAAGCTGATGCCCGCCTGCCCGCGAAAGCGGACATCAGCATTTGTGATCATAAAAGCGGCGAGGGGAAATAGGGTCCGATAAGGGGGCTTATCGGAGGTAATTGGTGCGCCGTCGCGCGTATTGCAAAATGGCGCTAAAGTCTGGCACAAACGCGTATCCGATAAATAATCGCCATTTTATTTGATCAGAGGATCGTCATGACCATATCGATGACGCGCGTTCGCGGCGTTATTGCCGTTGCATTTCTTGGGCTCACGGTTGCCGGCTGTGGGTACAACACTATTCCGACGTACGAAGAGCAGGCCAAGGCGAAATGGGCAGACGTGCAAAACAATTACCAGCGCCGCGCTGATCTTATCCCTAATCTCGTCGCAACCGTTCAGGGCTACGCCAAGCAGGAAAGAGAGGTGCTGACTGCGGTTGTGGAGGCGCGGGCCAAAGCCACACAAGTGAAGTTGGATGTTTCGCAGCTGACTGACCCCGAAAAGGTCAAACAATTCCAGGATGCCCAAAACCAGCTTTCAGGCGCTCTTGGTCGATTGCTGGCGGTTAGCGAGAACTACCCCGACCTAAAGTCCAATCAGAATTTCCTGGCGCTCCAGTCGCAGCTCGAGGGCACAGAGAATCGCATTGCGGTCGCCCGACGCGACTACATCGAAGCAGTACGCGCCTACAACACCGAACTGCGGACATTTCCCGGTGTGATCTGGGCTGCGACCTTCTTCCGGTCCAATAAACCAATGGCAGAATTTACGGCTAGCGAAGACGCAGCCAAGCCACCACAAGTAAAATTCTGAGACGTCGCCTTTACGTAAAGGCACCGAAATGAACCCGGGCCGCGTCCATTCTCCTTTTGGTAGAGGGGGATGGCGCCTGACGATTGCTCTTGCGGCGTTGCTTTGCACGCTCGCCATAGCGTTTGCCCTTTCTTTTCCCTCCCTCTCGGGCCGTGTCGTCGATCAGGCAAATATTATTGCGCCCACGACCCGGACTACCATCGAGCAGAAGCTTGCCGAACTTGAAGCAAAATCGGGCATTCAACTCGTTGTTGCCACCATCACTTCGTTGGAAGGTCAGGAGATTGAGCCATACGCGAACCAACTATTTAGAAACTGGAAGCTTGGTGAGAAGGCGAAGAACAACGGCGTTCTGCTGCTTGTCGCGCCGAATGAGCGGCGAGTTCGCATAGAAGTCGGCTACGGTCTTGAAGGCACGCTGACTGACGCGCTCTCAAAAGTAATCATCACTAATGCCATTACGCCGCGTTTCAAAGCGGGCGATTTTAGTGGCGGCATATCGCGCGGCGTCGATGATATCATCACTGTCCTAACCACCGATGCGTCTGAATGGCAGCAGCGCCCGGCGCTACGGCTCGACGCTCAACAAACGGTCGACCCCGGAAGTTGGGCGCTGATCATTGGGCTCATAATTCTTGTTGCCTTGCTCATCGTCTCCCCCGGGTTTCGCTGGTTCTTCTTCAATGTTGCGCTGAATATCCTTTTGAGTTCAGGAGGATCCAGCAGCAGTAGCGGCGGGTTTTCCAGCGGAGGAGGGTTTTCGGGCGGTGGGGGTTCGTCCGGTGGCGGCGGCGCTTCGGGGAGTTGGTGATGAGCATATCGAACGAAGACCGTGAGCGAATTGGAATTGCCATTCGCTCTGCCGAAGCCAAAACGTCGGGCGAAATCGTTTGCGTGCTAGCCCGGACATCGACCCATGCCACCGCATTGCCAGTTATTCTCGCTGCGGCAGCCGCGCTAGCAACGCCCTGGTTGCTTATGGCCTTTACCGCGATGACGGTTCAGCGAATTCTCTCGGTTCAGGTCATCGTATTTTTGGTAATTTTAATACTTCTATCTTTGCCCAGCCTGCGGGTTGCTCTGATGCCGCGTAAGATGTGCCGGGCCATCGCCCATCAGATGGCTATGGAGCAGTTCATCACCCGTGGGATAGCGGGGAACAAAGACCGCGCCGGGATTTTGATTTTCGTTTCGCTTGCCGAGCGTTATGCGCGCATCATTGCCGATGATGAAATTGCCTCGCGTGTGCCTCAGTCGGCGTGGCAGGGTGCGGTCGATGCCCTAATTTCACACATGCGTGACGGCCGCATCGCCGATGGGTTCATTGTTGCGATTGATGCGTGCGGAGACGAATTGGCGATGCACTTTCCTCGAGCGGCTGGAAGTCACAATGTATGGCCAGATCGAATTTACGTAATCTGATATTTACGCGCGGTTATATTCACAACGCGCTCTAATATTGGCACACTACCAAACCTATGCTTGCGAATTGAAAAAAACGATATCCAAATTGGAGTCGTCTATGAACCCAGTACAAGCCGAACCGAAAAGCTATCAGATGCCACCGCAGGATGGGTTTACCGTCGCACATTTTCTCACTGTCGCCGACATCGAACGATCGGCTCGATTTTACGAAACAGTCTTCGGAGGTCGTATTCTGAGCAGAGGCGACAGCAGTGGCGCGCCGGGGTACATCCAGATCGCGAACACGTGGCTCATTGTCAACGTCGGGGGCGGTCCAACACCCGACAAACCTTCGGTAACGCTCAGCGTTCCCGCCGACCCAGATTCGGTCAGTAGCTTTATGAATATCCGAGTTGCCGATATTCAAGCGTGCTATGAACTATGGAAAAATCGAGGAGCCAATTTCATCACGGAGCCAAAGGAAAAGTACGGCGAGACGCGCTGCTACATTCGCGATCCTGACGGCTACATTATAGAGGTTGGGCAAAGTAAGCCGGGCATCGCCTACGGTTGAACGGCACGACCCGAAGCTTCACGCTCCTCACTCGCATCCATCAAGGACCCAAAGCGGAGAGGGGTGCAGATTCACTCTTGGCTGGCTCCATCTTTATCAACCAAAGTTGAGGACCGCAGAGCGGAGCCTGCGTTAAATTGCGCCTTACGCCCAATGTCGCCGTAGGAGGGCACGATGCGCCCCGAACTTGGTCTTAAACTCGCAGCGGTCCTCGCATTTTTATTGTCCGGAATCGCAAATGCGGAGCCCGGAGCAATGGCCAGCCCACCACTCGCCCAGTTCGATTCCGGTTCGGTTCGCGGCGAGGGTGCAAACGGCGTCATCAGCTTCAAGGGAATTCCCTATGCGAAGCCGCCAGTCGGTGAGTTGCGGTGGCGGCCGCCGCAGCCTCCCAAACATTGGCGCGGCGTGCGTGATGCGACCAAGTTCGGGCCGGAATGCATGCAACCCGACGATGTGCCGAAATCGGAGGACTGCCTTACCCTGAATGTGTGGCGGCCCGCCGACGCCAAAGGCCCGCTGCCGGTCATGGTCTGGATTTACGGCGGCGCACTGGTGCACGGCCAAACGTCTCTTTATCCCGCGGACAACCTGGCGAGACAGGGTGTTGTCGTCGTCAGCATGAACTACCGTATGGGCCGGCTCGGCTTCTTCGCGCATCCGGCGTTGCTGTCCGAAAGACGCAGAGAACTGCACGGTAATTACGGCTATATGGACCAACGCACCGCGCTGCAATGGGTCCAGCGCAACATCGCGGCTTTCGGTGGCAATCCGAGGGCGGTGACGATCGTCGGCAAGTCGGCGGGTGGTGGCTCCGTGTTCATCCATCTCACGTCGCCGTTGTCGCGCGGTCTGTTCGTGCGCGCAGTCCTGCAGTCGCCCGGCATACCAACCCCGCGTCAGAAAGTCGTTGGCTTGACCGATTTTTCCGTCGCACAGCGAATGGCTATCGACTACGCGCGTTCGATCGGCGTGAACGGTAGCGACCGTGGGGCGCTGAACGCGTTGCGTGCGCTTCCTGCCGAGAAACTGACCGAAGGAACCGACGCGAAAGCCGAGGTCGCAGCGCTGTCGGAGGGCAAGCCGATCATAGGCGTCGCCGGCTCGATGATTGATGGCAAGTTGGTCGTCGAGGCGCCAGAAGCCGCTATCGCGGCGGGGCATTGGGCGAAAATACCGATTATCATCGGGGCCAACAATCGGGACCTTCCGGTTGGTGTGGCGAACAACAAGGACGAGTTGTTTGCGATCTTCGGCTCTTACGTCGACGAGGCACGCAGGCTTTACGATCCGAATGGGACCGAAACGCTTGACGAGTTGAAGCAGCAGGTATTCGCCGATAAGACGATGACGGAGCCCGCGCGCCATCTCGCCAATCTTGTGGCTCGTTCCGGCCGGCCGGTTTGGCTTTACCGGTTCTCATACGTAGCGGAGGCCCTGCGCAGCAACTCCGCCTGGAAAGGCACGCTGCACGGCTTCGAGATTCCCTACACCTTCGATCTTCCAGCGGCCGTTGTGAAGGACAAGGTGACCGCCGACGACAAAAAGATGGGCGATACGGCAAGCGCCTATTGGGTCGCGTTTGGTCGGACCGGCGATCCGAATGGCGGCGGCCGGACCCAATGGCCGCTTCATAAGCCCGGCGTGGACGCGATTATCAATTTCACCAATGACGGCGTCGTCATGGGGCCCGATCCGCTGAAGCCGCGGCTCGATCTTTGGCAGAAAGTTTGGGCCGCGAACAAATAGGGTGTGCAGCAACCGCACCGGCTGCAGCCATTGCGAAAAGAAACCCTGAATTGCCGGCCGGTCACGGCTGGAATTAACCGTTCGGCTCTACCGGCCAGGGAGAGAGATTCCTGACGGGGAATTGGAAATTCCCCGAGGCACATGCCGCAAATTAGTCGCCGTCGGGGCCTGTTTTTGGACTTAGCGGCCATGGAACCCGTTCAGCCGACAAAATGCAGACAGTAAGCGGCATCCCGCGGAATTGGACCTAGGGCCAACTCGATTTTCAGCCCACAAGGTCCAACAATGACGTTGTGAAAGTAATCAGAATCCGCACGCCTGCAACACCGCTTCGAGGAAACGCGGTCGCCGTGGCGTCAATCTAGAAGGATATTCGTTATGCGCGCTGCAAGAGCGATCTGGTTCGGTATCTCAGCATTGGCATTCGCAATCGTCTCGGTTATTTCGCCGGCATCCGCGCAACAAGGAGCAAAACCTAACATCGTTTTCATCATGGGTGACGACATCGGATGGATGCAACCGAGCATCTATCATCGCGGTTTGATGGTTGGAGAGACGCCGAACATCGACAAGATCGGTAATGACGGCGCGCTCTTCACCGACTACTACGCAGAACAGAGCTGCACCGCAGGGCGCAACGCTTTCTTCACTGGCATGCATCCGCTGCGAACCGGCATGATCCCGCCGCAGCTTCCGGGCAGTCCGTCTTATCTGAAGCCTAGTACGCCAGCGATCGCCAAGGTGCTGATGGATCTGGGGTACACCACTGGCGAGTTTGGCAAGAATCATCTGGGCGATCACACCGATGCGCTGCCGACCGCGCACGGATTCCAGGAATTTTGGGGCTATTTATATCACCTGGATGCGATGCAAGGCGTGAGCTTCCCCGACATCAACAAAACTCCAACGCAGCAGACCGTCGCGCCACCGTGCAAGAACACGCCGGTCCCTGGCCTGGCGGAGGTGCCGGGAGCCGTTGATCCCAAAACCACGATCTGCTTGATGCCGCCACGGCCGGTCCTGTGGTGCAAATCCTCGGACGGCAGCTCCAAGAACCAGACTTGCCAGGACCAGGGTCCGCTAACACTGGAGCGCTCGAAGACCGTGGACGAGGAAATCTCCGCCAAGGTCGTCGACTTTCTCGATCGCAACGACCCGAAAAAGACCAACAAGCCATTCTTCGTCTGGTACAACCCGGCCCGCATGCATATCACTACCGTATTGCCGGACAAATACCTGGCGATGGTGGGTGAGCCGGGCGGTAAGGACTGGGGCGTCAACGAAGCCGGCATGAAACAGATGGACGACAATATCGGCGTCGTTCTGAAGAAGCTCGACGACATGGGCCAGACCAACAACACCATCGTCGTTTTCACCACCGACAACGGCGCCGAGACCATCACCTTCCCGGATGGCGGCACCACGCCTTTCAAAGGCGGCAAGCTGACCACCTGGGAAGGGGGCATGCGCGCCCCGATGGTGATTCGTTGGCCTGGCGTCATCAAGCCCGGCACTGTCAAAAACGACATGTTCGCCTCTCTCGATTGGATGCCCACCCTGGCCGATATTGCTGGCGGCCCGAAGGGCGACGGACTGAAGAAGCAGATAGAAGCCGGCCAATATCCCGGCTTTGTGAAAACGACACTTGATGGAGTTCGACCAACGCGATTTCCTGGAAGGTAAGTCACAGAAGTCGGCACGCGATGTGTTCTTCTACTATTCCGGCAAGGACCCTTCAGCGGTCCGATACAAGAACTGGAAGATGTATTTCGCGATGGTGTCCGACGCGCCGGCGGGTTTCATTGCGGGTGTGCTCCCGTACCACTGGACCCAGGTCGTCAACGTGAAACGTGATCCGTTCGAGATTTCCATCGGCCAGCAATACAAGACTTCTCTTTGGTATGGGCGGGGCGATTGCTTCACCGTCCACCGCCTATGTCTATGACTGGAACATGCTGCCCATCGGCCAAGCACTGTGGCTGAAGGAGCTCGAGAGCTACATCCCGTTCCCACCGCTGCAAAATCCGGCAAGCTACAATCTTGAACAGGTCATGCAGCAAGTCCGGGACATGAAGACGTCAAGTCACGCAGGCGAATAATAATGGCTAGAGCATTTCGGGCGCCCAGCAATGGGCGCCCGTATTGCAATGGTTGCGCATGGAATTCGGTCGGACTGATCGGGGCACGATTTGCTGGAGGGAAGGCCGGATTCAAAGTGCTTTTTTCCGATCCTTTTAATTGCGCTATCGCGGAGAAGGGGCAACCCGGCCCTCTGCTCGAAGTCCGCTGTTACCTCGTCTAAACTCCAAGCGTTTGGCCGCCACCATCGGACGGCACAGGGAGGGGTGCATGGTTATCGCTAGGGCGTCGATTGTCGCTGCCGCTGTTGTTGCTTTTGTCAACTTGGCGTGGGCGCAGGACAGCCTGAGCCCGAAAAGTCGGCAGGAGTTGAAGCGAGCCGATGTAACGGGAACAAATATGGAGATCATAATCTCCGTCGTCGAAAATCAGCCTGGCGAGACGATTCCGCGTCACATTCATCACGGCGAGGAAGCATTCTACGTGCTCCAGGGGGCTACGCTCGAAACACCAGACGGGAAGCAGATTAAATTGCCGACCGGGGCAGCGGCCACCAATGCCCGCGACGTTCCACATGCCGGAGTTAAAGTCGTTGGTGACACGTCCTTTAAGTACTTAGCTGTCCACGTCGTGGATAAGGGGGCTACGCTCTACGACGCCCCTCCGAAATAGTTTGTCTTCAACTCGGCCGGGATTTGCAGAAGTTGGTTTTGGGAAGGCTTCTCGGGATCGCCACGCGCAATACGTGGAGCGCTCCTGATAAACTGCACGCCGTTGGCATGTCCTTTTCGGATGGGAGAGTAAAATGAAAACGCCAAGGAATGGAGTGACGGGCCTCGCGCTCGCGCTATTGTTGGTAATTGGAGTCACATCGATGTCAGCGGCAAAGACGTTCGTCTACGTTTCGAACGCGCAAGACGGAAATATCGACTCATATGTCATGGACGTAAGCACGGGTGCGCTGACGCCGATCGGGAAGGTCGAGGCCGCAAAAATGGTCATGCCGATGGCGGTCAGTCCGAATAAAAAGCAACTCTATGCGGTCGTACGCTCCCAGCCGTTGCGTGTATTCACCTATGCCATTGACCCTGCAACCGGGGCGCTCGTGCAGAAAGCATCTGCGCCGCTACCCGACAGCATGGCCTACGTCTCGACCGATCGCAGCGGGCGTTTCCTCTTCACCGCGTCCTATGGCGGAGACAAGCTCGCAGTCAGTCCGATTGGCGAAAACGGGACGGTCGAAGCGGATGCGATTCAGGTCGTTCCCACCGGCCGGAACGCGCATTCAATTTTGCCCGATCGCAGCAACAAGTATGTCTACGCCGCGACGCTCGGCGCCAATCAGGTGTTGCAGTTCACCTTCGACAGTTCGACTGGCAAACTCACGGCCAACGAGCCCGCAACAGTTAGTCCTGAACCGGGTCACGGGCCGCGTCACATGGCTTTCTCGGCGGACAACAAAAATCTTTATGTGCTCAATGAATTGTCGGGACACGTCACGCAATACGCGATCAATGCCGGCAAAGGTACCTTGACGCTCGTCGACAGCATCAGCTCGGTTCCGGCGGGGGCTGGCCTGGTCTGGGGGGCACCGCAGGCGCCAGTCGGCGCCGCACCGGGGCCTGCCGGAGCGGTGAAAGACGACAAGCCAAAAGTGTGGGCGGCGGATATCCAAATCACGCCTAACGGCAAATTCCTCTATGCGACTGAGCGGACCACGAGCAAAATCGCACTGTTCACGGTGGCGCCCGAAACAGGCAAACTTGCGTACATCGCGAATTATGCGACCGAGGCGCAGCCGCGCGGTATCAGGATCGATCCGAACGGCCAGTATCTCATTGCCTCAGGCGAAAAGTCCGATCGTCTGTCGGTCTACAAGATCGACCAGACCACGGGAAAACTCGGTGAGCCCAATCGCTATCCCGTAGGGAACGGCGCAAATTGGGTGGAAATCGTCGAGGTGCAATGATCGAACGGCGTCAGCTCGAAGTCCTCCTCACTGCCAATGGCTGATGTTCAAGCGGTAGGATCCGTTTACCCGGTCGAGCATTCCTGATTTGATGGCCGCGTATATTTGCCGTGGGGGCTAGTATGCGTAGGCGTGATGTGCAGATCGACCGATTGGTCGGTCTCGTTTTAGCCGTGGTATTATTTTTCGCGTTTCCCGCTTTTGTCATTTTCGGCGCCCAAAATTGTGCCGATAGAAAGTCGGGTATTGCATGCGCGACAGTCAAGTTCATGTTCAATGACGGACCTTCGACCGCGCGGTTCGCTAAAGCAAAGCTTGCGCAATAGACGGTTTAACGCGCTAATATCTCGCTGGCCTCCCGCAATAAACTCATCAATAAATACGTTTTAAGCAGCCACTTCACGCCCTCGCCGGAATTCCCGTCGGGCGGACACGCCTTGTTAATTCCGCACGGCGATGGAACACTCTTCGGCAAGAATCCGCGGTGGGGCAAAGCATTGGGGGAAATTTGATGTCGCGTTGTCGCGTCTTGAGGGCCGTTCTCTTGGCCCTGGCATTTTCCATTTTGTTGGCGGTGCCGGCCAGCGCTCAGGCTTATCCAAGCCGAAACATCACGCTCGTTGTCGGTTTCGCTGCCGGAGGAGTCGCTGACAGCATCGGTCGCCTCGTTGGCCAGAAGCTTGGCGAGCGGTTGGGCCAGACGGTTGTTGTCGAGAACCACGGCGGAGCGGGTGGGAACATCGCCGCCAAAAGCGTGGCCGGATTGGCAGCTGACGGCTACACCATCCTGGTGACGACGACCGCGCTCGCGATCAACGAGACGCTGCATAAAAACAAGGGCTTCTCCGCGGGCGATTTCAAGTGCGTCGCGATCGCCGCCTCAAGCCCAGAATCGCTCTCCGTGCCGGCCACCATGCAAGTCAGCAACATCGGCGAATTCCTTAAGGCGATGCAGGGAAAGCCAATCAATTTCGGCAGTGCCGGGGCGGGTAGCGGCTCGCACATTGCGGCCGAGTATTTCTTGAAGGAACTCGCGAAAGTATCTGCGACCCATGTGCCGTTTCAGGGTGGCGCCCCAGCCATGAATGCGGCGATTGCGGGCCACATCGACCTCCTCGCGGCGACCGTCGGCGGCGGCGTCGCGGCGCAGATCAATGCGGGAAGGCTTAAAGGGGTTGCTATGGCTAGCGAGAAGCGAATCGCAGTTACCCCTGACGTGCCGACCTTTGCCGAGGGTGGTTTTCCCAACTTCACGGCTGCCTCTTGGGTCGGCTTCTTCGTGCCGGCGAAGACCTCTCCCGAGGTAATCGCTAAGCTCCATGACGCGATTGATGCGATCGTCAGGCAGGCTGACATCCAGCAGCGGCTCGCATCTCTGGGCTTTGATCCGGTTACGGGCACGCAGAGTGAAGCGCAGACGATGTTCACGTCCGAGGTTGCGAAGTGGGGAAAGATGGTCACGGCGCTCGGGCTAGCAGTAAATTGAGCGGGATGAGTTATGGGCAATATGGAGAACGAAGATCCCTGGTCCTGGATGCAGCCCTATGACGTGCGCCGGTTCGGCGAGGTCATCATGGATACGAAGGAGCAGGAGCGCTGGTGTCGCGCGGTACTGCTCGGTGGCCTACCTTTTATGTGGCGCAAGGCCGAGGTCGCGCGCAACCTGATTTACGACCGCCTCGAATTACGCGAAGGCGACAAGGTGCTCATCATCGGCGAATGCATCGAATCCTGTGGCTTCATCGACGACGTTCGCGGTCGGATCGGGCCGCGTGGCGAAATCAAGGTATTCGACATAACTGACGAGGCACGGGACAACTATATCGCCAAGAGGCGTGGCCGTCGTGGCCAGCTCGCGACGTGGGAATGGACCTACACGCGCGAAATCCCAGACGGCAACTTCGACTGCGCGGTCTGTCTGCAGGGTGTGCAGCACACCGACGACTGGCGCGAGACCGGCGCGGAAATGCTGCGTGTCATGAAGCGCGGCCGTAATATCGTGTTGGCCGAGATCGCTTATAGCCCGGAGACGCGGATGAAAATCGGGCTCGACATGCACATCGAGTACGTCTTCGACAAATTACTCGCGAGGGTTGGCTGGAAGTTGGAGGAGTTCCCCTATTACAGCCCGCAAGACCTGGCATCGGCTTTCAAAGGCCAGGTCGTCGATCCGGACTACTTCGTCTGGAAAGGAATTGAGATTTTCTGGGGCCGCAAGCCGTAGCCATTGTCACATAATAAGCTTGCCACGAATATCGATCGCCTTATCGATCTTAATGAGGACGCCAATGCCGGCCTCCGCGCCGGCATGGGTCTGCTCGCGCGGCAACAGGCTGGCAAAAATAGCTTCACGCACTGAGCCGCTCTCGTGCAGTTCAACGCTGCCAAAGAACCGCAGGAAACCACTCTCCAGTACACCATCGCGCTGCGCTTTGAAGTTGGCGTACATCACGCACACACGCTTGTCGTGCGACAGGTTTTCCAGCACGGTGCGCTTGGAGCGCTCCCACCATGCCAAGTGGGTGTCGTCGAACACGATCATGCTGCCCTTGGGCGTGATGTTTGGTCCTTGCGGCCCGTGCGTTGCGAGCAAACAAGGATAGCCGTCATCCCAGGCATTACGGATCAGCGTCTTGATAGTGTCAGAGAGCGGCATAGAGGTGACCTTTGGTTTCCGGACGTAGCGGTATCGCACTGTTTAAGTCTATTTTCTAGAAGGGGCGCTCTCGCAAAATGTGTGTTTCGTGAGCACGCTAACGATCAAAGTTATTCAAACGACTGCACTGTGATACAGCTTTCGGGACAGCCTCGCGGGAACCGGCTCGGAGCAGATTTATGCCGATCTTGTCAGTTCGGATTTGGACGCGCTTTTTAGCAGCCGCTGCAGTCTTTCTTGCAATCATTGTTCCCGCGGGCGCGGCTGAATATCCGAATCGGCCGATTACGCTCGTGGTGGCATTCCCGCCCGGTGGGCCCAGCGATGTACTTGCTCGTATCGTCGGCAAGAAGATGGAGCAATTGTTGGGCGCACCGTTTGTGATTGAGAATCGTCCTGGTGCAGGCGGCAACCTTGCAGCCGAGACTGTCGCCCGCGCTACGCCGGATGGCTACACGCTTTTGATGGGCAACAACAGTATCCTGGCGACCAACGAGAGCTTGTACAAACATCTCAATTTCAGCCCTACGAAGGACTTCTCCCCAATTACGCTCATCGGAACGCAGGCGAATATTCTCGTTGTCAATCCCGATGTGCCGGCGCACTCGCTGAAAGAGCTGATCGCGCTAGCGCAGAAAAATCCGGGTAAAATCAATTTTGCGTCGTCCGGTTATGGCGCGGCTGCGCATCTCGCGGGCGAACTGTTCAAGTCGGAGGCAAAAATCAACATCGTGCATGTGCCTTACAAGGGCGCTGCGCCCGCATTACAGGATGTCATTGCCGGACATGACCAGATGATGTTTGCGACTGCCGCCTCGGTAGTAGGGCATATCGAAGGTGGACGTGTGCGTGCACTTGCTGTGACAACGCTCACGCGCACCCAGATCCTGCCCGACATTCCGACCATGGACGAAGCAGGCCTTAAAGGTTTCGACGCAAGCACGTGGCATGGATTGGTCGCGCCCGCCGGCACACCGCCGCAAGTGATCGCGACTCTGCACGATACAGCGATCAAGGCGCTGCACGATCCGGGCGTACAGGCGTCGCTCGGCAAGCTTGGAGTTGACCTTGTCGGCGATACCCCGAAGGAATTTCAGGCTTATATTGATAGCGAAATTCCGAAATGGACGGCGATTGTCAAAGCCTCTGGCGCCACGCTGGATCAGTAGCGGATGACCGTAGAGCGACCAAACGGCGCGCTGGCGCGCAATGTGCGGCGGATTGGCCATCTCGATCTCCCAGGGGCGGGGCAAGTCACCGTCGCGGGCAACTATGCCTATGTTGGACACATCCCGAACAAGGACAATCTCGGAACGTCAGTCGTCGATATTTCGGATCCGAAAAATCCGCGGTTGGTGGCGGCGATCACGCTCGACGATCCCACCTCCCACAGCCACAAAGTGCGGGTCGCCGGCAATTTGATGGTGGTGAACCACGAGCGCAATCCGACGCCGGTCGGCAGACGTGCCGAGCAATTGCCGGGAGTGCGGCGGGAGTTGCGCGAAGCGCTCAACCGTGAGCCAAACCGTGCCGAACTCGCACAAAAGCTTAGCGTCAGCGAGGCGGATCTTGCTGCCGTTGAGGCGGCCGAGAAGCAGCCTTATCGCAATGGAGGCTTCCGAATTTATGACGTCGGCAATCCTGCTGCGCCCAAGTTCATTCACCATCAATTGACAGGCGGTATCGGCGTGCACCGCTTCGATATGGACGAGCGTTACGCCTATATCTCAACCGAGATGGATGGCTTCATCGGCAATATCCTTGTTATCTACGATCTGCGTAATCCCAAAAGGCCTGATGAAATCTCGCGCTGGTGGATGCCGGGACAAAACCTGGCCGCCGGCGAAAAGCCTTCATGGTCCGGCAAGCGTCACCGCCTGCATCACGCACTGCGTTTTGGCGACGAAATGTGGGCGAGCTGCTGGCACGGCGGCTTTCGCATCGTCGAGGTTACCGATCTGAAAAAGCCGAAAACGGTCGCGTCGTATAATTATCATCCGCCCTTTCCGGAGCCGACCCACACCGTCATGCCAGTGCCCGTCAAACTTGGCGGGCGGCGGATTGCGATTGCCATCGACGAAGAGGATCAAGCGCAAAGTGCTAACGAGGAGCAAGCGCGGCGCGGCAGGCCGCACGCGGGCATGGCGATATTCGACGTCAGCGACTACGCAAATGTAAAAGCATTGTCGTTATTCGAGGTCAGCGAACTCGACTCGCCTTTCGCGCGGACACCGGGCGCGCGTTTTGGTGCGCATCAATTCCACGAACGTATGGCGGGAACACTGGTATTTGCGGTGTGGTTTAGCGCCGGTTTGCGCGTTGTCGATGTCGCTGACCCATCATCACCGCGAGAGGTCGGCTATTTTATTCCAGAGCCAGTGAGCGGCCGGTCGGCCCCGCAGAGCAACGATGTGATGTTGGATCAGCGCGGGTTGATTTACGTCGTTGACCGACACGTCGGCTTCGATGTACTCGAGTTCGATGGCGGTCGCGTGGCCTGACGCAATTATTCGGGCACGCGGTAAAACGCGGCTGCATCGGCGGTAAAGGCCTTGCGCGATTCCGGATCGAGATAAAGCATGTGGCCGCCGCGATAGAGCTTGAGTTGCGCCCGCCCCGGCGGATCGAACGCCGGCATGTGATCAAGAATATACCGCGTCATGGCGTAGGGCGTGATCATGTCGGAATAGCCGTGCGCGACCAGCAAACGGAATGACGGGCCGTATGCGAGCAGCACGCGCAGATCCTCTTCGGTGCCTGCCTGCTGGCGGCCTCCCTGCCAATCCCAGTGGTTCGTTGCTTCACCGGAGAGCAACGCATAGGTCATCTCGGTTTTAAAACCGAGCTCGTTGCGTGCGTAGGAGCTCATGGCGCCGCCATAGGCGCGCGAGACGGCATCAAGAATTGGGTCGGGTGCGCGGGACGAGCGCCGCTCAGGATAGGGGTCATCGACAGCGAAGGTCGCATCGTAACGGCTGACGATCTTTCCGTCGGCCCCACGTAGCGTTTTCACATAGGCATTTGCAGCGAACCCGCGCGCTTGCGCCACTGCGTCGACCGGCACGCCGGATACCTTCGCAACGCGCTCGTAAAACGCGGTAGCTTCTTCGCCCTTAGGGCGCGGACCGGCCAGTGTCACCAAATAGTCTGTCATTGCAAACTTCTCGGCCGCGGCGAGAGCGTCGAGGCTGAAGGCGTGCTTGCGTTCAAGTTCGGCTGCCGCCAGAGATGGTAACTGTAGCGCCGCCTGCAGCGCGGATTGGTCATCTCCAAAAGTCAGCCAGCCTTCCAGCAGCGGCGACAGCATGATAATTCCGGACGTTGTGATGCCCTGGTCGCTTTGCAGCGCGCGTGCCACCTTGGCGGCGCGGAACCCGCCGTAGCTTTCGCCAAAAAGATATTTTGGCGAACCGGCGCGATTATTTTTGGCAACGTAGAGCGCGATTGCCTTGGCCATCGCGTCGGTGTCGCCGCGGACGCTCCAGAAATGTTTGGCATCGTCCGATTTTGCCGCGCGACTCCATCCGGTTCCGACCGGATCGATCAATACAAGGTCCGTGAAATTGAGCCACGTATCCGGATTGTCGCGTAACACCGCACGGGTAGCATCATGAGCATCCGAGCCGAAATCGAGGATGCGCGGGCCGACGAGACCCAGGTGCAGAAATGCCGAAGCCGCGCCGGGGCCGCCGTTAAATACGAAAGTCAGCGGCCGGTTTGCTTGCTCGTTTTTGGCGATATAGGAGGTGTAGAAAACCGACGCGCTTTGATCGCCGGATTGGTCGTAAAAAGCCAGCGTGCCGGCAGTTGCCGTATAAGCAAGTTTGCCGGACCGCGTATCAATTGAGTGCTCGGTGATGGCATCTGTGGGCAGTAGCCGCAGCACGCCTTTGTTCGGCTCGCGACGCTCGGCCGCGTTCGGCTGTGCGCGCTCCTTAGCGGCGTCTTGGGCGCTCGCAATGGTGAGAGTGCTGGCGAGCGTGATCGCCAGCGCAACACGCAAAATAGAATATCTGCTCATGATGCGTTCGGGACTCCACTAATGCACGCGCCCCCAAACGTCTGCCCCGGCTCGACCGGCCGGGTAACTCATCAACGGCGGCGGAAGTTCGGCCGGCGCTGCTGCGGAGACGGAGACGGAGCATCGCCCTTGTGGCGGAAACTGATACGCCCCCGCTGCAGGTCGTAGGGCGACATTTCTACGATCACGCGGTCGCCAACGCCCGTTCGGATACGAAATTTGCGCATCTTGCCCGCAGTGTAGGCGAGGACTTCATGTTCGTTGTCGAGTTTCACCCGGAAATTGCCGTCCGGAAGAACCTCGGTCACCGTACCGTCGAACTCCAGCAGTTCTTCTTTCGCCATCCAGTCGTCTCCAGTTGCCTCAGCGTGGGCGGTGGCCAGCATTGCGGCGCGGCTCGCCCGGACGCTGCATAAATGTAACATTTTCGATGCCGTTTGGCTCCCCCGCTGCAGCCTGCTGGCTGTGCGCGGTATGACCGTTATTGCTTGGGCGGCCTTTGCCGGCATTGTGAGAGCGGTGGCCATTATGGCCGGGACGGCCGTGACCGCCGCCATGTCCGCCACCATGTCCACGCGGGCGCTTGCCGCGATGCGGCCGGCCGCCGTGGCGGCCCTCCGCCAATTGCGGTGCGGCATGTGTCACCGGCTTGCCGGTGCGACGGTCCGTCGCCGGAATCGTCATGCGGATCAGCCGTTCAATATCGCGAAGATAGGCGCGCTCCTCGTGGTCGCAGAACGAAATCGCTACGCCGTCAGCGCCTGCACGTGCGGTGCGGCCGATACGGTGAACGTAGCTCTCGGGGATATTCGGCAGGTCGTAGTTGACCACGTGACTTACGCCATCGACGTCAATGCCACGAGCGGCGATATCCGTTGCAATGAGAGTGCGCAACTTACCGTCACGGAATGCCGCGAGCACACGTTCGCGCTGATTTTGCGATTTGTTGCCGTGGATTGCTTCGGCGGCGTGGCCGGCTTTTTGCAGGCCGCGAACGACTTTATCGGCGCCGTGCTTGGTGCGAGTGAACACCAGGACCCGGTTGGTCTTTTCGGTCTTGAGGACCTCGACCAGTAACGACGGTTTCGAAGCCTTCTCGGTAAGGATGACGCGTTGCTCGATGCGATCGACGGTCGAGGCTTGCGGAGTTACCGCCACGCGGGCCGGATCGCGAAGCATCGCATCGGCGAGCCGGGTGATTTCCTGCGGCATGGTGGCCGAGAAGAAAAGCGTCTGCCGCGCTTTCGGAAGCATGGCGACGATCTTCTTGATGTCGTGGATGAAACCCATATCGAGCATGCGATCGGCTTCGTCGAGTACCAGCACTTCAATCTGGTCGAGGCGCAGCGCGCGTTGATGAACCAAATCGAGCAGGCGACCCGGCGTTGCGACCAAAACCTCGACGCCGCGGGCAAGGGCACGAACCTGCCGGTTGATCGGTACACCTCCAATGGCCAATGCTATCTCGAGCGGGCGGAGGTGCCGGCCATAGACGCGGAAGCTATCGGCGATCTGGCTGGACAATTCGCGCGTCGGCGAAAGTACCAGCACGCGACAGGATTTCTGCGCGGGACGCTGACGCTTCTTGAAAAGGTGGTTCAGGATCGGTAGCGCGAAGGCTGCGGTCTTACCGGTTCCCGTCTGCGCGATGCCAATGACATCGCGGCCTTGGACAGCAATCGGAATAGTCTGATCTTGAATGGGCGTGGGGGTGACGTATTTCTCTTCGGCGAGGGCGCGAAGGATCGGCTCTGCGAGGCCGAAGTCGTTGAATGAAGTCAAAGAGTTCTCTTTCTTATACGGCGAAGCGGCCGTGCTGCCTATTGCAGCCGGCGGAATCGCGGGGTTTTTAAAGACATCCCGCGTGGCCAGGGTTGTCGGCTTGTTGGAGAAACGGAAGAGGCGGGGCGAAATTCGTTTTAAAGAGTTTCGTGCACGCAGCCCGCAAACCCGAGACCGGGTTTTTCATCCGCTGGGGATCATATGACAGCCTCGGATGTCCTTTTCAAGGCATCATCACCCCCTTATTCCGCCGAATGATGAATAAAGTGGTCGCAGGCATGCCGTTGTCCCCAATGGACAACGCGTGGGAGATCGGGGAATGTCGGCCCGAAAATCCTGTTCTGGGGCGTATTAGACAGTTTGGAGCCTTCGAAATGACGTTTCCCAGGGCCTCCCAGGCCCTTTCCCGTTTTACCGTCCTCGATCTCACCCGCGTCCGGTCGGGACCGACATGCGTACGTCAGCTCGGCGATTGGGGTGCCAATGTCATCAAAATTGAAACGCCGCCGCATCTGGAAAAAGGCGAGGGACCGGGGGGCCCACGGAGTGGCTCGGATTTCCAGAACCTGCATCGCAATAAGCGAAGTATCACTCTCGACTTGAAATCGCCGCAGGGTCTCGCGGCATTCAAACGCATGGTCGAAAAAGCCGATGTCGTGGTGGAAAATTTTCGTCCCGACGTGAAGGATCGGCTTGGCATCGACTATGAATCGTTGCGGAAGGTCAACAAGCGCATCATTCTGGCCAGCATTTCAGGCTTCGGACAGGACGGTCCCTATCGCAGCAGGCCGGGCTTCGATCAGATCGCACAAGGCATGGGCGGGCTGATGTCGATCACTGGCCTCCCGGGGCAAGGCCCCGTGCGCGTCGGCATTCCGATCGCTGATCTTTCGGCCGGTCTGTTTTGTGCGTTGGGTATCATGGTCGCGCTGCTGGAGCGCGAAGTATCCGGCGAGGGCCAGTGGGTCAACACCTCGCTGCTGCAGGCTCAGATCTTCATGCTCGATTTCCAGGCGGCGCGCTGGCTGCAGGATCACGACGTGCCAAAGCAGGCGGGCAACAATCATCCGACAAGCATTCCGACCGGCGTGTTCAAGACCAAGGACGGCCATATCAACATCGCTTCCACCGGTCAGAAGATGTGGGAGCGTACCTGCGAATCCATCGCTGCGCCGGAACTCATCAACCATCCTGACTACAAAAGCGGCGCGTTGCGTTCAAAGAACCGAGATGCGCTCAATGCGGCGATCGAGGCCAAGACCGTCGGTAAGCCGAGCGCGGAATGGATCGACATCTTCAACAAGGCCGGTGTGCCATGCGGGCCTATCTACTCGGTCGATCAAATGTTTGCGGATGAGCAGGTCAAACACATCGGCATCGCTCAGAGTGCTCGGCGTCCGGATGGAAGCGAGCAAGTTTTCGTCGGTCAGCCGGTGAATTTGTCTCGCACCCCAAGTAAGATCGTGGCGACGCCACCGGACCAGGGCCAGCACACCGACGAGGTGCTCAGGGAGTTCGGCTTCGCCGACAAAGATATCGCCGAGCTGCATGCAGCCAAAGCGGTTTAAGGAGTGTAGGGAATGTCGCAAACCGACAAAATGCTGTCGCGCAAGGAAGGCAAGGTCGGCTATCTGACCTTCAATAATCCGGAACGTCACAACGCCGTCTCACTTGAAATGTGGGAAGCGGCGTCGGGTTTTCTCGAAGATTTCAAGAACGACAAGAACATTCGGGTGGTCGTTGTCACCGGAGCCGGCGGCAAGGCTTTTATTTCTGGCGCCGATATATCCAAGTTCGAGAAGGAGCGCTCGACCCAGGAAGGCGTCGATCGCTATAACGCTGCGGTCGATCACGCAAACAACGCCTTCTATACATTTCCGAAGCCGACCATCGCTATGATCCGCGGGTATTGTATCGGCGGCGGCGTCGGGCTGGCTTTGTGCTGCGATATGCGCATTTGCACTGAAGGTTCAAAGTTTGCCGTGCCGGCCGCAAAGCTCGGCCTCGGTTACCGCTATGACGGCCTTAAGAAGCTCGTTGATCTGGTTGGTCCCTCCTTCGCCAAGGAGATTTTCTTTACCGCACGACAGTTCACGGCGGCTGAAGCGCAGATGATGGGGCTGGTCAATCGTGTGGTGCCGGATTCCGAACTTGAGAACTACGTCAAGGAATATGCCGAGACGATCGCGGTCAACGCGCCGCTGACGGTCGACTCCGTAAAATTTATTGTTGGCCAAGCCGTTACCGATGAAAGCAAGCGCAACCTGAAGAAATGCGACGAGTTGGTGCAAGCCTGCTTCGCCAGCAATGATTATAAGGAAGGCCGCAAGGCATTCATGGAGAAACGAAAGCCGGCGTTCACCGGCGCATAAGCCATACAAAATACAGCCGCGCCAAGCGGCGGGTTCAGGGAGGAAAGCGCGTGGCGTCCGTTGAGTTACGAGGTTTGACCAAGCGATATGGTCACGTCGCGGTGGTCGATGATGTTTCCCTCACCATCGAGCATGGCCATCTGGTCTGTTTGCTGGGTCCTTCGGGTTGCGGCAAGACGACGACGCTGCGGCTGATCGCCGGTTTCGTCGAACCGGATGAAGGCGAAATTCGCGTCGGCGACAAACTTGTATCCTCGCCGACCGGCACCTTACCGCCTGAACGGCGTAATATGTCGATGATCTTCCAGAGTTATGCGTTGTGGCCGCATATGACGGTGGCCGAGAACATTATCTACGGCCTGAAGTTACGAAAGTTGGATCGCGATACTATTGCCAAAAAGCTGAATGCCATTCTGTCAACGACACAACTCGCGGCTGCTGGCACAGCGCTACCCTGGTGAATTGTCGGGTGGTCAGCAGCAGCGCGTGGCGCTCGCCCGAGCGTTGATCGTCGAGCCGGAGACGCTATTACTCGATGAGCCACTTTCCAATCTCGATGCCAATTTGCGTGAGGAAATGCGGTTCGAGGTGCGGCGCTTACACGATACGTATCGCTATACGACGGTTTATGTCACTCACGACCAATCAGAGGCGATGACGACCGCCGATCTCATATGCGTGATGAATGCGGGGAAAATCGAGCAATCGGGCAGTCCCGAGGAAATCTATGACCGGCCACGTTCGGAATTCGTCGCGCGCTTTATCGGATCGAGTAATGTAATTAAAGGCAAAGGCTTGGATGCTTCCCGCGTCGACTTTGCGGGTACTCCGTTGCGATGCGTCGGAGAGAAGATCAAATCTGGCGCGCCAACGCCGATTTCCGTACGTCCGCACGATATCGTCATTTCCGCATCTCAACGACAAGGCGAAAACATCGTGTCGGCGACAGTGGTGCGGCAGGTCTTTCTCGGGAGCGGGCGGGATTATATGGTTGAGGCCAAGGACGGCACGCAACTGCGCGTGCTCACGACTGCGGGTGAGAATATTCCGCAAGGTAGCGCCGTCTGGCTGCACTTACCGCCTGAGCGTTGCCGCGCGCTAAGCGCGTAAAGAATTCGTGGGGGCGAAACAACAAAGAAGTGTATGGAGGATACGTAAATGAAGGGTCCAAGGTTTTCACGTCGCGACCTGCTCATTGGGTCAAGCGCACTTGCTGTAGGTGCCGGTTTTTCGACCAAGGTGATGTCGGCTGCACCGCCACCGAGCACCATCACGCCGGCGCTTGTGGAGGCAGCCAAGAAAGAGGGCAAGGTCGTCTGGTACACGTCGGTCGATCTGCCGCTTGCCGAAAAGATCGCCAAATCGTTCGAAGCCAAATTTCCAGGTGTCGCGGTGCGCGTCGAGCGTTCCGGTGCCGAACGAGTGTTCCAGCGGATCGGTCAGGAGTATGGCAGCAACATCCATGCTTGCGACGTCGTCAATTCATCGGACGCGGCGCACTCGATCGTCTGGAAGAAGGGCGGATTGCTGGAAGCCTTTGTGCCGGAGGACGTCGCCAAGTTTTATCCGGCCGAACACAAAGACGCGGACGGGATGTTCGCGAGCTTCCGGGTCTGGGTGTCAATCATCGCATACAACACCGATTTGGTGAAAAAAGAAGACGCGCCGAAAAGCTTTGCCGATCTGCTTGATCCGAAGTGGAAAGGCAAGATCGTCAAGGCGCATCCGGGTTATAGCGGCACCATCATGACCGCGACCTATCAGATGCAGCGCGATCTCGGGTGGGAGTTCTTCGAGAAGCTTGCTGCGCAGAATATCATGCAGGTCCAGTCATCAGCCGATCCGCCGAAGCGTCTGGCGCTCGGCGAGCGGGCGGTGATGGCCGATGGCAACGAGTACAATATTTTCCAGATCAGCGAGAAGGGCGGACCGGTTGCGCCGGTCTATGCCACCGAGGGCTCGCCGTTAATCATCGGCCCCACCGGCATGTTCAAGGCCGCGCCAAATCCGAACGCCGCCAAGCTGTTTACGGCTTACAGTTTCACGCCGGAATGCCAGCAGTTGATCATCGATGTTGGGGGCTTGCGGTCCATGCACCCACAAACCAAGGAAAAGCCCGGCCGCACCCCGTTTAAGGACATCAAGGTGATGAAGGATGATCCTGCCGCGGTCGAAAAGATGAGCGACGAGATCAAGCAGCGTTACGTCAAAATCTTCCACGTCTAGTCGAGTCATTACGACAGTTGGACGCGGCGGTATGAGCTGCCGCGTCCACAGTGAAATCTGATGCCATGACCATCGCCTTGCCTGCGCGCGCGGAACGTCGCTTCGGGGTCGACCTCTCGAAGCCCGTACTCTATTCGTTTGCGGTTATTTTGTGCGCGCTGATCGTGCTGCCGATGTCATGGCTGCTGCTCTACAGCCTGACTGACGCCAAAGGCGCTTTCACGCTCGCTAATTTTTATCGGCTGTTCACCGAGTCGTCATTTATCGATCCGCTGATCACCACCTTTATCCTCGCTACGTCATCGGCTGTCATATGTTGCGCTGTAGCGGCCCCGATGGGGTGGCTGGTAGCGCGCACCGACCTGCCGTTCAGTGGCCTGATCCGCGCCCTGGTCACGGCATCATTCGTGACGCCGCCATTTCTCGGCGCAATTGCCTGGGAGTTGCTGGCGGCGCCCAATAGCGGTCTCTTGAACAAGCTCGCGCGCGAGTGGTTTGGCATGGCGCCGGATGAGCATCTGTTCAATATCTACACTTTGACCGGCATCATCTTCGTCATCTCCTGCTACACGTTTCCATACGTGTTTGTGCTGGTCGCCAATTCACTCGATCGCACGCCAGGTGAACTTGAAGACGCCTCTTCAATTCTCGGCGGAGGGCGCTGGTACACCGCGCGACGCGTTACTATTCCGCTGGTGATGCCGGCATTGCTTGCCGGTGCGCTGGTGGCCTTCTTGCAGGCAATGACGTTGTTCGGTTCGCCGGCGATTTTGGCGCTGCCAGCGGGTTTTCACACCATGACCACTAAAATCTGGAGCCTGTTCCAGTTTCCGCCCAAGCCCGAGCTTGCGGCCGCTGCTTCGCTTCCGCTCCTCGTGCTTACTGTCATTCTTCTGCGCGCTGAGAATATGATTCTTGGGCGCCGCGGCTATTCGGTTGTCGGTGGAAAATATGGCGCGCCGCGATTGATCCCGCTGCACCGATGGCGCTGGCCGGCTTTTGCGTTGTGCCTCGTCGTGTTGCTCAACCCGGTATTTTTGCCATATGCCGCACTGTTCAATGCCGCATTCTCGCCGGTCGCCAGCACCTTATTGACCATCCACAATTTCACGCTGCAGAACATCAATTTCGTTTTGTTTGAATTGTCGGCAGCATCGCTCGCGCTCAAGAATACTGTGATCCTCGGCACTGCGACGGCCACAATCGGGACTGCAATTGCGCTTGTGATCGCTTATGTCACCGCGCGTCGGGCGGTTGCAGGCTGGCGCGTCCTCGGCTTCCTCGCCACTGCACCGATTGCCATTCCGGGGATTGTGCTCGGGGTAGGCCTATTTCTGAGCTATACGCGGCCGCCATTCGTCCTCTATGGCACTTTGTGGATTCTGCTGATCGCGTTCGTAACGATCGCGCTACCGTCGGCCTATCAGCAACTGCAAGCGGCGTTCCGCACAATCCATCCGGAACTGGAGGACGCGAGCCGTATTCTCGGAGCTACGCGGCTGCGGTCCCTATGGCAGATCACCGCGCCGCTCTTACGCACCGGTGTGATCGCAACATGGTGCTTCGTATTTGTCGGGGTGATGCGCGAATTGTCGGCGGCGATCATTCTCTTTACCTCGGAAACCAAGGTAGTCTCGGTGTTGATCTACGATCTCAATGAAAGTGGCGATCTCGGCGCTATTGCGGTAATCGGGCTTGGCATGTTGTTGATCACGTTCGCAGTCGTGATCGCCGTCAATCGAATTCCCGGCTTCGGAACCGTGCGCTTTCGCACCTGATGTCCATGACAGCAAAACTTCCCGTCACTGCGGTTGCCGAGGCCCTCGCCGGGCGTATCGCGACGCTTCATGCAGACAAGCTGCCACCGGCGGTACGTCAAAAATGCGAGGATCTGCTTATCGACGTTGTCGGGCTCTGCGTCACTGCGCGCAACGAGAACTATATCAAAAGCGCGCTTGGCGGCTGTGATGACGAGGGCGCCTGCACCGCGATAGGCCATGCGCGCACGTTCAGCGCAGCAAGCGCCGCATTTATCAATGGCACTGCCGCACATGGCGAGGATTTCGACGACACCTTTGAGGGCGGTCCGGTTCATGCGGGTGCGGTCATCATCCCGGCCGTGCTGGCGGCCTGCGAACGCCATAAGCCAGACGGCGGTGCTGCAGTCTTGGGCATTGCGGTTGGCACTGAAGTCATGTGCCGACTTAGTACCGTTACGCCGAAGGCCGTGCATAAGGCCGGTTTCCATCCGACCGCCATTTTCGGCGTCATGGGGGCGGCGGCCGGCGTCGGCGCTGCATTGGGTCTCAACGCCAAACAGATCGTCGATGCGCTCGGCAATGCGGGAAGCTTTGCCGGCGGCATCATCGAGTATCTGGCCGAGGGCGCGTGGACGAAGCGACTGCATCCGGGATGGGCTGCACAGTCCGGTATCCGGGCCGCGCTTCTTGCGCGAGCCGGCTTTCTTGGCCCCCGCACGGTCTTTGAAGGCGTGCATGGGCTGTTCCACGGTTTCGCACACACGACCCAAGGCGACTTCGATGCGCTCACTGGTGACTTCGGCGAGCGCTGGGTGATCGAAACGCTGGCGTTCAAACCCTATCCCTGCGGGACCATGGCGCATCCTTACATCGACTGCGCCAAACGGTTAGCCGCGCGCGGTATCAAACCGGACGATATAAAAGAGCTGATCTGCGAAGTCGGGGAAGGGACTGTTCACCGGCTGTGGGAGCCGCTCGCAGACAAGCAGCGCCCCCCGAACGGCTATGCGGCGAAATTCTCGACCCCATTTTTACTTGCCACTGGTTTTGTACATGGCGGTGTCGGCCTCGATGCCTTTACGGAAGCCGCTGTGCACGACAAGACCGTGCTCGCACTGTCGTCAAAGGTCCGTTATGTGATCGACCCTGACAACCCGTATCCCAACAATTTCACCGGCCACATCCGCGCGGTGCTCAATGACGGCCGTGTCGTCGAAGAGCGCCAACCACATTTCCGCGGCGGTGCGCACGAACCACTTACGCAGGCCGATATCGAGGAAAAATTCTTGCTCAACGTCCGCCACGGCGGTTGGGATGGAAAACGCGGCGCCGAGGCTCTTAAACGACTAGCGAAACTTTATGACGCAAAGATCGATCTAGCGTTCTTACGGGGATAATTTGGGATCATGGCCGACAGCAAGGAACTTACCGGCAAGGTAGCCATCGTCACAGGCGCGGGGCGCAATATTGGACGGGCAATCGCGCTGACACTCGCGCAGGCGGGCGCCGCTGTCGTCATCAACGTCCGCTCGAACAAGGCGGAGGCTGACGGCGTTGTTCGAGAGATTGAAACGGCCGGCGGCAAGGCTGTTGCCGTTCTGGGGGATATCGGCGATGAGACGACTTCTGTGGCGCTCGCCGATGCTGCCCTTAAGCACTTTGGCCGAATTGATTTCCTCGTCAACAATGCGGCGCTCCGTCGTGAAAAGCCAATCGACCAAATGAGCTTCGCCGAATGGCGCGAGGTCATGAGTGTCATTCTGGACGGAACGTTCCGTTGCGTGCATGCGTGTTTGCCGGCGATGAAGAAGAATGGCGGCGCCATCATCAATATCGGTGGGATGAGCGCACACATCGGCTCAAAAGACCGGGCGCATGTGATCACCGCAAAGTCCGCACTGGTCGGCTTTTCTCGTGCGCTTGCCCATGATCTTGCCGCCGAAAAGATCACCGCCAATTGTGTGGTGCCGGGGGCAATCGATACAACGCGGCCTGCTTCGTCGCAAAACCCTGCGCATCACCTGACTCACGGCACGATCACCGGCGAGCGCGGCAAGCCGCAGGACGTGGCGGCAATGGTGCGCTATTTGTGCGGTCCCGGGGGGCGATACGTCACCGGGCAGACCATTCACATCAGCGGTGGCGCGTATCTCGGTTCATAGCGTGCGCGCGGCGGGGCAGGGTGGCCGCGCCAGCGCTTAAGTGCTAATCCATCGTCCACGACCGTTCCGGGTAACAATGAGGTTCCTATGTATTCCGAGCTAGGTCTTTACATTGACGGCAAATGGCTCAACGGCGAAGGCCGCAAGGGCGAAGACGTAATTAATCCGGCGACTGGCAAGGTGCTGGCGCATCTGCCGCATGCCAGCAAGAGCGATCTCGATGCCGCTCTGAGCGCAGCCGAAAAGGGTTTTGCGCTATGGAAGGCAACCTCGGCTTATGACCGCGCCAAGATCATGCGCAAGGCGGCCGAGCTATTGCGCGAGCGCCACGAACACGTCTCCAAAGTAATGACTCAGGAACAGGGCAAGGTCTATCCGGAGTCTCGCGCTGAGGTGCTTACCAGCGCGGACATCATCGATTGGTACGCTGAGGAAGGCCGCAGAGCCTACGGCCGCATCGTCCCGGGCCGGCAGAAAGGCGTTCGCCAGATTGTATTGCAGGAACCGGTCGGTGTCGTTGCGGCCTTCACGCCGTGGAATTTCCCGACGCTGACACCGGTGCGCAAGATCGCGGGTGCTCTCGCCGCGGGGTGTTCGATCATCATCAAGGCTTCGGAAGAAACGCCGGGCGGCTGCGTCGAGCTTGTCAGGTGCTTTGCCGACGCTGGCTTGCCGGCAGGTGTACTCAATCTCGTGTTCGGAGTGCCTGCCACCGTTTCCGAGCATTTGATTCCGGCCAAGGCCGTAAAGAAAATTTCATTTACCGGCTCGATTCCGGTGGGCAAACATCTTGCAGCCCTGGCGGCGAAAGGAATGAAGAAAGCGACGATGGAGCTCGGCGGCCATTCGCCGGTCGTCGTCTTCGCCGACGCTGACCCTGAAAAGGCGGCCGATACCATTGCGGCGTTCAAATATCGCAACGCCGGGCAAGTTTGCATTTCGCCGACGCGCTTCTACGTGCAGGAGCAGTCCTACAGCAAATTTCTCGCGCGCTTCACCGAATACGCCAAGGGCATCAAGATGGGCGATGGCCTCGAAAAGGGCATGACCATGGGACCCCTCGCCAATCCACGCCGGCTCGACGCCATGGAGTCGTTCGTAAATGACGCGAAAAGTCGCGGCGGCAAGATTGCGACCGGCGGCTCGCGCCACGGCAATCAAGGCTTCTTCTTTCAGCCGACGGTGATTACCGACGTTCCCGATGATGCCAAGATCATGACAGAAGAGCCGTTTGGCCCTGTCGCACCGATTGTGCCGTTCAAGACCTTCGACGAAGTGGTTGAGCGCGCGAACTCGCTACCCTTTGGGCTCGCGGCTTATGCGTTCACTTCATCGGGCGCAACGGCAACTGCGATCGGGGACTCGATCCAGTCCGGCATGGTTGGCGTGAATAGCATTGCCATCTCCACGCCCGAGACGCCATTCGGCGGCATCAAGGAATCAGGGTACGGCTCCGAAGGTGGAATGGAAGGTCTGCAGGCCTATCTGAACACGAAGTTCATCTCTCAAGCCTGAGAGAATCTCCGTTACTTTGCGGCCACTGCCTTCTGGCAAGCCTCCCACACCTTCGCGGGCGTGGCTGGCATGTCCATGTGATCGGCCGCACCATTGGGAATTGCATTTGAGATTGCGTTCATCACGGCCGCGATTGCGGCCGTGGTCCCGGCCTCGCCGGTGCCTTTGACACCGAGCGGATTGCTCTTGGCCGGCGCCGGGCGCAACGCTTCGCGCAGTTCGATTGGCATCGTGTGCGCGTGCGGCATGCCGTAATCCATGAAGGATCCGCTCACCAGCTGACCGCTGGTGGAATCATAGATCGCGTTTTCGACCAGCGCTTGGCCGAGGCCCTGCGCGAGAGAGCCATGCACCTGTCCCTCGACGATCGTCGTGTCGAGCGGATTGCCGCAATCATCCACCGCCGTGTAGGTGACGAGATCGACTTGGCCGGTATCGGGATCGATCTCGACTTCGGCGATATGACAGCCGTTGGGGAACGTGAGAGGCGTTTCGGCCTTGTCCTTGGTGTCAAGACTTCTCGCCCAGTTCTTTGGCCCTCTGCGCAGTCTCGAACAGCGAAATCTTGCGGTCAGTGCCGACCACTTCGAATTGCCCGTTGCGATACTGAATATCCTGCTCGGACGCCTCTAGCAGCGCTGACGCGACCTTCCTGCCCTTGGCCAGCATCACGTCGGCCGTGTGTACGATGGCGTTGCCCGCGCACATCGCGGAGCGTGAGCCGACCGACGCGTTGCCGGTTAACCCCAGCGCGGTATCGCCGTGCCGGTGCTCGATTTTGGCGGCGTCGATACCGAGTTTGTTTGCGAGCAGTCGCCCGAACACGGTGGCGTGGCTCTGTCCCGTCGATTGGACGTTGCAGCCGAGGATAAGCTTCTCACCGTCAGGAAATGCCACCGACGCCATCTCCATCGGCGTTGCACCGGAATGCTCCAACATGCAGGAGATCCCGATGCCGCGGAATTTTTTACGGCGCGCTGCCTCACGCTTACGTTTGTTGAAATTGGCGTAATCGGATAGCTCCAGGGCCTGTTCAACAATGCCGGGGAAATCGCCGCTGTCGTAGGTGTTGATCGGTGTTTTGAACGGCATGGCCGATGTCGGAATGAGGTTTTTCTTGCGCAACCGCAACGGGTCGATGCCGGTCACGCGCGCGGCTTCCTCGACTACCCGCTCCAGTGCGTAATTCGCTTCAGGCCGCCCCGCGCCGCGATAGGGCGCAATGGGAACCCGGTTGCTGAAATAGCACGCGACCGACACGGCGACTTTGGGAATTCGGTACATTCCGGGCAGACAGCGTGCGAAATTGTTGGTGTTGATGTTGACGCCGGCGTTGGCGACATAGGCGCCCTGATTGCACATATGTCGCACGCGCAACGCGATAAATTTGCCCTTATCGTCGAGGGCTAATTCGGCCTCGGTAATTGTGTCGCGTGCTTGCGCGTCGCTAATGAAAGCCTCCGATCGCGTCGATTGCCAGTGCACTGGCCGGCTAGTTTTGCGCGCGGCCACCAGCAGCGCAACGTATTCGGGATAGACCGTTGTCTTCATTCCGAAGCCGCCGCCAACATCGTCGGTGATGACTCGCAGTTTTTCGTTCGGCACGCCCATGATGGAAGCCGCCTGGCTGCGCAAGGCATCGGCGCTCTGGGAACAGGCACGCAGCGTGTAGCTCTCCGTTGCGGGGTCGTACTGGCCGGTGGCGCCGCGCGTCTCAAGCGAGGCCACCACCATGCGCTGGTTTACGACGCGAACGCGTGCGACGTGCGGCGCATCCTTGATGATCTGTGCGACCTCGCGCTCGTTCTCTTCGCTCGGCACCGGCCCCGGCCAGTCGACGCAGAGATTGCCGGGCGCATCGGGAAATAACTGTGTTGCAGCCTTCATCGCCGTGTCGAGATCGACGACCGGCGTCAACTCCTCGTACTCGACCTGGATGAGGTCAACGGCATCCTGAGCTGCGCCGTTAGTCTCGGCGACCACCATCGCGACCAGGTCACCGACATGCATAGTCGTCTCGGCGAGCACCGGGCGGAAAGGCATGGCCATCTTGGCACCACCGCGTCCGCCGACTGGTGGATGGCGTGCGATGCTGCCAATGCCGGCTGCCTTGATGTCCTCGGCGGTGAGCACCGTCAGCACGCCTTTGGCTTTGCGCGCATGATCCGCGTTGACTGATACGACCCGCGCATGTGCGTGCGGCGAGCGCACAAAGGCGGCGTAGGCGGTGTTAGGCAAGCGCGGGTCGTCCATGAAACGGCCGCCGCCGCGTACGAGTGCATCGTCTTCGACGCGTAGCGTGTGCTTTGGGCGGGTAAGGCTGGCTGTCATTGGGAGATCCGAAAATGCGCCTGCGGGGCCCTGTTTATAGCCGAAACGGGAGTTCCCGACAGGGGCTTGCGTCAACGCGTCCGCTGCGGCAGGGAAACGCACCTTCCGCGCTTCTCAACAGTGTTTCTTTCAGAGGACGAAATGGCAACGTCGCGCACCATCGATACCCATACCCACATCTTGACCCAGGAAACCGCCGCGCTGCTGACCAAAGCCGGGGTCAAGGTCACCATCACCCCTGAGAACGCGGAGAATGCGGTGTTCGATGTCAATGGTGTGGTCTACCGCCCCTTTCCGACCGGTGGGTTCGATATTCCACGCCGGTTGCGCGACATGGATGCGGCCGGTGTCGACGTGCACGTGCTCTCTGCCACGCCCCAGACTTATCTCTACAACCAGGAGCCCGCGCTCGGCGCCACGCTCGCGGCCATTCAGAACGATCAGATGGCCAAGCACATCGCCGCCCATCCCGACCGTTTCATGGGGATTGCCACGCTGCCGCTGCAGGATCCCAAACGCGCCGCCGACGAACTGCGGCGCGCGATGACGAAGCTCGGGTTGAAGGGCTCGATGTTTGCATCCAACATCATGGGCAAAAATCTCGACGATCCGAGCTTCGAACCGGTTTGGGCGACAGCCGAGGAGCTTGGTGCATTCATGTTCGTGCACCCGAATAACGTTGCCGGTGCCGATCGCCTCAAGTCGTATTATCTGCAAAATCTTATCGGCAATCCGCTCGACACCACGATCGCCGCTGCGTGTCTCTATTTCGGCGGCATGCTCGACCGCCATCCGAAGCTAACGTTCATGCTTGCGCATGGCGGTGGCTTCACGCCCTATCAGGCGGCGCGCTGGGAGCATGGCTGGGCGGTGCGGCCGGAGCCGAAGAAGACAATTTCCACGCAGCCAGAGGCCATTGCCAAACGCTTCTACTACGACACCATCCTGCATTCGGCGCCTGTGCTGGAGTTCATGATCGGGCACGTTGGAGCTGATCGTGTCATGCTTGGCAGCGACTACCCTTACGACATGGGGATGATGGACTGCGTGAATCACGTGCGCTCACTCAAGATTTCCGACGCCGACAAAGTGACCATTCTGGGAACGCGCGCTGCGACATTGCTGGCGGGAAAATCATGAACGTACAGGCCGCCAAAACCAACCGGATTCCTACGGCCGCTGTAACCGCGCTGATCATCGATGCGATGATCGAGGCCGGCGTACCGGAGAGTGACGCCGCAAAAATTGCGGATTTGATGTTGGAGGCCGACCTTATAGGTGCCGATGCACATGGTGTGTTTCGTCTGACACAATATGTGCAACGGCTAAAGCTCGGTTCGACCAATCCGCGTCCGGATATCAAGGTCAAACGTACTGCGCCCGCGACCGCCTTGGTCGATGGCGACAATGGGATGGGCCATTTGGTGGTGGCACGTGCCGCAGAAACGGCCATCGAACTCGCGCGCGAATGCGGGGTTGCCTGGGTCGGCTGCCGCATGTCGGGACATGCTGGTGCTGCCGGTGTCTATGCAGCCCTGCCGTTGAAGGCCGACATGGTCGGACTTTATTCGGCAGTTGCGAACGCCAATCATATGCCGCTCGCCGGCGGGGCCGATCCGGTGCTCGGCACCAACCCGTTGGCGATCGCAATACCCGCCGGCAAAGAGCCGCCAGTGGTGCTCGATATTGCGACCTCAATCGTTTCCTACGGCACGATCAAAAACCACCGTCTGCAAAACAAACCGTTGCAAAACGGCTGGATGATCGATCCGAAAACAGGCGAAGCAGTGCTCGATCCACACAAGAGCGCTGAAGCGCTGCTGTTGCCAATGGCTGGTTATAAGGGCGCGGGACTTGCGCTTACATTTGGGTTGCTCGCCGGCACACTCAATGGTGCGCTGTTTGGTCGCGACTGTGTCGACTTCAACGCCGAACCGGACAAGGTCACCAATACGGGGCAGTTCGTGATCGCGCTGGACCCAAGCCGCTTCCAGCCAATCGATCATTTTAAAGCGGAGGTCGATCGGCACATTCGGGAGCTTCGCAGCACGAAACCCCTGCCCGGACAGAGCGTTCGGCTACCGGGAGAGCAGCGGGCGCAGCGCCGCGACGACCGCCTGCGCAACGGAATACCGATCGCGCCGGAGTTACTGTCACAGCTCGACAAACTCGCTGCTGAATTGTCGATCAAGCCGCTGCGTGAGCGTGCGTAGGGGACCCCCGGCATCACATAACTGCCGTATTTTTGGCGCCCAAGGGGGCATATCGAATAAATCGCCTTTCATCATACCGATCGCTGCCCGTTAGCAGGAGTCCGTCGGTGGCGGTTTGGTGCATATCAATTGTCGAAATAAAACGATGAAGCTGATGGACACGAACAAGCTTTCAGCTTGGGCAAAAAGAAAATTGTCCCATCTCGGAATTATTTTGGCGTGCGGTGCGATGTTGTCCGCAGCACCTATTTACGGCGTGTCGAGCGAAAATTCGTTTGATCGAATCCAGGCCGGCGAGTGGGTTGTCGCGTCGATGTATTGGGAAGACAAGCTGGTTTCGACCGGCAAGAGCTTCAATCCGATCGGATGGCATGCCGCACATAAGACATTGCCGATCGGCACGTTGATCCGTGTATCCAATCCCAAGAACCATCGGTCGATCAATGTAACGATCAACGACAGGGGGCCGTTTGCACCGAACCGGGACCTGGATTTAAGCCTCGGTGCCGGCGCATTGCTGGGACTACAAGGGTTGGGCACCGTCTACATGGAAGTCCTGTCGATACCGCCGATCAACAATATGCGACGGCCGGTCGTCGAAAGCTTGTTTGCGGTCAATGACACCAACGCCAACTGCGTGGGTGTATCGGCTTGTTAGGAGCCGTGGCTGCGATGGAGCCGCCAGCTCTGCAAAAATGCCCAGTAATGGCGACAAAACATGGTTAATCGTGCATTAACCTAAAAAGGTAAACGGCGTTTAAGGAATACTACCAATTTGTTAACTATTATCGGTATTTAGGGCGGGGCGTGATTGCGCTCAGTGCGGCCCTCGAGTTGCGGCCATCGTCTGCCGATCGGCCGGTGGCGAATCCGCAAAATCCCGCCGCAACGCATCCAGTCCTGTCTAGGCTCGCTCGTTTGCGGGGTTCACGCGCAGACGCGCGTCGCTGTTTCGTCGATGAAGGAGTGGCTTGGTGACGGCAGGAATTTTGATCAGCGGCCAGGCGCGGGGCGATTGGGTCGAGTTTAACGCGGCCGGCTCGTGGACGGCCGAATACGCCGGCGCAATCGAGCCGCAGGTCGACGCTGCCACGCGTACCGTCACCGCGCGCAACATCGCGATCAACATGAATCGCATTGAATATCTCGATACGTACGGCGCATGGCTGATCGAGCGCGCCCTACGCAATTGGACGGACCAGGGGCGCGACGCTCGTCTCGTCGGTCTGCGCGAAGACTACCGCGGCCTGTTTGAAAAAGTGCAGGCCGGCACGCAAACGTTGACGCCGGCGCCACGCGGACCCAACAGCATTATAGCGACCCTGGAAAGCGTTGGCATGACCATGGCGGCGGTGGGCGCCGATCTTGTTCTGCTCGCGCAAATGCTCGGCTCGCTCATGACCGCCATGGGGCGCGTGTTTCTCCGGCCGACGACCTTTCGCTTTACCTCGATGATCAATCAGCTCGAACGTGTCGGCTGGCGAGCGGTGCCGATCATTCTGCTAATAACCGTATTGATCGGCGCCATTCTCGCGCAGCAAGGAATTTTCCATTTCCGAAAGTTCGGCGCCGACATTTATGTCATCGACATGGTTGGGGTGCTGGTGCTGCGCGAAGTCGGCGTGCTGATTGTTTGCATCATGGTGGCCGGGCGATCCGGCAGCTCCTATACGGCGGAGCTCGGAGCCATGCGTATGCGCGAGGAAGTGGACGCGTTGCGCACCATGGGCTTCGATCCAGTGGAGGTGCTGATTCTTCCACGCATCATCGCCCTCGTCATTGCGGTCCCAATCCTGACTTTTCTCGGATCGATGGCGGCGCTCTACGGTGGCGGCCTGGTGTCCTGGCTGTACGGGGGCATTCAGCCCGAAGTGTTTTTGACGCGGCTGCAGGAGGCAGTCTCGCTTAGCACGTTCGAGGTGGGCATGATCAAAGCGCCGTTCATGGCATTGGTCATCGGCATAGTCGCCTGCGTCGAAGGCTTGCAGGTGCAGGGCAGCGCAGAATCGCTCGGCGAACAAACCACCAATTCCGTGGTCAAATCGATCTTCCTGGTCATCGTGCTCGACGGCATTTTCGCGATGTTTTTCGCGTCGATCGGGATGTGACATGGCAAAAGATCGTACAGCTCCTGTTATCGAAGTGCGCGATCTGGTTGTTGATCTAAAAGGCAACCGGGTCCTCAATGGTGTCACGCTCGATGTTTACCGCGGCGAGATTTTAGGATTCGTCGGTGCTTCGGGCGCCGGCAAGTCGGTCCTTACGCGCACCATCCTCGGCCTTTTGCCGAAGCAGGAAGGGCGGATCGACGTTTTTGGCGTCAATCTCGATCAAGCCGGTGAGGTCCAGCGTCAGGAGATTGAGCGGCGCTGGGGGATTCTGTTCCAGCAGGGCGCGCTGTTCTCCTCGCTGAGTGTCGGCGAAAACGTTGAATTTCCGATACGCGAATATCTCGACATTTCGGACAAGCTCATGACCGAAATCGCCATCACCAAACTGGAAATGGTCGGTCTGAAGCCGGACGTCTATCGTAAATTCCCCTCGGAGCTCTCGGGGGGTATGATCAAACGCGTCGCGCTTGCGCGGGCGCTGGCGCTCGATCCGGAAATACTCTTTCTCGATGAGCCGACCTCAGGCCTTGATCCGATCAGCGCCGGCGATTTCGATCAGCTGATCCTGACGTTGCAGCGGACGTCAGCGATGGCGGTTTTTATGGTCACGCATGATCTTGATAGTCTGCATACCATCTGTGACCGCATCGCCGTTCTCGGCGACGGCAAGATTATCGAAGCCGGGACAATGGATACGATGCTGGCATCGCAGCATCCCTGGTTGAAGGCCTACTTCCATGGCGTACGCGCGCGAGCAGGCTTGCAAGCCGCAGCGAGGAACTAACGGAGTGGAGTGATGGAAAGAAAAGCGCACTACGCATTGATCGGGTTGTTCACGTTCGCCGTGGTCGCGGGCGCGTTTGGGTTCATTTTCTGGCTGCACCACTCCTCCGGTAAGAAACAAGCCGTCGCCTATCGCGTGATTTTCGACAGTTCGGTGTCAGGGTTGCAGGTGGGAGGCAACGTACTTTTCAACGGCATTCGCGTCGGTGAAGTGACCAATCTGCGGCTTGATCCCGACAAGCCTTCGCAGGTTGTGGCGATGCTGGCGGTCAACAAATCGACTCCGATCCGATCCGATACCCGGGTCGGGCTCGAGTTCGCTGGCCTCACCGGTGTCGCCTCGGTATCCCTCAAAGGTGTCTCGGCGACCACGCCCCTCATCGAGAGAGAAGAAGGTGAACCGCCGACCTTGAAGGCCGATCCCAGCGCGAGTCAGGATATGATGCAGGCCGCGCGAGAAGTGCTCAACAAAGCGGAAGAAGTCATCGCGGCCAATCAGGAAGCGCTTCATCAGGCGATTACCGATATTGCCTCGTTTAGTGCCTCGCTCGCGCGTAACACCAACAATGTCGATTCAATTATGAATAACGCGCGCGAGACTGCGAGTAACGCCAAGGAAGCGACAGCTACGGCCCGCATATTTATTGAAAATCTCGACAAACGCACGGACGAAATTACAATTGGCGTGAACAGGTTGACCAGCACCGCGACGAAGCAGGTCGAACTTGCCGGAAAGGCAATCACCGATCTCGCTCACAATCCGCAGCGATTTCTGTTCGGGGGTAGCGGCACGCCCTCCGGCAAGCCGGCACAGTAGTTCCGGCTAGGCCGCCGCGCGCACGTCGTCGGGATCGAGCGGGAGCTTGACCGGCTGTTTGCGCTTAGCCGACAAATCGAGCGCTTTCGTCAACATCAGGTTGCGATGTGCTTCTTCGACCGTAGCCGCGGCGGTCGGTAATCCCAGCGCAACGCGGTTAAGCCACGAATCGGTCTCTTCCGCCATCGGTCCGCGCAATTCGCCCAGCGCCATATCGCCAGGCGGATAGCTCCCCATGAAATCGACGAGACGCGTAGCGTCTGGATTGTAGCCCTCTGATTGGGGCTTCGACACTGCCAGCACGATGTCTCTGTGTGTGTCGTCGATGGTGAGCACGCCGGTTGTGCCGACGATGCCGACCTCGAGTGAATACACGGCAGCCGGCCAGGTTACGGGAAGGGCCCACGACATATTGAGATGATAGATGGTGCCGTCGGAGAAATTGATCATGCCGGCGGTGCCATCAATGCCTTTGTAGGCCGGGCCCAATACTTTATCGACTGATCGCGCATAACATTCGACGGCGGTCTTGCCCTCCAGGCACCACATGCAAATGTCGAGGGCATGTGTGCCAGAGATCACCATTGGAGAAATCGACGCTGGATCGTCGGTGCGCTTGTAGTTGTCGATTGCAACCAGCCTATTCATGAATGCGCGGGACGTCACCATTGTCACATCGCCAAGAGCGCCGGTGCGGCATTTCTCTTTTGCCGCCAACCAGCGCCGGCGGAAACGCTGTGTGTAACCGACGACAGCGTCTAATTTTGCAGCTTTGATTGCCTTTCAGTACGCGTTCGGATTCAGCCAGATTTGTAGCGAGAGGCTTCTCGATCAACATCGGAATTCCGCGCTCGACTGCCGCCATGATCGGGTCAACGTGCAGGTGCTCGTCTGTGCAAATGATGGCCGCGGTTACTTCCGGCCGCCGCAGCAGTTCGACGTGACTCTGCGTGACAAAATCCGCGCTGATCCTCGGACCGACTTCGCCGGCGCGGTTTGGGTTTTTCTCCGCAAGCCCGATCCACTCGACCGCAGGATGGCGTGCGGCTACTTCACCGCGAAATAGACCGACGCGGCCGCCGCCGATGATCGCAAGGCCGACACCTTTGGCGGACTTCCTCATTCGTTCACTCCCGCACGGATTTTCAGCTTGAATTCGGCGATGGCCGAAATTGTTTCATTCGACAACGGCAAGTCTACCGGCTCGTTGCGGTCGGCTGAAAGATCGGCGGCGCTGTAGGTTTCCATCACACGCCGTGCGCTTTCCGGAGTGACCATCACCGGCGTATCGCGGATACAGGCTTCCAGGAAGTGGATCGTTTCCGGGCCCATGCCTCCGGCAAATACGTTGTCGACCCATTCACCGGGCATGGTCGACATCGGAAATTCCTGACCACGTTTTTCGGTGTTCAGCCAGTTGTCGCGCTGAGTGTCATCGAGAAACAGCGAGCCGTCGGTGCCGGTAATTTCGATCCAGGTTGCGCAATAATTCGGATAGCTGGGCGGCAGGTTCCAGCCGCCGCCGATCATCACCGCAACCCCGTTGTCCATCGTGACTGTTGTGAACATAACGTCATGGGAACCGTTGATTGGCTGCATGTAGCCATAGGCGCCCTGCGAGTAGACGCGCACGGGTTTGGCGGGCTCGAGGAGCCAGAGTACGAAATCAAGGTCGTGTGTCAATTCCATAACGACGGGAGAAAGCCGGACACGGCTTGCGATCTTCTTGCCGAGGCTACGCGAAAGATGGCGGCTGACCAGGACGGATACGACTTTGCCAAGCGTGCCGTCGACGATCTTCTTTTTGGCGTATGCGATTTTGGGATTAAACCGTTGCGAATATCCGATCGTGAATTTCAGGTTGTTGCGCTTGGCGAGCTGGATAAGCTCGTCCGCTTCCCACAGTTCCAGCGCGATCGGCTTTTCAAGCATGACGTTTTTGCCCGACTTCAGGCAGTCGCGGCAGATCGGGTAATGGTTCGATTCCAGGGGTGGTTGAAATATAGACCACCGAAATATTCGGGTTTTTGATGATGTCGTTGTAGTCGAGCGTCGCGGTGGCGGGTTTGTAAAGCGCTTTCACTTCGGCCAAACGATCGGGCTTGATCTCGCACAGGTGCAATTTATCCACGAGCGCGGTACGTGCGAGCGTTTCCGCGCGCGTTCCCCCGACCCAACCAACACCAATCACCGCAGCTTCAACCGTTCTCACCGGACGTCATCCTTCCGTTTCTTATGATGTGCCGCGACCGGCCGGCCGCGCGGGCGGAGACTAGCCCACGCGTGAAACGACTGAAAGGGCGTGATTTTCAGCGTACGAAAGCGGCTTGGCCGACTCCGAACACTTGCGCTGCGAATTGCGGGTAGACCTCGGCCAGTTGCGGCGCGACCACCTCGCGCATGAGGTTAAGCGTCTCCCGCGTGGGGGCCGGTGTTTCTGGCACCGAACCGGGTCTTTCGAAGTCGAAGCCGGTGTTTTCGATGACTTCTTCGACAGTGTGGCCCGGGTGCACACTTACCAGGGTAAAGTGCCCATTCACGAAGCTGAAAAGGCAGCGATTTGTCACCAGCGCAATCGGTCCGCCCGGGCGATAAACCTCTGCGTCGCTCACGCCCGGTGCGCTGATGAAATCGACCTTCGGCACCAGCGTCCGGCGAGAATGCTCGGTACGGAACAGGATCACTTTCGGCACCACGTAGTAGAGATAGGCCGAGCCGAACGAGCCGGGGAAGCGGACTTTCGGATGCTCGTAGTCGCCGGTGCTCACGAGGTTGACGTTGCCCTGTCCGTCGATTTGTCCACCCGACAGAAAAAACACGTCGATGCGGCCTTGGCCCGCGCAATCGAAGAGTTCGCGTGCTCCATCGGTGAAGAAATTGTGCTTCCGGCTTTGCAGCAGCGAAACGTAAGGCCTTCCATTGCCGCGTTCGCGTGCAAGCAGCGCCGCGGTTGCCGGAATGGGCGAGGCATTGCCGACCGCCACATGGCGCACGTCGCCGATCAGCCGCGCGATGACGTCGGCGAGCAGTTCCTCGTCGCGGAAATGGTCACGCGGGGTGGTGTTCATACACGTACCGCTTGAGATAATCGGCAAATCCTTCCGGCGTTGCCGCCATGCGAGCATAGTCGGCAAGGTGATCGGCGTCGGCTGCGTAGACATCCGGCAATCCCAGCGGCCACGCGCCGCGCTCTGCCAGTGCGATGTTGTCGACATAGAAGGCCGGAAGCGTGCCCGCAGCGAGCATGGGATCGTCGAGCAGATTGCCGTCGTGCAATTTTTCCACGGTTGCGATTGTTTTCACGGCGGCGTGCGCCATCGTCGCCAGCTCCCGCTGGCGGCCGATCCATACGTTGCCATACCGGTCCGCCATGGGCGCGTGAATCAGCGCCACGTCGGGTTTTATTGCCGGCAATAGCACGATCGAATCGCCATTCGCGAAAGGGCTGTCGATGACTTTCCAGTCGTCGCGATATTTGAGGACGTCCGAACCAATCAGCCCGCGCAGCGGCATGAATGGCACGCCTTTTTCTGACGCCTGCAAGGCGGCGTGCAGCGCCGGGCAGGTGGCATCCTTCATTTTAATAACGCCTGAAATTACGGCAGCGGTGAAGCGCGGCGCCGGGCCGAATTCACCGAGACTGACCGCACTTGTCTCGAGTGTTTCGACGCATCCGGCGCCGATGAGGAGATCGGCTTGCAGGCTCGAGGTCGGCAATGCCACCAGATGCAACCGCTTCACGCCACGCTTGATCAGTGCGCGCGTCGCCGCCATAGGCACGCCGGAAACCTCGCGGGGCACCACCAACAGGCAGCCGTCGCCGATGGGCGCGATGGCGTCGTCGAGTGATTTCGCCAGCTGAAACATCGTGGCCTGCAATCTGCGCGCTTTCGCCGCCGCGACTGTTTTTCCCATTGTTGCCCTTGCAACGTCTACTGGATTTTGCGACTTGGGTTGGATGCCAGCGACCCTGCAAGACAAGCTGCGCGCCAAGCGCTTTGTAATCACGGCGGAAGTGACACCACCGGTGTCGGCCGACCGTGGCGAGTTGCTTGCCAAGGCGTTGCCGTTGAAGGGGCTCGCCGACGCGGTCAATATCACCGATGGCGCGGGCGCACGGCCGCACCTGGGCGCGGTGACTGCGGCTGCGATCCTCGTGGAACAGGGCATTGAGCCCGTGCTCCAGCTCACCTGCCGTGACCGCAATCGCATCGCTTTGCAGAGCGACCTCCTGAGTGCGGCGGCTTCCGGCATACGCAACCTCTTGATGCTCCGTGGCGACGATCCAAGCGCTGGCGATCAACCCGATGCCAAGGCCGTCTTTGATCTCGACCCGCGATCACTGCTCGAAACCGCCCGAAAGATGCGTGACAGTGGCGAATTGCCGACCGGCCGAAAGTTCACCGGCCGCGCCGACTTTTTTCTCGGCAGCGCTGACAATCCAGTCGATCCGCCTTCAGGATGGAAGCCCGCCAGCCTGCAAGCCAAGATCGACTCTGGCGCGCAATTTGTGCAGACCCAGTTCTGCATGGATGCCGGCGTGGTGCGCCGTTATATGGCGCGGCTGGCCGAACTGGGCATGGCCGGCAAGCTGTCCTTTTTGATCGGCATCGTACCGCTGCGCTCCGCCAAGTCGGCGCGGTGGATCAAGGAAAAACTGTTCGGCGCGGTCATTCCGGACGCACTCATCGATCGAATGGAGCGCGCGAGCGATCCCGCGGCGGAGGGCCGCCGCATCTGCATCGAAATGGTGCGAGAATTGACGGACGTGCCGCAAGTCACCGGCGTCCACATCATGGCGCCCGGCAACGACGCGGCGGTACCCGAGATCATCAAGGCGGCGCGAGACAGTATTACCCGTCTCGCGCCCGTTTGATCTTTCAGCTCAACGCCGATTTCACGCGATCCGGCGAGAATGGCACGCGCCGAATGCGTACGCCGGTCGCATCGAAGATGGCATTGGCGATTGCCGCTGCGACGGGGCGGATCGAAGGTTCACCAGCGCCTGTGGGCGCAATCTCCGGGTGGTTGATCAGCACGACATTGACCTCGCCCGGTGTCTCGGTGATGTCGAGGATCGGATAAGTCAGCCAATCAACGCTGGTGACTGCCTTGCGGTCGAAGGTCACTTCTTCCCATAAAGTCCGGCTGACACCCTGCACGATGTTGCCTTCGATGCATTTCACCAGCCCGTCGGGGTTGATGATCTGCCCGCAATCGTGGGCGACAGTGAACTTACGAGCGAAGACCTTTCCGCTCGATCTGTCGATATCCACTTCGGCCACAATGGCGACGCGTGTGCCATTGCGCTGCGAATAAGCAATGCCGCGGCCCGACACTTTGCTGCCGGACTGGTCATGGCGTGGAGAAGGCCGTGATTGCCAACCCGATTTTTCGGCAACCGTTTTGAGCAGCGCGATGTCGCGCGGGTCTTTGACGTGGCGTAACCGAAATTCGATCGGATCGATATTTAACGCGGACGCAACCTCGTCAATGAAGGACTCACTGGCGAAGTGAATCTGCGGCCCTACGGGATCGCGCAAATGCGAGGTTCGCAACGGCGACGATCGCTCGAGCAATGGTGGGATCGTTTCCCAACCGGCGCGCTTGTTATCGAACGCATAGGATTCGGCCGGTATGCCGAAGCCATCGCCGGACTTGAGGTCGCCACCCCGGGACTGCCCGGCCAACGTGTCGAATGGCTTGCTGCCATTGGTGTCGACGTCAACGCGCGAGAACGCCTTGCTCATGAATTCGTAGGCGGTGACGTTCCCGGACGCATCAATAGCCGCGCGCACCTTGTGCACAGAGGCCGGGCCTTTCGGGTCCCAGCCGGTGCCCTGGTCGCGCATATATTGCAAACGCACAGGTTTGCCGACGGCCTTTGCAAGGACCGCGGCGTCCATGGCGCAGTCGTCGGCGTCGTTACGGCCGTAAGAGCCGGGGCCGGTCTTCCAGATCACGTGGACGGTTTCGAGCGGAACGCCCAGCGTTGATGCGAGGCCCTGTTGCACAAAGTGCGACTTCTGGGTTCCGGACCAGCAAGTCACCCGGCCGTCCTTGATCTCGACCAGGGCGCAAGCCGGACCCATGCTGGCGTGCGACTGGAACGGCCATTCGTATTCCGCCTCGATCACCTTGGCGGCGGTCTTGAAGGCCTCATCGACATTCCCGTTTTCCTTCTCGACCTCACGCTTGCGCACCGGCGCCTTGCGGATGTGATCGTAGAGCGAGGCCTGTTCCGGGAATGGCGGTTTGGCGTCCGACCATTCCACCTTGAGCTTTTCGGCCGCCTGGATTGCATCCCATTCCTTGTCGGCGACGACGCCCAGGAAACCATTTTCCCAAACGACCTTGGCTCCGGGAATGCTTTTGATCGCGCTGTCATCGACCTTCACCGGCACTGCGCCGGCGACAGCCGGGCGGATCATGCGAGCATGCACCATGCCGGGCACTTTCACGTCGGTGACGAAGTCTTCCTGCGCGAAGACCTTAGGCGCGACGTCTTCGCGTTTGATCGGCTGGCCGACGATCTT
>CAWGBH010000005.1:0-308486 GCA_963820805.1 uncultured Alphaproteobacteria bacterium
CGAGGGCGAGGAAGTCGGTTACGTGATTCACGGTGAGGTCGAGTTGTTCTTAGGCGATAAGGCCTATCAACTTTCAGCTGGCGATACATTCAGCTTCCGCTCGGAAATCGGTCACGGCTACAGAAATCGCGGCAAGGCAGAAGCCCGCATTCTGTTCGTCAATACGCCGCCGACGTTCTAGATAATTTCCTATTGATCAAGTGACTTGAACTAGACTAGCGTTCGATCCGAAATATGGACGAGCGTTTTTGGGGAAGTAATACAATGCTCAAGCTGCCTCATCACAAACGATATGATTATCTCCCGATCACAAAACGCAAGCACTACGCGTGGCCGGGCGACAAGCGACTTGCATTCTACGTTGCGCTCAACATCGAACATTTCGGATTTCAGGCAGGGCAGGGCATCGATCCTCACAACCGGACCGGCCCGCAGACCTCTCGGAACTATGCGTGGCGAGACTACGGCAATCGTGTCGGCAACTGGCGCTTCTTCGAAATGCTCGACGAGATGAAGCTTCCCGCGTCGATCCTGCTGAATTCAGCAGTTTGCTACGAATATCCCGAGATTGTTGAAAAGATCAAACAGCGCGGCGACGACGTGCTCGGCCACGGCCGTACCAACGCCGAGACGCTGCGCGGCTTGTGGGAGGATGACGAACGCCGCGTTATCCAAGAATGTGTCGATGTCATCACGAAATATGTGGGCACCCGACCGACGGGCTGGATGGGGGCCGGCGCTGCCGAAACAAACGTCACGCCCGATCTCCTTAAGGAATGCGGCTTCACGCACCTCCTGGATTGGCCGGTCGACGATCAGCCGATCTGGATGCGCACGCGCTCTGGCCCGCTGTTGTCAGTTCCCTATCCGATGGAGCTTAATGACGCAGGCACGTTGGCATTGCGCGACCACACTGGACGGCAATTTGCAGATATGATTGTCGACCAATTTGAGGAACTGCTGGAGGCATCCGAAAAGCAACCGCTGGTTTTCGCGCTGTCGCTGCACGGCTTCATCGTCGGGCAGCCGTTCCGACTACGCCCACTGAAGCAGGCCCTCAAGCACTGCATCGAGCACAAGCAGGCCGACCAGATATGGTTCACGCGCGCCGGCGAGATTGCGAAGTATTGTTACAGCATGGAGGCCGGGATCATCCCAGGCAGTTGAGGCTTGCTATGAACGTGACCACGACAGCAAACGCGACCACCAAGCTTTTGCGGGCGACGCCCGAGACGGTGCATTGGGGCTATCTTGACGCCACCATTAAGCCGGCGCTGACCATTGATTCTGGCGAACGGGTAACGATCGAGTGTGCCACCTGCAATCCCGAGTGGATGCCGGCGAAAGACAGTGGCTTCGATATTCTTCCAGACATCGTGGAGATTCACCAGAAGGTAAAGAAGGGGTCCGGCAATCATATTTTCACCGGGCCAATCTATGTCCGCGGTGCGGCTGTCGGAGATGTCCTCGAGGTGAAGATTTTGGACATCAAGATCCGACAGAATTGGGGTTGGAACATCTTCCGGGGCTACATGGGAACCATCCCCGAAGATTTTCCCTACACGAGAATCATCCATGTTCCGCTCGACTTAAAAGCAAATGTCGCCATGACGGCGTCGGGGTACAAGATCCCGCTCGCACCGTTCTTCGGACAGCTGGCGGTTGCTCCGGCGGAGGTGTTTGGACGACAGAACAGCAAGGAGCCGCGCGAGTTCGGCGGCAATCTCGACTGCAAAGAACTAACGGCTGGCAGCACGATCTATCTCCCAGTGTGGAATGAGGGCGCCCTTTTTTCGACGGGCGACGGACATGCCGCACAGGGCGACGGTGAAGTCGACGGAACCGCTATCGAGACCGCGCTCACGGGCACGTTTGAATTCAATGTGCGAAAGAAGCTCGGCTGGAGGATGCCTCGCGCGGAGACCCCGACCCACTACATTACCTTCGGCCTCGATACCGACCTGGACGATGCGGCGCGTCAGGCGCTTAAGGAAATGATCGATTGGATCGTGGCTATGACCGGCATCCATAAGGACGAAGCCTATGCTATGTGCAGCTTTGCGGGCGATCTGCATGTGACGCAGACGGTGAACAACGTCAAAGGCGTGCATGCCATGCTCCAGAAGAGCATACTGAAAAAGTAGAATGTGCGGCAGCAACGGTCCGCAATTTGCACGGCTGGGAAAAGGTCCCACCATTTATTTTGCGTAATTGGGGAAAGTTCGTGCCAGGCTTCGTTCGACTTCAGGATGTCTCGCTTCGCTACAACGAGGAGGAGACCGCCCTTGCCCTCCATCGGACAAGCTTCGAAGTCGAGCAGGGCGAGTTCGTGGCCGTCGTAGGGCCGTCTGGCTGCGGAAAATCCACACTGATGAAAGTGGTGACGGGGCTTTGGCCAGCCACTGCCGGACAGGTCAGCGTCTCAGGCAAGCAGGTAGCGGGCCCGCTGAATTGCGTCGGCATGGCTTTTCAAAACTCTAACCTACTGCCGTGGCGCACGATCTTAGAGAATGTGATGCTGCCGTTTGAAATTGTGCAGCCACATGCAAGTCGGCTGCGCAAGGAGCGCGCCGCTTATGAAGCAAAGGCGCGCGACCTTCTCGCCCTGGTTGGCTTAAAAGGGTACGAGGAAAAGCACCCCTGGCAACTTTCGGGCGGAATGCAACAGCGCACGCAGCTTTGCCGCGCGCTCATCCATGAACCGTCACTGCTGATGTTGGACGAGCCCTTCGGTGCGCTCGACATGTTCACGCGCGAAGAGTTGTGGCTCGCGCTGCAGGAGCTGTGGATGGTCCGCCGGCCGACGGTGATCCTGGTCACGCATGACCTGCGCGAAGCGGCATTCTTGGCGGATCGTGTGCTGGTAATGAGCGCGCGCCCGGGGCGCATTATCCTCGATCGCAAGGTGAAAACACCGCGGCCGCGAGATCTCAATACGACTTACGAACCTGAATCCGTCAACCTGGTGCATGAATTGCGGGAGCACATCAGTGCAGCGCGCGCGACCGCAGCCTGAAGTCGCCAGCGTGACGACCGTGGAGCCCGCGGATCTCGCCATCAACGTGCGCCCTACGCCTTTTTTCGAGCGCAAATTGGTGCGGCGAGCGTTACCCTGGCTCGTGATCGTCGGCATGTTCTTGTTCTGGGAAATCGTCGTCCGCGTCTTCCAGATCCAGCAATTCGTGTTGCCAGCGCCCTCGGCAATCTTTGCGGCGCTGTGGCAATGGCATGTGCCGATTTTGCAGAATTCGTGGCAGACATTAATGACCACCCTGATCGGGTTCGCCTTTGCCATCGTGATCGGCGGCATTGGCGGTATCGCGCTCGGCTCGTCACGTGTGATCTATGAGGGGTTTTATCCGGCGTTGATCGCGTTCAACTCTGTTCCGAAGGTCGCTGTCATTCCCGTGTTGGTGATATGGTTTGGAATTGGCACGGTCCCTGCCGTCATCACCGCGTTCCTGCTCTCGTTCTTTCCGATACTTGTGAACGTGGCCACCGGAATCGCCACCGTCGAACCGGAATTGCGTGATGTCTTGCGCGCGCTTGGTGCAACGCGGCGGCAGGTGATCATGAAAGTTGGCCTGCCGAGAGCGATGCCCTATTTCTTCGCGTCGCTGAAGATTGCGATGACGGTTGCCTTTGTCGGCTCGATCGTCGCTGAGACGGTCGCCTCTAACGCAGGCATCGGGAATCTGATGCTTGTGGCATCGTCGCGTTTCGAGGTCCCGTTAGCTTTCGCCGGCCTCATCGTCACTGGTCTTATGGGTGTCGGGATGTACGTAATCTGTGTGGCGATCGAGCAGCGCATGACCGGATGGGCGACGCGCGGCTCCGAAGGCGTAGCATTTGGCAGTTAGAGGCCCCGAGAAAAGGAATCTGAGACCGTGCAATACCAGAGCGCACCCACGGGGCCATTAACCGCTACGGAACCGGTCACGCTTCCGGTCGTCGGAGACGACGCGCGTTTTCACGTGCGGCGGATCTATTGCGTCGGCCGCAACTATCTCGACCACATCCGCGAAATGAAGGAAGCCGATGAGCGCGATCCGCCATTCTTCTTCCAGAAACCCGGCGACGCGATCGCCCAGGATGGGGCGGTGATACCTTATCCACTTGCAACACAGGACTTTCATTTCGAGGTCGAGCTTGTGGCGGCGATCGGGCGCGCGGGCGCCGACATTCCAATCCAATCGGCCGAAACCCACATCTTCGGCTACGCCATCGGCATCGATCTCACACGTCGCGATCTGCAGCGCGACGCCGCCAAGCGCGGTTTACCTTGGGAAATGGGCAAATCATTTGATAACTCGGCCCCGTGCGGGCCCATTCACCGCATTGAGTCAACGGGCGTAATCCGCAAAGGAGCGATCAGTTTGTCCGTTAACGGATTGGTGCGTCAGAAAGGCGACGTCGCCCAGATGATTTGGGACGTCCGGGAGATCATTACAGAGCTGTCAAAGCAGTATGAATTGCGGCCTGGCGACATCATTTTCACAGGCACACCGGCTGGCGTCGGCCTACTGGCACCCGGAGATGTTGTTGACTGCTCAATTGAGGGATTGAAGGGTTTTCAGATCCGCATTGGTCCTAAGCCTTGACGGGCAATACATACTACCAATGTGGCGGCGCCACTTTCACCGGTCCTGCGGCGCCCTTTCGATCTCATACTCATAACCTGAAGGTCGTAGGTTCAAATCCTACCCCCGCAACCAAAATAACGCCGTCAAGTCATGGGCTTGGCGGCGTATTTGTTTTGTGTGCCGTCATACGACGAAGATTGCCCGCACGCGGGCTTCGCCGCCATCACTGTTCAGGGCGAGTCTTCAGAGGTGTCCGGGCGGTTTCGTCTAAATGACAGCATGGATCCAAGTAAGTCCCTGATGCTCCAACCCGCGCTGTTGTCGACGGCCTCCTCGTTGGGAGAGGGCGATGACGCCGGCGTCGCCTTCTTTGTTGAAGTTTGGGCGTTAATGCCTTCGTCGATCCGCTCGATCATGTAGGAAAAGAACGGATTTGATGAAACGCGCAGCAATAAATCCAAACTCGCGATCAGAACATTTCGCTCTCCGCGCGGTGCCAACGAACCAAGATTGATTCCGAAGTTTTCGGTGGAGTCGGGCTTTAATCCATACAACGAGTCGTTCATCGGAAACGGCAGCGCAACATGTGAAAGCGAATAGAGCCCGACGGGATACGACAGTCCCAGCGCACGGTCGTGTTCGGTCGTAGTCCCGGCATCTGTTGTGCGCTCGACTTCGTCGCCGCTCGGGACATCGGCGTTGGTTATGATCGTTGTTCGATAATTTCGTATTCCGTTAGGTAGCAACTGCGCCAGCGCAGTATCAGCTGCCGGACGCAGAAGCGCACCAAACTTGACGGTCCGGTTCACATCGAAAAGTACGAGCTCACTTCCGTTGGATGGAAGGCGCGCGTATAGCGCTGAAACGATGGCCGGCGTGCTGACCGTGAAGTCCATGACCGATTGGAAAGTTAAAATCGGCGGCAGATAAGACAACTTTCCAGCGCGGCCGTATTGGGCGATCTCGCGCTGTAGGACCTGGGTCAATCGATAGGACTGAACAGCGCCGTTTACCGGAAACGAATTGTATTTGAATGGATTGAATTCAGGCAGAACGCCGAGCCAAGCAGCTTCCGCGAAAGCCGGCAGCAGCGCCGGCAACCCCGCTAATCCCGCGAAACGCGCAAAGCGCGTGATGCCGATCATCGGTGAAATCAACACGATGCGATCGGGCTGAACCAATTGCGGGTCTGAAATTGCATCCAGTGCATATTTGACTGCAAGGGCACCGCCATTCGAGAAGCCGACGATATGCAATGGCGCCGACGGCGGAATACGCCGGCGCGCTTCTCTTACCGCGAGCCGTGTCGCCGCCACCCAGTCTTCCCATTCGACGTTGGTCAGGCCGGCAGGAACGGTGCCGTGCCCGGGTAGTCTGATCACAATCGCTATAAAGCCGTGGTCGCGGTAAGATTGCGCGATATGCCGTTGGCTATATGGGGAATCAGTGAGGCCGTGCAGCAGGACGACCGCGCCGATAGGCGTGCCATTGGGCTCGAGCACAAAGGAGCGGTTAAAATCTTGCGGAAAGTGTGCGGGATACACCGGGCTGCCGTCGAAGTACCGGTTTATAGGGACGCGGTCTTCGGGATCGAGCTTTTGCGTGACCTCGGTCTTCACTGACTCAAAAACCTTGGCCTCCTGCGCCAGGTATTGTTTCCAGTCGGCTGTATCGAGCTCCTTGGCCTTTAATTCGTGCGGTACGTAGGTGTGCCACACGGCGAGACGTGGCCCGCCTTGAGTGACGTAAACGCGAATTGAAAAGAAGCCAATGGCGACGAGCACGAGCAAAATCGTCAACCACTTTGTCACTTTGAGAATTTGGCGCGACATTTTTTCAATCCGGAGGAGACCTACGAGGCGTAACCGACATGTACCCAGAATTTCTGAAGTTTATCAACAAATGCGCCATCGAATGGTTTTTTGGTTGCGGACTTCAATGGCCGCCTTTGCTAACGTGCCCGAATGACGCTCAGTAGCGCAAAGAATAGTCATCGAGTACTCATTCTTCTTACTTTGATGGTCGCGTCACTCGCGGGATTGTTTTTGCTACCGCCGATTGCCCAAAATCAAAACTATCACGCGTTTGCAGATCAGCGGACCTTGTTCGGCATACCGAATTTCTGGAATGTCGTTACGAATATTCCCTTTGTGGCAATCGGCGCCGCGGGACTTTGGCAATTTCGTCGCGATCCGGCGATTATTATGCTTTTCCTGGGAATAATGCTGACGGGCTTTGGCTCATTTTACTATCATTTTGACCCAAATGACCGAACGCTGTTTTGGGACAGGCTGCCAATGGCAATCAGCTTCATGGCAATTCTTGCGATTGCCATCGAAGAGCGAGTAGACGAAAAAGCGGGAGCCATTCTGTTGTGGCCACTGATTGCGGTCGGTGTGCTCAGCCTGCTGCTGTGGCGCTGGACCGGCGATCTGCGATTGTATGGCTGGGTGCAGTTTTTCCCCTGCCTCGCGCTTCCGATGCTCTTCCTGCTCCTTCCGCCGAAATACACTGCGACGTACTACTGGTTCATTGCCGCGGCGTTATATGCGCTTGCCAAGTTGTTTGAGTATTTCGATGAGGCCGTTTTTTCTTTCGGATCAATCCTTAGCGGTCATACGTACAAACACATCATGGCCGCCGCCGCGTGTGTCGCAATCCTGCGACATTTCCAGACACGTCGTCCGATTATGGCGGACTGATACGGTCTTTGGGGGCCAGCCAGCCCGTAAATTTGCTTGCCCTAAAGGCCAACTCGACGAATAGCGTCGTCTTCCAGCAATAGTGTTCGGGTGCGCCATAGTGGTATGGGAAAGACATGAGAAAAATTCTCATTACTTTCATCTGCGTCTTCAGCTGTGTGATGGCTCAGGATGCTCTTGCTGCGATCAAGTTTAAGCGCTTTTCTCATTGTCCCAACGGCACCGTCACTAAAAACACTTGCGAATGCCATGCGGGTGCGGCAGGCCGTTACCATTTTTGCCATGCTGGGTATCAATGCGATACGAGTACAGGCAAATGCAGCAAGTAGCCGCGTTTCTGATTCGGTGATGCCGGAATGCACTTGCATTCGTGATCATCATCGATGCCTATTGAGTTAATGACGAATAAGCAAGGAGGACACGATGCTCTTCGACGGAGGCTTCACCTTTTCGAATTTTCTGACAGACATGATAGCGGTGTTCGCATTTGTGGTCTGGTTCTGGCTTCTTGTTATTATCTTCGGCGACTTATTTCGGCGTCATGATATCTCCGGGGGAGTTAAGGCGCTGTGGGTGCTGGCGGTGGTCTTGACCTCCTACATCGGTGTATTCGTCTATTTGATCACCCAAGGCAGAGGTATGGCCGAACGGAATGCTCAACAAGCCCAGCAGACCCGCGATGAACTGCGACGCGTTGTTGGCTATAGCGTCGCGGACGAGATCGCAAAGCTTGATCAGCTGAAGAAGTCCGGATCGATATCCGACGACGAATTCGGGCGTCTGCGTGCCAAGTTGGTCCAATAGGCCGCTGGGCTGAGTTTTGCACCCGCTATAACGCGCGTGGGCCGGAGGCGATAATGCTTGGCTTCTTTCGTGCAAAAAAATTCGGTTTGGCCACCCTGGCATTTTTGATGCTCGCTGGGATGCCCACGCGATCTCATGCAGCAACCGGTTCAGTCCGCATCATCATCAACAGAGTGGGGTTCATCGTAGGCGGGGGCAGTGGCACATTACACTTTCAGGGCAAACGCTATTCGCTGCGCGTTGGTGGCGTCAGCATTGGCCCCTTTGGGGCATCGCGAATAGATCTTGTAGGCCGCGCCTATCACATGCGGACTGCGGCGAGCATTCACGGAATCTATTCGGCGGCCATTGCCGGCGCTACTGCGAGTGGTAGGCCTGGAATAGTGCGATTGCAGAACTGGCATGGCGTCGTTTTGGAATTGCGCGGACGACGCGGCGCCGAGCCTTCCGTTGACCTGAGCGGGTTGGAAATATCTCGGCGGTAAGTGATAGGTTGTATTGCCACCGCTGGCGCTTCGAGAATTGCGCCTAGGGCTTCGTTTCCCGGCTGGCTTGATGACCCGTCTAGTATTCCAAACTAGGACGTTTTTTGCGTTGGACCCTGGTCCAATATGGCAATTTAGATACCCGCATTATCCTGATCCTTCGAAAACATAGGCGCCACATCTCCGGCGTAGTTCTTACAATCAGCGAGGGGTTTTCATGGCCAAGGGACGTCGTGGACTTGACCGCCGCCACCGCGACAAAGGCGGCAGAATTGAAAAGAAGCACGGTAATACCCGGATCGGCTCACTGCGCAAGGAATACGGTGAGAGCTTTGCGCGGGGTCGTCGCAAGGACATGATGCTCAAGACGCTGCTCAAAGAAACAGGGCTTACCTCGCTCCATGAGTATTTGAAGCGGCGGCACAGGTGACAATGGAACGCAGTGTGGCAAACATGATGAAGTCACCTGTCATCAAACGGTCGATCATACGGGATGGACACAAATCAAGTGTGTCTCTGGAAGATCAATTTTGGGTTGGATTACACGAAATCGCGGTTCGCCAAAACATGACGGTGTCGGCCTTAATCGGCCTGATCGACCAGGGCCGCAATAGCCACAATCTTTCGTCTGCAATTCGCGTATTTGTCCTTGATGATTTCCGAGCTCGCATTGGTCAGAAGAAATTCAGCGACGATCGATCCCATTCGGATATCTCGGTAAAAGGTGCGACGGCAGCGACGCGCGTATAAGGCAATGTCAAAGCGGCCGTGCTAGGGCACGAAAACCAGAAATAAGAATGTCGCAAAAACCACCAGGTGAACAATTCCCGCAAGGATATTGGTTCGGCCTGATCCGAATGTCAGCATGCTCGAGAAGAGAGTGAGTGCGAGCAGAATTGTGTCGCGCGGCGAAAGCCCGATTTCGATTTGCTTACCGATAAAAACGTTGGTGATGGCGACGGCAGGAATCGTTAGTCCAATTGTCGCCAAAGACGAACCCAGTGCAAGGTTGAGACTCTTTTGTAATTCATTGCGGTGAGCGGCGCGCACCGCGGTGATGCTTTCAGGCGCCAACACGACAATGGCGATGACGATGCCTGCGACGGCAGGTGGAGCGCCAATGTGAGAAAGACCTATTTCCAAAATTGTGGCAAATTTCTTTGCAATGAGGATTACCCCACAGAGTGCCGCAAGGAGCAAAATCACGCTAATTGTTACCATGCGGCTAGATGGATAGGTGTGTTCTCCATTGTGTGAGACGCCACTATCGGCGCGAAAATATTCTGTATGCCGCGACGTTTGAATAAACAAAAAAGCGGCATAAAGAATAACAGTTATGACGCTGACAAAGATAAGTTGATTGTTGGAGAAGTAGGGGCCGGCCGTGGTGACGGTGTAATTGGGAAGCACAAGTGTGAGAATTGAAAGGGCGCCAAGTACGCTGAGGTACACACCGGTTCCAGAAGCTTGGAATTCTTGTTCGTGATGGCGTAGCCCGCCCCATAAAATGCACAAGCCGACGAGGCCGTTGCAGACCACCATAATGACAGCAAACACAGTGTCACGGGCTAGCGCGGGAGAACTGCCCGGCGTCAATACGATTGATTCGATGAGTGCGACTTCGATGACGGTCACCGCCAACGTCAGAACCAGTGTTCCGAACGGCTCTCCTATGCGATGTGCAATTACGTCGGCATGATGGACCGCCGCAAAAACGGCTCCGAGCATAATGACGATCATCACTGCCGAGAGCGTGAGCGACATAAGTGTCTGCGCGCCGGCGTCAAAGCCAATGAATGGCGCCGTAATGACAAATATGATCGCTAAAAAGGGAAAAGCGATCGTCGATATTGGGGGTTTTGTCGTCGCATCCATTGTCGCGCGGCATTTTTTGCGGAAATCGCAAGAATGTTTCGAGTTACTCTGGTTTTCCGTTCGACGGCGGACTTATCAAAAAAATTATCGCCCTGCTAGGTGAGGCTCAGTGCGGCAACGTATTTTTGTAGATCGTGCCGTCCTTCATGATGATCAGGAAGTTTTTGTCAGGATCGGCGACGAGTTGGATATTCTCCAATGGATTGCCGTCGACCAGCAACAGATCTGCAAGAGCGCCGGCCTCGACAACTCCGAGCTTGCCGGGATAGGGATTGATAAATCCGGATAGCGTCATCAACTCGCCGTTGTCCGCCGTCGCCATCTTGAGGGCTTCCGCAGGTGTGTACCAGCGGACCATTTTGGCGAGATATGTTCCTTGTCGACCCGTAGCCCCCGCATTGAACAGAATATCGGTACCGAAGGCTGTTTTGATGTTGTATTTCTTCGCCAGTTTGTAAGCGTTCTCTGTTCCGGCAAAGACTTCAAGTGCTTTCCTCTGCGACACAGGAGTCATTCGGGCAAATACATCCGCGTCGTATGTCAACGGTTGCAAGCTCCACCAGATGCCCTTGTCTGCTAGCAACTTGGCGGTAGGCTCGTCGATGAGCTGACCGTGTTCGATGCATTTGACCCCGGCTGCGACGGCCTGGCGGATTGCACGCGGCGTATACGCGTGTACGGCGACGTAGGTGCCCCAATTTTCTGCGGCTTCAACCGCAGCACGGATCTCCGCTTCAGTGAATTGGGTCGATTCGATTGGGTTGTATTGTGAGCTGACGCCACCGCCCCCCATGAGCTTGATCTGGCTTGCTCCTTGTCTCAATTGCTCTCTGGCTCGCAGGCGGACCTCATCCGGACTATCGGCGATGGCTGCGGCGCCCTGAGTTTCGGACTGGCTCAACGCCCCGCCCGGGGTACGGGGCAGTTCGAACGGAAAGCGAAAATCTCCGTGGCCGGATGTCTGCGAAATCATCGCGCCTGAGGGATAAATTCGCGGGCCCTTGGTGGCGCCTTCGTCAATAGCGCGTTTGAGCCCGAACACGGGGCCGCCCATGTCGCGCACAGTTGTGAAGCCCCGCATCAGCGTTGCTTCGGCCTGCTGCGCGGCCAATATGTGGAGGTACGAAGGACTGGCGGTGGTGAGAAGAGGCATCGCCGTCGCTGCCATGAACGAATGCCAATGGGCGTCAATGAGGCCCGGCATCAGCACGCGTCCACCGGCCGCAATGATGCGAACGTTGGCACTCGCGTCGACCGTGATTGGAGTCAAAGATATGCGTTCAATAGTATTGCCTCTGACCAGAACATTGGAGGGCGCCGACAACGCTGTGCTTTTGCCATCGAAGATGCGGACGTTTTGAAATAGTGTCGTGTCGCTGCGAGCCGAAACAGCGACCGGCGGTGAGTCGGGTGCCTCCAGGATGTAGTCTTGTCCTACACTCGTCTGGCAGAGCCCGATTGAAAACGCTGCACACAGCGCAAACGGATTTCGAAGAGGTCCCAACGCGCGCAGGACTATTTCTTTCACGAATTCCTCCTCGCCGCCTGCTTATAGGCGCTGCTTTCGGGGAACTGCGGGCCGGCCGGCGTTGTGGGGCCAGGTTTTAACGATGAGTTCGGCGACACATTCGCATTTCTAGTTTTACCGCAGATGGTGTCACCCATCGGGAACCTTACCGCAGTATTTGCCAGCTCTCGGAGAACACAATACGCGGACACACGCAAAATGTGGAATGCTAAATCTAACTTTTGCGTGCTTGCCAAGCCATACGGCCGAGCGCGGCACCTTCGCTAATTAGTTCGATTCCGAGCAACACGCCAAGAAGCCATATCGCCGTGACGGGGGTGTTAGCCCAAAGATAAAATGCCAACAAGATCCCGACCACACCGCTGGCAAAGACCCATCCCCAGTTCGGAAAGGGCCTTATCGTCAATGAAAAAATTATTTTTGAGATGCCTTCGACCATAAAAAATACAATTAAGAGTAGCGTAAGCGTAAGAAGTCCAGCCCCGGGATTGCGCAGAAACAGTATTCCAACCAGAACGGATAGAACGACCGAAACGAGCTGAAGCCAGAAATGCGGGACGTGGCGGACGTCGATGAGGCTGAATGCCTGTAAGACGCCACTAAAAATCAGGAGCCATCCGAGAAAAATGACAATTGCAACTGACGATATAATTGGAAAGACGAGCGCCAGTATCCCGCCCAATATCATCAATGCGCTTTGTAGAAGATACCAAAATGAATGACGCTTGACCTTCTCACGCATCGCCTCGCGTATGACGTGAGAGGCAGTTTCTACCGACATCGATGTCATTGACATGATTAATTACCAAATAATTGTCTCGTCGCCGAGGCAACGTTTTCAGCAATTTGGCGAATGCGTTGGCAGCTGTCGAGGTGGCCTTTGGTCCAACGCAATGCAATGAAAAATAAAAAGAAGTGAGAGCAGGGTAGTGTTCTTCAAGGCGCGTCTTCAAAGCAGGATTTACTGTCTTTAGATTGAGCGCCCGCACAATTGATCGCGTCAATAAGAATCTCACTATCTATCGGTTTTACAAGAAAGGAGGCTGCGCCAGCGGCAATGCACTTATCGTGGAGCCCAACTTCATTGAACGCCGTTATTATGATTGTTGGAATAACAACGCCTATGCGGCGAAGATGGATTTGCAGCTTCAGTCCGGTGACTTCCGGCATATGGTGGTCGAGAATCAGGCACTCAAAATTGCGCAATCGGGGAGAGGTCACAAACTCGCGCGCGGAGCCGAATATTTCGACCTCGAACGAATGCGCCGATAGAACGCGGGCGAGCGCTTTGCGCACGGACATATCATCGTCCACGATCGCTATCGGCATGGGTGGAAATCTGCGCCTTATTTAGCCGGTTCGTCGAGTTGGCCTTTGGGCCAAATAAATTCGCCTTTCGGTACGGCTGTAACGAGACTTTTTGGGTCAGCCGCACCAGCGCTGCGACGGTGCGGACACCCATTTTGGTCATCATTCGGCTGCGGTGCACTTTAATTGTCTTTTCGACGGTCCCAAGATCGGCAGCAATTTGCTTGTTGAGGCGACCGGCAATGACGTGGGTTAAGACTTCTCTTTCGCGGGGCGTCAGCTTTTCCAGGAGCGCGTCAATCGATCTGCGCTCCTCATTGGCGCGGCGTGCCGCTTTGTCCAATGCCTCCGCACGGCCCACAGCCTCAAGCAAGTCAACCTGTTTGACCGGTTTTAACAGGAAGTCTACCGCACCTGCCTTCATCGCACGCACGCTTGCTGGAACATTTGCATGGCCGGTAAGGAAAACGATGGGCCGGCCATTCGTCTTACCGGCCAACTTTTGCTGTAGTTCCAACCCATTGAGTCCAGGCATAGTCAGATCGAGCACCGCGCAGCCGGGTACCGAGGGATCGTGTTCATCAAGAAATGCTTCCGACGAAGAAAATGCTTTCGTCCTGTAACCAGCGGTTTGAAGAAGTCTAGTGAGGGCCCTTAGTACACTCGGGTCATCATCGACGAGGAACACCGCAAAATCTGTTGTGCTCATTGTTACCCGCCTCTCGTACGTTGCATCGGCAAACTAAACCGTGCGGTCGCGCCGCCGCCGGCGTTATTACTAAGGCTCATCGCGCCGCCGTGCCGCTCGATGATGGTTGAACATATCGACAGCCCCAGTCCCAGCCCGCGTTCTTTTGTCGTGAAAAAAGCATTGAAGAGTGCGGCCTCGTCTTCGGTGTCGATCCCGGTTCCACGATCGACGACCGTAACTTCAATCTGGTCGTCGATACGTTGGGAGGTCAGCGTGATTGACCGATGCCGCGCATCGGTATTCATCATGGCTTCGAGTGCATTCATCACCAGGTTGAGGAGAACTTGCTGTAGTTGAACGGGATCACCCTCAACCAAATCCATCTCGTTTGCGGCTATAACTTTTGTTTTTACGTGACGACTGATCAGTTCGTTGTTGAGAAGGCGCAAGGTCGAATTAATTAGGTCGTGGATATTTACAGCCTTAACTTCTCCCTTACCATTCTTCAGCAATGTGCGCAGCCGCTGAATGACCTCCCCGGCACGCACATCATCCGCGATGATATCGTCGATCGCGTCAGCGAGGTCTTCCAAATTACGTGCTTTGCTCGAAAGCATGGCTCGTGCGGCCTGGGCATTCGCCAAAATCGCTGTCAGCGGTTGTGTAAGTTCATGCGCTAAGCCGCCTGACAGCGCGCCGACTTGGGATACGCGCATAAGGTGTGCGAGTTCTCGTCGTTGCAATTCGGCTTCGGTCTCGGCCGCCTTGCGAATCGTTATGTCGGTGAACACACCACTCGTATTGACCACCGCGCCGGCAGCATTGCGATTGATCGCGCGCTTGGCCTGAAGCCACTTCACTTGATCATCCGGCATGATGACGCGAAATTCCAGGGGTGCTTCTGTATCTTGTGTTCCAACGATCGCGTCGTTCACCAATACACGATCATCGGGATGAACCGCCGAAAGAATGGTCTCGCGCGTCACCGGCAAGTCTTTCTGCAACCCCAGCATCGCGCGGCAATGATCGGTGGCCCAAAAAGGACCTCTGTGAAGATTGTGCTGCCACAGGCCAACATCCGCCGCTGCGGCGGCGAAGGCCATCCGTTCCTCGTCTTGACGCAGTCGTTGGCTCGCGTGGCGGGCCTCCTGGATAGAAGATCCAAGCAACAACATTGGAATGGCGAGGCTTATTAAAAAAACTTGTAGCGCAAAGACGTTCGATTCAGGCGTACCGGAAAGAAACAAATTAGAACCAAGCGATCGCCATATTAAAACAACGGCCATGACCAGTATTGCCGCACTTGCTCCTTTGGCGCCGAAGCGCGATGCGGACCAAATGACAAGAGGCACCGGCAGGTAAAACAAAACAGGCAGAAACGAACGTGTGAGTTGGGCCGCCGATTGGTCGAATACGATTGAGCACACGACAATGAGCGATGTGCCAATCAGGAGTGCTTCGGCCTGTCGTTCTGAATTTTGCGCCCAGAACGTCCGTGGGCCTTCGGTTGACAAAATAACCACGAGTGGGCCGAGCGCAAGATTGCCCAAGGCATTTGATGCAAACCATTGCATCCAGAAACTCCAATAATTCTCGATTCCGCCGCCGCTGAGAACCGGTACGAATGCGCCCCCAAACGCAACAACTGCCGGGCAGACGAAACCCACTATGAAGACGAAATTTGCGGTTGAACGAAAAGTGGCGAACCAAGGTCGGTCATTTATCCGGGCTTGAATGGCCGCGGCACTGAGCGCCGCAACAGCTAAGTTGGTCGCAAAAGCGGCGGCCAAATCGGGGAATGACATGCCGACTCTTGTCTCGGCAATCACATGCGCGGGAAAAGCCGCAAGAACAGCGATCCAGCGCCAACCGCTGCGAACGAGCAAGAGTGCGGAAAGTAAGACGATGTTTGGCGGCCAAAATGGCGCGAAAATTCTATCAGAAAGCGTGCCAACGAAATATGCTAGCTCCGCTGCAATCAAGTATGTGAAGAAGGTCAGGAACGAAAGTTGTAGAAAATATTTTACATCATCAGGCGATCGTTCGGCTGGTAATGCCCTGTCTACCCAACTCATAACCGCCCCTCACCATTTTCCAGCCTTGTTTTTATTTCGCCATATATTGTTTGCTGGGCGTTACACCTTCATAGAAATAAATTGTATCAAGCTAAATCCCGACATCGTGCGGATGCGGGACTTTCGAAAAAATATATTGCACCCTTACGACAACCGCGGGTGATCACAATGGCGAGAGACAAAATGTAGGCAGTTTGCAGTGCGGTATTTGCGGGCAGCGAATTACCATTTTCGCAATCGGCGAGTTTAACGATATGACTTGATTGAATTATTCGGCGTAGTTCTCTTGCAAAAATATAAAGCCACTCGCGGTTATGTGGCCTACAAATTACCCTTGCGAGGGAAAATAAAGAGGGAGTCGCGCGAATTTATCGCCATCGCGAGGTCTAAATATTTTAGCTTAGTTTGGGTGTTTTTGGTCGTTCTCACTGAGACAGCCATCTCGCGGAAGTTGAGCAAGAGTCCGCGTCCGCCCTCCCGTGCGGGGCTACGCTTTCGGAGTTCGCGTGCATTTCAAAAAAGGTTCATTCGTCCACCTGCGATTTCATCTCGCGCACTCCGAATGGTTTGGCACATTTGGTCTGAGCTAATGTGCTGCGAAATGCTGGTTGCCAGTTATCGGTGGAAGGTGCCGTCTCCCATCGAAGTACTGCGGTGGTTCGGCCGGCACCATTTCCTGACTTCCGCAGACAGGAATGCCTAGTTACGCGCCGACGCGCCTCGTCAAACTCGATTACTTGGTTAAAAACGACCGGGTTTGCCTATTCCGCAATCCTGGCGTGATCTTGAGCGTTCGACCATAAAATGAGTGCCACCTCGGCAATCGGCCACGTTTGCCGCGTAAAGCTCACTTTGCTAGAAGGGCGGGAATTTGCTGCGTTGCAAAAGGCGCTGGCAAAAGTGTTGCGGTTCGCGCGGCAAAAAGACCAATAGCGGCTTCGCGCAATAGCGCATAGCGAGTATGTACTATTTATGAATTGGCCTAACTTCGCTACGATGCAATCAAGGGCGACGACTTAATTGCCGAGCCGACGCGAAGATCGGCCGCGCTGAGGACCTCAGGGAGGAGTGAAATGTCGACTACCAGCAAGACTTTAGCATTTGCATCCGCATGTTTGGGCGGCGCATTTGCGCTGTCTGTTCCTGCTCAAGCGTGGGAACCGACCCATCCTATCGAAATCATTGTGCCAGCGGGAACCGGCGGCGGTGCCGACCAGATGGCCCGCGTGATGCAGGGCATCATTACGAAGCACAATCTGTCGAAGCAGTCCGTCGTCGTCATTAATAAGTCGGGCGGTGCGGGCGGCGAAGGGTTTCTCGACGTCAAAAATTCGAAGGGCGACGACCATAAGTTGATCATCACCTTGTCGAACCTCTTTACGACGCCGCTGGCCACCGGCATTCCCTTCAGCTGGAAGGATTTGACCCCCGTTGCGATGATGGCGCTCGACGAATTCGTTCTGTGGGTGAATGCCGATAAGCCTTATAAGACGGCTCAGGATTACGTGAATGCCATCAAGGCTGCGCCCGATAATCAGTTCAAAATGGGCGGGACAGGTTCCAAGCAAGAAGATCAGATCATCACGGTCGCCCTTGAAAAGGCAATCGGCAAAAAGATGACTTACATCCCCTATAAGGGCGGCGGTGCCGTTGCCGTGCAGCTCGTCGGCGACCATGTCGACTTTACGGTGAACAATCCAATCGAAGCGGTGGCCCACTGGCGCGCCGATAAGTTGCGCCCGCTTTGCGTGTTTGATTCCAAGAAGCTCGATTACAACGAAAAGATCGCCGGAGATATGTCTTGGGGCGATATCCCCACCTGCAAATCGCAGGGGCTCAATATCGAGTACTTGATGTTGCGTGGGTACTTCATGCCACCAGGCGTAAGCCCGGACGCGGTCGCCTATTATGTCGACCTGTTCAAGAAGGTGCGTGAGACGCCGGAGTGGCAGAAATTAATGAGTGACGGCGCCTTCAATACGACCTTCATGTCCGGCGCTGAATATGCCAAATGGGTCGCCGACGCCGAAAAGCTGCACGAAGGCCTGATGAAAGAGGCCGGTTTCCTCGCCAAGACCAACTGATTCCACGGCGAGTGATCCAGCTAGCTTACAAGAGGTGGGTATGAGTGAGACCGTAAAAGAATCCGGTGGGACGGGGCCGTCCCACCGGAATGTCGAGATTGGGGTGGCCGCTTTTATGGCGCTCCTGGCTTTCATTGGGATATACGGCAGTATCAAGGTCGGCATCGGTTGGGGTCCTGAGGGACCACTGGCCGGATTTTTCCCGTTCTATGTCAGTTTGGCCGTCCTTATTTCCTGCGCGGTCAATCTTACGAAAATTATAAAAAGTCCCGTCGACGGCGAGTTGTTCGCTGACTGGGGTCAACTTCGCCAGGTGACGTCTGTGGTCATACCGACCGCTATTTACGTCGCACTCATCCCATACATCGGCATCTACGTATCCTCTGCGCTCTTGATCGCTTTGTTCATGAAGTGGCTCGGGAAATATTCGTGGGCTGTCGTCATTGGGGTTTCCGTTCTGGTGCCAGTCCTGACATTTCTGATGTTTGAGATGTGGTTCCTCGTGCCGCTGCCGAAGGGCCCGCTTGAGGTCATGCTCGGCTATTGACGTAAACGACCGCGTACGCGAAGCGCTCGGCGGTTCAGGGAACGACGAAAAAATGCTCGAAAATATCGGCAATCTGTTTCACGGCTTTGCGGTTGTCGCCCAACCTTTCAACCTGCTTTTAATGGTCGTTGGCATCGTCCTCGGTGTCATCGTCGGCGTGCTTCCGGGTTTGGGAGGCGCAAATGGCGTCGCCATCTTGCTGCCGCTCACGTTCAGCATGTCGCCGACCTCGGCGATCATCATGCTGTCGTGCATTTATTGGGGTGCTTTGTTCGGGGGTGCGATCACCTCGATCTTATTTAACATACCTGGAGAGCCGTGGTCGGTAGCGACGACCTTTGATGGTTATCCGATGGCGCAACAGGGGCGTGCCGGCGAGGCGCTCACTGCTGCATTCACGTCGTCATTTGTCGGCGCGCTGTTTGCGGTCATCATGATCACGTTGGTCGCGCCGTTGGTCGCAAGTTTCGCGCTGCGCTTCGGACCTCCCGAGATTTTCTCCGTCTATTTTCTCGCATTTTGCAGTTTCGTGGGTCTGAGCAAGGAACCGCCATTCAAGACCGTCGCGTCAATGATGCTGGGGTTCGGGCTCGGTGCCGTGGGTCTTGATCAAGTCACCGGCCAGCTTCGCCTCACATTTGGGGCCGAACAATTGCTCAATGGCTTTGACTTCCTGATTGCGGTCATCGGACTTTTTGGGATCGGCGAGATTCTCCTCACCATGGAGGAGGGCCTGAGCTTTCGCGGGACCGTCACAAAGCTCAATCCCACAGTTGTATTCAAAACCTGGGCTGAACTTCCGCGCTACTGGATGGTTTCGCTGCGCTCCTGCTTCATCGGCGTCTGGATGGGTATCAGCCCGGCCGGTGCTACGCCCGCTTCGTTCATGAGTTACGGCATCGCTAAACGCATCTCCAAAAACGGCCACAAGTTCGGAACAGGCCAGATCGAGGGTGTCGTCGCACCGGAAACCGCTGCGCATGCCGCCGGAACCGCGGCGCTGTTGCCAATGATTTCGTTGGGCGTACCTGGATCGCCGACCGCGGCAGTGTTGCTTGGCGGACTTTTGATCTGGGGCCTGCAACCCGGCCCGCTGTTGTTCACGGAGCAAAAGGACTTCGTCTGGGGTCTTATCGCTTCGATGTACATGGGCAACCTCATGGGACTGCTTATCGTCCTCACTTGCGTGCCTTTGTTTGCCGCAATTCTGCGCATTCCGTTCAGCGTCATTGCACCGGTGATCCTCGTGCTGTGCGCAATCGGTGCCTATACGGTGCACAACAACACCTTTGACGTCGTCATGATGCTGGTGTTTGGCATCGCCGGGTATTTCATGAAGAAGTGCAATTACCCGCTGGCGCCAATGGTTCTGGCGATTGTGCTCGGTGACAAAGCGGAAGAGGCCTTCCGTCAGTCGCTCCTCGCGTCTCAGGGTGGTCTCGGCGTGTTCTGGTCGAACGGGCTGGTCAGTACAATCATGGCGCTCGGGTTGATCGCGCTGTTCTGGCCAATCATTCAGGCTGGTTGGACGCGGTTGCGATCGGGCAATCTGCGGCCCGCGCAGTAAGGAAACCCCAGGCGCCGATCCGTGAGTTCACCTGAAATACAAGGCGATTGCCGCACGACATCTCCTCTGGCATATTGTATACCAGTCATGAGTAGCCGAGATCGTAACCCCCGTCGTGTTGGTCTGTCAGAGCGTGGTGCCACCGCCCGCGGTCCGCTCGCGCCATACCCGTCGCTCCAGCCGATCGACGTCGCGCCGAGCTTCAAGCACAAGGCTTATGCGGCGTTGAAGAACGCGATCGTTGCGATGGACATCTATCGCAACCGCGACGATATCCGCCTTGACGAGCGCAAACTCGCGCAAGATTTTGGCATCAGCCGCACGCCCGTCCGTGAAGCGATGGCGCAACTTGAGAGCGAAGGCTTTGTGCGCTCGGTGCCACGGCGTGGCATCTACGTTGTGCGCAAGACGAAGCGCGAAGTGATCGAGATGATTACGGCTTGGGCTGCGCTCGAGAGCATGGCTGCCCGTCTGATCACGCAAACGGCGAGTGATGAAGAAATTGCCGGCCTGCGCAAAATGTTCGCGACCTTCGAGAATGGCAAGCTACGTGCACACCTCGACGAATATTCCGACGTTAATATCGAGTTTCACCAAACCATTATCAAGCTAAGCCGCAACGACGTACTCATCGATCTTGCCGAAAACCTTTTCACTCATATGCGCATGATCAGGCGCAAAACTATTGGTGAAAAGGATCGTGCGGACCGTTCGATCCGCGACCACATGAATATCATCGAAGCACTGGAAGCGCGCGCGACCCATCGCGCAGAAGAATTGGTGCGTGACCACGCCCTCGGTTTGGCCGATCACGTTTCACGTTACGCAGACTATCTCGATTAAACGACAGAAGAGCGGGAGGATTCCCATGGCTGACGCAGCAGTGAAAGCAAAGCCCGAGACCGCGGCCGCACCTGAGACGGAGCGGGAGTTGACTGATGGCTTTAGCCTTATTATCGACGCGCTGAAGCTCAACGGCCTCAACACGATTTATGGCGTGCCTGGCATTCCGATCACGGACTTTGGCCGCATGGCGCAGGCGTCCGGCATCCGAGTGATCTCATTTCGTCATGAACAGAATGCCGGTTATGCGGCTTCGATCGCTGGCTTCCTGACCAAGAAGCCCGGCGTCTGCCTCACGGTGTCGGCGCCAGGTTTTCTCAACGGTCTGACCGCGCTTGCCCACGCCACAACCAATTGCTTCCCGATGATCCTGATGTCCGGTTCGTCGGAGCGTGAAATCGTCGACCTGCAGCAGGGCGACTACGAAGAAATGGATCAGCTCGCGATCGCCAAGCCGCTGTGCAAGGCGGCCTTCCGCGTGCTGCACGCCGCCGATATCGGCATCGGGCTCGCGCGCGCGATCCGAGCGGCAGTATCCGGACGTCCGGGCGGCGTCTATCTCGACCTGCCGGCCAAGCTTTTCGGACAAGTGATGGATGCGGAAGCTGGAAAGAAGTCGCTTGTCAAAGTGATCGATGCGGCGCCTGCCCAGATTCCGGCGCCCGACGCGATCAAACGCGCACTCGACGTGCTCAAGGGCGCCAAGCGCCCGCTGATTATCCTCGGCAAAGGTGCCGCTTACGCACAAGCCGATGACCAGATCCGTGCCTTTGTCGAGAAAACCGGCATTCCGTTCCTGCCGATGAGCATGGCGAAAGGCCTCTTGCCCGATACACACCCTCAGTGCGCGGGTGCTGCGCGCTCGACCGTGCTGAAAAACTCTGATGTCGTTATGCTGATCGGCGCACGTCTCAACTGGCTCCTGTCGCACGGCAAGGGCAAGAGTTGGGGCGAGGCGCCGAAAAAGTTCATTCAAATCGACATCGAGCCCAAGGAAATGGACTTCGAACGTCGAGATCGTCGCGCCCGTCGTCGGCGATATCGGTTCATGCGTTTCGGCGCTTCTGCAGGGCATGGGTGGCAATTGGTCGGCCCCGCCGGCCGATTGGACCGGCGCCGTCAGCAAAAAGCGCGAAGAGAACGTCACCAAAATGGCGCCGCGCCTGATGAACAACAACTCGCCGATGGACTATCACGGCGCGCTCGGTGTGCTGCGCACAATCGTCAAGGAACGTCCGGACGCTATTCTCATCAACGAAGGCGCTAACACGCTCGATCTCGCGCGCGGCATCATCGACATGTATCAGCCGCGCAAGCGGCTCGACGTCGGCACTTGGGGCATCATGGGCATCGGGATGGGCTACGCCGTCGGTGCGGCCATTGAGACCGGCAAGCCGGTGCTTGCGGTTGAAGGCGACAGTGCCTTCGGCTTCTCTGGCATGGAGATCGAGACGATCTGCCGATACAAACTCCCCGTCTGTATCGTCATCTTCAACAACGACGGCATCTATCGTGGCACTGATGTCAATTCCGTCGGCTCCGACCCTGCGACGACCGTATTCGTCAAAGGCTCGCGTTACGACAAAATGATCGAAGCGTTCGGTGGCGTCGGCGTTAACGCGACGTCTCCGGACGAGCTCAAGCGTGCCGTGAACGCTGCGATGGATTCCGGCAAGCCAACACTCATCAACGCGGTATTGGATCCGGCCGCCGGCAGCGAGAGCGGGCGTATCGGTAACCTCAATCCGCAAAGCAAGCTTCGCAAGAAATAAGGGGGCAGGGCGCAGCACACGGTGCTGTCCCGCCTGTCAGGACCATCAAGCAGCACCGAGTTCGGAGGACGCGCATATGGCCAAAAAGAAACCGAAAAAGGCGAGATCGGTAAAGAAAAAATCCGCTCGTAAAGTGGTGAAATTTGCCGCGAAGAAGTCGGCGGCAAAGAAGTCCATTGGCAACGGTCATCTGCCGAAGCCGTCCGCGAAACCATTTGGTCAGGACGGCAAGGCGCTCACCGGCGTGCGGATTCTCGATTTTACGCACGTGCAGTCTGGGCCGACCTGCACACAGCTTCTTGCCTGGATGGGTGCCGACGTGATCAAGGTCGAGCGCCCGGGCGTTGGTGACATTACCCGTGGTCAACTCGTCGACGTGAAGGGCGCAGATTCGCTCTACTTCACGATGCTCAACCATAATAAGCGATCGATCACAATTGACTCCAAGCACCCGCAGGGCAAGCGCGTGCTCGATGAGTTGATCAAGAAATGTGACGTGCTGGTCGAGAATTTTGCGCCGGGCGCGCTTGATCGCATGGGGCTAACCTGGGAGCACATCCACAAACTTAACCCACGAATGGTCGTCGCATCGGTTAAGGGCTTTGGCCCGGGACCGTATGAGGATTGCAAGGTCTATGAGAACGTGGCGCAGTGCGCTGGGGGTTCTGCCTCTACCACCGGATTCCGCGAGGGCCCGCCGTTGGTTACCGGCGCGCAGATCGGCGATAGCGGCACCGGCCTTCACCTCGCGCTTGGCATCGTGTGCGCGCTGTACCAGCGCAACCGTACAGGTCGCGGGCAAAAGGTACTCGCCGCCATGCAGGATGGTGTGCTCAATCTATGCCGCGTCAAGTTACGCGACCAGCAGCGCCTGAAAGCCGGTCCGCTCACCGAATACAGCCAATACGGAGAAGGAATTCCGTTCGCAGATTCGGTGCCGCGCGCCGGCAATGATTCCGGTGGTGGTCAGCCGGGATGGATCCTCAAATGCAAGGGCTGGGAAAGCGATCCCGACGCCTACATTTATTTCATCACTCAGGCGCCGGTCTGGCAGGCGATTTGCGATCTGATCGGCGAGCCAACTTGGAAAACGGATCCCGAGTACGCGACGCCACGCGCACGCCTGCCAAAACTGAAAGCCATCTTCGGACGGATCGAACAATGGACTATGACCAAGAGTAAATTCGAGGTCATGGAAATCTGCAACAAGGTCGATATTCCCGTTGGCCCGATTTTGTCGATGAAAGAGATTGCTGAGGAGCCTTCACTTCGCGAGACCGGAACAGTGGTTGAGGTCGATCATCCGACCCGCGGCAAATATCTAAGTGTCGGCAATCCGATCAAGATGTCGGATTCGGTTTCCGAAGTGACACGCTCCCCTCTCTTGGGCGAGCATACGGACGAAATCCTGAAGGATGTTCTTGGCTTCAAGGCTGCGGATATCAATGAGATTAAAAACTCCGGCGCCTTGAGCGCGCCGAAAAAGGAAGAAAAAGCGGCGTAAACAGCTGTCGCTTCACTCGGCCGGAGCGACCGGAAGTAGGTTTGGGGAGGGAATCGATTATGCGTATCGTTGTTCATGGTCAGCAGGCCTTCGGCAAAGCTGTGCTGGAAGCATTGCTGAAGCGCGGTGAAAACGTAGTTGCCGTTTACGTTGCCCCGGAAAAAGAAGGTGCGAAGGCCGATCCGCTCAAGGAAGCTGCGCTCGCCGCCAAGCTCCCGGTGTTGCAGCCCGACTCCTACAAAAAGCCGGAAGTGTTAGCCGAGTTCAAGGCACTCAAACCAGATCTGCAAGTCATGGCCTTCGTGACGTTGTTCGTGCCCGAGGAATTCCTCAATGCTCCGACGCACGGCTCGATCCAGTATCATCCGTCGCTGCTGCCGCTTTATCGCGGCGCTAGCGCCATCAACTGGCCAATCATCAAGGGTGAGAAAGAAACTGGCTTGTCGATCTTCTGGCCAGACAACGGCCTCGATACCGGCGATGTGCTCATTCAGAAGAAAACGCCTATCTCCAACACCGATACACTCGGCACGGTATATTTCGACCGCCTGTTCCCGATGGGCGTCGAAGCGATGCTTGAGGGTGTCGACCTGGTGAAGGCGGGCAAAGCGCCGCGTATCAAGCAGGACGAATCCAAGGCGACATATGAAGGCCGCTGCGGCCCTGGCAACGCCAAGATCGACTGGGGTAAGCCGTGGGAACAGATTGATCGCTTGATCCGCGGCTGCAACCCGGCCCCCGGAGCATGGACAACGCTCGACGGCAAGACGCTGAAGATTTTCGACGCGAAGCCGTTGCCCGCGAAGGATCCAAAAGGCATCGCCGGTAAGCTTGGCGAAGTGGTCGCGATCGACGCCGACAATTTCACGGTCGTTTGTGCCGACGGCCGCTTCAAGATCACTCGCGTTCAGCCCGACGGAGGCAAGAAGATTGACGCCTCTGAATTCATCGCCACCGCCAAGCTCGCCGCCGGGGCGCGGCTCGGTTGATCCTCATTTTCAAATAACGGAAAGACTCCAATGCCCGCGTCGCAACATCAAAGCCCGAAGTCCGACATCGAAATTTCGCAGGCCGCCAAAAAGCGGCCGATCCTCGACATCGCCAAGGAAAAACTCGGTATTGGTCCGGAAAACCTCGACCCCTACGGCCACTACAAGGCCAAAGTGTCGATGGATTACATCAAGTCGCTGCAGAGCAAGAAGAATGGCAAGCTAATTCTGGTGACTGCAATTACTCCGACGCCGGCAGGCGAGGGCAAAACCACCACGACAGTGGGTTAACCGACGCTCTCAATCACATTGGCAAGAAGGCAATGCTGTGCTTGCGCGAGCCCTCGCTGGGCCCGTCGTTCGGTATGAAGGGTGGCGCCGCCGGTGGCGGTTATGCGCAAGTGGTGCCAATGGAGGACATCAACCTTCATTTTACCGGGGATTTCCACGCCATTACCTCGGCGCACAATCTTCTTTCGGCACTGATCGACAATCATATTTATTGGGGCAATGCTCTCGGCATCGATTCACGCCGCGTAGTTTGGCGCCGCGTCATGGACATGAACGACCGCGCGCTGCGTGAGATCGTCTGCTCGCTTGGTGGCGTCGCCAATGGCTATCCGCGTGAAGCCGGCTTTGACATCACCGTCGCTTCCGAAGTGATGGCGATCTTCTGTCTCGCCAAGAATCTTGACGACCTCAAAGAACGCCTCGGCAATGTCATCGTCGCCTACACCCGCGACCGCAAACCAGTGCGTGCGCGGGACTTGAAGGCACATGGCGCGATGGCCGCGCTGCTCAAGGAGGCGATTGCGCCAAATCTGGTGCAGACATTGGAAGGCACACCGGCCTTCATTCACGGCGGCCCCTTCGCCAATATTGCCCATGGCTGCAACTCGGTTCTCGCAACCACGACCGCACTCAAACTTGCCGATTACGTTGTAACCGAGGCGGGGTTCGGCGCCGACCTTGGTGGCGAGAAATTTATCGATATCAAGTGCCGCAAGGCGGGCCTGACGCCCGATTGCGTGGTTCTCGTTGCGACGATCCGCGCGTTGAAGATGCATGGCGGCGTCAAGAAGGAAGACCTCAAGTCCGAAAATCTGAAGGCGCTTGAGGCCGGCATGACCAACTTGCAGCGCCACGTCGAAAACGTGAAAAAATTCGGCCTGCCGGTTGTGGTTTCGATCAACCGCTTCTCCGCCGACACCGATGCGGAAATCGCACTTGTTAAGGAGAAGTGCAAGGCGCTCGGCGTTGAAGCGCTGATGGCCGATCACTGGGCCATGGGCGGTGAGGGCGCCGCCGATGTCGCAAGGGCCGTCGTCAAGGTGACCGACGAAGCCAAGGGCAAGCTCAAATTCCTCTATCCGGATGAGATGCCGTTGTTCGAAAAGATCGAAACGATTGCGCGTGAAATCTACCGGGCCAAGAACGTAACGGCTGACAAGTCGGTCAAAGATCAGCTCAAGACCTGGGAAGAAATGGGTTACGGCAAATTGCCCATCTGCGTCGCCAAGACCCAATATTCTTTCTCGACCAATCCGGACGCCAAGGGTGCGCCCGCCGATCACACCATCAACGTGCGTGAAGTCCGGCTTTCAGCCGGCGCCGAATTTGTGGTGGCGATCTGCGGTGAGATCATGACAATGCCCGGCCTGCCCAAAGTGCCGGCAGCGGATTCGATCGACGTCAACGCGCAGGGCCAGATTGTCGGACTGTTTTAGAGCCGCCTGCCCGTGAAAATGCAGAGGGCCCGTTAAAAACGGGCCCTTTTTGTTGGCGCTGGCGCTCTGGCTCGACTGTCATTGCGTGCAATTTTCGTAAAATTTTTCATTTTTTTGCGGTGCGACCTACAGCGAGTTTTCGGAACTTCCCGGTAGGTTGTTACCCATGTCAGCAACAGCCACGTCCCATAAATCAGTTTCGCTTGCAGAAAGTCGCTCGCTGCTTGATGAGCTGATCAGCTCGGTTTCCACGGGCAGCAGCAAGCAGCGTTTGAGAATTCTTCAGCGAATTGCGGACCTATTTGCAGCCGGATCGCGCAGCTATTCGCACGAGCAGATCGCGCTGTTCGACGACGTGCTTCAGCAGCTTTCCACCGACATCGAGGTCAAGGCGCGCGCCAAACTCGCCCATCACCTCATAGCCATGGAAATGGCGCCGCCAAAGCTCATTCGTTCGCTTGCTTTCGACGATGCGATCGAAGTCGCGGAGCCGGTGCTGGTTCATTCGCAGCAGCTGTCCGATGCCGACCTGATCGAAAATGCTTCGACAAAAAGCCAAGCGCATTTGTTCGCAATCGCCCAACGTTTGAAGTTGAGCGAGGATGTCACCGACGTCCTGGTCGAACGCGGCGACCAACGGGTCGTGCATAAGGTTGTAAAAAACAAAGGCGCGCGATTTTCGCTTGCAGGCTATGGAAATTTAACGACGCGCGCGCGCTATGACCGGAGACTCACTTTAGCGCTTGGCGAGCGCAGCGACCTTCCGCGTCAATATTTCCTCAAACTACTGGAAGCGGCATCGTCTACTGTTCGCGCTAAGCTTGAAGCGGCAAATCCGAAGGCCGCCGCGGCAATCCGCGATACGGTCGATGACGTCGCGACTGCGATGCAACGCGAAGTGCGCAAAACGTCAAAAGTCCACGCCGCGGCGGTGCGTGAGGCCAAACGTCGATTCAATGTGCGGCCGATAACGGAAGCCAGCGTTCACGGGGCTGCGCACGCGCAAGAATTCGAAAAGACGGCTGTCGCTCTGGCGCGGCTTGGCCTTTTTCCGATTGATCTCGTCGAGCGGGCGCTGCTCGACGAAGGCGAGGACATGCTCTTGCTTCTTGCCAAGGCTGCGGGCTGTTCCTGGACGACGGCTCGAGAGCTGCTTGTGATGTATGCCGCCAACCGCAATCTAAAGCCCGACGACGTCACTATGGCGTTCGAACGGTACAAAAAGCTTAGTCAGCAGACCGCACGAAATATCGTGTGTTTCTACGAACGCCGCATGAGGCAACAGGTGCAGACGTCTGCCAAGGGCAAAAAGTTGCGCGGGCAGCATCTGAAGGTCGTCGCTGAAGAAGATGAACCTGCCGACGACGTTCCCGTTATGTCATCCCCGTCGCTTGCCCCGGCCTAATTCGGGACTGAATTCAGTTTAGACCGGGCGGAATCGCGCAAGACAGCGACAATGGCCGGTGATTACCATTGGTCACGACTTGCCCATGCAATCCTCGATAAAGAACCAGCGGTCGTCGTCGGCCAGGCCCTTTTTGCGTGCCTCCGTCCGGCAGCTTTTGAGTTTAGGCTTGTTAGCGCTCCATTTGGCCCGCATTTCTTTCAGCTTTTCTCGTGTCAATTTCATTTTCGACACTTTGGGTTCGGGCGTCGCAGGCGTTGGCGCAGGCGCCGACATTTGTGCCGACGCTGTAATGGTCATGGCTGACATTAAGGCTACGGCAGCGACGGAAACACGAGTGCGAAACATAAACTTCCCCCATTGAATGAAGCGCGATCGAGCGAAGCGAAGCCGCCGCAGAACGACATAGGTCGTCTTGCGGCGGTTGGTGGTGATCAGAAAATCTTGATCGCGCTTTCCAGGGTCTTCCATACACCCCAGGCGAGCGGGATGCCGACGAAGGCCCAGAAAAGTGCCGCCTTGCCGTCGAATCCGCCTTTGCCAATGCCGAAGGAGCCGGAAGGCATTGCCGTCGCAGTTTTCGCGCTGGCAGCTTGCAGCTTCGCGACTTCGTCGGCGCTCATGTACCACTTCTTGTCGACGGGCTTGATGAGATAATTGCAAATCAAACCTGCGACTAGCATGGCGCATAGAATGTACATTGTCGTATCGTAGAGGTGGTCGCGTGGCACGCCCGCGGCAAGTTGTGCTTCGCGGATGTAGTTCACCACCACCGGACCAATAATACCCGCTGTGGACCAGGCGGTGAGCAGCCGCCCATGGATCGCACCTACGAACTGTGTGCCGAACATATCCGCAAGATAGGCCGGCACGGTCGCGAAACCGCCGCCGTACATCGAGAGGATGATGCCGAACGCCAGCACGAACATTGCTTTGTTACCGATCTGAGCGAAGAAAGGTGCTGCCGCATAGAGTGCAATGCCGAGGATGAAGAACGTGTAGTAGGTGTTCTTGCGTCCGATGTAATCAGATAGCGACGCCCAGAAAACCCGGCCGCCGATGTTGAACAGTGACAGCAGGCCAGCGAAGCCGGCCGCAATCGCTGCGATTGCCACGCGTTGATCGGCCGTGAGCGCGTTGAACTTCACGCCAGGCTGGCCAATCAGCGAGCCCGCGAAGATCTCTTGCAGCATTGGCGATGCCATGCCGATCACGCCGATGCCGGCCGACACGTTCAGGCACAGCACCCACCAGATCAGCCAAAACTGCGGAGTCTTGTGGGCATCCTTGAGGTGTACGTTGTGCTGCGAGATCATGGCATTTGCCTTGGCCGGTGGCGTCCAGCCGTCCGGACGCCAGCCAACGGGGGGAATGCGATAGCTGAATGCGCCGACCATCATGAAGAAGAAATAGATCACGGCCATCGCAACGAAGGTTTCCCACACGCCGACCGAAGTCGGCGTCTTAAAGTAGTTGATGAGGATATTGGCGAGTGGTGCGCCGATCATCGCGCCGCCGCCGAAACCGGCAATCGCAAATCCGGTTGCCATTCCGCGGTGATCGGGAAACCATTTGATCAGGGTCGAAACCGGCGAAATGTAGCCAAGGCCAAGGCCAATACCGCCGAGAACGCCGGCGCCGAGCCACATCAGCCAGAGCTGATGGGTGAAAACGCCGACGGCGCCAACGAGAAGGCCGCCGCACCAACAAAGTGCGGCGACAACGCCCGCCTTACGGGGCCCAACGCGTTCGAGCCAGCCACCCCAAATCGCGGCAGCAACGCCCAGCAGCACGAAAAACAATGTGAACATCCAACCGAGACTGGCAATGCGCCAGTCGCAGGTTGTCGTAAATAGTTCAGCCGCCAGAGAGATGTCCGGGCATGCTTTTGTCGCCGTGAGTCCGATCGCGCGCGAGAGCGGCAGCCAGAACACCGAGAAGCCGTAAGCCATGCCGATACATAAATGGATTGAAAGTGCTGCTGGTGGCACCAGCCAGCGATTGAACCCGGCGGTCGCAATAATGCGCTCCCGATCGAGAATGCTCGTAATACTGTCGCCGCCCGCGAACGGTTGTTCGATAGTCGTCATGTTTCCCTGCCCCTTGGAATCCGCGCGTTTGTCGCGCTTGTCCAAATGTCAGAGTGTCGGCGCACCTACGATAAATCAATCGCAAAATATTTATGGAGCGATAGGAATTTTCAATTTCGCAATAGCGAAGTACTATCCTTGTCGAGATTAATGTCCAGGATCAAATTTTGGTCCGGTGTGGCACGACGCAAAGTTGAAGTTAGTAGGCAAGAGCGTTGTGCTGAGCACCGGATGAAAGAATTGCAATCTATGTACGACTAAAGACTAGTCGCCTGACAACATCAATCCGAGAGCAGCGGCGCCACGCGGCGCGCTTCCGCTACCAAAGCGGCGGTCAATGTTGTCATCGGTTCACGAGCCGGGGCGACTAGGCCGATCGTATGACTCGCTTCGGGGCCTACGATCGGAATGGAACGCAGAACATCCGTAAGGCCGAGCGACGCAGCCAGCTTCGCCGGCATCACGCTTGCCCATCTTCCGGTGCGCACGTGCGAGTACAAGAGAATCATCGAATCCGATTCGAGCGTGATGTGCGGATCGATACCGGTATCGCGGAGCAGCCTCTCTATAATGCGACGATTCTGCATATCGGGAGTGAGAAGGCACAAGGGGACTTGGGCCACGTCGGTCCATGTCACAGTCTGGCGATCACCGAGGGGGGCGTCAGCGGCGACCAGCAATCGATAGCGCTCCCGATAGAGCGGCACGGCGGTGACACGGCCGAGTGGTTCGTTGTCGAGATAAGTCAGTCCGGCATCGATTTCGAGATTTTCCAGATGTCCTAAAATCTCGATTGAGGTGCGCGATAGAACGGTAAATTGCACCTCCGGGTGGCGGGCGCGGAAGGGTGTCGTCAGCGTTTCCACCATGGCGAGCGCGGTTGGAATCGCCGCCAAACGAAGCCTTCCAGCGAGCCCGTGCTTGAGGGCATGCACCTCCTGGCGCATCGCGCGGGTGTCGCCGACGATACGCCGGGCCCACTCGAGCACGCGTTCGCCTTCCGCTGTAAATCCCTGGAACCGGGAACCGCGGATAACGAGGAGTACCCCGAAGGACTCCTCCAGCTGCTTTACGCCGGCTGACAAGGTCGGTTGGGTAACGCCACTCGCTTCGGCAGCTCGTCCGAAATGCTTTTCACGGGCTAGAGCGAGCAGAAACTCCAATTTATCGAGCAATTTCGGCCCCAATACCTTCGATCGATCAGGTCCACGCCTTCATGCGGCAATCCGCACGTCGATTTGGATATCCAATTAAGGCACCATAAGTAATCAGGAAAAACAAGCATGTCGCTTGGATTAATAGATTTTCTCTATCGTTCGATTTGGGGACCGGGCTTGCCGGTGGGGGCCTAGAAGGGTTTTTCTGAGATTGAGGGAAACTCATGAGCATTACAGAGCAACTACCCCCAGCAAAAACGCCAAACGGGCGTGGGGGTAGGCGTCGTGGGCCGCGCACTCCCAAGGGACGTCAGGTCGATCCGCAGGCACTCTTGGAGGTGCGCGCACTGCTCACCGATCGACCGCGTCGGCGTGATTTACTCATCGAGCATCTGCATCTCATTCAAGATCAGTACGGCTACCTCTCGGCCGCACATCTCGCCGCGCTTGCCGCCGAAATGAAGGTGGCGCTCACGGAGGTTTACGAGGTTGCGACATTTTATGCGCACTTCGATGTTGTGAAGGAAGGCGAATTGCCGCCGCCGCCGGTCACCGTACGTGTATGCGACTCTCTGTCATGCGCGATGGCCGGTGCGGAAAAGCTGCTGAAAGATCTGCCCGGCAAACTCGGACGCGACGTTCGCGTCGTGCACGCGCCTTGCATGGGTGCATGTGACCGTGCGCCGGTCTGTGCCGTCGGCCACGTCCAGACATTCAATGCGACGCTCGACAATGTGGCGGCGGTGAAAGCAAAGCCCCACGCACACGCTTGGAAACCTGGGGCGGATTTTGCCGCATATCGAAGAGCGCGCGGTTATACGCTGTTGCAGGATTGCATCACCGGCAAACGCACGCGCGACGAGCTGATCAAGATCGTAAGCGATGCGGGGCTACGTGGTCTCGGTGGCGCCGGATTCCCGACCGGCCGCAAGTGGGCGCTTGTGCGCGCGGAGTCCGCTCCGCGCATGTTCGCTGTCAATGCCGACGAGGGCGAACCTGGCACCTTCAAGGACCGATACTATCTCGAACTCGATCCACATCGTTTCATCGAAGGCGTTTTAATCGCCGCATGGGTCGTCGAGGCCATCGATACATATGTATACATCCGCGACGAGTATCCTGAGCTGCGGCTTATGCTGTTGGACGAAATAGAGAAAGTCGAAGAAGCCGGACTCTCTCCGCACACGAAGTTGCATCTACGGCGCGGTGCGGGTGCTTATATCTGTGGTGAAGAATCGGCGATGATCGAGTTCGATTGAGGGCAAACGTGGTTTGCCGCGCCACCGTCCGCCTTATGTCGCTCAGGTCGGATTGTTCGGCAGGCCGACGCTCGAACAGAACGTCGAGACGATGTTCTGGGTCCGAGACATCATCGAAAAGGGCGCGGAATGGATGACCTCGCAGGGTCGTCACGACCGCAAAGGTTTCCGCAGCTTTTCGGTTTCAGGCCGCGTGAAGCAGCCGGGCGTCAAGCTTGCCCCTGCCGGCATCACGATGCGCGAATTGATCGATGAGTTCTGCGGCGGCATGCAGGATGGCCACGTTTTTAAGGGCTATCTGCCCGGCGGACCGTCGGGGGGTATCCTGCCGGCTTCGATGGCCGATATTCCGCTCGATTTCGGAACGCTCGAAAAATATGGCTGCTTCGTGGGATCGCACGCTGTTGTAATCCTTTCGGACAAGGACGACATCAAGGCTGCTGCATTGAATTTGATGAAGTTTTTTGAAGACGAGTTCCTGCGGTCAGTGCACGCCCTGTCGCGCCGGGACCGAAAAAGCGGCCAAGCTGATGGCCAAAGGTCCGTGGGACGTGAAGCTGCTGGAAGAACTGGCGGCCGCGATGCGCGACGCCTCGATCTGTGGCCTCGGACAGGCGGCACCGAATCCGCTGCTGTGTGTGATAAAATATTTTCCGGAAGAATTGTCGAAACCGCTGGGAAGCTGGTGACGAAAAGGCAAATACGATGACCGCAGGTAACGGCAAAGCCGCATCGGTGAAGTTTATCCTCGACGGTAAAGAGGTCGAGGCGCTCGACGGCGAGACCATCTGGCAGGTGGCGAAACGCCTCGGCACTGACATCCCGCATCTTTGCTATTCACCCGAGCCCGGCTATCGCGCCGACGGCAATTGCCGCGCCTGTATGGTCGAGATCGAAGGTGAACGCGTTCTGGCTGCGAGTTGCATTCGCAAGCCGAGCGAAGGCATGAAAGTGAAGGCGACATCTGACCGTGCGAAAACCGCACGGCAGATGGTGTTTGAGCTTCTCATTTCTGATCAGCCGGACCGCAAGACGGCCGCGCACGATCCGCAATCGAAATTTTGGGCCTGGGCCGACCGCATGGGCATTGGCACCAGCCGCTTCCCCACGCACGGAACGCCGGCGCCCGATCGCAGCCATCCGGCTATGGCTGTCAATCTCGATGCCTGTATCCAGTGCAATCTTTGCGTCCGCGCTTGCCGCGAAGTGCAGGTCAACGACGTCATCGGCATGGCCGGCCGCGGGCATCACGAGAAAATCGTTTTCGATTTTGACGATCCAATGGGACAGTCCACTTGCGTCGCCTGCGGCGAATGCGTGCAAGCGTGCCCTACCGGCGCGTTAATGCCAGCGACGCTGGTTAGCGACAAAAATGTGCGTACGGAATACGCGGACCGCGAAGTGCATAGCGTATGCCCTTACTGCGGCGTCGGGTGTCAGCTCACCTACCACATCAAAAATGACAAGCTTTTATATGTGACCGGCCGCGACGGCCCCGCCAACCAAAATCGCCTGTGCGTGAAGGGCCGTTTCGGGTTCGATTACGTCAGCAATCCGCAGCGCTTGACCAAGCCGATGATACGCAAGGACGGCGTCAAGAAAGCCGCTGACGACCTGGTCGATCCTTCGAACCCGTGGACGCATTTCCGTGAGGCCACCTGGGAAGAGGCAATGGAACGCGCTGCGTCTGGCCTCAAGAAAATTCGAGACCGCGACGGTCCGCGAGCACTCGCAGGCTTCGGTTCAGCCAAGGGCTCGAACGAAGAGGCATACCTGTTTCAGAAGCTTGTGCGTACCGGTTTTGGCTCCAATAACGTCGATCACTGCACGCGGCTGTGCCACGCTTCTTCGGTTGCGGCGCTTTTGGAGGGTGTTGGCTCAGCCGCTGTGACCGCGACTTTCAACGAATGCAAAAACTCTGACTTCATTATCGTCATCGGCGCGAACCCGGCCGAAAATCATCCGGTCGCCGCGACGTTCTTCAAGCAGGCCGCCAAGCGCGGCGCCAAGCTGGTGGTGATGGACCCGCGCGGGCAGGCCCTCAAGCGCCACGCGTGGAAAATGATGCAGTTCAAGAACGGCACCGACGTCGCCATGCTCAACGCCATGCTCAACGTCATCATCGGCGAGAAGCTTTACGACCAGCAATATGTACAGACATATGTCGAAGGCTTTGATCAGCTCGCGGAGCACGTGAAAGATTTCACCCCCGAGGAGATGGAGCCGATCTGCGGTATCCCGGCCGACACGCTGCGCGAAGTGGCACGCAGTTTTGCGCGCGCGGAGAACGCCATCATTTTCTGGGGCATGGGCGTGTCGCAACACACCCATGGTACAGACAACGCGCGCTGCCTCATTGCACTATCGCTGATCTGCGGCCAGGTCGGCCGTCCCGGCACCGGTCTCCATCCACTGCGCGGACAGAATAACGTGCAGGGCGCGTCTGATGCCGGTCTCATCCCCATGTTCTTCCCCGATTACAAGTCGGTGGAGAACCCCGAGATGATTGCGAAATACGAAAAAGCCTGGGGCAAGAAGCTTGATCCCAAACGGGGTAAGACCGTTGTCGAGATCATGGATGCTGTCCATGCCGACGAGATCAAGGGCATGTACATCATGGGCGAGAATCCGGCGATGTCGGATCCCGATCTGAACCACGCGCGCGGCGCTTTGGCGCATCTCGAATGCCTCGTGGTGCAGGACATCTTCCTGACTGAGACCGCGTCATATGCCGACGTCATCCTGCCGGCCTCGGCCTGGCCGGAGAAGGACGGCACAGTCACCAACACCAACCGCCAGGTGCAGATGGGACGCACGGCGCTGCCGCTGCCGGGCGATGCGCGCCAGGATTTGTGGATCATCCAGGATCTCGCCCAGCGCATGGGCGAGAAATGGAACTACAAGAACGTCGGCGAAGTCTTCGAAGAAATGGCGCGGTTGATGCCGGCACTCGACAACATCACCTGGGACCGTGTCGAGCGTGAGGACCATGTGACTTATCCGGTCGACGGCCCCGACGTGCCGGGCCGAGACGTCGTGTTCGACAAAGGCTTCCCCCGGCCAAACAGCATGGCGAAGCTGGTCGCGGCAAAGCTCACGCCGCCGAATGAAACGCCAGATGCGGATTTCCCATTCATTTTGACCACAGGGCGGCAGCTGGAGCATTGGCACACCGGCGCCATGACGCGCCGTGCCTCCGTTCTCGATTCCCTGGAGCCGTCAGCCAGCGCTTCGGTGTCGCGCGGGACGCTTGTGAAGTTAGGCTTGAAGCCCGGCGACATGCTGCGCGTTACGACGCGTCGCGGCACCGTCGAATTAGCGTCTCGCCAGGACGACGCAATTCCCGACGGCGTGATTTTTATTCCGTTCGCCTTTGTCGAGGCGGCGGCGAATATCCTCACCAATCCTGCACTCGATCCGTTCGGGAAGATTCCGGAATTCAAGTTCTGTGCCGCGAAAGTCGAGGCGACAAAACCGCGGATGGAAGCGGCGGAGTAAGTCTTTCGCTACAGCATAGAAGCGAAATGGCCGGGCTTCGCCCGGCCATTAAATTCTAGTTCTTCTGGCGCTCGGCGACCGATTTGCCTTTATTCACGGCGCGTTTTTTTGTTCGCCCCCGTTTGGCCTGTCGCCGTTTGGTATGACCAAAACCCAATTTTGCGAGAGGATCTCGCACTTCCGAATATAGGTACCACCCTACGCCTGCGGCCACGAGGAGAGCGGCTACGGGGTTGTTTCGCACTTCCTTGGTCAATAGCGGCAAGAGGTCATCACCCAACGCTCGCGGGTTGATGCCGAACAATTCGCTGACGACTGTGGCAGGAGAGGCGTGGTAACGCAGATCCGCTAGACGATCAGCGAGACGTTCCCGGGCCTGTTCTGCTTTGCGCTCGAGCTGTGCCGACGATGTCATTCGTTTACCTCATGTTTTGCGATGTTGGTGTCTTTTTCCAGCTGGTTTAGGGTTTTTGAGGGGGCGAGACGGCTGAAGCGAAAGTTATTGACGCCAACCCAGACGAGACCTGCCCCCAGCAACAGTGTCACCGTAGCGACAATGAGAATTGCGATCGGCCAGGCAATTCCATAAGCAACGAGCCCAGCGATGGCCGCTTGCAGCAACAACACGATTGTTGCCGCAAGCAGAAAGGCGCCCGCGCCGATGAGCGCGGCCGAAAGCGCAGTCAATCTCAGCTTTTCAGAAATCTCGGCTCGCAATAGCTGCAGTTCCGCATGCAGCAGACTCACAATGTCCTTCAAGACATCGCGTACAAGATCAATCACGCCTTTGCTACTCGCGCGGCCGGGCCCTTTGCGGCTTATGTGCAATGTCGAACCCATTCGTTCCTCTCGGGACGCGTCCAGTGCCGAGTTAACGGCAGCTTCAAACTCTAGTTCCCGCGGAGCAGATGGCCCGAGAATTACGGCTTATGCCGGCTCGTGATGCGCGGGCAGTTGAACCCGGCGAGATGACCGGTCAGATTTTCGATAGCGGCGAGTTCATCGCCTCGCGGAGGAAACAGCGCGACGGCCGTATCGTTTTTTCTGTTTGCTCGCGGCCGGCTTTCTTCGCTTCGCGACGACCTTTTTTCGGCGCGGCCTGCTGATCGATTGCTTTGCCGCTTTGCCTATCGCTCGCTTCATCGCCGGCGACGACTGTTTGATCTTGGCCCGCCCGGCACCTAGCGCGTTAGCGGTGGATTCGAAGACAACATCCGCAGCTGCCTTCACCGCAGCGCCGAAAGCGTCGCCGGCTACGGACTTAACACCCTCCGCGCCGCGTTGCGCGGCGTCTGAAATGGCTTGTCGCGCCTTTGTGGTTATACTTCTGACCATTGGATACACGCTCCTTGGCGAGGCCTTTGATAATGCAAAGCACACCACAAGGTTCCAATTCATTTGAATGCATACACCGTGTCTTTTGACGCACGGTGCTATCTCCCAAACTCGACAAACCCGCGCACTCGTATCCTGACAATATTCCTATAAAGTCGGAAGCCTTTCCGATCCGCTAGCGCAAATGGAGGGGGCGTCGCGCCGCCGTCTCAGCGGTGTTGCCGCTGGCGATAAATATTGTTCGACTTGGCGCGTGGGTTGATTCGCCGGAAGCTTGCAATGACTTGGATGCTCGATCGAGTCGGGCGCCTGATCGCCGCATATCTGCAAAGGCCTGCCCAGGGCTATGAGCCACTGACGCCGGCCGATCCAGGGGCGCTTCGGGCTACGATCAAACCTGGCGACATCCTGCTGATCGAGGGCCGCACGCATATTGCCGGCGTGATCAAATATCTGACGCAGTCGACGTGGTCACATGCTGCACTATATGTCGGCCCAATCGATGGTCAAACAACATCGAGCGGTGAACCTTGCGAGCTCGTTGAATCCAACCTGCAAGCCGGCACCGTTTCCGTCCCGCTGTCTACGTACTTTCCTTTCCACACTCGCATTTGCCGGCCCGTAGGCCTGTCGTTGGGGGATCGTCGGGCGGTCTGCGATTACGCTATTGAGCGTATCGGGCTGCAATATGATCTCAAAAATCTGCTCGATCTTGGCCGCTATCTGGTGCCGCTGCCGGTCCCGCAACGTTGGCGGCGGCGAATGATCGCTCTAGGTTCAGGCGATCCGACCAAACTCATTTGCTCCGCGCTCATCGCGCAAGCTTTCGATGCTATCGGCTATCCGATATTGCCAGCGATCGAGCGGGTCGAAAGCGTGCAGGCTCGCAAGGAGATTTATCACATTCGCCACAGCTCTCTTTATTGCCCTCGCGATTTCGACCTGTCCCCGTATTTCGCGATCGTCAAGCCGACAATTGAGACGGGCTTTGACTACAAGACGATCAATTGGTCGACCAAGGGCTTACCGGCGGCGATCTAATTTGCGCAGCGGGGTGGCCGTAGTCCGATAGCCAGCGTCTATCTGAGGTTGCAAATCCCGGGCCAGATTATTAAAATTTTATTAATATTGTAGCCAGTGCCCGCGGAGTGCTTGAGCATGTCCGTCGCCGAGTATCACGAAATCGCGGCAGCTGTTCGTGAAGCGCATCCCGATCTGCCGGATGGCATCATCGTCGGTGGTCCGCTCGTCCGCGCGAAACAACTTGAGAGCTGCATACTTTTCGGAGTGTTCGTCAGCGGATCCATTGCCGGTCTTATCTGGGCCTTCACCCAGGGCGTGGGGCGTGTCGAGTGGTCGTTGTTTGCACTCATGTATGCACTCACGACGATTGGTATCGGTCTCACGGTCCATCGGATGCTTGTGCACCGCAGTTTCAAGTGCAATGCGGGTGTCAAATTCATCCTGTGTGCCATCGGTCAGATGGCCTGTCAGGGATCGCTTCTGAAATGGGTCGGCAATCATCGCCGCCATCATCTTTACACAGATGACGTTGGCGATCCGCACAGCCCTTATGTTGACGGCAAAGGTCACGCCTTTACGTCCAAGCTGAAAAGCTGGCTGTACGCGAATAACGGCTGGCTGTTCGACGACACCATGACGGACAACAACGTCTTCGCCAAAGATATGCTCGCCGACCGGATGGTGATGATGTTCACCCGAACGCGATGGTTCTGGTACTTTCTTTCCATGGTCGGCATTCCGGCCGCGTGGGGATATGCATTCGGCGGCGTGCATGCCATGTGGGGCACAGTACTATTCGCGGGATTTTTTCGGGCCTATTTGGTCGTCATGGCAACAGCAACCGTGAATTCTGTTTGTCATCGGATCGGTTACCGCCGCTTCGAAGATACAAAAGACGAGTCCACAAATCAGTTATTCATGACTCTCATTACGTTTGGCGAAGGGCTGCACAACAATCATCACCGCTTTCCCCGTGATGCCTATATCTCACATGCCTGGTACGAGTTTGATCTCAATGGCTTGATTATCCTGGCCCTGGAGAAACTCGGGCTGGTTTATGACGTTGTGCATGTCACCAGACCTACGCGGGCTGCGGGTTAAGCGCCCAATCCTGAAGCGATGCCGTTCTGCCTTTTCTTCGCATTTGCCGCTTTTGCCCCTTTCCCGCCGTTTTCGCGGCTGAAGTTTCGTGTCCCTTAGATAGTTGAGTGGACGGAGGGTAAGCCATGAAACTCGTGCCGCGAATTTTGGGGCTCGCTATGGCCTGCGTCACCGTGCCCGCGTTGGCCAAGCCGGCCTATGTTGCTTCGACCGTCAACCTGCGCGCCGCGCCGGGCACCGGCAGCGAGATCGTCGCGAAGATTCCGGGGGGGAGTTTGGTCGATACCGGCGGGTGCGATGAAGGCTGGTGCGAAATTAGCTGGCAGGACAAGAAAGGTTTCGCCATTCAGAGTGCGCTCGATATGAGCGGCCGTGTACCGCAACAACGCGCCGCTGCCGCCGGGCCCGCTTATCGGCAAGGGCCACAAGGACCACAGGGACAGCAAATGGTCGAAGGTCCCGAAGTCGTCGATGGTCCAGTCTATTATGATCGGCCGCCGCCGGTGGTCTATTACGGCGGCCCATACTACCGGCCGTACTGGGGCTGGCGCCGTCACTGGTGGTGACAGCTATTTCACCTGGCTGCTGTTACCGACCGTGAGCCCGAGCGCCACAAGTGCCGCAACATAAGCGAGGATGCCGGCCGGGATTGCTAAATACAGTTTTGCGCCGAGCCCTTGCTCAAGACCAAATAATACGCCTGCGCCGACAAGCACAGCCGCAAACCTAATCATGCGGTCGCGGTTCATGCTTCTGTCGCCTAGCGCTTGTTATCGGCTGGCGCGCGCATGTTTGCCCAAGGATCGTTGCGGACCGGTGTCGCATCGTCCTTGTTCATACGTTTGAGAGTGGAGGTGTACTGCTTGTCCAGCGCCTCGGTCTCTCTTTTCTTTTGAATATCTTCGGGCGTGTCGGGACGTGGTCCGCCCCGACCTTGTGCGTAAACCGGTCCCGTCAGCACTGCCAACAAAACGACGCCGATTGTTAGTCGTAGCATAGCGTTTCCCTAGATCACGTTCCCTGCAGGGAGGCTAGCACCTCTATTAATGCTGCTCAATGCGATGAAATCGTTGCGTAATCGGCCTTTGGACCGTATGAGGCAGCAGTGTAGGATACGGCTGCGCACGTCGATCGCAATATCGTAGAGATTTTCTATGTCGCTCGCCCACGGGACGTTACAGCCACCAGCCCTGAATATCCTTCGGCACAATTGGACGCGGGAAGAAGTGCGAGCGTTGTTCGCACTGCCGTTCCCGGAATTGATGTTCCGCGCCGCGCAAGTTCACCGCGAGAATTTCGATCCGGCCGAGGTTCAGATTTCGACGTTGCTGTCTATCAAAACAGGGGGCTGTCCGGAGGACTGCGCCTATTGTCCGCAGTCGGCAAAATTCGACACCGGCGTGAAGGCCGAGAAGTTATTGGACATCGACGTTGTCCTTGCGGAAGCGCGAGCGGCCAAAGCGGGCGGTGCCTCGCGGTTCTGCATGGGAGCTGCCTGGCGCTCACCAAAGGATCGCGATCTTGAGAAGGTTTGCGCAATGGTGGAGGGCGTGAAGGCACTCGGGATGGAAACCTGCGTGACACTGGGCATGCTTACGTCCGATCAAGCCCGGCAATTGAAAGACTGCGGGCTCGACTACTACAACCACAACCTCGATACGTCGCCGGAATTTTACGGCGAAATCATCACTACGCGCACCTACCAGGATCGGCTCGACACGCTCGAGCATGTGCGCGACGCAGGCATTCACGTCTGCTGTGGGGGCATCGTTGGCATGGGCGAGGGGGCTGAAGATCGCATCGGGATGATCGCGACACTCGCCGCTTTGCCGGTGCATCCGGAAAGTGTGCCCATCAACATGCTGGTGCAAGTGGAGGGCACTCCGCTTGCGGGCACGAAGGCACTCGATCCACTCGACTTTGTGCGAACCATCGCGGTCGCGCGCATTTGCATGCCCGAATCTGTCGTGCGGCTCTCCGCCGGCAGGGAGGACATGACCGAAGAGACGCAGGCGCTCTGCTTCCTGGCCGGCGCCAATTCGATTTTTTACGGGCCAAAATTGCTGACCACGCCCAATCCGGGTCGTGACCGCGATATGGCGCTCCTCGACAAGCTCGGTATGCGTCCGATGGACTAAGCGAAGTTGCGCACCAGGGCGAGACCGGCAAACAGCCCCCCGACCGACAACGCGACCGACAGCAGAACATAAAGCGCCGCTAACCCAAGTTCTCCGCGTTCGTAGAGCAGGGCGACATCGAGCGAAAAAGTCGAGAATGTTGTGTAGCCGCCCAGAATGCCGGTCGTGAGAAAGAGCTGCCAGTGCTGTGGTATGCCGCCTTTGAACGCAAACAGCGCCACCAGCAATCCCATGACGACCGAACCGCTGACATTTTCAAACAAGGTCGCGTACGGAAATGCTGTGCCCAGCAGGCGGGCGAACAGAAGGTTGAAGCCGTGCCGGAGTGCGGCGCCAATTCCACCACCAAGAAACACAATGACAAAGCCCATCGATCCAATCCCCATGTCTCAGGGCAAACAAAAACCGCCCTGCGGCGGACAGATTCCTACCGCCATATTACGCGGTAGGAGTCATCAGCCCCTTACGGGCGGTTCTCGGGGGACCCCATCCCCATCACCGCGAAACTACCGGTGGCGCAATGCAGGGTCAACGGGGACGCCGAAGACAATTCACCTGCAGTCGAATACTGTTCGCGCGCTTTGACAGAGCCCGCTCCACCCCGACGACGCCGGCGCGCCTTTGATTGGTCGACAGCGGCCATTGCAATGATGGCTGTTGCCGCTGCCACCACCGTGTATGTGCGTGACGGACGGGAGCATTTTCTCACAATCCTGATCGGCGATGTGACTTTGTTCGCCGAGATGCTGCCCAAGGTCTTGGCTGGGTGTCTGATCGGCGCTTTTGTCACGCTGTTGCTTCCTCGCGAATTGGTTGCCCGTTGGGTCGGACATGAGTCAGGCTTTACCGGACTCCTGATCGCGGCGTTTTTCGGTTTCCTCTTGCCTGGTGGTCCCATCACAATTTACCCGGTGGCCGGCGCCTTCCTGGTGATGGGAGCCGATGCCGGCGCGGTCGTCGCGTTTATCGTGAGCTGGACTCTGATCGGTTACACCCGCGCGCTGGTGTGGGAGTTGCCGTTCTTCGGACCGGACTTTGTGATCTGGCGCATGATCGCGGCAACCCCGTTGCCGATTATCGCCGGGCTGCTGGCGCGCGCTGCGGTGCGTGCGGGATTCGAATACCGCGAGAGCCCGAAGTGACGCTCGCCATCAACATTTTACTATGGCTGGTCGTTGCCGCCTTGGCATTTCTGGCGGCCGTTCGGGGCCGGGTGCTGTTCGACAATGGCGCGCGCGCCGGCGCAATGGAATTTATCCTGTTGTTGCCACGGATCGGAATCGGGGTGATCGGTTCCGGCTTTGTCGCCGAGGCGCTACCGAACGAATGGATCGCTCCGTGGCTTGGTCCGCAATCTGGCTTTTTGGGAATCGTCATCGCCACAATAGGCGGCGCGCTCACGCCCGGCGGGCCGGTGGTCGGCTTCTCGATTGGTGCGGCAGCTTTAAAAAGCGGCGCAGGCGCACCGCAAGTCATTGCTTACTCGACGGCATGGGCGCTGTACGCGATCCACCGGCTGCTGATCTGGGAGGTGCCGTTGATGCCCGCGCGAGTGGTTTGGCTTCGCGCGGCGGTGTCGCTCCCTCTACCGTTCATGGCAGCGGCGCTCGCAATTCTCCTCGGGCGTCCATAAGGCGCGTAGAGGCGGGCTTTTTCTCAGGTTTTCCCCTCGCTATTGCCCATGCTAGCCTCGCACTCGGAAGGCGGGGCCACACCGCCACCGGGGTGAGGGGACGATGGTCGAAGAAGTAAAAGCGGGCGCGGACACGCTGGTGATTTCCGAAGAACAGCTCCGCAAGGCCGAAGAATACGTTCAACAAGAAGAAGGCGCTGCCAACCGGCTCGCGGGCTGGGTTGGAATAGCCGTGACCGCGATTGCGGTCGCGATGACGGTGTTCCACCTCTATGCCGCCTACGACATCGTACCGACGCAAGAGCTGCGCTACATCCACGTCGCTTTCGTGCTCACGCTCAGCTTCATGCTGTTTCCGCTCGCCGCGCGGTTCCGGAATCATGTGCAGTGGTTCGACGTGGTTCCGGCGCTTGCTGGCGTCGGTATCATTATCTATGCGCTCTGGGGTGGAGACGATTTCCTTGATCGTGCGGCGGTGCCGGATCGCTGGGACGTAATCCTCGGCACCATCTTTATCGTTCTCGTCCTCGAAGCCGCACGCCGCACCACGGGACCGATCATGCCGGTGGTCGCGGTTTTGTTTATCGCCTATGCGATGCTCGGCCCACATCTGCCGCCGCCCTGGACCCACCGCGGTTTCGATATCGCACGCCTGGTCGGGCATCTGTTCATCACGCTTGAAGGAATCTTCGGCGTTGCAGTCGACGTGTCGGCGACGTTGATCATTATGTTCACGATTTATGGGGCCATCCTGCAGCATTCCGGTGCTGGAAAATTCTTTATCGACTTCTCGCTGGCGGTTATGGGCGGCAAGCCTTCGAGCGCGGGCCGCGCGGTTGTGGCGTCATCATTTTTGCTGGGCGGACCTTCTGGTTCCGGCGTTGCGACGACCGTGATGATCGGCACCGTGGCGTGGCCAATGTTGAAAAAGGCCGGCTTCGAAAAAGATGCGGCCGGTGGCTTGCTTGCCGCGGGCGGCCTCGGTGCCATCATATCGCCGCCAGTGCTCGGTGCCGCGGCGTTCCTGATCGCCGAGTTCCTGAAAATCAGTTATCTCGACGTCATCTGGATGGCGACAATCCCGACCTGCCTGTACTACCTCTCGCTCCTGTTTATGGTCGAGCTCGACGCGATGCGTTTCGGCGCGCAGGAGGTTGTGTTCAAGCAGGAATTGACGATCTGGCAAATGACCAGACGCTACGGCTTCCACTTTATCTCGTTGGTGGCCGTGGTCGTGTTCATGGTGATCGGCTACTCGCCGATGCTGGCGGTGTTTTACTCAACCGTGCTCGCCTTCGCGATGAGCGCGCTGGCGCCGGACACCGCTTTGGGACCGCGGAATATTCTGCTTCCGCTTCTTGTCGCCTATGTTGTGGTGGCTGCCGGCCTGTTGATTCCCGGCGTTTCGGCCACCGCTGTCGGCAAAATCTTTGATTCCTATTTTCCGATGTTGGCCCTGATCTTGATGGCGGGCCTCGCATTTCTCGGCCTGACATCCGCTGGCCAGAAGGCGGTACCCACGTCGAAAAAGCTGACAACGGCATTCGCGGACGGCTCGATTGGCGTGCTCAGCGCCGCCACGACGTGTGCCGCGGCAGGCATCATCGTCGGCATCGTCACGCTAACCGGGCTTGGCCTGAAATTTTCATCGATCGTCATCGATTTCGCAGGCGGCAGTCTGCTGATGACGGCCATCTACACATCGCTCGTGGTCTGGATCATCGGTCTCGCGGTCCCGGTGACCGCGTCTTACATCATTTGTGCGGTGATCGCGGCGCCCGCGCTGACCAAACTCGGCGTGCCCGATTTCGCCGCGCACATGTTCATCTTCTATTACGCGGTGCTTTCGGAAGTCTCGCCGCCAACTGCGCTATCGCCGTTCGCCGCCGCGGCGATCACCGGCGGTGATCCTTACAAGACCACAATGCAGGCCTGGAAATACACCTTGCCCGCATTCCTGGTGCCATTCGTGTTTGTGCTCGATCCCTTGGGCATCGGCTTGTTGTTGAAAATTCCCAAGGGCGGGTCGGTCATGGATATCGTCTGGATAACCGCGGTCACAGGCGCAGGCCTTGGGGCACTCTCCGTTGCTGCGCAAAACTGGGCGTTTCGCCGCACCACCCCGGTCGAGCGCGGACTATTCCTGGTGACAGGGCTATTGTTGGTTTTCCCGAGCCTGCTGGAAGCCATGATGGAAAACATCACCGGGCTGGATATTCCGCACCCCGCGCCATTCGGCTTGGCGCTCGGCGCGGCGCTGCTCATTTGGCAATGGATGAGCCGTGGTCCGGCGCCGGCGCCGGCCTAGCTCGACGTCAAGACGCTAACTGAAGAAAGAAAAAACAGGGAGGAAGGAAATGAAACGAGGATTTACAACCGCACTCGCCGGCATCGTCGCGGCGGCTCTCGCCTTCGGCGCCGCCAACGCGCAACAGCGGCCGATCGCGATCGGCACCGGTGGCACCGGTGGCGTCTATTATCCGATCGGCGGCGCGCTCGCGAACCTGATCTCGAAGACTTTTCCGGACATGCAAGCGACCGCCCAGGTTACCGGTGGCTCGGTCGATAACCTCAAGCTCATCAATTCGGGGCAAAGCGAGCTCGCGTTCTCAATGGCCGATGCTGCGCTCGATGCATTCAACGGCGTGGACAAGTTCAAAGGCACGAAGGTACCACTGCGCACGCTGATGGTGCTCTATCCGAACATCATGCACGTGGTGTCCATCGAGGGGACGGGCGTCAACACGCTCGCCGATCTCAAGGGCAGGCGCGTGTCGACCGGTGCGCCCGGCAGCGCCACCGAAGTGATGGCCTTCCGTGTCATCGAAGCGGCTGGTCTTGATAAAGACAAGGATATGAAGCGCGAGCGCCTCTCCGTCGCGGAATCCGTCAACGCAATCAAGGATCACAAGATTGACGCGTTTTTCTGGGTCGGCGGCCTGCCGACTGCCGGCGTGACTGATCTTGCCGCCACGCCTGGCACGAAGATCAAGTTGATCGATCACTCCGATGTCGTCGCCAAGATGAACGCCAAGTATGACAATCTTTATTCGACAGCCGTCATCAAGGCCGGCACCTATCCAGGTCAGGATAAGGACAACGAGGTGTCTGCGGTGTGGAACATCCTTGTCACCAACGACAAGATGTCAGACCAGGACGCTTACAACATCGTCAAGTTGATCATCGACAAAAAGGCCGATCTGGTCGCCGTGCACAAAGATGCGTCGAGCTTCACGGTCGAAAACCAGGTGACGGCGAACTCGCCGATTCCATGGCATCCGGGCGCCGTGAAGTTTTTCAAAGAGAAGGGCGCCAAGATGTAGCCTGGCGGCCATTCATCGGCTTCGCAGCGGCCTCGCTTTGGCGGGGCCGTTTGCATTTTAGGCGTGGTGTGCGTGCGGCGTTCGCGTCGTGAGCGTGAGGCAAATGAAATATCCCAGTGCGCTGAGGCACGCGATGCAAAAACTCACCGGCCAGTCGGTATAAAAAGCCATCGTCAAACCGAGCCAGGCTTCAGCGAGGCCAAGCGCTGCCGATACAAGTAGGCCGCTCCAGAGACCCGTGGTCACGCGCTGCGCGGTAGCCGGTGGACCGACCATGAGTGTGAATACCAACAATACGCCGACGATTTGCGCGCACTCCGATACGGCCAACGCGACGATGGCGAGAAACGCCGTCGATACGAAGCGCAGTGGCACGCCTTTGGCTTCTGCCAATTCCGGCTGCAGGCTGGCAAAGATCAAAGGCCGCATAATGAGGGCAAGTGCGGCCAAAGTAATTGCGCCCAGCACCGCGAGCGTCGCGATCATGGCGTGGTCGACCGCCAGCACGTTTCCGAACAGAAGCGCTGTCGCCTGTGTTGCAAACGACGTGTAGTAGTGCAGGAACAGCAAGCCGAAGCCGAGTGCCAGCGATAACACCACGCCGATAGCGATATCGCGATTGCTGATGCGCTCACTCAATGCGCCCATCACGATTCCGGCGGCGAGGGTAAAAGCCAGCAAGCCCCAGATAGGCGCGAACCCGATCAAGCCCGCACCCGTCGCGCCGGCAAACCCGATATGCGACAACGCGTGACCGGCAAAGGTTTGCCCGCGCATCACCAGGAAATAGCCGACGAAACCGGATACCACCGCAACAATCCCGGCGGCGGCGAACGCATTCGTCATGAATTCGTAGGCGAACATGTCAGTGATGATGGTGCTGGCCGGGTTCGGAGTCGTGAGAGTGGTGGTCGTGCAAGTGATCGGTGCGCTCGACGTCGCGGCCGCGCGACATCACGAAGATATGCCCTTCTGCTCGCACCACCTGGATTTCGGTGCCGTAAAGGCGCGACAAAACGGGTGCGGTCACGACCTCGTCGACGCTGCCGAGCACGGCCTGGCCGTTACCGAGGTAAAGCACCCGATCGAGCGTGCCCAGCAACTGGTTGAGTTCGTGCGCGCTAAACATCACCGTAATTTTTCGCTCGCGGCAAACCGTGCGAACAACGTCAATCGCTACTTTCTGGTGACGTGCGTCGAGGCTGATCAAAGGCTCGTCCAGCAGCAGCAACTTCGGTTGCCCGATCAACGCCTGCGCCAATAAAAGACGTTGCCGTTCGCCACCCGACATGTCCGACAGGGGGCGGGCAGCGAGATCGCGCGCCCCGACAGAATCGAGAGTCGCTTCGATCATGCTGTGCTCGTGGCGGCTGATTGAAGGCAGGCCCCAGCGCTCGCCATGGAGCGAGCTGGCGATGAAATCGCGCCCCCGCACGCGCAAATCCGGCAACACCGTGCGCAGCTGCGGCAGATAGCCGATCGCCGGATTGCCTCGTTCGGGCGTGCGGCCGAACACTTTTACGGTGCCGCTGCTTGGCGCAATCAGGCCGAGGATGGCCCGCATCAATGTGGTTTTGCCGGCGCCATTGGGGCCAAGGACGCCGATAAATTCGCCCATCTCGATATTGAAACTGACATCCGACAGCACGGCGCGCCGGCCCATGTGAAGCGTGGCCTGGTCGAGGGCGATGATGCTCAAGAGTTTGGTCCGCTCAGTGCCTTGTCGATCGCGCCCAGTTCACCCAGCATCCAATCCTGGAACGAGACATTCGCCGGCATCGTTTCAGTAACGCCGACGACGGGGACCTTGGCCTTGATGGCTATGTCGCGCAGCCGCTCGGTCAGCTTCTCGGAAACCTGGCTGTTGTAGATCAGCAGTTTTACCTTTCGCTCTTTTAGGTCGTTTTCGAACGCTGCGACATCGCGCGCACTCGGCTCGGTGTCGTTCATCATGGCAAGTTGGAAGCGTTGGTTGCGCATGGTGAGCCCAAGCGCTTCCGCCATGGGGCCGAAAACCGGCTCGGTGGCAGTGACTGCGGCACCACCGTGTTTTGCCTTTAGCTGTGCAACACGCTCCGTGACCCGCGCGAGACCGGAAAGTGTCGTCTTGAGGCGTGCTGCGTAGTCCGAAGCGTGAGCGCCATCTGCTTTGGTCAGCGCTTCGGCAAGCGCGTTTGCCACAACCGGCATGGTCGCCGGGTCGTACCAAAGATGTGGATTGTCGCCAGGATTGCGGCCGACGAGTTGTGCCGCACTAATGACGGTACGGCCCGATCGTGGCGCCGCGGCCAGGAGCTTCTCCATCCAGGGGTCGTAGTTGGCCCCATTGAGAATCACGATCTGCGCGCCTGCGAGCTGGCGCACAATTCCGGGAGTGGTTTCGAACAGATGCGGATCCTGGTCCGGATTGTTCATGATGCTGACGACAGAAACCCGATCGCCTCCGATCTGGCGGACGATGTCGCCATAGAAATTCTCCGCCGCCACCACGGCGATCTGGATTTCAGCGGCACGCGTGGCCGTCTGGCCAAATGCGAGGACCAGTGCGAGCGCGGCAGCGGCTTTGGTGCCCAGGTTAGCCATGCATGAGCAATGTAACATTATAACATTCATGCAACAAGGCCGGTGCCCCACGCACCCTCATTCCCGGGGAATGTGGTTAGCCGCCCACTTTCGCGACGCCGCGAACAAGCCAGAAACGGAACATGCGTTGAGCGGTCGGTACCGTCAGCTTGATGAAATCGGTCCGCGCCTGGGTGATATCGGTGGTGGATACCTCATACGGCCGAATCTTCAGGATAGCGCTGAAGGTTGGCCAGCGCAGCTCGGCGGCTTTGCAGGCAACAAGAATGCCGTCGTAACGGAGATTCTGCATCAGCCGATGGATCAGCTCAGGGGGGCCCCCGCAGATGCGAGCAAGCCCGGCAACCAATTCGTCGTATTGGCCCGCTCCGGCAAAGCCGGCGATTGCCAATTCATTGAGTTGATGGCTTTCCTGTAATTTGTCCATCTGAGCAATCGCCCGGCTGAAATCTCGTGGCGCTGAAGCGTCACGCATCACTTTGTCGGATACCGACGACAACACACCTTGGATGGCAGCCTGATTTTCAGCAGGTACAACTGAGAGCAGGCGCGCACGGACCGTTTCGGTGGCTTTCGATATCAGGTCGAGGAGCAATTGCGGCGGCATATCTGGCCGCATCCCGAGATTTTCCGCCAGTCGCTCATCCGTTTCCGCGCGTGTTGTCAGGGAGACGTAGCCACCGTCGGAAAAAGCGGCACCCTCATTCTGTGAAAGTTTACGGACGACCATCGTGTCACCGCGCTGAATAAGGATGTCGGTGACGGCTGATGCGAGCCGTTTGCGTTCGGAGATAGCGCCAAGGTGGCCTTGGCCTTTTAACTCGGCGATCTCGACGAGATCCCTGTCGGTAAGCTGTGGCGATTGCATCAAAACAGGTCCGGCGACCGCAATTTCATCATGGCGCGCCAGGGTGCAAATAATGCCATGAGGCGCGTTATCGACGGGCGCCAGTCGCGCGCCGAGTTCTGCAAGCGCTTTGGTTTCAACCTGCGTGATCAGGCGTGCGAGCACATCGTCGAATAGGCCGACTTGCTCGTTATTGAAGGCTTCGGCGCCGCTGAGAAACAGGTCCGTCATTCGCCTGAGAATTTCGATACGTCGATCGCTCGAGCCGGCGGTCAAAACGGTTTCGAGTTCGATGATGACGGACGCGGCCTGCGACATTTCTTGTCTTGGGCGGGATTCTTCCCGCCGCCTTCCACTAACGGTGCCGTGGGTCACCCCCAGCGTGCCGTGGAACCATATCGATGGGCCGTAAAGCTTAGGTAAAGTTTGGAGCCCGCCGGGCAGGGCACCGAAAACATCAAAGTTCAAAATAGCTTACACGCCGGACCCGGCCGTTCGGTGAAGCCATAGGGCGGCTGGACACGCGGCGTGTGATGGGTGAAACCGATCCTATTGCGCGTGAATGCTTCCCTCTTTGACCACCCGGCCCCATTTAATGATCTCGGTTTTGATGTATTCGCTGAACTCGGCCGGGGTCATCTGCACGACTGATGCGCCTTCTCGCTCAAATTGGGCCTGCAACTCCGGCGCTTTCAATGATTCCTGGGCGGCCTTGTACAATTTGTCCAGGATCGGCGCGGGCAGGCCAGCGGGCGCGGCGAGGCCCCACCAATTGTCCGCTACATAACCGGGCACACCGGCCTCGGCGATGGTCGGAACGTCAGGCAGGACCGGGCTGCGCTTGGCCCCACCCGTGCCCAACGCAATGAGCTGGCCCGACTTGATGAAGGGAGTGGTTTGCACCAGCGAGGAGAACATGATTTTCACGTGCCCCCCGATAACGTCTTGCATTGCTGGCCCGCCGCCTTTGTACGGCACGTGCACAAGATTGACGTGAGCCTGCAGTTTGAACAATTCAGCGCCCAAATGTTGGAAGCTGCCGACGCCCGCAGAGGCGTAGTTGAGTTCGCCCGGCTTTTCTTTGGCGAGCGCGAGCAGGTCCTTCACTGTTTTGATCGACGCGGTCGGATTGACCACCAGCACGTTGGGCCCGGTCGCGAAGATCGTGATCGGCGTGAATGATTTGATCGGATCGTATTTGAGCGTGTAAAGCGCCGGATTGACGGCATGCGCGATGGATATAATGCACAGCGTATAGCCGTCCGGCGCCGCCGTCGCGCAAGCCTCGGTTCCGAGTGTGCCGCCCGCTCCGCCGCGATTGTCGACATATACTTGTTGTCCCAATTTCGCGCTGAGTTGTTGGGCGACCAGCCGACCGACCACGTCGTTGCTGCCGCCCGGCGGGAACGGAATGATCAGCCGCACCGGTTTGTTCGGATATTCGTCGGCAAACGCGGCAGGCACCAGCGCCAGCCCAACAATGCGGCGGCCATGATCAATCGAGACAGCAATGTCGGCATAGAGCCTCCCGGGTGTTCGAAATTCGTTCAGTGCCAGTAGGGCGGGTAATCGGTGCTCTTCTGCTCGGCGTCGAGCCGGCGCAGCATCGCAGGCCATTCGAGAACGCCGTAAGGACGCCGCGTGCCTGGCTGATACAAATGCGCGGTGTGTGCCAACACGTTCTCACCCGGCATGGTCAGCTCGGTTCGCGCTGCCATCACATCGACCTGCGAGCGACATGATAGCTCCAACTGATACATGGTGTTGAATGCCTGCTGGATCGTCGCGCCGCAGGTAAGCAAGCCATGGTTACGCATGATCATGGCCTCATGCGGCCCGAGGTCACGGACCAGCCGCTCGCGTTCGTCGAGCTCGAGTGCCGGGCCCTCATAGTCGTGATAGCCGATATGACCGACAAAGCGGATCGAAGTTTGCGAAAGCGGCAGAAGTCCGCATTTCATTGCAGCGACGGCCATCCCCGCGCGGGTGTGTGTGTGCAGCACGCAGGCGACGTCCGGGCGCGCTTTGTGGATGGCGCCGTGGATCACGTAGCCGGATTTGTTGATGTCGTAGTCGGTATCCGGCTTCCAGATAATTTCGCCGTCCACGTGGATCTTCACGAGGCTAGACGCGGTGATTTCCTTGTACAGAAGGCCGTAGAGGTTGAGCAACAGAACGTCTTCTTCGCCCGGAATCCGCGCGGTGATGTGGTTATAGATGAGGTCGGCCATCCCATAGACGTCAATCAGCCGATAACAGGCGGCGAGATCAAGCCGGGTCTGCCACTCCTCTGGTGACACGCGATCTTTGATCGACGGGAAATCGGTCGAATAATTCATGGCGTTTCAATCCCGAACTTGCGCTGTTAAGCTCGCGCTTACGGCCAAGGATAGCCTTGAAAATGCGATTGTACCACCATCCGCTGCGAAGGTAACGCGTTAAGGCGTTAGGCCGATTTGGGGATATCTCACATTTATATTCGCACAATTGTGCGCCCGTCCTTAACGGACGCACAGCGATCTTGTGGCAAACTCAGATTGCATCGGGAAATAGAGACGACGGATGTCAGCGCTTCCACATCAGCGTCTGAAAAGAAACGCCTATCAGCGTGGCATTGTCACGTGCACAAAATGCGGGAAGTTCATTCCAATTCAAAGGCTCAATGCTCTGGCCGACGAGTTCTCGGTCCAGTGCCCGCATTGCAGCGCCCGCGGCATGTATCCAAAGCGCGCAATCAAAATCCAAGATATGCCGGAACGGCGGAGGAAGCCGCGGCGATAGAAGCGTGCAGTGTTCGTCATTCACCTGGGGAATCTGATAATCTTTCGCCACGGTGCGGGGAGCGAAACCGATGGCGATCGCAATCGCATTTTTTTACTGGCCGCGCTGACGGGATTTCTCGTGTGGCGCGCAGCTGATCGGTTCTGGCATTTTCTTGTCATCGTCGCGCTGGCGGCGGCTTTGTTTCCGCTCGTCGCCCACGGCCCCGTTGGCGATGTGTCACGCTACCTTCCATCAGGGTTATTTTCCGGCGGCGCTGATGGCAAAGATCAGATCGTGCTTGCCAGTGCCGCAGCGACCGTCCTCATTTCAGCTGTCCTTGCTGCAGGACTATGGACGGGCCTGACTACAATCTGGCGGCGGATGCGGACGAGGCCTTTAGACAAGCCCTGAAAATTAGTATTTTTCAGCCAGCGGGCAATATTCTGGCGACGGTACCGCGTGAACGCTTTGTAGTGTCGTGCAAGATTGCCTATATGAGGGCTCAAATGGAGCTTTCAGTTTATGGCCATCCCCGACTCCGCCTCTAAAATCCCCGTCACTGTGCTGACCGGCTATCTCGGCGCCGGCAAAACGACGCTGCTCAACCGCATTCTGTCCGAACCGCACGGCAAGAAATTCGCCGTCATTGTCAACGAGTTTGGCGAGATCGGTATCGACAATGAGCTCGTGGTAAATGCCGATGAAGAAGTGTTCGAAATGAACAACGGGTGCATCTGTTGCACCGTGCGCGGCGACCTTGTGCGCATCATTGACGGGTTGATGCGGCGGAAGGGGAAATTCGACGCCATTATTGTCGAGACGACAGGCTTGGCAGATCCCGCGCCTGTGGCGCAGACCTTCTTCATGGATGAGGCAGTCGGCGCGAAAACGAAGCTGGATGCCGTTGTCACTGTCGCTGATGCCAAATGGCTGACGGAACGTCTCAAAGACGCGCCGGAAGCCAAAAACCAGATCGCCTTCGCCGACGTGATCCTCATCAACAAGACCGATCTCGTGACTCCGGAAGAATTGCGCGAATTGGAAGGGCGCATCCACGCTCTGAACCCTTACGCGCGCCTACATCGAACAGAGCGCGCAAAGATCGACATCAACGAGGTGCTGGGGCGAAATGCCTTCGACCTCGACCGCATCCTCGACATCGAGCCGAATTTTCTGGAAGGGGAAGACCATGACCACCATCATCATCACGATCATAGCGATCACGATCATGGCGCCCATCACCATCATCATGGCAACGGTCTCAAACACTACCACGATGAAGACATGCAGTCGGTCTCGCTGCGCACCGACAAGGCTTTAGATCCGGACAAGTTTTTTCCATGGGTTCAGGATCTGGTTGCGAAGGACGGCCAAAATATTCTGCGCTGCAAAGGTATTCTCGCGTTCAAGGATGATCCCGAGCGTTTCGTATTTCAGGGTGTGCACATGATTCTCGACGGTGACCATCAGCGGCCGTGGCGCGCCGACGAGCCGCGCGACAGCCGCATCGTATTTATTGGCCGTAATCTGCCGGAAGATCGAATCCGGCAGGGTTTCGAAAGCTGCATCGCATAACGTGAGCGACACGCAGGCCCCGATTCCTTCTCTTGCCGACCGCGTGCGTTCCGTGAGCGCGGGCGCTCCCGTTGTTGGCGTTCACTTCCTCGGTCAAACGCCGGTCTTTGTGTTGGGCGAGGAAGCGCTCCTTTTTGCGGGGAGTTCTGAACGCCGGGTCAATGCGCATGCGGGGGCAATTCTCGCTAGCGCATCCGATGGCAAGCGAATCGTCACCGGCGGGGATGATGGCACGCTCGCGGAAACCGGAATCGATGGCGAAATTCGTCCACTTGCTTCCGATGACAAGAAACGCTGGATCGATCAGGTCGCTCTTGGCCCCGACGGCGCCGTCGCCTGGTCGGCAGGCAAAACCGCGCATGTGCACACAAATAAAAATGAACTGCGCGCTTTCGAAGCGCCATCAACCGTGGCCGGACTCGCCTTCGCACCAAAAGGATTTCGTCTCGCGATCGCGCACTACAATGGCGCGACGCTCTGGTTCCCCAATGCTGCGGGCGCGCAACCCGAGCGGCTCGAGTGGAAAGGGTCGCATCTTGGTGTCACCATCAGTCCGGATGGAAAATTCCTCGTCACATCCATGCAGGAGCCAATGCTCCACGGCTGGCGTATGGCTGACGGCAAACACATGCGTATGTCGGGATATTCGGCACGAGTGCGGTCACTCGGCTGGACCGCGGACGGCAAATTTCTCGCAACATCGGGCTCCGAGCAGCTCATCTTGTGGCCGTTCGACGGCAAAGATGGACCGATGGGGCGGCAGCCGGAAATACGCGCGCGCGCAGAGGCTCGCGCTGCCGTCGTCGCATGCCATCCGCGTCAGCCTGTGGTGGCGGTCGGCTATTCCGACGGGGCGGTGAAGATGGTGCGCATTGATGACGATGCGCTGATTTTGGCACGGCAGGCCGACGGACAACCGGTGAGCGCGATCGGATGGGATAGTACCGGGCAAACGCTCGCATTCGGTACAGAATTCGGCGATGCGGGTGTGCTCGCCCTTTGATCGCCGCAATGCGTCGTCTCAGTGTAACCGATTGCCCGCGTTCCGGTCGCGGTTCTATTGTGCGGGCAATCGATTCGGAACCAACCCCGGGCACCGCACTTGTCTGACTTGCGGCCCGGTAGCCGTCGATGAGCAGGGCAACATTCATGACTTTCATTCACCAAATACGGCGGATAGTGATCGCTGCCTTGGCCAGCGCCGCGATTGGTATCGGTGCATTATCGGCCTCGATCGCATCCGGCGCGCTGACGCCCGCAGCGGCGCAGATTTCCGAAGATGCGCAGATCGCGCTCGAGCAATACGGTACTTGGCGTCAAAATGCCCGTTTCGGCGACGTCTGGGTACCGAATGGCGTGCCGGCCGACTGGCGTCCTTACGAGTATGGACACTGGGTCTACACCGACGAATGGGGCTGGTATTGGGTCTCGGACGATGTCGAAGCCAATTGGGGCTGGGTCGTCTTCCACTATGGACGTTGGGTCTTCGAGCGCGGGACCGGCTGGTTTTGGATCCCCGGCGACGAATGGGCGCCGGCTTGGGTCAATTGGCGAAACGGAGATGAGTACTCAGGATGGGCGCCATTGCCGCCTGACGACTTGATCGAAACCTATGAAGTTGATCCATCCTATTGGGTCTTTGTGCCGACGCGTTACATCGCTGCGCCGCGTCTACACACTTACTTTTTGCCGGTGTACCGGCGGTCCGTCATTTTGCGCGAGACGCGCGTCGTCAATCGCACGCTTCCGGTCCACGGGCGCCTAGGGGTCAATCCAGGAATTTCTCCGGCGTTTGTTGCACGGGTTAGCGGCGCGCCAGTGGCGACTTACCGCGTGCGCCCGCGTGTGTTCGCGTCGACGCAGGGAGTTGCCGGCGCAACGCCGGTACGGCGCGAAGACCTACGTGGCGTGCGCGGCGCCCGTCCGGGCGGTCCTGGGGGGACCGGCGGACCTGGACGTCCTGCGGCGGCTGCAGTTTCCGTGCAACGCACGACGACCTTGATCCAGCCGAATGCCGCGGCGGCCGCACCGCAGCCGCTCAACAAAAACGAACGCGGACGGTTGGGCACCAATCCGCCTCGCGCGGCGCAAGGCGCCCCGCCCATCGCGCCCCTGCAGCAGCAGGCGCCACCCTCGGGCACGCCGCCGGCGGGCTTGCAGCGCCAGACGCCAGCCATTCAGCAGCAAGCACCTGGCGGAAATCCTCCGCCACCACCGCAATCGGGGCCGCCGCCTGGCGCGGCCGCGCCATCCACAACTGCACCGGTGCAGCGGGAGGAGCGTCGCGAAGAACATCGCGAACGTGGTGGCCCTCCGGGTGCTGGGCCACAGGGTGCGCCGCCACAACCGAATATTGTGCGGCCAATCCCGCCACAGGCGGCTCCGCCACCACCGCCACCTCCGCCGCAACAACGGCAGGTGCAACCACCGCCGCCTCCGCAACAGCAGCGCGTGGTGCCGCCGCCTCCGCCGCCGGTCGCGCATCCACCACCGCCACCGCCGCCAGGGGCACGTGCGCCAGCACCGCCTCCGCCGAGGCAGGGCCCGCCGCCGAAAAAACCGCCGCCGAAGCCGGGCGAGAAGCCTTCTGACGCGCCGAAATAGGGCGCCCTTGAGGCAAGCAGCACAAAAAATATGGGCGGCCTGTGGGGCCGCCCTTTTTATTGAAACTCTATAGTGAGATTCAGACCAGCGACGAATTAGCGCTGCATCATTTATCAGCGGATGTTTTTGGTGCTCGCTTATCGTTTCTTATTTGCAGCATCCGACGCATTTTAGCGCTGCCGACTGGCTGATATTTGCATTGGCAGTGCGTGCTTGTGCATTTATCGAGTGGCAGCCGGGGCACGGCATTACCGGGAAATTCCATGCCGCGCAGCATGAGCGCCGCTTCACAGGCGTCTTGTCCTGGAGAAATGCAAACGTGCCGCAGGAAGCCGAGCCTGTGGGCGTTCTTAAATGCTCGCAGCGAGCGGGCAATCTGTTTCGGAGTTTTATGCATCAACTCTCGCTAGCGGCACTCAATATCAGTTGCCGCCGCGAGGTTGCGGCCAAAATGAAATTCACTCTAATCGTTAGGGCTAACGCTTTAACTTAGTTTAATGAGGTCGCATGCCGCCAAATGCGATCCGCTTTACCCCAGACAGCAGGACATTGATCGTCGACCAGAGAATTTCCGCTCAATGGCGCGCATCGGCGTCACTCAATCACGTCATCAGAACGTGGATCGGTAATTTTCAATCTTTGCCACACTTAGCCCCCGGGTACCCCCCGGCAGCCCTGTAGACAAAGGGCTTGTTCAACATCGCAATTACGGCTCACCGGCAGCCTATTGACGCTCGTCGACACACAACTATTTCCGCAAAGTTGGATGCATTGGTTAAAAAGAGTCTGGCAGTTGAGAGCACAACCACCCTGGGCCATTTTATTCTTTGGAATGGGTGTGAAGGCACCGGCAAAACTTATTGTAACTGAGGACAACAGAATTATTGCTGCAGCACTTAGTCTCAACGACGAGAAGGGTTGAATTGTTTTCATGACCGCCTCCCACGAGAAGGTCCAATAGTGCAGACAAAAACGATATTAAGGTTCGCCCCGGCGGTCAAATACCAACATTCCGCCGCTAGTAGCGATTACCGCCACTTGGCGACGGACTAGATCCGCGACGCAAAGCGAGCCATGTCCGCATTGGTTCAAAAGCAGACATGTTCGGTGCAATAGCCCATGTCCGCTCAGTGCCAATAGCGGACATTCTGGAGTTCGGCTCACCAGCAGAAAACCCCGAGACATTGCCCGGGGTATCTATACCCGCGACAAACGACACTACGTTACTATTGGCACTAGTTGAATTTGTAATTCAGACCAACCCGCACGATCTCGCCACGAACGTCGAAATTTTTACCCACCATAAACCCGTTTGCAGCGCTGCCAGCTGAAGCGAGCGAACCGAGATCGTAGTAGAGACCCTCGATCTTAGTTGACCATTTGCCGGCGAATGCCCATTCGATGCCACCACCGGCTGTCCAGCCGGTTTTTGTGACGGACGCGGAGGATGGAAATAGGAAGGGGCCACCTCCGACTGGAACGCTGTTCTGATCGACTGTGAAATGGCCATAGGCGAGCCCGCCGGTCCCATAGATCAAAACTCGATCAAAGGCGATGCCAAGACGGCCGCGTACCGTGCCGAACCACTCCAGCTTTTCATTCGCATTTTCGATGGCAGTCACTATGGGGGGAATGGGTACAATGGATACTAAGAATATGGGAGCGGCTACCGAGCCTTTAATATCGGCACCCTGAAAATCCGCCTCAACACCAAGCACCCAATTATTGATCTGCCAATTGTAACCGGCCTGGGCACCACCAATGAATCCCTCGCCGCGGATTTGATCGCCGGTAGCTGTCTGCGCGCTGCAGCCCGGTCCGTTCAATACCCCCGCCGGATTGACGCAGAACGTCTCGCCGTTATCGCGAAGCCTGCCCCAGCCGGCATTTCCGCCGACATAAAACCCAGTCCAATTAAAGACCGGTGGCGGCGTGTAGACAGGCGTCTTGCGCGGGAGATCGGCCGCCGACGCAAACTGCGAAAGCGCGATAGTGGAGACAGTTGCAATTGATAGACGCGAAAAGCGACGCATGTACGCCTCCGCCCGTTGGCATAATATCAGACCACGGCATGGAGAGAGATACATTTGCCGCCGCATGCCAATCGAAATGCAAAGGTTGTGGCAATCGAGGGACACACTACCTCAGTACCACGTCCGAATTGGCTTTCCAGCGTGAGCACGATGTCCGCTTTGGGTCAAAAGCGGACATGTGCAGCGCACTAACCGATGTCCGCTAAGTGCCAATAGCGGACGTCAAGCCCTTCAGCCATTTGCTGGATCAACAACGATTTGACGCACAGAACTTGGCTCTGTCGGTCTTACCTTGATCTCCGAAGGGCGTGTAAAAGTCTCGCGGTGCGTGACCAATCGATCTCGCTTTAAAACACGATTGACTGTCTGGCTGGGGATCGTCTGCCTAATCATGGTGGTCTGCGAAATGCCCAGCGATGTAATCGGTGGCGCGACTTGTTGTGCCACCGCCAAAATGCTCGCAACGCCCACAACATATGGGAGCGAATACAAAGTGAAATTCCTCACGCTCATGGCACAACCCCACCGAGTGAGGTTTATGAGCTAACAAGGTTTGCGGCTCGCGGAAAATTCCGATGATCACCTTATGGGATGGTACGTACCAGAACATCGTACCGACGATCAGCTGCATCCGAGCAAGTCCGCTTCTGACATGCCTGAAGCGGACATTGGAAGTACGTCCGCACGATCAAAAGCAGACATATAGGGTGCACCAGGTGACGTCCGCTAAGTGCCACTAGCGGACGTTCCTGGCCGATACAAAGTCGATCACACGTTCGGACGAGGCTACTCCCCGCGCCCGACTGTTCGTGCCATGCTATCTATGCAGGGTGGGCTAAGTTCTGTGAGGTGAGACTGCAAGCAAGCCTCGATTCTGCCGCCGCCCGGTTGCACGCCTCCGCACATCTTCGCGACATCCCCACGACATTCATTCGCTATAGCCGCCGCGCTGACCAGTATGGCTTGGCACGGCCGGGTTAGGTCCGCGAGATGTGAGTTAAGACAGGATCTGATGGCCCCGGCGCCCGGGGGCACGTCTCCGCACGCTGCCTTGATATCAGCGGCGCATTCCCGTGCGACCTCTCGTTGTTGCGCCATCGCGTATGTTGTCGAGAGCAACACGACGGCGCCAATTGCAGAAATAAACTTTTGCATAGCTATCCTCCGGTTGGTTTGAACAACTGCGTGCAATAGCCAAGAGCAGACGTTCAGTCCTTGGCATACTCATGAGCGCGGCGGTTTGTTTAGCCAAACCGACTGTCGCTCGCCTTTCTCAATGATGCTGATCGTGCGATCAGAACTGCCACCATGGTCTGTACCCGTAGTAAGCGGGTTGCTGGTAATTGCGATAGCGGTTGGACGGCTGATACGCATACTCACCGTAGCCGTACGGTTGGTACGTTCCATATCCATTGCGATATTGACCTTGGTATGCGGCGGTGCCGTAGTACCCGCGCCGATACGCGCGCCGATGTACCCTGCGATTTACGCCAGCAACGCTTCCCGGAGTTAGGGGACGACCAATCTCGGCTGAGGCGCTGTCTACGGATAAAGCCACTTTTCCCGCGGGCAACAAGCGAACCGAAAGCGGAGTCGCGCAAAAAGCGCAGGCAACGAGTGCTGTGGCTACGACAGTTACTGCTTTCGACATCACGACCTCCCAGGTATTTCGCCTCCCAGGGCCCGCTTATTTTTAAACGTTGCACCCGACGACGTACGTCGCGCAATTGACCTTAAGGGACACAATTGGGTCAGTCATTATGACGGAGTCTAATTGCGGTATCGGATACAAAGCGTCGCTGAGTCTTGCGCAAAAAATAAACGGAAGTTGTCACACACCTAACTGCGCGGTGCGGCAGCGCAAAAAACTGAATTGGCCGACTTGGCATCAAAATGAAATGTCCGCTTTGGGTCAAAAGCGGACATTAGCCCGTCAATGGTCATTGATCCTGAATCTCTCAGGACAGTTTGCTCGGCGTGATTTCTGAAAGTGGAACGTTCAATGTGCAGACTAATCCGGATGATGCAAAGGTCGCCTCTACGCTTCCCTTAAACTGGTCGAGGGCCCGCAAAAATAGTCTTGCTCCGAAACCGCGCGATGGCTCGGGGGACGGACAAATGGGCCGCTCCTTTCACGCCATTCGATTTTCAATCTGCCGCCGGAAAGCGACCATTCGATTGATAGCGTGCCGGTCGAGTTGGAAAACGCGCCATATTTTGCAGCGTTGGTGGCAAGTCCGTTCTCGGAACACAGAAGAATTGCTGATTACAAAAATGCAAACGGGTCACGGCCTTGGCTCGGCAAACTCGCAAGCCAAGGTCGCAAACCCACAAATAAGTGCTTTACCGCCCCGCGCCAACGCGATTGACGCCGCCATTTGCATTGCCACCGGCGTTATGACGGACCGCAGCGCGCGCCACCGGACGAGGCCTGAGTACGACGCCCGCCCTCGCCACGCAACCGGTTGGATAATCCACGTACTGGCAGTAAACTACGGCGCTAGCCGGTGCTGGACTGACAGTGACAACTGCAAACCCCAACATGAGGCTGGCCGCAATCCCCACAACGGTCACCGACTTAGTCGAGAGACTTTTCGTTCGATGCATGGTGATCCTCCTTTGTGATGGAGCCGCTTCAGGCTCGGCCAAACATACATACTATGAGGGGGGTGATGTTGATGTGGATCAACGTGGGTGTGACGTCGGGCTAGGTTTGCCTAAGTTCCAAGCCATGCACCCGACGTCTGTTTTGGGTCAAAAGCGGACATGTACGGTCACCGGGCGATATCCGCTAAGTGCCAATAGCGGACATCTTATTCGATCACCTCGTCAGCGCGGGCAAGGAATGTGGCCGGAATGGTCAGGCCGAATGCCCCGGCCGTTTTGAGGTTAATTACCAGCTCGAATTGCGTTGGTTGCAGCACAGGCATTTCTGCCGGGTTTGATCCTTTCAGTATCTGTCCAACGTACTCCCCGGCTTGGCGGTACATCCAGCTGATGCTCGGACCATAGCTCGAAAGCGCGCCAACCGCCGCGAACTGCCGAACAAAACCGACGACGGGGAGCTTGTGCCGATTAGCGAATGAGACAATCTGCTCGCGGCGATCCAGAAGGATCGGATCTGTCGCAGTAATGAATGCGTCCGCTTTGGCATTTAGTAAATGATCGAGCGCGGCGTCGATTTCCTGCGCGTTCGTCGCAAGCAACGTCACAATATCCAAACCGAGTTTCTTTGCTCCGGCCTCCGCATCGGCCTGTTCGACTTTGGCATTTGGGTTTGTGGGATTCATTAGGAGCACAACTCGAGAAATGTTTGGTGCTAGCTCCCGGAGCAACTCAACTCGCTTTGCGCCAAGTACATTTTGGTTAAAAAGAATGCCCGTGACGTTTCCGCCGGGGCGATTTATGCTTTTGACCAGTCCAAAGCGGATAGGATCGCCGCCGATCGTAAAGACCACAGGCACCGTGTTGCTCGCATGCTGGGCAGCGCGTGCGGAGGCGACATCTCCGGTGGCGGCAATTGCAACTACACCCATGGCTACGAGCTCAGCGGCAAGAGCCGGCAATGCCTCGTAATTCCCGCGGGCCCACCGTTCTTCAATTCTGACATTTCTACCTTCGATAAATCCTGCCTTGGTCAAGCCCTCCCGAAACGAGTCCGCGTTGAAGCGGTAGGTGTCCGGCGAGGCGCTGTTCAGGAAACCTACTAACGGGATTTGTTGCTGCGCCAATGCCATACAAGACGGCAATGCCGTCACTGCTCCGCCAATAAGTTTGATGAACTCGCGCCGTTTCATGCACCCCTCGACCGCGGGCCCATCGTAACGACTTAAACTGGGATATTGGAAGACCTTGGGGCTAAGCGTAGACACGAAAAGTGGGCGATGTCCGCTTTGGGTCAACGAAATGGCGCCGCAAAAAGAAGGAGCGCCTCGCGGCGGTCGCTCCGAAATTCAGCGGGTTGGCAAGCGTGAAACTGCCGGTGACGCCCATGCTTGTGTCGTAGCTATCAGCAGGAGGCGTGCTATCTTGGTGGCAGAGTATCGTGGGGCGACGCCATGAACCCGCTTTGGATCAAAAGCGGACACATGCCGTACACTTAGAGATGTCTGCTAAGTGCGAATAGCGGACATCTTATTCGATCACCTCGTCAGCGCTGGTGAGAAGCGCGCTCGGCACAGTGAGGCCGAGCGCTTTAGCGGTCTTCAGATTAATCGCCAGCTCGAATTTGGTTGGCTGCATTACAGGCAAATCGGCAGGTTTAATCCCATTCAAAACCTTGCCAGCATAGACTCCGGCCTGGCGGAACCCATCGGCAATACTGGGCCCGTAACTTAGGAGGCCGCCCTCGGTGACATACTCGAGCCACGGATATGCTGTCGGTATTTTGTGTCGCTCTGCTAGCCTCACGATTCGAACGCGCGAACTATTGAAGAACGCATCGCCCGGCACCATCAGCGCATTAAATCCTTGTTGGGCGAGCGTCACAAACGCGGTTTCAATTTCATCTTCGTTGCTAACCTTTAGAACTCGCACCCGCAGTCCAAGTTTGCTCCCCGCTGTCTGCAATTCCTTGGACTCCGCTTCTGCGTCCGTATAGCTAGGGTTCACCATGAACCCGATCAGTTCTGCCTTCGGCAACAACTGATGTAGCAACTCTAAGCGCTTCAATCCCAAATCGACGGCAAGCAAGCTCACACCCGTCACATTACCCCCTGGCCGATTCAGACTTGCGACTAGGCCGGACTTGATCGGGTCGGCACTACTCGTGAAAACAATTGGTATGGTTGTGGTGCGCGATTTCGCGGCGAGCGCAGGGACGGGACCGAAGCCTACAATTATAGACACGCGCGAACGAAGTCATCAGCCTGTGCCTGCAAGCGGTCGTATATGCCTTCCCCCCAGGCGAAATTTATCCGCACGTTCCGACCATCGACGTAACCACTTTCTCTCAGACCCGACCGAAATGCCGCTACGTCGTCCACAGCATCCGCTGCCGATCTGACACTGAGAAACCCGACCACTGGCATCGAAGGCTGTTGCGCATGCGAAGTAAGCGGCCACGCTGCCGCTGTCCCAGCAATTACTTTTATGAACTCACGCCGCCGCATCCAGACCCCGCAGATCAGCAGGAAGCATCGTACCAACCCATGGCCGCAGTCTGAAAGGGGTAGGAGCCCAAGCCAGCGATGCTCACTTCGGGTCATTAGCGACAGGATGTCAGCTAAGTGCCAATAGCGGCCGTCCGATGCGATCGTCGCATCGCCCCAACTCCTAGTATACTGATGAGTGAATTTACATCGGAATACCTCTCCAGTCAGATTAATCCGTCTGGTGCGGCAAGGACGCAATTCCATGGGCGGTCGCTCACGCTGAAGTCGATCGATGCGCGGAGCGCTTCACTGTCGCAGCGACCGCCAATAGTCTCGAAAGTTTGTCAGTTCAACCGATCGGACTGGTCCGGCGCAGGCATCGAATGGAATGAAGCTGCCGTCAAACGATACACAATCTATTAGACAAGGCTGCAACGCTCACGATTCTCGCCAGCAGCCAATCCAACGAAGGGGCACCGGGCTAGGAGATGGTCGTCAATCTCGAGCGGGAGCTAGCGGAATGCAGAGCCGAGCGCGACGGAGCGACGGCTCAACATGCGGCCACCAGCGAAATATTGCAGGTCATCAACTCCTCACCCGGCGACCTCGCTCCGGTATTCATCACGATCCTCGATAACGCACTGCGTCTTTGCGAGGCCGCATTTGGATTCGTGACCACGTATGACGGGGTACGCTTTGATCGTGGCGCGCAGCGAGGCGTGCCGGATACTCTCGCTGCCTATTTCAGCACAGGAATGGACCAGCCCCGGCCCGGAGACGCACACTGGCGACTGCTCGCAGGCGAGGAGCTTATTCACAACCTGGATCAGATGGACGAGGAGGCTTACCGACTTGGCAATCCGCTACGACGGGCAGTAGTAGATTTAGGGGGCGCCCGAAGTGCACTCGTTGTTGCGCTTCGCAAAGACAATGCGTTACTCGGAGCACTGACGGTCTATCGCAAGGAGGTTCGGCCGTTCTCCGAAAAGCAGATCGCGATTTTGCAGAATTTTGCGGCTCACGCGGTGATTGCAATCGAAAACGCTCGACTGCTTAGTGAACTGCGCAAGCGCACCGAGGAGATAGGACGCTGGAATCGCGAGTTGGAGAGCGCGGGTGGCCGTACAGGTAGCCGAGATCGAGCGGATCGGTAAATTGCGCAGGTTTCTCGCGCCTCAATTGGCGGACCTGATCGTTGCGCGTGGCGACGAAAGCATTCTCGACAGTCATCGCCGCGAAATCGTGGTCGTATTCTGCGACATTCGCGGCTTCACCACCTTTGCCGAGCGTGCCGAGCCGGAAGAAGTCATGGCACTATTGCGTGACTTCCATAGCGCCCTTGGGCCGATCGTCGCGCGTTTTGAGGGGACGTTGGATCACTATGGCGGCGATGGAATCATGGTGTTCTTCAATGATCCCTTGCCCACGCCCGAGCCAGCCAAACGCGCTGTGGAGATGGCGGTGGTGATGCGCGAAACATCGGCGGGAGTGGTTAGGGCTTGGCGTCGTCGCGGTCATACGATCGGCTTTGGGGTCGGCATTGCGCAAGGCTACGCCACCCTGGGCCAGATCGGCTTCGCCGAACGCATGGACTACACCGCGATTGGTACCGTTACGAACGTGGCCGCTCGGCTGTGCGGCGAGGCGAAAAACGGACAAATCTTGGTGGACCAGCGTGTAGCTGCAGCGGTCGAGGACGCCGCGTCACTCGAAGAGATTGGCAATCTATCGCTGAAGGGACTCAGCCAGCCAATCGCAGTTTACAACGTAAAAGAATAGTCGGGGACTTCGGCACGAGCAACCGATGTCCGTTTTGGGTCACAAGCGGACATCGGCATGCCTATCGGAATTGCGTGATGTCCGGCGCAGGCGGGTTCGGAAACTTCTTGACCGAATTCATGTACTCCTCGACCTGTTTCAGCACCGGCTCGGCAACGAAGGGAAACGAGCCAAAGACCTTGAGGTCTACATGCGGATCCATCTCGACGTTGAAATCTTCGGGTAACCGGCCATGTGTGCGCCGCCTCACGCGACGCCGCCGTTCAGTGCGACAGCACGTTCCTGAACTGCCAGGGGTCGCGCTTGTCGATATCTTCCGGGAAAAGGCCAGGTCGTCCGGTGAGTGGCGTCCAGTCTGTGTAGGTGCCGATCACCGGCCCGAGGTAAGGCATCTGCACTTCGAGGCACCGCCGGAAATCCATCTCGTCGGTCTCCACGATGCCGGCTTTCGGGTTCTCAAGCGCCCACACCATGCCGGCGAGAACCGCAGACGTCACCTGCAGGCCGGTCGCGTTTTGGTATGGCGCCACTTCGCGGGTCTCGTCGATCGAGAGCTGGGAGCCGTACCAATAGGCATTCTTTTTGTGGCCGTAGAGCAGGACGCCGAGCTCGTCGATGCCGTCGGCGATCTCGTGCTCGTCGAGAATATGAACGTCCTCCTGTGGCGCGCCGGCGCGGCCGAACACCTCGTGCAGCGAGAGCACGGCATCATTGCAGGGGTGATAGGCATAGTGGCAGGTCGGCCGATAGAGAGTTTTGCGGCCCTTCCGAAGCGTGAAGTAGTCAGCAATCGAGATCAATTCATTGTGCGTGACCAGGAAACCGTATTGAGCTTGTGCGGTCGGTGTCCATGAGCGCACGCGCGTGTTGGCGCCCGGTTGCAACAGATAGATCGCAGCTCCGCAGCCCGTTTTATGCCTGCGGGCATTCGCCGGCAGCCATTTTTCGTGCGTACCCCAACCGAGCTCCGCCGGCTGCAAGCCCTCCGAGACGAAGCCCTCGACCGACCATGTGTTGACGAACACGTTCATCGGCTTCGGTTGCTTGGCGCGCTGGGTATCGCGCTCGGCAATATGGATGCCTTTGATGCCGGCCTTCTTGGCCAGACGGGCCCATTCGTCGCGAGTCTTTGGCTCCTTGAATTTTAGCCCGACGTCGCCGGCGATATTGAGCAGCGCCTGTTTGACGAACCAGGACACCATGCCGGGATTGGCGCCACAGCAGGAGACAGCAGTGGGGCCGCCCGGCCTTTTGCGGCGTGCAGCCAGAATTGTCTCGCGCAGCGAATAGTTCGAGCGCGCTTCGGGGCCGAGTTTGGGGTCGAAATAAAAGCCCTTCCAGGGCTCGACGACCGTGTCGATGTAGAGGGCGCCGATTTCCCGGCACAGCTCCATGATATCGAGCGAAGACGTATCGACCGACACGTTCACGCAAAACCCCTGGCCGCCACCGGCGGTGAGCAGTGGGGTCAGCAGATGCCGGTAGTTATCCTTCGTAACGGCCTGATGGATGAAGCGGATGCCGCGGGCGTCCAGCAGCTTGCGGTCCTTGTCTTCGGGGTCGATGACCACGAAGCGCTTCTTGTCGTAGTTGAAGTGCCGCTCGATGAGCGGGAGCGTACCTTTGCCGATCGAGCCGAAGCCGATCATCACGATGGGCCCGTCGACGCGGGCATGCACTGGCCATTTGGGCATTGTTACTGCTCCCCCCGAAATGTGGTCATATCTGCGACCGCGGGTAAACGGAATAGAGACCGGGCGAAAGCGGCCCGGCGTCCACGGTATTTTGCTGGGATTTAAGCGGCCGAAGCGGCGAGGTCGCGGCGCGGAATTGCTCGTCCGGTCGCTCGCAACGGCCCGCGAGCACTGCTCAGAGCATCCGGCACCAGTTCGATACCAAGCAGCCTGTGGCGTTCGAAGGGGCCGGGCATGCGCAAGGACGTCGTTACATCGGCCGAGAAGCCGAAACGGCTGTAATAGGGGGCGTCACCGACAAGGATGATCGCTCGATGGCCGAGGCGCCGTGCAGCCGCGATGGCGTGCCGGACCAGGGTGGTCCCGATGCCGCGATTGCGGCAATCGGCGGCGACGGCCACCGGCCCGAGCAGAAGGGCCGGTTCGCCATTGCTGCAGCCGATGTCCCAAAGGCGCGCGGTGCCTATGATGCGCGGGCCCTCCGCCGCCACAAACGCGAGGCCTTCGGCTGGCAGCCGGCCATCTCGCAAGCGCTGTGAGCTTTTGCGGCTGCGGTTCTTGCCAAAGGCTTGATCAAGCAACGCCTCACGCGCTGCGACGTCAGGAGGGCGCTCTTTTCTCATTACGATCATCTTAGTTTGCTCCAGCCGGGGCGCACGATCAGCGCGCGCTCCAACGGCGTTATCGGGTGCGAATAGAGGGAGCCGGCGTAGCCGGCTCCCGGCGATGTCAGATGTGGTAGGTCTTCAAGGGCGAGAAGCCGTTGAACGCGACCGATGAGTAGGTCGCCGTATAGGCGCCGGTGCCCTCGATCAGCACCTTATCGCCGATCTCAAGGCTGACAGGGAGCATGTACGGCTCCTTCTCGTACAGCACATCGGCGGAGTCGCAGGTTGGCCCAGCCAGCACACACGGCGCCAAGGCGTCGCCGTCGCGCGGAGTGCGGATCGGATAGCGGATCGACTCGTCCATCGTCTCGGCGAGGCCGCCGAACTTGCCGATATCGAGATAGACCCAGCGGACGTCGTCTTCCTCGCTCTTTTTGGAGACAAGGACGACTTCGGCCTCGATGGTACCGGCGTTGCCGACCATGCCGCGACCCGGCTCGATGATGGTCTCCGGGATGCGGTTGCCGAAGTGCTTGCGCAATGCCTTGAAGATGGCAGTGCCATAGGTTTTCACCGACGGCACATTCTTCAGGTACTTGGTCGGGAAACCGCCGCCCAGGTTAACCATGGTGAGCTGCATGCCGCGCTCGCCGCACTCCTTGAATACCGCCGCCGCCGAAGCGAGCGCGCGGTCCCAGGCGTGCTGGTTGCGCTGCTGTGATCCCACATGGAACGACACCCCGATCGGCTCCAGGCCAGCTTTGAGGGCATGTTCCAGTACCTCAACGGCCATGGCCGGCTCGCAGCCAAACTTGCGCGAAAGCGGCCAATCCGCCCCGACGCAGTCGGAGAGGATGCGGCAGAACACTTTGGAGCCGGGCGCCGCGCGGGCGATCTTCTCCACCTCAGGCTTGCAGTCGACCGCGTAGAGGCGGACACCGAGCGCGTAGGCGCGGGCGACGTCACGCTCCTTCTTGATCGTGTTGCCATAGCTGATGCGGTCGGGCGTTGCCCCGGCTGCCAGCACCATCTCGATCTCGGGGATCGAGGCTGTGTCGAAGCAGGAGCCGAGCTTGGCCAGCAGCGCCAGCACTTCCGGTGCCGGGTTTGCTTTCACGGCGTAGAACACACGCGTGTCGGGCAAGGCCTTGGCAAAGGCATTGTAGTTGTCGCGAACGACGTCAAGGTCGACGATCAGGCAGGGGCCTTCATCGTTTCGCTTGCGTAGAAACTCGCGGATGCGCTCAGTCATTGGCGCTATTCCCCACGGCTGAAGGGCTTTATGCCCTTGATGACGCGGCTTAGGAGCTTGTCGCCTGCGCGCGATGGGGACGCGCCGACGCCTACACTCTGCTGCCGCTCAGATGCCTTGGATTGGATGGGGAGAGCCCCGCCCGCACGGCCGGCAAAGATGAACAAGCCTCTTCGGTGACCCGCGCCGGCGGTGGAGACCGGCAGAGACCAAGGAAGCCCGATCGTCGTTGCTTTAAGCCGCGTCCCCTGCTGAGAGCAGAGTGTGCTGGTTTCGCCTCCAGCTGCCGGTCAGATTTCTTGGAGAGGTTTTGGCTTCTCTCTCCAGGCGGCTGGCCGGCCTCTTGTCCGGCTACCTACCGACCGACACACGGCCACAGGCACGTGCGAAATTGGGCATAATCGAAATAACATTTTTTTCGCGTAGTGCAAGCGAATTAGTTCGCCGCGTCAAAAAACTTTCTTAACGTTTTCTTTCGGCGATGGGGCGTGACGTGATCAGTCACGCGCAGTGAAGGGCTCGATGCGGTGAGCGTTGCGCACGAACTGCGCCATGATGGCAATGCCGGCGAGCACGAAGAGCGCGTCGAGAATTCGCTGCCCGAGACTGCCGAGGTCGAACAAGGTGGCGAGCGCCCAAGAGCCGGCAAAAGCAGCGCCGAACACCTCGGCGCCAATCAAGATGGCGGCGCTGATCACGGTGACGACATTAAGCCAGACGATGCGGCGACTTTGGGCCATGCGGGCCTCCCTCTCGAGGCGCAATCTCCTCGAATCCGGTTGCCAGATCAAGTCCATAGCGAGCAGCACCAACGTCGCAAGCCGCCTCACGCAGTTTGATCTCGCTCATGGCGCCGTGGCGCTTAGGTGGCAAAGGTTAATGTATGGGAGCTTCAGCAGCACTCAAAGTCGTCCGACCATTCCTCGCTGGCCTCGCGGCGGTGGGGCTGGGGGCAGGTGTGATTGCGAGACTGGCGGGTCTCGGCGATTGGGCGAACGTCCTTTGGGCTACCGTCACTGTGCTGGTGCTCTGCGCGTTGCTTGTCGAGATTGTGACAAGTCTGCGGCACGGGGACGTGGGGCTCGACATTGTCGCAGCGCTTTCGATGACAGCCGCGTTGGCCTTCGGCGAGCTGCTCGCGGCGTCCATCGTGGCTCTGATGTATGCCGGCGGCCAATACCTTGAGAGCTTCGCGGAAAGGGCGGCGCGCCGTGAAATGACCGCGTTGCTGTCTCGGGCGCCACACACCGCTATGCGCCACCGAGACGGGCAGCTCGAAGAGGTTGCCCTCGACACGGTTGTGCCGGAGGACCGCCTGCTGATCCGTCGCGGGGACGTAATTCCGGTCGACGGAACGGTGGCGGAAGGCGTGGCCGTGTTGGACCAATCAGCTCTGACCGGCGAATCCCTGCCGGTCCGGTTCAAGCCCGGTAATCCGGTTTTGAGCGGTTCAACCAATGTGGGCGAGGCTTTCGATCTGCTGGCAACGCGGCGGGCGGTGGAGAGCACCTACGCCGGCATTGTCCGACTGGTCGAGGCCGCCCAGCGTGCACGCGCACCGATGTCGCGGCTCGCGGACCGCTACGCTCTGCTATTCCTTGGGCTTACGGTGGCGCTCGCAGGTGCCGCCTGGGCGCTGACCGGCGATCCTATTCGCGCGGTGGCGGTGTTAGTGGTGGCGACCCCATGTCCACTCATTCTGGCGGTTCCGGTCGCGATCGTCTCCGGCCTGTCCCGAGCAGCCAAGCTCGGCATTCTGATTAAGGGCGGCAAGGCAATCGAAACGCTCGCGCGGGTTCGGTCGCTCGTCATCGATAAGACCGGCACACTGACTATGGGGCAGGCAAGGATCGTCTCGATAAATGCGATCGGAGGCATGAGGCCGGATGAACTGCTGCGCATAGCAGCATCTCTCGACCAGGCTTCCAAGCATGTGATCGCCCAAACCATTGTCGTCGAAGCGCACAGCAAGGGCCTACAGCTGGCCGTGCCCTCCGATGTGGTTGAGACTCCAGGCGAAGGCATCGCTGGTCTTGTCGAAGGACGGGGTGTGCTGGTCGGGGGCATGAAATTCGTCGCCGGGAAGATCAGCGCCGCAGAGCCATTATCGCTGCCTCACGATCGCCCGCCCGGTGCACTGACCGTCGCCGTGGCGGTCGAGGGTAAATTCGTCGGCGTCTTGATCCTTGCAGACAAATTGCGGGCGGGAACCGAAGCCTTGTTACGTGAACTTCGAAGCATGGGCATCGAGCGCATCGTGCTTGCGACCGGCGACCGTCACGATGTGGCGCACTTCATCGCCGCGAGCCTGTCATTCGATCTGGTGCGCTCGGAGCTTACGCCCGACCAGAAAATCCTCGTCGTGCTGTCGGAGCGCAAGAACGGCCCCGTCATGATGATAGGTGACGGCGTGAACGATGCACCGGCGCTTGCGGCCGCCGATCTCGGCTTGGCGATGGGCGCCAGAGGTGCTGCTGCCTCTGCCGAGGCTGCCGACGTCGTGCTGCTGGTCGACGAACTCGGTCGTGTGCTTCCGGCGATCAAGATCGCGCGTCGATCACGCTACATTGCACTGGAAAGTGTGGTGGCCGGGATCGGCCTGTCTACACTAGCGATGATCGCGGCCTCGTTCGGCTTGCTCGCGCCCGTCGAAGGAGCGCTGCTGCAAGAAGTGATCGACATCGCGGTTATCTTCAACGCCCTGAGAGCTTTGCGTGGCTAGCGCATCTGCCTATGGTCCCCACGGGTCCATCTGCTATCTGCTAACTTTAGCGCGGCCCAGCCTATCGGGTTGATGAGCCATAATTTCTGACCAGGAGTACTACAATGCGTTACTTGCCGGCTTTCTTCGCAATTTCCTTCGCGTTGCTTCTATTTGATGGTGCCGCCGGCATGGCGCAAACGGCGCAGCCCTTGAGCAACAGTGCGCTGCGTCGGCAAGACAAGCAGGACTGCACCAGCCAAGCAGCGCAACAGAATGTCGCCCGCAGAAATCTGGCCGAGTTTGTCCGAAAATGTATGGGCGACAGGCAAGCGGAAAGGAGAAAGAAAGCCGCAGATAGAATCTCGTCCACAAAAAGGGATGGCGGCCGAGGAATGGGCCGCGATTTAGGAAGTGCGAAATCGGGAGCGACGCCAACAGCTCGAACAGGAGGCTGCCAAGCGAAGTGATTGCAACAGACAAGCAAACGAGCAGAAGTTCCGACTCGCGGAACGGCGGCGCTTCATCAAAAAGTGCGTCGTTCAATAAAATCCCTTAGTGTTTATTTGATTATTTTGATCGCGATAAAAGATTTTCAGCCTATATAAGCCTGTATGAAATCTCCCCAATCCGCCGCACCGGAACACGAAAACCCTCTGCTTGTGAGCTGGCCCGGCCCCTTCGAGATGCCGCCGTTTGCAGCAATTAAACCCGAGCATTTCCGTCCAGGTTTCGACCGGGCGCTGGCGAAGCATAGATCCGAGATCGATGCCATTGCCGCCGATGGGGCGCCGCCGGGTTTCGACAATACTATCGTCGCGCTCGAGAAGAGCGGCCGTGAGTTGGAACGCGTCGCCAATGTATTCTTCGTGCTGGCGGGGGCCGACACCTCCGACGAAATCGAGGCGGTTGAGCGCGATATATCGCCGCTGCTTGCCCGCCACAGCAATGCGCTCTATCTCAACCGCTCCCTGTTCGCGCGTATTGCCGATCTCTTCAAAAAGCGCAATGGGCTCGACTTGGATGCCGAGCAGGCGCGCGTGCTTGAGCGCTACCACACCCGTTTCGTGCGCGCCGGCGCCGCACTTGAAAAACAAGCACAGGATCGTCTCGCCGCGATCAACGAACGCTTGGCAAGCCTCGGCACCCAGTTTGGACAGAACGTCTTGGCCGATGAAAAATCGTTCGTGATGGTGCTGGAGGAGGGCGATCTTGCAGGCTTACCCGATTTTGCCCGCGCGGCGGCGCGTTCCGCAGCGGAGGAACGCGGGCATATCGGTAAGCACGTCATTACCCTTGCGCGGTCTTCGGTGGAGACTTTTCTTCAATTTTCCGACCGTCGCGATCTGCGCGAGAAGGCGTTCCAGGCTTGGATTAAGCGCGGCGAGAGCGGTGGTGAAACCGATACGCGGGCGCTGATTGCGGAAATGGTGGCTCTTCGCGCCGAACGAGCGAAGCTTTTGGGCTTTGCAAGCTTTGCCGACTATCGGCTTGACGACCAGATGGCAAAGACCCCTGCGGCGGCGCGGAGACTGCTCGACGAGGTGTGGAGCCGCGCGCGGTCAAAGGCTGCATCCGAACGCGATGCCTTACAGGCACTGATCGCGGAGGAGGGCGGCAACTTCTCGCTCGCGCCTTGGGACTGGCGTTATTACAGCGAGAAACTGCGCAAGGCGCGGTACGATCTCGATGAAGCCGAGATCAAGCCTTATTTCCCGCTGGACAAGATGATCGAGGCGGCCTTTGAAACGGCACGCCGCCTGTTCGGACTTAATTTTTCTCCGGCCGTCGTGCCGCTTTATCATTCGGACGCGCGTGCGTGGGACGTAACGGACGCCCAAGGCCGGCACGTTGCGCTGTTCATCGGAGACTATTTCGCGCGAACTTCCAAGCATAGTGGCGCCTGGATGACGACATTGCGCGACCAGGAGAAACTTTCCGGTGATATTCGCCCGATCGTGCTCAACGTGTGCAACTTTTCTAAGCCGGCAGCGGGGGAAGCCGCGCTGCTTTCGTTCGACGACGCGCGCACGCTATTCCATGAATTTGGTCACGCCTTGCACGGAATGTTGTCGAATGTGACCTACCCGTTGATCGCAGGCACCGCCGTGCCGAGCGATTTCGTCGAATTGCCGTCCCAGCTTTACGAGCATTGGCTTGAGGTGCCGCAAATATTGCAGCAATACGCCCGCCATTACCGCACCGGCGCGGCAATGCCGCAAGCTTTGCTGGACCGACTGCTCGCCACACGCACGTTCAATCAGGGCTTCGCAACGGTGGAATATACCGCTTGCGCGCTCGTCGACCTCGACTTGCATTCACTGCCAAATCCGGTCGGGCTCGATGTCTCGGAGTTTGAGCGCAAGGATCTCGAACGCATCGCCATGCCGGGGGAGATCGTGATGCGGCACCGCCTTCCGCATTTCCAACATCTCTTCTCTGGCGGCGGCTATGCGGCTGGCTATTACTCTTACATGTGGTCGGAGGTACTCGACGCCGACGCATTCGCGGCTTTCAAGGAAACTGGCGACGCCTTCGATCCGGCGACCGCGCAGCGGCTGCGCGAATATGTTTACGGGGCCGGAAATCTGCGTGATCCAGCGAAGGCCTATGAGGCGTTTCGCGGCCGGCTGCCCAAGGTCGACGCCCTATTAGAGAAGCGCGGGCTCGTGAACGTTGGGACCACGGGCGAATGAGTGCCCGGGGGTAGCGAATGAACCTTCATAGTGCCGGACATCGCCGCGGTGTTGTGGCCGCGCCGCATAGCGCTGCCGTCGAAGATGGCCGCGCGGTTCTTGCCGAGGGAGGTAATGCCATCGAAGCGATGCTCGCCATGGCAGCCAGCATCGCCTCCGTCTATCCGCACATGAACCATCTTGGCGGCGATGGCTTCTGGCTGATCCGCGAGCCGTCCGGCCGCGTGCGTGCACTGATGGGCGCAGGAAGCGCCGGCGCCGAGGCGACTGCGCAATTTTATCGCGATGCTGGCCACGACGAGATCCCGGCCCGCGGGCCTCTCGCTGCCTTGACCGTGCCGGGGGCCGTGGCTGCGTGGCTGCTTGCCCGCGAGGCGGCCAAGGCGCATGGCGGGAAGCTGCCGCTCGATATCATGCTGGGGCCAGCTATCAAGCACGCGCGCGAAGGCTACATGGTTACGCGCAGCCAGGCGCGACTGACGGCCGAAAAATTGCCGGAGATGGGCGAGGCAGTCGGATTCAAAAAAGCCTTCCTGATTGATGGCAAGGTGCCGGACGTTGGCGCGCGTCTCAAGCAAGCCGAATTTGCTTCGATGCTTGAGCATATTTCGCAGGCCGGGCTCGATGATTTCTATCGCGGCGACGTAGGTCGCGAGATTGCCGGCGATCTCGAACGGATCGGCAGCCCGGTAACGCGCGCCGATCTTGAGAACTACCGGGCCACTGTCGATGAGCCGCTGAGCGTGCGCACCGGCACTGGCACGCTCTACAATTCGCCGCCGCCGACACAAGGCCTGGCGTCGCTGATGATTCTGGCTCTGTTCGAGCGCCTGCGCGTTGCGGAGGCGGAGAGCTTTGAGCATGTCCACGCGCTTGTCGAGGCAACAAAGCGCGCGTTCCGGGTCGCGCGACCGTGTTATCACCGATCCCGCGAAGATCGCTGGCGATCTCAATCGATATCTTTCGCCAGAATTTCTCGCCGCGGAGGCGGGGAAGATCGATGCGCGCAAGGCTGCACGGTGGCCGGCACCTTATGGCGAAGGCGACACCATCTGGATGGGTGCGGCTGACGCAAGGGGACTCGTCGTTTCCTATATCCAATCGCTCTATTGGGAGTTCGGCTCCGGCTGCGTGCTGCCAGCAACGGGCATCATCATGCAGAACCGTGGCGCGAGCTTCTCGCTTGATCCGAAGGCGCTCAATTCACTCGCTCCCGGCCGGCGGCCGTTTCACACGCTCAATCCGGCGCTTGCCGTGCTCAGGGATGGACGCATTCTCGCGTACGGCACCATGGGCGGCGACGGCCAGCCGCAAAGCCAGGCAGCCTTTTTTACTCGCTACGTCACATTCGGGCAGCCGCTCGATAAAGCGCTCGATGCGCCGCGTTGGCTGCTCGGCCGCACCTGGGGTTCGACCCATACGAACTTGCGGATGGAGTCGCGCTTCGATGGCAGTCTGATCGACCGTCTTATGTCGGCCGGTCATGATGTTGCGGTCCTCGATGAAACGTATTCCGACACGATGGGCCATTCCGGCGCGGTGGTGTTGCACAACGATGGCACGCTGGAGGGTGGGCACGATCCGCGTGCGGATGGCGGCGCAGACGGCGTATAGATTGCTCGTTTATGCAAAAGCTACATGCAACACAGTTACACGCCACCTTTACGCCGCAGTCCATGGTAAGGTGCGGGATGCTTCGCATTCTTCTCATCTCTCTCACCCCTCTCTCTCTTTGCTCTCCTCGTTGCCGCGCCCGCGCAAGCGCACCCGCATGTCTGGGTCACGATGCACAGCGAGCTCGTCTACGCGCCCGACGGCAGCATCACCGGCATTCGCCACGCGTGGTCGTTCGACGACATGTTTTCCACGTTTGCGACACAAGGCCTGGAGAGCAAAGAGAAGGGTAAATTCACCCGCGAGGAATTGGCGCCGCTGGCCAAGGTCAATGTCGAGTCACTCAAGGAATACGAGTACTTCACATATGCGACAGCCGACGGCACAAAAGCCGAACTGACCGACCCCACGGCGGACTACTGGCTCGATTACACGGACTCAGTCCTTACGCTGCACTTCACATTGCCTTTCAAAAAACCGATAAAGGCAAAAGAACTGAAGATCGAAATCTTCGATCCGACAATCTTCGTGGATTTTTCGTTCGCCAAGGACAAGCCGGCGCAGCTTGTCGGCGCACCGAAATGCAAGCTCGACGTGATGCCGTGCCGCGTGAAATGACCTTTGCGGAAGGCAAGAAACTGAGCGAGATCCCAGCCGACCAACCGAACACCACGATGGCCTGGGGTGCGCAATTCGCGAACAAACTTCTGGTCCATTGTCCTTGAGACGATTGCATAATATCGCTGCGCGGGGCGGCGCGCGTGCACAAGGGTTCCTGCAATGAGTTCGTCCCGCCGTTGCTCGGCTGTGGCGCAATGCGCGCTGGTCGTCCTTTGCTTGCTTTTCGTACTCGCCGTCGTCGACCCTGTTCTGGCGCAGTCATTCGGAGTTGCACGCGATTCAGCAGCCCCCGAGATCGGGGGCTTTACCGGCTGGATCCTTCACAAGCAGGCCGAATTCTATCGCATGCTGTCCGGCCTCATCCGCGCGTCGAAAGCCGACGGCAGCGCCGCGTATACGCTGCTCGGCATTTCGTTCCTTTACGGAATTTTCCATGCCGCCGGCCCCGGTCACGGGAAGGCAGTGATCTCGTCGTATTTGGTTGCGAATGACGAGACCTGGCGGCGGGGCATCGTGCTGTCATTCGCTTCGGCAATTCTTCAGGCGTTCACCGCCATCGCTGTCGTCGGGATTGCTGCCGCAATGCTTGGTGCTACGGCAAAAGCGATGGGCAACACCGTCCGCGTTATCGAGATCGTCAGCTATGCATTGATCATGTTGATCGGCCTCCGTCTGCTTTGGGTGAAGGGCCGCGCTTTTTTACGCCTCCTGCGTGCCGAAAAAGGTGTTGATCACGCCCATAGTCATCATGACCACGGTCATGGTCATCACCATCTCATCATGAACACGACCGCGCGCATGCCCATGACCATCATCATGATCACGACCACGACCACGAGGATGAAGCGTCTGCCTGGGGCCACGCGCACGCACCTGAGCCGCAAGAACTGACCGGAAAGCATTGGTTCAGGCGAGGACTGTCGGCGATCGTCGCCGTTGGATTGCGGCCGTGCTCGGGCGCAATCATCGTCTTGGTGTTCGCCCTGGCGCAGGGGCTGTTCTGGATCGGCGTGGCCTCGACGTTCCTGATGGGGCTTGGCACGGCCATAACGGTTGCGCTGATCGCCACGCTGGCCGTCGGCGCGCGCGGGCTTGCCGGCCGGCTTGCGAAATCGAAGCCCGGGACGGGTATGCTTTTCATTCGCGGATTGGAAACCGCGGCGGCGCTCGTGATCGTGTTGTTCGGTGCGGCACTGCTCACCGGATACATCGTGAGCGAGCGGCTGATGGGCGTTTAGGCCCGGCCGTTACGCGAAATCCTCTTTCCGTAATTCGATCGGATGGCCGTGGGGTGTGCGATCACACGCGCGATCCCATGCATCGCGATAGCGGTGCAGTGTGTCAGGCGTCGTGACATCTTTTTCCGCAACTAACTTCTCAAGCGTATTGAGCCAGTGCGAATAATAGGTCTCGCCGGTATCGGGGTCGCCCGTCGCTTGCGCACGCTTGATTTCGGCTGCAAGCGCTGCTGCCCATTCGTTCCAGGTGAAGACGCCGCGTTCGTGCAGCGCCAGCGTCATCGCGAAAGCTTGAGCTTCCCACGGTTCGCGAAATACAGGGCCGTCGGCATCCCGCGGCACGCCCGGGACCGCGATGGCAGCGCGCATTGCGGCTTGGGGGTCCAATCCCATGTCAGGCTGGCTCCAGATAGGGCTCCCAGGCGTCGACCGAAACTTTCGTGGTCGCATCACCATCCGTGCCCCAAAGCTCGCGGCCATCGAACCGCACGGTGTAGAGCCACTGCGGATTTTCGCCGGCGCCGGTCGCGTTGCTGTCAGGGAAAACATGAAATCCAATCACGCGCTCGATGATGCCGACATGACCACGCACATAGCGCGGCAGCCGTGTGTGGGTGAGTGGATTGATATTTTTCGCCCGCACGCGGTCGCCGGACTTGAACACTGCCGCCGTGTTCGTTTCGCGCTCGGTCGGGCCGCCGCGGTGCAGTGTTTTTGCGACGTCGCCGGGTGAAAGTACTCGCTTGACGGGCTTCGGCGGACGCAAGCTGTGACCGGCAGCGATTTCGTCGTCCGTCACCAGCCCTCGTTCCTTTGTCATCTGTCTCGAGCGCTGCGAACCAGATTTGGTAGTAGCTCATCGATAGGTATTGTCCTGGTGGACGGTTCTCGCGCGCAGAGCGACCCATATCGATGTTCCAGCTCGCCGGGCATTCCCATCGCGAGCGTCAGTGCGAAGGCGCGTCTTTCCCACTCATCATGGAACACCGGCTCGTTCATCTCCGGCTTGACGGGGCCGTGGCCGTGCGTGCCACCGAGGTCCTGGCCGCCGTTCATTTTAAATCCTTCGGCGATTTCGGCAGGCCTGTGCCAATCATCGAATCGCGCGTCACCAGTTCGGCGAGTTTCTCTTCGCTCCAGCCTTCGGTGCCGGCGGGGCGCATCGGCACCACGAGATATCGAATCTCGGCGGTCGAAATCCCAGATACGGATTTCGGTGTCTTTTGGCAGCGTTACACCGAAATCGGACAGAACTCCGCGCGGGTCTGCGACGGCGCGCGAGCGATAGGGCGCCGATTTGTACCAGACCGGCGGCAGGCCCAGCACCGGCCACGGATAACAAGAGCACAGCGTGCACACGACCATGTTGTGAAGCTTCGCCGTGTTCTCCAGCGCAACGATGTGCTCGCCCTGGCGGCCGGCATAGCCGAGCTCGCCTATGGCGGGAGATGCATTCGTGAAAAGGCGTTCGCGGTAGGCGGGGTCGGCCCAGGCCTTGGCAACGACGCGCGCGCCGTTACGCGGGCCAACCTTTTTCTCATAGGTCTCGATCAGCAGATCGAGCGCGGCAGGGTCGACATAGCCTTTTTCGGTCAGCACTGTTTCCAGCGCGCGCACGCGCAGCTCGGTCTCCGAAAGCTCGGAATGGTCGTGATCGTGATGATGATGGTCGTGGTCATGCCCGGACATGAGCCTACTATAAGCAAAAGGCTGGTCTTTGTGCCATCATCGGCGCCATGAGTTTTGCGCATATGACCACTATCGCCGACCGCATCGACCGCCTGACAGCGGTAATCGGGCGCGCCGCGGCTTGGCTCGTGCTCGTCGTTGTTGTGCTGCAATTTGCGCTTGTTGTCGCGCGCTATGTGTTCGGACTCGGTTCCCTCTGGCTCACCGAGGCCGTCATTTACGCGCATGCGGCGATGTTTATGCTGGCGGCGGCCTGGACGTTGCAGGTTGGTGGCCACGTAAGAGTGGACGTGTTTTATGCGGACGCGTCCGCGCGAACCAAGGCGCTCATCGATCTCATCGGCGCAGTGCTGTTCCTGCTGATCTTCATGCTCGTGCTGATCTGGCTGTCGGTGCCTTACGCTGGGCGTTCGTGGGCGATTCTGGAGCACTCCCAGGAAACAAGCGGCTTGCCGATCGTTTTTGCGCTCAAGACGCTTATCCCGCTCTTCGCTGTGCTGATGGCGCTGCAAGGCGTTGCCCAGGCCATTCGGGCTGCGGTCGCGCTTTCGAGGGCGCGCTAATGCCGCTCGCCGAGGCGCTCGCTATTCTGATGGTTGCCGCCGTGGTCGTCGCGTTGATGGCCGGCTATCCGGTGGCGCTCACGCTCGCCGGCGTGTCGTTGATATTTGCGATTGTCGGCGATGCGCTTGGCATTATGAATTTCGCCATTCTTGGTGCGCTGCCGCAGCGCATTTTTGGCGTCATGACCAATGAGGTTTTGTTAGCAATCCCGTTATTCATCTTCATGGGCGTGATGCTTGAACGCTCGCGCATTGCCGAGGATTTGCTCGAAACGATGGGCCGATTGTTCGGCACGTTGCGCGGTGGGCTGGGCATTTCAGTAGTGATCGTCGGCACACTGCTCGCCGCTGCCAAAGGTGTGGTCGGCGCGACGACTGTGACGATGGGCCTTATCATGCTGCCGGCAATGTTGCGGTTTGGCTACGACCCGCGCCTTGCCGCCGGCACGGTCGCGGCAACCGCGACGCTCGCACAGATATTTCCGCCGGCGACCGTGCTGGTGTTGCTCGGCGACCAGCTTGGCAATGCGTATCAGGCCGCGCAATTGTCGAAAGGTATTTTCTCGCCGCGCTCGCTTACGGTGAGCGATCTTTTCGCCGGTGCGCTGCTGCCGGGCTTCGCACTGGTCGGGCTTTATCTGTTGTTTCTGGTTTTGGTCGCGATGGTGTGGCCAAAGGCGTCGCCGGCGCTGCCAGCGGATTCGAAAGCGCCGCATGGGTTTGCGCTCGTTCGCCGGCTCGCCGAGGTTCTCGTCGCGCCGCTTGTGCTGATTGCCGCTGTGCTCGGATCGATTTTGGGGGGCATCGCCACGCCGACAGAAGCGGCGTCGATTGGCGCAGTCGGCGCCATTCTTCTGGCCGCGCGCAAAGCGCCGCTCGCCGCATTGTTAAAGCCGGTCTGCGAAAAGACTGCGCAGATCGTCAGCATGATTTTCCTGATCCTGATCGGCGCCACCATGTTCAGCCTGGTCTTTCGCGCGCTCGGTGGGGACGAGATGGTGCACCGCGCATTGTCGAACCTGCCCGGCGGCGCGACCGGCGCAGTACTCGCAGTCATGTTGGCGATGTTCTTGCTCGGGTTCGTGATGGATGCCTTTGAAATTATCTTCGTGGTCGTGCCCATTGTCACGCCCACGTTGTTGATGATGCCCGGCGTCGACCCGGTCTGGCTCGGCATTATGATGGCGGTGAACTTGCAGACGTCGTACATGCATCCGCCACTTGGGCCGACGCTATTTTTCTTGCGCGGCGTGGCACCGCCGGAGATCACGACACGCCATATCTACGTCGGGATCATTCCGTTTGTGCTGATCCAGCTCTTCGCACTTGTAATGCTTTGGTTCGTGCCAGCGCTTGCGACCGCGGTGCCGAACGCGCTTTACGGCCACTAGGGCCAAAACCGCTCAACCGTAATCCAGATCCAAACGGCGCCTGTCGCCAGCAGCGACAGCCCGACCGCGGCCGACCCCATGTCCTTGATACGCTTGATGGCTGGATCGTGATCGCGGGTGATGCGATCACTCAGTTTCTCAATTGCGGTATTAAGCAACTCGACGATGAGGGTGAATACGATTACGCCGACCAGCGCAAAGCGTTTGCCAACATCGGCAGTCAGAAAAAAGGCGAGGGGAACGCCCACCACCAGCAGAGCCAGCTCCTGGCGGAATGCGGCTTCCGACCGCGTAACCGCAACCAGCCCGTTCCAGCTATTGATCGCCGCGCGCCAAATCCGCTCCACGCCACCCGCCCGTCCTGTTTCACGGGAGATAGGTACGGGTTTTTCGTCGTCTATTCCATATCGTTGCGTGGCCCGTGTATAACGGCTCGGCATGAAAGCCGCGGAGATGTTCAGTCTGAAAGGCCGTGTGGCGCTGGTGACCGGCGCCTCAAGCGGTCTGGGCACACAGTTTGCCAAGGCATTGGCGGACAATGGCGCCGCCGTCGCGCTGGTGGCGCGACGGGCCGAGCGGCTTAAGGCGCTCAAAGACGACATCGAAGGCAAGGGCGGCAAGGCAATTGCCATCGAAGCGGATGTGACCGACCGTGCCGCCATGGCGCGTGCCTTTGACGCCGCCGAGAAAGCCTTCGGCACAGTCACGATCCTCGTCAATAATGCCGGCATTGCGCATGGCGGCCGCGCCGTCGAAATGTCCGCCGAGGAATGGCGAAAAGTCCTTTCGACGAATCTCGACGCGGTTTTCTTCTGGGCGCAGGAAGGCGCACGCCGCATGCTGGCGGCGAAAAAGCAGGGTGCGATCGTCAATATCGCGTCTGTGCTGGGACTTGCGGTATCCAAGGGCGCCGTTGCCTACGCTGCGGCAAAGGCCGGCGTCGTGCAGGTCACGAAGGCCCTGGCGGTTGAGCTCGCGTTCAAGGGCATCCGCGTCAACGCGATCGCACCCGGGTGGTTCGTGACCGAAATGAACGACGACTATCTTTCCAGCGAAGCCGGTACCGCGATCAAGCGCGAGATTCCAATGGGCCGATTCGGCAATCCGGGCGATCTCGATGGCGCGCTGCTGTTACTGGTGTCCGACGCCGGCAGCTACATCACCGGCGCTACCGTTGTCGTGGACGGCGGCCAGGTGGTTCAGATCAAAGGGTAGGGAACGCCACATGGACTTCACGCTTTCGCCCGAGATCGAGGACTTGCGTCTTCGCGTGCGTGCCTTCGTCGAGGAGCATGTATTGCCACTGGAGGCCGATCCGGAAAATTTCTCCGAGCACGAAAATATTCCGGAAGCACGGCTCGCCAAAGTGCGCGAGAAGGCAAAGAAAGCTGGGCTGTGGGCGCCGCAATCACCGAAGGAATTCGGCGGGATGGAGCTGCCGATCGTCGCTTGGGCGGCGATCTATGAAGAAGCCGCACGTTCCATCTTCGGGCCGTTGTCGCTCAACTGCATGGCGCCCGACGACGGCAACATGAACCTGCTCAGGCTGGTCGGCACGCGCGAGCAAAAGGACAAATGGCTCAAGCCCATCGTGGAGGGCAAGGTTCGTTCGAGCTTTACCATGACCGAGCCGGCGCCAGGCGGCGGCTCCGACCCGTCGATGATCCGAACGCGCGCCGAGAAAAAAGGCGATCGTTACATTATCAAGGGGCATAAATGGTTTGCGACTGGTGCCGAGGGCGCTGCACATTTCATCCTGATTGCCCGCACCAGCGACGACAAACGGCGCGGGTTGACCGCGTTCCTTTTTCACAAGGACCAGCCAGGCTGGCGCATTCTTCGCCGCATTCCGATCATGGGGCCGCACGAGCATGGCGGCCACTGCGAACTGGAATTCGATGGCCTGGAAATCCCCGCCGAAAATGTGCTGCTGAAAGAGGGTGACGGCCTCAAGATTACCCAAACTCGCTTGGGTCCGGCCCGCTTGACGCATTGCATGCGTTGGCTCGGGCAGTCGAAACGTTGCGTGGAAATCGCGCAGGCTTATGTTGCCGAGCGAGAAGGCTTCGGCATTAAGCTCGGCGACCGCGAAAGTGTGCAGATCAAGCTCGGCGAAGTTGCGCAGCAAATTCAGATCGGCCGGCTGCTCACGATGCACGCCGCATGGAAGCTCGATCAGGGCTCGCGCGCACGCAAGGAAGTATCGATGGCGAAGGTGCAGGTCGCCGACACGCTGCATAAAGCTGCCGACGTGGCGATTCAGTTGCAGGGCGCGCGCGGTTATTCGCAGGATTCAATCGCACAATGGATCTATCGCTCTGCACGCTCGGCCCGCCTGGTTGATGGCGCATCCGAAGTGCACATGATGGTGCTGGCGCGTTTCATGCGCGAAGAAGGCCGCGACTTCTGGAAGTGGGGTTAGGCACGGCCTGAGGTGCCGCAGACGGCTAGTTTAGGCATCGAGCGCGGTTGCGCGAACCTGCCCGCATAGTAACATCCCGTTCAACAGGCGATCCTTTAAAATAACCGCCTCACGGGAGGAAAGTATGCCGAATTGGTCGCGCCATTTGGCGCACGGTTTCGCGCTTGTTGTGACGATCCTCGTTATGGCCGTCCCTGCGGGCGCCCAGACCAAACTCAAATGGGCTCACGTCTACGAAGTCGCGGAGCCTTACCACCAGCAGGCGCTGTGGGCGGCCCAAGAGATCAAGAAACGCACCGACGGCCGTTACGAGATAGGCGTGTTTCCGGCTTCGCAGCTCGGCAACGAAAACCAGATCAACGAGGGTCTCGGGCTCGGCACCGTCGATCTCATCTATACGGGTGCGTCGTTTGCGGGCTCGATTTACAAACCGCTATCGATTACCGGCGCGCCTTTCATTCTGCGCGATTTCGATCACTGGAAGGCCTATCGCGATAGCAAATTGTTCCGCGATCTTGCCAAAGGTTACGAGGACAAGACCGGGCACAAGATCGTCGCGATCGTGTATTACGGCCAGCGCCATGTGACCGCCAACAAAGAAATCAAGAAGCCCGAGGACATGAAGGGCATGAAGCTGCGGGTGCCGCCGGCGCCGTTGTTTTTGATGTTCACGAAATCGGTCGGCGCCAACGCGACGCCGATTGCCTTTGCCGAAGTTTATCTCGCGCTCCAGCAAGGCACAGTCGACGGCCAGGAAAATCCGCTGCCGACCATCATGGCGAAAAAATTCTACGAGGTTCAGTCGCACATCATGTTGACCGGGCACATCACGGAATCGCTGGTCACTATTGTCGGCAACCACGTCTGGTCAAATCTCTCCGACGCCGACAAGAAAGTATTTGAGGAGGTGCTCAAGGAGGCCAACGCGCGGTCGACCGAGCAAATCCGCGCCTCTGAACTCAAGCTGGCCGACGAATTCCGCAAGCTCGGCAAGACCGTGGTTGAAGTCGACCGCGAGGCCTTCCGCAAAGCGGCTGTGCCGCTGCACAACGATGCCAGCGCGGGTGCCGGCTGGTCGCAGGCCCAGTACGATGAGCTGCAGGCGCTGAAGTAACGCACCAGCAAAAATCTCATCACGCCGGGCTGTGGCGCGGCGTGCTGGTCGCGGTCTGCGATGCGGGGGGTGATGGCTAAGAAAAAGACGCTCAAGGACGAGAAGCGCCTCATTCAAGCCGAGGACGCCGAGGTGGTCATCGAGCACTACCCGGAGGATTGGCTTGCATTTGTCATCTTTTGGTCGCTGGCCTTCATCGTCTTCTTGCAGTTTTTCACGCGCTACGTGCTTAACGACAGCCTGGCCTGGACCGAAGAGATCGCCCGCTACGGTTTGATGTGGGTCGTGTTCATCGGCGGCGCGATGGTGACGCGCCGCAATACTCATATCGCCGTCGAATTGCTCTCGAACGTGATGAAGCCGGGGCCGGTACGCGCGACGCTGCTGGCTTTCGTTGACTTCGTCAAACTAGCCTTTCTCGGCCTGCTCGCGTTCATTTCTTTGACGATCACCGTGCGCATGCACCAACAGCGCATGACGGTGTTCGACTTGCCAATGAGCTATGTGTACGCGGGCGTCGCCTTCGGGTGTTTCCTGATGCTCATTCGCCAGGCGATGAATGTCTGGCGCAACGCCCGAATGGGGTGGAGTCGCCCTGACGATGTAACGCATCAGGTCGCAGCCGACTAAGAGAGCAGGGTAGCCCGATGATTGTCATGGCGTTTCTGTTCATCGCGGTCCTGCTCGCAGGCGTGCCGGTGTTTATCGCGCTTGCTGGTTCGTCCTTCATTTACACGCATTTCGTCGCGGGGCTGCCGGACTTTGTCATTTTGCATCGGATGGCGGGAGGTATCGATTCATTTCCCCTGTTGGCGGTGCCGTTCTTCATTCTCGCCGGAAATTTGATGAATTCGGCCGGCATCACCAACCGTATCTATGATTTTGCGGTGGCCCTCGCAGGCTGGACGCGCGGCGGGCTGGCGCACGTCAACATCATCGGATCGGTCATTTTCGCCGGCATGTCTGGGACCGCGATCGCCGACGCGGCAGGTCTCGGCACGATCGAAATCAAAGCGATGCAGGATCACGGCTACGACACCGAATTCTCGGTCGGTGTTACAGCGGCGTCGTCAACACTTGGGCCGATCATTCCGCCTTCGTTGCCGTTCGTAATTTATGGAATGATGGGCAATGTCTCGATCGGCGCATTGTTTCTCGGCGGCGTCATACCCGGATTGGTAATGACGGTCTTTATGATGGGCTATGTCTATTATTGCGCCCGGCGCTACGGAATGGGCCGCGACCAGGCATTTGCATGGCGTACGCTTGGCGTCACTTTCATTGCGGCATTTCCGGCGCTGCTGACGCCCGCAATTATTGTTGGCGGCATGACCTTCGGATGGTTCACGCCAACTGAGGCAGCTATTGCGGCTTGTGCCTGGGCGATTGTGCTCGGAATCTTTCTCTATCGCACACTGACGCCGAAGCAGTTTTACAAGGTCTCGATGGAAACGATTGAGACGACTGCCGGGGTGCTGCTGATCGTCGGCGCTGCGTCGCTGTTTGGCTGGGTGCTGACGACGACTCGCATCACCGGATACACCACCGAGGCACTCCTCGCCCTGACTAACAATCGCTATATTATATTGTTGCTCACCAACGTCTTGCTGCTGGTGGTCGGTTGTTTTCTCGAGCCGATTGCATCCATCAGTATTCTGGTGCCGGTTTTGATGCCGGTGATCGTGAAAGTCGGTATCGACCCGGTGCACTTTGGCGTCATGATGACGCTCAACCTCATGATCGGGTTGTTGCACCCTCCGCTGGGCATGGTGCTATTCGTGTTGTCCAGAATCGCCAAATTGTCGATCGAACGGACAACCGTCGCGATTCTGCCCTGGCTTATACCCCTGTTGATGTCGTTGATTGCGATTACGATGATCCCGGAGTTGACCCTATGGTTGCCGCGGGTCGTTGGGATGATCAAATAACCGGGCGTTTGCGCGGACCCGCGGCCCTAAGCGGTCGCCTTACGCAAAGCGGCAACTTCGTCGCGCGCCGATTTCATCAGATATTGCACGTCGGACGCGGCGATCACGAAGCGCGCGCCAAGTTTCACCAGCTCCGCAACGTGTTCGACATCGGCGCGGATGCCGCCAACTCCGAGATGCTTGCCGTGCCTCTTGCAAGCTTTTGCGGTCGCCTCATAAGCCGCTCTCAGCTTCGGGTGCTTGAGCTCGCCGGGAATACCCATCGCGGTGCATAGATCGTTGGATCCGATCAGCAGCACGTCAATGCCGGGCACGGCGGCGATCGCGTCGGCGTTGGCGATTCCTTCCGGCGTCTCCAGCATGGGGATGAGCACCGTCGCAGCGTTGCCTTGTTTGTTGACCTCACCAAGCGGGGTGGCGCGATAACCCTGCAGCGGACCGGCGCCGGCGACGGAACGCTCGCCCAGCGGTGGAAAACGGCAAGCGCAAACGAAAGCTTCGGCTTCGGCACGCGTGCTCACGTTTGGACAAATAATGCCAAGCGCACCCATGTCGAGAAGACGCGTCGCATCTTCAAAATGATGGCCGGCAATTCGAACCAGCGGCGTCACGCCAAGCGGCAGCGCCGCAACGCAAATTTGCGCTGCCGCGTCGAGCGAGATCGTGCAGTGCTCCATGTCGATGAAAAACGCATCGAACCCGCATGAATCCGCGATCATGGCGATATCGGCGGTGCGCGCCAGTCGCGTTGCCATGCAAAGCGCGACCTCGCCTCGGGCCAGGCGCTCCTGCGTACGATTGCTAAACGCCACGATGCTGGCTCAGTTCCGGTAACTCGTGTCGAACTGGTCGAGGATGCGCAAATAGGCCGCCCAATCGTGGCTGCCGCGGCCGGCATCGTGATGCTCGTATTGCTCCGCAGTCTTGGCGCAGATTGCCGGCGAGACCTCGACAATGTCGCCGCCGGTCGCTTCCAGTTTCATCTGGATGTCGCATGCGTCGAGCAGGGCCTTCATCAATACGAATGCCTCGCGCGCGGATTTACCGACGGTGAGCAGCCCATGATGATTTATGATCATCGCGCGGTTCTTGCCGAGATCGGCATTGATGCGTTCACGCTCGGCAAAGTCTTCGGTGATGCCTTCATAGGCGTGATAGCCGATGCGTTGGTAGAAGCGGATCGCCTGCTGCGACACCATCCTCAGGCCGTGCTTGAGGGCGCCGATTGCCATGCCGTTATTGGTATGCACATGCACGGCGCAATTTACGTCTTCGCGCGCGCTCAATACTCCGCCGTGTAGGGTGAAGCCCGGACGGTTGACACCGGACTTCTCGTCGAGGTCCGCGTCCATTGAAACCTTTGCGAGATTGGAGGCGGTCACCTCGGTGTAAAGCAGGTCGTGCTTCTTCATCAGGAACATGCGGGGCTCGCCCGGCACCCGCATGGAGGAATGATTGTAGATGACGTCATCCCAGCCATAGTGCGCGGTCAGGCGGTAGACGGCCGCGAGATCGACGCGTGCCTGCCATTCTGCTGGCGAAATTTCACCCCGTGAACTTTTGGGAACGCTGGCAAGCTTGTTCATCGGCGCTGTCCTCCGTGAATGCCGGCGGACTCTATCATATCGCTCGCGCTTGGCCAGATCGCGCCGCGTCAGTATAGAAGGTGGCACAACGAGCGAGAGAATATGAAGAAACCAATCAAAATCCGCATGGGCGGGTATGGCCCTCCAAGCACCGGATTCAGTAAATCGCTGAAGCTCATCGGCGATAAGCTCGAAACGCAATTCGGAAACGATGTCGCTATCGAGTATGTCTACAACATCATGGATCACGGCCATAAGGCCGAAGACATTCTCACAATGGTCGAAAACGGCGAGATAACGCTCGGCTACCAGTCGTCGAGCTATCTGACCGATCGTGTGCCGGAATTGGGATTTGTCGACCTGCCTTTTTTGTTCAGCAGCAACACGCAGGCCCGCGGCGCGATGGACGGTGCCCTTGGCGAATTTCTCGTGCGAAAAACCGAGGAGCGCATCAACTATCGAATCCTCGGCTGGTTCGAGAATGGCTTTCGCCACATTTCAAATCGGCTTCGGCCCATTCACCTCCCCTGCGACATGAAAGGAATGAAAATTCGCGTCTTGCCGAGCGAAATCCATAGACGCACCTTCGAATTGCTCGGCGCAGTCGCGATGCGCATGGATCTCACCGAAGCCATCGCCATGATCAAAGCTGGCACACTCGATGCGCAAGAAATCCGCTCGCCAATACTGTCACTTACGGCGTGCACAAATTCCACAAGTTCCATACGCTGAGCTACCACTTTTACATTTCGCGCCCGATCTTTCTTCATCGCACGTCGTTCGAGAACTGGCCTGACGATCTCAAGCGTGCAATGCAGGCGGCAGTGACCGAAGCCGTGGCTTATCAGCGTAAGCTCGCGCTTGAGGAGCACGACGAATCGTACAAGGCAATCGAAGCAGAAAAGTGCGAGATCAATGCACTGACGCCGAAAGAACACGATGCATTCGTCGCCGCGGTGCAGCCGCTTCTTGCGGACGCGCGCAAAACCTATGGCGATGCGATGTTCAAAATGGTGCCGAAGGCATAATGCGTGCGAGCCTTTTAGGCTCACCGAAACCTTAACGCATTCGTCGCAATTCGAAGATTTACGCCGCTGAAACGAGTTTGACGTAAAGAACGGGCCGAGCTTTTCCCCAGTGGTGGCGGGTCCGAATGAACCAGCAGAGTTTTCCAATTGCGCTTGCGCTTCGCGGCGTCAGCAAACGCTTTGACCGTCTGGCGGTCGATGCGCTCGACCTCACCGTTTATGGCGGTGAGTTCTATGCCCTTGTCGGGCCGAACGGCGCGGGTAAAACCACCACTTTGCGCATGGTGGTTGGATTGCTTCGTCCGGATGCAGGCTCGATCTGCATCGAAGGGATCGACGCGCTCTCTGACTCGGTTGCAGCCAAGCAAATTACGGCATGGCTTTCAGACGAGCCGATGATTTATGACAAGCTCACGCCTTACGAATATCTCGAATTTGTCGCCGGCCTCTGGCGCATCGAGCCGGGTACGGCAGAAGCGCGTGCGCGCGAACTCATCGGCTGGCTCGGGCTTGAACCGCACGCCCATGAGCGCTGTGAGGGATTTTCCAAGGGCATGCGGCAAAAGGTGGCGCTTGCGGGCGCGCTGGTCCACGACCCCAAACTTATTATCCTCGACGAACCGCTCACCGGCCTGGATGCAGGGACTGCGCGCCAGGTGAAGAACGTGTTGCGCGAGCGTGTGCGCGCTGGCGGTACAGTCATCATGACGACGCATATTCTTGAGGTGGCCGAGCGCATGGCCGATCGCATCGGCATCATTGCCGGTGGACGGCTAATTGCTGAAGGCACACTGGAAGAGCTACGCCGCCAGACCGGGGAAACCGCGACCAGTCTCGAAGACACATTCCTCACCCTGGTAGCCGAACAGGTGGCCGCCGCGTGAGCGAACCCGCCTCGCTGATCTGGCTGACGAGCCACGAATTTCGCCTCGGCTGGCGCGATTGGGTTTCGTTGATGACCGCCGGCGGCCGCACCCGCGCGCGCAATGCCGTGATTGCGCTCGTTCTCTTTGCCGCCTTCATGCACTTATTCGCCTACTGGACCGTGGCAAGTTATGCGAACGCAAACCTCGCGTCCGACACCGCGGCGCTGGTGGGAATCATGGGTACGCTGGTTCTGTCGTGGGCGTTGTTATTGTCGCAAGCGATGGAATCGGTGACGCGCGCGTTTTATTCGCGTTCTGATCTCGATCTCATCCTCACGTCGCCGGCCTCCGCGCGCAAAGTGTTCGCGGTGCGCATGGGTCGCATCGCCGCCGCGGCTGTCGCCGTCGCGGTGCTGCTGGCCGCACCATTCATCAATGTTCTGGCGGTGTTGGGCGGTATGCGTTGGCTCGGTGCCTATGGCGTTGTTGCCGCGATGGGCGTTGTTGCGACAGCAGCAGCGCTCGCACTGACGACTGCCTTGTTCAGAATTGTGGGCGCCAAGCGCACGCGATTGATCGCGCAAATTGTGGCGGCCGTGATCGGCGCAGCCTTCGTTATCGGGCTGCAGATTGCGGCGATTTTTTCCGCGGGCAGTCTGTCGCGCTACACGGCGTTGCAATCCGAATGGATGCTGAGGCACGCACCTGATATCAGCAGCGCGTTCTGGTGGCCGGCACGTGCGATGCTTGGCGATGTCGGAGCACTCGCCGCCGTGGTGGTCTTCGGCTTTGGGCTTCTCGCTTTATCGATCGCGCTGTACTCACGCCGCTTCGGCGAGCATGCCGTGGCGGCCGCGGGTGTCTCGGCCGCGACCGTTCGCCAGCGCCGTTGGTCGCTTCGTTTTCGCCGGCGTTCCGCGAGCCGCGCGCTTCGCCAAAAAGAATGGACACTGTTGCGGCGCGACGCGTGGCTGGTCTCGCAGACGCTCATGCAAATCCTTTATTTGCTGCCGCCCGCACTTCTTTTATGGGTTACGTTTGGCGACAACAACGACTCGTTCATCGTATTGATTCCGGTGTTGGTCATGGCGGCCGGACAACTCGCCGGTGGGCTGGCGTGGTTGTCGATCTCGGGTGAAGATGCGCCGGATCTCGTAGCCACCGCGCCGATCTCCGCTCATCGCGTTCTTTGGGCCAAGATCGAGGCCGTCATTGGGGCGGTGGCGCTGATTTTCGCGCCAATTATAGCTGTGCTTGCTTTCGATTCCGTGTTTGCTGCGCTCGTCTGCGGATTCGGAATTCTTTCGGCAGCGGCAGCGGCGACAATCATCCAGCTATGTTTCAGGGTCCAGGCACGCCGCAGCCAATTTCGACGGCGACAGACGTCATCGCGCCTCGCTACTTTTGCCGAAGCGTTCTCGTCGATCGCGTGGGCGGCGACATCGGCATTGGCGGCCGCGGAAACTTGGGCGGCTCTTGGTACGGCAGCGATCGCGTTCGCGATTCTCGGCGGCATTTGGATGATCAGCCCGTCACGACGTTGATGATCGTGCCAGGCGCCTAAAATCCCAAAGCGGCTCTATCCAAAAAACCGCTTTTGGTTCGTCCATTCGTCAATGTCGTTGTCCATGACCCATTGTGCCAGCTCATCGTGCCGCACAATCCAGACGTCGGGGAAACGCTTGATATATTTGAGAATGGCGTCGACCTGTGCTGCCATCAACGGCCGCCCGCCGAAATGGCAATGCACCGTGATGTTCAGGTAGGACGTCGGTTCGCTCGCGTAGAGATAGTCGAAAGTGTCTTTGTAAACCTCGTACCAGTCGCGCGTGTTGAGACGCAACGCGCGGTGGTCGGCAAAGTCGGTGTGAGGCAGAGCGACAATCGTTCCCTTCCTGGTCTTCACGCGGCAGGGAAGGTCGAGATTGTTATAGTCACCGTACCACAGAAAACCGTTCTCCGCGATGTAGCCCTCGGTGAGGGCAGTGGGGGAAACGACGGGTGACAACCAGCCTTTTGGTCGGCTGCCAGTGATCTCCTCGTGGATGTCGATGCAGCGTTTGATCAACGCTTTTTCTTCCGCGGGGTCGAGGTAAGCGAGCAGCGCATCTTGAGTGTAGGAATGGGCCGCGATCTCATGGCCTGATTTGATCGCCTGTTTTGCCGCCGCTGGTGCGAGTTCGAGGGCCCGTGCATTGGCGACAAAGGTGCCGGGCACTTTGTTGTCGTTCAGAATTTTGATCAGCCGCCAAACGCCCGCACGCCCGCCATACGTGCCCCATGTCATCGCGGCGCGGTCATGCGTCCCCGGCTTGAGCGCAGTGGTCTGCACTGAGAAGGGCGGCCCTTTGCCGTCCGACCAGTTTTCCCACAGGCAGGTCATGACCACTGCGACGCGAGCATTGTTCGGCCAGGAAAAGCCGCTGGACTTCTTCTTTGGTTTTTTCATTGCAAATCCGTCAGTGCATGGCCGTGTTGGCATTCTTGGCGAATGAGGCGTCGAAGGTCTTCGCCATGTCGATTTTGGCGTTCTTTACGCTCTCATTGAACGAGGAGATGATCCGGTATGTATTTTCCGAAAGCGCCGGAGTCACAATCCCGTCCTTCGAGAGCATTTCACGATTGGCCTGCACGGCCTTTTTGTAGAATTCCTTGTCGCCCGCGTAAAACTCGGGCGGGAGCGCATCTGCGATTTCGTTGACGGAAGCCGTCTGCAGCCAATGCAGCGCTTTGACCATACCGTTGACGAGAGCCTGCACTGTTTTCGGATTGTTCTTGATGAACTCGGGTGTGGTGGAAATCGCCGAGCCAGCGAAAGGGCCGCCATACAGATAATCGAGACCAGCTTTTGTGCGCGTATCGACAACGGGCACCAGATCGCCATCGATGACCAGGTGCGTGATTACCGGGTCGAAATTTGCTTCACCGTCGAGCCTGCCGGATTTCATCATCGCCACCGCCGAATTGCCGGCGCCGACGCCCACGATCGAAACCTGATCGGTTGGGAGATTCTCTTTTGAGAGCAGCAGGCTTAAGGCGAGTGCGCTGGAGGAACCCGGCGCGGTCACGCCCATCTTCAATCCGGCCAGATCCTTTGGCGACTTGTAAGTCGCCGCCTTTTCTTTCGACAGCGCAACGACAACGCCGAAGGAATTGTTCTGCAGTGCGACGGATGTGATGGTCTGCCCGCGCGCCTGCAGATAGAGCGTGTGCTCGTATGCGCCAGCGATAAAATCGACGCTGCCGGAAACGAGCGCCTTGAGCGAATCCGATCCGCCGCCACCAAAATCGTTGAACTCGACCGTTAGTCCTTGCTCTTTGAAATAGCCCTTATGCTCGGCAATATTCACGGCCAGATATGGAGATCTGAATCTTGCTGCCGATACCGAGCTTGACCACCGGTTTTTCCGGCGTCGATGTTTGCGCCGGGGCTGCACCGGCGAGCGCAATTGAGCCGAAAAGTACAAAGGCAATGCTGCGCAACATAGGCATCCTCCCCGACTATTCGCCAATTGTATTGGCGTTTGCACGCATCCTAGCGGCCCGCGATCGAGGCGTCACCGGGCGTTGCGCGTACTATGCGTATGACGTGTGCAGGCGCCGCCTGCCAACAAGCGTTCCGATCACGATCAGGTTGAGGATGTTGGCGCCGATGCCCATAGCAAAAGCGGGTGCGTAGAAGCCATAGTGGTCGTAAAGCAGGCCAGCAAGCCAGCCGCCAAGCGCCATCCCGCAGCCGCTGAACAAGAGTAGCGTTGGAATACGCCACGATGCTTCGGATGCCGGAAATAATTCGCGCAAAGCCAGCACATAGGCCGGAATGATACCGGAAAATCCGAGGCCGAAGGCGGCTGCGACTGCAAATAGTCCGGCTTCATTTTGCGTAAATAGAAATGCGGTCATCGATGCGGCCTGCCATGCCGAGCCTATCAACACAGTAGCGAGGCCGCCGATACGATCGGAGATCGCGCCCCAGATTTGACGACTGAAAAATGCCGTGCCGAGCAATACCGACAACATGAGGGCGCCAATCGAGCGGCTGATGCCGAGGTCGCTGCAAAAAGCAACCAAATGACCTTGGGGCATTGCCATCGGAATGCAGCACAACACGGCAGCGCCGCACATTAGGCCGAACACCAGATTCGGTGGCCAACCCAGCACCGCCGTTCTGCCAGTCGACGCGTTGGATGTTGCCGCAGGAAGAATGAGTTCGGGTGGTGCACGAAAATAGATAGCCGCCAGCGGCACGATCACAACGATTTCAGCGATCGCATACCACAGCATCGTCTGGCGCCACCCGAAGCCGGCGATCACACGTTCAAACACGGGTGGCCACATGGCGCCGGCGAGGTAGCTGCCGCTCGAGATGAGCGCGAGCGCTGAGCCGCGCCTTCGATCGAACCAGCGGCTGACATAGATGTACAACGGCGCGTTGATACCGCCGAGCCCGATGAGGCCGATGAACAGCCCGTGCCCGATCCAGAGCGGCCAGGGTGGCCCGAGGGTGGAGATTGTTAGTCCAACGCCGATCATCAACGAACCGAAGATTACGGTCCAACGGGTGCCGATTTTGTCTGCGATGCGGCCCATCAAAATGCCGCCGATGCCTGAACCGAGCCAGGCGAGCGCGCTCGCCAAAGCAGGGATCGATCGCACGCCATCCACCTCGGCGGCGATGTCTTTGAGTGCGACTGCCGTGATCCACGCGGCGCCGAACGCCATCAGCATCGTGACGAGCGCTACGGTAGCGACAGTCCACGACACTCTGGTTTCGATCGAAGATGGCGATTGCAGCATTCAGGGAAGTCCGGCGGGGCATTCTTTTGACAGGCTGCACAGTATTTGACCAGCACGCTGGGCGTAGGGCTGCGTTGCCTGCTGCATTGCGCCAAAATGCGCGGACAGGGCTCTGGCGGAAATTTCCTTCTAGAACGTGCTTGAATAATGAAATTGACCGTGAGGCCCCCCGGTATAGCCTTTGCAAACTGGCTGGTGCCGACTGGTGCTTTGCGTCGCCCAGTCCAAGCATATATGAGTGGGGCTCGGCGCCGTTTTCCGTCGTCTTAACAAGGCCATGCATGTCTCTCCGACCGATTAGCCTCGCGGACAAATACGACCTGACCCAGTCGCATGTCTTTGTGACAGGTTATCAGGCGTTGATCCGCGCCTGCCTGATGCAGAAAGAGCGTGACCGCCGAGCGGGCTTGAATACGGCGGGATATGTCACCGGCTATCGTGGGTCCCCGCTCGGCGGCCTTGACCAGCAATTCATCCGGGCCGCGCGCGACATTGCTGCCGCCGACGTGAAGTTCCAGCCGGGCATCAATGAGGAACTCGCCGCTACAGCGTTGTGGGGGAGCCAACAGGCTGAGTTGCGTGGCGAGGGCAAATTCGATGGCGTCTTCGGCATGTGGTACGGCAAAGGTCCTGGTGTCGATCGCTCCGGAGATGTGTTTCGTCACGCCAATTTTGCCGGCACATCAAAAAACGGCGGCGTCCTCGCGCTGATGGGGGACGACCACACCGCTGAATCGTCGACGACCGCGCATCAATCGGAATTTCATTTCGTCGACGTGATGATGCCGATCCTTAATCCGGCTGGCGTGCAGGAGATCATCGACTACGCCCTTTACGGCTGGGCGATGTCCCGTTTCACGGGCACGTGGACAGCGCTCAAATGCATGCACGAGACGGTGGAATCGACAGGCGTTGTTGACGCAAGTCCTGACCGCGTAAAAATACTGACGCCGTCCGATTTCCAGATGCCCGAGGGCGGTCTCAACATTCGCCTTGTCGATACGATCCTTGGACAAGAAGCGCGCCTGCATGATTTCAAACGCGACGCGATGCTCGCCTTTGTCCGCGCCAACATGCTCAATCGCATTATTACCTCAGGCGGCCGAAATCCGAAGATTGGCATCATCACGACGGGCAAGGCATATCTCGACGTACGCCAGGCCTTCGACGAACTCGGCATCGACGAAGTCAAATGCAACGACCTTGGCCTGCGGCTATTCAAGATCGGCTGTGTCTGGCCAATTCCACGGCAAGAGTTGGCAGATTTTGCGCTGGGGCTCGATCTCATCATCGTCGTTGAAGAAAAGCGATCGCTCATCGAAGTGCAGGTGCGCGAAGAACTCTACGGTACCGCCAATCAGCCGGTCTGCATCGGCAAGAAAGACGAACAGGGCAATTGGCTGTTTCCCGTCAAGGGCGCACTCGATCCGAACGACATTGCGATCTGCATCGGGGAACGTCTGCTTCGCTATGGCGCCAATGATGAGCTCGCGGCGAATGTGACGCGGCTTAAGTCGGCGCAGCGCGCGCTGTCTGAGACTCCCGACATTGCTCAGCGAATTCCTTATTTCTGCTCAGGCTGCCCGCATAATACTTCGACGCGCGTTCCGGACGGGAGCCGCGCCTACGCGGGTATCGGCTGCCACTACATGTCGCAGTGGATGGATCGCAAGACGCTCGGTTACACGCAGATGGGCGGCGAGGGCGCTAACTGGATCGGCGAGTCACCGTTTTCAAAACGCGAACACGTTTTCCAGAATCTTGGTGATGGCACCTACAATCACTCAGGATACCTCGCCATCCGCGCCGCGATCGCATCCGGCGTAAAAATGACGTACAAGATTTTGTTTAATGATGCGGTTGCGATGACCGGCGGCCAATCTAATGATGGCGGGCTCACGGTGCCGCAAATTGCAGCGCAAGTTGCCGCTGAAGGTGCAAGCCGCGTCGTCGTTGTCACTGATGAGCCCTGGAAATACGCCAAAGGCACCGAGTGGCCGCGCGGATTGACGGTACACCATCGCGATGAGCTAGACGCCGTCCAGCGTGAACTGGCAACCGTGCCAGGTGTGAGCGTGCTCATTTACGATCAAACCTGCGCCGCCGAGAAGCGTCGACGCCGCAAACGTGGCGCCTTTCCCGACCCCGACAAGCGCGTGGTCATCAATGACCTGGTCTGCGAGGGCTGCGGCGACTGCGGCGTCAAATCGAATTGCGTTTCTGTGCAGCCGCTTGAGACCGAATGGGGCCGCAAGCGCACCATCGATCAATCCAGCTGTAACAAAGACTATTCTTGCTTGAATGGTTTCTGTCCCTCATTTGTTACTGTGCACGGGGCAAAACTCAAAAAGGGTGAGAGCGTTGCGCTGCCGACCGATTGGCCGGCTTTGCCCGCGCCCGATATGCCGCTCACCAATCATCCGTATGGCATCATTGTTACCGGAATTGGCGGTACCGGGATCGTCACGATTGGTGCGATCGTCGGCATGGCAGCGCATCTTGAAGGCAAGGGCGTTGGCGTGATCGATATGGCGGGTCTCGCGCAGAAGGGTGGCGCGGTTTACAGCCATATTCGTATCGCGAACACGCCCGAGGATATTCACGCCATACGCGTCGCCGCAGGTGGCGCCGATCTCGTGCTCGGTGGAGATATCGTCGTGGCTGGCGCCAAAAAAGTGCTCGGCGCCATGAAGGCCGGCAACACGCGCGTCGTCGTCAATACTGCCGAATTCCTGCCAGGCGATTTTACGCGCAATGCCGAGTTTTCGCTTCCAACCGAGCGGCTCAAGCGCGCGATTTCCGGTCACGCCGGCCGGGAACGCAGTCATTTTGTCGACGCAAGCCGGTTGGCAACCGCGCTGCTCGGCAACTCCATCGGCTCAAACATGTTCATGCTGGGCTATGCCTATCAACTCGGCGCGCTACCCCTGTCAGCCGAAGCGATCGAGCGCGCCATCGAATTGAACGGCGAGGCGGTAGCAATGAACATCTCGGCGTTTCGTTATGGACGCCGCGCCGTTGTTGACCCCAAAGCGCTCGAGGCGCTGATCGAGCCGAGGCCACAAGATCAAAACGATTCCCTCAGGCTGTCTCAATCGTTTGCGGAAACGGTGGATCGACGCGCGGCGTTTCTTACCGACTATCAAGATGCCAAGTATGCGCGGCGCTACCGCAATTGGGTGGAAAAAGTGCGCGCGGTCGAGGCAGAAAAAGCTCCCGGCCAATGCGGTCTGGCGGAAGCGGTGGCGCGCTATCTCTTCAAACTCATGGCTTACAAAGACGAATATGAAGTCGCGCGCCTTTACAGCGAAACCTCATTTCTCGACCGCGTGAAATCATCTTTTGCCGGCGACCGGCTGCGCTTTGAATTTCACCTGGCGCCGCCATTGCTGGCGCGGCGCGATCCGCTCACCGGCGAGCCAAAAAAAATGTCGTTTGGCCCCTGGATGCTGAAAGCTTTCGCCTTGCTTGCGAAATTCAAGTTTTTGCGCGGGACCGCCCTCGATCCGTTCGGCTATACCGCGGAGCGCCGGACGGAACGGCAGTTGGTCTCGGCATATGAACATCTTCTCGACGAGATGCTCGAGCATCTAAACGCGGCAAATCATCATGTTGCCGTCGAGCTTGCGATGATTCCGGAAAAAATCCGCGGCTTTGGACCGGTCAAACAGCGGCATCTGGCCGCGGCCAAGGCCGAGGAAGCGGCGCTGCGAGAGCAATTTCTGGCCGGCGGCGCCCCGTTTCTCAAGGCAGCCGAATAGCTTCGCCTCCAAAACCGAGCCAATTATTCGTATCTGATACTTGACCGTCCTCGGGCGGTGTTTTCATATCGAGACAACAAGATCGTCCGCGGAAAGACGGCGAGGGGTAGAAGGTCGCGCCCGCGAGCGCACCCGCACGGGAGGACTACGCTGTGGCGCCGAACGTCGCCGAGCTGGCCGAGACATTTCCCAAGCTGTTGATGCGCAACGCTCATTTATATGGGTCGCGCCCGGCCATGCGGCACAAAGACTTAGGTATCTGGCAAACCTGGACTTGGTCCCAGGTGCTCGAAATCGTGCGCGCTTACGCGGTCGGGTTGCACCGGCTTGGCGTGAAACGCGGGGAAACCGTCGCCATCGTCGGGGGCAATCGGCCAAGGCTTTATTGGTCGGTGACGGCCGTCCAGATGTTGGGCGCCATTCCCGTCCCGGTCTATGCCGACGCCGTTGCTGACGAGCTTGCTTATGTGCTCGCCCACGCCGACGTGCGTTTCGCGGCAGTCGAGGACCAGGAACAGGTCGATAAAATTCAGTCGGTTTTGAAACGCGTCCCTAAACTCGAGCTGATGACCTACGACGAGAAACGCGGACTTCGCGACTACGATCACAGCCGACTGCGCTCGATGGATGACGTGATCGATGAGGGGCGCAAAGCGCTTGGTGATCCCTCGGTCGTTGCGTGGCTCGACAATGAGATCGCTATCGGTAGAGGCTCCGATCCATCCATTATTCTTTATACCTCTGGCACCACCGGCGCATCCAAAGGTGTGATGCTCAGTAACGAACGTTCGATCCGTGCTGCTGCCGATACGGTTGCCTTCGACAAGCTTACTGCGAACGATGTCGCGCTGGCTTATCTGCCGCTCGCATGGGTTGGCGACCATTACCTCAATTATGCGCAGGGCATGGTTTCAGGTTTCTGTATGGCCTGCCCGGAAAGTCCCGACACTGCGATGTCCGACCTGCGCGAGATCGGCCCAAGCTTTTATTTCGCACCGCCGCGCACCCTCGAGCTCCTGCTCACGCGCGTGATGATTCGTATGGAAGACGCCGGGTTCATCAAACGCAAACTGTTCAACTATTTCATCAGCGTCGCTCGACAGTACGGTGAGCGTATTCTCAACGGCCAGCCGGTGCCGCTCAAAGGGCGACTGCTTTACGGGATTGGCAATCTCCTCGTCTACGGCCCGCTCAAGAATGTGCTCGGCTTCTCACGTGTGCGCGTGGCCTACACGGCGGGCGAGGCGATTGGTCCCGACTTGTTCAACTTTTATCGTTCGATCGGGCTGAATCTGAAACAACTTTACGGCCAGACTGAAGCGTTCCTTTATGTCACGGCGCAGCCGGACGGTGAGATTTATTCCGACACTGTTGGGCCCGCTTGTCCGAATGTCGATATTCGCATTGCCGAAAACGGCGAGGTGCAATTCAAATCACCGGGAATGTTCACCGGCTATTTCAAGGACGATGCCAAGACCGCAGAAGCGATGACGCCGGATGGCTATGTAAAGACAGGCGACGCCGGCTTCTTCGATGAGAAGACCGGCCATTTGAAGATCATCGATCGCGCCAAAGACGTCGGCCGCCTCAACGACGGAACGTTGTTTCCGCCGAAATACATAGAGAACAAGTTGAAGTTCTACCCGAACATTCGCGAGGCGGTGGCGCTCGGCGACAAGTGCGATTTTGTCTGTGTCATGATCAATATCGATCTCACGGCCGTCGGCAGTTGGGCTGAGCGCAACAATGTCGTTTACGCCTCCTACCAGGAGCTTGCCGGCCATCCGCTGGTTTACGACATGATTGAGAAGCACGTTACTGAAGTGAATCGCTCGTTAGCTGTCGACAAGATTTTGGCAGGAGCGCAGATCAAGCGTTTTCTGATCTTGCATAAAGAGCTCGACGCCGACGATGGCGAACTCACCCGAACGCAGAAAGTGCGGCGCAACTTCATTGCGGATCGCTATGCTTCATTGATCAAGGCGCTCTACGACGGCTCCAAAGAAGCCGACATATCGACCGAGGTCACCTTCGAAGACGGCCGCAAGGGGGTGATCAGCGCACGCGTAAAAATCCGTGACATCAAGACCGAACCCGCGCCCGTAATGGGGAAGGCGGCATGAGAGTGCCAAGCGGCCCCGAAATTGCGGTCGGCGATGTACTGTTGTCGGTAGAAAGTGTCTCGTTATCGTTCGGCGGCGTGAAGGCCGTGAGCGATGTTTCCTTTGACATTCGCAAAGGAGAGATTCGCGCAATCATCGGCCCGAATGGCGCCGGCAAGACATCGATGCTCAATATCATCAACGGCTTCTATCATCCGCAGCAGGGACGCATAACCTTCAAAGGCCACGCACGGTCGAGAATGCGTCCGCACGAAGCCGCGTATGGCGGGATCGCACGGACGTTCCAGAACGTAGCGTTATTTCGCGGGATGACAGCGCTCGACAACATCATGGCTGGCCGCACTTTGAAAATGCATACAAGCTTTTTCTGGCAGCTTTTCCGCTATGGCCCGGCAATGCGCGAAGAGGTCGAGCACCGACACCGCGTCGAGGAGATCATCGATTTTCTCAAGATCCAGGAAATTCGCCGCGTTCCGGTTGGGCGACTTCCTTATGGGTTGCAGAAGCGCGTGGAGCTTGGTCGTGCCCTTGCCATGGAGCCTGAGCTGCTTTTGCTAGACGAGCCAATGGCCGGCATGAACCTCGAAGAGAAAGAAGACATGTCACGTTTCGTGCTCGACGTGAACGATTATTACGGCACAACAATTGCACTGATCGAGCACGACATGGGCGTGGTGATGGATTTGTCCGATCGGGTCGTAGTGCTCGATCATGGTATCAAGATCGCCGACGGCACACCAAACGAGGTCAAAACCAATCAGGCTGTTGTCGACGCATATCTTGGCGTCGCGCATTGAGGACCAATGGACCTCCTTTATAAAATATTCCTGGATCCTTTCGTGCAAATGGGTGCCGCACCCGATTTGCTGGTCCAAACCTTATGGGAAGGGCTTGTCGCAGGCGTACTCTATTCTTTGATAGCGCTCGGATTTGTATTGATCTTCAAAGCGTCGGGCGTATTCAACTTTGCGCAAGGGATTATGGTTGTGTTCTCCGCGCTCACTTTGGTGGGCCTGCATGAGCACGGCGTACCCGCCTACGTCGCGCTCGCGCTAACAATTGGCGTGATGTTCTGCCTTGCGTTTGCGGTTGAACGGTTGATTCTCAGGCCGCTGATAAATCAGCCGGACATCATCTTGTTCATGGCAACGTTCGGCCTCACTTATTTCCTGATCGGATTTGGTGAGTTGATCTTCGGCGGCGAAACGAAGGTCATGATTGCCGATCAACTCTTGCTGCCGCGCGGCGCGATCGACATCAAAATGGCCGGCGGCTTTGTGTCGCTGCAAAAAATTGACATTGCGGCGGCGATCATTGCCTCGCTGATGGTTGCGACGCTGGCGATTTTCTTCCAGCGAACGCGCATCGGGCGGGCGTTGCGCGCGGTTGCAGACAGTCACCGTGCCGCGTTATCGGTCGGAATCTCGCTGGAACAGATCTGGGTCATCGTGTGGTTTGCTGCGGGGCTTGTGGCGCTGACGACCGGCATCATGTGGGGTGCGCGCTCGGATGTTTCATTTGCGCTCGAGGTCATCGCGCTCAAAGCGTTGCCGGTTCTTATTCTCGGCGGGCTGACATCCATTCCAGGCGCCATCGTCGGTGGATTGATTATCGGGATTGGCGAAAAAATTGGCGAGTTCTACTGGGGCCCGCTTCTGGGCAGCGGCATTGAAACTTGGCTCGCTTACGTCATCGCTCTCATATTTTTGCTGTTCCGTCCGCAAGGACTGTTCGGCGAACGGATCATCGAGCGGATTTGACATGTTTTATCGCGAGGCCGGTCAATTCAAAACCAGTTATGCGGCAGATCTGGCCGTGTTTCCGATATTTCAGGATAGAATCGGGCTCGCAATTGTCTTGTTTGTTGCGGCAGTCATCATTCCCTGGCTTGGCAGCTCATTCCTCATCCAGGCGATCATGATTCCCTTTCTCGTTTTTTCACTTGCATCCATCGGGCTCAATCTTCTGACCGGATATACGGGGCTATTGTCGCTCGGTACCGGCGCATTCATGGGCGTTGGCGCTTATGCATGCTACAAACTCACGTCCTATTTCCCGAATGTAAATATTCTGATTTGGATTTTTGCCTCGGGTTTCTTTTCGGCGGGTGTCGGCGTTCTATTCGGATTGCCTTCGCTGCGCATCAAGGGGTTTTATTTGGCGGTGGCGACGCTAGCCGCGCAATTCTTTCTGTCGTGGCTTTTTCTTCGTCAGCCGTGGTTTTCCAATTACAATGCGTCTGGCGCAATCGAGGTGCCGACTCGCACTCTATTCGGCATACCGATAACTGGCGCGACCGCGACCGACACGACGCGCTACTTTGTCGTGCTGGCTTTCGTGATTGTGATGACGTGGATCGCGTCCAATCTCGTGCATGGCCGCGTTGGACGAATGTGGATGGCGGTGCGGGACATGGATCTCGCGGCCGATCTCATCGGCATCCGGCTTCTGCAAACGAAACTATTGGCGTTCGCAACCTCGTCGTTCTACTGCGGGGTTGCCGGCGCACTTTTGGTGTTCCTCTGGTACGGAGGCGCCGAGCCGGCGGTGTTCGATGTGAATTTGAGCTTTTTTATCCTGTTCATGGTGATCATCGGCGGTCTTGGCAGTTTAACCGGTTCTTTTTTTGGTGCAGCGCTCATCTTCATTCTGCCGATTGTGCTGCGCTATCTCCCACCAAAGCTTGGCATTCCCGTTCATCCGGCAACAGTCGAGCACATCCAGTATATGGTCATTGGTATACTTATTGTGCTGTTCCTGATCGCTGAGCCGGCCGGGCTCGCGCGGTTATGGCAGATTGGCAAGCAAAAATTGAGGGTGTGGCCTTTCCCTTACTAAGGAGGCACAATCTCCATCAACGCCCCGTTGACGGGGGCGGCCCGCGGTCCAGAGCCAACGGCCGTGAGACGAGCGGCAGATGCCGCCGTAAAGAACGAAAGGGAGGAAAATAAAATGCGTTTGCACCGTGGCTTGCTTGGGGCGGGTTTTGCCGTTGTTGCCGGGCTTTCGTTTGCTCCTGTAACGGCAATTGCCGCTGACGGTATTTACGTTCCACTGCTGTCGTATCGCACAGGACCATTCGCCGTGTCGGGCACGCCGATCATGAACGGCATGGCCGATTATCTGAACATGCTCAATGAACGCGACGGAGGCATCGGCGGCGTCAAGATTATCGTCGATGAATGCGAGACGGGCTACGACACCAAAAAGGGTGTTGAGTGTTACGAGCAGGTGAAATCGAAAAATCCGGTCGTCATCAACCCATATTCGACCGGCATCACTCTGCAAATCATCCCAAAGGCCGCGGTCGACAAGATTCCGATCCTGTCCATGGCTTACGGCCTCTCAGCCTCGGCGGACGGCACAACGTTCCCGTGGGTTTTCAACCCGCCTGCGACCTATTGGGACGGGGCTTCGATGTTCATTCGTTACATCGGCAGCAAGGAAGGTGGTCTCGACAAGCTCAAGGGCAAGAAAGTTGGCCTGATCTACCTGGACGCTCCGTATGGCAAGGAGCCGATCCCATTGCTCGAGGCACTTGCCAAGGATTACGGGTTCGAACTCAAGCTCTACCCAGTGCCGGCCGCCGAAATGCAAAACCAGTCGTCGCAATGGCTCAACATTCGTCGCGATCGTCCAGACTGGATCTACATTCAGGGCTTTGGCGCGATGAATCCGACAGCGGTCAAAGAAGCAGTCAAGAACAGTTATCCGATGGATCACCTGATCGGTAATTGGTGGGCCGGAAGTGACGACGACGCGCGGCCCGCTGGTGACGGGGCCAAGGGCTATCTTTCGCTTGATTTCAACCAGGTCGGGACCAACTTCCCGGTGATCAAGGACATCCAGAAATACATCATCGACAAGGGCAAGACGCAGACCCAGAAGGAGCGGGTTGGCGAGAATCTTTACAATCGCGGCGTGCTCAACTCGATCATCATCTCAGAAGCGATCCGCAACGCGCAGAAAGTCACCGGCAAGAAAGTCATTAACGGCGAAGATATGCGTCGCGGCCTCGAGACCTTGAACATCACCGAGGCTCGTCTAAAGGAAATCGGTGCGGAAGGCTTCGCAGCGCCTATGAAGGTCGCGTGCGAAGATCACAACGGCCACAACTCTGCCTACATGGCGAAATGGGACGGCACCAAGTGGGTGCAGGGTTCGGACTGGATCGCGCCGCTTAAGACTAAAGTGCGCCCGCTGATTGAATCTGCGGCGAAAGATTATGCGGCGGCCAATGCTGGCTGGCCGAAGCGCACGGAAGCTTGCGATAAGTCGTCCTAAGCGTGTGAAAAATACCTCTCCTCGCCAAAATGGCGGGGAGAGGTCCTTGGGTGGGAGCGGCCATGTCGGCGGTAACGCAGACCGAAACCACGGCTTCCGCAACTGCGGGAAAGATTCTTTCGGTCAATAATATCGAGGTCATCTACGACCACGTCATTCTGGTGCTTAAAGGCGTCTCGCTCGATGTGTCGAGGGGCGGGATTGTTGCGTTGCTGGGCGCAAACGGCGCTGGCAAAACCACCACGTTGAAGGCAATTTCCAACTTGCTGCATGCCGAGCGCGGCGAGGTCACCAAAGGCTCGATCATTTTTGAGAGCGCGGAGGTGCAGGATCTCACGCCTAATGAGCTGGTGAGGCGCGGCTGCATTCAGGTGATGGAAGGACGGCACTGTTTCGGCCATCTTACCGTTGAGGAAAACCTGCTGACCGGCGCATTCACGCGGCGGGACGGTAAGTCCGCCATCAAGCGCGACCTGGATCTCGTGTACTCTTATTTTCCGAAGCTCAGCGAACGAATGAGCTCGCTCGCCGGTTATACGTCCGGCGGAGAGCAGCAGATGTGTGCAATTGGCCGAGCGCTCATGTCGCGACCAAAGATGATTCTACTCGACGAACCATCGATGGGCCTTGCGCCTCAGATCGTTGAAGAGATTTTCGGCATTGTGAAGGATCTCAACGAGAAGGAGGGTGTTTCGTTCCTACTAGCCGAGCAGAATACCCATATGGCGTTACGCTACGCCCGCTACGGCTACATTCTGGAAAATGGCCGTGTGGTGATGGACGGCGAAGCCAAGGCCCTGGCCGAAAATGAGGACGTGAAGGAATTCTATCTCGGTATTTCTGAAGGCAGGCGCAAATCGTTCCGTGACGGCAAACACTACCGCCGGCGCAAGAGGTGGCTGGCGTAGGCCATGCCTGGACATTACGACCCCCTCGAGACACGAGATCCAGCCCTACGCGAGCGCGAGCAGTTTGCGCGTCTGACGGAATTCGTTCAGCGCGCCCTAACGGCGCCTGGCTGGGCGAAACATTTGTCCGGCTGCGATGTCAAATCAGTCGCTTCGCGTTCGGCACTCGCGAAGTTGCCGGTGATGCACAAGGCGGACTTGTCGGCCTTGCAAAAGGAACATCCGCCATTTGGGGGCCTCAATGTCACGCCACCTGGCAAAGCGCGCCGTCTGTTGATGTCCCCCGGTCCAATCTTTGAGCCGGAAGGCGGAGGTGCTGATTGGTGGGGCGCAGCGCGCGCAGTTTATGCTGCCGGAATCCGGCAGGGCGATATCGTGCACAATTCCTTTGCCTACCATCTCACGCCAGGCGGTTTCATTCTAGAATCGGGCGCGCATGCGCTCGGCTGCGCAGTCATTCCCGGCGGTGTTGGCAATACCGAGCAGCAGCTCGAAGCGATCGCTCATTACAAGCCTTCAAGATATATCGGAACGCCCGATTTTCTGAAGATTTTGCTCGACACTGCCGAAAAGACGGGCAAGGACGCGTCCTCGATCACGCGTGGCCTCGTCTCCGCTGCAGCCTTGCCCGCCTCGCTGCGCCAGGAACTCGGCAGGCGCGGTGTAGCCGTGCTGCAATGCTACGCGACCGCCGAATTGGGAGTGATCGCCTACGAGAGTGAGGCGCGTGAAGGAATGATTGTAAATGAGAGTGTGATCGTCGAGATCGTTCGGCCGGGCACCGGAGACCCTGTGCCGCAGGGCGAAGTGGGGGAGGTGGTCGTTACGTCATTCAATCCCGACTATCCGATGATCCGTCTCGGGACCGGTGATCTATCGGCGCTGATGCCGGGTGTTTCGCCATGCGGTCGTACCAATGCGCGCATCAGGGGATGGATGGGCCGCGCCGATCAGACCGCGAAAGTGAAGGGACTGTTTGTGCATCCGAAACAGGTTGCCGAGATAGGCGCGCGCCATCCCGAACTCAAGCGACTGCGCCTCGTTGTCGGCCGCGCGGCCGAACAGGACACTATGACTTTGCTCGCTGAGTGCGCGCCTTCGGACGCTGGCCTCGAGAATGCAATCGCGGCAACCTTGCATTCGATCACCAAGCTTAAAGGTGCTGTGCGCCTGACTGCGCCGGGAACATTGCCGAACGACGGTAAGCTGATCGCTGATGAGCGCAAGTCATGACTCCGGACATCGGCTCGGCCGGCGGCCGCATCGGCGTGCTGCTGGTCAATCTCGGTACGCCGGACGCGACCGATTATTTGTCCATGCGCCGCTATCTGAAGGAATTTCTTTCGGACCGTCGCGTCATTGAAGAAAACCGCCTGAAATGGTGGTTGGTGCTCAACTTTATTATTCTGACCGTGCGTCCCAGTCGAAAAGGCCACGACTACGACAAAATCTGGAACAAGGAGCGCAATGAATCGCCGCTCAAAACGATCACGCGATCGCAGTCTGACAAATTGGAAGAGCTGTTGGAAAAAGTCGACAAACGAATCCGCGTCGATTGGGCCATGCGCTACGGCAACCCGTCCATCCGCTCGCGGCTTCATGCGCTGATCGCGCAGAATTGCGAGCGCATCTTGATCGTACCGCTTTATCCGCAATATGCAGCCGCGACCACGGCGACAGTGTGTGACGAAGCATTCCGCTCGCTCAGCCTCATGCGCTATCAGCCAACATTGCGGGTTGCCGCGCCTTACTACGCCGAACCCGCTTACATCGATGCGTTGGCAGCTTCGCTCAACGCGGCGTTGGGCAATCTCGCGTTCAAGCCAGAAGTGATTGTCGCCTCTTTTCACGGCATGCCGGAGGAGTACGTTACAAAAGGCGACCCCTATCTTAAGCAATGCGGTGAGACGACCGCGCTGTTGCGCAAGAAACTCAAGCTCGACGACGAAAGACTTCTCATGACCTTTCAGTCGCGCTTCGGCACGGCGGAGTGGATCAAGCCCTACACCGACGCCACAGTGAAAGCGCTGGCCGAGCGCGGCGTACAAAGTATTGCAGTGATCACTCCAGGCTTTTCCGCCGATTGCCTCGAGACACTTGAGGAGATTGCTATGGAAAACGCCGAAATATTTCGTCATTCGGGCGGCGAAAACTTCGCCGCGATCCCGTGTCTTAACGACACGCCGCATGGGATGGCCGTTATCCGGGACGTCGTGATGCGCGAGCTCAAGGGCTGGATTTAGCCCGCAATACCTCGCTAACGGCGAGGGCAACCGCTCGTTAACCATAAGAATTTAACTTCCGTTAACCAACGTCTGCCGCCGGCGGGCGCGCGCTCCTATGGGTGCGTGTCCCCGAAGCGATTGATGGTTGGTGGCGAACGGACAGGAGAAGTTTCACCGGTGGCGCTGTATCGAAATGCCCATCCGGCTACGTCGTGCAGCGTCGGCATGCTGGTCGTCGCCTCGTTGGCGTCGACTACACCGCGAGCGTGTTCATGGCGGGGCTGCGGTTCCAGCGCTGATTACGTCTCGCCGAGCAAGCGTCGTATCTCGGAACGCAACTCAGGCGCGATATCCTTACGGTCTAGGCCATAGGCAACATTGGCGGCGAGGAAACCGATCTTGGATCCACAGTCGAAACTACGGCCCGCGAATTTGAGTCCATAAAAGGGCTGCGTCCGTGAGAGCGCGACCATCGCATCAGTGAGTTGAATTTCGCCGCCGGTGCCGGCCGCCTGCTTTTCTAAAAGTTCAAAGATTTGCGGCTGGAGAATATAACGGCCGGTGATGCTGAGATTGGACGGTGCATCGGCGGCCTTCGGCTTCTCCACCATTTTGGTGATTGCAAAGGCCTTGCCTTTGGTCGCCCCGACGCCAACGACGCCGTACATGTGCACACGGTCCTTGGGTACTTCTTCGACTGCAACGATATTTGCGTTACTATCGAGATCGTTGGCGGCGTCGATCATCTGCGCGAGGCAACCTCGCGGATGTTGCACGAGCACATCCGGCAATAGCAGGGCAAACGGCTCGTGACCAACCAGTTCGCGCGCACACCATACGGCATGGCCGAGGCCGAGTGGCGATTGTTGACGGGTGAAACTGACGGTTCCCGCCTCGGGCAAATCCTCGGAAAGGAGCGCGAGCTCGGTTTTTTTGCCGCGCTCCGTCAAGGTTAATTCCAGCTCGAACTGGCGGTCGAAATGATCTTCGATCACGCTTTTGTTCCGACCGGTGACAAAGATGAAATGCTCGATGCCTGCTTGGCGAGCTTCGTCCACAACGTGCTGAATGAGAGGTCGATCCACGACCGGGAGCATCTCTTTTGGCATGGCCTTGGTCGCCGGCAGGAAGCGGGTCCCAAGACCGGCCACAGGAAAGATGGCTTTGCGGATGCGGGTCATGCGAGAATCTTCAATGTGGTGAGGTCATCCCGGCGGCAGAAAGCACGGGTACGGGCGGGGGTCCAGATACGAATTCGAAGAAAGTAGACCATTAACCCGCCCGAAATGATATCTGGGCACCGATGGTTTTGGGATAACGGGTGGAGACGGGAACCGGCATGCGTAAAGCGTGGCCAATTCTCATTGTTGCGGGGGTTCTCGCTGCCGCTGGAAGCGCGGCGGCGCAGGATGCGCGCGGGAGCCGCGCTCCGGCCACAACCGGCGCGCTCCCACCGGTGGCCGCACTGGCGCCACCACCCTGGAGCGGCGAGTCGGGCGCCTCCGGCCATCCGCTGATGACCGCCGAGGCGATCCAAGAGGCGGCCGCTAATTTCCGCGCTTGCATCGAGCGATTGTGGCAGCCGGCCGCCCGGCGCGGCATTTCGCGAACGGTATTCCAAACCTACACGGCTTCGCTGACTCCCGATCTGAGGATCATGGATCTGCTCGACAACCAGCCCGAATTCACAAAGTCCTTTTGGGACTACCTCGACATTCTGGTGACCGACGAACGTATCGAGCAAGGCCGCGCTCTACTCGAAAAATATCGTAGTGCCTTTGAGGCCGTGGAGCGGACTTACGGAGTCGATCGCTACACCATCGCCGCAATATGGGGAGTCGAGACCAATTACGGCACGCTTGCGGGTGATCGCCCGGTCTTGCGGTCCACCGCAACGCTTGCCTGTATCGGTCGCCGCCAAAATTATTTCCGGGAAGAATTTCTTTCGGCACTGGAGATCCTCCAGCGTGGTGATGTGCGGCCTGACCGCCTGGTGGGTTCTTGGGCTGGAGCATTCGGCCCGACACAATTTATGCCGACCGCATTTAAAAAATACGCGGTTGACTTCGACCGCGACGGGCGGCGCGATGTTGTCGACTCCATTCCTGACGTCATTGCCTCGACTGCGAACAATCTCAAAAAGGATGGTTGGGTAACCGGGCAGACCTGGGGCTACGAGGTCGTCGTGCCGGCGACACTCAATTTCCTGCTTGCCGACCGCGGCCAGGTTGCGAGCATTCGCGATTGGGAGCGGCAGGGCATCAAGCGCCCAAACAGTGAGCCGTTTCCGCGGCCCGATGATCGCGCTTTCTTGCTTGTGCCGGCCGGCGTCCAGGGCCCGGGGTTCCTGATGCTGGAAAACTTCCGCGTCATCATGAAATACAATCCGGCCGAGGCGTATGCGCTGGCGATTGGACATCTGGCCGACCGGTTGCGCGGCGGTGGCCCCTTCGTACAGGCCTGGCCGCGATACGAGCGTGTGCTCTCGCGGACGGAGCGCTTGGAATTGCAGCAACTGCTGACACGCAACGGCTATGATATCGGAGAGCCGGACGGCCATTTTGGCCTCAAGACACGTGCGGCAATTCGCGATTTCCAGGCCAAAAATGGCCGGGTTCCGGACGGTTTTGCCTCCGCAAGCATCCTGGACCAGCTGCGCGCCCGTTAACGATCCACTGCCGGATACCTTTGAGTTGACATTTTTCGGGCGCTATTGGCCATGTTGCTGCGGGCCCTTTATGGTGCTCCGAATTTACCGCTGGGGTTTTGGCATTGGGCATGATCGGAAAAAACCGGCTTTCTCGCTGGCTTCTCGGTGCAGCTCTATTGGCTGCTGTCGACTGCGCCAGCCTCTTCGCCATAGAAATCGCCCTGACATCACCCGCTCAGGCGCAGTTTCGCGACGATCGTTTTCCGTTTCTGAGCCGGCAACGACCGCAACGTGGTTTCTTTGGGGGATTTTTCGGCGGCTCCGAAAGGCCGTCCGATAATTCCAGCGAGCAGCAGCAGGCTCCCGCCGACAATTCGCGCGCACCGGCGCCGCGTAAGGTCGAAATAAAACCTGACGCGGTCGCGCCGACGACGTCGATCGTTGTGCTTGGTGACGGAATGGCCGATTGGCTCGCCTACGGCCTCGAAGATGCATTTTCAGATTCGCCGGAGATTGCCATTGTCCGCAAGAACAAGGTTTACTCCGGACTATTGCGCTACGACCAGAAGGGCGATCTCGACTGGTGGCACGTTGCCCGCGATACGGTGACCCAAGAGAAAGCGAATGTCGTCGTCATGATGCTCGGCGTTAGCGATCGCCAGGGCATCCGCGAGCGCGACCTTGCCAAAGACGCTGACAACAAAAAGAAAGACAAGGAAAAAGACAAAGACCCGGCGGATAAATCCGCGACCGACAAGGAAGGGCAAAACAAAGACCAGGCAGATGATCAGGAGATCATTACGCCAGAGTTACAGCCCGGAAAAAAAGCCAATGGCATTATTGATTTCCGCAGCGACCAGTGGGCGGAAATTTATTCGAAGCGCATCGATGACACGATGGCAGCTCTCAAGAGCAAAGGCGTGCCGGTCATCTGGGTCGGGCTGCCGTCGATACGCGGGCCTAAATCCACTGCCGATGCCGTTTATCTCAATGATCTTTATCGAGCGCGTGTCGAGCGCGCTGGCGGCGTCTATATCGACGTGTGGGATGGCTTCGTCGATGAGGGCGGCAAATTCACGAATTTCGGCCCGGATTACGAAGGGCAAATGCGCCGCCTGCGTTCCAACGACGGCGTCTTTTTCACGAAGTACGGCGCCCTCAAGCTTGCGCATTACGTCGAGCGCGAAATCCGCCGCTTCCTGAACAGTCGGGCGACGCCGGTCGCGCTTCCTTCAGGCCCGGTCGCACCCGCGACGCCTGATGGCAAGCCGGCAGCACGCCCAGTGGCAGGCCCTGTCGTGCCGTTGACAGTTGCGCCTGGCAACTCCGACGAATTACTTGGCGGCGCCGGCAACAGTTCACCGCATGGCGATGCAATCGCCGCGCGCGTTCTCGTGAAGGGTGAGCCGGTACCGGCGCCTCCTGGGCGCGCTGACGACTTCGCCTTGCAGCATGGCAGTGAGGCCAACCCGGCGCCTTCGTCGGAAGTTGTCCCCGCTGGCGCATCCGCCACAATCCCGATCGATATCCCCGGCAGCGAGCCGCCGGCAATTAATAAACCGGCAGCGCCACCGAAAACGACGCCGTCGGTCAAAACCACTCAGAACTCGACTGCCAAGCCAAAGCCGCCACGGCAGGACGACGTGCCGCGTCCACCCCAACCGCTCTCTCGCTCTGGCGGCAGTCCGTTCGGATTTTTCCGTTAGCCGGTAATCGCGAAACGCTAGCGCGGCAGTAGCGTCGATCCCATCAGGAATTTGTCGACTGCGTGCGCCGCCTGGCGGCCTTCGCGGATCGCCCAAACGACGAGCGATTGGCCGCGCCGCATATCGCCGGCCGCGAACACTTTGGGAATTGAGGTTGCATATAGCCTCGTATCGGCGCTGACATTGCCGCGCTGGTCGAGGGCGACCGACAGGTTTTTGAGCATGCCCTCGTGCACTGGATGCACGAAGCCCATGGCGAGCAGGACCAGGTCGGCTTCGATCTCGAATTCGCTGCCGGGGACCGGTTTAAACTTCGCATCCACATGCGTGCAATGAAGCTTTTTCACCTGGCCGTTCTCGCCGGTGAATTTCTGGGTCAATACCGCAAATTCGCGCGAAACACCTTCCTCGTGGCTGGATGAAATGCGCAGCTTCAGGGGCCAGTCTGGCCATGTGAGCATCTTGTCCTCGTGCTCAGGCGGCTGCGGCATGATTTCGAAATTGGTGACCGATGCGGCGCCCTGGCGGATAGACGTTCCGATGCAGTCCGAACCGGTATCGCCACCTCCGATGACGACAACTTTTTTGCCCTTGGCGAGAATGGGTTCAACATTGCCTTGCGGTTCGTTGCTCACACGGCGGTTCTGCTGTGGCAGAAAGTCCATTGCGAAATGGATGCCTTTGAGCTCGCGGCCGGGAATCGGTATGTCGCGAGGTTTTTCGCTGCCGCCGGTCAGCACGACAGAATCGTAGTCCTTGACCAACTTGTCGGCCGGCACATTGACGCCGACGTGAGCGTTATAGTGGAAGACAACGCCTTCACCCTGCATCTGTTCGACGCGGCGTTCGACGTGGATCTTCTCCATTTTGAAGTCGGGAATGCCGTAACGAAGCAGCCCCCCGGCTTTTGCCCAACGTTCGTAGACGTGGACTTCATGGCCGGCGCGAGCGAGCTGTTGCGCGCAAGCGAGGCCGGCCGGCCCGGATCCGACGACGGCCACTTTCTTTCCCGTCTTGCGGTGCGGCTTTTCGGGCTTGAGGCCCTGCGCGATCGCGCGGTCGGCAATTTCGCATTCGATTGATTTAATGGCGACGGGGTTATCGTCGATATTGAGCGTGCAGGAGGCCTCGCACGGGGCGGGGCAGACGCGGCCGGTAAATTCCGGAAAATTATTGGTTGAATGGAGATTACGCGCCGCTTCGTCCCAATTGCCCCGGTAAACCAGGTCGTTCCAATCCGGAATCTGGTTGTTGACGGGGCAGCCGGTCGGCGCACCGGTCATGCGATTGGTGCCGTGGCAATAAGGCACGCCGCAATCCATGCAGCGCGCGGCCTGCTCGCGGATTTCTTTTTCGGCGAGCGGAAGCACGAACTCGTGCCAATGCTTTACGCGTTCATCGACCGGTTGATAGTCGCGATCCTCGCGCTCGATTTCCAGAAACCCGGTGACCTTACCCATACCTACTCCGCGGCCTGCATCGTGGCGGCCTTCTCCTTTGCCATCTCAGCGAGCGCGCGGCGGTATTCGACCGGCATCACTTTGCGGAAGAGCGGGCGATAGTGGTCCCAATTCGCAAGAATTTCCGCGGCACGCTTTGAACCGGTATAGCGCGCGTGGTTAGAGACAAGGAGCTTAAGGCGTTCGGCATCCTTGGTGGTCAGGTCCGACATCACGTCGACGCGGCCATGCGATTCCAGGTCGATGCCGTATTCCTTTTCGGCGATCTCTTCTTCCTGAGGGATGGGCTCGAGTTCGACCATCGCCATATTGCAACGCGACTTGAACGTGTTGTCTTCGTCGATCACATAGGCAATGCCGCCCGACATACCGGCCGCGAAATTGCGCCCGGTCGTGCCGAGCACCACGACCACGCCGCCGGTCATATACTCACAGCAATGGTCGCCCGCGCCTTCGATGACCGCCAGGGCACCCGAATTGCGTACCGCAAAGCGCTCGCCCGCGACACCGCGGAAATAACATTCGCCTTCGATTGCGCCATACAACACGGTATTGCCGACAATGATCAATTCCTCGGGAACGATTCCAAAGTCCGCTGGCGGGCGAATAATCAGGCGGCCGCCGGAAAGGCCCTTGCCGACATAGTCGTTGGCATCACCCTCAAGTTCGAAAGTCACGCCGCGCGCGAGCCATGCGCCGAAACTTTGTCCCGCCGTTCCCGTAAAGCGCACATGAATAGTGCCATCGGGCAGGCCCTCATGGCCGTAACGCTTGGCCACTTCGCCAGAAAGCATGCCGCCGCAAGCGCGGTCGGTGTTGCGAATAACACTCTGCAAGCGCACCGGTGCGCCACGGTCGAGCGCCGTCCGCGATTCGGCAATTAACTTGCGATCGAGAATATCCTCGATCTTGTGATCCTGGGCCTCGCACCTGTAGATGGCTGTGCCCTTTTCGGCCGGGGGCTTCGTGAACAGCTTGGAGAAGTCGAGGCCTTTGGCCTTCCAGTGCTCCACGAGCTTGCGGCGGTCGAGCATTTGCATCTGCCCGACCATTTCATTGAAGGTGCGGAAACCAAGTGCCGCCATCAGTTCGCGGACTTCTTCCGCGACAAAGAAGAAATAGTTGATGACGTGCTCGGGCTGGCCCTTAAAGCGCTTCCGCAGAATCGGATCCTGCGTGGCGACGCCAACCGGGCACGTGTTCAAATGGCACTTGCGCATCATGATGCAGCCCGCCGCGATCAGCGGCGCGGTGGCAAAGCCGAATTCATCGGCGCCGAGCAAAGCGCCCACCACGACGTCGCGACCGGTGCGAATGCCGCCGTCGACCTGTACCGAAATTCGGCCGCGCAATCTGTTGATGACGAGCGTCTGATGCGTTTCGGCGAGGCCGATTTCCCACGGGCTGCCGGCATGCTTGATCGATGTGAGAGGGCTAGCACCGGTGCCGCCTTCGAAGCCCGCAATGGTGACGTGATCGGCGCGGGCCTTCGAGACGCCGGCGGCGACGGTGCCGACGCCAACTTCGGAGACAAGCTTCACCGAGACGTCTCCGGCGGGATTGACGTTCTTGAGATCGAAGATGAGTTGGGCGAGGTCTTCGATCGAATAAATATCATGGTGCGGCGGCGGCGAAATCAGGCCGACGCCGGGGGTTGAATGACGGACCTTGGCGATCGTTTTGTCGACCTTGTGTCCCGGCAATTGGCCACCTTCGCCAGGCTTGGCACCCTGCGCCATCTTGATCTGCATCATGTCGGAATTGACGAGGTATTCCGCCGTGACGCCGAAGCGGCCGGAGGCAACCTGCTTGATGGCCGAGCGCATCGAGTCGCCGTTCGGCAGCGGCTTGAACCGGTCTGATTCCTCGCCGCCTTCGCCCGTGTTGGACTTGCCGCCGATGCAATTCATGGCGATCGGCGAGCGTGGTGTGCGCCTCGCGCGAGATTGAGCCAAAGGACATCGCGCCCGTCGAGAAACGCCGCACAATCGTCTTTGCCGGCTCAACCTCGTCGAGCGGGACCGACTTGCGGCCGTCGTCTTCCGCCGTTTTCACGCGGAAAAGTCCGCGAATCGTCAGCAGCCGCTCGTTCTGGTCGTTTACGATTTGCGCAAATGCCCGGTAGTGGTCTTGCGAGTTGCCACGCACCGCATGTTGGAGCCGCGATACGGTCTCGGCGGTCCAGACATGGTCTTCACCGCGAACGCGCACGGCGTAGTCACCGCCGACGTCGAGCATGGAGCGATAGATCGGTGAATCGCTGAAGGCATCACGATGGCGCCGTACCAACTCCTCGGCGATCTCGGCCAGGCCGACGCCTTCGATACGCGTGTGAGTCCCGGTGAAATATTTGTCGACGAAGTCCTGCCGCAAGCCGACCGCGTCGAAGATCTGGGCGCCACAGTAAGATTGATAAGTGGAGATGCCCATCTTGGACATCACCTTTAGCAATCCTTTGTCGATCGACTTGATGTAGCGCTTGATGATCTCTTTGTCTTCGAGCTTCTGCGGCAGATCGTCCTTCATGGCGATCAGCGTCTCGAAGGCGAGATAGGGATTGATCGCTTCCGCACCGTAGCCGGCAAGGCACGCGAAATGGTGCACTTCGCGCGGCTCACCTGTCTCCAACACCATGCCGACAGAGGTACGCAAGCCATTGCGGATGAGATGGTGGTGTACGGCCGCGCACGCGAGCAGCGCGGGAATCGGGATGCGGTCGGCGCTGGCTTTGCGATCCGACAGGATGATAATGTTGCAGCCGTTTCGCACTTCTTCCTCGGCCCGCTCGCACAATTCGTCGAGCGCCCAGCCCATGCCGTCGGCGCCATGCTCTGCCGGGAAAGTGATGTCGAACGTGCGCGACTTGAAGTGATCGCCGCTCATCTCTGAAATCGAGCGGATCTTTTCCAGGTCGTCATTCGTGAGAATTGGCTGACGCACTTCGAGGCGCTTGGTATTCGACATGCCTTCGTGGTCGAGCAAATTCGGACGCGGACCGATGATGGAGACAAGGCTCATCACCAGTTCCTCGCGGATCGGATCGATCGGCGGGTTGGTGACCTGCGCGAAGTTCTGCTTGAAATAGGTGAACAACGGTTTTGGCTTGTCCGACAGCGCCGAGATCGGCGTGTCGTTGCCCATGGAGCCCACGGCTTCTTCGCCGGTGGTTGCCATCGGCGTCATCAGAAACTTCAGGTCTTCCTGCGTATAGCCGAAGGTCTGTTGACGATCGAGCAGCGACAAATTTGAGATCGGCGCTTCGTTGGCAGTGCCGGGCAATTCTTCGAGTACGATCTGCGTGCGGGCGAGCCACTCCCGTAGGGGTGACTTTTCGCCAGCGTCGCCTTTAATTCCTCGTCGGGAATGAGACGGCCCTCGTCGAGATCGACGAGCAGCATTTTGCCCGGCTGTAACCGCCATTTCTTGATGATGTCCTTTTCCGGAATCGGCAGCACGCCCATTTCGGAGGCCATCACAATGCGGTCGTCGCGCGTGAGCAAATAGCGGGCAGGGCGCAGCCCGTTTCGATCGAGGGTCGCACCAATTTGTCGGCCATTTGTGAACGCAATTGCGGCCGGCCCGTCCCACGGCTCCATCAGCGCAGCATTGTATTCGTAGAATGCGCGCCGCTCCTCGTCCATGAGCGGGTTGCCCGCCCAGGCTTCCGGAATCATCATCATCATCGCATGCGCGAGCGAGTAGCCGCCTTGCGTGAGAAATTCGAGCGCGTTGTCGAAACAGGCCGTGTCGGATTGGCCTTCATAGGAAATCGGCCACAGCTTGTTGATGTCCTTACCGAACAATGGCGAGGACACAGACGCTTGCCGCGCCGCCATCCAGTTGACGTTGCCGCGCAGGGTGTTGATTTCGCCGTTGTGCGCGACGTAGCGATAAGGATGCGCGAGCGACCAGGTCGGGAATGTGTTGGTCGAGAAACGCTGGTGGACCAGCGCAAGCGCGCTCTCGAAATCGGGATCGTGCAGGTCGGGATAGTAGGTCCCCAGTTGGTCCGCAAGAAACATGCCCTTATATATGATCGTGCGGCAGGAGATCGACACCGGGTAATAGCCCGACGTGCGCCGCTCGCGACGACGATAGATCGCGTTCGAAATCGACTTGCGCAGGATGTAAAGACGGCGTTCGAACTCGTCTTCGGAAAACTTTTTCTTTCCGCGACCGATGAACACCTGCATGTGCTTCGGTTCAGTCGGCTTGACGGAGTAACCGAGTGTTGAATTGTCGGTCGGGACATCGCGCCACCCAAGCAACGATAATCCTTCGCGCGCGATTACCTCGGCGTAAATGTCGCGGATGATTTGCCGCCAGTTTGCATCGGTCGGCATGAAGAGATAACCGACCGCGTAATCGCCAGCCTTCGGCAATTTGAATCCGAGTTCGGCTGCCTTCTTGTTGAAGAATTTGTGCGGGATCTGCACGAGGATGCCGGCACCATCGCCCATGCGAGGATCGGCGCCGGTTGCCCCGCGATGCTCGAGATTGCAGAGGATGCGCAGACCATCTTCAACGATCTGATGCGACTTGCGGCCTTTGATATCCGCAATAAATCCGACGCCACAGGAATCCTTGTCGAGCGCCGGATCGTACAGACCCTGCGCGAGCGGTGTGCCGGGATCTGCGGTTGAACCGCGTCCGGCAAATCCTGCGTTGCGCTTCTCCTCGCTCATCTCATCCTGCCTCGCCGGTACACTCGATGCTCCGGCGTACCCGCATCGTCCGCAAGCGAGACGCCCGCGGCCAAAGCGTAACTGATCTCAAGAAGGACAGCCTTGTCCGGTTTGTCGCCGCCCGTGGCCGTTCCCGTTGGGCGCCACCGATGTCTGCCCCGCCTTTAAAGGCTGCCACCGAGGCCACCGCTATTAGGACAGCATTACTGTCCTAATAGACCATGCCAAATTTTGCCCCGTCGCACAAGGCTGGTCCACGCTCGATTAGCTGAACCTTTCGCTTTGTTGCGGCGGCGCTGCTCAAGCAAGCAAGAACAGGACCACGGACGCAACATTCACGCAATGCCATTGCGTGGAAGCGGCCCTACGGACGAATCGAAGGGCGGGCATCCCGCGGTAAGTGGGTAAAGGGACCGTTATTCACGGGCGCCGTGCTACGGCCCTGGCCTCTTAAAACAAAAGCGCCCCGGATTCCCGGGGCGCTGCCGTCTCGCAATGTGCTTTCGGGCTAGGCCGCGGCTTTGGTGTCGACCACCTGAGCCTTGGCATTGCCGTTGCCAATCGGAATCTGGCGCGGCTTCTTGGCCTCGGGGATTTCACGCACGAGATCGACGTGGAGCAATCCGTTCTCGAGGCTCGCGTTCTTGACCTGTACATGATCGGCGAGCTGGAATACGCGCTCGAAAGCGCGCGCAGCGATGCCCTGGTAAAGGACGTCACCGTTCTGCTCTTCCTTGGCTTGTTTGGAGCCCTTGATCGTCAGCGTGTTTTCTTTCGCCTCGATCGAAAGCTCGTTCTCGCCGAAACCGGCGACCGCAACAGTGACACGATAATCGTTCTCACCGGTGCGTTCGATGTTGTACGGCGGATAACCAGGAGCGGATTCAAATCCATCCAGCATTGAAAACAGCCGGTCGAATCCGACGGTAGAACGGTAAAGGGGAGCAAGATCGAAAGTTCGCATGGCATATCCTCCATTGTTGAGCGACATGCGGCGGTCCGCCGAATGGCCAGACCAAACCGTGCGCAGCCGTGATTGGCCTGCGCAGCCTTGATATGGGAGCAAGATTTAAGCCTTCAAGACCCGGTCCTGTGAGGCGTAAGACCATGAAAATATTATGTTTTTCGGCTAGACTTCGCTGGTGATTGAGCGGACGCGCCACCCTGCTATAAGCCCCGAGCGCCGGCACGGCTTACTCTCCCTGCATTATGAAACTCGTCTCAATTCCCGCAAATCCGGTGCCCGACGATGTCGTCGCCGGTGCGATTAAAACCCCGGATGGGGTCGAGCTGCGTTTTGCCCGATGGGCTCCGCCGCCTGGCCGCAAGGGTACCGTGGTCGTGTTGCAGGGCCGCGCCGAGTTCATCGAGAAATATTTCGAGACGGTGCGGGATTTGCGTGCGCGCGGATTTGCCGTGGCGACGTTCGATTGGCGTGGCCAAGGCCTTTCGGCCCGCGCACTGTCCGATCGCCACAAAGGCTACGTGCGGAATTTTTCAAATTACATCACCGATCTTGAAGCCGTGATGGAGCAGGTGGTGCTCCCCGATTGTCCGCCACCGTTTTTCGCGCTGGCGCATTCCATGGGCGCGGCTGTGACGCTGCGTGCCTGCCACGATGGCAGCCGCTGGTTCGAGCGCACTGTGCTGTCCGCGCCGATGATCGCGTTGCCGGAGGGCCGCCTCACGCGCGTCGCCGGGCCGCTGGCGCGGATTATGCGAATGATCGGACGCGGAGGTGCCTATGTGCCATCAGGCGACGCCGCTGCGACCGGCACCGAGAGCTTCATCGGAAACGTTCTCACGTCGGATCCGGTGCGCTACGCGCGTAACGCCGCTGTGTTGGAGCAGGAGCCGGCACTCGGCTTGGGAGCGCCGACTGTGGCCTGGGCGGACGTCGCGCTACGTCAGATGAAGCAATTCGCCGAGCCAGCTTATTCAGCCAGCATCCGCCAGCCGATTCTTATGGTCGCGGCTGGCCGCGACGAAGTCGTGTCCACGCCGGCCATTGAGACGTTTGGGCAGAATTTACTCGCGGGTCGCCACCTCATCCTCGCTGGCGCCAAGCACGAGATCCTTCAGGAGCAGGATCATTACCGCGGACAATTCTGGGCGGCATTCGACGCTTTCGTGCCCGGAACACCGCGGTATTGATCAGCTTTGTCGCAGCCTCACGAAAGTGTACGGCGTATGGGTCCCCGCCTTCGCGGGGACGACAAAATCGAGCGCGTTATTTCGTTGCCAGAATTTCCAGCGCAGCCTCGTGCACGCGCTTGTCGCCGGCGACGACAATGCGGCCGCCGCCTTGCGCCGGGCCATTGTCCCATGTCGTGACGATGCCGCCGGCGCCGGCGATGATTGGAATGATCGCGACAATGTCGTGCGGGTTGATCTCGGTTTCGATGATCAGATCGATCAGTCCCGCCGCCAGCATGCAATAGGCGTAGCAATCCCCGCCGTAGCGCGAGAGCTTCACTTTGTCTTCCACCTTTCCAAAAGCCGCGCGGTCGCCCGGAGACATCAAGAGCGGACTCGTCGTGGACAACAATGCGTCCTCGATGCCCCTGCATGATCGTGCATGGAGTTCGCGGTTGCCGGCCGGCCCGCGATAGCGCGCGCCGCCGCCGTCGCCGGAAAAACGTTCGCGCGTGAACGGCTGATGCATCATTCCGAAGACGGGCTCGCCAAAGCGCATCAGGCCAATCAGCGTGCCCCAGGCCAGCATGCCCGAAATAAACGACTTCGTTCCGTCGATTGGATCGAGCACCCATACGTATTCGGCGTCGGTACGCTCGGAGCCGTATTCCTCGCCGAGGATACCGTGATCGGGAAATTGTTTGCGGATCAGCGTGCGCATGGTTTGCTCGGCCGCACGGTCCGCTGCCGTGACAGGGTCGAAGCCGCGAGCCTTTTTGTTCTCGACCGCCAGCGCGGTGCGGAAGAACGGTAAGATTGTCTCACCAGAGGCGGTCGCGAGGTGATCGACAAAAGTGCTGAAGTCGATGGCCGTCATGCCGCCCGCCTGCTTTCTGCCTTCGGCCTATCGAAGAGTTGGACCACCGGCAACCGCCGCGGGGCTGGTGTCCCAATATAGAAACACGCCGGATTTCTGTTGCGGTGCGGGGTTCCACCTCGGTCGTTTTCGCATAGACACTCCAGAGCGCCCCAGCATGGGCGGCAGCTATGCGAAATTAGCATAGGAAAGGTGCCTTTGAACCTTGATTTTTGTGCGACGCGATGTAGCTTATTGCAGTGCGGTAGCGAGAGCTGCCGCTGCCCTCCTTGGGCGTTTCCTCCCTAGACTTGGGCCGCCAGCAACCGCTAGCGGCCCTTTTTTTATGCTCGCACGATTATTCGGCAGCGGCGCGGTAGGGACGTAGCTGCTCCAGCGGGATTTCGCCGATTCGCTTGGCCAGCGTCTCCATGTCAGCGGCGAGCCGCTTGAATGCCGCCGATCGCTGATAACGGCGCTCGTCCATATACAGGGCACGATTGATCTCGAGCTGGATGGCATGCAGGCCGGCGGCCGGATTTCCGTAATGCTCGGTGATAAAGCCGCCGGCATAGGGCTTATTTCGGCTGACAGTGTAGCCGAGCGTTCGCAGTGTCTTTTCGACGGTTTCGGCCACAACCCCCACACAACTCGTGCCGTAGCGGTCGCCCAGCACGAACTCGGGACGTGGACGTTCGTCGCGATGGCCGGCCGTCGACGGCATAGAGTGGCAATCGATCAAGACCGCAGCACCGAAATCGCGGTGCAGGCGGGTGAACAGCCGGCGCAAGGTGCGGTGATAAGGCTTATAAAGGCTCTCGATACGGCGCAGGGCATCATCGACGGGGATGCGTTGGTCGTAGATTTCCTGGGCGTCGCCGACGACTCGAGCCACGGTTCCCAGGCCGCCAGCGACACGCATTGAGCGGGTATTGGCGAACGAGGGTAGGCGGCCTTCAAACATGCGTGGATCGAGCTCGTAGGGCTCTCGATTGACGTCCACGAAACAGCGGGGGAAATGCGCCCGCATCATGGGATAGCCGCCGCGCACCACGCCGGCGATCAATTCGTCGACGAAGCTGTCTTCGGAACGGCGCAGCGTCGCAATATCGAGCCGGCAGGCTGCGAGGAAATCGCGGGGGTAGGTGGACCCGCTATGGGGCGAGTTGAAAAGCACGGGTGCCCGGCATGCCTTGGGCTCAAGCACTTCAAACGGCGGGTCGAGCTCGTCGCGGATTTCGCTCATGCAGGAAAGGCCATGGAAAGCTTCGAATCCCTTCGCGGGCAGACGGACTTTAACACCTCGTTATACCGTCTATTGTTCATGGCCAAGGCACAAAGCCAAGCCATGCTTTTGGTTCACCCGTTGTTTACCGGGCATAAGTCTTAATCACCCGTCTGAGACGGCCAATGCGGCCGGACGGGGTGTTGTGTGAGTATGTCAAAAATCCTGCTGGCTGAAGACGACACGGATATGCGGCGCTTCCTGGTCAAGGCGCTGCAGAACGCGGGTTTCGACGTTACCTCCTATGATAATGGCCTTTCCGCCTATCATCGCCTGCGTGAGGAACCGTTCGAACTGCTCCTCACCGATATCGTGATGCCCGAAATGGACGGTATCGAGCTTGCCCGAAGGGCCGCCGAACTCGATCCTGACATCAAGATCATGTTTATCACCGGCTTCGCGGCGGTGGCGCTCAATGCTGATTCCAATGCGCCCAAGCAAGCCAAAGTATTGTCGAAGCCGATCCATCTGCGCGAACTGGTCACCGAAGTGCAGAAAATGCTGGCCGCCTAGCGCTTTTACGCGGTCTTGCCTCGCCGGTTTGGAGCCGATAGATCAATCACGGTTTAAGGGCGCGTAGCTCAGCGGAAGAGCACCTCCTTGACATGGAGGGGGTCACAGGTTCGATCCCTGTCGCGCCCACCATTTTCCCGACAGTCATTCGACGATCGCCTGATACGTCATCGTGCGCATGAGAAAGCGATAGTGCATCCGCTGGATCGGCGCTTGCATCATCAGGATAGCGATGAGTTGCTGTTGCGGATCGATCCAGAAATACGTGCCGCTCACGCCGCTCCACGAAAAATCGCCGATAGATCCGGGTAGCGGATTGCGCCCGGCATGGGTGCGCACAGCGAACCCCAGGCCAAAGCCGAGGCCGAGATGCAGCATAGGAGCGAGCGCCCCGAAAAGAATTGGCGTGGACGGACTGCGGCGCGTTTCCGGCGTCAGGTGATCCGATGTCATCAGAGCCACTGTTGTCGGCGACAGCAGCCGCATGCCACCGAGTTCGCCGCCGTTGAGCAGCATCTGGCAGAAGCGCACATAGTCGCCCGCAGTCGATAACAATCCGCTGCCGCCCGAGATCCAGTTGGGACGCACGGCAGTGTCGCGCATCGGCGGCCGCTTGCCCGAGGCTGCATCGATCTGCGGTTGGGCCGCGCGGGCGGCATCGATCGGACCAAAGCCGGTGTTGTCGAGACTGAGCGGATTGGAAATGCGTTCGGAGATAAAGCGATCGAGCTCCATGCCGCTCGCGACCTCGACCACGCGGCCGAGGACATCCGTCGACACACCGTATTGCCATGTGCTGCCGGGCTGGTAGGCGAGGGGGAGCTTGCCGAGCTTGGCGACCATGCCGGCGTTCGTCTGCTTTTCATCGAGCACATTCGCGGCCTCATAAGCCCGCTTGATCTGCGGGCCGGCCAAATGTGCGTAAGTCAAACCCGACGTGTGGCGGAGCAAGTCCTGCACCGTCATCTCGCGTTTCAATGGTTCGGTCGTGAGTGTTTTTGCTTCGCCATCTGAATCGACAGCAACCTTGAGATTGGCGAATTCGGGGATATAGCGCGAAACAGGATCGGCCAGCAGAAGCTTGCCTTCCTCGGCGAGCATCATCGTTGCGACCGACGTAAATGGTTTCGTCATAGAGGCAATGCGGAAGATTGTTTCGGGCGCGATCGCTGCGCCAGCTTCACGGTCGCGATAGCCAAGCGATTCGAGGAAGGCGATCTTTCCATGCCGGGCGATCAGCGCCACGGCGCCGGGGACGAGACCCTTGTCGATGTCTGCCTGGAGGGCGTCGCGAATGCGCTGCAGCCGTTGCGATGACAGGCCGACGTCTTCGGGTTTATCCGCCCGCGGCATTTCAAATGCCATTGTGCTGTTCCTATTTCCAGAATTGCCGCGATGCGAGCGCGGCGCCATCGGCCATCGACCTGAACTTGGCGAACACCACTTCGGGGTCGACGGCCGCCTGGCCCACCCAGGTGCCGTAGCCGCAATCGCTGCCCGCGATGACGTTTTCGCGTCCAACGAGCTTGGCGTAACGCCCAATCCGCTGCGCGATCAGTTCGGGGTGCTCGATGAAATTCGATTTCGATTCGATGACGCCCGGGATCAACACCTTGCCGTCGGGGAGCTTGACCGTCTCGAACAAAATCCACTCATGTGCATGGCGCGGGTTGGCGGCTTCCAGCGAAATCGCGACAGGCTTGGCCTTGAATACGATGTCGATGACGTCGGCGAGCGGCACGTCGCGGTGATGCGGGCCCTCGTAGTTACCCCAGCAGAGATGCATCCGCAGCTGCTCCGCCGGGATATTGGCAACCGCATGGTTGAGGGCTTCGATATGCAGCTGCGCGCGCTTGCGGAAGTCCGGCAGGCTCAGTTCCGCATATTGAATGTGCCGGCCCATGGCGAGGTCCGGACAATCGATCTGCAAGACGAAACCGGCTTTAGCGACAGTTTCATATTCGTGCCGCATGGCATCGGCGATGGCGTAGATGTAGGTCTCGAAATCCTTGTAGTGGTCATTGCGAAAAAACAGCGACACCACGCCGGGCGAGGCCGCACTCATGAACCCGCCGACGGCCTTCACGTTGCTGAGCGCGGCCTTGAGGTTGTTGGCGTCGGTTTCCGGGGCCTGCCGGTCGCGTACGCTGATCGGGGCATTGCAGGCTGGCGTTTTTCGTCGGGAGCGACCGGGGTCGCCGAACACGCGTTTCTCCAGGCGGGGGAAGTCGGCGAGGTCCTGATAGACGAATGTATTACCGGTGCCGCCGAAGCCATCGAGCCGGTCCTTGATGTAGGTGGCGTAGCTCGGCTTCGACATTTCGCCGTCATTGATGAGGTCGATGCCGGCATCGGACTGTTTTTTGACCACCTCGGCCACGGCCGCGCGCACACGCGCCATAAGTGCGCCAGGGTCGACCGGCACGCCCTCCTCTTTGGCGTACATCGTGCGGATAAGGTCGTCCGGCCGTGGCAGGCTGCCGGTGTGGGTGGTCAGGAAGCGATCGCGGCTGCGCTGCACGGCTGAACTCCTGCCCGACTTTAGAGCAGGCCGATCCCGGTAACCACCGGTGGGCAGCTTGCGTTGACATGCATGGGTGGGCTGCGTATGTACCGGAAAACATCAGCCAGAGATTGTCATGAAAGTCCGTAACTCCCTGAAATCCCTGCGTGGCCGGCATCGCAATAACCGCTTGGTGCGCCGTAAGGGCCGAGTCTACATCATCAATAAGACCAATCGCCGTTTTAAAGCCCGTCAGGGCTGATTGTGGCGCCATTGGCGCCTGTTCCAACGTCGCATATTGGCCACGAAACGCGGAGACACTACACTCCGTTTATGCGTACACGATTCCTCGCAGCGCTTCTGATCGCGGCCGCGGCCGGCACCTACGCCGCGCAAGCCGCCGCACAATCGGGCAAGCGCAGCGAGCCGTCGGCCAAGCCGCCGCAGGCGGTGCTTGGCGATCGTACCCGCAATCTCGATTTTCTCTTTGGGGCGTTAAAGCTCGCGCCGGATGACGTCACCGCCAAGGCGATTGAAGAGCGCATCTGGGCGGTCTGGACGGCGTCACGCAGCGATACAGCAAATCTCCTGATGACGCGGGTGAAGACCGCGATCGAGGCAAAGGATCTCGATCTCGCCATCACGCTGCTCGACGCGATCGTGAAGATAAAGCCCGAATACGTTGAAGCTTGGAACCGGCGGGCCACGATTTATTACATGAAGAAGGACTACGGCCACGCGCTTGCCGATATCCGCCAGGTGCTCAAGCGTGAGCCACGCCATTTCGGTGCGTTGGCGGGCTTCGGGCTAATCCTTCAAGACATCGGTGATGATAAACAAGCGCTCGAAGTTTACCGTCGCGCGCTCGCGCTCTATCCGCGGATGGAGCGCATCCCGGATCTGGTGAAGACCCTGCAGGAAAAAATCGAAGGCCGCGACATTTAAGTCGGCCTCGCGCTCGCGGCTAATCGCCCGACATTTCCGCACCGACGTATGCGATGCGCAGCATATTGGTCGCACCCGGCGTCCCGAGTGGTACGCCTGCCACGACGATGATGCGCTGTCCGGATTTTGCGAAGCCTTCCTTGAACGCGAAGCGGCAAGCACGGTCCACCATATCATCCTGGTCGTGAGCGTCCTCAGTAACGACGCAATGCACGCCCCACACGACCGCCAGCTTTCGCCCGGTCGCGATGTTCGGTGATAGCGCCACGATCGGTGGCCGCGGCCGTTCGCGCGCGACCCGCAACGCAGTCGAGCCGGACGAGGTCCAGCACACGACCGCTGCGAGATCGAGCGTATCGGCAATGTGGCGCGCTGCATCAGCGATGGCGTCGGCGCCGGTTGCCTCCGGATCGGCGCGCTGTGCCGCGATGATATTGCGATAGAGCGGGTCGCCTTCGATTTCCTCGGCAATGCGGTTCATCGTCGCGACCGCCTGCACAGGATATTGGCCAGCGGCCGACTCTGCCGAAAGCATGACCGCGTCAGCGCCTTCGTATATCGCGGTGGCGACATCGGAGACTTCCGCGCGCGTCGGCACCGGGGCGCTGATCATCGATTCGAGCATTTGTGTTGCCACGACCACCGGCTTGCCGGCGACTCGGCTCGCGCGCGTCATTTGCTTTTGCACTGCGGGCACTTTCTCCAGGGGCATTTCCACACCGAGATCGCCGCGTGCCACCATCAGCGCGTCGGCCAGATCGATGATTTCCGCCAGTCGCTGCACCGCCTGCGGCTTTTCGATCTTGGCCATTACGGCCGCACGTCCGCGCGTGATCTTTTTTGCCTCCGCAATATCTTCGGGCCTTTGGATGAACGACAATGCGATCCAGTCGATGCCGGTTTCGAGCGCCGCATCTAAATCGGAGCGGTCTTTCTCGGTGAGGGCCGAGAAGGAAATCGTCGTGTCGGGGAGGCTCACACCCTTGCGGTCCGACAATTTGCCGCCGATGACAACTTTGGTGGTAATGCGTTTGGGTTCGGCGTCGGTGACAGTGAGTTTAACTTTGCCATCATCGATTAGTAGCGCATGGCCGGGCTTGATCGTTGCAAAGATTTCCGGATGCGGCAGATAAGCGCGCGTACCGTCCCCCGCCGCGGTGTTGGCGTCGAGCACGAAAGTGTCGCCGTTCTTCACCATCACGGAACCGCCGTTGAAGGTCCCGAGCCGGAGTTTTGGCCCCTGCAGATCGACCAGCACGGCGATAGGGCGACCAGTGTCGTTTTCGACAGCGCGGATCATGCTTACCAACTCGCGCATGCGATCCTGGCTGGTGTGGCTCATGTTGATGCGAAAGACATCGGCACCGGCCTGGAAAAGCTTTGCGATCATCTCAGGCGTGGACGAGGCGGGGCCGAGCGTGGCGACGATCTTGGCGCGTCGGAGACGTCTCATTGCTGTTTGCCTCCACCCGCTGGCGGGGGCGGCAGTGTTGTCGGCGGCCGCGAGGTACCAAGCGGCGCGCGCGGCGGAAGTGGCCGATCGGGTACTTGTTCCGCGGCGTCGGTCAATTGCACTGTCCAGGAGCGCTGCTCGCCAGTATCGACCTCGAAGAAGCCAGTGCGGTCATAGCCGCGCGCCAGGCAGTTGTCGGTGCCGCGAATGGTGAATTCTTTCTCGCGTGAACACATATAGGCTTTGCCCGACCATTCGCCGCCACGGTCGTAGTCGACCGCATAGATATAATAGTAACGCGCAACGAGTGCGCCGCGTAGCAGCGTCTCGCAAGAGCGTGATGATACATTCCACCAGCCTTCGGTGGTCCAGCCCTCATTGTCTTTATAGCCGATCGCGACGCCGACCCGGCTTCCAGTGTTGTTGCACAGCCGGAAATCGGCTTTGGCAGGATATGCTGAAGCCGCCAGCAACAGCGCTGCGGGGACCGCAGCGCGGGCAAGACTGTGGGAAAGGCGGCGCCTGGCGGCGATGAGTGGCAATGCGGTCACGATTGTCGCCGGTTCCGAACGATGCGCGGTTGTGGCGTGATCCGTCAGGGCCTGTCAACGACGATGGCGCGGAAGTCGTTCACGTTGGTGAAAGTTGGCCCGGGGACCAGGAGGTCCCCGAGAGCCTCAAAAAAACCGCTCGAATTGTTGTCGGCGAGAAAGGCGGCGGGATCGAGGCCAAGCGCTTTGGCGCGTGCCACCAAATCGCCATCAACCAGCGCGCCCGCGGGGTCGGTTGCCGCCCCGCCGCCGCCGTCGGTGCCGTCGGTGTCCGCCGCGACCGCAGCTATTCCCGGCATATCGGCGAGCGCAATAGCAAGCGCCAGCGCGTATTCCTGATTGGGTCCACCGCGGCCCTTGCCGCGGATTGTTACAGTCAATTCGCCGCCGGAAAGGAGGATGGCGCGCTTTTGCTGCGCACGTAGCGCCCGCGCAAGACGCGCATGTTCTCCGGCGACGTCCCGCGCTTCGCCTTCGATGCGGTCGCCGAGCGAAATACATTCATAGCCAGCGGCCCGCACCGCGGCTTCTGCAGCCTGTATCGCGTCGGCCGGCCGCGCGGCCAGCACGAATTGGCTACCAGCAAAGATCGGGTCGCCCGGCTTGGGCGATTCATTTTCAGGATTGCCAAGCGCACGCGTTACTGGGTCCGGCAACGCGAGTCGATATTTCGCGACAATTGTGCGTGCATCCGCGAGTGTCGTGGGATCGGGAACGGTTGGTCCCGAACCGATGGCTGAAGGGTCGTCGCCCGGCACATCCGAAATCGCGATTGTCAAAAGCTTTGCCGGATGCGCATGCCGGGTCAGCCGCCCGCCCTTGATGCGGGAGAGATGCTTTCGCACCGTATTGATCTCACCGATGGTTGCACCCGACCGCAAGAGCGCGCGCGTCACCGCCTGCTTATCCTCGAACGAAATGCCGTAAGTGGGCGCGATCCAGTTGGCCGAGGCGCCGCCCGACATCAGCACCAGAACGAGATCATCTGCAGTCGCCCCATCCGCCAGCGTTAAGGCGCGGTCAGCACCCTCCAGGCCCGCCGCATCCGGAATCGGATGACCGGCCTCGATCATCCGAACGCTCCGCAGGTGACGCCCGTAGCCGTGGCGCGCGACCGCAATTCCGCTCACGCGCTCTTTCGCAATTCGCAACCGATCAACATAGTGCGCTTCTGCGACCTCCGTCATCGAGCCCGCCGCCTTGCCCGCCGCGAGCAATACGATTCGGCCGGATGGCGGTGGCGGCAACAACGGCGGCAAGCACGTCATCGGATGCGCGGCCGCCACTGCAGTGCGATACAGATCCTTGAGCAAGGAGCGCAGTGGGGCGTTCATGCCGGGACCTTTGTTATCGCTCCAGGACGTGATGCCGTTCTTGTCATTGGGTTTGGGTGCTACGCATCGTTCGAATCGGTTCTTGAAGCTCGCGCGGAGAGTCTACTAAGCTTTTCGCGGCGTGTAGAAACAGAATTCCGAGCCGGGGACTGCCGCGAATGATCGACGAAGTTCTTCAAATCGATGTTCGGGACGGAACGTCGATCGGTGTACGCATTTATCGCCCGGACGGAGCGGGTCCTTATCCGGCCTTGTTTGGGGCTGCGCCCTATCGGTTCGACAACAACCGCCTTTCGGCCAGCGCGCAATTTCTCTGGCGGGAAACCGGGCCGATCGAATGGTACGTCGAACAGGGCTATGCCTACGTCCATATGGACGTCCGCGGCAGTGGCCGTTCGGGCGGTGATTTCGCATTCCTCGGTCGTGGCGACCAACGCGATGTTTACGACGTGATTGAATGGGTCGGCCGTCAAACCTGGTGCAACGGCAAAGTCGGTGGCATCGGTCAGTCATATTTCTGCATGTTGCAGTGGTTCATGGCGGCACTCGCGCCGCCATCGCTCGCATGCATTGCAGCCCATGATGGCCTGGCGGATGTCTATCGTGCCGGCACGTATCATGGCGGTATTCCTTGCGATTTTTTCCCCGGCTATTGGTGGTACCAGAACAGGTTCATCAACCGCTTTCCCACCGACGGCCCACCGCGCGATCAAGACACTGACCTCACGGAGATGGTCGCGGCACATCCGACATACGATGATTTCTGGCGCGAGCGGTCTGCTTATGAGGTGCTCGATCGCATCAAGGTCCCCCTCTATTCAAGTGGTGTCTGGGCGAAGATGCAGTTGCATACGCGCGGCAACATTGACGGCTACATCCGCGCGGCGGGGCCAAAAAAGCTGCGCATGTCCGGGGCGCCGAATGCCTGGGCGGCGGCAGCAGAATTCTCCAGCATAGAATTTCACCGAAGTGTTCTTCTGCCGTTTTACGATCACTACCTCAAAGGCAAGCAATCCGACTATTCGACTCGGGCGGGGGTCGAGTATGCGGTGCGCGGATCGAACATTGTGCGCAAATGCAACTCGTGGCCGCCACCGGGCACGCGCTATACGCACTGGTATCTCAACGCATCGTCCTCCGGCAGTGTCAGCTCATTGAATGACGGCGGTCTGTCGCCGCAAGCCGCAAGCGGCTCAACTTCGACGACGTACAAATATCCCAATCCCGGCTGGGTATCCGGCGTCGTCGGTTTCGGTCCGTCAGGGCCACCCGGCGGCTTCGACCCGGCGCGACGTGTGCTCACGTTCACAACCGCGCCGCTCGACAGCGATCTCGAGATAGGTGGACCGATCAAGCTTGTCCTCTACGCGTCGTCGACCGCACGCGACACCGATTTCTTTATCAAACTTTCGGACCAATTTCCCCAGTCTGCCGATGACCGCGGCAAGGGTCTCAATCCGTTTGCCGAACTCATCACGCGTGGCTGGCTGCGCGCATCGCATCGCGCGCTCGATCCGGCCCGCAGCACCGATATGGTGCCGTATCATAGCCATTCCGATCCGCAGCCGCTGACGCCGGACGAAATCTACAAGTTCGAGATCAGCCTTGAGCCGATGGCCTATCTCCTCAAGCAGGGCCATCGCCTGCGGCTGGAAATCGTCAACGGTGACTCGCCGGCGACCGAGGCCCTCTGGACGCATTATTACCGGCCGGACAAGATTGGGAGCGACACGATCCACCACGAGACGACGCATCCCTCGGAACTGATTTTGCCGATATCGCCCGGCCCGGCCTGATAGGACCGCAGATGAAACCCGCTTTGCAGGGCGCGACTGGTGGCATAGCATCCGTGCAAAGGCTGAAAAGGCCCGTAAAAACCAAAAATCGATCCAGGGGAGGGAATTATGGCGGACCAGGTCGTTCCGGTCTCACGGTTGCTCGATGAACGCGGACTCAGCTCGTTCCACTACAATCTGATCTTTTGGTGCGTGCTGCTGTCGCTGATCGACGGGTACGACATTGCCGCTATCGCATTCGCTGCGCCGCATTTGGTGCGCGAATGGGGACTCAAACCTGGCGCGCTCGGCCCCGTGTTCAGCGCAAGCCTGATCGGGATTCTGTTCGGCTCCGCCGTATTCGGCTGGATCGGCGACCGATACGGCCGCAAAACCGCGCTGATCGGCTCGAACTTGCTGTTCGGCGTGTTCACGCTGGCGGCGGCCTGGTCAACCAACCTTGACCAGTTGTTCTGGCTGCGCCTCCTTGCCGGTCTCGGCATTGGCGGCGTCATCCCGAACGTGGTCGCGATCAACACCGAATCCGCACCGCGCAAACTTCGCGCGACGCTTGCGCTCATCGGCGTCGGCTTCGTGCCGCTCGGTGGCGCCATTCCCGGCGTCGTCGCCGCGACCCTGGTGCCGACGCATGGCTGGCCAATCCTGTTCACGATTGGCGGCATTGTGCCCATTGTTCTTGCGCTCATCGGCATGTTCACGTTGCCGGAGTCGATCAAATATATGGCGCTGCACGAGAGCCAGCGCGCCAAAATGGTCAAAACCATCGCGGCGCTGGATCCAAACTTCAAAGTGCCGGCCAACGCGAAGTTCGTCATTGAGGATGAACAGCAATTCCCGGGCTTCAATCCGAAGTATCTCTTTGGGCAAGGTCTTTGGCTGGTCACCCCGCTTCTGTGGTTGCTCTTCGCACTCAACTTGATGGGCTATTTCTTCCTGCTGTCGTGGACGCCGACCTTGATGGCGGTGTTGAAGTTGCCGCCGTCGGTGGGGGCGCTCGCCGGCGCCATGATCCAGGTCGGTGGCACGGTTGGTTCGCTCGTCCTCGCTCGCTGGGTTGAACGCCGCCGGTTTTACGCGATTGCGTTCGTCTTTGTGGCTGCGGTGCCGATTGTCGCATCGATCGGTTATGCCGGTCAGACCTCAACAACGGCGCTCGCCATCGCGACGTTCTTCGCCGGCTTCTGCGTGCTCGGGATCCAGACTGGCATCAATGTTGCTGGCGCACTGGTTTATCCGACCTCGCTTCGCGCCAATGGCTCGGGATGGCAATTGGGCATCGGCCGCATCGGCTCGATTGCAGGCCCGCTGGTTGGGGCTTTGTTGATAGGCCTGCCGGTTGAGAAGCTCTACATGTGGTCGGCGTTGCCCTTCGCCGTCGGTGCGGTGGTTTGCTTTGCGATCTGGAAACTCAACGAGGCGCGCTTGAATGCGCACCCCGAATTGCGGGCCGCGCAAGCACCCGCCTAGAGTGGCGGGCGGACGTATCAGAAAGGCTCAAACCCACTGAGCGCCGGGATGACTTGCTTGCCGAAGAGGCGGATCGAGCGCAGCAGGTCATCTTGGGGCAGGTCTGAAAAATTGAATTCGCCCATAAATACGTTGAAAAGGCCGGATTCCGCCGCCGTATGAATTTTTTTGGCCACCGTTTCCGGCGAGCCGATGAACACCAGCTCGTTCTTCATCAGGTAGTCGGCATCAAACAGGTTGGCCATGATCTCGGACGCGCCCGGCTCGCCGCGGCCGATATATTTCTTCGCGTGCTCGCGCACACGCTGTTCGAAGGTCTCGCCCGGCTTCGGCGGCGGCAAGAAACCTTCATAGGCGCGGGCAGCGCGCGCCAGCGCGACGTCAATCGCTTTCTCGTCTGAACTCGTCGACGTAGACAATCGTGCAATAGGCGATCTTCGGTGGTTGCGGCCAGCCGCCCGTCTTCCAGTCCGCGAGAAACTTGCGGTAACGCGGCGCCGCGTCGGGACGCGGGTAGACCAGAAAATATCCGGGATTGATTTCGTGTTTCGCGCAGAATTCGAGCGTTTGCGGATCGCGGCTCATCATCCACAGAGGCGGGTGCGGTTTCTGCAACGGCGGCACCGCGAGCTGCGCGCTGTCGGTGTGGTGGACGTCGCCGTGAAAGGAAAACGGCTGCTTTTCGCCGTAGGCTGCGCGCAAATATTCGACGAATTCGAGTGTCGGCGACTTGCGCAGATTGTAGTCGAGGCCGAAGGGCTTGAAATAGTCGGGATTTATGCCCGGCACGAGTCCGAGCTCCATGCGCCCGCCCACGATCTGATCAACGAGGGCGATTTCCTCCGCCAGACGTAGTGGATGATAGAGCGGCACGACGTAACCCATTGAGCCGATACGCATGCGCTTCGTCCGCGCCGCGGCGCCGACAATGTAGAGGCTGGGCGAGGAGACCCAGCTTTCGTCCGGGCGAAAATGATGCTCGACGCAAAAGCCGTAGTCGAAGCCCAGTTCGTCGCAGAGCTCGAGTTCGCGCCATAGTTCTTCATAACGCTGGTGCGAATTCATGCCCGGCTTGCCCCAGACATGGGAAAAATGGGCGAACTTCACGATGCACTCCTCAAATCATGCCTGCTGTCAGGGGTCTTCAAAGGTCGGCGCGGCATGTCTATCTTCCGTACAGTGGAGGACACCGCTATGGACGACAAGACCCGCACCGAGCTGGAAGCCGCAGTCTACCGGCGTCTGGTCGAGCACCTGCGTTCGCGCACCGACGTACAGAATATCGACATGATGAACCTGGCCGGGTTCTGCCGGAATTGCCTGTCGAACTGGATGAAAGATGCTGCCGACGCCAAAGGCATCCCTATGAGCAAGGACGAGAGCCGCGAGGTCGTTTACGGGATGCCGTATGACGATTGGCGCAAGAAGTACCAGAAAGAGGCCTCGCCGGACCAGAAGGCGGCATTCGAAAAGTCCAGCCCCCGGCACTAGTCGTCACCGTTTGCTTGTGAACAACGTGGATGAAGGCGTCATTGTCTTGACCTGAGGCCGCGCAATTCCGAAAGCTTGTCGGCAAATGGCGGCAATGATCCGCCGTTCGCAGTCAAGGAGACGTCGATGCCTTCCACCGCCGCGGCCGAAAAAGAACAACCCGCCACGCGCTTTGCCAAAGATCAGCTGAAAGCCGTCATCGAGCGCATCGAGCGCCTGGAAGAAGAGAAAAAAGCGACGTCGGACGATATTCGCGACGTTTATGCCGAGGCGAAAGGCACCGGCTTCGACACGAAGGCGCTGCGCGCAATTGTGCGCCTGCGCAAGCTGGATTCGGATGAACGCCGAGAGCAGCAAGAAGTGCTCGACACGTATCTGCACGCGCTGGGAATGGCGCAATAGTCGTCGTCTTGTCACACGCGTTTTATCCCCTGCCGAGGTCGAATTGATCGCGTGAGTGGTCGATGAAGCGGCGCTATGTCCGCAGTCGCCCGATCTAAAATCCGAACGAATACCGCACGATCAAATCCGGTCCCCACGAGCGCGATTGACATATATCAATACGCTGACGCGGTGTTTCGATATCTCCTCAGAAACCGAAGTGCCTTCTGTCTTTGGTCTTTCTGACCATCCAGAGCACAATCTTTCCAAGCTGGTTCGGACGAGCCGGCCCCAAAATCCAAGGATGAAACACGATGAATAAGTATTTTGCCGGGATTACTGCCGGTCTTCTTCTTTCCGTATCGGCCGCTTCGGCGCAAGTAGAGTTATCCAAATACGCAGACGCGAATGGATACATCTACGTTCAGAAGCTGACCTGTGCTCAGCTCGCCAACACATATCAGGAAGACGCCGACTTTCTGGGTGTCTGGTACAGCGGCTGGTACAACGGTCTCGCCAAAAAGAACGCGATCAACGTGCCGAGGGTCAAAGAGGGAATTCACAACGTCATTGTTTACTGCAAGGCCCACCAAGACAAACGGATCATTCAGGCAATCGACACGATCCTGAAGGAGGAGCAGAAAAAGTGATGACACCTCACCAGGCACGGTGAAGCTGCGCCGCAAAGACCGCCTCACGGCGGTCTTTTTTTTCTGTGAGTTTCAACCTCAAGACAGCAAAAGCACTGCGCCTCGTCGTGCCGCCCAACTTTATGGCTATTGCTGATGAAGTGATCGACTGAACTAGCGAAGCGACGCTGTCGTCTGCATCGTGAGAATGGCGGCCGTCGATCGTGTTGCAAAAGTCGTCGTGGCCAGGAATACGACCGCCGGGCCGTTGAACCGGCTGGCCAGCATGCCGAGCTGCGGATCAGGCGAGAACGTCATCGCCACCGACAACGACGGCTTGTACAGAAGCTCTTGCAGCGGCCGCATATCGACGGCGCCGATCCGTGTTGCAGTCATGTAGGTGCTGAAACTCGGCGTGTGCATTGCCGCGCGCAGCCAGGGACTGTCGACCGTGCGCTGCGCACTCGCCGCAACCGGCGACAAAGGCGGTTTCTCGACGATCGAGGTGTTGCCCTGGGCCGGCATCACGCTGGCTCCCGTCGGCATATTCGGCAAGCGTGAACCCATCGGACGGACCCGGGTGGATGCTTGGGGCGCGGATTCCGGGGCGTAAGCGAGTGCCGTGCTGCCGGTGCTGCTCGGTTCGGCGCTAGCAGTCTGATATGTCCCCTGCGGGGCCACTGCCACTGGCAAATCCGGACCGTTCTGGACCGTTCCCCGCCAGTAGCCGCGGTTGTCAAACATGTTGCCACCGATTGACGCGGTAACAATGGGAGGTGCAATCGGCTTGGGCGCAGGAGCAGCTGCTGCGACTGCAACGGCCTTCGGACGGGCCGTCGGCAGCGGTACAATCCGCTCGACCGCCACCGGAGTAACTTTGGGCGGAGTGAGGCTCGCAACGGCCATGGGCGTACGAGCGCGTTTTGGGGCTGGCGTTGGCGCCGGCGCTTCGCTGATTTCGTCTTCGTCCTTGCCGCCGCCGCCGAACAATCGGGCGAACAGGCCGCGTTTCGGCCGGCCGGTCGTGCTTTCGGCGCTGGCTGTATCTACGCCTGCCTCACGTGCAGCTTCGAGCGATAACTCCGATGGCTTGCCGCCGCGACGCTCAACATCTGCGAGCGCAAGCGCGTAGCCGCGCAGCGGCTGGCCGTCCGAAGGAATATGCACGGTGCGGCCATCAGGGAAAACCTTCGCCAATTGGTCGTGCGTCATGCGCGGCCAGTGGCGAACCGTTCCCGTGTCCATGTGCACGAAAGGCGAGCCCGAAGTCGGATAAAATCCGACGCCGCCGCGTTGCAGCCGCAAACCGATTTCACGGATTTTTTCCAGCGGCACGCCGGGGATGAAAAAATCCATCGCCTGGCCGTTGATGTGCTGGCTGTTCTGCGCGACGCCGCTCGAGCGGGCCCGCAACATTGAATTGGTGTCCGGTGAGCGATAGCCGCAGACGACGTCGATAGGCTGCGTTGCGCCAACTTCGCGGTAGGCTTCCCACAACAGATCGAACAAATGCGGATCCATGTGGGTTTCTTGTTCTTTGCGCCAGTCGCGCATGAACCAGTCGAGCTTCTTGAGCGCGGCCTCGTCGTAACGGCCGTTGCGCTTGAACGTGATGGTGATGTCTTCGCCAGTATGCAGATGATGGAACGAGAGAGTGCGGGTGTCGCCTTCGGCGCTGGCATTTTGCAGCGCGTCGTTGGCGCCGAACATAAAGAGCCCGGCCAAGCCGAGGCGGGCACCGGCGCGTGCCAAAGTCACAACGAGAGAGCGCCCGCGCGACGCGTCAATAGGCACAGCACCAATCCGTGAAAGAGTTCCGTCCCACGTCGCCGCCACGTCCCCTCGGGCTGCCGTGTCGGCAACCCCGTGAGTGTTTATCGGGATCGGTTAATGTGTTCTTAGCGCCCGGTCCCCCGTCCGGCATTGGAGTATCCGGGGAATTGGGCCGAAAACGGGGCAGTTCTGGAACCTCGCGGGGGAAATTTGCCGTGCCAAAACGGGATAAGTGGGGGCTTACCCGTCCTCGGGCGGTAAATCAGGTGCTTAGCTCAGCGGCCGATTCGATTATTCCGCCGTCGCATCCTCTTCGAGGTCCTTAAGCCCAAGGCCTTCCAGCTTGCGATAGAGGGTTGAGCGCCCGATTCTCAGTCTCCGGGCGACCTCGGACATCTGCCCGCGATAGTGGGACAGCGCAAAACGGATGGTATCGCGCTCGATATCCTCGAGTGGACGGACATCGCCGCGCGGGTCGGTTAGCGGCAGGGAGTGTGCCATGTGCCGGCCAACAGTGTTGTCTGGCTCTGGCCAGGACGACACCATTGCCGGTGACGGTTCGATCAGCGGCTGGGCAGAGATCTCATCGGCGGAAAACTGTGCCGCGATTTGTGGGAACTCGTTGATGCCAATTTCGTCATCATCGGAGAGCACCACCGCGCGGAACATCGCATTTTCGAGCTGCCGAACATTTCCTGGCCAATGGTACGCGGCAAGCAGCCCCAGCGCTTCACCACTGATTTCGGGCGCGCGCTTGCCTTCTTCGGCCGCGAAACGGGTGAGGAAATGACGGGCAAGCTGCGGAATATCATCGCGGCGTGTGCGAAGCGGGGGCACCGAGAGCGGGAACACGTGAAGACGATAGAACAAGTCCTCGCGGAACCGGCCGGCCTTCACGTCCGCAATCAAATTGCGATTGGTGGCCGAGATGATACGGACATCGACTTTGATCGATTTGCGTCCGCCCACCGGTTCGATTTCGCCGACCTGGAGGGCGCGGAGCAGCTTGACCTGCGCGGGACCCGGCAATTCGCCGACCTCGTCGAGAAACAAGGTGCCGCCATCGGCCTCAGCGAATTTTCCGATGTGCTTTTCGGTCGCGCCGGTGAAGGCGCCTTTCTCGTGTCCGAAAAGGATCGACTCGACCAGGTTTTCAGGCAGGGCACCGCAGTTGACCGCCACGAACGGTTTCGCGCGCCGCGCGCCGCTGCCGTGGATCGCCCGTGCGATGAGGTCCTTGCCGACCCCGGATTCGCCTTCGATCAGAACCGGGATGGTGGATGCAGCCGCTTTCTCTGCGGCCTTGAGTGCCGGCTGCATCGCCGACGACCTGGTGACCACGTCGCGGATGGTCAGTGTGCCGTCTTGCCGGCGCTTGAGGCGCTGCAGTTCGCCCGCGAGGGCTTTGGTGACGAGCGCATTGCGCAGCGACACCTGCAACCGTTCCACACTCGCCGGTTTGACGACGAAATCGGTCGCGCCCGCGCGCATTGCCGATACGACGTTGTCGATGCCGCCATGGGCCGTTTGCACGATAACGGGGATATTCAGGCCTGCGTCGCGCATGCGCGCCAAAACGCCCAGGCCATCCAGATCGGGCATGACTAGGTCGAGCACGACGCCATCAATGCGCGTGGCGTCTGGTCCCGTGAGGAGGTTGACGGCGGCATCCCCGCCTTCGGCAACGATCGCCTGATAGCCGAAACGCTGAACCATGGCTTCGAGCAGGCGCCGCTGGACTGGATCGTCGTCGACGATCAACACGACTACGGACATAACACCACATTCCTCACGCACAGCTGTGCCGAATTGGTGCACCATGGCGGCTCTGTATTAATGGGTCATTAAGTGGCAATGCTCTGGCAGCGTTGAATGCAGCCGTTACGGCCTGCGATATGTTGAAAACCCGCTGACTGCCATCGCATCGCCATCAGCGGCTGGCTACATGGTGTTCCATCCTTTTCCGAAAACAATTGCCCCCATGGCCAAAACCCCGTCATCCCGAAAGTCTATGAAAACCTCCAAGCTTGGGGCTTTGCCCGAGTGGAACCTGAAAGACCTTTACCCGAGCATCGACAGCCCGGAGGTCAAACGGGACCTGGACCGGGCCGATAGCGATTGCGCGGCTTTCGAGCAGGATTTCAAAGGGCGGTTGGCCGAATTGGCGGCGGGCGAGGGCGGGGGACGCGCGCTCGCGGCGGCCGTTAAGCGCTATGAGGCGATCGACGATCGGCTCGGCCGGCTGATTTCCTATGCATCGCTCTTGTATGCGGGCAACACGTCCGACCCGGTCCGCGCCAAGTTTTATGGCGATGTGCAGGAGCGCATCACGGCCGCTTCACTCCATCTGCTTTTCTTCACCCTTGAACTCAATCGGATCGATGACGCGCAACTCGACGGCGCGATGCGCGATCCCGCGCTCGGCCACTATCGCCCGTGGATCGAGGATGTGCGCAAGGAAAAGCCTTACCAGCTGGAAGACCGGGTTGAGGAGCTTTTCCATGAAAAATCCGTGACCGGATACTCGGCATGGAATCGTTCATTCGACGAAACGATCGCGGGCCTGCGCTTCAAGGTCGGCGGGAAATCGCTGGCGATCGAGCCGACCCTTAATTTTATGCAAGATGCCGACGGCAAGAAGCGCAAGGCGGCGGCCGAAGCGCTTGCAAAAACTTTCAAGGAAAATTTGCGGCCGTTCGCGCTGATCACCAATACGCTTGCCAAGGACAAGGAAATTTCCGACCGTTGGCGCGGATTCAAAGACATTGCCGACGCGCGCCATCTTTCCAACCGGGTCGAACCTGAGGTTGTGGAAGCGCTGGTCGCGGCGGTGCGCGCCGCCTATCCGAAACTTTCGCATCGATATTATGCGCTGAAGGCAAAATGGTTCGGCAAGAAGCGCTTGCCGCACTGGGACCGCAACGCGCCATTGCCGAAAGTCGCGCAGCGCACGATCCCGTGGAGCGATGCGCGCGCAACGATCCTCACCGCCTATGGCGCGTTCTCGCCAAAGATGGCCGAGGTCGCCGATGAATTTTTTACGAAAAACTGGATCGACGCTCCTGTTCGTCCGGGCAAGCAGCCGGGTGCATTTTCCCATCCAACCGTGCCGTCTGCGCATCCTTATGTGTTGCTCAACTATATGGGCAAGCCGCGCGACGTGATGACTCTCGCCCACGAACTGGGCCACGGCGTGCATCAGGTGCTGGCGGCGCCCAATGGCGCGTTGATGGCGCCGACTCCGCTTACGCTCGCTGAGACGGCCTCCGTCTTCGGCGAGATGCTCACCTTCAAGAAGTTGCTCGCACAGACCACCGACAAGAAGCAGCGCAAGGCCATGCTTGCCGCGAAAGTCGAGGACATGATCAACACGGTGGTGCGGCAGATCGCGTTCTATAGCTTCGAGCGAAAGGTTCATACCGAGCGCCGTGCGGGCGAGCTGACCGCCGATAAAATTTGCGAGCTATGGATGTCGGTGCAGAGCGAAAGCCTCGGGCCCGCGATCGAACTCAGGCCGGGCTATGAAACGTTTTGGGCCTATATCCCACACTTCGTGCACTCGCCGTTTTACGTCTACGCTTATGCCTTCGGTGATTGCCTGGTGAATTCGCTCTATGCGGTCTACGAGAAGTCCGCGAGCGGATTTGCCGAGCGGTATCTCGCCATGCTCTCCGCCGGCGGGACCAAACACCATTCTGAGTTGTTGGCCCCGTTCGGTCTGGATGCGCGCGATCCGAAATTCTGGGACGGCGGTTTAAGTGTGATCGCTAACTTGATCGGCGAATTGGAAAAACTCGAAGGGCGCTAGTCGCAGCCTTTGCGTCCGCCGCGAGTTCGAGAGCTGGTACTCCATGCATTGCATCGTGATATCGCGTGCTGGCTCGTCTTCGCGCTGGTAGCGATAGACCTTGCGATAGACATCCGTGTCTTCGTCGCGTCCGCATATCAACTTGGACTTATGAGAAATCCGGTGCGAGGATTTTTCGGTCAGCGTCACCTTGGCCTTTGGGTCTTCCTTGCGCGCGAAGATCATCTCTTTTTCAAACCCGCCATTAACGTCCTCTGGCACGTATTTCACGCTGGGCGGCGAGCCGGGCGGGAGGTCAAATTCAGTTACGCGCAAATTGCGGATGCCCCCCATCTTCACTTTGGTATCGACAACGACCAACGAAAATCGGTTGAAAATGATCTGCTGCCCATCAATTTGGGCCTGGCAACCCCATGCCCAAACCGCGGCGGACGCGGCGGTTGACGCCGCCAGCAGGGCGCAGAGACCGATGAAAATCCGCACAATCATCGCTCGTTTCATCCTGGCTGCTTCCTATATTCGTAACACACTGGTACCCCGAGGTTCATGACTGACCGCGAAAAGAACCGTTTTTCGGCCCGCGCCAAACGCTACGCCAATGTCGGCACCAGAGTTGGCGGCGTAGCGGCGCGTATTGCGGGACAGCGTCTGGTCGGCGCAAAAGGCGGCCGCGCCGGCAACGCATTCGCTTTGGCGGCTGCGCTCGGCGGGCTCAAGGGCCCGATCATGAAGGTGGCGCAGCTGCTCGCTACCATTCCCGATGCTCTGCCGCCCGAGTACGCCAACGAGCTGATCAAGCTGCAAAGCCAGGCGCCGCCGATGGGCTGGGCTTTTGTAAAGCGCCGCATGCAGGCGGAACTCGGCCCCGGCTGGGAACACAGATTTAAGAGTTTCGAACATCATCCGGCGGCGGCCGCCTCTCTTGGCCAGGTGCATCGTGCGACGGCGCTCGGCGGCGCCGAGTTGGCCTGCAAGCTGCAATATCCTGACATGCAGTCGGCGGTCGAAGCCGACCTCAATCAGTTGCAGTTGCTGATGGCGATCCGAAAGCGCTTCGACCCGGCGATTGATGCCAGCGAAATTGCAGTCGAAATTGGTGCGCGGCTACGCGAGGAGCTCGACTATCATCGCGAAGCCAGGCACGTCGCGCTCTATGCAAATATGCTGAAGGACGAAAGCGCAATCCGCGTTCCGCGCGTTTGGCCCGAACTGTCGACCGCCCGCCTGCTTACGCTTGACTGGATGAATGGCCGCAAGTTGCTCGAGCACAAGGACGCCGCGCTTGCGACGCGCAACCGGATCGCGACCGCCATGTTCACCGCATGGTGGTTTCCATTCAGCCGCTTCGGTGTCATCCACGGCGATCCGCATCTGGGCAATTTCACGGTCTTCGAAGACGCCAAAGGAAAGCCTGCCGGCATCAATCTGCTGGACTATGGCTGCATCCGCATCTTTCCGCCGAGTTTTGTCGGCGGCGTGGTCGACCTCTATCGCGGGTTATTGCACGGCGATGACAACCTCGTCGTGCACGCCTACGAGACCTGGGGCTTCAAGCGGCTCAATCGCGAGCTGATCGATGCGCTCAATATCTGGGCGCGCTTTATCTATGGGCCGTTGCTCGACGATCGTGTGCGTACCATCGCCGACGGGGTGAAGCCGTCCCAATACGGCCGCAAGGAAGCCTTCCGGGTCCACCAGGCGCTCAAGGCCAGAGGTCCGGTCACGGTACCACGCGAATTCGTATTCATGGACCGCGCCGCCATCGGACTTGGCGCCGTCTTCCTGCACCTCGCGGCGGAGCTCAATTTCTATCGATTGTTCAATGAGGCGATCGAGAAATTCGCGGTCGATGCGGTGGCCAACCGGCAAAGGGATGCGCTCGCCAAGGTTGGGCTGCAGCCGTCCACCAAAGACTGAGGCCGGGCGGCGTTGCCCTTCAGCCGCAATTGCGCTAACCCCTCTGCGCCTGCCTTTTTGAGCGACTTGGAGAGCTTTTCCCATGGCCGACCACGGCACCGTCGAATACGCCACAGCCACCGGCAACGATTATCCCGCGCACGAGCAAAGCTACGAGCGCTTCATCCACTTTACCCTCGTCGGCATCCTTTACGTCGTGACGATCCTGTTCGGCCTAGCCACCGGCGGCGTTATGGGCCACTGGTTCCTTGCGGCGTCCATTTTCGTCATCGGGTTGCTGGGCGCAATTCCTGGCCTGCTGAGTGGCGCGACGGTCCCCAGCTATGTCGCCTTCGTCATCTGTTTTCTTATCTTTGCATTCACCGGATTGTCGCCGCACTGACAGATTTCACGGACAGGCGGGGAGGCGACAATGCGAATTGCCGTACCGCGTGAAACCGACGCGGGTGAACCGCGTGTCGCGGCCACCCCTGACACAATCAAGAAGCTCAAATCGTTCGGCGCTGATGTCGCGGTTGCGCGCGGCGCCGGCATCGCGTCCGGCATTCCGGATGCCGAGTTTGAGGCGGCGGGTGCGCAGGTCGCCGATGCTGTCACGAAGGATGCCGATATTGTTCTGAAAGTCCGGCGGCCAGCACCTAACGAGCTGGGCACATACAAGAAAGGTGCACTGGTCATTGCCATTATGGATCCATACGGCAACGAGACCGCGCTCAAGCAAATGGCCGATGCCGGCATCGACACCATTGCCATGGAGCTGATGCCGCGCATCACCCGCGCGCAGTCGATGGACGTTCTCTCCAGCCAGGCCAATCTTGCGGGCTACCGCGCCGTGATCGACGCCGCCGAGGAGTATGGCCGTGCACTGCCGATGATGATGACCGCAGCCGGCACCGTGCCTGCTGCGAAAGTGTTCATCATGGGCGTTGGCGTTGCCGGCCTGCAGGCCATTGCCACGGCGCGGCGTCTGGGCGCCATTGTCACCGCCACCGACGTGCGTCCTGCGACGAAAGAGCAAGTTGAAAGCCTCGGCGCGAAATTTCTCGCCGTCGAGGACGAAGAATTCAAAAATGCGCAGACCGCGGGCGGCTACGCCAAGGAAATGTCGAAGGAATATCAGGCCAAGCAGGCCGCTCTCACCGCCGAGCACATCAAGAAGCAGGATATCGTCATCACCACCGCGCTGATCCCCGGACGGCCGGCCCCGCGGCTGATTTCGAAAGAGATGGTTGCGTCGATGCGGCCCGGCTCCGTGATCGTCGATCTTGCGGTCGAGCGCGGCGGTAACGTGGACGGCGCGAAGCCGGGCGAGGTGGCGCAAGTTGGCGGCGTCAAGATCGTCGGGCATCTCAACATGGCCGGCAGGCTGGCGGCTTCGGCATCGGCGCTTTACGCAAAGAACCTGCTCACCTTTGTTGAGACCTTAATCGACAAGAAAGAGAAAAAACTCGCGATCAACTGGGACGACGAACTGGTCAAAGCGACGCTGCTCACGCGTAACGGCGCGGTCGTGCATCCGAATTTTCAGCCCAAGACGGCGGCCTGAGGAGGTCCAACATGGAACATCTGGCAACCGCGGTTGATCCCTTTGTCTTCCGGCTGTCGATTTTCGTGCTCGCGGTGTTCGTCGGTTATTACGTCGTCTGGTCGGTCACGCCGGCGCTGCACACTCCCTTGATGTCGGTGACCAACGCGATTTCATCGGTGATCGTGGTCGGTGCTTTGCTCGCCGTCGGTGTCCCGCTGGTCGCCGACGACAATGGTCCCTTTTTGGCGCGCGCGCTCGGCTTTGTCGCGCTGGTCTTTGCCTCAGTGAATATCTTTGGCGGCTTCCTGGTCACCCAGCGGATGCTGGCGATGTACCAGAAGAAAAAGAAATGAGCGCTGCATGAGCCCCAATCTCGTCGCGCTCCTCTATCTGGTCGCCGGCGTCCTGTTCATTCTGGCGCTGCGCGGGCTGTCGAGTCCGGACTCCAGCCGGCGCGGCAACCAGTTCGGCATGATCGGCATGACGATTGCCGTGCTGACGACGCTTGGGTCGCACCCGCCCGCCAGCCCGCTGGCCTGGGGGCTGGTTGTCGGCGGTATCGCGGTCGGCGGCGGCATTGGCGCGGTGATCGCGCGCCGCGTGCCGATGACGTCCATGCCGGAGCTGGTCGCCGCCTTTCACTCGCTAGTCGGCATGGCGGCGGTGCTGGTTGCGGCCGGTGCTTTCTATGCCCCGGCGGCATTCGATATCGGCAGCGAAGGCCATATCCATCAGGCGAGTCTGATAGAAATGTCGCTTGGCGTTGCCATCGGCGCGGTGACTTTTACCGGTTCGGTGATTGCATTCCTGAAGCTTTCCGGCCGCATGAGCGGCAAGCCGATCACGCTGCCCGGGCGTCACATTATCAACCTTGCGCTCGCTGCCGGGCTTATTTTCTTTATTTACGGCTTTTTCGTCTCGCAAACCGCGATGGACTTCTGGATCATCGTCGCGCTGTCGCTGACGCTCGGCATCTTGATCATTATCCCGATCGGCGGCGCCGACATGCCGGTCGTGATCTCGATGCTCAATTCCTATTCGGGTTGGGCGGCTGCTGGTATCGGCTTTACCTTGGGTAATTCCGCGCTGATTATCACCGGCGCGCTGGTTGGCTCCTCAGGCGCGATTTTGTCCTACATTATGTGCAAGGGCATGAATCGCTCGTTCATCTCGGTCATTCTCGGCGGCTTCGGTGGCGAGGTGGCTGGCCCCGCTGGCGGCGGCGAACAAAGACCGGTGAAGCTCGGTTCAGCCGAGGACGCTGCCTACCTGCTGAAAAATTCCTCAAAGGTGATCATCGTACCGGGCTACGGCATGGCAGTAGCGCAGGCCCAGCACGCGCTGCGCGAAATGGCCGACAAGCTGAAGAAGGAAGGCGTCGAGGTCAAATACGCCATTCACCCGGTTGCAGGACGAATGCCCGGCCACATGAACGTGCTGCTCGCCGAGGCGAATGTTCCTTACGACGAAGTGTTCGAACTCGAAGATATCAACTCGGAATTTGCCCAAGCCGATGTCGCTTTTGTTATCGGCGCAAACGACGTTACGAATCCAGCGGCGGAAGATGACAAAAGCTCGCCGATCTACGGCATGCCGGTGTTGCAAGTGTGGAAGGCGGGCACGGTGATGTTCATTAAACGCTCGCTCGCATCCGGCTATGCTGGTATCGACAATCCCTTGTTCTATCGCGACAACACCATGATGCTTCTTGGCGATGCCAAGAAAATGACCGAGAGCATCGTGAAGGCGATGTGAGCGAGCGCTCGCATGCGCAGTGACTCCTAACATCTAATTCAAATTTTAAAATCCGCACGATGATCTCGTTAACTGCGAGAGGAGTTGTCTGAGGATTGTGCAACGCGAGGTATAGACGGCGCTGCGTTGATAACTGTCATATGCGACCCGCCAATTGTTGCGTGAGTAATCCGGGGAGGGACGACGCCTATGATCGGCGATAGCAGCGACCAGAAACGGGGCGAGATCGTTCAATTCGGGCGCAGGCCAATACCGCCCAGGGTCTGCGTTGTTGAGAATAAGACCCATGTGCGAAGTTTTCTGGCCGAGATGTTCGATGAGCTCGGTTTCATCGCACGCGAGGCTGGCACCATCGATATCAGGTCGATACTTCGCGAGTTTCGACCCGATTTGATCGTGCTGGGTCCGCTCGGAAGCGGGGCCGAGGTTGGGATGCTTCTGCAGACGCTGCGGGCGCAGGGTTATGGCGGCATGATTATGCTGTTCGGGGGCCGCAGTTCGGGGCTCTCATCCGCGCGCATGAATTTGGTGAGCAGGCCGGCTTGGCAATGTTGCCGCCGCTCGGAACGCCGTTTCGCGATCGCGATCTCGAGACAAATCTTGCCTGCTTTCTGCCTGTGCAACCCGCGCCACCGCTTCCGGTCGATATCGACGAAGCGCTGTGCAACGGCTGGCTGGAGCTCTGGTATCAGTCGAAAATCAGTCCGCGGTCGCTGGTCCCGGGCGGCGCAGAGGCGCTCGTGCGCGTTCGCCACCCGACGTGGGGCGTCGTGCGGCCTGCCTATTTTATCCCGGCGGCCAACGATCCCTACCTCCATGGCCTGTCGCAATTTGTGATTGCCCGGGCTTTGGCAGATTCGATGCAATTTGCCGCTGCCAACCACCAGGTTCAAATCTCGATTCGGTTGCCGCTGCTCGCATTAGGCGACATGCGATTCATTGACCGAATGATGGAACACCTCCCCGAAAAAGTCCGGAAAAGCGGATTTTTAATCGCACTCGATTGCGTGGATCTCGTCAATGAACTGGACCTCGTGCGGCGGATCGCTGGCCAACTCGCGTCACGTGGTATCGGTATCGCCATTAACGACATAGATGCCCGAGGCGCGTCGATCGCGGGTTCACGCGAGTTGCCTGTGGTCGAGATGAAGGTTGACCGGAAAGTTATTTGCGGTTGCGCCGACGACCGCATCAAACAGGCGCATTGTGCGAAAATTATCGCTATCGCGCGCGATACGGGCGCGCGGTCCGTGGCCGAGGGCGTGGAGACCCAATCCGATTTTCTGATCGTGCGCGATCTCGGATTCGATCTGCTGCAGGGGCATATGTTCGCCAAGCCAATGGCACCGCGCAAATTCGAGCGGGCAATGCTTGCTCGACGTTACGCGGCCGTCGCGTAACGCTTCCGGCGGACACGCCAACTACGCGCACAGGTTTCGCGTCTAACGCGTCCCTGGACTTACTTGGTCCATGGAAACAGCACGGCCGGGAAATCGGCCGCATAGCGGCGCTCCTTGCCGTGCTCCGGGTGCGTCGGTGCTGGAGCAGCCTGCGGTTCGATGACTTTGCGATAAAGGTGCCACGTCGCGTGGCCGAGCACCGGTATCACCACGGTCAAGCCAAGAAAGAATGGCAAAGAGCCGAGGATGAGCAGGGTCCCCACAATCAGGCCCCACATCGCCATCGTCAAAGGATTGCGAGCGACGGCACGGATCGACGTCAAGAGCGCGACAGCAGCGCCGACATCGCGATCGATCAGCAACGGGAATGACACCACGCTGATTGTGAGTACCAGAATTGCGAACAAGAGACCTACTCCGTTGCCAAGGATGATCAGATTCCACCCGGCGGGCGTCGTGAGGACTTCGTTCAGGAATGCTTCGATCGATGGCCGGGATGCATATCCGAAATCTGCGATGTAGATGGCTTTCGCAGCCGCGACCCAGATCACGAAAATGGCCAGGAGAAGAAGCCCCAGCGCGGTGATTGCACCGATCGACGACGACTCGAATACATCGAATGCGTGCGTTGCGGATGTTTCGAGGCCCGCTTCCCTACGCCGGCTTAGTTCGTAAATGCCAAGCGCAGCAACGGGGCCGACCAGAGCGAACCCGGTTACAAGCGGATAGAGCAGCGGGAGAATTGAATAGCCGAACGCGAGCCTCGCCAACACAAAGCCGACGATCGGGTAAATGATGCAGAGGAACATCGCATGTGTCGGCATCGCGTAAAAATCATTGACGCCCTTGACCAGCGCGTCGCGCAAGTCGGCTATGCCGATGCGTCGAACGACGGGCAGCGCGGGGCGGACACCGGCACCAACCAGAATATTTGAATAAGCCATAACGTAACCTCCCGAGACTTGTGGCTCGGGTGGCGTGGCGCCGGGAGTTGGAATCATGCTTTACCGGCTCTTGATCGCGTCACGTCATGAGCCATTGGTGAGCACTATAGCGCTGCGGGCTGCAATCGTTGATCACAACTCCGCGCGCGGTTCCGATGACATTAATGCGAAGTTTCCGCGGATGACCCAATGGCGCGGAAATGCCAATTCACGTCATTTTTCGCTGGCTTTGCCGAAGATCCAAAGGAAATCGCGCTCGAAATGACGGTAAAGCACCTCCGCGCCGAGCGAGGTGAGGTGGTCGGTGTCGAGATAATAGACACCCTGCGGGCCAAACGACGTGCACTTCTGACCGTCGCAGAAAGTTTCCATCGGATCGATCACTCTGACGTTCGGAAACGCGGCTGCAACGCGCTTGAGCACAGTCATTGCTTCTATGTTTCGGCGTTCGACCTTGCTCCGATCGAGCAGGCAGGATTTGCGCGGTTCTCCGCTGATCTGTGCCCGCATCAGGCAATCGGCCGGTGGATGCTCAAGTTCCGGTACCGGGCCGACGATGAGCACGCGGTGTGCCGGCGAGATCGCCTTCAGCATGTCAGTCAGGCCGCGGTCGATAATATCGGCATATCCGCTGCTGGGGCGATCACTGTCGTGCCACAGCAACCGGGGCAACTCGGCGTCGCCCGCGGGCGTATTGTGGCCGCTGTAAAGCAGCCACCGTGCTGCCAACACCACGCCAGTCATCGTTTGGTCTTTCTGCTTTTGGAACCAGCGAAGAAGTTCGTCATTGCTGGTGGCGCATGTGCGTGCAACGAAGAAATCGACTTCGACTCCCAGCAGCGGTGGGCACGAGGTCTTGCCCAATATCACCGCGGCGCCGTGAGCGGAACGTGCCGCCCATTCCGCAACCGGTGCCAGCATCAACGCGTGCGAATCGCCCCAGACGACCACGCTCGGCGCGTCAGCAACGCCAACGAGGCAAGGCTTGACGTATTTGAAATCCGCGATCGCATTGGTGCTGCGACAACCGCTTAATGGCTGGGACGCCGCCGATGCCACGTTGACGCCTCGTACGTTTCCCACGAATAGAGGGCTGCGGGCGAGCGCCATCGCAACGACGGCAACCACCACCGAACCGGCGATGCCTGCGAGGACAATGCGTCCGCCAAATCGCCGTGTGATGTCCGACCGCCGCAAGCTTTTCATCGGCTGCTCGAGGAAAAGATAAGTCGGAACGGAGAGGACGAGCGCCACGCTGGTTGCGGCGATATCTTTCCAATGGCTGCCATGTGCAACCGGCAGCGTTCGAGCGAGTGCGGTTAACGGCCAATGCCACAAATACCAGCTGTAAGACAGCACGCCGATTGTCACGACCGGACGGCTGGCCAGGATTTGAATTAGCGGGGCGCGTTCGTTGCCAAGACCTGATGTCAGCAGTAGCAACGCGCCGAATGTCGGCAGGCATCCCGCGATCAAGCCGGGATAAGTGATATGTGGGTCGAACAAGACGACTGATGCAACGATGGCGACAAAGCCGACGATTCCTAACACTCTACGAAACCGTGCGGGCACCGTGTTGCCGCCGATGATCGCAATTGCGAGCATTCCGCCCAGTGAAAATTGCCACGCGCGCGACAGGATCGAGAAAAAGGCGAGGCGGTGATCGGTCTTGGTCAGAATTGCCAGGACGAGGTATGAGCCGGCAACCGCCGCCACACCGGCAAGCAGCAATGCGGCAACGGGTCGCCATTTTCGGCGGGCGGCGGCCGCAATGGCCGCGCCGATCACGGGGGGCGCCAGTAGATAATATTGCTCCTCAACACCAAGGGACCAGGTGTGCAGCAGGGGCACGATTTCCGATCGAACCGCAAAATATTCCGTGCCCGAGCTGAAGTAATAATTCGATGCCATTGCCGCGGTGGCTGCCGCCGAATTTGCGAGTTCACGCAGTTCCCGCGGTATCAGCGGAAATAGCGGCGCAATGGCGAGCGTGACACACGTGACGAGTAGCAGCGGCGGCAAGATGCGCAGGATCCGACGTGCATAAAAATCCGTTGGAGTGAAGCGGCCGGCGAGTGTCTGTTCGACGATTTGCGTTGTAATCAGAAACCCCGAGATAACGAAGAAGATATCGACGCCGACAAAACCGCCTTGAAAACCTGGGATGCGCGCGTGGAATGCGATGATCGCCAAGATAGCGATGGCCCGCATGCCATCGATGTAAGCGAGGCGGCCCGCCTCCGGGCCGAGCCGCGCAATATCACGAGCGCGGCCCCGTGCCGCTGCTGCCAAAGCTGAATCTGAATGCATAACCCCGGTTCCGCGCGGGACACTATCAGCGAATCGCGGGACAGCGGAAGGGTCAGCCGCTAGGGATCAAATGGCTCGACGCTTCATTCAACCCGGCACATCGGCCGGTAGCGGCAAAGCGCAATGCACGCGCACGCCCTCGCGTGCATATTCGACGCGTGTCTTGGCCTGAATCTGCCCGGGCAGGACGAAAGCCAAAAGCCGCGATCCGAAACCCTGGCGCGTTGGTTCCGTCACCGGCGGGCCGCCGGATTCCACCCAGTTGAAAGCAAGTGTGCGACGGACGGCATCAATTGTGACATTCCATGTCACCTCCACCTTGCCGCCATAAACCGACAGTGCGCCGAATTTTGCGGCGTTCGCTGTCAGCTCGTGGATGGTCATGCCGAGCGACACTGCGACCTGTGATGACAACGTCACTTCCGGTCCGCGCAGCGTGATGCGCCCGTTTCCGTCGTCGAAGGCGTCGAGTTCACTTCGTAGAATGTGGTTGAATTCGACCGCGCGTTCCTGATCCGCGAGCAGCAGGTGGGTTTTAGCAAGCGATTGAATGCGGCCGAAGAGGGCGGTTTTGAAGTCCTCCATATTGTCGACCGTGTGTGCAGTCGAGCCCATGATCGCCTGCACCGTAGCGAGTGTATTTTTTACGCGATGATGTAACTCGCGAACCAAGAGCGCCTGCTGTTCCTCGGCGCGCTTTCGATCGGAAATATCGACCAGCATATTTACCGCCCCAACGAGCTTGCCGGATTCATCGTGCAGCGGTGTCGGGTAGGGGATAAACGGTACACGCGTGCCGTCCGGACGTTCGGCAGCCGCTTCCATGCCGCGCACGATACGGTCTTCTTTTAGTGCAATGGCCATCGGGCACTCGTCGTGTCGCAGCGGCGTGCCATCGGGCCAAAACAATTTCCAAGATCCGCACCATTCACTCGTGCCCAGCTGCGGGCGATGGCCCCATAGCGTGGCGGCGGCATCGTTGAAATAGGTAATCCGGCCTTCGGCATCGGTCGTATAGACGGCTGCCGGCAAGGCACCCAGGAGTTCGCGGAACCGGCGTTCGCGCTCGCGTAATGTAGCGTTTGAACGCAACGTGTCGACGATGGGGACGACGTTATCGGCGGCGGGCACGGGGCCAAATGCGATGACCGCCCGATCTAGCTCGCTCTCAAAAAATCCAATTGGTTCGTCCATTCCCAGCCAATTTCTCGAAACGCAAAAACAAAAACTTTTCGGTCCCCGCGCTTGCGAGAACCCTGAACTCGGAGCGGCAACGCGTTTGTCTTCAAATGGTTGCAGGGTTCGGCTCGAATTTTTCCCGAACTGAACGGTGAGCCTTAATAATTCCCGACGAAGCCGAGAGCTTAGCTAAATCAAAGGCTTCGGAGCATGACGTAAGCGTCGACACGGCCCAGCCGTGGATGGTCGAAGACCCCAGGCAACCGTCCGGCGATGGCAAATCCGAGGCTCTGCCAAAGCCGCACTGCGCGCTCGTTTGGCGCAATCACGAAGTTAAACTGTATCGCGCTAAAACCGCGCTCATGTGCCTGATTTAGCGAATGCGTGCCCATAGCTCGTGCGACGCCGCGGCCGAAGGAATTCGGCGCGACCACGTAGCCGCAATTGGCCACGTGCGCGCCGCCGCCACGGTTGTTGGCGCGCAAATAATAAGTGCCGACGATCGTTCCGTTGTCATCGGCCACAAACACGGCGTGGCCATGTGATCGCCAGTAGCCGATCGCATCGGCGCGGGAAATTTCGCGCGGGACAGGATAAGTTTCGCCAGCGCGGAATGTCGGTTCAAGAATGCGCCAGATGGCGTCGTCGTCGCCTGCCGTGGCCTCCCGGATGTTCACTATTCCGCCGCCTGCGCCGTTCCTTGCGTGAGCTTGGGGTTGAGTTCACAAGCCTCTTCCCAGCTCAACACATTGAGAGATTTTACAAGCTTGCCGACGCCGTCGGTTTGGGCACAGAGCAGGCCCAGTTCGATGATCTCTGCATCGGTGAAATGCTCCGACAGATCCGAGTAGACTTCGTCTTTGTCGATAGCGTGCTCGCCCTGCTTGAAGAGGTCGGCGTAACGCAGCGCTGCCTTTTCACGCGGTGTGAAATGCTGGCTTGTCTGATAGGTGAAAAGATCGCTGATCATATCCTCGGTCAGACCTTCGGCCTTCGCGACGTGGGACCGCACGGTCGAACAGTAACCGCATTGGTGCGCGACAGAAATCTTGATGCGGCACATCTCCTTGAGCTTGTGCGGCAGCAGACCTTGGTAGAGCACCTTGTTCCAGTACTCGACCCAACCAGTGCCAATTTCGCTTCGCGTCATGATGCTGACAACGCGTGGGTCGGGCGCGCCGGTCTTCTTCGCCGACTCGATCAACTCCCGGGTGTGTGCGGTCTTCTCGCTCTCTTCGATGTAGCGCAAGCGTGGCATGGCGGCCTCCCTGATGGTTGTCATCAGGCTAGGAGGATCGGGCGACGGCTTCAACCCGAACGGAAGAATCTCGTGTTATGAGAAAGCATGACCGTGTTGAAATGGCTTCTTGTCCTTGCCGTGCTCGGCTACGGCGGATTGCTGACGCTGATGTATGTGTTTCAGCGCAGCTTGATGTATTTCCCCGATCCCGCCCGCATATCGCCCGCTGCGGCTGGCTTGCCGGGGGCCAAAGAAATAGCGCTCAGCAGTTCGGACGGAGAGACACTGGTCGCCTGGTATGTGCCGCCGCGCGACGCCAAACCGGTCGTCATATATTTTCAAGGAAATGCCGAGGGCCTTGCCGCGCGCGTCGGCCGATTCACCTGGCTCACCGCAGACGGTACCGGCCTTTTGGCATTGTGCTATCGCGGCTATTGCGGGTCCACCGGCAAGCCCAGCGAACACGGCCTGATCCTTGACGCGATGGCTGCTTACGACTTTGTGCGAGCGCGTTTTCCAGCGGAGCGCATCGTCCTTTTTGGTGAATCACTCGGGACAGGAGTCGCTGTTGCGCTTGGTGCTGAGCGCCAGATTGGGGCGCTTATTCTCGATGCGCCTTATACATCCATCGCCGACGTTGGTGCGGCTGCCTATCCATTTGCACCGGTACGCTGGCTGCTCAAGGATTCTTTCCGGTCAGACCAGCGCATAGCGCGCGTAAAAGCGCCGCTGCTTGTCATCCATGGCGATCGAGACGGCATCGTCCCTGTTTCGTTTGGCGAAAAACTGTTTTCGCTCGCCAACCAATCCAAACGCATGGTTCGTTTCCCGCTCGGTGGCCACGTCAATCTTGATGATTATGGCGCAGCAAAAGTCGTGAATGAATTTCTGTCCGAACATTGAGCCGCTCGAACGTGCGGCCTAGAATCGCCCTTTCGGGGGGGCGTCGATGCCGAATTCGATCAAGCGGGCTACCGCGGCCGCATTTTTCCTGACGTCATCAACGGTCTTCGCGGCCGAGCCCGTGCGGCAGATCGGCATCTTTGTCCAGCCGTACTATGAATCCGCGCGCACACCTGGCGAGAAGCCACGCGTCGCTGTTGGCAATCAGTACAACGAGTTGCTCAGTTCATCGCGCCGCGAGGACATCTTCGCCGCGCGCGACCGTGTGCTTGCGGCGCCGAAGCTGGTCACACCCATGGTCATGATGGTCCTCGCCATCCGACTCTATGACGTGGGACTGCGCGACGACGCAGTATTCTGGTTCTATGCTGCCAAGGAGCGATATATCGTGATGTCCGAAGTTCTGGACGTTAAAGCGCAGGGGTTGGCGCAAGCGGACGATGCGGTGCGCAACTTTGCAACACTGGCCGGTCCGATCATCAACGGTTATGCCTTCTGCGATCTCGCCAAACAAAAAGGACAGCACGAAAAGGCGCTGGCGTGGGTCGAGGCCAATCCGTACGAGGTGATGTTCATGGAGCGCTTGCCGGCGCTGCCCGGGGACCGCGCAGCGAATGCAAGACGCGCGATCGCGAATGCCAAGGAGCGCGCTGCGAAGGAACGCGCCTATTTTGACGATGCCAAGAACGTCGAGTTATATTACGCGACGCGCAAGAAAAACGAAGCCGACATCAAATTCTGCTGGAAATAGGCGTGTCGCGGCTTAGGCGGCGCGGCTGGAATTGCGCGGTGGGTTGGACGCGCAAACGAAATATTGCCCGCCCATCGGCAGCCACCGGAGATATTTCTCAAACGGGCGAAGCGCTGCGAGCGGTTGCGGAAAGAAAAGGCAATAGCTTGATTCATCAACGTTGAGATGCTCGTTGCGCATACGACCAACCGTCTCGTGCATGCTCAGCAGCACCGCGTCAGTGTCAAACGGGCACTTTTTGACCAGCCGGCGAGTCACCGGGTTGAACGGATTGTGTTCAAAGATGATGAAATGGCCGCCTTCGTTCAGCCGACTGTAGCAGTAGCGGATGGCCAGCTGCCGATCTTGCGGCGGGATGTGATGAAAAACGCAAGACGCAATCACCAGGTCGAATTTGATATCAGCGCCGAGCTCGTCCATCGACATGAATCGGCAGGTCGGATTTTGCTCGCGCGCGATTGCCAGGCTTTCAGCCGAAGGGTCGCAACCGACAATGTCGGCGTCCGGAAAAATTTCGCGAAGGTGAGGCATGCTGCGGCCAATGCCGCAGCCGAAATCCAGGGCCGTGCCGACACGGCCGACGATTTGCTTTGCCAGCTCGATTTTGTAGCGGGCGAAATAATTGCTGTCACCGTCAAAAAAATTCGTCTGCGCGGCAAGGATCGCTTCGTATTGCCCGGCATATTGATCGAAGTCGACGCGTGCCACCAACGTGCCTCCTGCAGGGACAGGGGCGTGAGCCCGTCCCTCCGCATGGACGGATACGCGAACAAAAATAACAAAGAGTTGCGCCGGTCGGCTTGAACGGAGCGGGCACGGTCTGACGCTGCTTTGTCGTTCAATTATTTGGAGAAAATGGCTCTCAAAAACAACAGCGCGGGCACCTTAGGCCCGCGCCACCATCAACTGCAAAATCGTAAAAGCGATCGACGATCAGCCAAATCGCGGGGGGCCGCCACGGCCGCGGCCGCTACCACCGCCACCACCACCGGGGCCGCCAGCAGCACCACCGGCGCCGGGAACGACACGGGGCTTCATCGGCAGCAGGCCTTCACGCTGCATCTTCTTGCGCGCGAGCTTGCGGGCCCGGCGGATCGCTTCCGCCTTTTCCCGCGCCTTCTTTTCCGATGGTTTTTCGTAGTGTCCGCGGAGCTTCATCTCGCGGAAAATGCCCTCACGCTGCATCTTCTTCTTCAGCGCCTTCAGGGCCTGGTCAACGTTGTTGTCGCGAACGAGAACTTGCACGCTTGCTCCTTCGTTAGTGTTCCGTCGGGTCTAAGGCAAAAGCCCCGAAAAACGGGGGCTTTGAGTTCGGGCGGCTCTAGCAGAAAAGGCATTAAGAGTCCATTGGAAGGCACCCAAAGTGCCTGCGCACGACCAAATTCCATACGCGGGGAGAGGGGTTAGCTGTTGCCAGCCATCACCGCGTCCAGACCCGCGTCACATGGCCCATCTTGCGTCGCGGCCGTGCTTCGCCCTTGCCGTAAATATGCACCGAGGCCCCCGGGACAGTCATCCAGCGCCCGGCGTCGTTCACTTCCGTGCCGATCAGGTTCACCATCTCCACGCGCCGGCCAAGCCGCACAGGTTTGCCAAGCGGCCAGCCCGCAACGGCACGGATATGCTGTTCAAATTGCGAGACGGTAGCCCCGTCGATCGTCCAGTGGCCGGAATTGTGCACGCGCGGCGCGATCTCGTTGACCAGCAGAACCCGCCGCTGGCCTTTGCGCATCACGAACATTTCCACGGCCAGGACGCCGACGTAGTCGAAAGCCTTCGCGATGCGGGTCGCGATCTGCCGCGCCTGGCGCGCGAGTTCCGGTGTGGCCTTCGCCGGCACGCGCGACACTTTCAGGATATGGTCGCGATGCTCGTTTTCGGTGACCTCAAAACATTCGACCTTGCCGTCGCGTCCGCGCGCGGCGACCACTGAAACTTCCCGCTCGAAATCGATGAAGCCTTCAAGGATGCAAGGCGCGTTGTGTACGGATCGCCATGCAGCGACGGCGTCGCCGCCTTTGGCGATTTTCGCCTGGCCTTTGCCGTCGTAGCCGAGCTGGCGCGTTTTCAATACAGCCGGCAAGCCAACCGCTGTCACCGCGTCGGCCAATTGCGAGGCGCTATGGACTGGCGCATAGGGCGCGGTCGCTATCTTCAGTGCGCTGACAAAGTTCTTTTCGACGAGCCGGTCTTGTGTTGTCTCGAGCACTTGCGGGTCTGGCATGACCGGCTTGCGCTTCGCGAGGAATGCCGCGGTCTTGGCCGGTACATTCTCGAATTCATAGGTGATGACATCGACGGCGCCGGCAAAACGGCCGAGCGCCGTTTCGTCTTCGTAGGCGGCGCAGGTGCCTGCGTGGACGACATCGAAAGCGCAGGAGTCCTTTTCGGGCGAATACACATGACACCGCAAGCCGAGCGGCGCCGCTGCGAGTGCGAGCATCCGAGCGAGCTGGCCGCCGCCAAGAATGCCGATGGTTGCGCCGGGCTTTAACAAATCTCTCTCCATGCATCCCTGCGCCCACGGACAGCCAGAGTTGCAATGCGTGGATCAGAAATTCCTGACCCTGGGTCCCCGCTTGCGCGAGGACACGCTGATTGGGCTGTGCTCCTCATGGTCAGCCTTTGGGCCGCTTGGCGACGGATTTGGTCTGGCGCGCGCGCCACGCATCGAGACGTTTGGCGAGTTTGGCGTCCGAAAGCGACAGCACAGCCGCAGCCAGGAGTGCGGCGTTAATGGCGCCCGCCTTGCCGATCGCGAGCGTACCGACGGGAACGCCGCCCGGCATCTGCATGATCGAGAGCAGGGAATCCTTGCCCTCCAGCGCGTGCGTGTTCATTGGGACGCCGAGGACCGGGAGCGAAGTGAGCGAAGCGGCCATACCGGGCAGATGGGCGGCGCCGCCGGCGCCGGCGATGATTACCTTGAATCCGTTCTTCCGCGCGCTCCCGGCGAAGTCGTAAAGCCGCTTGGGTGTGCGATGTGCCGATACGATGCGGGACACATACCCGATCTTGAGCGCGTCGAGGGTCTTGGCCGCGTGCTTCATCGTGGCCCAGTCCGACTGGCTGCCCATGATGATTGCGACTGATTTTGCGGCCATTTCGCTCCCCGAATCCGCTATCCCCTGCGGAAGGAAGCGCCGGATTATAGGTTGAGGCCCTCCGCTGGCAAGGCGAAAGGGGTATTCTCTCGGTCAGGGTTAAGATTCGCGAGGGTTAGACCATGGGCCGCTTTCAAGCCGAAGCACGGGTAGACAATGCCTTTGCGCCAGCAGCCCCATTGCTGGCCGAGATCGAAAGGCTCAAACGCGAGGTTGCCATTGCGCGCGCACGTGTCGCCGAGTTGGAGGCACGCGCCGACGTCGATTCGCAGCTCGATATTCTCAATCGGCGCGGGTTTGAGCGCGAGCTCGCGCGCGCCCGCGCACACGTCCAGCGCTACGGTACACAAGCCGCATTGATGTTCATCGACCTCGATGGCTTCAAGGCAGTCAACGACCGCTACGGCCATGGCGTTGGCGACGCCGTGCTCAAAGCTGTCGCAAGCAAACTCTCTGCCCATGTCCGGGCGTCCGACATTATCGGTCGGCTGGGCGGCGACGAATTCGGCGTCCTCATTTGGCGCATTGACGAGACTCAGGCAGCGGCAAAAGCGCGTGAGCTTGAGACCCTCATCGGAGAGGTTGCCATCTCGCACGGGCAGGCACGCATTCGCGCCGCCGCCAGCGTCGGAACGGCGCCGCTTCTCGCCGAGTGCAGCGCGACTGAAATCATCGCAGCCGCCGATCGCGCGATGTATGTGCGCAAGGAACAGAGGCGCGCGTAAGCGGTAACCGGCTACGCAATAATGTCGGGCGTGAGCTGGTCTTCGATACGGCGGATCTTGTCACGCAGCACCAGCTTGCGCTTCTTGAGCCGCTGCACCTGAATGAGGTCGGAACCGGGGGAGACAACCAAGGCCTCGATAGCCGCGTCGAGGTCGCGATGTTCCTGCAACAGGCGCGCCAGCTGCTCCCGCAACGTGCGTTCTTCCTCGTCGGTCATTGCCACCGCTGGTTTGCTTGCGCTTCGCCGGGCCCTCTCGGCGAAAGCGCCACAATTATTGCGTTTTCCACAAGGGCGTTCAAGCTCGTATAAAAAACCGACCCCAATCAAAGGCTTTGCGATGGTTTGCCGCGGTGCCGGGCCGGGTGTACCGTCGCCCTTGTGGCGAGTTTGCGCTACACTTAAATCGTAGAGAGCCACTGATTGAGGAGACATACCGCATGTCGATGCAGTCGCACCTTGCGGAATTGGAAAAACGACATCAAGCCCTCGAAGACGAAATTACCGAATGCCTGACCCATCCCGCGGTCGATGACCTGAGAGTAGTGGAACTCAAGCGGCGAAAATTACAGGTGAAGGACGAGATCGAAAGGCTACGCCATAACGGCCACGCCAGCGTGCACTAACCGGTTCGATCTCACGCGCAGAAATTGGAATTAGCCAGCCGGCATTTGGCCGAACTCGGGTTTTCCCGGGTTCGGCCGTTTTTTTTGAAAAGGAAATTGCCTGACTCCGTCTGCCGAAGGTCGCGAGGAGCAGCTATAGTCGCGGCAAGAAAAGAACCGCCTCGGGGAGAAAATGTCATGGTCCGATTTGTCCTTGCCGTCGTATCGGCGTTCGCCAGTATTCTGGCGCCCACAGCCGGCGTAATTGCCGCCGACTATCCGACGCGCACGGTGACCCTTGTGGTGCCTTATCCGCCAGGCGGCGGCGTGGACGCGATGGCGCGCGTCGTAGCGCAAAAGCTGTCTGAAGCGTTTCACCAGCAGGTCATCGTCGATAACCGGCCCGGCGCCGGCGGCACCATCGGCACCCGCGTTGTCGCGCAGGCGGCGCCTGACGGCTACACGCTGCTGCTTGGCCATACGGGAACGATCTCGATCAATCCTAGCCTCTACGCCAATGTCGGCATCGATCCGCGCAAACAATTCGCGCCTATCGGGCTGGTCGCTTCAATGCCGGTGGCGCTCCTTGCCAATCCTGCCTTCCCCGCGACGACGGTGGCCGATGTGATCGCTCTCGCCAAGAAAGATCCCGGCAAGCTCAACCTCGGCACGTCGGCGATCGGAACCGGCGGTTATATGTGCGCCGAGCAATTTAAGGCGGATGCAGGCGTCGACGTGGCAATCATTCCGTACAAGGGAACGGCGCCGGTGATGAACGATCTGCTCGGTGGCCATGTGCCGATGGCGTTCGGCGTCCTGCCACCGGCGCTCGGCAATCTCCAGGCTGGGAAGCTGCGCGCGATCGCAGTGACGAGCAAGAAACGCTTTTCGCTGCTGCCGGATGTGCCGACATTTGATGAATCCGGTCTCCCGGGCTTTGAAGCCGTGCTGCATTATGGCCTGCTGGCGCCGGCCGGCACGCCCAAGGCGATCGTGGAAAGGCTCAACGAGGAAGTGCGAAAACTGGTCGACACGCCCGAAGTGCAGAAGCAAATTCATAATGAGGGCGGCGACCCGATGACTTCCACTCCCGCGGAATATGCCGCCGATATCGACAAGGAAGAGACCAAGTGGGGCGGGTTGGTGAAAAAGCTCGGGCTCAAGGTCGAGTAAGTATCATGCCGTGTGTTTTACGGTCTCGTGCGTCGGCGTCTCTCGCGCTGGTCGTTCTTGCGCTGCTTGGTGCAACGGCAAACGTCCGCGCCGACGACTACCCGACCCGGCCGATTACATTGATCGTGCCGTTTCCGCCCGGCGGCAGCACAACCGTTATGGCGCGCAATGTCGCCGACAAACTCTCCGTCGCGCTTGGCCAGCAGATCGTCGTGGAAAATCGCGGCGGCGCCGGCGGCACCATCGGTACGCGGTTTGTCGCGAAGGCCGCGCCTGACGGTTACACCATTTTGCTGAGCTACACGGCCACGATGGCGATTGCCCCGGCAATGAACGTCAACGCCGGCTACGATCCGCGCAAAGATTTCGCGCCGATCGGCATGATCGGCGCTGCGCCCAATGTGCTGGTCGTGCATCCCTCTCTGCCAGTGCACTCGGTTGCCGAGTTGGTCGCCTACGCAAAGGCGGCACAAGCGCCGCTGCAATACGGCTCTCCGGGTGTGGGCACCGTGAACCATCTCGCCGGTGAATACCTGGCGACAGAAGCCGGATTAAAGCTCCAGCACGTGCCCTACAAGGGTAACGGCCCGGCCATGGGCGATCTGCTCGGCGGCCACATTCCCATGATGTTCGTGCCCATTCCGGTCGCGCTCGGCAACATCAAGGCAGGCACTTTGCGCGGAATTGCAATAACCAGCACGAAGCGTTCGAGCCTCTTGCCCGACATACCGACACTTGCGGAAAGCGGTGTTCCAGGCTTCGACGTCGCGCTGCGCTACGGGCTGGTCGCACCTACCGGCACGCCACCGGCAGTCATCGCGCGCCTCAACAAGGAGCTCAATGCTGCGCTCGCAGCCGAGGACGTGAAAAGCAGGCTCGCCACGGAAGGGGCCGAAGCATTGCCCGGCACGCCGGAGGCCTATGCTGCCGATATCGACAGCGAAGAGAAAAAATGGGGTGGGCTGGTGAAAAGGCTTGGATTAAAGGTAGAATAGCAAGCTGCCGCCGTGCAGCCATAGTTTGCTGCTCGAATCGACAAATACAGACCACTGAGGCCGCCATGAAATTCCGCCAAACGTCCCGTGCATTCATCGCCGCCGCTGCGTTGCTCGCGGCGCTCGCTGCGGCACCCGGCGCGAAGGCTTTCACCATCGAGAATCAAGGCGGTCCCGGCGGCGGCCACGGTTTTGCTGATATGGACAAACCGGCTTCGCCGCCTGACCGCCTCGCGCCGGTATCGCCGTTCAATTCCGATAGCGGCCAGACCACGATGAGGCAGGGCAACACGACGCTTCAGTTCGGCCAGCAGCGTTCCTTTAACGAGCGCTACAACACCAACAATATATTCGATCCCTACACCCGCGACGGGCGCTAGGCGCGATCGAGTCCAACCGCTTTACCGACGCGAGCTACTAGCGTTTGCGCGAGAGGAATGCGGCGAACGCCGCTTTCGCCTCGGGCGCATTGAGGCGCGTCTTGAACGCGTCGACTTCTTCGTCGATGCGCGCGACAATTTCCTCGCTCGATCCGCGCATCAATCTTCGCGCCAGGGTCACGCTCTCGGGCGGCAATGCTGCGATGTCGCGCGCGGCGGTAAGCGCAAGTGCGTCGAGCTCGGCCGCGGGGACGACCGCGTTGACGATGCCGGCGTCTTTCGCTTCGACGGCGGATAGTGGTTTACCCATCACCAGCAGCGAGAACGCGCGTGCGTGGCCCATCAGCCGGGGCGCGATCAGGCTGGAGCCTGCTTCCGGCAACAGGCCGAGCGAGACGAAGGGCGTCAACAATACCGCATTGTCGGCCGCGATCACCTGATCGCAATGCAGCAGCATCGTCGTGCCAACCCCGACCGCGGCACCACTGACGGCCGCGACCAGCGGCTTTTCACAACGTGCCAGCGCATGCAGGAAACGAACGATCGGCGTGCCTAGCGCGCCACCTCTTGCCATCGCGACGAAATCGTTGAGGTCGTTGCCGGCGCAGAAGACTTCCGGCGCACCGGCGAGTAGCACGCACCGCACGCTCGTATCCGAGCTGGCATCCTCGATCGCCGCCGCCATAGCCTCATACATCGCGAGCGTCAGCGCGTTTTTCTTTTCCGGCCGGTTCATGCGGATCTTGCGCACCGGGCCATCGTTGCTGATGAGGATGTCAGACATCGATGCTTTACACCGCCTTCGCCATTTCGCGCAGCTTGAACTTCTGAATCTTGCCGGTGCTGGTCTTCGGAATCTCCGCGAACACGACGTGGCGCGGGCATTTGTAACTGGCCAAATGCTTGCGGCACCATTGCATCAGATCGTCGGTGCTCGCGTTCGCGCCAGGCTTTAATTCGACGAAGGCGCAGGGCGTTTCGCCCCATCTGTCATCGGACTTTGCGACCACGGCGGCAGCGGCGACAGCGGGATGCTTATAGAGCGCATCTTCGACTTCGATCGAAGAAATGTTCTCGCCGCCGGAAATGATGATGTCTTTCGATCGATCCTTGAGCTGGATGTAGCCGTCGGGATGCATCACGCCGAGATCGCCGGTGTGGAACCAGCCGCCGGCGAACGCTTTTTCGGTCGACGATTTATTCTTGAGGTAGCCTTTCATCACGACATTACCGCGCATCATCACTTCGCCCATCGCCTCGCCGTTGCGCGCAACGGGAGTCATTGCCTCCGGGTCGAGAACATCGAGCCCTTCGAGCGCGCTGTAACGAACCCCCTGGCGCGCTTTTTTCACCGCCTGCTCGGCGGCCGGCAATGCGTTCCATTCAGCGTGCCAATCATTCACGACCGCCGGTCCGTAACATTCCGTCAGCCCGTAAAGATGAGTGACGTTAAACCCGGCATCTTTCATTGCCGCCAGCACGGCCTCGGGCGGCGGCGCCGCCGCCGTGAAGAATTCGACGACATGCGGCAGCGGTTTTTTTTCATTTGCGGGCGCATTGAGGAGCGTCGCCATCACGATCGGTGCGCCGCACAGATGCGTCACTTTGTGGCTGGCGATTGCGTCGTACATTGCAGCCGCACGCACGGCACGCAGGCACACATGCGCGCCGGCCACGACCGAGATCGACCACGGAAAGCACCAGCCGTTGCAGTGAAACATCGGCAGCGTCCAGAGATAAACCGGATGCTTGCCCATTGAGCAGGTCACGACATTGCCGACCGCGAGCAAATGCGCACCGCGGTGATGATAGACAACGCCTTTGGGATCACCGGTGGTCCCCGAGGTGTAGTTCAGCGCGATTGCATCCCATTCGTCGTCGGGCATTTTCCAGGCGTAAGCAGGATCACCTCGCGCGACAAAGTCTTCGTATTCAATTGTTCCCAGACGCTCGCCGGCGCCTGTGTATTCCGGATCGTCGTAGTCGATCACCAGCGGCTTCACTTTGGCGAGCGCGAGCGCCTCCTTCATCACCTTGGAAAATTCGCGGTCGGTGATGACCACCTTGGCGTCGGCATGATCGAGCGAAAAGGCGATGATCGGGGCATCGAGCCGCGTGTTGAGCGTGTTGAGCACGCCCTGGCACATCGGCACGCCGTAGTGGCACTCGAGCATCGCCGGCGTGTTTGCGAGAAATGCGGAGACGGTATCGCCGCGCTTGATTCCGTGTTTCGCAAGCGCGGATGCCAGGCGGCGGCTGCGCGCATAGAACTCTGTGTAGTTGCGCCGCATTGGCCCGTGGATGACGGCGGTATGGTGCGGGAAGACGGCCGCCGCGCGCTCAAGGAAGCCAAGCGGCGTCAGCGGCTGATAGTTCGCCGGATTGCGGTCGAGATCGGTATCGTAAGGCGTTTTCGCCATGCCCTTGCCCTCGGACAAAAGGCTAGCCGCCATTTGGCGGCTTGTCATCGCCGGGCGGGACGGTGCTTCGCCCGCAAGCCGCATTTGCGCCGGATCAAAGCCTCCATTCGCGTCGCGTACTAGCCTTGTCTGTATACGATGGCCGTTCCACAATCGCGTGGAGGAGTTAGCCGATGGACGCCCGGTCGAGTCGCTATCATGACGTCTATGCGCATTGGCAGCGCAGCCCGGAGGTGTTCTGGGCAGAAGCGGCGGCAGACATTCATTGGTTCGAGAAGCCGAAGAAGATCTTCGACAAGGATGCCGGCATTTATGGCCGCTGGTTTACCGGCGCCATGTGTAACACATGCTACAACGCGCTCGATCGACACGTGCTCGCCGGGCGCAATGACCAGCCGGCGCTGATCTACGACTTTCCCGTCACCAATACCGTAAAAACTTTCACTTACGGGCGCATGCTGTCCGAGGTGCAATTGCTCGGCGCCATGCTGCGCGACTTCGGCGTGGAAAAAAGCGACCGCGTTATCATTTACATGCCGATGGTGCCGGAGGCGGTGTTCGCAATGCTTGCCTGCGCGCGCATCGGCGCGATCCATTCGGTGGTGTTCGGCGGCTTTGCAGCAAAGGAGCTCGCCACCCGTCTCGACGATTGCAAGCCGAAAGTCATCCTTTCCGCAAGTTGCGGTATCGAGGGTGCGCGCGTCGTGCCGTACAAGCCGCTGCTTGATGAGGCGATCAATCTCGCGAAACACAAGCCGCAGGCCTGCATGATCCTTCAGCGCCCGCAATGCGAGGCGAAGCTTACCGAAGGCCGTGATCATGACTGGCGCAAAGTTTGGGAGAATGCGGTCAACTACGCCAAAACGAGCGAGTGCGTGCCCGTTGCCGCCACCGATCCGCTCTACATTCTCTACACGTCGGGCACCACGGGAATTCCGAAGGGCGTGGTGCGCGACAATGGCGGCCACATGGTCGCGCTCAAATGGTCGATGCCGAATCTCTACGACATCCAGCCCGGCGAAGTTTGGTGGTCGGGCTCCGATGTCGGCTGGGTCGTCGGCCACTCGTATATTGTCTACGCGCCGCTGTTCCACGGCTGTACGACGATCCTCTACGAAGGAAAGCCCGTCGGTACGCCCGACGCCGGCGCATTCTGGCGTGTGATCGCGCAGCACGGTGTGGTGTCGCTGTTCACGGCACCCACAGCCTTTCGTGCGATCAAGAAGGAAGACCCCCAGGGCGAATTCATCAGGAAGTACGACCTCTCGAAATTCCGTACGCTGTTTCTCGCCGGCGAACGCGCCGATCCGCCGACGATCCAGTGGGCGGAAGAAGTTCTCGGCGTGCCGGTGATCGATCACTGGTGGCAAACCGAAACCGGCTGGTGCATCGCCGGCAACCCGGTCGGCCTCGGCGCATTGCCCGTGCGTTATGGCTCCGCTTGCGTGCCGATGCCGGGCTACGCCATCGATATTGTCGACGAGGCCTGCAATTTGCAGCCGGTCAACAAGATCGGTTCGATCGTCGTCAAGCTGCCGCTGCCTCCTGCCTGCTTTCCGACGCTGTGGCAGCAAGATGAGCGTTTCAAGGAAAGCTACCTCACGGAATTTCCCGGCTATTACAAAACAGCGGATGCCGGCTACAAAGACGAGGACGGCTACGTTTATGTGATGAGCCGCACCGACGACATCATCAACGTTGCCGGCCACAGGCTCTCGACCGGCGGCATGGAGGAGGTGCTGGCCGCGCATCCGGATGTCGCCGAATGCGCCGTGCTCGGAATCAAAGATGATTTGAAAGGCGAGGTGCCCTGCGGCTTCGTCGTGCTCAAGGCCGGCGTCAACCGGCCGCCGGCGGAAATCGAAAAAGAAATCGTTGCGCTTGTGCGCGAGAAGATCGGCCCGGTGGCAGCTTTTAAACTGGCGATCACCGTTGCCCGGCTGCCGAAGACACGCTCAGGAAAAATCCTGCGCGGCACCATCAAAAAGATCGCCGACGGCGAGCCATGGTCGATGCCTGCCACGATCGACGATCCGGTGGTTCTGGACGAGATCGGCAGCGCGCTGAAGGGGCACGGAATCGGTAAGAATTCCATTTAGGGACAGTCGTCCGGTCAATATTGGTTGCTAATTACCGTGATTCTGCGGCGTAAGTTCCCCGCGCGTGACAAAACAATCACACCACGAATGAAAATCAATCGCCGCCACTGTTTGCGGTCGTCTTGCCACGGTGGCGCCCTGATTGGCTGTCGGATTTCGTCGGATGGGGGACACACCTTTGGCATCATCCTTGCGCAGCTGGAACTTTGTCCGACTGGCTCCCGCCGTTCTCTTGGCGGCAGCGCTCGGCGCGTGCAATCAATCCACCATTGCCACCAACAAGTCTGACTTGCGCGCCGGCAGCCAACAGGCTTGGCCGGAAGAAAACCAGGAGGCGCCGGTGGCGCACAGGCGCGTTGCGATCAAGACGATCAAACACACGCCCTACAAAAGCACGGCCGCGACGCCGGCGACGTCGTATGGAATTGCGAGCTTCTACTCCGACGAACAACTGACGGCGAATGGCGAAACGTTCAACCCGAACGCGTTGACGGCTGCCCACCCGACATTGCCGTTCGGCACCCGGCTCCGCGTGACGAATGTCTCCACCGGGCGGTCCGTGACGGTTCGCATCAATGACCGCGGTCCGTATGTTGCCGGACGCGTTGTCGATGTGTCTTATTCTGCGGCCGCAAGTTTAGGGATCGTCGATCGCGGGATTGCGAAGGTCAAACTTGACGTCGTTCAATAGCTGACGCCCGCATCCTGGCTAAGTGATCGTTCAGAGTCGCGCCATTTGGTGACGTCGCCGCTCATCACGGCATAGGCCCAAATGGCAAACATCAAAGCAGTCAATAACATTGTGGTGCGCATGTCGGATTATCCCGCGTGATTCAGTGTACGCGGTTAGCGCAACCCGAAATGGAGCGCGCCATCTGATCAGGTGAGAAGTAATGGCGGCTGCCCAACAGGCCGGCTTTGTCCTGGCGAGAGGGCTTGGGCAGCCTCAGGACAAGCTAACCAAGCCTTTTCTTTCCCAAGATACCTGTATCAATCGCGGCTTAAAGCGCGCATAGTGACCCAATGCATGGCGACGCAATCGACAGGATGATGACCTATTCCTTCTGGGGGCTGGGTATATTGATCTCCGCCGGAATAGTCCTCGCGATTATGATTTGGTGAGGTCGCTGCCGGTGCGGTTCGCGATCGTGCCGTCGTTCCAGCATCGAGGACACCATCATGGTTACACGCACGAAACGCGTGACGCTAACGTTTCATCACCCCTTTTCACTCAAATGTGTCGACCGGCTCCTGTCTCCGGGGGATTATGAAGTGTTGACTGACGAGGAGCTGATCGAGGAGCTGTCATTCCCGGTTTATCGTCGGGTCGCGACAATGATCATGTTGCCGAGAGACGTGCGCCGTTCCTCCATCGAAATGGTGGCCGTCGATCCCACCGATCTCGCAAAGGCTCATAGACTGGATAGTGCGGCGTGACCGACAGTAATTCTCATCATCAATCCGCGCGTGTCCTGAAGGGCGGCCTTGATCGCACCGATTACTCGGTGGTGGTTAAGAACCGTGCCCGCATGCCAAAGCCGTGGCGATGGGAAATTTACCGTGCCGGGCGGCAAAGCCCGATCGCCCATTCGGACGGTTATTTCGAGTCACGAAGCACGGCGAATTTGGAGGGCAAGGCGGCCCTCGAAGAGATGCTGAAAAAGCTGAGATTTTAAGGCGCCTTTGCCGCAGGAACGCCAATAAAAAAGCCCGGCGCTTGGCCGGGCCTTCCGTCTCGAACGGCTGCGCAGCCTACTTCTGCTGCTGCTGGCCGCCCTGCTTGTCGCTGTTCTGCTTCGGATCGCCCTGAGTTTGCTGCTGCGGAGTCGGAGCAGGCGATGCGGGCTTCTGTGTCTCGTTGGATGAAGGAGTATTTGTCATAGTATGATTCCTTTCAATAAATTCTAAATACGAATTTCAGCTACCATGGTTAGTTGTGGACCTGCGATGGCAATAACAAGGCATCGGAGTCGCATTCGGTCGATTTAATTTCGGCGTCTGCCTTTTTTCAAAATCAAAAATTGGCCAGATGAGTGATTAAGAGTTGCGCGGGCATTCGCCCGCGCCTCTTGGTGTGCAGCTTGATATGCAGCGTTCTAATGATGCCAGAACAACGCCAACAGGATGATGATCGGCAAAGGAACGCCGATTAACCAGAGCAACGCGCCTCGTCCAAAGCCCATGATGGCCTCCCAATTTTTGTCGGTATATCAACCCCGATGCCGTCTCTGGGTTCCAGAGATCATGCTCAAGATCGTGGGTGGCTCTCGTTGAAAGCTTCGTGAGTTCAGGTCAGTTCTTGTCGATGAATTTCACGATAGCGGCGGTCGTCTGCTTCGGTTGTTCTTCCATAACCCAATGGCCGGAGTTGGTGATGATGCCACCGGTCACGTCGGTTGCGACCAGGCGCATGATATCGGCCATCTGTGTACCAAAAGAGTGATCGGCGCCAAGCGCCAATACCGGCATGGCCAACTTCCCCCTGGCCGCGAAGGCCTTGTTGTCGACAGCATCCTGATTGAAAGCGGCAAACTGGTTGAATGCCGAATGCATGGCGCCTGGTCGTGCATAGAGTTGCGCGTAGTGCCGGCGCGTCGCCTCGTCGATTGCCTTGGGATTGGCGGAAAGCTCATTCCAGAAACGATCGAGGTAGATACGTTCGCGTTTGCTGACGAGCCGCTCGACGTCGGGGCCGCGAAAGTTGAAGTGCCACAAGGCGGGGCTCAGAAGAATTTGATCCCAGGGACCAATTCCGGGCAGCGGCGCGTCAATAATGACCCAGCGAATGACGCGTGCCGGAAATTGAGCTGCGAATGCATAGCCCACCATATTTCCGATATCGTGTGTAACAAGGTCCGCCTTTGAGATTTTCAGCGCGTCCATAACGCGCGCAATATCATCCCCCTGGGTTTTCTTGTCATAGCCGGTTTCCGGATGCGACGAGAGACCCATTCCTCTCAAGTCAGGCACGATAACGGTGTGATCGCGCGCAAGCGCTGCCGCGACGGGCGCCCACATGTCGCCGGTGTCGCCAAAGCCATGCAGGAAAACGACTGCCGGGCCTTTGCCGCCAACGCGAACGTAAATTTTTGCGCCGTTCGTGGTGACGGTCTCGACCCTGAAGCCGGGCGGAAACGGTTCGATGCGCGCCAAAGCCGGCGGCGTCAGAAGACGCATCATCATCGTCGCGATGATGAGCGTTCGGAGAAATCCGAAACCGAAACGACAAACGGTCATGGTGCAGAAACTCGCCATTGCATTGTTCCGCATTCGCCCGCCGATAGTGGCATATAGCCAATCGGCGGACGAGCAAGCAGCGAACCAATGCATTTCCACCTTGCCGGTGAAGCAAGCCACAGGATTTTGCTGAATGTGCGGAGATAGCCTGGGCGAGTCAGAGGTCGCTCCCGGCTGTTCAAGCCGGTCATGTTCGACCTGACCGCAATTACATCGGCAGCATCATCTCGATTTTTTCGCAGTCCGCGGCGGTCGCTACGCCGCCACAAACGATAATCCCGTGGCGTGGGTAGGGCGCGGGTTCAGCCGGAAGCGTGCCGATCACTTTGCCGGCGTGGACTTGGTCGGCTGGCGAAGTATGGGTGTGCACCGTGCGGGCGACCGCGACCGTAGCAACCAACGCCACGGCAATAACGGCTGCCGAAAGTAGTTTTGTTTTGCGCGATATCATTTTAGTGCCTCGTGATTCCGTCGTTTCTTATATGGGGGAGTTAGCAAAATTATTGCTGTGCACAAGATTGCAGGCGGTCACATTTAATTGTTCCGTAAAAGTAACCACTTGTTGGAATATTGCGATGCCACGCAAATGCGCGATTCCGGCATCGGAACGGTCGAATTGAACGCAGTAGCGAGCGAATTGGACTCCGATTTATGGCCGCGTTGCATTTTCATCAGGGCAGAACTGTGGGCTCGAACGTGGGAGTTCGTGCGGTCCGTCGTCCCCGCACCCGGGTCCGGCTTCGCCGGCCCGAGGGCAGGCGCCGGCGGGGACCTATACGCCGGGTGCTATCGAGATGCTGCGGCGTGTGGGTCCCGGGCCTCGCTGACGCTCGCCCGGGACGACTGGAAAAAGAGCTCGGCAATGATAGACGACAAGCCGGGGCGGCAGCCCAGCACGTTGCAAACATTACGCGACGTGTGACAATGCAATGCCGCCCGGGGATTTTTGGAAACGTCCATGTCGCTTTTCATCTGCACAGCTTGTGGCACGCAATATCCGGAAAGTGCGCAGGCGCCTGCGCAATGCGCCATCTGCGAAGAGGAACGGCAATACGTGCCGCCGCGCGGACAAACCTGGACGACGCTCGAGGCACTGGCGAAAAGCCACATGAATGGTTTCCACGAATACGACACGGGGCTGATCGGCATTGGCTCGCAGCCGTCCTTTGCCATTGGTCAGCGTGCGTTGTTGGTTCGCACGCCTGGCGGCAATGTGTTGTGGGATTGCATTGCCACGCTTGATGTGGCGACCGTTGATATGATCAAGGCACTTGGCGGGCTTAAAGCGATCGCGATCTCGCATCCGCATTTCTACACAACGATGGTGGAATGGGCGCACGCGTTTCAGTGCCCCATTCATCTCAATGCGGCCGACAGCGAATGGATCATCCGCAAGGATGCCGCGATCAAGCTGTGGAACGGCGACACATTCAAGCTCTGGGACGGAGTCACTTTGGTGCGGTGTGGCGGGCATTTTCCCGGGGGTACGGTGCTGCATTGGGCAGGCGGCGCGGATGGTCGCGGCGTCGTCTGCGCCGGCGATATCCTCACCGTCGCCACCGATCGCAAGTGGCTTTCGTTCATGCGGAGCTATCCGAATTTCATTCCACTATCGGCGCGCGAGGTTGAACTCATCGGCAAAGCTCTGGCGCCGTTCCAGTTCGACATCATCTACGGCCATTATTTCGACCGCGTGATCGCGAAAGATGCCAAGCGGGTGCTGGAAAAATCCGTCGCGCGCTACATTGCCGCGGTCAATGGCACGAGAGGGTATTGAGGCAGGCTTGTCACCCCAAAAGTGATCCGGCCGCGCAGCGGCCGGGTGGGAAGCGGCGCGCTGCGCGGCCGGGTGAGTGACGCCCCGTGAGGAGCGCGACATCACTTGCCACATGTCGAGCTGTCATCGTGGTTGGTCGCCGCTCGGTCTCGTCCAACGTTTGCGATCGTCGGCCTTACCCGTGAATGCGGATTTAATTTCGAACGCGCAAGAATAATTATTCTGAATTTCGTTCGCGATTCTGCGCAAAAATACGCGCTAATCGAATGATCAACTTATTGCGATCTGTGCGCGAGGTCTTACCGCATTACCAGAGCGCACGCGGGTGCGCGCAGCAGCCGGAATAATTTGTATCGAAATTTCTATGACAGCGACGAAGTTTTCCGTCGCTGTTATTCGTCTTCTTTGTCGCCTTTGCCGCCGAGCTGCTTGAGCTTTGCGAAGACGGCGCCAACATCGAGCTCGCCGGGTTTTTTGACGGGCTCGCCCGAGGCTGCTGCCGCAGCAGCGGCGACTTCGGCTTCCTTGCGCGCAGTGGTCTCCGCCGCCGGAAGCAACGTTGCACCTGTATCAATCGGTGCGGGTTTTTCCTTGTTGGCGCGCTGCACTTCGAGGTCGAGATCGGTTTGCGAGGCGAGACCAAGTGTCACAGGGTCCATCGGCGCGAGATTGGCCGAATTCCAGTGGGTGCGGTCGCGGATCGAAGCAATCGTCGACTTGGTGGTGCCGACAAGGCGCATAATCGCGCTGTCCTTGAGTTCAGGATGATTGCGCACAAGCCACAAAATCGCATTCGGGCGATCCTGGCGGCGCGAAACGGGGGTGTAGCGCGGGCCTTTTTTTCCGCGCTCGGTGGCTGGAACCGAGAACTCTCGACTCGGTCAGTTTCAAGCGGCTGTCGGGGTTTTTTTCCGCATCGGCGATCTGCTCGCGCGTCAATTGACCTGTCACAATCGGATCGAGGCCTTTAATTCCCTGGGCGGCATCGCCGTCGGCGATGGCCTTCACCTCAAGCGGATGCAATTTGCAGAATTCGGCGATCTGGTCGAAAGACAGAGCCGTGTTGTCCAGCAGCCAGACGGCGGTCGCCTTTGGCATCAGGGGTGCTGCGGTCGCCATAGCAAATTCTCCTCTATGCTTCGCCCGCCCCTGGGCGAAGCTTCAGATCATCGGTGATGACCGGAAAGTGGGCGGAATATAGGGGCTGAAACGGAGTCATGCAACCGTTCCGGCTTGACAGGAAAGGCCGGCGCAGCCCATGTCGAGGCCACAAATGCGCGGTAAACCCGCGTGCTTGCGAGGACGTTAATGGTTTCCAGTTCGGCAAAGCCGACCCTGAAAGTGCTGCTGTGCTCGCCGCGGGGTTTCTGCGCCGGCGTTGTGCGCGCCATCGAATTGGTGGAGCGGGCACTCGCGATTTACGGAGCGCCGGTCTATGTTCGCCACGAAATCGTGCACAACCGCTATGTCGTCGACAGCCTGCGCACCAAAGGCGCCATCTTTGTTGAGGAACTGAGCGAGGTTCCCGATGACCACGCCCCGGTGATCTTCTCGGCCCATGGCGTCGCGCGGGCGATCCCCGAAGAGGCGGCGCGCCGCAACCTGTTTACGATCGACGCAACCTGCCCGCTGGTCACCAAGGTGCATCGCGAGGCCGAGATTCATAACCGGCGCGGACGCGAGATTGTGCTCATTGGCCATGCTGGCCACCCGGAAGTTGTCGGCACCATGGGGCAATTGCCGGCCGGCAGCATCACGCTGGTTGAGACGCTCGAAGACGTGGAAAAATTTACGCCGCGTGACGCCCTGAAGCTCGCTTACGTGACGCAGACGACGTTGTCGGTCGACGACACTGCGGCGATGGTCGAACTGCTCAAGCGGCGCTTTCCGGATATTTCCGGACCGCACAAGGAAGACATCTGCTACGCAACGACGAACCGCCAGGACGCGGTTAAGCGCGTCGCGCCGGTCGTCGATGCCATGATCGTTGTTGGAGCACCGAATTCCTCCAACTCACAGCGGCTCAAAGAAGTCGCGGAGAAATCCGGATGCCCGCGCGCGGTGTTGATGCAGCGCGCTGCCGACATCAACTGGGCCGATTTCGAAGGCGTGGCGCGGCTTGGCATCACCGCGGGCGCGTCCGCGCCCGAAGTGCTTGTCGAGGAAATCATGGGCGCTTTCGCGGAGCGCTATGTGCTCGACATCGACACCGTCACAGCGACGGAGGAGGGCGTCTTTTTTCCACTGCCCCGTCCGCTGCGGGAGCACGAGGCGGCGGAGTGACGCTCTATGGCGGTCTACACCGACGTTTCGGCGGAAGATCTCACCCGCTTCCTGTCCGGCTATGACATCGGCGAGCTGCTCTCTTACAAGGGCATCGCCGAAGGCGTTGAGAATTCCAATTTTCTGGTGCACACGGGTGCCGGCAATTTCATTCTGACGCTCTATGAGAAACGTGTCGCGGAAGGCGATCTGCCGTTTTTTCTTGGGCTGATGGAGCATCTTGCGGCGCGCAGCATCACGTGCCCGCAGCCGGTGAAGAATAAGCAAGGTGGCATGCTCGGCAAAATTGCCGGGCGGCCCGCGGCAATCGTTACATTTCTCGACGGGGTTTGGATTCGCCGGCCGAGCCCGGGATATTGTGCGGCGGTCGGCGAGGCACTGGCGCGGTTGCACGTTGCTGGCAGCGATTTCAAGGCCACGCGTCCGAATGCCTTGTCGATCGAGAGCTGGCGGCCGCTGTACGAACACGCCAAGCCGCGCGGGGACAGTTTGCGGCCGGGATTGTGCGCCGAAATCGCGCGTGAACTCGACGGGTTGGAGAAATCCTGGCCGCGTGCGTTGCCGCAGGGAGTGATCCACGCCGATCTGTTTCCGGACAACGTGTTCTTCCTAGGCGACAGGCTTTCGGGGCTGATCGATTTTTATTTCGCCTGCACCGATACGCTCGCCTATGACGTCGCGATTTGTCTCAATGCCTGGTGTTTCGAGCCGGATCACTCTTACAACGTCACAAAGGGGCGAGCGCTGCTCAGCGGCTATGGCAAGGTGCGTGCATTGGCCGCGCACGAACGCGAGGCGTTGCCCGTATTGGCGCGGGGCGCGGCCATGCGCTTTCTCCTGACGCGGTTGGTGGACTGGCTGGCCGTGCCGGACGGTGCGCTGGTGCGGCCGAAAGACCCGTTGGAATATTACCGAAAGCTGCGATTTCACCAGGCGGTGAAAAGCTTGCAGGACTATGGCCTGCCATGAGCGAGCAGCGCGTCACGATCCACACCGACGGCGCCTGTTCTGGCAATCCCGGTCCCGGAGGTTGGGGCGCCATTCTTACTTTCGGCGACCATGAAAAAGAGCTCAAAGGTGGCGAACCTCATACGACAAATAATCGCATGGAGCTGATGGCGGCGATCGCCGCCTTGGAAGCGCTCACGCGGCCTTGCGCGGTCGATCTCCATACCGACAGTGAATATCTCAAGAATGGCATCACGACATGGATTCACGGCTGGAAGAAAAATGGCTGGCGGACCGCCGATAAAAAGCCTGTGAAAAATGTCGATCTATGGAAGCGCCTCGATGAAGCTCTCGGTCATCACACGGTGCAATGGCATTGGGTGAAAGGCCACGCCGGTCATGACATGAATGAGCGTGCGGATGAGCTCGCCCGCGCAGGTCTCATCGCCGCGCGTGCGGGTGCCATTGGCGCCCTGAAGACGAGATGAGTTTTCGCAAAAACGAAATGGCCGGGGACAAGCCGGCCATTTGCAAAATCTGTTGCGGAAATTCTAGAGTTGCGCCAGGAGCGCCTGGCCGCCAGAAATATCGCACTTGCCCGGCGCGTCTTCGAGATTGAGCTTCTTGACCACGCCATCATCGACGAGCATCGAGTAGCGCTTCGAGCGCGTTCCGAGGCCGTTGCCGGAGCCATCAAAAGCCATGTCGATCGCTTTTGCGAATTCACCATTGCCGTCGGCGAGAAAGTCGATTTTGCCGTCGGCGCCGGTCGATTTCTTCCAGGCTTCCATAACGAACACGTCGTTGACGCCTGTCACGGCAATCGTATGCACGCCTTTCGCCTTGATGGCTGCGGCGTTGTTCAGAAAGCTCGGGATGTGGAGATTGTTGCAGGTTGGCGTGAAAGCGCCGGGAACGGCAAATAGCGCGACCTTGCGGCCTTTGAAAACTTCATCGGTCGTCTTCCAGACCGGACCTTCGGTGGTCATGACGCGGAATTTGGCTTCGGGCAAACGATCGCCGACCTTGATGGGCATGGATATCCTCTCGCGTTGCTGATGGCTGCTTTTCTTGGCTCGGTAATTACGCTCTTGGCGCCGATTAGTCGAGATGGGTTTTGACCTCGACTGCCCGCTCACCCGTAACGACCGTAAAGGTCAAATCGTATTGCCCCTTTGGGTCGGCGCCGGGCGGCAAACCGTCGAGTTCGAAGCTGAATTGGGCGCGGCCCGCCGGCGTGGCGCGAGCTGGCTTCGGAATGGGTAGAGCCCATTGCGGCGTCGGCCCTTCGACAAACAATTCGACCGGCTGGTCCGCAGGTGCATCGAGATCGACGGCAACCTGCGTCTTCGGTCCATTGCGGACGCGGCGCGCAGTCAGTTTCAATTGTGTAGCGGTAGTGGGTGTGGGTACGTGCGCTTCAGCCGCCTTTAATTCGGGATCTTGTATGGTATCGCCTGGAGAAAGTCTGAGTTCGGCGCTTCCTTCGGCCGGAACACATAATTTCTCGCAAACTGCATATTCAGCCTTCAAGTGCAGCCGCACAGGCTTGCCCGGTTGCTGCGGTGAGACTTCGAGTGGAAAGATCACCCTGTCTTTGTAACCGAGTGATTGCCCTGTCTCGTCGGAAAACAAATGCGGCGTTGGATAAAGCACTTTGACGGTTTTCACATTTTCCGAGCCTGAAAAATCAAAATGCGGCGGCACGCCGGAATCACCAGGGTAGCGCCAATAGGTTTTCCACCCTGATTGCAATTTGACTTCGACGCCCGCGCGTAGGCTTGCCGCGCCGCTCTTGCTGCTGCCCGCGATGAGTCGGATCGCTGACCGGGTATCCTGGCTCCAAGGTGATTCGTCGGCGGCCTGCGCCTGGGCGCTCAGAACGACAGCAATTCCGCATGCGGCCAGCGCAGAAACCAATGATCTGTGAATATCGTTCATCACCGGCGATCTAATCGGTAATCGTATGCCGCGCCACTGAATTCATTGTGAGCAGCCATTGACCATGATCTGGGCAGCGACTGCCACAATTGTTGTGTTGGATATGACAGTGAACCATTGAACTTTCAGTGCCAAGCTTCGTTTGCAATGGTGGAATGTTGGGGTAACCTTTCGCTATGAAGACTTCTCGCAAAAAAGCAGAGCCCGCCGCAGGCCGTGGTTATCTTGACGGACAGATGCTGATTGCAATGCCGGCGATGAACGATGAGCGGTTCTCGCGCGCGGTGATCTATGTTTGCGCACACTCAACCGAAGGCGCGATGGGGATAATCGTCAATCATCCGGCAGCCAACATCAAATTTCCCGATCTGCTGGTGCAACTCGAAGTCATTCCCGCCGCGGAACGCATTCAATTGCCGAACCGCGCTGAAGAAGTAAAAGTCCTCAAGGGAGGGCCGGTGGAGACGGGTCGAGGGTTTGTGCTGCACTCGGCAGATTTTTTCATCGAGAACTCGACGCTGCCGATCGACGAAGGCATTTGCCTCACGGCAACACTTGACATCCTCAAGGCCATCGCGCGCGGCAACGGTCCAGAGAGCGCCATTCTTGCACTCGGCTACGCGGGTTGGGCACCCGGCCAGCTTGAACAGGAAATCCAGCAAAACGGTTGGCTGCATTGTGCCGCCGATCCCGAACTAATCTTTGGCACCGATACCGACCTGAAATATGAGAAAGCGCTGCGCAAGATCGGTATAGACCCGGGCATGCTGTCGAGCCAAGCCGGTCACGCCTAATCGCGCGGCTGAGAATCAAAAATATCCGGCTGTCATTCCGACGCGATCTTGAGCGCGCGCAGCCTTGTCGGCTTGTCGATGAGCAAATCGCGCGCAGCGTCAGCTGTCATCGGCTCACCAAAAGCAAAGCCTTGCGCATACTCGCAACCGAGCTGGTAAAGCTCGACTGCATCGGAATCAGTCTCAGCGCCTTCCGCGACAACTTCCATTCCAAGGTCATGCGCGAGTGCAATGATCGACCGCAGAATGACCGGTCGTGTGCCGCGCGCGGTGGTGCGCACAAACGATTGGTCAATCTTGATGGTGTCGAAGGGGAACCGCTGGAGATAGGCCAAAGAGGAATGGCCAGTACCGAAATCGTCGAGCGATAAACCGGCGCCGAGTTCCTTAATGCGCGTGAGCATTTGCGCCGCATGTTCCGGATTTTCCATGACCAAAGATTCAGTGATCTCAAGCTTAAGGCTACCGCGGGCCAGCGCCGTTCGCGACAGCACGCCGCGGAGATCTTGAATCAAATCATGCCGCAACAATTGCCGCGACGAAACGTTCACGCTGGCAAACACCGGTTCACGCGCGCGCGTGGCGGCCTGCCATTGGGCCAACTGTTTGGCGGTGTGATCGAGCACAAACAGCCCGAGATCGACGATCAATCCGATTTCCTCAGCGATCGAAATAAATTCCGCCGGCGACAGACGGCCGAGCTTGGGGTGATCCCAACGCGCCAACGCTTCAAATCCGGCAATAGCGCGATCCTCCAGCCGCACGATCGGCTGGTACAGTACCTTGATTTCCTCGCGTTCGATCGCGCGACGAAGCTCGGATTCCATAGTCAGGCGATCGGTCTTGCGCGATCGCATTGCCGGCTTAAAGATCTCGATACGGTCACCGCCAATGCGTTTGGCGTAATACATTGCGAGCTCGGCATCCTTCAGCACTTCGTCGGTGCGGTGTGCCTGGTTTTCCGCGAGTGCCAACCCGATCGAGGCCGTAAGGAATATTTCGCGGTCGTTGAATGCGATCGGCGCGCGCAAAGTCCGCCGGATTGTTTCGGCAAACGCGACAATGCGCGCAGGTTCGCGCTCCGACAGGATAATCAGCGCGAATTGATCACCCGACAGGCGCGCCAGAGTATCTTGCGGTTTAAGCAGACGGGACAGCCGCCTCGCGATGGTGAGCAAGATCGAATCGCCGACCGCAATGCCCACGGAGTCGTTGACCTGCTTGAAGCGATCAAGATCAATCACCACGATTGACGGCCGAATTTGCGGGTCGGCACGGGCAAAACCGAAGGCCGCTTCCATCCGGTCGATGAACAATTCGCGATTGGGAAGTCCGGTAAGGTTGTCGTGAACCGCGTCGAAGAGCAGCCGTTCTTCTGAATTTTTGAAATCCGTTACGTCTGTGAGGGTACCGACAAGCCGCACGACTTCCCCGTCTGAGCCGACCACCGGCCGAGCCTTAAGGGCAAACCAAAGATAGTGCCCATCGGCGGTTCGCAGCCGGAAATCCTGTGTCAGGCGGCCACGCCGCTGCTCGACGACGCCGTCCAGTGAAGCCCGGAAACGGTCACGATCCAAAGGGTGCAGGACGTCAAGCCACGCTGCCGCGGGCCCTTCCAGGGCGCCGCGCTTTAAACCCAACATATGCTCAGTTTCCGGGCTGGTGAAAACCTTGTCAGCGGAAACATCCCAGTCCCAGATCAAATCGCCAGCGCCGGTGAGCGCAAGCGCGCGGCGTTCAACGTCGGAAACAATGCCGTGTGTAATGCCGCCTGCGAAGGCGTGCTGCATCACGGTGAATCCGATCAGCATCACGATCAGCACCAGACCACCAAGCAACGCCGGTCCGATGATGTCGTTGGTCACAAGTCCCGTGACCGCAAGCCCTGCTGCCGTCGTCCACACCACCAAAAGTAGCCAGGTCGGGATCAGCAACACCGCACGATCGAAGCCGTGCGTGGACAGATAGATAACTAGCGCAAGCCCGAGCACGGCAATTCCGGCAAGCGACATGCGGGCAATGCCGGCGGCGACGGCCGGGTCGAATACGGCGACCGCGATCAGCGCGGCAAGTGCCGCGAGCCAGGCGATGGTGATGTGCGCGTAACGTACATGCCAACGCGATAAGTTGAGATAGGCGAACAGGAATACAAGCAGGGTCGCCGACAAGATTGCCTCACCGCAGGCGCGCCAAACGCGCTCGGCACCGGCCGACATATCAAAGACTTTGCCCCAGAAACCGAAATCGATACCGATATAAATCAGAACTGCCCAACCAAGTGCGGCGGCAGCTGGAAACATGATTGAGCCCTTCACCACGAACAGGATGGTGAGGAACAGCGCCAGTAGGCCGGCGATCCCGATGACGATGCCGTAGTACAAGGTGAACGAATTGACCTTGTCCTTATAGGCGTCCGGTTCCCACAAATAGATTTGCGGCAATTTGTCGGTACGCAATTCGGCGACCAAGGTAATCACCGTACCCGGGTCTAGCGTGATGCGGAAAATGTCTGCCGTGCTGCCTTCCTGACGCACCGGTCGGTCACCGGTCGATGGTGTGATCGCCGCGATACGGGACAGCCCGAGGTCTGGCCAGAACAGGCCGGAACCAACCATTCGGTAATGCGGCACGACGATGAGGCGGTCGATCTGCTCGTCACTGTTATTGGTGAGCGCCAGGACCGCCCAATTGTTGTTTTTTTCGCGCGCGCGGACCTCGATGCGCCGCACGATCCCATCCGGGCCAGGTGCGGTAGACACCTGGATACGATCGCCTTCGGTGGATTGCAGTTCCGTGGCGGCGGTCAAATCGATGGCGGCCGCGTCAAGCCGGACGTTCACCGCTTCAACCGCGCGTGCATTGGACGCGGTCAGCAGCGATACGACGATTAAAACCGCGGCGGCCGTGAGGCAACGCGTCATGGTCAAAATAAAATTCCCGGCCGCGGCAGCGCCTTGCAGCCCGTGGCTCCGGCATCGCCAACGATGAAAATCTGCAAACAATCGCACCCTGTCCAGTTTAAGTTCGACATTGCGCCGATTTCGCGGCTTTAGAAGAAAGGGACGTCTACTTAAAGTGTTAGCACGATTTTGCCAATATGCGCGCTGGTTTCCATAAGGGCGTGAGCGGCGGCGGCAGCCTTGAGGTCAAAGGTCTTATAGATGATCGGCTTGACCTTACCAGCCGCGATGAGGGGGAGCACGTTATCCTCGACAGCGCGCGCAATTGCGCCTTTGTCGGCGACCGACCGCGAGCGCAACGTCGAACCGGTGTGATGCAGCCGCTTCAGCATGATTCGGCGGAAATCCACCGTCGCCTTCGGGCTGCCTTGAAATGCGATTTGCACAATGCGTCCCTCCACCGCGGCCGCTTCATAGTTCCGCGCGATGTAATCCCCACCAACCATGTCCACTATAACCTCGGCGCCTTTGTCGCCGGTCGCTGCCTTCGTTGCGGCAACGAAGTCCTCGGTCTTATAGTTAACCGCGACATCGGCGCCGAGCTTGCGGCATGCGTCGCATTTTTCCGCAGAGCCGGCAGTGGTGATCACGCGCGCGCCGAATGCTTTGGCGAGTTGAATTGCGGTCGTGCCGATTCCGGAGGAGCCTCCATGAATCAGAAGAGTCTCGCCGTTCTTGAGTCCGCCGCGTTCAAAAGCGTTATGCCAAACTGTGAAAAAGGTTTCGGGAATCGCCGCTGCTTCTGCCATTGATATTCCCGGCACCGGCAGAGCGTGGCTTTCGTGCGCAAGGCAATATTCGGAATAGCCGCCGCCGACCACCAACGCCATGACACGATCGCCAACTTTCCAGCGCTTGACGCCAGCGCCTGACGCAACGACTTCACCGGCGATCTCGAGACCCGGAATATCCGGTGCACCGGCCGGCGGCGGATAAAGGCCCATGCGTTGCATGACGTCTGGGCGGTTGACGCCTGCGGCCGCGACCTTCACCAGCACTTCGCCATTGCCCGGGGTTGGAACTGCGCGCTGCTCAGGCACGAGCATGTCGGGGCCGCCAGCAGCCTTAATGCCGATTGCGGTCATTTGAGTTGGAAGCGCGGCCATCGTTTCCTCTATTCTTCTGCAAATGGATGACTTGTTTAGGCGTGCCTTATCTATGTGACAACCGGAACCGCTGTGGCTAAGTTTGATACTAGGAGACCGGCGATGCCAGCGATTGACGAAGACGACAAACCGAAAAAGAAGGTCTCACACGAGATCGGGCAAGACCTCACATTGTTGTCGGTGGAAGAGCTCGCATCGCGTGTGCAATTGCTGCACGACGAGATCAATAGACTCGAATTCGACATGACGCAAAAGCGTGCGTCGCGCGCCGCCGCCGATCAGTTCTTTAAGCGCTGAAACAAAATCGTTTCGCTGGGCGCAGAACGACGGCGAGCAAAAAATATTTGGCATTGCGCGCTTACCCTTAAGGTGTCGTTAAGCTTTCTCGATCATTACTGGCATTGTCCATCTTCATGTGGACATTGAGTGGCTCCTGTCCACTCTGTTTGACGCCTCCCTGTTATCACCTTAGAGCCGCCGGCAACGGCGGCTCCTTTTTTGTATCAATATGGGGCAACTTTGCATGCGCTGGTGCGCATCTTAAGTCTGCTCAGCAACTATATCGCAATGTTAACCATATCGCTGTCTGGACACAGCCCGCTCGTGCGCGCCATGCTTACCCAATCGTTTACGGGGCGTGTATCTGCTCCGCAGGGAGAGGCGTTGCGTTATGTCCGAGAAATCGTTGAACGAAACGCAACCGGTGTCATTCAGGGCGAGGCTTGCCAGCTCTCAGGCATTTTCCGATTTATTTCGCGACGGCATGGCGCTGGTCGAGGAAACGGCCTCTTACCTCGATGGGCCTGGTCGGCAGCAGTCAAAAAAACTCGAACGTGCCGCGGCACTCGCTTATGCCACCGAAAGCATGCGGCTCACCACACGGCTCATGCAGCTTGCCTCCTGGCTGTTGCTTCACCGCGCGGTGAAGGAAGGCGAGATGTCACTCGCGCAAGCCGGCAAGGAAAAGAGCAAGGTCAAGCTCGCCACGGCCGACTCTCACGATCCGAACAATATTGAATTGTTGCCGGACACCCTGCGTGGCCTCATCGAACGATCGCAAAAGCTGTATATCAAAGTGCGCCGGTTGGATGCCACGATTTACAATCTGGGCGACGTCGAGCGTCCCGTCATCGGCAATCCGGTCGAGCGTCAGCTTGGCTTGTTGAAAGCCGCATTTGGCGCGGAAAGTCTCTAGTCGACCGGCCCGATTGAAAACAAACAACCCCCGCATCGGCGGGGGTTTTTCGTTATCACCCGTTTCGTGGCTTATTTCTTCTCGTCGGTCTTCAGGAAGCCGGAGAACTTCTTCTGGAAGCGCGACACACGGCCGCCGCGATCCATGATCTGTTGCTGGCCGCCGGTCCACGCAGGGTGCGATTTCGGGTCAATGTCGAGATGCAGGACATCGCCTTCCTTGCCCCAAGTCGAGCGGGTCGTGAATTCGCTACCGTCGGTCATCACGACCTTGATGGCGTGGTAGCTGGGATGGATATCGTGTTTCATCGTTCGGTTCCGGGCGCAGCGCGCCGCTAAAGGCTGGATTTGGCGGTCGTATACAGGACCTGGGAGCAGGCGGCAAGTCGCCACGATTGACCTCCGCCAAGCCCGCAAGGCATTAAGGTTGCTGCAGCTGGGGCGGGGTTCAGAGGCGTCGCATGAGCTTTTCGAGCGATGGGAGGGGCCTCGATATCGGCAACGCGCCTGCGTCCGCCGAGCCGCGCAAACTGAAGCTCAAGCCGCTGAGCCAGCTTATGCCTTATGTCGCCCGCTATCGCGGGAGAGCGCTGGCTGCGCTGGCTGCATTAATCGTCGCAGCTTTCACCACGTTGGTCGTACCGGTCGCAGTGCGACGTATGATCGACTTCGGATTTTCCGACAAAGCGGTTGCGCTGATCGACAGCTATTTCGCGGTCATGGTGTTCGTCGTCGCCGTGCTCGCCGTCTCGAGTGCTCTGCGTTACTACCTCGTCACGACGTTGGGCGAGCGAATTGTCGCCGATCTCCGCTCCGATGTATTCGCGCATCTTACACGATTGTCTCCCGCGTTTTTCGATGCGGCGCGCACGGGAGAGATTGTGTCCCGTCTCACTGCCGACACGACTCAGATCAAATCGGCGGTTGGCGCTTCGGTGTCGATTGCGCTGCGCAATCTGGTGCTGTTCTTCGGTGGTGCGGCGATGATGGTCATTACCAGCCCGCGATTGTCGCTATTTGTGCTTGCGGCAATCCCGGTGATCGTCCTTCCGCTGGTCGGATTCGGGCGCGCGGTACGCCGCCGCGGACGCGCAGCGCAGGATACGCTTGCCGACGCTTCCGGTTATGCCAATGAGCTGCTTGGCGCGGTGCGCACACTGCAGGCTTTCACCAACGAGAAACTTGCGCAATCACGCTTCGGCGGTGCGGTCGAGGGGGCGTACAATGCCGCGTGTGACGCCATCAAAGCGCGCGCGGTGCTGACGGCCGTTGTAATTTTTCTGGTATTCGCCAGTATTGTGGTGGTGCTCTGGGTTGGTGCACAAGATGTACTTGCCGGCAGCATCACGCCGGGACGCCTCGGGCAATTCATACTCTATGCCGTGTTCGCCGCCGGCGGATTGAGCGAACTCAGTCAGGTGTGGGGAGAGATCGCCCAAGCGTCGGGCGCGGCCGAACGGATATTCGAGATTTTAGCGGTAGAGCCGCAGATCAAGCCGCCACTGCGGCCAGTAGCGTTCCCGAAATTGGCGGCTGGCGCGGTCGAATTCCGCGAGGTGAATTTTGCCTATCCTGGCCGCCCGGATGTTCCGATTCTTAATCGTCTTACTTTTCGTGTCGCGCCCGGGGAAAAGCTCGCTTTGGTTGGGCCGTCCGGCGCCGGAAAGAGCACCGTCTTCCAGTTAATCCTGCGGTTCTATGACCCTGTGTCGGGGAGCGTCATCTTGGACGGTGTGCACCTCACCGAGGCAGATCCGGCGGCCTTGCGCGCCCGTGTTGCGCTCGTCCCGCAGGACGCCATCGTTTTTGCCGCGAGCGTCCGGGAAAACATTCAGTTCGGCAGGCCCGACGCCAGCGGCGCCGAGATCGAGAAGGCGGCGGAGGCCGCACACGCATCTGAATTCATACGCCGGCTGCCGTTGGGCTACGAGACGCCGGTCGGCGAACGCGGAGTAACCCTCTCCGGGGGCCAACGGCAGCGTATCGCCATTGCTCGCGCTATTTTACGAAAGGCGCCTTTGCTGTTGCTCGATGAAGCAACTTCGGCGCTGGATGCCGAAAGCGAGACTTTGGTCCAACAGGCGCTTAAGCGGTTGATGCTCAATCGGACAAGCATCGTGATCGCGCACAGGCTTGCGACCGTTCAGTCCTGTGACCGCATTCTCGTAATCGATCATGGCCGGATCGTAGAAGAAGGCACGCATGCATCGCTCGCGTCTTCTGGCGGCCTCTATGCCCGTTTGGCGAAATTGCAATTCGAGATGGCTTAGGGCCGCCAGGCCATCCAATTCACCGCGATCCCCGATACCGGGTTCTTGTCTTCGCCCACATAAGTGAAGCCGTGCTTCTCATAGAAGCGAATGGCGCGAAAGTTGTCTTTGTTGACCAGAAGATCGAGCCCTTTCGGCGAAAGGCGCTTGGCATCATCGAGCAACGCAAGTGCAGCGGCCGAACCCCAGTATTCAGGAGCGACCACAATCTGGTCGAGATACATTGTTTTGGGGTCGACAGTGACAAATCCGGCGAGCGACCCGTCGATTTCCGCCATGAGGATTCGCGCAACCGGGACGAGCTCTTTGCGCCAGCGTTCGCGCCACCATGGGACGCGCGCATCGAAATCCAGATGTGGATAGTGCTTCGACCAGGTCCGCCGCCAAAGTTCGATCGCCGCGTCCTCATCAGTGGCGGAGTATGGGCGTAGAGTGACTTGCGGCATTAGCGGCTTGTCATTCGTCGTGGGTTGGTTTGACGGCGGCGAGGCGCATCGGCCTTACCGCTCGGTCAACTTAAACTCGATGCGGCGATTCCGCTTGTAGGCGTCCTCAGTCTTCGCCAGATCGATCGGCTGAAATTCGCCGAAACCGGCGGCGACTAACCGTTGCGGCGAAACGCCTTTGCCGACGAGGTACTGCACAACCGATATCGCGCGCGCCGCAGACAAGTCCCAGTTGGATTTGAATGCGCCACCCGTTGCGATCTGCCGCACGTCCGTATGACCGTCGACGCGTAGGACCCAAGCGATGTCCGTCGGAATTTGTTTTTCAAGTTCGATCAATGCATCGGCCACTTTGTCGAGTTCGGTACGGCCTTCCGGCTTGAGATCGGCCTTTCCGGTATCGAAAAATACTTCCGACTGCAGCACGAAACGGTCGCCGACGATACGCACGTCAGCGCGGTTGCCGAGAATTTGGCGAAGTTTTCCGAAGAAATCCGACCGGTATTGCTTAAGCTCATTCACGCGGTTGGCGAGTTCGAGATTAAGCCGTTGGCCCAACTCGGTAATACGGCTCTGCGATTCTTTGTCCTTTTTCTCGGCGGCATCGAGCGTCTGTTCGAGTGACGCGAGCTGCCGGCGAAGGGCCGCGATCTGTTGATTGAGCACCTCGACCTGCGCGAGCGCTCGCGCGGAAAGTTTTTTCTCGCCTTCGAGCTGGCCCGACAGTTCGGAAACCTTTCCTTGTGCCGCGGCGGCTCCGGCTCCGGCATTTTCGGCAGCACCTTTGAGCTTATCGCGCTCGCTTTCTGCGCTGGAAAGCGTTGCACGCATTTGCGCGAGTTGTTCTTCGAGATCGGCTTTGCCAGACTTCTCCAGCCCGAGCAACTCGGTAAGTTGTGCGATCTGCGCCGTCAGGCGGCTAAGCGCGGTATCCTTGCCGGCGACTTCCTGCTGCAAATAAAACTGGACCACCACAAATACGGTAAGCAGGAAGATGATTCCGAGAATAAGCGTCGACAAGGCGTCGACGAAACCCGGCCAATAGTTCATGCCGCTGTCGCCGCGGCGCGAGCGTGCGAGGGCCATGCTCAAATCACCGGTTTATGTTCTCGCGCACCATGACCTCCAGAAGCTTTTTGATCTCACGCTGCTGGTCGGCCTGTGAATCGACCCAATCGCGGATCATCTGCTGCTCGGTACGCATGTGGTGCACAAGACCCTGAATCGCCTCGGCAAGATTAGCCATGGCGGTGGACGCGGATTTACCGGCGCCTGCCTGATCGACCGCTTCGCGCAGACGCTCGATCGCCGAGCGGACTTCGTTCGTGACTCCGGCGGCGGACGTGGGTTCCGCGGCCTGGTCGTAGACGGTGGTCGAAAGCCAATCTTCGAGTTCGGTATAAAAGCGGTTTTGCGCCTGGCTCGATTGCAAATCGAGAAAGCCTAATACCAGCGAGCCGGCGAGACCGAAAAGCGAAGAAGAAAACGAAATGCCCATGCCGGAGAGCGGTGCAGCAAGGCCCTCGCGCAATGAGTTCGAACATGGTTCCTGCGTCGCCACTCGCCTTTAGGCCCTGAATGACCCCGCCAACCGAACTCACAGTTTCGATTAGCCCCCAGAACGTGCCAAGCAAGCCTAGAAATACAAGCAGTCCAGTCATGTAGCGGGAGATATCGCGCGCCTCATCGAGGCGTGTCGCAATCGAATCGAGAATGCCTCGCATCAGTTGGGCTGACATCGCCATGCGCCCGACACGACTCCCAAGGATTGCGGCCATTGGCGCGAGCAGCACAGGCGCGCGTTCGACAGCGAGTCCAGGATCGGCGAGGCGGAAATTATTGACCCATGCGATCTCGGGATAAAGGCGGAGGACCTGGCGCACCGACAGCGCAATGCCGATCGCCTCGACGCCGAGAATCAACGCGTTCAGGCCCGGGTTGGCCATGAACGCAACTTCGATCTGCTTGTGAAGGACGAACCCGACCAGTCCAACGAGGATGACGAAGACCATCATCCGGATCAGAAAGATCCGGGGAGATGAAAGTTTGAGTGGATCGAGTTCTTTGGCCATGAGCCTCAGACGCTATATGGAACGCAGCCCTTGTCGCCCACTATGGCACAGACCTGTGACAGGGAAAAAGAAGTTGTGCCGGAACCCCGACGGCTCGGTAAAGCCGCCGATTGAGTTGAAATTGCGGTGGCCTAAGCTTTGCCGACCGCTTTGAGCACGGCCAACAGCTCTTTTTGGATGGCGTCATTGCCAGCCATGATATGGCCCTTCACCAGCATGTCGTCTTTGCCATCGCAGTCGGTGACGAAACCGCCAGCCTCGCGCACCAAAATCATACCAGCCGCCATATCCCAAGGCTTGAGATCGCGTTCCCAATAGCCGTCGATGCGTCCGGCCGCGATCCAGGCGAGATCAAGCGCCGCCGCGCCGAAGCGCCGCAGGCCTGCAACGCGCTCTTGCACCACTCCCGTTTCCTCGCGTGACAACGGAATGTCGCCGTGACCATGGTGCGGTAGGCCGCAAGCAACCACCGCATCGACAAGTCGCTTCCGGCCGGCAACCCGAATGCGCTGTTCGTTGAGAAATGCGCCTTTACCGCGTTCAGCAATGAACATTTCTTCGTTCGCGGGATTGTAAATCAGCCCGGCGACAACGGTGTCTTCACGCTTCAGTGCCATCGAAATGGCAAAGTGCGGAATGCCATGCAGGAAATTGGTCGTGCCATCCAAAGGATCGACAATCCAGGTATGAGTTTTGTCGGCGCCTTCGCGGTGGCCGCTTTCCTCGCCTAGAAAACCGTAGCCGGGCCGCGCTTTCGTGAGTTCGGCGTAAAGCGCCTCCTCGGCACGACGATCGGCTGCAGACACGAAATTGGCCGGTCCCTTGAGCGAAACCTGTAATTTTTCCAGCTCCCCGAAGTCGCGTTTGAGTGCACGCGCGGCCTTGCGCGCCGCGGCGATCATGACATTGAGCAGAGCTGAGTGCTGCATGGCGCGTGCGGTCTGCCCGTGAAGGCAGGCGGCGTCAAGGGCGCTGGGCCACCACCGTCGACAGCCACTTTTTCGCCGAGGCATCGGCGCTCTCGCGAACTGCCGGCTTTTGTTTGGCGGCGAAAGTGTCGAGGTCGGGGTCGCTATCGCCGGCGGCCTTGGCGACGAGGTGCCATTTAATGGCCTCCGCTGGATCAGCGGGCAGGCCACGGCCTGCCATTAAAATTCGAGCCAATCGGTTCTGCGCGACTGGATTGCCGAGGTGCGCGGCTTTGAGGAATAGCTGGGCCGCTGCAGCCTCGTCCTTATTCACACCTTCACCGTTAAATTGCGCGATCGCATATTCGACCATGGCATCGACATTCCCGCCGATCGACGCTCGCTGCATGAGTTGCATCGCTTTGCCCATGTCCTTCGGCGTGCCACGCCCGTCTTTGTACATGGTAGCGAGTGCATATTGTGCCTCCGCATTGCCGGCTTCTGCAGCCATCGCGAACAGTTCGCCGGCCCGTTTGAAATCCTGGGGAAATTGCTCGCCTTGCACATACAGAAGGCCGAGATCGTATGCAGCAACGGGGTGACCGAGTTTGGCGGCGGCATCGAGCAGCCGCGCAGCTTCTTCCGTATTGCGAGTGCCCGCACGACCCTGGAAATTGAATATGGCTAACGCAAACAAGGCGTCGCGGTCGCTTTTAGCGGCGGCAAGTTTGTACCATTGCGCGGCCTTCGAATCGTCACGGCCAACCCCCAGTCCCTGAGCGTACAATTCACCGAGCAAAGTCATAGCGGTTGCATCGTTTTGCTGGGCGCGTTTGCTCGCCTCATTGAATGCGGTGATGTAAAGCCCGCGTTGAAAGGCGCCATAGGCGACATCGATGCTGCCTTGGTCGGCAGCCGTGGCTGGTGGCGGCGGCGGAGGCGTGTTCTTTGTGACCTGCGCATTTGCCGGCGAGGCGAGCGCTACACCAATAGTGCCGAGATAAAAAATCTTGCGAGACAGAAACCTCATTCCGCCGGCTCCGGCGCTGGCAAAAGGCGTGCGGCTTCGCTTATGGTCGCGGCGGTCGCGCCAGGATCGCGCCATAGAAAATCACCGAGCGCGATAAAATCGGCGCCGGCTGCGATCAGTGGTGAAACGTCGTCGAGTGATGCCGCGCAACCAACGCAAGGTATTTCGAACACTTCAGCCCACCAGGCGACACGCTCCTCGATTGCCGTGAAGGCTGGCCGCGCACCAGTGGCATCCGGTTCGCCAAACATCACGTAGTCGGCGTCCCGTTCGGCTGCGAGCATGGCGTCGTGGCGCGTGGCCAGGCCGCCGGCACCCGCGATGCGTTCGGGCTTGAGTTGCGCGAGCGCCTCGGTAAACGCGGCAATGCCAGTCAGATGAGCGCCATCAGCACCACCCCGCGCGACCAATTCTACATGGCCATCCAGCAAAATCGCGGCTCCTTTGTCTTGCACCGGCGCAGCCAGCGTCTTGACCCGGTTGAGCAGGGTTCGCTCATCCGCATCAGCAAGGCGCAGCAAAACTGCGGCAACATCACCCGCGTCCAGCGCTGCGGTCAATTGCGGGAGAAATGATGGTACGTCCGCGATCGGCGGCGTCATCAGGTAGAGGCGTGGCGCAGGCCGGGAGCCTGTGTGTTTGGGTCGAGAAGCCATGGTACCCGCATGCTAGCCTAATCGGGCAGAAAATTGACCCGCGCTGTCACTTGGCCGCAGCACCGCGTTTTTCGCGAATGACGGTAGCTCCCGCGCTACCCGGGCGAGCACCGCGTCCCAGTCGCCGATCTCAGGCTGGCGAAACAGCCTGGCCGTCGGGTACCAGGGGCTGTCGACGCGCCCGCGCAACCAGCGCCAATCCTGGATGTAAGACAGTAAAAGCCATAATGGCTTGCCCATGGCGCCTGCCAGGTGGGCGGTGGCCGTGTCCACAGCGATTATGAGGTCGAGTTCACTCATAACAGCCGCGGTGTCGGCAAAATCTTTCAACGCAGCGTCGAGGCGCAAAATCGGAGCAGAAGCCAGCGCCGCCAGGTCGCTGTCGCGGTACTCTTTTTGCAAACTGATAAATTGAATATCCGGAATCGCCAGCAGAGATTGCAGGTGCGACAGCGCAATGCTGCGATTGTGGTCGTTCTTGTGATCGGCGCGGCCGGACCATACCAGACCCACGCGCGGCATCGTTCGGGGTGGAAGCCGTCCACGCCATGCGTCGAGACGGTCGGCGGGCGCGCGTAAATAGGGCACTGATGTCGGAATCGTCGAAATCGTGGTGTTGAATGCGAGCGGCAAGCTCATCAACGGGCAGTGGAGGTCGAAGGAGGGCAGGGTCGCGCCTCGGCTGAGTATTGTTGCGCCGTCTGCGAGTTCTCCGACGAGCGACAAAAGCCCGTCGGGCAATTCGAGAATGACTCTTCCCGCTTTTGCTTTGACAAGCGGCGAGTAGCGAATGAATTGAATGCTGTCCCCGAAACCTTGCTCGGCGTGGAGCAAGATCGTTTTGCCGGTTAAGTCCTCGCCAGACCATTGCGGCTGTGAGAAGTCGCGTGGTCTGAGCTCGGTGGCGCGGCGCCACCGCCATTCATAGCCGCGCCAGCCTTGAGGGAAATCGCCGACCGAGAGATGCAAAAGCGCCTTGTTCCAGTGCGCTTCGGCTAGCTCCGGTTCAAGTGCGATCGCGCGATCGAAGCTATCGAACGCCTCTTGCGGACGGTCGAGATAGCTCAAAGCAAGGCCACGATTAACATATGCGGAGGCGTAGGATTTGATGGCAAGAGCCCGATCGTAATCCGTAAGCGCTTCAGCGGGTCGATTGAGTTCCACCAGTGTGTTGGCGCGATTGCCATAGGCTTGCGCGAAACCCGGTCGCATCTCCAGCGCACGATCATAGTGTTTGATCGCTTCGTCGTAAGCGCGGATTTCATGAAAAATGTTGCCACGTGTGACGACCGCCTCGACATAGTCGGGCTTGAGCGCAAGCGCGCGGTCACAGGCAATAAAGGCTTCCTCGAAACGTTTGAGGTCGAGCAACACCAGCGCGCGGCCGGCATAAGTCTCCGCGTTGTCGGGGGCCAGTGCCAATGCCTGATCAAGATTCGCCAATGCTTCCGCGGGTTGCTTGCGATCGCGCAACAAATGGCCTCGCTCTTTCAGCGCGGCTGCATTGCGCGGCTGGGACTTTAGCGTGCGATCAAAGCTCGCCAATGCTTCGTCACTGCGCCTGAGCAATGCAAGGCATTTACCGCGATTGACCATTGCGTCTGCGTAGTCAGGCTGGCGTTCTAACGCTTGCTCGTAACTCGCGAGAGCCTCGTCGCATCGGCCGAGTTCGACCAGCGCATTGCCGCGATTATTGATTGCCTCGACGTAGTCGGGACGCGCGATAATTGCCCGGTCAAAACTGGCTAAGGCATCCTCGGTGCGTGTAAGCGCACGCAGCGTGTTGCCGCGGTTGTTGAAGGCTTCGGCATAGTCTGGCTTGAGCGCGACAGCGCGTTCATAGCTTTTGAGGGCGTCCTCGTGCCGATCGACAACCGCGAGCACGATGCCGTAGTTCGAATGGGCAGCCGCCGATCGCGCATTGGTCTTGAGCGCGCGCGCGATCAGCTTGAGTGCTTCGGCCGCTTGGCCGCGCTGATGCAGGAGCACACCGCACAAATGCAGCGCGTCGAAATTTCCCGGTTGGACGGCCAGGACCTGCCGGTAGAGCGCCTCGGCCTCGATTAGTTGTCCACGCTGGTGATGCGCGACGGCTCGCCGCAGCAGATCGGCGATGCTGAGTTTTGCTTTGGCTTGAGGATTGGCCATCGGCTCGCGCTGTTGCGGCAGGAAAACGACCCACAACGCAACGAATACGAATCAGAGCAAGACTATTCGCTCCGGGCCATGACGTCTAAGCCGACCGATCAGCGAGCCAACTGTGCCTCACGGCATCGGGATTGGGCCCATGTCCTTGGGCACCTTGTACCCCTTCTGGACCGCAGGACGAGCCGCAATGGTTTCATACCAGCGTCTCACGTTTGGATACTGTTTGAGATCGATGGTCTGCCATTCGAAGCGGGAGATCCAAGGCCAAATTGCAATATCTGCGATGGAATATTGATCCGCGACGAACTCGCGATTTTCCAGACGCGTATTGAGCACCTTGTAGAGCCGGTGCGCTTCCTTCAGGTAGCGCTCCTCGGCATAAGGCGCCTTGCCCTTGTTATACTTCACGAAGTGATGGACCTGACCAAGCATTGGACCGGGACCGCCCATCTGCCACATCAGCCATTCGATCACGCGATAGCGTCCCTCGCCCGATTTCGGCAGCAGCTTGCCGGTCTTGTCGGCCAAATAGATCAGGATCGCGCCCGATTCCATCAGTGCGATGTTCGTGTCGCGATCGACGATGGCGGGAATTCGGTTATTCGGTGCGATTTTGAGAAAGTCCGGCGCGAATTGTTCATCCTTGGAAATGTCGATTGGGTGCGCCGTATAGGGCAGCCCGAATTCTTCCAGCGCAATGGAAACCTTGCGGCCATTGGGGGTCGTCCAAGTGTAGAGATCGATCACGTTTCGTATCCTTGCCTTGCATGGAAATTGTGGGAACGCCCAAGGAGGGACGGGCGTTGATAGGCGAGACTTCTTAGCAGGAGGCGACCATGAAGCTCAATGTCCTTGCACTCGCGCTGGCCGCGAGTGCTTTCGGCGCGTTTGGCGCCAACGCCCAGACCGTGGTTGAAGAGCGACGCGACCCCGTCGTGATCGAACATGATCGGCCCGATACTTCGGTCACCGTAGAAAAACGCGACGGATTCCTCGGCACCGAGAAAAAGACGATCACCAAGGAAACGACCGGTTCGGGTGACTGCGCTTCCAAGACAGTTCACAAGGAAGACATCACCGGCTCGACGACGATCCGTAAGACGAATTGCGATTGATATCGCCTGTAACAAGATCAACGCAAAAGGCCGCGGTCAAACGCGGCCTTTTGTTCGTCAGGCCGCTTTTTTCTCCAAGTCGGCCTTCCATTGTCCGAGTGCAGCGAGGCTGTTCATCTTCGCGCGGTGCGTGAAGGCTCGCTGGGCTGCAGCCACATTTTCGCTCTTGCCTTTCCATGTCGATTGCGGCGCGTGTTGAAGCGCACGGCCGTAGGAGAAAGTAAGGTTCCACGGCAGATTTCCGATTTTGTTCATGGCATCGAGGTGAGCGGTCGCTTCTTCGTCGCTTTGTCCGCCTGAGAGGAAAGCGATGCCGGGCACTGCGCCTGGCACGCAATTCTTGAGGACCTTCACGGTTCTCTCTGCCACTTCCTCAACACCTGCGCGCTTGCCGTTTTTCTTCCCGGATATCACCATGTTCGGCTTGAGCACGATGCCCTCGAGCGCAACACGCTGGAAATAAAGCTCCTCGAACTGGAGCTTGAGCACCAGTTCGGTCACTTCCTGGCAGCGCTGGATGTCATGGTCTCCGTCCATGAGTACTTCCGGCTCGACGATCGGCACGATCTGCGCCGCCTGACACAATGCGGCGTAGCGCCCTAACGCATGCGTATTGGCGCGGATACAGGCGTAACTGGGGATGCCGGCGCCAATGTCGATTACCGCGCGCCACTTCGCGAAGCGCGCACCTTGCTCGTAATATTTCGGCAGCCTGTCGGCGAGTTTGTCGAGGCCGATTGTGACGACTTCGCCTGGGCACATCGGCAGCGGCTTGGTGCCTTCGTCGACTTTGATGCCCGGAATGGCGCCGGCCTTCTTGATCAATTCGACCAAAGGCGTCCCGTCTTTCGCCTTCTGCCATATTGTCTCATCATAAAGGATCACGCCAGAAATGTGCTTCATGCCCTCGGACGAGCGGAACAGCATCTCGCGATAGTCGCGTCGGCTATCCTCCGTCGAATTCTACGCCGATGGCGTCGAAACGTTTTCTAATCGTAGCCGAAGATTCGTCGGCCGCCAGGATGCCCTTGCCAGGCGCTACCATAGCTTGCGCCACTTTGTTCAACTCATTGAGATTCATCATTCCCTCCATCGCATCCGTTGCAATTGCCCGGATGACGCTGCTCGACATCATTTTATCCGCAACACCTCGACCCCGGGCAAGGCCTTGCCCTCGAGCCATTCCAGAAAAGCGCCACCGGCAGCCGAAACATAGGTGAGCCGATCGGCGACGCCCGCGACGTTGAGTGCGGCGACGGTGTCGCCGCCCCCCGCCACGCAGACAAGCTTGCCGGCTTCACTGAGTTCCGCTGCCGCTTCGGCAACTTCAATCGTACCGTTATCGAACGGTTCCATTTCAAAGGCGCCAAAAGGCCCGTTCCATACCAATGTTTTCGCGCGCGCCAGTACGGATACAACTTGTTCGACACTACGCGGACCGATGTCCAGGATCATGTCGGTCGCCCCGACCTTGTCGGCATCAACCACGCGTGACGGCGCGTGCGCTTCAAATTTCTCCGCGACCACAACGTCGACGGGTAAAATGATTTCGCGCTTGGCAGAATTTGCCTTGGCCATGATGTCGCGTGCGGTTGCAACGAGATCAGCCTCCGCCAGCGACTTGCCGATTTTCTTTCCTTGCGCGAGCAGGAATGTGTTGGCCATGGCCCCGCCGACAATGAGCACATCTACGCGATCAAGCAGGTTGCCGAGCAAATCGAGTTTCGTCGAAATTTTGGCCCCGCCGACGATGGCCGCCAACGGACGTTCCGGATGTTCAAGCGCCTTCGTGAGAGCCTCAAGTTCCGCCTGCATCGTACGTCCCGCATAGGCGGGCAATTTATGGCCAAGGCCTTCGGTGGAAGCATGCGCGCGGTGCGCCGCGGAAAACGCATCGTTCACCCAAATGTCGCCGAGCTTGGCGAGTGCCGCGACGAAAGCGGGATCGTTTTTTTCTTCGCCTGCGTGGAAGCGCGTGTTCTCGAGACAGAGAATGTCGCCCGGTTTCATCGCGGCAACGGCGCGCTCGGCGGCTTCTCCGATGCAATCGTCGGCAAACTTTACTGGCCGTTTGATGATGCGTGCGATCTCCGCGGCAACTGGCTTGAGCGACTGTTTGGGATCGCGCCCCTTCGGCCGACCGAAATGTGATAGCAGGATGACCTTGCCGCCTTTGTCGGCGATCTCGGTGATGGCCGGCGCCGCACGCTCAATTCGCGTCGCGTCCGTGACGACCCCGTTCTCAACCGGCACATTAAGATCGACGCGCACCAAAATGCGCTTGCCCTTCACGTCGACGTGGTCGAGTGTTCTAAACGCAGTCATGAGCCGCCCCGGCGCGCGGATGTCAGAGCAATTTGCCCATCGCCACGGCGGTATCCGCCATGCGGTTGGAGAAACCCCACTCGTTATCGTACCAGGACATCACTCGTACAAACGAGCCGTCCATCACCTTCGTCTGATCCATATGGAAGATCGAGGAGCGGGGATCATGGTTGAAGTCGAGCGAGACGTTCGGTTCGTTGGTATATCCAAGGATGCCCTTGAGCTGCTGCTCGGCGGCGCGCTTGATCGCGCCGTTCACTTCGTCCTTGGTGGTCGCTTTGTTGGCGACAAACTTGAAATCGATCACGGAGACGTTCGGAGTCGGGACGCGGATCGAGACGCCATCGAGCTTGCCATTGAGTTCGGGTAGAACGAGGCCGACGGCTTTGGCAGCGCCCGTCGATGTCGGAATCATGTTCAGCGCAGCGGCACGGGCTCGGTAAAGATCCTTGTGATAGGTGTCGAGCGTCGGTTGGTCGCCAGTGTAGGAATGGATCGTGGTCATGAAGCCCTTATCGATTCCGACGGCGTCGTTGAGGACCTTGGCAACCGGCGCGAGGCAGTTGGTCGTGCAAGATGCATTAGAGACGATCTTGTGATCTTTGGTCAGCTTGTCATGGTTCACGCCGAAGACGACGGTGAGATCGGCGCCGTCTGCGGGAGCCGAGACTAAAACGCGCTTGGCGCCTGCGGTCAGATGTGCCGAAGCCTTGTCCTTCGTGGTGAAGAGGCCGGTGCATTCCAGTGCGATGTCGATGCCGAGATCTTTCCACGGCAGCTTTGAAGGATCGCGCTCTGCGGTCACTTTAATAGCGCCATTGCCGACGCTGATAGTATCGCCCTTAACCGTGACTTCGCCGGGAAACCGGCCGTGCACACTGTCGTAGCGAAGTAAATGCGCATTGGTTTCGACCGGTCCGAGGTCGTTGACGGCGATCACCTCGATGTCTTTGCGATCAGCTTCGGCGATTGCACGTAAAATATTGCGGCCGATGCGGCCAAATCCGTTAATGGAAACACGTACTGTCATATCAATCACTCCCGGCTCGCTCGGCCCGTCGCGGCAACGACGTACCACGACACATATAGTCTTCCGTTACATCTTCCCAAGTTTGGTTAGCGCCGTATGGGCGATCGCCTCGGCGGTAATCCCGAATTTCTTGTATAGTTCCTTATAAGGCGCGCTGGCGCCGAACGAAGTCATGCCGACAAAAATACCGTCCGAGCCGATAATCGCGTCCCAGCCTTGGCGGATAGCGGCTTCAACCCCGATCTTGACCTTAGCGTCGCCAATGACGGCGCGGCGGTATTCGTCCTTTTGTTCAAGAAACAATTCGAAGCAGGGCACTGAGACCACGCGTGCCGCGACGCCGCGTTCCGCCAGCTGCTTGGCACTTTCGACCGCGATCGCCACTTCGGAACCGGTCGCGAAGATCGACACGTCCGAGCGGCCATCCGGCCCGGCAATTTCGTATGCGCCGGTCGCGCAAATGTTCTCGTCGTCGAACCGGTTGCGCAGCTGCGGCAAGTTCTGGCGCGTAAGCGCCAGTATGCTCGGTCTATTTCCTGCTTCGAGTGCAAGCTGCCAGCATTCGGCGGTCTCCACGGCGTCGCAGGGGCGAAACACCATCAAATTTGGAATTGCGCGCAGGGCCGCAAGATGCTCGACCGGCTGGTGCGTTGGGCCATCTTCGCCAAGTCCGATCGAATCGTGGGTCATGACGTAAATGACACGTTTGCCCATCAGCGCGGCGAGCCGGATTGCGGGCCGGCAATAATCGGAGAACACCAGGAACGTGCCCGAATAAGGAATGATGCCGCCGTGAAGCGCCATGCCGTTCATGGCGGCGGCCATGCCGTGTTCGCGCACGCCGTAGTGAATGAAGCGGCCGGAGAAATCGGCAGCTGAAATTGCCTTCATGCCTTTAATGCGCGTGTTGTTGGAGCCGGTGAGATCGGCGGAGCCACCGATCATTTCCGGCAACGCGGGGATCAGGCTTTCGAGCGCGAATTCGCAGGCCGTGCGAGTAGCAATTTCCTTGGGCTGCGCTGCAAGTTTTTCCTTGGTCGTGCGCACAGCATCCGCGAGGGCCTTCTTCGGCAGGTCGCATTTCATGCGCCGTTCGAACTCGGCACGTTTTCCGACGTCGAGCGCGCCCAGTCGCCCTTTCCAGTCGGCATGCGCAGATTTTGATCGCGCGCCGGCCACGCGCCAGGCCTTCAATATATCGGCCGGCACTTCGAAGGGCGGAGAGGTCCAGCCGAGCGTTTTTCGTGCGCCGGCGATTTCATCTGCTCCGAGAGGAGAGCCATGTGATTTCTCGGAGCCCTCTTTGGTTGGCGCCCCGAACCCGATTTTGGTCTTGCAGGCAATCAGGACCGGCTTCTCGGAAGCCTGCGCCTTCTCAAGCGCAAGATTGATCGCCGTCATGTCGTGCCCGTCGACCCGTGACGCAGCCCACCCGGCGGCCTCAAAACGCTTCACTTGGTCGACGCTGTCGGCGAGCGACAATGCGCCGTCGATGGAAATGCCGTTATCGTCGAACAGGACGATCAGCTTGTTGAGCTTGAGATGGCCGGCGAGGGCAATCGCTTCCTGGCTGATGCCTTCCATCAGATCGCCGTCAGAGGCGATAACGTAGGTCTTGTGATTGACAACGCTGTCGCCGAATTCAGCGGCGAGATGTTTCTCCGCAATCGCCATTCCGACCGCGTTGGCCAATCCTTGCCCGAGCGGGCCGGTGGTGGTCTCGACGCCGGGCGCGTGACCGTATTCCGGATGACCGGCTGTAATCGAACCGAACTGCCGGAATTTTTTGATCTGCTCGATCGTCATGGCTTCGTAGCCGGTGAGATAGAGCAGTGCGTAGATCAGCATCGAACCATGGCCGGCCGAGAGCACGAAGCGGTCACGGTCGGGCCAATTCGGATCGACTGGGTCGAATTTCAAAAAGCGCGAGAAAAGCACGGTTGCCACATCCGCCATGCCCATCGGCATGCCCGGATGGCCGGACTTGGCCTGTTCCACGGCGTCCATGGCCAACGCACGGATCGCGTTGGCCATGCTCGCGTGGGCAATGGCAGGGCTAGCGACCGGCTGCTCGCGACGCTCTGCGGGCGCCACGGCTGCCGTCGGCGAGGCTTTTGCGCTCATGGAAAGGCCTTTTGGCGGGTGGATAGCATGTGAGCCCTTTGAGTCAATGTGAGCGCCTCACCGTCCGTCAGCCATGCACAGGATGGCGAAAACAGCTGGGCAAATCGTCCACCGAGCGTTGACGCCACGGTCGCGCAGCACGTAAAGTTCTTTGCCTAAATATCTGCCGCTGCAAGAGTTTTTGTGCGGGCCAAGGCCGATGACAGAGCAAAGCGCAATCGACGCCGCGGTCAAGCGTTTAGCGCTCGCGCTCGACGCGCTTGATGGTGCAGTCGAGCGTCGCAGGGAGGCCGACCGCAGCGAAGAGGGCCTAGCTGCCCAAGTCCAGGCGCTTGGTGTCGATCGCACGCGACTCGCTGCCGCATTGGATGGAGAGACCGCACGCTCCCGCCGGCTGGAGACGACCAATCGTGAAATCGGCGAGCGGCTGGATGCCGCGATTGCGTCGATTCAATCGGTCCTCGACTTGAACGAGTAAAACCATGTCCCAGGTCAACGCCACAATAGCCGGCCGCCAATTCCGTCTCGCTTGCGAAGATGGGCAAGAAGATCATTTGCAGTCCCTCGCCAAGGACATCGACCAACGCATCATCGATCTGCGCCGCAAATTCGGCGAGATCGGGGATACGCGCCTCACGGTGATGGCAGCTTTGATGCTCGCAGATGAACTCGCCGAAGCCTCGAAGAAGATGCGCCGGCTGGAGGACGAAATCGCCGCTTTGCAGGACGCCCGGATCGTCGCCGGGGATCGCGCCAAGGCCGCCTCCGATGCAGTGGTGGGCGCATTCAATTCAGCGGCTGAACGTATCGAAGGCATCACCAAGAAGCTCAATCAAACAGTCGGCAACGGCGGCGTGGCGATCGGATAAGGCCGCTTTAACCTCGTCCCGCTCCGTAAAGACGGCCGGTGTGGCGCTTGCCCTCCTTAGCGACTACATTGCTGGGGCGGGGCTGCGAGGTGCGACGGAGAAAATTCCCCGGGGCCTTACGATCCTATCGGGAGCTGTCCCTGGCCGGGACCGTGGTTTCGGTCATATGGCGCCCACCTACTTATGTAGGTTCCCGGGATCACACTCCGACGGCCATCGCGGCTCCGTACTTTTTTGGTCGCATACTGCTTCAATTGCCATGGCCGGGCTTGTCCCGGCCATCTCCGTCTTTGATGATGGCAACTCGTGAAGGCGATGACGGAGCATGTGGTGAACGCAACCGGCTCGGCCGTATCCGATCAAAAAGACCGGTTTCGCCAACAGGCGCTTGCCTTGCGCGACGCATTGCCGGCGGAGATGCGAGCGGCTGCCGCGGAAACAATCGCTGCTCGGTCGTTCCCGCTGCGAATAGAGCGCGGCACGGTGGTGTCCGGCTTTTCGCCGATGAAGACCGAGATCAATCCGATCCCGTTGCTGCGTAAACTCGCCGATGCCGGCGCGCGGCTCGCGCTGCCCGCGATCGCCGGTCGGGGCAAGCCGCTGATCATGCGTGCGTGGAATTTCGGCGATCCGTTCAAGGCCGGCCAATGGGGCATCCGCGAGCCGGTTGCGGAAGCGCCGGAGGTCGCCCCTGACATTCTTATCGTGCCACTTGCTGCTTTTGATCGTTCCGGTCACCGCATCGGTTATGGCGCTGGCTATTACGATATGACGATCAACGCTCTGCGCGCCAAGAAGCCGGTCACAGCAATTGGTATTGCCTACGCCGCCCAGGAAATTCCGCAGGTGCCCGCCACTAAGCGCGACGCGCGGCTCGATCTCGTGCTAACGGAGCGCGAGGTAATTGATTTCCGGGAACACTAAAGAGACTTGGTCCAGCATGCGTATTCTATTTATCGGCGATGTTGTCGGGCGATCCGGACGAACAATTTTAACCGAGCGGTTGCCGGGGCTAGTTGCCGACTGGAAACTCGACCTGGTCGTCGTCAACGGCGAGAATGCAGCCGGCGGATTCGGCATCACCGAGGTCATCTACAACGAATTCATCGACGCCGGTGCCGACGCCATCACGCTCGGCAACCACGCGTGGGATCAACGCGAGGCGCTGGTGTTCATCGAACGCGCACCGCGATTGATCCGTCCGCTGAACTATCCAAAAGGCACACCAGGCCGTGGCGCGGCGTTGGTCGACACCAAAAACGGTAAACGCGCGCTGGTGATCAATGCCATGGGCCGCATCTTTATGGATGCGCTCGACGATCCGTTTGCGGCCATCGAGCGCGAGCTGTCCGCTTGCGCGCTTAAATCGGGCGCGGATGCAATTATTATCGACTTCCATTGCGAGGCGACGAGCGAGAAGCAGGCAATGGGCTATTTCACCGACGGCCGCGCCAGTCTCGTTGTGGGAACACATACGCATGCGCCAACCGCCGACGATCGGATCCTCTCGGGTGGTACGGCGTTCGTATCGGACGTCGGCATGACTGGCGATTACGACTCTATTATCGGCATGAATAAAGACGAGCCGCTCAATCGCTTTCTGCGGAAACTGCCAGGCGCAAAATTCGAGCCCTCAAATGGCCCGGCAACACTGTGTGGTCTTGCGGTCGAGACCGATGACGCAACCGGCCTGGCCCGGCAAGTTGGTGCCGTGCGGCTCGGCGGCATTCTGCAGGAAACACGACCGAAATTTTGGAACTGAAATTTTTGCAGGTTGACCGCGAATCGCGTCGGTGATTCGTTAGGTGAAGTGATTCGCCGGCATGTGCTGGGTCCGGCATAGCGACCTCGGCACAGGTGGCCATGAATCTTTACGTCAATAACAATCTGGCTCTGGAACTGCCGTCCGATCTTGCGCCGCAACCGGAAGCGCAAGACAAAAAGAAATCCGACCCGCGCGCCCGGCTCGCTGCTCAGTTTATCGCTGCAGGCACGCATGTGCTCGATCTCAGCGAAAATGCGACGCTTCAGGCCTTTTTGCCTGGGGGCTGCAGTTATCGCGATACCGGAAACAAGAAACGCCCGACACACGGCTGCGATCTAAACACGGAATTTCCAACGGACGCCGCATCACAATGTGATGTCATTGTCATGTTGGGCTCGCTCGAACGAGTTGCCGACGTCGACAATCTGTTCACCCATCTTCGCTTTTGCAAGCGCGATATCATCCTGAGCTATTGCGCGACCGACCTCGCGAAGGATGTCGATCGGAATGCACTCGGCTTTGCCAATCACTTGAGCTTTTATGATCTGGCAATGCTGTTCGATCGTTATGGGTTTCGGATCGAGTGCACGACACCGATTGATGAAACGCAGGTGCTGATGCGGCTCACTCCAACCGAGTGGCTGGCTCCCGCGGCGCCCTGCAGCGTCGCCGTTATTTCCGGCGACGACGGCGCCAGTTTCGGGACTCGCCTCGGCTGCCACATGATCAATGCTTTGTTGCCGGGCGAGGCGGACGTACACCATCTGACGCTTCGTACGCTCAATGAAGCGCGCGGTAGCTATGACCTGGTTGTGCTCGGTACCGGCAACGGCCTGTTTCCCCCGCTCCTCGGTGATGAATTGCTCAACGTGCTATCCGGCGCCAGGGCGTCGATCGGCATTTTCGGAACGCAATGTCGCGAATTGGTCTCCCGGCCGGCGATAGACCGTGTCATCGAGCGGCTCGACACATGGTTCGCGCGCTACGAGGACGACGTGCTGATGTACGGCCGCGGCCGCGGCAACGTTGTCCATATCGGCGATTGGCTGATCGACCAATTTCCACTGACGCGCCCGGTGAAAGACGAACCGCTGGTGGTCAACGACGAGCTCGGCAAGGATTTTGGTCTCGACGGCGCGATCCGCACCATTCAGAAGTACAAGAAGGTTTATGCGACTGTTCCGACAGCGTTGCTGTGCGCTTTGAGCTCGGCAGAACTCGCGGCCTATGCGGAAATTCCCGTGCAACAGCCCGACCTCTCCTCCGGGCAGTTCCGTAGTATGTTGATCGATATTTTCGGGCGCACCTATCCGGAAAAGAAGTTCTTCATGGTCGATCGTGACGCGGTCATCCGCTATAAAGCGCGCGTCCATCGCAATGTTGGGAAAGTCGGCGCGCGCATCGGCTCGATCCTGCGCAACGTCGCGGTCGCGGCGGCCTGATAAAACGACACGTCAGATATTTATTTTCTCGTGAGAGCGGCCTATATAGCCGCCGGCATCAACTTCTAGCGTAGTGTGTCGTTATGGCCGGTCATTCCCAGTTCAAGAACATCATGCACCGCAAGGGGCGCCAGGATAAGGTGCGCTCCAAGCTGTTTGGCAAGCTCGCGCGCGAAATCACGGTGTCCGCGAAGCTTGGCCTGCCCGATCCGGCGTTCAATCCGCGGCTGCGCGCGGCCATCGTCGCTGCCCGGGCTGAAAATATGCCGAAGGACAACATCGAGCGCGCGATCAAGAAGGCCTCCGGCAACGATGCGGAGAACTATGACGAAATCCGCTACGAGGGTTACGGACCGGGCGGCGTTGCGGTGATCGTTGAGGCGCTAACCGACAACCACAACCGCACCGCCGGCGAAGTGCGGGCCACCTTCACGAAGAACGGCGGCAACCTCGCCACGACTGGTGCGGTTTCGTTCATGTTCAATCATCTCGGCGTCGTCGAGTACGACTCCAAGGTCGCCAGCGCAGACCAGATGCTGGACGCCGCGATCGAGGCGGGCGCCGACGACGTAACGTCGAACGAGGATGGCCACCAGATTTTTACCACGTCGGACAACTTGCACGACGTGACCAAAGCGCTGGAGGCGAAATTCGGTGAGCCGCGCAAAAGCGCGATGCTGTGGAAACCACAGAACACCGTCGCGCTCGACGATGAAGCGGGCGAAAAGATGCTGAAACTGATCGAGCTGCTCGACGACAATGACGATGTGCAGAATGTCTACGCCAACTTCGAAGTGTCGGACGCGTTGGTTGCAAAGATGAGCGCGTAGCTCAAACTCCGCTCATTCCCGCGCAAGCGGGAATCCAGGGTCACATTTGATGGGTCTGTAGTTTTTGCTCTGGGGCCCCGCTTTCGCGAGGACGAGCGGAACGTAGTCTAGCCGCCCTCAAACTCCAAAATGTAGAGCCCGGCATTGTAGTCCGTCGCATAAATCAGACCCGCCGCATCGACAAACACATCGGCAGACTGGATCACCCGCGCCCTGTTGGGGCGCGTGTCCGCGAGCGTCGCCGGCTGTGGCGGCACCAGCGCGCCGACTTCTTTCGGCGCAAACTGATCTTCGATGTCGAACACGCGAATGCCGGCATTCTGGTATGTCGCGAAAATCAGTTGCGAACTGACAAAGCTGCCCGGCCTGTTCTCATGAATATTGTGCGGTCCGAAATGGCCGCCTTTAGCTTTGTAGTCGGCGTCTTCTGGGGTCGGAAAAGATGAGATGCTCACCGAATTCTCACGCGCGCGATTATCGAACACCCAAATGAGCTTCAGCCCATCCTCCTGATGATCGAGCACGGCTTCGTCCAGCACCACAAGCAAATTGCGATCCGGCAAAGGCAAACAATTATGCGTGCCGCCGCCGAATGGCGGCGACCAGTTTTTGTGCACGATTAATTTCGGCTTCGCGCGGTCGACGATATCGAGGACCACCATGCCGGCGTCGCGCCATGCGGCGTAGGCGGTTTCGCCATGAATGATGGCGTGATGCAGGCCATAACGCCTTGCGGCCGCCCATGACGGCGTTTCGCCGCCCGCCAAATGCATGCCGGGAATCCACCATCGCCCGGCCTCGCGTGGCCGGGCGGGGTCGTTCATGTCGACCGTCATGAAAATGTAGTCGGTAAATCCGTCGAGCAGCACCGACGCGTAGGCCCATCGTCCGCCGGTGTACCAGATACGATGGATGCCGCCGCCTTCGACTGGCATGAAGCCGATGCGGCGGGGAACGTCCGGTTTGCTGATGTCGTAGACGGCAAGACCGGCGCTCCAATCGCGGATCCGCTTGGCATTCGCCGTGCCGACAGTTTTTCCGAGTGCGCCGCTGTAGTAGGCGCGCTCGTCGGCGAATTCAGCGGCCGCGAACATATCTTTTGCGTTGATCACGAGCAGCAAATCGCCATGCGTCTGCAGGTGAATATTCCAGGTATTCGCTGGCGCAGCGACGTAGTTCACGGCGCGGGGGTTCTTCGCGTCGCGCACGTCGATGACGGAAAAGCCTTTCGAGAACATGTGTCCGACATAGGCAAACCCACGGTGCACCATCACCTGCACGCCGTCGGGCCGTCCGCCCTGGTCGGTGTGGCCGACGATGCGCATGTTGCGTGCGTAATCGGGTTTGGGGAGATCGTTCATTTATAAGCGTCGAGGAAATGCGGCACGGCGATCCAATCCAGCATTGCGCCATCACTTTGCAACAGCGTGTGCATGCGCCGGTCTTCGTCGGTCTTGAGATTGACGCCCATGTGGGTGCCGAGCTTGCGGCCGTGCATGACAATTGTGTTGCCGATTGGCTGGCGTTCGGCGTTGTAAGTCTTCAGCGCCGTTTCGATGTCGTCATGGTCGCGCAAATGCTTCGCAAGCGCTTGTGCATCAGTGCCGGCTTTGGCCATTCCGAACCCCATGTGCGGCCGCGCATTCGCAGCCGCGTCGCCGACCATCGCAACGCGCCCGTAAACGATAGCAGGCGCGGTGAAGTCGTAGATCGGTGTGATGAACGGCTGTTTGATTTTCATGACGCTGTCGAGCAGGGCGGGCGGCAAAATATCGTGCGCGTCCTTGTGCATCTGCGCGATCAGATCTTTGCGAATGAGCGGCGGCGGCACGGAATGTTCATGCTGCACGCCGTTTTCGTCCACGCACATATCGCGAAGCTGGCCGGCGTCGGCGACGCGATACCAGATGAAGTTGAAGCGGCGGTGGCCGGGGCGGAGGTCGTTGTCGAAGCCGGCGATCGGATAGGTGATGATCTCCTGGCGCGGCGGCAGATAAAATGTGAACAGCGGATAGATCGTCCGCAAGGTTTCCGGCGCGAGATCGGCTTCGTTCGGCGCGCCGCGCCAAATGTAATAGCCGGCGTAGATCGGCTGCACGTCCGGCGCCAATTGCCCGCGTACGCTGGAACGGATCCCATCGCCGCCGACCAGAATATCGGCATGCTCAATTCGGCCGCCTGAGAACTGTACACGGACACCCCGGTCATCCTGATCGACGCGTTCGAAATTCCATCCAAGGTGGTAATTCGCTTCATTGATGGTCGCGCGCAGGAGCCGCTGCAGGCGATCCCATGAGGTCAGGATTTGCCGCAACGGCCGCTCGTCCGTAACGCGGCCTTCCCGGTCGATGGCAATGCGTTTGGGAACCTCGACGCCGAGATCCCTGGTGCCGGCGCCGCTCGCTTCGAGCGCCTCCATCAATTCCGGATGACCGGTGATCCCGGCCCCGCGACCGACAAGTTCGACGCTCGAGCGTTCATAGACGTCCGCATCCCAGCCGATCTGGTGCAGGAAGGCGGCGGTGAACAGCCCGGACATCGAGCCACCAATAATGATGGCCCGTCGCTTGGCGCGGCGAGTGGAGGGAGAACCCGGCATGGCGCGGCGATCCTAGTGCAGAACGCCCGCATCTTCCGAGTCCGCCAAAGTTGCGGATATGGCGCACCACGCGGGAAACCCTAGGCGAGGGCCGGGTGCGGGGTTATCAACGGGCCATGGCCCGGCATCCGATTCGCATTCTCGGCATCGATCCGGGGCTCCGCCGCACCGGCTGGGGCCTGATTGAAGCCGACGGCAACCGGCTGATCTATGTTGCCTGCGGGTCGCTGGAAACCAGCGACCGCGCCGAACTCGGTACACGGTTGTTGGCGATCCATGACGGGTTGATCACCGTGATCGAGCAATACCAGCCCCACGAAGCGGCGGTCGAGGCGACCTTCGTGAATAACAATGCGGCAGCAACACTCAAGCTCGGTCAGGCGCGCGGCATTGCCATGCTGGTACCGGCGAGGGCGGGCCTGACTATTGCCGAATACGCTCCGAACGTCGTGAAGAAGACGGTTGTCGGCGCCGGTCACGGCGAAAAAGCGCAGATCCGCATGATGATTGGCGTCCTGCTGCCAAAGGCCGACCCGCAAAGCGAGGACGCGGCGGATGCGCTGGCAATCGCGGTCTGTCATGCGCATCATCGAACAAGTGTCGTGTTGAAGGTAGCGGCGTCATGATCGGCAAGCTCAAAGGCATCGTCAATTCTTACGGGGAGGATTACATCATCCTCGATGTCGGCGGCGTCGGTTATCAGGTCTACTGTTCGGCGCGCACGATGCAGGCGCTTCCGTCGCCTGGCGAGGCGGCGACGCTGTCGATTGAGACCTACGTGCGCGAAGACCAGATCAAGCTGTTCGGCTTCGCAAGCGACATCGAGCGCGAATGGTTTCGGCTGCTGCAAACCGTGCAAGGCGTCGGCGCGAAAGTCGCAATGTCCGTGCTCGGTACGCTCAAACCGTCCGAGCTCGCGTCCGCCATCGCCATGCGCGACAAGGCGATGGTGGCCCGTTCGCCCGGCGTCGGACAGAAAGTCGCCGAGCGGATTGTCACTGAGTTGAAGGACAAGGCGCCGGCCTTTGCCGATGTCGATCCCGCCGTGGTGCATCTGGCCGGTGCGCTCGACGAGAAGCGTGCGCCTCGGCCGGTCGCCGATGCAGTGTCCGCGTTGATCAATCTCGGTTACGGGCATCCGCAGGCCGCCGCCGCAATCGCCGCAGCCGCACGCAACGCCGGTGAGGGCGCCGATACCGCGACGCTGATCCGGCAGGGCTTGAAGGAGCTGGCGCGATGACCAGCCCGCGCCGCCTGGTGGCCGCCGACAAACGCGACGACGATGCGGATGCTTCACTGCGTCCGCAACGGCTGTCGGAGTTCATCGGCCAGGAACAGGCGCGCGCCAATCTCTCGGTCTTCATCGAGGCGGCCCGTGCGCGCAAGGAAGCGCTCGATCATGTGTTGTTCGTCGGTCCGCCTGGCCTGGGCAAGACAACGCTTGCGCAGATCGTCGCGCGCGAATTGGGTGTGAGCTTCCGGGCCACCTCCGGCCCGGTGATTGCCAAGGCCGGCGATCTCGCTGCTCTGCTGACCAATCTTGAGCCGCGCGACGTGCTGTTCATCGATGAGATCCACCGGCTCAATCCGGCGGTGGAGGAAATTCTTTATCCGGCGATGGAAGATTTCCAGCTCGACCTCATCATTGGCGAGGGCCCTGCGGCGCGTTCGGTGAAGATCGACCTGTCTCCGTTCACGCTGGTCGGAGCCACCACCCGCGCCGGGCTCCTGACCAACCCGCTGCGCGACCGCTTCGGAATTCCGGTGCGGCTGAATTTCTATTCCGAGAAAGAACTCGAAGAGATCGTCAATCGCGGCGCACGCGTGCTGGGCATCGGCATTGGGCCAGACGGTGCAAACGAGATTGCGCGGCGCGCGCGCGGCACGCCGCGCATTGCCGGGCGTCTGCTGCGCCGGGTGCGCGACTTTGCGCATGTCGACGGCGCCAAAACGATTGACCGCAAAGCCGCCGACCGCGCTTTGTCGGCGCTCGAGGTTGACGGCGCGGGCCTCGACGCAATGGACCGGCGTTATCTCAAGACCATCGCGGAGAACTATGGCGGCGGCCCCGTGGGCGTCGACACCATGGCCGCCGCTTTGTCGGAGCCGCGCGATGCCATTGAAGACATTATTGAGCCGTTCCTGATCCAGAAAGGCTTTATCCAGCGCACCCCGCGCGGACGTTTGCTGACGGCGCTCGCCTTCCAGCATCTCGGCCTGCCGGAACCCAAGCGCGACCCGGCGCAGTTCGGGTTGTTCGGGCAAGACGAGGACGAATAATTTTCGTCATGGCCGGGCTTGTCCCGGCCATCCACGTCTTGCGACATTGTATCTATCGATAGACGTGGATGCCCGGCATGAAGCCGGGCATGACGGTTGAAAGGCCCCCGATATGAATCCCCTCGACGGCGAAATCCGCGACGGCCGCCACCATCAGGCCGTGCGGGTCTATTACGAAGACACGGATTTCTCCGGCATCGTCTACCACGCGAGCTACCTGCGTTTCATGGAGCGTGGGCGCACCAATTATCTGCGGCTGATTGGCGCCGACCACCGCGCGTTGTTCGAGGAGGCGGAGAAGGAGGCGCCGGGTTTTGCCTTCGTGGTGCGCCACATGTCGATCGATTTTCGTAAACCCGCGCATATGGACGACGTGCTCGATGTCGTCACCACGCCGGAAGAGGTGAAGGGTGCCTCCGTCACGCTGAATCAGAAAGTGATGCGCGGCGAGGTTCTGATCGTCGAGGCGCATGTGCAGGTCGCCTTCGTCTCTGGTGGCCGTGCCAAACCCATCCCGAAGCCGCTGCGCATCGCAATGGACGCCGACCATCGCTTACAGCAAGAGCGTCCCTAAATATTTCGTCTGCCAAAATTTTGCCGCTCTGTCGCGCATTCGAAATCGTCTTCGAATACGTCTAATAATTTTTTCTTATAAATTTAATCACGCGTGCACACGACGCTCACTGTGAGCACGTTACATTTCTGCCATTAAATTTCCGCAGTCGGGAAACATCGTGCGTTACTGCGATTGCCGGTGACATTCATTCGCGTTGTAACGGGGGCGTTTTTTGTATTATCCCCTTGGATATAAACCGGCATTGGATGGGCTGCGAGCTTTCGCCGTCTTTCCGGTTCTCCTGTACCACGGCGGCACTCCGGGTTTTCAGTGGGGCTACATCGGCGTTGATTTCTTTTTCGTCCTGAGCGGTTACCTGATCACTACTATTCTACTGAAAGAGTATTCGCAGACGAAGCGCATTTCACTGATAGGCTTTCTTCGCCGGCGCGCGCTGAGGCTTTTGCCAGCACTCGCTGTTTTGTGTCTCGCATTCCTGCTCTACGCGGCCTTCGTCATTCACAAACTGCCGCAGGGGCTGAAAGAAGATTTCATCGTAACCTTCTATCTGGGAAATTGGACACGCGCATTCGAGTACAGCCTGCCGCAATATCTTGGTCACACCTGGTCACTATCGATCGAGGAGCAGTTTTATATTTTTTGGCCGCTGTTGTTGCTCGCTATTCTGACTTACGGCCAACGTGTAATGTCGCCACTCCACTTGATCGCAGCGATAATTATCGCGGTCACCTGTTGGCGCGTGACGCTTGCGATTCATGGCGCAACCGTCCATCGGCTTTACAATGGCACCGACACGCGGGCCGATGCCCTGCTGATTGGCGCCGCTCTCGCTCTAGCCCTCGCAACGCCGACGTTCTTAACGCGACTTGCGACGGCCGCACGCTATCTTTGGCTGCCGGCCGCCATCGTCATTGTCGTCCTGCCGTCAATTTGCCCTTGGGACGACCGGCGTATGTTTTTCTTCGGGTTCAGCGTCATATCTTTGGCCGCTGCGATAATCCTGATTGCAGCACTCGATAATGGCGCGCTCTCCCGGACGCTGAGCAATCCTGTGTTCGTCTGGATCGGGCAACGGTCTTATGGACTGTATCTTTGGCATTATCCGATCGCGCTGGTCGGTATTCTCTATTTCAACTTGCCAAAAGGCGGCAGTCTCACAGTCATTGAAGTCGCGTGTGCGTTCGTGTTCGCCGCGCTTTCGCACAGGTTTATCGAGCGTCCCTTCCTTGAACGCCGCTACGCGTTGTCCCGCACGAAACTTGCTGTGCCGCAAGAGGAAATTCCAACGCTGCGCACTGCTATGGCGACCGATCGACGGTTACCGCAAGAGAGGCCCTCACTATTCCGTTGAAATGCCTAGCTTTGAGCCGCGTACGATTTATCGGCGGGCTTTGCGCCAGATCAATGCAAATCAGTCTGAAGTAGGCGGACACTTCCAATTTAGTGATCGAATTGATCACGAGGCTGGGGGTATTCTGCGATGTGGGAAAAACTGCCGGCATTCATTCGTGAATGGTCAATATTGATTGTGGGTATTCTTCTGATCGTTCCGTTGCTGTATTTTTCCTCCTACGAAGCCCCCACATCGCAATCGACGGTGAGCGCGCCATCTTCGAATTGTAGCGGTGAACTCACCAGCACTAAGACGGCTGCGCCGCCGGTTCCAAGCGCTGAGCCGGTTTCACGCAAGGTACCAACTCCAACGCAATCCCCATCAAATCCTGCGCAAGCGCCTGCCACGTCAACTGCGATGGCGCCGGGCATGCCGCATGACCGCACGGCCGCCGCTCCGCCTGCGCAGACCAACGGCCAAGGTCCATCCGCTCCAGCGGGTACGAGCGCGCCGGTTGTCGGCGACGCTGCCACGGGTAAGCTGGTCTTTCGAAAATGCCAGGCTTGCCACTCGCTCGAACCTGGCAAGAACGGGCTCGGTCCGAGTCTTGCCGGGCTGGTCGGCAAAAAAGCCAGCAGCGTACCTAACTACAATTATTCCCCCGCCATGAAAGGCAGCAATCTGACGTGGGATGTCGCCACGCTCGACGCCTATCTGTCGGATCCACAGAAGCTGGTGCCCGGCAACAAAATGCCGTTTCCGGGGTTGAAGACCGAGAACGAGCGCAACGCAGTGATCGCGTTTCTGGCGTCGGCATCCGCTCCGGCTGCGGCGGCGCAACCGCCAGCCGCCGCCCGAGCGCCTGCGGCCGCAGCGCCGCCACCTCCTTCATCTGCTCAATCCGCGTCAAGTTACATTCCGGGCGTGCGATACACATTGCGCACCGGAATTGCTGAAGGCCGCATGGTCTTTATCGGGGTCGGCGGTGCGATCGACGGCCAGGTTAATCCCGTGCTGTCCGCGGCCGAGGGCCAGGACGTACAGGTCACCCTGATCAATGGCGAAGGTGCCGAACACGACATCGTATTTGCCGATCAAGAGGCAACCGCGCGATCGGCACACATCACCGGCAAGGGCGCCAGCACCAACATCGCATTCCGTGCAGGCAAGGCCGGTGACTACCTCTACTTCTGCAGTTTGCCGGGCCATCAGCTTGCCGGCATGCAGGGCCAGTTTCTTGTCACCCCGCAGCCACCGGTGCAGACGCTGGTCGAGGCTGACATTTCCAAGATTGCAACCGATCTGCCGCCGCCGATTGGCAAGCGGGCGCCGCAAACGATCCGGGTCGATTTGACCACGGTTGAGCTGGAAGGGCGCCTCGCCGAAGGCACGACGTTTGGCTACTGGACATTTAACGGCAAGGTGCCCGGTCCATTCCTGCGTGTGCGCGTCGGCGATACCGTCGATGTCCGCCTCAAAAATTCCAGCGACAGCGCGATGGTTCACTCTGTCGATTTCCACGCAGCCACTGGTCCGGGCGGCGGCGCCGCGGCGACGCAGACCAATCCGGGCGAAGAGAACAGCGTTAAATTCAAGGCGCTGATCCCCGGGCTTTACGTCTACCACTGCGCCACGCCCATGGTGGCTCACCACATTGCAAACGGCATGTATGGCTTGATTCTGGTGGAGCCTGAGGAAGGGCTGCCGCCCGTCGACCACGAATTCTACGTGATGCAGGGCGAGATCTATACCGAAGCTCCATTTGGTACGCACGGTAGTCAGGAGTTTAACGTCGAGAAACTGCTCGCCGAGCGGCCGGAATATTTCGTGTTTAATGGCGCCGTCGGCGCCTTGTCGAAGTTGCACCCACTGGAAGCGAAAGTCGGGGAGACGGTCCGCATCTTTTTCGGTGTCGGCGGACCGAATTTTACGTCGTCGTTCCACGTGATCGGTGAAATGTTCGACAGGGTCTACAATTTGGGCGGCGTTCTCAGCGAGCCATTGAAGGGCATTCAGACGGTCACTGTGCCGCCGGGCGGCGCCGTCATTACCGAATTCAAGCTCGACGTACCCGGAAACTACATCCTGGTCGACCATGCGCTTTCACGGCTCGAGCGCGGCCTGGTCGGAATCCTGCATGTCGACGGTGCGCCGAACCGTGAAATCTACGATGGCAAGATCATGCCCGGCGGAGGACACTAAAATGGGCGGCGGTCGTATCCGCACCGCCGTGCACGCTGATCAGGAAACGGGCGGCGCCAGGTGAAGCCGCGTGCTAACCTTCCGCGTCATGCCGGAACTTCAGTTTGCATTGTTTGAAACGGCCATCGGTGCCTGTGGCATTGTCTGGACGGCGCGTGGCATTGCCGGCGTGCAAATTCACGACGGCAGCGAACGCGCGACGCGGTCTCGCCTGTTACGCCGCTTCGCCGGTGCGCAGGAGGCGCCACCGCCTGAGACGGTGCAGCGGGCGATCGACGGCATCGTGGAATTGTTGCGCGGTGAAAAACGCGACTTGAGTGACGTGACGCTCGACGTCGACGACCTGCCGGAATTCAATCGCAAAGTTTACGACGTTGCGCGCACGATCCCCGCCGGTGAGACGATGACTTACGGCCAGATCGCCGATCGTCTGGGCGACAAACTCCTGGCACGCGATGTTGGACAGGCGCTCGGCCAAAATCCAATTCCGTTGATCGTTCCCTGTCATCGCGTGCTGGCAGCGGGTGGCAAAACCGGGGGCTTTTCTGCGCCGGGCGGAGTGGTCAGCAAATTGCGCCTGCTGACAATCGAAGGCGCGCAGCCGAATGGTCCGACGCTGTTCGATCATCTGCCGCTGGTCGCCAAGCGTGGCCGGCGCTCCTAGGCGTCCCCGCATCGACGCGGCCATCGCCTTGATGTAAAAGCGATTCACATGAGATGGGGTAAGCGCGGCCATGCGGCCCGCGGCTATCACCACGGCGATCTGAAAGAAGCCCTGGTGCGCGCCGCGCTCGAACTGATCGCCGAGAAGGGCCCGGCCGGCTTTACCTTTGCCGACGCCGCACGCTGGGCTGGCGTAAGCCCGGCGGCACCCTATCGGCATTTCCGCGACCGCGATGCACTGCTGGCCGACGTCGCGCAGCGCGGCTTTGCGCTTTTTGCCGATGCGTTGGCAAAAGCATGGGACGATGGCGCGCCCGACGTGATGACGGCATTCGACCGTCTCGGCAAAACCTATCTCGCCTTCGCCAAGCGCGAGCCCGCTTACTACTCTGCGATGTTTGAAGCTGGCGTCCCGCTCGATTCAGATCGGGAGTTGCGCGAAGCCGGAGAGAACGCATTCGCGGTATTGCGCGCGGCGGCAGAAAAGTTGGTTGCGTTGATGCCGCCGCGGGGCCGGCCACCAGCAATGATGGTTGCGCTCCACGTGTGGTCGATGACCCACGGCATCGCCTCGCTGTTTGCTCGCGGTGATGCCGCGCGGCGTGCGCTGCCGATGCCGCCGGAAGAGTTGCTGGAAGCCGCGGTGCTAATTTACCTGCGCGGCCTTGGACTCAACGCTGCGACGGCGGGCCCGCGCTGAACGTGTCTGCTTATTGCTAAGCAGCAGCAGAAATTCACGCCCCACCACTGGCGTGCTCCGCTGTCCTCCCCAATTTAATGTTTGCGCTTCTTGACAGGGCCGGCACCCGGGCCTACGTATGTAAATGTTATTAACATTCACGCGAGGTCGACAATGCCAATCACCGCGAAACTCGACTCCTTCGGCAAGCCTGCCTGGATTGCGCTGATCGTCCTGGGATTCATGGCCTGGTGGCCGCTTGGCCTTTGCGTCCTCGCCTTCACGATTGGGAGTGGAAGAATGGGATGTGGATATCACGGTGGCTATCCGAGCCATTGGCAGAACAACATCGAACGCATGCAGGGCAAAATGGACTGGATGCGCTCGAGAATGAGCGGTGGTCCCTGGAATTCCGAACCATCGAGCGGCAATCGCGCGTTCGACGAATATCGCACGGACACCTTGCGCCGGCTGGAAGAAGAGCAGCGGGAATTCCGCGAGTTTCTCGATCGGCTGCGCTTTGCGAAGGACAAAACCGAGTTCGACCAGTTCATGGCCGAACGGCGCGGGCGTCCAACGCCTGACGGCAGCCAGCCGCAGAGCTAAGAACCCCAACCCGAATGCGGGGCCGCCCTCCAGGGGCGGCCTTTGCTTTTTTCGGGCCGTGGCTGCATTCATCCAAAAGTAACGACTCCTTAACCATAATCAGCGCTGTCTATAAGGGCTGAAAAGCCCGCTTTCGCGCCCAAGTTTGGCCAAGTTTCGCGGGGATTTCGTAGGTGCCGGTGGACGGGACTTACGATTTTCGCGAGACATTCGGTTTTCGGCTTGGCGCGTGGGCGGCATCGTCGCGCGCGCTCGTTGATTTCGGAAATTGCGCCGCGCCGGTTCGACCGACGGAACCGGAAGAAGCGGAAAGGACGTGCCCATGAATCCTGCCGACGTGGCACAGTCGGTGCTGCCGCTGACCTCCTCCGACCTCTCGCTGTTCACGCTGTTCTGGCACGCCCATTGGATCGTCAAGACGGTCATGGTCGGTCTGTTAGCGTGCTCGGTCTGGGTTTGGGCGATCGCCATCGACAAGACCGTGCTTTATTCGCGCTCTCGCCGCGCCATGGATCGCTTCGAGCAGGCGTTTTGGTCTGGCCAGTCCCTGGATGAACTCTATCGCGCCCTGTCGGCACGCCCGGCCCATTCGATGGCCGCGTTATTCGTGGCGGCGATGCGTGAGTGGAAACGCAGTTTCGAGGGCAACACGAAGTCCATCGGCGGCCTGCAAATGCGCATCGAGAAGGTCATGGAGGTGACCATCGCACGTGAGGTCGAACGGCTGGAAAAGCGTCTTTTGGTCCTGGCGACCGTCGGTTCGGCCGGCCCCTTTGTGGGGCTATTCGGAACCGTCTGGGGCATCATGACGAGCTTCCAGTCGATCGCGGCGTCCAAGAACACGTCGCTGGCGGTCGTGGCTCCCGGCATCGCCGAGGCGCTGTTTGCGACCGCAATCGGCCTTGTCGCCGCCATACCGGCGACCATTTTCTATAACAAGTTCGCGTCCGAAGTGAACAAACAGGCCCAGCGGTTGGAGGGGTTCGCCGACGAATTCGCTGCGATTTTATCGCGGCAGATCGACGAACGCGGGTGATCTCATGGCAGCCAATGCCGGCACGCCGGTTATGGGGAAGCGAAAGCATCACCGCCGCCGGGTGATGAGCGAAATCAACGTGACGCCGATGGTCGACGTCATGTTGGTGTTGCTGATCATCTTTATGGTGTCGGCCCCGCTGCTGACCGTCGGGGTGCCGATCGACCTGCCGCAGAGCCAGGCCAAGAGCCTCGAGCAGGACAAGGAGCCGCTCACGGTCTCGGTCAACGAAAAGGGCCAGATTTTTCTGCAAAATAGCGAAATTGCCGCGGCCGATCTGATCCCCAAAATGCAGGCGGTCGCTGACGCTCGCGGGGGGACCGAGGCTCGCGTCTATGTGCGCGGGGACAAGAAGGTGGATTACGGGACCATGATGAAGGTGATGGGCCAGCTGTCGTCAGCCGGCTTTCATCGGGTAGCCTTGGTCACCGAATTTGAACAAGGCGCGAAAGCGCAGTGATGAGAAAGGCGACAGCGATTTCGGCTTGTCTCCACGCGGCGGTGCTGCTGTGGGCGACGATAACCTTTACCGGCAAGTCGCTCGAAGCGACGCCGGTCGAGGCGCTGCCCGTCGATCTCGTCAGTGAAAAAGATTTCTCCCAGATGACCAAGGGCGTGAAGGACGCTCCCAAGGTCGAGATGCCAAAACCGATGGTGGAGAAAAAGGCCGAGGAGCCGCCCAAGCCGATCGAGGAGGCGAAGCCGAAAGTCACCGAGAAAAAAGAAGTGCAGGCCGCGAAGGAAACCGCGCCGCCGCCGGAACCGCAGCAGGCCAAGCCCGATCCGATTGCTGAAAAAATCAAGCAGCCCGAAGAGCCGAAGCAAGCGAAGGTCGAACAGCCTTTGCCGCCGAAGAAGCCGCCGCAGAAGCAGCAGCCCAAATTTGACGCCGACAAAATCGCCGCTCTGCTCGACAAGCGCGACGCTCAGCGGAACGCGGCAACGGGCCAGGAGGCTAACGCGACGCCATCGCTCGGCACGGCATCCGGCATGGCGGCCCAACTGTCACAGTCCGAGATCGATGCCTTGCGTGCGCGCTTGATGGCATTGTGGAATCCGCCGGTCGGCATGCAGGACGCGGATCAAAGCCAGGTCACAATTCGGATCAAGTTCAAACGCGACGGAACGCTGGCAACCGGGCCACTGGTGATCACAAGCGGAAGCGGCCCGCAATTCAATGCGATGCGTGACAGCGCCGTTCGCGCGGTGTTTGTCGGCCAGCCCTACAGCATGTTGCGTCCCGAACACTACGACATGTGGAAGGAAATCGATTTCACATTCGACACCAAGCAAATGTTTCATGATATTCCGGCAAGGTAGTGCAATCCCGTGATTGAAATTCCCAACTTAAAATTCGACCGTCGTCGTTTGCTGCTCGGTGCGGGCGCGCTCGCCGCGTTTGGCACAAGTCCCGCCCGCGCGGTTCTCAACGTCGACATCAATCAGGGCAATGTGCAGCCGATGCCGATCGCGCTGCCCGATTTTGTTTCCGGTGCGCAGGGTGATGCCGATATCGGACGCAATGTCACCGGCGTCATCAGCAACAATCTTCAGCGCAGCGGCCTGTTCGCGCCGATCAATCCGGCGGCCTTTGTCGAAAAGATCACCAACAGCGATACGGTGCCGCGATTTCCCGATTGGCGTGTGATCAACGCCCAGGCGCTGGTCACCGGCCGTATCACGCGGCAGAGCGACGGACGATTGAAGGCGGAATTCCGTTTGTGGGACGTCTTCGCCGGGCAGCAACTGGACGGCAAACAATATTTCACCACGCCCGATAACTGGCGGCGGATCTCGCACATAATCTCCGATGCGATCTATGAGCGCCTGACGGGCGAGAAAGGCTATTTCGACAGCCGGATTGTCTATATCGACGAGACCGGGCCGAAGGATCGCCGCGTCAAGCGCCTTGCCATCATGGACCAGGACGGTGCCGGCACGCGTTATCTCACACGCGGCGATGATCTGGTGCTGACGCCGCGGTTTAATCCGTCGACGCAAGAGATCACCTATATGTCGTATGGCCCGGGCGATCCGCGCGTTTACCTGCTCAACATCGAAACGGGACAGCGGGAGATCGTCGGCAATTTCCCCGGCATGACCTTTGCCCCGAGATTTTCGCCCGACGGTCAACGCGTGATCATGAGTCTCCAACAGGGCGGCAATGCCAATCTATTCGTGATGGATCTGCGCTCGAAGCAAACGACCCGTCTCACGGATACGCCGGCGATCGATACCGCACCCTGCTACTCACCGGATGGCAGCCGCATCTGCTTCGAGAGCGATCGCGGCGGCACACAGCAGATTTACGTTATGCCGGCGAGTGGGGGTCAGGCGCAGCGCATCAGCTTCGGCGACGGACATCACTCGACGCCGGTGTGGTCTCCGCGCGGCGACTACATCGCATTCACTGGCCAGGCGCGCGGCAATTTCTCGATCGGAATTCTTAAGCCCGACGGTTCCGGCGAGCGTGTGCTCACCGAAGGCTTCCATAATGAGGGTCCGACATTCGCACCGAACGGTCGCGTGCTGATGTTTTTCCGCGATGTGGGGCAGGGGCCGTCACTCTTTACGATCGACGTCACCGGGCGCAATGAACTGAAAGTTCCAACACCCAGTTTCGCGTCCGATCCGGCCTGGTCACCGCTATTGTCCTGACGGTCCTAAACCGGCCTTATTTTCACCGTGTCTTAACCATCACAAACGGTTTACGGGACGCCGACAGTTTTAATGCGTCTGCGCAAGGTTCCATCAAGGTTGATGGAACGTTCGTTTAACGAACGTCCTGCTAGACCCACACGCTAGATCCGGTCATTAGGCGTGAAATGGAGACACCGGAATGTTCGATGTGAAGAAAACGCTGCACGTTGTCCGGCTGGCTGCCGTCTTGGCTGCTGCCTTGGCGATCTCTGCGTGTGCAAACAAGACGGGTGACGATGCGCAAGCGAATGCCGCTGGCGCTGCGACACCCGGCAGTCAGCAGGACTTCGTGGTCAATGTTGGCGACCGCGTGTTCTTTGAAACCGATTCGACCGAACTGACCCCGCAGGCGCGGGCAACGCTCGACAAACAGGCGCAGTGGCTCACCAATTATAGCCAGTACAGCCAGTTCACTATCGAGGGCCACGCCGACGAGCGCGGCACGCGCGAGTACAATATCGCGTTGGGTGCACGCCGCGCGCAGGCTGCGCGTGACTATCTGGCGTCACGTGGCATCCAGCCGCAACGCATGCGCACGATCTCTTACGGCAAGGAACGCCCGGTCGCGGTCTGCAATGATATCTCCTGCTGGTCGCAGAACCGCCGCGCGGTCACCGTGCTGGGTGCGAGCTCGTAAAGGCCGCCGACAGGCTTTTTGCAGACATGCCCGGCTTTATTGCCGGGCATCCACGTCTTCCGAAATTGGGACCCGTAGTCACAATTTCGACGCAGCGCGTCTTATGCTACCCAGTCTTGGGGCGAATAGCCGCCGCCGGTCTCATCTGACATGACATGCTTACGACCATCATCTCGCATCGCGGCGGTCGCCGCGCTCTCGGCGTTGCTTCTGGCCAGCTCCGCGCTGGCGCAGGAGGAGCGTTCCGGTAATTTCCTCGACAATCTTTTCAATCGCGGCGAACCGTCTGGGCAATCGCGGCAGGCCCCGCAAGGGCAGCAGGCACAGCCGTCGGGCCGGGTGGCACAGTCCGATCCCGGCGACATTTCCGTTCGGCTCGACCGGATGGAGGGTGCCCTCCGCCAGATGACCGGTGCGCTCGAGCAGCTCCAGTATCGCAACCAGCAACTTGAGATGCAGCTCAAGCGCATGCAGGACGATACCGAATATCGTTTCCAGCAACTGGGTTCGAGAGGCGGCGCCGCGCCTCCCGCACAGGCCGCTCCCATCGGTCCGGGAAATGCCCCGCCGCCGTCGACGCCGGGCCGCCGTTCCGACGTCTTCGATCCCAACCGGAATCCGACCGCACCGGGTGCGCCGCGGACGCTCGGCAATGAAGCGGTGATCGCGACGCCGGAGCAGGGTCAAAACAACGGAATGCCGGTCGGCGCTCCTGGTGGCCGTGCCGCCGGCGCGCCGCTCGATCTTTCAACGCTTGCAGGCAACGACCCGGCTCCGCCGCAGTCGCGCCCGCCGCAGATGGGCCCGCCGCCCGGCGCGATAGCATCCGCGGGTGCCATGCCGATGCCGGCACCACAGCCCGGGTCGCCGCCGCCGCAAGTGCGAAACGCTACCCCGGCCGGTCCGCAACTGGCGACATTGCCGCCCACGGCATCGCCGCAGGACGAATACGACATGGCCTATGGCTACGTCTTGCATAAGGATTATTCGCTGGCGGAGCAGTCCTTCCGCGACTTCCTCAAGAAATATCCGAACGAGCGCCTTGTGCCCGATGCGCAATACTGGCTCGGCGAAAGCCTCTTCCAGCAACAGCGTTATCGCGACGCCGCTGAATCGTTTCTCGGCGTTTCGACCAAGTTCGAACATTCGGGCAAGGCACCCGATGCCTTGTTGCGTCTTGGGCAGTCGCTTGCGGCAATGAACCAAAAAGAAGCCGCTTGCGCTACGCTGACCGAAGTCGGGCGTAAATATCCGCGCGCCTCGGCCGGTGTGAAGCGTGGCGTTGCGCAGGAACAAAAACGCGCACAGTGCTAGTGGTATGATCGGAAACGCTCGCCCGCGGACTTGATCCGCGGGTCGATCCGGTTTTCGGTAAGATCATGCCCACGCAGACACCGGCAGCTATCTCACAGTCGGAAACCAGAGCGCTCTTTTCCGCGCTCGACGCCCATCCGACTCTGGTGCTCGCAGTGTCCGGGGGCCCGGATTCAACCGCGTTGATGCTGCTGGCTGCGCGCTGGCGCGATACGCTCAAGACGAAACCGAAGTTAATCGCCGTCACGATCGATCACGGACTGCGCAAGGAATCCAAACAAGAGGCCGCGGCCGTCGGACGTCTCGCGCGCAAGCTCAAGATCTCACACCGCACGTTGCGCTGGAATGGACGCAAACCAGAGACCGGCTTGCAGGAAGCCGCACGTTTGGCGCGTTACCTGTTGCTCGGCGATGCAGCGCGCAAAGTGCGTGCCGCTCACGTTCTCACCGCGCACACACTCGATGACCAGGCGGAGACCGTTTTGATCCGGATGAGTTCGCGGCAGCGGATTGACCGGCCTCGGAGCGATGACCCGATTGTCGGCATTGCCCGGCAACGGAGATAAGTCGATCGTGTTAGTCCGGCCGCTGCTCCGAATTTCGAAAGCACGGTTGGTCGCCACTTTGGATGCGGCGGATATTCCCTACGCCGATGATCCCTCCAACCGCGATCCGCGCTTCACGCGGGCCCGACTGCGGGGCCTGATGGGCGCGTTGGCGCGCGAAGGCCTCGATGCGCAGCGCCTTGCCCTCCTCGCCCGTCGGCTCAAACGGGCGGACACCGCGATCGAGGCCGCCGTCAATCGCGCTGTCGCGGAGCTTCTGCTCGAATTGCCCGCCTCCGGCGCGGTCGCCATGGAGGCGCGCCGCTTTGCCGGTCTGCCCGCGGAAATTGCATTGCGGCTGCTCGGTCGCGCCGTCACAAATGCAGGCGACGAGGGCCCTGTGGAGTTGGGTAAGCTCGAAACCCTGAAATCGGCCCTCGATGACGCGCAGGCCCGTGGCGACGGGCGTTTTCGCCGAACTTTGGCGGGGGCGGTGGTAACGCTCGCCGGCCGCCAAATCATCGTGGAACGGGCTCCGCCGCGTCGTCGTAAGGTCTTAACCACGCGCAGACCCGGGCGAGCGGATCGGCCGAAATCGCGCTAGAATATTAAGATTTCGAGGCCTTTTCATGGGGGCTACTGCTGCCTACATTGATCAGCAGGTCCGACGTGAAGTCGCCACGAACCGGATGCATGAAAAACACGGCCGCGGGGCTCGCGCGCGGCGGGGTCAGGACGCCTGATGAACGCTAATCTTCGCAATTTCGCCCTCTGGGTGATCATCGTCCTGTTGCTGCTGGCGCTGTTCACGCTATTTCAGAATCCGGGGCAGCGGACCACCGCTCAAGACATCTCCTTCTCCCAGCTATTGACCGAGGTCGATCAAGGCCGCGTGCGCGACGTCGTCATTCAGGGTCCCGATATCCACGGCACCTTCGCCAACGGCACCAGCTTCCAGACCTATGCCCCGAACGATCCTGGCCTGGTGCAGAAACTCTATTCCAAGGGCGTCACGATCACTGCGCGGCCGCCGTCGGACAACGTCCCATGGTTCGTCTCGCTGCTGGTGTCGTGGCTGCCGTTCATCGCGCTGATCGGCGTGTGGATCTTCCTGTCGCGCCAAATGCAGGGCGCGGGCGGCAAAGCGCTCGGCTTCGGAAAGTCACGCGCCAAGCTGCTCGCTGAAGCGCACGGCCGCGTCACTTTCGAGGATGTCGCCGGCGTCGACGAAGCGAAACAGGATTTGCAGGAGATCGTCGAATTCCTGCGCGACCCCGGAAAATTCCAGCGCCTCGGCGGACGCATTCCGCGTGGCGTGTTGCTGGTCGGCCCGCCGGGCACCGGCAAGACACTGATCGCGCGCGCGGTCGCGGGCGAAGCTAACGTGCCGTTCTTCACGATCTCCGGCTCCGACTTCGTTGAAATGTTTGTCGGCGTCGGCGCCAGCCGCGTCCGCGACATGTTCGAGCAGGCCAAGAAGAACGCGCCGTGCATTATCTTCATCGACGAGATCGACGCGGTCGGTCGTCATCGCGGCGCCGGTCTCGGCGGCGGCAACGACGAGCGCGAACAGACGCTCAATCAGTTGCTGGTCGAGATGGATGGCTTCGAAGCTAACGAAGGAATTATTCTTATCGCTGCGACCAACCGGCCCGACGTGCTCGATCCGGCGCTGCTGCGCCCCGGCCGATTCGACCGCCAGGTCGTCGTGCCGAACCCGGATGTGGTCGGCCGCGAAAACATTCTGAAGGTGCACGTGCGGAAAGTGCCGCTGGCGCCCGACGTGAACCTGAAGACCATCGCGCGCGGCACGCCGGGCTTCTCGGGTGCCGACTTGATGAATCTCGTCAACGAAGCGGCCCTGATGGCGGCGCGGCGCAACAAGCGCATGGTCATGCAGGCTGAGTTCGAAGACGCCAAAGACAAGGTGATGATGGGCGCCGAGCGCAAGTCGCTGGTGATGACGGAGGAGGAAAAACTCCTCACCGCCTATCACGAAGGCGGCCACGCTCTCGTCGCGCTCAACGTCAAGGCGACCGATCCGGTGCACAAGGCCACGATTATTCCGCGCGGCCGTGCGCTCGGCATGGTCATGCAATTGCCGGAACGCGACAAGCTGTCGATGAGCCGCGAGCAGATGACGTCGCGTCTTGCCATCATGATGGGCGGGCGCGTCGCTGAGGAAATGGTCTTCGGTCGGGAGAAGGTCACCTCCGGTGCCGCTTCCGATATCGAACAGGCGACCAAGCTCGCGCGTCTGATGGTCACGCGCTGGGGCCTGTCCGACAAACTCGGCACCGTGGCCTATGGCGAGAATCAGGACGAGGTTTTCCTCGGCTATCAGGTATCGCGCCAGCAGAATATTTCGGAAGCGACCGCGCAGACGATCGATGCCGAGGTACGCAAGCTGGTCGAGTCCGGTTATGCCGAGGCGACGCAGGTCCTGACCGAAAAGCGCGCCGATCTCGAAACGCTGGCGCGTGGGCTGCTCGAGTTCGAAACGCTGAGCGGCGATGAGATCATCGATCTGCTCGCGGGCAAGCGCCCGGTGCGTGAATCGGTGATCGAGCCGACCACGCCGCGATCTTCGGCCGTGCCGCCCGCCGGCAAGCCGCGCCCGCGACCCGATGCGCCGACCGGCGAAGTCGCCCCCCAGCCGCAGGGTTAAGCAGCCAATATTCAGGCTAAAACGCCCGCCGGCATGGCGGGCGTTCTGTTTTAGGGCTTCAACGGCCTCGGCGCCTGCGGTAGCGCTTGCTGATGGACACCGCGCCGCAATCGCAATTGCGCTGGACGCTCGAGGGTTTCCGCGAAGGCGCGCTGGCCACGCTGCCGCTGATGCCGGGCCTGTGCGCGTTCGGGCTGGCGTTTGGCACGATCGCCGCCCGCAAGGGCCTGAGCCTGTTCGATGCTTGCATCATGAGCGCCACCGTCTATGCCGGCGTGGCGCAGATCATCGTCGTTGAATCCTGGCCGGAGCAGCTGACCTTCGCGACAATTGTCGCGAGCGCGGCAATCACCGCGCTGATCTGCTCGCGCTTTATTTTGATCGGCGCTTCAATGCGGCCGTGGCTCGGCGGCCTGCCGCCGGCGAAAGTCTACCCCATGCTTTACCTGCTGACGGAACCGCCCTGGCTGCTGTCGACGCGCTACTACCGTGGGGGAGGCCGCGACCCGTCCTTCCTGCTCGGCTCATGCTTGGCGACGTGGCTGACCTGGGTGTCGTGCGACGGCGCCGGGCTATTGGCTTGGCGCGTCGCTGGGCGATCCCAATCGCTTCGGCCTCGATCTTGTGATGCCGGCCTTCTTTGTCGCGATGCTGGTGTCGCTCTGGCAGGGGCCGCGCCGCGCCATCGCCTGGGTCGTGGGAAGCGCCGTGGCGATCGCGACTGCGCAACTGTTCGGTGGCTTCTGGTACGTGGTGACCGGCGCACTCGCCGGCAGCATCACGGGTGGGTTCGTCGATGATTGAGCACGATCCGCTGGGATTTGCCGCCATGCTTGCCGCGATGACAGTTGCGGTCATTGTCTGCCGCGTCGGTGGTTATTGGCTGCTCGGCCGTTTCGCCATCGGCCCACGGTTGCGCCGCATGCTGGACGCGCTACCCGGCGCGGTGATCGCATCAACGACCGCGCCGATTTTGCTTACGGGCGGTGTCAGCGGCTGGCTTGCGGTGCTGGCGGCGGGGGCGACGATGATCGCCGTGCGCAACGATTTCGCCGCAGTCGTTGCCGGCGTCGCCGCGGCGGCCGCCGCCCGCGCCGCGGGGTTCTGAGCATGCCGCTGCAAAACCGCGTCACGCCATTCGGCGAACTTGTCGTGGCATCGGCGCGCGGCACGCTGATGGGCAACCGCGGCGGGCGAATTCATAGCGACGATCGAAAGCTGAGCCGCCGCCGTTGGGCTTCGCGCCAGTGGATTTGCTGCGTCCTCGATTTTAAAGGACGACAGCGCGACGTCTGGGGCCGCTACTACACGGAGCTGTTTTTTCTCGACGAGGTGACGGCCTTTGCCGCGGGCCACCGACCATGCTTCGAGTGCCGCCGTAAGGACGCCGAACATTTCGCGTCTTTGTTCTCCGGCAAAAACAAGCGCGCCTCGGCGCCGGCGATGGACGCAGTGCTGCATGCCGAGCGTCTTGACGCCAAAGCCAAGCGCATGCACCGGCGCAAGATCGACGGCCTTCCGGACGGCGCCATGATTGCAATCGATGGGCAAGCCTTCGCCGTTCGCGGCAACCGTCTGCTGCGGTGGACACCATCGGGATATTCGGAAACGAAATCGCGCCCGCAGGGCATCGACGTCGATGTGCTCACGCCGCCGTCGATTTTGACGGTGCTTGCGCGCGGCTACGCGCCGCTTTGGCACGCAAGCGCGGATTAGGCCGGCTCGATTGCGCTCGGCGCCGTCACTTTCTTGGTGCGCGACCAGGCGCCGGCGACGATCGCTCCCATCACCGTCAGCATCACCGCAACCATGGCGACGCAGGCGGACCAGCCCGCGAATGTCCATGCAAGGCCGCCGATTGCCGCGCCGAAGCTGCCGCCGAGATAGAAGCTCGATACATAAAGCCCGACCGCAGAGGAGCGGCCGGCCTGCGCGGTGATGGTGACGTATCCGGTCGACACCGCCTGGCAGAGCAGGCCGCAGCCCGCGCAAATCGTCAGGCCTAGCAAAATCACCCAGAGCGGCCCGGCAAGCGTCAACGCAACTCCTGCGATCCAGACGCCGATGGTGCCGATCATGAAATCGCGCCGGCCGAAGCGGCCGACCGCCCAACCGGTCATCGGGGTCAATGCGGTTCCGACGAGATAAACGATGAAGATCATGCCAAGCAGCGTCGGAGACAAATTGTAGGGTTCGGCGGCCAGCCGGAAGCTGATGTAAGTAAAAGTCGCGATAAAATTGAACAACACGCCGAAGCCGACCGCGTAAGTCGCGACCAGCTGTGGGTTGCGAAAATGGCGAAGCATCTGCTTGCCGGACGCGATGAGGCCCGCCGAGCGGACAAATTTGCGCTCGCGCGGCAGCATGACGGCGACCGCAATTGCTCCCGCAAGCGTCATAGCCGCAAGCACGACAAACGCGTAGCGCCAGCCGACGATGTCGGAGAGGATGCCGGTAACGAACCGTCCGCTAAACCCGCCGAAACTCGCGCCGGAAGTATAGAGCCCGGCTGCGGCAGTTGCCTCGTGGGGCGATAGTTCTTCGCCGATATACGCGATCGTCACCGCAAAAATCGGCGGCATCGCAAGCCCTTGCACAAAGCGCCAGAAGACCAGCGCGTGCAGCGTTGGTGCCATCGCGGCCAGGACGGTCGGCACCGAGAGCACCAGCATTGCGGCGACGATGACGCGTTTTCTGCCGAGGACGTCGGCGACTGTGCCGGAAAACGGCGCAATCAACGCGACGGCGAGCGTGCCGGCGGTCATGATCGTGGAGATTTCCGCAGGGCCGGCGCCGAACTCGCCCGACAGCAGCGGCAAGATCGCCTGCGGTGAATAGAGATTGATGAAGGTGCAATAGCCGGCGATGCCGGCAGCAAGCCGCAGGGCAAACGCGTGTCGGCTTCTTGCGGCGATCATTATCCGGAACCAGCAGGGCAGGCGTCGTCGGTCAAGCTATGCATTGGTTTTGCATCGCATGTCACGGGGGTGCGCGGCGGGACTGCGAGGCGCACAATGCATAGCTCATTCATCGCCTGCCGAGCATGGCTTCCGCCCGGATGAACGTTTCTCCCGGCGTGCCGGAAGCATCGACCTTCCCCCATTTCATGGGGCCGAGGTTAAAACCTTCCTGTTTGCGGGCGATGTCCGCGTTGGCGTCGGATGCGTCCTGCGAACGGGCGCCGATGCGGGCCAGACGCGTTTCGAGGTTGGCCTGCAGGAATAGGCCGTGAAAGGCGGCGCCAGCACCGGCTTTCGTAATGTCCGCACGTTCGTCTGGCTGCGCGAAAACCGCATCCACGATGACCGAATGTCCGGCGGCGACCACGCGCTTCGCTTTCTCACATAGCGTGGCGTAGACCTTGGCCGTGGTATCGGCAGCGTAGGCAGTCTCCGGCAATCGTTCGGTCTCGCCGAAACGGAACATCGTTTTGCGCTCGACATCGCTGCGCAAGATCACGGCGCCCGGAGGCGGCAGAAGACCTGGCGCCAGCTTACGCGCAAGCAGCGATTTGCCGGTGCCCGAGAATCCGCCCATGGCGATCAATTGCGGCTCGGCCGGCGCCAGAAGTTTTCGAGCCAGCGCGGCATAATCTCGCGCGGTTTGCGCGGAGCCAGCGGGGGAATTTCCTTGCCGGCGCCGCGCCGCGGTCACCTTGGCGCGGATTGCCGCGCGCACCGACATGAACAGCGGTAGTGCGGCAAGTGCATCAAGATCGTGAATGCGCTGCGTGTCGATCAAATAGCGGTTGAGGACGATGTTTGCGGCTGAATCCAGCCCGCGCCCAATGAGATCCATCAAAAGAAAAGCAAGGTCGTAGAAGACGTCGCCGGTGGCAATGCGCTCGTCGAATTCGATTGCGTCAAATAACACGGGCTTGCCGTCGATAAGGACGATGTTGCCCAGATGCAGATCGCCGTGACAGCGGCGCACCAGTCCGGCGCGCTCCCGCGCCGACAGGAGAGGCTTCACGCGCTCGAATGCCGTGCGCGTGCTGTCCGCCAAATCGCGCAAGTCCTGTAAGGAAAGCAGATCCGGTTCGGCCGCGAGCTCGGTCTCGTTCTGCGCAATGATTTTCGAAAGCGTCTCGACGAACTGTGCTTGCGTCGCAGTCGGTGCGACACGGTGCGCTGCCGCGACGGAACGGCCGAGTGCATCGGCCAGAGCGTCGTCGATACGATTGGCCGTGGCGAGATGATCGAGTGTCTGGCTTTCGTCGAAGCGCCGCATCGCGACGGCCCATTCCACCGGATCGCCTTTGCCGCCTATTGCAAGTTGGCCGCTGGCTTCGCGCGTGATGGGGACCACGTTGCGGTAAATCGCCGGAGCAAAAGCGCGGTTGACCGCAATCTCGGCGTTGCATGCAATCCGGCGCTGCTTGAGCGTGGAGAAATCGAGGAACGGAAATTTCACCGCGCGCTTGATCTTGTACGCGCGATCCCCTGCCAGAAATACCGAAGCGGCGTGGGTATCGATCCGTTTGACCGGTGCTCCGCCGTGCGTGACGGGATCGCTGAGGAATTCAATAACCGGCTCCTGGGAGGCCTCTGCCGTCATCGCGCCGCGCCCTTCATGCCGGTGACATAGTCGCAAAGCTCAATGATTTCAGACTGATCTAGATCAAAACGACAAAGCCGGGCTGCGGCATATTGAAGGTCCTATAGCGACCAAGGAGACCAAACCGTGACCACATTGCCGCACACATTCAAACGCATCAGGCTCAATCTTGCCCGGTCCAAGGAGTTCCCCGAGGGCTCGTCGCGGCACGGATACGAATTCGTTGCGCCCCTCGACGCCAAAAACCATATCGATGGCGCGCTCTGGAAGCAGCACCGCGATCATTGCCGCGTGCGTCGGTTTTGGGAGGGCCAGGAAGACGAACACGGCTTCCTCGTGCACCGACCGGGCGGACCCGAGCATGCCCGCTGGGTGTTCGATTACGACCAGACAGCGGAGGACGACGATGAAAGCGGGTACCGCTTCGGCGCGCACGCATTCCGCAATGGCGAATATGTCTCAATTCGGAATGACGAAGGGGAGATGCACACCTACCAGGTCGCTTCTGTTGAGCCCGCAACATGACGGAATTTTTCACGCGATCAAATATTGGGCGATGATCCAATCCTATTGACCGGCGCGCGCCTTGCCGGAAGAGTGCTCGCCTGACCGTCGCATCAGGTGGTCATTCTTCAAGGGAGACGCTCAGTGATTATCGATCATCGGACCTATCGGATTCTGCCGGGCCGGGTGCCGGCGCAGCTCGAACTTTACAGCAAGCTCGCCTATCCGGTGCAGCTCCGCCATATGGGTGAACCGCATTATTATCTCGTCAGCGAAACCGGGCAGCTCAACACGCTGGTGCACGGCTGGATTTATGAGAGCGCCGGCGAGCGCGAACAAAAGCGCGCCAAGATGATGCAGGACGCCGACTGGAAACATTTCCTTTCGGAAAACGCGAAAGCCGGCAACGTGATCGAGCAGTCCAACTGGTTGATGACCCCGGCACCGTTTTCGCCAAAGATTCCGCCAGCAAAGATCGTGAAGTAATTTCGATGCGCGGCAAGGACAACGCCCGCAGCGGTGGCGAGATCCTGATCGATCAATTGTCGATCCACGGAGTGCGTCACGCTTTTTGCGTGCCGGGCGAAAGCTACCTTGCCGCGCTCGACGCTTTTTACGGCAGCGATATCAAACTCACAGTCTGCCGCCACGAAAGCACAGCCGCTATCATGGCGGAGGCGACCGGCAAGACAACCGGCCGGCCCGGCATCTGCTTCGTCACGCGCGGGCCGGGCGCGACCAATGCGTCGGCCGGCATTCATATTGCGAGCCAGGATTCCTCCCCGATGATCGTGTTCGTCGGGCAGGTCGGCCGCGACATGCGCGAGCGGGAAGCATTTCAGGAGCTCGATTATCGTGCAGTATTTGGCTCGGTGGCCAAATGGGCAACCGAGATCGACGACCCGGCGCGCATTCCGGAAATCGTCTCGCGGGCGTTTCATACGGCATGCAACGGGCGGCCCGGGCCGGTGGTGATCGCGCTTCCTGAGGACATGCTCGTCGAGCGCGTCGCTGTAGCCGATGCCGCACCGTTCGATCCGATCGAAATATCGCCCGGCGCGGCGGATATGAGCCGCCTGCAAAAACTGCTCGCGGAAGCAAAGCGCCCGGTCGCATTGATAGGCGGCAGCCGCTGGACAGAGCAAGCCGCGGCCGCGCTGATGCGATTTGCGGAGCGCTTTGCCCTCCCGGTCGCCACGACTTTTCGTCGCGGGCATTTGGTCGACGCGTTGCATCCTTGTTACGCCGGCGATTTCGGGATCGGACCGAACCCGAAGCTTCTCGCGCGCGTGAAGAATGCAGACCTGGTCGTGCTGATTGGCGGGCGTTTCGGCGAAATGCCGTCGCAAAGCTATACCGTGTTCAACATCCCCGAGCCGCAGACGAAGCTGGTGCACGTGCATCCGGGCGCGGACGAACTCGGCCGCGTCTATCACGCGCATCTCGCCATCAATGCCGCGCCAACCGCGTTCTGCGCAGCGCTGGACAGTCTGCAAGCGCCGAAGGAGATCGCCTGGCGCGGCGAGAGCGATACGGCGCACGCCGACTATCTCGCCTGGGGCGAGAAAGCGACGCCTGTGCCCGGCGCCGTGAACCTCGGTGAGATCATGGTGTGGTTGCGCGACAACCTCCCGGCTGACGCAATCATCACGCAAGGTGCGGGAAACTTTTCAGGCTGGGTGCACCGCTTCTATCGCGTGCGCAAATTCGGCGGCCTCGTCGGTGCGACCTCTGGCTCGATGGGTTACGGCTTGCCGGCTGCGCTGGCGATGCAAACCTTGCATCCCAAGCGCACCGTCGTCTGCGTTGCCGGGGACGGTGATTTTCTGATGACGGGGCAGGATTTCGCGACGGCGGTCCAGTACGAATTGCCGGTGATCGTGCTGGTCGCGGACAACGGCATTTACGGCACGATCCGCATGCACCAGGAACGCGAATTCCCGGGCCGCGTCATCGCTACCGATTTGCGCAATCCCGATTTTGTCGCCTATGCGCGGGCCTTCGGCGGCTATGGCGCGCTGGTCGAGAAATCGGCCGATTTTCCGGCAGCCTTCGCGGCGGCGCGCGCCTCCGGCAAGCCGTCGATCCTGCATCTCAAGATCGATCCGGAAGCGATCACCCCATCCGCGACGCTCTCCAGCATTCGCGAGAAGTCGCGGGGGCAGAGCAAAAAATAGCGCCGTCGTTTTCACGAAGGCAGGTGAGCAATCACCTTCGCGGGGACGACGACGGGGGGAATTTCCCCGCTTTCGCAGGGACGACAAAAAACTGAGATGGTAAATCAGAAACGCTTGAAGCTGTCGTCCCCGCGAAGGCGGGGACCCATAGCCACCGACACGGATTGATGGCCGAGTACTTCGTCTACATCCTTACGAGCGGTCGTCACGGCACTTTGTATATTGGGGTGACAAACGATTTATCGCGGCGCCTTGCTGAGCACCGCGCTGGCACGGCTGATGGATTTACAAAGAAGTACAAAGTGCATCGCCTTGTTCACGTCGAAAAGTTCGAAACCGCCTATTTGGCGATCACCCGCGAAAAACAACTCAAGAAATGGAATCGCGATTGGAAGATTCGTTTGATCGAAGAAAACAATTTGGATTGGCGGGATCGGACAGAGTTACTCAGCTGAATAGCTGCGGAGTATGGGTCCCCGCTTTCGCGGGGACGACAGTGGCGGTAATTTGCCTGCCTTTGTAGAGGCGCCAAGTGTGCTGCGATGTGAATCAGAAACACTCGAAGTCGTCGTCCCCGCGCAGGCGGGGACCCATAATCACCGGCGTTGGTTGAAAGCTCAGTAGGACGACAACCTTGGCGTCGTTGGGCGATTTTCCCGCCTTCGCGGCGACGAGCGGCAGAGATTTGCGGCCTTGCCACCGCCGCATAAATCAGCCTTCATTCCTTCCATGGCCTATCGCCGCACCGAGAATGTCGTCCGGCGGCTCGCCGAGCGCGAGCAGACAATCCTCGATGCAGCGCAATCGATCGCCGCAGAAGGCGGCATGGGCGCCGTGCAGATTGCGCCGGTCGCGCTGCGGGCGGATATCGCTGCCGGCACGGTCTACCGCTACTTTCCCTCCAAAGGGGATCTCGTCGCCGAACTCATCGCTGCCACCGCCGAACGCGAGGTTGCGGCCATGCGCGCGGCCGCCGATGCCGCGCCGGGTCCACTGTCGGCGCTTGCTGCGTGCATTGCGACCTTCGCTGTGCGCGCGATGCGAGAGCGGCGGCTCGCCTGGGCGTTGATGGCCGAGCCTGTCGATGCTGATATCGATATCTTGCGCCTGGAATTCCGCCGTGCACTCGCGGCAGAACTCGAAGCGCGTATCGGCGTTGCGATTGTAGGCCGTCATCTGCCCGAACAGGATGCGCGCGTAGCCGCAGCCGCCGTTGTTGGTGCATTGCTTGAAGGACTGGTTGGACCGCTCGCGCCGTCCTCCGGCAACGTTCGAGAATCCGTGCAGACAATTGCGCTATTTGCCTTACGCGCGGTCGGCGTGGTCGATGCGCGCGCGCGCGGCCTTGTTGCGCAGTGCGTGCTCCCGTAAGAGAGCGCGAAATAAGCAAATCAATAGTTGCGGCGTGAGCTCGAATTTACCTCTCCCATAGGGAGAGGTCGACGCGCGTAGCGCGTCGGGTGAGGTTTTACAGCCTATCGAGAGGCACCTTCCCCCTCACCCCAACCCTCTCCCCAACGGGGAGAGGGAGTTGGCATGCGTTCTTGGCAACATCGTTGTTAATGCGCAGTGAGGGCCGGCAGGTCGTGAAGCGACAGGTTCACGACCTTCACGCCACGTTCACCGGAATCGTCTGAAACGTGGAAGCCAAGTTCCGCACACATTTGCAGCATCGTGGTGTTGTCCGCCAACACCTGCCCATGGACGTTCGCCAGGTCTTTCTCCTGTGCGTAGGTGATCATGTGCTTCATCAGGAGCCAGCCGAGCCCATGGCCTTTGAGATGCGAGCGCACCAGGATGGCAAATTCTGCGCCTTCGCCGATGGAGTCATCGTGCAGGCGCACCACGCCTAGCATGCGGCCGCTCGCTTCAGCGATTGCGATGAAGGCCATGGCATGTTCGGGATCGTAATGAATGAGCTTTTCGATGAGGTCATGACTGACCTCGCGCATCGGGATAAAGAAGCGCAGGCGCAGGTCATCGGGTGTGACCTCATCAAGGAAGTCGGGATAAAGCGCGGCATCCTCCGGCGTGAGTTGCCGGATCAGGACCTTTTCGCCATCGAGCAAGGTGACGTGGTGTTCGAGCATTCCCGTTCCGCATTCTCCGCTGTCGTTTCGGCCGGGCGCTGCGGAGTGCGGCCCCCGCTTTCGCGGGGACGACGCCTCAGTGCGACATCAGCACCGGTACGGTCATCGCCTCGAGCAGGCCGCGCGTGGCGCCGCCGAGCACGAATTCGCGGAGCCGCGAATGGCCGTAACCGCCCATCACGATCATGTCGGCAGATGAATCTGCCGCGTAGGAGAGAATGGTGGACGGCACGTCCGTATCAGGCGAGGTAATCCGCTTGACGTCGATCTTCAAGCCATGGCGCGCAAGATGTTGACCGAGATCGGCGCCGGGAACTTCATCTCTCTTGCCAGGCTTGTCGGAAATGATGACCACCTCGACCTGTTTTGCCTTTTTCAGAATCGGCATCGCATCGGCAATGGCACGCGTGGCGGTGCGGCTTCCATCCCAACACACCATAACGCGGTCGAGTATCGCGCCGCCTTTGTGGATGAAGGGTACAAAGATCACAGGCCGGCCGGATTCGAATAAAACGCCTTCGTCGACGACTTCGTCGGGCAGCGACTTCTGCCGGTTGGGTTGCCCGACGACGATAAGGTCAAAGCGGCGGCCGAGACGGCCGATCTCGTCGGCGGCGCCGGAAATGCTGGCGCTGATTGTGCGGGTTTCCGCGGAAACACCGGCGCGTTTATAAGCTTGTTCAAAACGGGCGACCGCCGCACGCGCTTTCTTATCCGATTCAACGCGTTGGCTTTCGATGACTTCCGGCGGGATGCCGCCCATCACTGTGCCCGGGATTACCGGCTCATACGAAACGGCAATCCCCAGTACATGCGCCTCAAAAATCTCACCCAGCGAAATCGCGAAATCGCCCGCAGGGTCCTGCGCGCCGAGCCCAAGGTTGACGATGAGGTCCTTGATCATGATGCAGATCTCCAAACCGAGCGATCGCGCCCAATGGTGTCAGAATGCCTGCCGTCCCGGGTTTCGGCCTTGATCAAGGTCAAATGGCCGTCGCGCGCTAAATGCCTACTTCTTTTTGCCGTCCGGGCCGAACTGGCTGAGATAGGCCCATAGGTCGCCGGCTTCTTTCTCGTTCTTGATGCCGGGGAAGATCATCTTGGTATTCGGGATCTTGGCCCGCGGGTCCTTAATGTACTCCTTGAACGTGGCTTCGTTCCAGGTAATGCCCGAATTCTTGTTGGCGTCGGAATAGTTGAAGTCGGGAGCCGTGCCGGAATGGCGGCCGTCGAGACCATTGAGCTCGGGGCCCACTTTGTTCTTCGCGCCTTCGCCAACGGAATGGCAGGGGAAGCACTTCTTGAAGGACTGCTCACCGGCAGCAACGTCCTGCGCCTGGGCGACCTAAATCATCGCGGCCATCGTTACGGCCACCGCAAGTATCGATTTCATTATTCCACTCCCATTATGACGTCGACAGTCGCCCCCGGTCCCTAACGCACGTGGCCCGGGCCAGTTTCCGTTGGGTTTTGCCAGCCCTATGTGTAAGCCGTCAAATGGCTGGTATCGTGGCAGGTGTTGTGGCTCGGCCATACGGTGGAGTTGGGAATGTCAGTGCGGATGCCGGACCCGGACAGTGCGGTTCTGGAACGTCGCGAACGCATCGTCGCGGCGCTGCGGACCATCGTCCCGGGCGAGGGCGTGATCGCGGCCGAGCGCGAGTTGCGGCCTTATGAGAGCGACGGCCTGACCGCCTACCGCCAGCTCCCGATGGTGGTCGTGCTGCCGGAAACGACGCAGCAGGTCTCGCAGGTCCTGCGCTATTGCCATGACGAGGGCATCAAGGTGGTGCCGCGCGGGGCAGGCACCTCGCTGTCCGGCGGCGCACTGCCGCTGGCGGATGGCGTGCTGCTCGGCATGGCCAAGTTCAACAAAATTCTCGACATCGATTTTGCAAACCGCGTCGCTGTGGTCGAGCCGGGCGTGACCAATCTCGCCGTGAGCAATGCCGTTGCGCATGCCGAATTTTATTACGCGCCGGATCCGTCCTCGCAGATCGCGTGCACGATCGGCGGCAACGTGGCGGAGAATTCCGGCGGCGTGCACTGCCTGAAATACGGCATGACCACCAACAACCTGCTCGGCTGCGAAATTGTGCTGATGACGGGCGAAGTACTTCGTGTCGGCGGCAAGCATCTCGATGCGCCGGGCTATGATTTGCTCGGGCTGATCACGGGGTCGGAAGGCTTGCTCGGCGTCGTCACCGAAGTGACCGTCCGCATTTTAAAGAAGCCGGAGACGGCGCGTGCGCTGCTTGTGGGCTTTCCGTCGTCGGAAGACGCCGGCGAGTGCGTGTCGCGCATCATCGGGGCCGGAATTATTCCTGGCGGCATGGAAATCATGGACGGCCCGGCGATCGCGGCGGTGGAAGCCTTCGTTCATGCCGGTTACCCGCTCGATGTCGAGGCGCTTCTGATCGTGGAACTCGACGGGCCCGCCGCTGAAGTCGATCACCTGATCGAACGCGTCGACAAGATCGCCTCCGAATGCCGCGCGGTGTCCTGCAAGACCTCGCGTTCGGAAGAAGAGAGGCTGCTGTTCTGGGCCGGCCGCAAGGCGGCATTCCCCGCCGTCGGGCGCATCTCACCCGACTATTACTGCATGGATGGTACCATTCCACGCGCGCAGCTGCCGCTGGTGCTCAGGCGCATGAAGGAAATGTCGGCGAAATATGGCCTGCGCGTTGCCAACGTGTTTCACGCCGGCGACGGCAACCTGCATCCGCTCATTCTCTATGACGCCAATGTTCCGGGCGAACTTGAGAAGACGGAAGAATTCGGGGCCGAGATCCTCAAGCTTTGCGTCGAGGTTGGTGGAGTCCTGACCGGTGAGCACGGAGTTGGTGTCGAGAAACGCGATTTGATGCCGGTCATGTTTTCCGAGATTGATCTCAATCAGCAGCAGCGCTTGAAGTGCGCCTTCGATGCCAAAGGCCTGCTCAACCCTGGCAAAGTATTTCCGCGGCTTCACCGCTGCGCCGAACTGGGCAGGCTGCACGTGCACGCCGGCAAGCTGCCGTTCCCGGATATCCCGAGGTTCTAGTCATGCGTTTCGGCCTGTTCTGTTCACCCAAAGCCGATCTTCCAGGCTTCGGTCCCGAGACCGGCCGCGGCTTTTTCGACTTTCTCGATTTCAATGTCGAGGCAGAGGCGCTTGGGTTTCATTCGAGTTTTTCCGTCGAGCATCACTTCAGCGGCTGGAACCAGGTCTCTTCGACGTTGATGCTGCTCACGGCGCTTGCCATGCGAACGACGACGCTCAGGCTTGGCACTGCGGTCATCGTGCCGCCGTGGCACAACCCCGTTTTGCTCGCAGAGGAGGCGGCCACCCTCGATCTGCTGTCGGGCGGCCGGCTCGATCTCGGCATCGGCAAGGGCTATCGCCACAGCGAATTCAAGGGCTTCCAGATTGCGCCGGAAGAGGCCGAGGCGCGCTTTGAGGAAGCGCTCGAGGTGATGATGCGCGCCTGGACCACGCGCGAGCGGTTCTCGCACAAAGGCCACTTCTGGCATTTCGAAGACATCGTGGTGGAGCCGCCGCCGGCGCAGCGCCCGCATCCTCCGCTCTGGGTGGCTGCCGGCAATCCGCACACAATCAAGCGCGCCGCGGCGCGGGGCTTCAATCTGATCCTCGATCAATACGCGTCGCCGGCAACGCTCGGCGAACGCATCGGCATCTACAAGGCCGAACGCGAAGCAAACGGCCTTGCGTTCGATCCCATGCAAGTGACGGTGGCGCGCCAGCTCTACGTGGCGAAAGACAAGGCCGATAAAGAGGCCGCATTGATACGCCAGGCCGAATACACCAAACGCACCATCGATGTGTCGCGTATGCCCGGCGGCAAACCCGGCGCGCACGTGCTTGCCTATGCAGACAAGGCCGGCGCCACGGAAGAGAACGCGTTGTACGGGACGCCCGATGAAATCGCGCGCATGATTGACGCGCTGCGCGATGCGGGCGTCACTTATGTGCTTCTGACGATCGCCGGTGGTGCCGACCAGCTTCGACGTTTTGCGCGCGAGATCATGCCGGCTTTCGCGCATGAACCCGACCGCGCGTGCTGCGGAATGACGAATTCGCGTCATGGCTGACACACTCAAACCCCGCGATACCAAGGAGGTCGAAGACGCCGTGCGCTGGGCGCTCGGCAACGACAAGCCGCTTGAATTGGCCGGGCAGGGGACCAAGCGTGGCATCGGCCGGCCGAGCCAGACCGATCTCACGCTCGATCTCTCAGGTTTGACAGGGGTGACACTCTACGAGCCGGCGGAACTCGTGCTTTCGGCGCGCGCCGGTACGCCGATCGCCGAGATCGAAGCCTTGCTTGAAAAAAATAATCAGGAGCTCGCTTTCGAACCGATGGATTACGGGCCACTGCTCGGCGGGGAAGCGAACCGCGGCACGCTCGGCGGCGCCATCGCCGCCAATCTTGTCCGGTCCGCGTCGCATCAAATCCGGCGCGGCGCGCGATCATTTTCTGGGCGTGACCGCGGTCACCGGCCGTGCCGAGACCATCAAGTCCGGCGGTCGCGTGGTGAAGAACGTCACGGGCTACGATCTTTGCAAAGTATTCGCCGGGTCCTGGGGCACGCTCGGCGCCATGACCGACGTCACGGTTAAGGTTCTGCCCAAAGCCGAAAACGAGGCCACCGTGCTGGTTGCAGGTCTCGACGATGCGCGTGCATGCGCAACAATGTGCGCCGCGATGGGTTCCTCGTGCGACGTCTCAGGCGCAGCACATCTGCCCGATCACGTGGCCTCCTGGTTCGACGGATTGCCACGCCCGGAGGCCTCGACGGTGTTCCGGCTGGAAGGCTTCGCACCCTCGGTCGCGCATCGCAAAGCAGCGCTCGCCGCGCTGATGAAAAGCTACGGTCCGGTGGCGGTGCTCGACGACAAGAATTCACGTGCGCTCTGGCAGAGCATTCGGCACGTCAAGCCGTTCGCCGGTGAGGCAACGCGGGCCCGCCCGCTGTGGCGTATTTCGGTTCCTCCCAGCCGCGGCCACGAGATCGCCGCCGCAATCACGCCGGCAGCGCAGATGTTTTATGACTGGGCCGGCGGTCTTATTTGGGTGGCGATGCCTTTCGCCGACGAGCCGGATGCAGCCGCGATCCGTAAGGCGGTTGCCGCGGTCGGGGGACATGCGACGCTTATTCGCGCGCCGGCCGCGGTGCGCGCCGCCGTTGATGTTTTCACTTCGGAGGATCCGGCTTCAAGCGCTTTGGCCAAACGCGTGAAGGAGAGCTTCGACCCGAAAGGCGTGCTCAATCCCGGCCGCATGTGGGCAGGGGTGTGATGGTGACGGTATTCGTCAACGTCGTCAGCCCGCGCTAGTCGTCCCGCGAAGGCGGGCTTTCGCACGCCTATGTCGCGAGTGCATCGACGTCTTCGGAGTGTATCCGGCCCTCACGGCGTGGATTGGCCGGGACGACAGCCCGGCCATTTGACGGCGCCAGGTTAGACGATGTAATCAATGCAAACCTCCTTCTCCATCACGCAGCTGCTCGATCCGCAGGTCGCATCCTCGGAGAAAATTCTGCGCGCCTGTGTGCATTGCGGATTTTGTACCGCGACCTGTCCAACGTACGTGCTGCTCGGCGATGAACTCAATTCACCGCGTGGCCGCATCTACCTGATCAAGGAGATGCTCGAGCAGGACAAGCCGGCGACGCGCGAGGTGGTCAAGCATATCGACCGCTGCCTCTCTTGCCTGGCCTGTATGACCACTTGTCCGTCCGGTGTGCATTACATGCATCTCGTCGACCATGCTCGCGATCACATCGAAAAGACTTACAAGCGCCCGCTGACCGATCGCGCGTTGCGCGGACTGCTGGCGCGCGTTCTGGTCAGCCCGGGTCTGTTTCGTCTCGCTGTCGTCGCCGGATTGATCGCGCGGCCACTGGCGCCGATTTTGGATCTGTTCGGCTTGCACCGGATGGCGGCGATGCTCAGGCTCACGCCGCACCGCAAGCCCGCACCGCCTATCGATCGCGCCGGCAAGGTGTATCCGGCAGAAGGCGCACGCCGCGGTCGCGTCGCGTTATTGTATGGCTGCATCAATCCTGTGCTCGCTCCTTCTACCAACGAAGCGGCGATCCGTATCCTCAACCGGCATGGCATCGAAGTGGTGGTTGCCGCCGGCGAAGCCTGCTGTGGCTCGCTCGTCCACCATATGGGTCGCGAGGACGAGGCAATGTCACAGGCGCGCAATAATATCGATGCGTGGATTCGTGAACTTGAAGGAGATGGGCTCGACGCGATTTTGGTCACCGTGTCCGGCTGCGGTACGACCATCAAGGATTACGGGTTTATGTTCCGCAACGATCTGACTCATGCTGCGAAAGCGGCCCGTGTGTCGGCGCGCGCTCGCGACATCACAGAGTTTCTGGCAACGCTGGATCTTGCGGACGCCGCAGCGCCCCTGCCGCTGACCGTCGCTTATCATTCGGCCTGTTCGCTGCAGCACGGGCAGAAAGTGGTCCGCGAGCCGAAGGAATTGCTCGGCAATGCCGGCTTCACGGTCAAAGACGTGCCGGAAGCCCATTTGTGCTGCGGCTCGGCGGGCACTTACAACATTCTCCAGCCGGCTCTCGCGAAACAATTGCGCGAACGCAAGGTCGCCAATATCGAACTGGTCAAGCCGGACGTCATTGCCGCCGGCAATATTGGCTGCATCACGCAAATTGGTGCGGGCACCGATATCCCGGTGGTGCATACCGTCGAGCTTCTCGACTGGGCGACCGGTGGGCCGGTGCCCGATCCACTCGCTGCGTTCGCGAGCGAAAGAGCCGCGGCTGGCTGATGGAGCCGTCGTCCCCGCGAAGGCGGGGACCCATACGCCGCAGCAGTTGTCTGCCTGCACACAGGCGTCATGGCCGGGCTCGTCCCGGCCATCCACGTCTTCGGTCGCTGTCTCGCAGAAAGCCGTGGATGCCCGGCACAAGGCCGGGCATGACGGGCGGAGAGTAATAATCCCGGACCTCGCTCATGCCCGCCCCGGACGACGGCACAAAGCCGCCTCTTGACTATATTCCTAGATAGACTATAATCCTATTCATCCCGCCTCGTTACCGAGGGGTGTCTGATCAGCGTCTCCAGACGCGGGGCGGGGAGCGGTGGCCGGTCTGGGAGCGTCGGAGATGCGGCGCGGATTTCCCACCCGGCGGTCCAAGCCGCGCTTGATCCCGGCGTGCCTGCCGCACGCCGAAGCCCCGCTGACGGCCGACCGGCCGGCGGACGGTCAGAAAGATCGCCGGCCAAATGGCCAGGGCTTCATACGGTGGCTTTCGTCGCGGTGGCGCCTCAACAGGCAAACGCGACATGAAAGGAACGACCACCGGGGAGAGCGTGGAGCAAACCTATAAACACCGCGCGCGGGACGCCTTTGGATCTGGCGGACTTGCGGCTTGCCGCGCCGAAGCTCGCGAGAGCGAAGGCGGGCACAGGACTTCGACAAGCCTCGATGTCGCGAGGCGTCGAGGCCCGTGGGTCCATCAGGACCTTTGGCGTCCCGCGCGCCCTCGGATTCTTCCGGGAGCAGCGCAGGAAATACCGATGCGGGTTAATCCCCGCATCGTGTCAGACGACGGCGGACCCGGCGCCAGCAAAGAATACGGGCGGCGGAGCGTTGGCTTGGCGCGAAAGCCAATACGCGCGACCCCGATTGCATCAACAAGACGGGCCGCATAGCATGCGACCAATGAGATGACGGCCTTAAGGGCCGGAAGTCTTTGGGATTTTCACGAATAAACGATAAGGGAGGCCGCAATGCCGGCAACGTATAAAATTCTAATCATGGGCGCGTCCTATGGATCGCTGCTCGCCTCCAAGATCCTGTTCGGCGGTCATTCCGTCCATCTGGTCTGCCTGCCGGCGGAAGCTGACCTGATCAACGCGGAAGGCTTTCGCGTGCGGATGCCGGTGAAAGGCCGCAAGGATCAAATCGAAATCAACTCGCGCAAACTGCCGGGGAAAGTTACCGCGGGCGGCGCTGCGGGCGTGAACCCGAAGGACTACGATCTCGTCGGCCTCGCGATGCAGGAGCCGCAATACCGCTCGCCTGGCGTACGCGAGTTGCTCGACGCCGTGGCGAAATCGAAAGTGCCGTGCATGTCGATCATGAACATGCCGCCGCTTCCCTACGTGAAACGTATTCCCGGTCTCAACTACGATGCACTCAAGCCCGCTTATACCGATCCGACGGTGTGGGACAATTTCGAGCCTGGCCTGCTGACGTTGTGCAGCCCCGATCCGCAGGCGATCCGCCCGCCCGAGGAGAAGGTCAATGTGCTGCAAGTGACGCTGCCGACGAACTTCAAGGTCGCGAAGTTCGACAACGACATTCACACCGCCATTCTGCGCCAGCTCGAGAAAGACATCGATGCCGTGCGCTTCGATACGCCGGAGGGCAAGATCGAACTGCCGGTGAAATTACGGGTGCACGATTCGATTTTCGTGCCGCTTGCCAAATGGTCGATGCTGCTGGCGGGAAATTACCGCTGCATCACCAAAGACGGGATGCGCACCGCGCAAGAAGCAGTGCATTCCAACATCGAGGAGTCGCGTTCGGTTTATAATTTCGTGTTCGACCTCTGCGTGAAACTCGGCGCCGCACCGAGCGACTTGGTGCCATTCGAAAAATACGCTGCGGCCGCCCAGAGTCTGACACGTCCGGCTTCCGCCGCACGTGCACTACAGAACGGCGCGCCGAATATCGAACGCGCCGACAAGCTTGTGCAGCTGATCGCCAAGCAGAAGGGCCTGAGCAACCCCGTGATCGACGCAATCGTCGCGCTGGTCGACTCGCGGCTCGAAGCCAATCGCAAAAAGGCTGCGGCTTAGGCCAGAATCGGGGCCATTCAGGCGCCCGTCTGCGTCGCCAGGTTGTGGAAAACCCTCGCGGATGGGCTGCTCCAAAGCCGTGAACGGGGGCAAAAAGCCGTCTCCTGGCGCCAATTTGTGACATTCACGCAACAGCGTCCGACTATCTGTCAGTAGAAGCCGAATTCGCCTAAAAAGGCGGCAATTGCCACCGTTTTTGGCTTGCCGCGACCGGCTGTCACAGGTCTAAATTCGCGAGTAATGCACGTCAAAGCGCTTACAGGTCGATCGCAGCCGGGGAAATCTACGGCTCTGTAAGCGGGGTGGCAGGCAAATGGGGATCGGCCCGGCCCTCGGACCGATCGAAATAAAGGGGCAGACTCGATGAAGAAAGTTGTGTTGTCGGTTGTCGCGGCACTTGCGGTTTCGGCCGCGTTGCCCGCCTTTGCGGCAGACCTGCCGGCGAAAGCTCCCAAGGTGGCTCCGGCTCCTCCGCCGAGCCCATGGGATATCGCCTTCGGTGCGGCGATTATGAACGACTACGTGTTTCGCGGCGTGACTCAATCCGGTCACAAGCCGTCGGTCGCGGCCTATTTTGAGCCGCGCTTCAACGTCACATCAAACATCCAGCTCTATGCCGGTCTTTCTGGTGAGAGCATCAAGTTCGCCAACAACGCGGCGGCAGAAATTGACTTCTACGGCGGCATTCGCCCGACCTTCGGTCCGGTCGCCTTCGACTTCGGCTTTTGGTACTACTACTACCCGGGTGGAAACTGCTACGCGGTCACCCCGGGCGTCGACCCGGCCTGCTTCGGCGTAGAGCTTCCCAGCGGCAACGTAGCCAAGGCAGTCGCAAGCTTCTACGAAGTCTACGGCAAGGTCGCCTACACCTGGACCGACTGGACCTTCGGCGCAAACTTCTACTATTCGCCGAACTTCCTGAATACGGGCGCTCAGGGCGAATATCTGTCCGGTACCGTCAAGTACGTGGCGCCAGACAAAATGGCCCTTGGTCCGTTCGGCTGGTACGTGTCGGGTGAGTTCGGCCGTCAGTGGCTCGGCACCAGCGACGCGTTCTATGCATGCTTGGCGGGATCGGCCGGAAGCGGCTGCCTCGTGAACAGCCCGAATGGCATCAGCTACAAGGACTACAACACCTGGAACGTCGGGTTTGGTTTGACCTGGAAGGTGTTCACCCTCGATCTCCGTTACAGCGATACGGACATGAACAAGGGTGACTGCAACGCCTTCACCAGCGATCCGACTGCGACCGGCATCAACAACCAGACCAACATCAACTTTGGCCCTGGCTCGAGCTGGTGCGGTGCGACCTTCATTGCGAAGCTGTCGGCAGACTTGACGCTCGGCAGCCTGAAGTAGACTGACGTAAACTAAATCTGCCCGGATTGGGCGGCGGCCGCGCGATCGGTCGCCGCCCTTTCTCTTTTTAGGCGCGTCGCGCCTCGTTCATTCGGCTGATGCTAGATTTGCTTCTCGCACGGTGTAGTGGTCGCCATCGCGACTGAACGCAAGACGGCGCTGATGGAAAGCCGCCAATGTTGCCCGGTGGCCGATCGAAACGATGGTGGTTTTCGGGAGTTTTTGCGCAAGCAATTTATAGAGCGCGGCTTCTGCCGGCTCATCGAGTGATGCGGTCGCTTCATCCAGGAACAGGAAATCAGGAGCGCAGAGCAGCGCGCGCGCAATTCCTAATCGCTGCTGCTCGCCAAGCGAGAGCATCCGGTTCCAATGCGCTTCCTCCTCGATGCGTGCTGCGAGCGCCGGCAGACCAACGGCCGTGATCAACTCTGCGACCTTGCCGGCATCAAAGTGACCCGGCTCGGCGGGATAGGCGACAGCCGCGGCAAGTGGCGCAATTGGAAAGTATGGGCGTTGCGGCATGATCATCACACGGGCATTTTTCGGCACTGCGATCGTGCCTTTGCCAAAGGGCCAAACGCCGGCCAGTGCGCGGAACAGCGTCGACTTTCCCGCGCCCGAAGGACCGTTCACGAGCACACGTTCGCCGGGCTTGATCGAGATGTTGTCGGCGGTAACGAGCGGTACGCCATTCGGCAAACCGATGGTCAGATCCTTGAACGTGACGGCGCTCGCATCGCCGGGCGTAAGTGCAATGATCGGTGGTGAATTTGCGGCCGCTTTTGCTGCCGCGATTGACTCGTCAAAACCCGCGAGCCTTTCGACGACCGCGCGCCATTCGGCAAGTTGCCGGTAGACGTTGATGAAAAATGAGAGTGCGCCCTGCACGCTGCCAAACGCTGAGGCGGTCTGCATCAAGCCGCCGAGCTGGATCGCGCCGGCGAAATAAGCGGGGCTTACCACGATAAATGGAAATACCGAGGATATCTGCCCATAACCCGCGGTCAGGAATGTGAGCTTCTTTTGCCGCGACATGATTGCGAGCCAATTGGTCACAACATTTGTGAACCGCATCAGCAACTGGTCGCGCTCCGCCGGTTCGCCATCGAGCAGCGCGATCTGTTCCGAGTTTTCACGAACACGCATGAGGTTGAAGCGAAAATCAGCTTCATACCTTTGCTGCTGATAGTTGAGTGCCGTAAGGGCGCGTCCGACCAAATGTGTGAGGGCAGTGCCGATGATCGCGTAGATCAGCGCCGCCCAGAAGAGATAGCCCGGAATCGCCCAGGTTTTGCCGAAGATTTGCAGGGGGGCTGTTCCCGACAAATTCCACAGGATCACGGCAAAGGACCCCAGTGTGACAACCGAATTCAGCAAGCCCAGTCCGATCGGCAAAAGGCCAATTCCCGTCGGCCCGGCATCGATGAATTGCTTAACGTCCTCGGCGATGCGCTGGTCGGGGTTATCGGCTGCGTCGCCGAGCAGCTGCATACGGTAATGGTTGGCGCTGCTCAGCCAGTGATCGAGATAAGTTTGCGTCAGCCAGCGGCGCCAGCGGATCTGCAGCCATTGATTGAGATATAGCTGGTAAACGGCGAGCAAGATAAAAATCGTAGCAAGGACGCAGAAGTAGGCGAGTTGATAGACGAATGCGTCCCAATTTTTGTCCTGGAGCGCATTGTAAAACGTGTTGTTCCACGAATTGAGCAGCACATTGATCCCGACAATCGACAGCTCGATCAAGACGACTGCTGCCAGCAATATGCGTCCTGCCCAACGGTCCTCCGAATAAAAGTAGGGGCTGGCAATTCGCCAAACGATGGCGAGCGTCGAGAAAATGCCTCTCACGTGAGGTCTCCTGTTGCGGGTGACACGCGCCTTGTCGGGCAAATCGAACAGCTAGGGACACAATGACTATGGCGGACACGCGGCCATCGTTGGTGCGGCCCAAGGCGGCCGGACGCTTGGTTTTTCAATTGTACGATGGCGCCTGTTTAATGTGACCGGGGCGCTTTGCCCAACTTTTTGGCGTTTTGGAACCGCGCTTCAAGGCCTATTTCTGGCTTGTCGCGGCTTTAAAATAATTACAGACTAATGACTAGGGTGTCGGTGTTAGTCCTTCATAAAGCTCAATAAACAGAGCAGCCGAAAAACACCTTAGGGAGGGTACAAATGAGCAAGCACAGACAATCTTCTATGGGGAGTCGCCGCAAATTCCTGGCCGGCGCGGCTATGGCCAGCGCCGCAGTGGTCGCACCGACGGTCGTCAAGGCCCAAGGCCCGATAAACATGCGTTTCCAGAGCACGTGGCCGTCGAAGGACATCTTCCACGAATACGCGCTCGACTTCGGCAAGCGTGTCAACGACATGACCGGCGGCGACCTCAAGATCGAGGTGCTCCCGGCCGGCGCGGTGGTGCCAGCCTTCGGCTTGCTCGACGCAGTGTCGAAGGGCGTGCTCGACGGTGGTCATGGTGTGCTCGTGTATCACTACGGTAAGAACACCGCGCTGGCGCTGTGGGGCTCGGGCCCGGGCTACGCCATGGATGCCAACATGCTTCTCGCCTGGCACAAATACGGCGGTGGCAAGCAATTGCTCGAGAAAATCTTTGCGACGATCGGCGCCGACGTCGTTTCTTTCCCTTACGCGCCGCTCTACTCGCAGCCGCTCGGCTGGTTCAAGAAGCCAATGCAAAGCCCGGATGACTTCAAGGGGCTGAAATACCGCACCGTCGGTATTTCCATTGACCTCTTCACAGCCATGGGCGCCGCAGTGAACGCGCTCCCGGGTGGCGAAATCTCTTCGGCGATGGACCGTGGCCTGCTCGACGCAGCCGAATTTAACAATGCTTCGTCGGATCGCACACTCGGCCTCGCCGACGTGTCGAAAGTTTGCATGTTGCAGAGCTATCACCAGAACTCCGAGCAGCTGGAGATCAGCTTCAACAAGACGAAGTTCAACAGCTTGCCGCCGAAGCTCAAGGCAATCATCGAAGGTGCAGTGGAAGCCTGCTCTCAGGACATGATGTGGAAGGCGATCGACCGTAACTCGCAGGATTACATCACACTGCAGACCACGGATAAGGTGAAATTCTACAAAACGCCGGATTCGATCCTGTCGGCTCAACTCGATCTCTACGACGAGATCACCAAGAAATACATGGGCACCAATCCGCTCTTTAAGGAGATCATCGCGTCGCAGCTCGCTTTCGCAAAAAGGGCGACGCAATGGGAGCAGGATTACATCACGCCGCGCAAGATGGCGTTCGATCACTACTTTGGACCAAAAGGAAAGCTGCCGATCTAACGGCACTTGAACTGGCAAAGCACCATTCCGAGGGGACGGGATGGTGCTTTGTTCTTCCTAAACCGTGTCGCATTCGGGGCCGCTATCAATGAACGTTCAAAGCGTTCTGCACACCATCGATGGCATTAGTACGTGGGTCGGCAAGGCCGCGGCCTGGCTGATCGTCGTGCTGATGAGCGTCGTCTGTGTTGAAGTCTTCAAGCGCTACATCATGAACATGCCGACGGCATGGATCTTCGATCTCGACAATATGTTGTACGGCACGCTGTTCATGCTTTGCGGTGCGTACACGTTGGCGCAGAACGCCCATGTCCGCGGCGACTTCCTCTACAGTTCGATGCGACCGCGAATGCAAGCCTCGCTCGATATCGTGCTGTACGTGGTGTTTTTTCTGCCGGGCGTCTCTGCGTTGATCTACGCCGGGTACGATTACGCTTCGATCTCTTGGCACATCAATGAGCATTCCAATGTGACTGCGAACGGCCCGCCGGTCTATCAATTCAAGACCGTCATTCCGGTCGCTGGTGCGCTGATTTTATTGCAGGGCATTGCGGAAATCGTGCGATGCGTCGTTTGCCTCAAGACCGGTGAATGGCCCAGCCGCCTGCACGACGTTGCCGAAATCGATGTGATCGAAGAACAACTCGCTAACAGCGAATATGTCGATGAGGAGTCGCGCAAGATCGCGATTGAGGGCGCCCAGCGGATCGACGAGATCGCGCGTCAGCGCGGCATGGGCGGAGATATGAACACATGAGCGATCCAGCACTCGGGCTGTTGATGCTCACACTCATCGTGATTGTGATCATGATGGGATTCCCCACCGCCTTTACGCTGATGGGCCTGGGGATGTTCTTCGGCTACATCGCTTTTTATGACGCTTCGCATCCGTGGTTCGACAACCGCGTATTCGATTTGATTGTCGAGCGCACTTATGGCGCGATGACGAACGACGTTCTGATCTCGATCCCGTTATTCGTCTTAATGGGTTACGTGATGGAACGCGGCGCGCTGGTCGACAAGATGTTTTACTCGATCCAGCTCGCATTCCGCAAAGTGCCGGCTTCGCTCGCCGTCGCCACGTTGATCGTGTGCACGTTCTGGGGCATCGCCAGCGGCCTGGTGGGCGCGGTGGTGGTGCTGATGGGCGTCATCGCGTTCAACCCGATGCTGCGCGCCGGTTATGACGTAAAACTCGCTTCTGGTGTCATCACTGCGGGCGGCACGCTCGGGATTCTCATTCCGCCGTCGGTGATGATCATCGTCTATGCGGCGGTCGCCGGTCAGTCGATCGTGAAGCTCTATGCGGCGGCGATGTTTCCCGGGTTTTTTCTGTCCTTCCTGTACCTTGTCTACATCGTCGGCTGGGCGATGATTAATCCGAAAATTGCCCCGCCGTTGCCCGAGGATCAAACGAAGGTACCGATTCCGGATTGGCTGCCGAAATTCCAAGCGGCCTATTCGCAAAACGTCTTCGTCGCACTGATCAAGGCGCTGATATCGCCAGCAAAGGCACTTCAGATCGATAACGACGGCAAGCGCGTCACCTACGGGATGCTGCTTTCAAACTTTGGCTACGCGCTCGTGCCATTCCTCATGGTTGCCGGCACGCTCTATACGATTTGGTGGTACGTCGTCATTCATCAGCAGGCCGGGGCCGAAGTCGCGGTAAGCGGTGTGCAGCAGCTCGGAACACCCGGTCTCGCGACCGGAAATGCTGCGCCCTCAGCAGAAGGGCCTGACGCAAGCTTTTACTGGTGGTTCTGGGGCATCGCCGCCGTCTGCGCGCTGATGCAGTTTCGCCATTACGCGAAGTTCGGCGCCGAGCGGATGCAGATTATCAGGCTGCTGACCTCGTCGACGATGCCGCTCGGCATTCTCACCGTGGTCGTTTTGGCGGTGATCCTGTTTGGTATCACGACGGCGACCGAATCCGCGGCCGTAGGCGCCGCCGGCGCGTTTTTGCTGGCCATTCAGGCGCGGACGCTTGACTGGAAGCGCACCAAAGAAGCGGTGTTCCTCACAGCGAAGACCACCGCCATGGTGTGCTGGCTGTTTGTGGGCTCGGCGCTGTTTTCGGGGGTGTTCGCGATTCTCGGCGGGCAGGCGTTGCTCGAGGGATGGGTGCTCTCCCTCAATATGTCGCCAATCTCGTTCATGCTTTTGTCACAGGCGATCATCTTTGTGTTGGGCTGGCCGCTGGAGTGGACGGAGATCATCATCATCTTCGTTCCGATCTTCCTGCCCATGCTCAAGCACTTCAACATCGACCCGATTTTGTGGGGCACATTGGTGTTCGTAAATCTTCAGGCCGCGTTCCTGTCGCCGCCAGTGGCGATGTCGGCGTTCTATCTCAAGGGCGTTGCGCCCAAGCACGTGACGCTCAACCAGATTTTCGCTGGCATGATGCCGTATATGATCATCGTGATCGTTTGTATGGTCATCATGTATTTCTGGCCCGGCATGACCTTGTGGCTGCCCAATTATCTGTACGGCGGGGGCTGAGACGGATGGATATTGAACGAGGCGCGTCAATAATGTTTTCATTGGCGCGCCTCTTCCATTAGAAAGCTGCAACTTGCCTCAACCCGACATAACCGCACTGACTGCAACAGAAGCTGCATCCGAAATCGCGCGCGGAGCGATCTCGGCTGAGGATTACACTGGCGCATGCCTGGACCAGATCGCGGCGGTTGAAAGCGAGGTCCATGCCTTCGCCCACCTCGATCCTGAGCATGCGCTAAAACAGGCGCGGGAGCTCGATCGCATCAGGTTGGATGGCGGCCGAATTGGCCCGCTGCACGGCATTCCGGTCGGCATCAAAGACATCTTCGACACCGCCGACTATCCAACCGAATGTGGCACGCCGATCTTTGCAGGCCGCCGGCCAGGCGTTGATGCCACGGCAGTTCGGAAACTCCGTGAGGCAGGCGCAGTCATCATCGGCAAGACGGTGACGACCGAGTTTGCGTATTTCCATCCCGGGAAGACCCGAAATCCCCACGATGTTCAACGCACTCCGGGCGGTTCGTCATCGGGCTCGGCTGCCGCGGTAGCCGCCGGAATGGTGCCGCTTGCCATCGGCTCGCAAACCAATGGCTCGATGATCCGTCCGGCGGCGTTCTGCGGGGTCTTCGGTGTTAAACCGAGCCACGGGCTGATCTCTCGGGCGGGAGCGCTGACACTTTCGCGAACGCTCGACCACGTCGGCGCATTTGCCCGCTCGCTCGATGATCTTGCGCTGATTCTTGACGTCTTGGCTGGTGGGGATCCCGCCGATCCGGATAGTCGTCCTTACGCAGCGCCGAACTTCCGCGGCGGCTTACATGAACCGCCGCCGATCCCGCCAAGTTTTGCATTCGTGCGCACGCCAATGTGGGACAAGGCCGACCCCGGCACAAAGACGGCTATGGAGGAATGCGCGAAGGAACTAGGCGCTACGCCTGTCGATCTACCCAATGATTTCAGTAAAGCCTGGGACGGACTGCGTGCGATCATGGCCGCCGACATGGCGTTCAATCTTGGTACGTTCGTCGACAAAGGCGGTGAGGTTAGCAAGCAGTTCCGTGACCTCATTGCCGAAGGCCGCAAGGTGACGGCGCCCGAATATTTGGCCGCTGTGCGCGACGCTCGCCGATACGCCGACGCGATGACAGCAATTTTTGAGCAAATTGCGGATGCTATTATTACGCTATCGGCACGGGGCGTTGCACCGCTGGCCAATACAGGTACGGGTGATCCGGTATTCTGCTCGCTGTGGACCTTAACCGGATTGCCGGCTTTGAATTTACCGGTGCTGACTGGCGAGGGCGACCTTCCGCTGGGCCTCCAGCTTATCGGAGCGCGGGGACGGGATGAGCGCCTGTTGCGTACGGCGCAAGCGTTGCTTTCGAAGCTGGAGTCCGGCAAGAAGCCGGCCAAACGCACCCGCAAATAAAGTTGAGATCATCGATGCGTCATACTTTGGAACACGGCCTCTTCGCCGCACTCCTGCTGTTGCTGATATGCGCTCCGACGATCGCTGCTGAACAGTTCCCGTTCGACCAAGACCTTTTGCTTGACGCCGCACCGATGCGGCCAGGCAAACGAATGCCCATGCTAAACGTCGAACCGAACGGCAATGCTCAAATCGATCTCTGGTGTCGGACGGTGCCGGCGCATATCGAGGTCTCGGATATGGCGATCAAGGTCGAGGCAGCTCCACTGCCGGATGGCATGCCTGAGATGATGAGCGCCGGGCAATGCACACCGGAACGCGCGCAAGCAGACGAGGAAATGCTGGCTGACCTGAACCAGGTCACTGGCTGGCGCCGGGAAGGCGAGGGCATCGTGCTGGAGGGCCCCAAGACCCTGAAATTCCGGCTCAGCGATCACTGATCCTCGGGTGGCACGAAAAATGAAAAGGGCGCGGCTTTTGCCGCGCCCTCCGTATTTTAGGGTCGCGAAGGCTTAGAAGCCCATTCCGCCACCTGGCGGCATCGCAGGCGCCGGCTCCTTCGGAAGTTCGGCAACCATCGCCTCTGTGGTGACCAGCAGGCCCGCAACAGAGCCGGCGTCTTGCAGCGCAGTACGCACGACTTTGGCCGGATCGATAATGCCCGCTTCGACCATGTCGACATATTTCTCGGTCTGGGCATCGAAGCCGTAGGTCTCCGACTTCTCGTCCATGATCTTGCCGACAACGATCGAGCCTTCCACACCGGCATTTTCCGCGATCTGGCGGATCGGCGCCTCAAGTGCCTTGAGCACGATGTTGATGCCGGCCTGTACGTCCGAATTCTCGTCGTGGATGCGACCAACCGCCTTCTTGGCACGCAATAACGCAACGCCGCCGCCCGGTACGATACCTTCTTCGACCGCTGCGCGGGTTGCATTGAGGGCGTCCTCGACGCGATCCTTCTTTTCTTTCACTTCGATTTCCGTAGCGCCGCCAACACGGATCACCGCGACCCCGCCGGCGAGCTTGGCAAGACGTTCCTGCAGCTTTTCGCGGTCGTAATCAGAGGTGGTTTCCTCGATTTGCGCCTTGATCTGCTGCACCCGGGCTTCGATGTCCGGCTTTTTGCCGGCGCCGTGCACGATGGTCGTCTTTTCCTTTTCGATGATGACTTTCTTCGCGCGGCCGAGCATGGCCGTGGTGACGTTCTCGAGCTTGATCCCGAGATCTTCGGAGATCAGCTGGCCACCGGTGAGGATAGCAATGTCCTCAAGCATAGCCTTTCGGCGATCGCCAAAGCCGGGAGCCTTCACGGCTGCGACTTTCAGGCCGCCGCGGAGCTTGTTGACCACCAACGTGGCAATCGCTTCGCCCTCGACGTCCTCGGCAATGATGATCAGCGGCTTGCCGGACTGCACCACGGCTTCCAGGACAGGAAGCATAGACTGCAGGCCCGAGAGTTTCTTCTCGTGCAGAAGGATGTACGCATCCTCGAGCTCGGCGAGCATCTTCTCGGCGTTGGTGATGAAATACGGGGAGATGTATCCGCGGTCGAACTGCATGCCTTCGACGATCTCAACCTCGGTCTCCATCGCCTTGGCTTCTTCGACAGTGATGACGCCCTCGTTACCGACCTTCTGCATCGCCTTGGCGATCATGCCGCCGATATTGGAGTCGCCATTGGCCGACACGGTGCCGACCTGAGCAACCTCCGCCGAGGAACTCACCTTCTTCGCGCGCTTCTCGAGGTCCTTGACCACCGCGATGACCGCGATGTCGATGCCGCGCTTGAGATCCATCGGGTTCATGCCGGCCGCGACGGACTTTGCACCCTCTTTCACGATCGCTTGTGCGAGCACAGTGGCCGTGGTGGTGCCGTCGCCCGCCAGATCATTCGTTTTTTGGGCGACTTCGCGCACCATCTGCGCACCCATGTTCTCGAACTTGTCTTCAAGTTCGATTTCCTTCGCGACCGTCACACCATCTTTGGTGATGCGCGGAGCGCCGAAGGATTTATCGAGCACGACGTTGCGGCCTTTCGGGCCGAGCGTCACCTTCACGGCGTTTGCAAGAATGTCGACGCCCCGAAGCATGCGGTCGCGGGCATCGCCGGCAAATTTTACGTCTTTGGCAGCCATTTCAAATTACTCCATTGAATTCGGATGAGATATCAGGCGATCACGCCCATGATGTCGGACTCCTTCATGATCAGGAGTTCTTCGCCGTCCAATTTGACTTCGGTTCCCGACCACTTGCCGAACAGCACCCGATCACCGGACTTGATGTCGACGGGAATAAGCTTTCCGGCCTCGTCACGGCTGCCAGGGCCAACTGCAATCACTTGACCTTCCTGGGGCTTCTCCTGGGCGGTGTCGGGAATGATGATGCCGCCTTTGGTCTTCTCGTCGGCGGTGATACGGCGCACGACGACCCGGTCGTGTAGAGGACGAAAGTTGGTCTTGGCCATGGGCTCCCTCTTGGCGCTAATGCGCGTCTTGTGAAACAGAAAGTGTTGGCTTTTCAGTCGTTTAGCACTCTCAGCAAAGGAGTGCCAATCGCTAACCGGGAAATATTGCCTCTGTGGCGTAGTGTCAAGGTGAGGCGGCGGCCAAATCTCGAGGTTCTTCACCCAAACCCCGCTTGCGCTGTTCGCGGTTGCCCTCCAAAGTCGCAGGGCTGCACGCGCAAGGAGCCGGAATGAACCACCCAAATCGTCCCACTCTGTCGACCGCAATGGTCCTCGCCGTTTTCGCGCTTGGGCTGTCAGCTTGCGCGACAGGGCCGCAACTCGACCAGCCCTCTGCGCCGGCGGTCGTGCCGACGCTGCCTCCGGCATTCCCGCCGCAGGATATCGTCGGACGTTGGGGGCTCGCGGCCTATCACAAGGACGAAGACCGCGCGCGCACCGAGCAAGCGGCCGCAGGTGGCTGCAAGCAGCCTTATGTCATTGTGCTCGGGCCCAATGGCGGAGTCATGATGCACCTTGCCGATGAGGCGACACCGACTGAACTGCGGCTGAAGGGAGCGCCCGGCGGAAAAACATTTATCGGCCCGGCCGACACCGAACCCGGCAGTGCGCAGGATCGAGAAGTGCTCACCTTCAACGGCCGCATAATGATTTTGCGCTGGGTGGATTCCGAAGTGCAGGGCCGGTACGGCACGATGGTTTACGTCCGGTGCGGCGGAGAAGGTGCCAAGCGGCCGGCAGCCAAGCCAAAACCGCGAACGACGCCGCCACCGCCAAAGCCTGCGCAGTGATGACCCGCCGCTCTCAGCACGAGTGAGCGCATACGCATACGCGTCGGCGTGCTAGAGGTAGATAAATCGGCGTCTCCACCGGCTGCGTCATGACCGACCTGCGCGACTTCATCCATGGGCCTTGGCGCGCCGTGCCGGTGCTTGGCATTACCCAGATTCTGTCCTGGGGCACCATCTTTTACACGCCAGTGTTGATGGTGCCGTTGATTGCGTCAGAGCGTCACTGGTCAATCTCGTTCACCATGGGAGGTTTTTCGGTCGGGCTTTTGGTCGCCGGCCTGGGTTCGCCATTTGTTGGTCGTTCGATCGATCGTTTCGGCGGCCATGTTGTGATGACCATCGGCTCACTGATCGGCGGGCTCGGTTTGTTTCTTATCGTGTATGCCACGCATCCGATTGCTTATTACGCAGTCTGGATGGTGCTCGGCGTTGCGATGGCGGCGAACCTTTACAATTCAGCTTTCGCCACGCTCGGACGGATATTTGGAATTGGTGCGCGCAGACCGATCACGGCGCTGACTTTGGCAGGTGGTTTTGCTTCGACAGTCAGCTGGCCCGCGACACATTTTCTGATCGACCGTGTGGGCTGGCAGGGGACTTACCTCATTTATGCGGCGCTTTTGGTCTGCATCGCCGCCCCATTACATGCCGTTGCACTCCCACGCAGCCGTTACGAAGCTGATGTGCCACGGCAAGGTGAAATCGCAGCGCCGGTCAAAGTCCTCCCGCCTTACGGGTTGCCGTTCATTCTGGTGGCATCGGCATTCGCGTCATATGCATTCGTACCATCCGGACTTTCGGCGCATCTGCTGGCAATTTTCGCGCGCACCGGAATTGACGCGGGCACCGTCGTCTGGATAGGCGCTCTATTTGGGCCCGCACAAGTCGGCGCGCGGTTGATCGAATTCGCTTTCGGTCGCAACCTGCATCCATTATGGGTGGTCCGGTTTGCACTCAGCAGTTTGTTGTGCGCTTTCGTCATGCTTGCGTTTTTGGGCGTGTCGATCGGAACGGCGGCAGCCTTTGCGTTGATGTTTGGCGGCGCTAACGGGCTTGTCACGATAACGCGCGGCGCGGTACCGCTGGCGCTTTTTGGGGCATCCAGCTACGGCCATTTGATCGGCCGCCTTGCGGGCCCGTTTCTGTTGGTACAATCGGCCGCGCCATTGGTGATGGCGTTTGTCATCGAGCGCACTTCAAACTCGGCGGCATTGGCGCTGGCCGCCGCATTCGCGACTGTCGCACTGATCTGCTTTATCGCAATCCGCCGGCCGAGCTAGGCGAACATCGCATCGATGTCCTGCTGGCTTGCGTGGCCGCTCGCGCCATCGAGCCGGGGACCGTTGATGAGGTCATTGTTGGATGAGGGCGTCTGCACCGGTTCGCCGGCGTTGTAGCGCTCGATCGTGGCTACCAGCCGCTCTTCGAGCATCATCAACATCTCGATGACTTTGCCGATGCGCTGACCTGACAGGTCTTGAAAATTGCACGCTTCGTAGATGCGAACGACATGGTCCTGCACATCCTGTGTCAGCCCATGGTGATAGTCGTCGGTCAACGCCGAGGCGAGGGTCCGCGCGCAATCGTCGACAATTTCGGTCGACGCCAGAATCTTTTGCGTGGCCGTTTCCATGCCCTCGACCGCAGCGGCGAGTTCGCCCGCTGCACGTGCCATGCGGCGATCATTGCCATCGTTGATAAGCAACGATAGCTCGCGCCTGATGTGAGCGATGTCGTCATGGATGGCCGCAAGTGGCCGCTCTTTCGATGGGCGCGGTTCCGCCGGCCGGCTTGGCTCGCCAGCAAATTGGTGGGCAGCGCGGTAAGTGTCGCGACCGCCCCTGGCCATTTGCTCGATACGAAATACCTTGCGCTGCACGTTTCTGGTCCCACGCATGCCGGTGAATGTTCTTAGCGAGGCAGGTTTAACGCCGCGTTTGCGTGCACAGGAGAAGGCGTAGAAACCCATCTGGAAACCGCTCGTTTACCATGTCGGATCGTGGTTTACGGCGATTTACCATTCGGTGTGCGTTTGGCTTTTAACTCAGGGCAGAGTGAAATCGTCGAACTTGTTAGGTGTACCCATGCGGCGTTTGTTCGTGCCAGGGCTTGCAGTTGTTTGTTGGTCCAGCTTTGCGGCTGCGCAGCCCCTCTCTCTCGCGCCGCCCGAGCCTGTGCCTGAGACGCCGCCAATGGTGGTGGCCGGCGCGCAGCCTCCATCCAGCTACGGTGGAGGGTTCATCGAATTCATCTTCGGCGACTCCGGTCAGCAGCCTCGGCGCGGGTCGCAGCAATGGTACGGTCCACCGCCAGCCACTTACGCGAACTCATCGCCGGTCGATCCCAGGCTCGAGCAGCAGCAGATGTCGGATGGCCGGATGGACCCGCGCTATTTGCGGCAGGAGGTTCCGTATGATGGAAAGGAAGCGCCGGGCACGATCGTCATCGATACGCCGAACCATTTTCTTTACCTGGTCGAGGGTGAGGGGCGGGCAATGCGTTACGGCATTGGCGTTGGCCGTCCTGGATTCACCTGGTCAGGCCAGCACGCTATCTCGGGAAAGAAGGAATGGCCGGATTGGGTGCCGCCCGACGAAATGGTGAGACGGCAGCCCTATCTGCCGCATTTTGTTGCCGGCGGCCCGAACAATCCGCTCGGAGCGCGCGCAATGTATCTTGGATCGACGCTCTACCGAATCCACGGGTCGAATGAGCCATGGACAATCGGCCAGAACGTGTCATCGGGCTGCATTCGCATGCGGAATGTCGACGTCATCGATCTGTATGATCGCGTCAAGGTCGGCACCAAAGTCGTCGTGCTGTAAGCAATTCAGGCGCTGTCGCGAAAATCTGCTCGTACCAACGCGATGCCGTGGTCGGCCAGCAATTTCGGAAAAGTATCGGAATTAAAAAAAGCAAATTCCTGTTCGCGGAGCGTCGTGAGCGAGTCGATTGCCTCAAGCTCTGAGTCGACGAACCCCGGATGACACATGATCAGCCCGCCATCGGGCAGGCCAGACAGGAAGCGCGGAAAGATCCTGTCGAATTTCGCCTTTGCGTTGAAAGTATACGTTCCAGCAAAAGCGGCGTTGACGGTCACTCCCAGTCGTCTGGCCTTGCCGCGAAAACCCAGACTCAAAAGGTCGAGTGTTAGCGCCTTGCGGTCATTCAGGCGACGCGCCATGCGCGCGCGGCCGCATTGCCGCGCCCAGGCACGCGGCGCGCCTTCCGAGACAACCTTGAGAAAGGCGTCGCGCACCTGCGGAAAGAGATGGACGTGCTGGTGACCATCGAGAAAATCCGGAGGCCGGCCAAAGGCATCGATAAAAGTTTGAAGCTGTGTCGCGATTTCGATCACCAGCCGTTCTGGTTGTAGACGGCGTGCGATAGCAGTCCGCAACATGTCGTTGAGCGGTAAAAATTGACCATTCCGCAGCGGCGCAAAATCCGCGCTGATCGGCGCGAATGGCCCCGTCAGCGTGACATGCAAGCCGATCGCTGCGCGCTTTTCGCCTGAATTGAGCGTATCGAGCGCGGCGACTTCATCACTATTAAAGTGGGGCGTTGCCACCATGACCGAAGTGGCATTGATGCGTCTCCGCAGGATCAGTTCGCGGATCGCGGCGTTGACGCCTGGAGAAATCCCGTAATCGTCTGCGCACAACCATATACGGCGACGAGCCGTTTGCATGTGATTGTGCTTATTCGGCTGCGCGCGACGTGATCGGCCGTACTTTGGCCGATCTACTCGCACGCTTCACGCTGTGGTCGGCGACGAAATAGACCGGCCGCGCTTTGACCTCGGACAGCAACTTGCCAACATATTCGCCCAGCACGCCGATGAGAATGAGCTGAACGCCGCCGATGACCATGACGCTGACCACCAGCGAGGGATAGCCCGGCACGTCCTGGCCGTAGAGGAGAGTCTGAAGCACGATCCAGCTGCCAAAGAAGAGCGCGGTCACGGCGAGCAGGACACCGAGCATGCTGGCGACGCGCAGCGGCGCGACCGAGAACGACGTGAGCCCTTCGATCGACAGGCCAACGAGGCTCCAAATATTCCAGGTGGTTTTGCCATGCTTGCGCGTTGCGGGTTCGTAATCGACGCGGATCTGGCGAAAGCCGATCCAGCTCGACAATCCTTTGAAAAAGCGGTTGCGCTCCGGCATTAGCCGCAGCGCTGCGGCCGCGCGCGCCGACAGCAAGCGGAAGTCCCCGGCATCTTCCGGAATTTTGTGGCGCGATCCCCAGTTAAGCAGCGCGTAAAACCACCGGACGCCTGTCCGGCGTCCCCAGGATTCATTTTCACGATGCGCCTTGGCGGTGAAAACGACGTCGTAGCCGTCGTCGAGCCAGCGCGCGACCAAAGTTTCGATCAGATCCGGGGGATGCTGGCCATCGCCATCCATGAAAATCACCGCGCCGGGGCGCGCATGATCAAGGCCGGCCAAAAGCGCCGCTTCCTTTCCGAAGTTGCGCGACAGTGTTACGACCTGGATGTCGACCGGTATGGCTGGCAAGGATTTGGCGACGTCGCTCGTGCCATCGCTGCTGCCGTCGTCAACGTAGATGACTTCAACGGTCAATCCGCGCTTGTTCTCCAGGTAACGTGCGACCTCGGCGATGCGCTCATGCAGCCCCGGTAGTCCCTTGGCTTCATTGAACAGCGGCACGACAATCGACATTGTCGGCGCAGACGATGATGATCGTGTGCGGGTGCCTGCCTTGGTCGGTTTCGCCGCCATCTTTAACCTGTCGAGCCGTTCTCGTCGGCGATCTATACCGCACCAGGGCGGCGCTGTCGCGTCCCGGCCTACCGGGGCTTGGTTTGCCGTGCTAATCGAAAGTGGACGATGATTCCGGCGCCCCTCCAGAGTATCCTCGACCGTCTCACCGCGGCTTGGCATGAGCGCGCCATCGCAATGAAAGCGGCCAGCTTTGCGCTGGTCGGTGTTGTTAATACGGCCGTCGATTTCAGCGTTTTCTGGACGACCGTCACGTTTTTGCATTGGCCGCTGGTGTCCGCCAACGTCGTGGCCTGGCTCGTGGCGGTGACTTTCTCCTACACATTGAATTCTCTTTTCACATTCGGCCCGGAGTCGGGACGGATCCTGCGGTGGCGCGACTACGCAGCATTCGCGGCATCAGGGGTGGCCGGCATGGTTGCGAGCACCACGACGCTGGTTGCACTTTCGTATTTTGTGCCGGTTTTGCCGGCGAAGCTGGCCTCGATCCTGGTAAGCTTTGCAGTCAACTTTTCACTTTCCCACTTTGTGGTGTTCCGTGCGCACGGGCCGCGCGGCGACGCCGATTGACGATCGCCTGTGCAGTAAACTGGGCACGACCATGCAGCACGACGACAATTTGACAGCCAAGCTTCCGAGTTTTGTCACGCATCTCGAGTGCGCGATGACCGGCGAGCGCTACGAGGCGGATCAGGTGCATAACCTCTCGCGCGCCGGCAAGCCGCTGTTGGTGCGTTACGATCTGGCGGGAGTGCGCAAGGCGCTGACCAAAGAAGCGCTTGCAACGCGCCCCCCTGATCTTTGGCGCTATCGCGAATTGCTGCCGGTTCGCAAAGTTGAGGACATCGTCAGCTTGGGCGAGGTGATGACGCCGATCGTGCAAATGCCGCGGCTGTCGCGAACTCTGGGCGGCGGCGACATCCTGGTGAAAGACGAAGGACGGCTTCCGACCGGTTCATTCAAAGCGCGCGGCTTGGTAATGGCCGTGTCGATGGCTAAGGCGCTCGGCATCAAGCACATGGCAATGCCGACGAACGGTAATGCCGGCGCGGCGCTTGCCGCCTACGCTACGCGCGCCGGAATCAAGACCACCATCTTTTGTCCGGAAGATACGCCGGAGGTGAATGTCAGTGAAATCGCGCTGCAGGGCGCGACCGTTTATCGTGTTAATGGCCTGATCGACGATTGCGGGAAGATTGTCGGTGAAGGCAAGGCCAAGGTCGGCTGGTTCGATACCTCGACGCTGAAGGAGCCGTATCGGATCGAAGGCAAGAAAACCATGGGCCTGGAGCTCGCCGAGCAGCTCGGCTGGCAAGTACCTGACGTCATCTTTTATCCGACGGGCGGGGGCACGGGACTCATCGGCATGTGGAAGGCATTCGCTGAGCTCGAAGCGATCGGATTTATCGGCAAAAAACGCCCGCGCATGGTCGCTGTGCAGGCGGCCGGTTGTGCACCAATGGTAAAGGCTTTCGAGGCCGGCGAAGAGCATGCGCCCCGGTGGGAAAACGCCCATACCATTGCCTCCGGCATTCGCGTGCCGCAGGCCATCGGCGACTTTCTTATTCTCCGTGCCGTGCGTGAAAGCGGCGGCTTCGCAATCGCGGTGGCGGACGATGCGATCAGTGCTGCGCTCGATGAAATGGCGCGGGAGGAGGGTTTTCTGCTGTGCCCGGAAGGTGCAGCTACCTATGCAGCTTACAAGCAAAGTCTTGCAGACGGCCGTGTGAAACGCACGGATCAGGTCCTGCTTTTCAATTGCGCGAGTGGCTTGAAGTATCCTTTGCCGCCAATGCGCCGCACGCTCGATCGCCACAAACCGATTGATTTTGCGGCGCTATGAGCCGATGATTTTTCCAAGGCGATTAAAAACGCCGCCGGGAGGATTCAATGAAAAAAATGGTCATGGCCGTCATAGTTTTCGCGCTGGCCGGAGCGGTGCTGGCTAAAGCGGAAAACTATCCCTCGAGACCGATCACCATCATCGTTCCTTTCGCAGCCGGAGGTCCAACAGACGCACTGGCGCGCATTCTCGGCGACCGCATGCGTCAATCTCTCGGCCAGCCGATCATTGTCGAAGACGTAACCGGGGCGGGTGGAACGATCGGCGTTGGCCGCGCGGTGCACGCGGCTCCGGATGGCTACACGCTCAGCATCGGCCATCTCGGAACGCATGTGGTCAATGGCGCCATCTATCCCTTGAATTTCGATTTGGTGAAGGATCTTGAGCCTGTCGCGCTGATCGCAAGCAATCCGATGATGGTCGTTTCCAAAAACGATATCCCGGCGAAAAACCTGAAGGAATTGATCTCCTGGATCAAAGCGCAAGACGGCAAGGCAACCTCAGGAACTGCCGGTGTCGGTTCTGGCGCGCATTTTTCCGGCGTGTATTTCGGGCAGCTGATCGGCGCCAAATTGCAATTCGTCCCTTATCGTGGCACCGGCCCCGCATTGCTCGATCTCGTTGCGGGACAGATTGATCTGATTGTCGACCAGGCATCCAATTCTTTGGCACAGGTGAAGGCCGGCAAAATCCGCGCCTATGCTGTCACCTCCGAGAAACGACTCGCCGCCGCTCCGGATATTCCAACCGTCGACGAAGCCGGTCTTCCGGGTTTCCACGTCGAATTATGGTCCGGCGTCTGGGTCCCGAAGGGAACGCCAAAAGACGTCGTTAGCAAGCTCAACGCCGCGATCGTCGAAGCCCTCGCTGATTCTGCGGTCCGCAAGCGGATGGAGGAGGCGGGCCTGGACATTCCGCCCCGCGAAAAGCAAACGCCGGAAGCGCTTGGTGCCTACCAACAAGCCGAAGTGAAAAAATGGTGGCCGATGATCAAAGCCGCCAACATCAAGGTCGAGTAAAGGTTAAGTGGTGAGGCCAGCCTCAAGCTTGGCGTACAGAGGATTATCGCGCGAAAATACGTAGTCGAGATCGGCGACCGCGACTGCCTCGGCGCCATTTTCGCGCAGGAAGCTGGTGAGCGCATACACCTGATCGGGCGGACAGTGCAGGATCAGCATGCCCGATGAGCTAGGGCCGCCGAACGGCGTTTCGATGTTGAATTTCAGCTTGGCATTTTCGACCAGCATATCGGTGCCGGCTGCAAAGCGTGTTCTTACCTCGCGAAACGCTCGCGCGCGCGCCTGCGCCGCGACCCTGTCGAGGATAACGCGCGCAAGGTCCCGCTCATTTTTCTCCCAAGCCGCACCGCGGGATGCGACGAGGTTCGCTTGCGACCGCAGGATGGTGCCATCCTCGACGACTTTGAGCCCATTGGCAGCGAGCGTCGCCCCGCTCGTCGTGATGTCGACGATCATCTCGGCGGTGCCTGCGGCAGGGGCCCCTTCAGTCGCGCCTGAGCTTTCGACGATGCGATAGTCGATGACGCCGTGCGACGAGAAAAAGTCGCGCGTGAGATTCATATATTTTGTTGCCACCCGCATTTTGCGGTCGTGGTTCTGACGAAATCCTGTCGCGACGTCGTCGATATCCGCCATGGTGCGAACGTCGATCCAGGCCTGCGGCACGGCCACAACAACGTTGGCGAAGCCGAAGCCGAGGCCCTCGATCAGCACGACGCGTTTGTCGACGTCGGGTATCATCTCGCGAACCAGGTCTTCGCCGGTCACGCCGAGATGGACGGCGCCCGCTGCGAGCTGGCTGGTGATTTCGGATGCCGATAGATAAGCGATTTCGACGCCATCCAGTCCGGCAATCGCGCCGCGATAATCGCGTGCACCGCGCGGCTTGATCAGCGTTAGGCCGGCGCGGGCAAAAAAAGCTTCTGCGTTTTCCTGCAGTCGGCCCTTGGCCGGAACAGCGAGGACAAGAGGCGCGGTCATGATGCGCCTCCGTAGACCGCTAGCCGTTCGATCCACACCGCGAAACCCACAGCCGGGATCGGGTCAGACGAACCAAGCCGTGCGAGCAATTCATCGTAGCGCCCGCCGGCAACCAGCGGATCACCGGTGCGCTGGGGATCTGTCAGTTCAAAGACCAGCCCTGTGTAGTAGTCGAAGCCGCGACCGAAAGCCGTTGAGAAGCGCACGCGTTTCACATCCACGCCGCGCGCCTCCAGGAATCCCGTGCGGCTCTCGAAATGGTCGAGTGCGGGCGCGAGAGCAGGCGTCATGTTGGCCTCGCTCGCCAGAGCACGGAGCGATGCGGCTGCTTCGTCCGGATCGCCTTGAATGGCAAGGAAGCGCTCGACCAGCCCACGCACGTCGCGCGGCAATTTGGTGCTGGCGCCGAGCGCGGATTGTTCAAGGAATCGATCTGCGATCTCGCCAACCGAGCGTCCTCCGACGGCGTTGATGCCGGCAATCGACAGCAAGTCCGTAACGAGGGCGCGCGCAGCTTTCGGGTCGGAGCCGGCAAGAGCCGCGAGCACGCCCTGATATTCAGGACGTGCGTTGTTGCCGCCGAGCGTGAGTCGCTCGAGGTCCTGCGCAAGGTTGGTCTTGCGGTTGAAATCTTTGATAAGGCGCCGCTTCCAGGCCGGAGGCAGATCGAGTCCGGCAACAAGACTTGCGAACAAGGCGACGTCGCCGATCTGAATGTCGGGCGTAGCGACACCATAATGTGCGGTAGCTTCAAGGCCGAGCGACAGCATCTCGGCATCGGCTGCCGCTTTATCCGGCCGTCCGAAGGATTCGATGCCGGCTTGCAGGAATTCCGCCGGCGCGTCGCTGCGGTGCCGGAACACTGGCCCGAGATAGCAGTAGCCTGTCGGTTTTCCGCTACGAGGCGAAGCAAGATAGTCGCGAGAGACGGGAATAGTGAGATCTGGACGCAGACAGAATTCGTCGCCGTCCGGCGCGGTCGTCAAATACATTCGCCTGCGGATTTCTTCGCCCGAGAGATCGAGGAACGGCTCTGCAGGTTGCAGCATAGCGGGCGCAACGCGGGCGTAACCGGCGCGCTCATAGGACGCGACGAGCGTTTCCGCCCGTGTGTCCTTACCCTGCGTTGGTGCGCTCGCGTTCATCCGTGTCTCGAACAGCCGAAAATTCTGGGTTTATGCGGGGCCATTTAGCATGGCGTTCTTAAGGATTCGACGAGCTTTGCCCGCTGGCCTTAACGGCCAGGACCGACAAATGTTTGTCGTCGTTAACAAATTTTGTGCGGCGTCTGGCGGCAGCGGCCAAAGACAGCCGGATTACAGGGCTCTTACGGCCTGTCGCGATACGGGTAAGGGAATTTCAATACAACCTCTGTTCACTGTCGCTGGAGGCGTAACCGATGAGCAATCCTGTGCCGCGAGCGGTCGTTGAGGCGTTTTATCACGCCTTGTCGATCCGTGACATGGATGCGCTCGAGACCTTCCTCGACGACGACGTGGTCTGGACCATCAGCGGTCCGGTCGACATCCTGCCTTTCTGTGGCCGGCGCGTCGGCAAGGACGTCGTCATGAAATTGATGGTGCGGGAGATCCCGACGCTGTTGTCGGGTCGTCGTTTCGTCGCGACGACAATGCTTGTCGATGGCGATCGCGCCGCGGTGCTCGGCCGGCTTACCGCGACCAAGCGCGAGGGTGGCCGCGCCATCAGTTACCGCATCGCGCATTTCATCCAGTTTCGCGATGAAAAGGTTATCGACTACGTGTCGATCATCGACAGTTTCGATGCCGTCGAACAAATGCTCGGCTACAGCCTCGATGCGTATGACGGCTACCGGGTGGACGGCGACATCGTCACCGTGTGATCAGCGCTTGGCGATCGTCACGCCGGCTACGTTTGTGCAGTGACCGTCACTTCAACCGACATGCCGAGAAAATCCGCGGGGCTGCCGTTGAAACTCCCGGATATTGGAATTGCTTGCGACGGGTCTCTGGTGACAGCAACACGGATCAGATTTTCGCCGGCGATCAGCACGTCGGTCGGGTCGTATTCGATCCAGCCGGCGCCGGGAAGATAGACTTCCGCCCAGGCGTGGGTGGCGGCTTGGCCTTGCTTGTCCGCACGGTCGAGCGCGGGATCGTAGAGATAACCGCTGACGAAACGCGCGCCGAAGCCGAGGTATCGCGCCGCCTCGATGAATACCATGGCGAAGTCACGGCAGGCGCCGCTCTTGGTCTGCAAGGTTTCGGTCGGCGATTGCGTGCCCTGTTCGTGACGCTCGGAATACGTAATCACTGGCTTGAGCGCGGCGTTCATATTGGCGAGCAGCTGCCGGGTGGGCATCGGCCGGCTGGTAACAAAACTGTCTGCCCAGCGCGCCAGCGTGTTGTCGGGGTCAGGGTAATGCTGCTCGAGCAGGCGGCCGAGGTCGACGCGGTCGCTGCTCGAATAGATGAATGGATAAAATTCCGCCTCCGGCGCGATCGGGAATTGCAGGCCTTCGGCGCCGTAGCGCTCGATACGCAGCGTGCTGGCGATCGAGAGCATTTCGCCCGCCGCCTGGAAATCCACCAGCGCGACGGAATTGCCGAACACATCGTGCATCCAACGCACATTGCCGGGCGGCGATAAAGTCAGTTCCGCGCCGACCAGCCGAAGGTCGTGGCTGTCGCGCGGACGCAGCATCAGCCTGTGCTGGCCGAAGGTCACCATCCGCCCATAACGGTAGGTGGTCGCGTGGCGTACGGTCAGAAGGCGCATCGTGTCACCGCTGTTACACGAAGATATGCAAGGGCTGCGCCAGTCGCTCCTCTGTCATGCCGGGACAGGCCCGGCCACGACGGCTTTTGCGCCGTTAAGCCAATTTGTGCCGCGCGAGCAGTTTGCGGACGGCCTCGACCAGTTCGGCTTCCTTAGCTGCGAACTGGGCCTCGGCCTGTTTCTTCAAGTATTCCTCGCGGTCCTTGGTTCCGGCGAGCGCTGCGCCGAGGATCAGATCCTTGATCTGGACCTCGCCGCGCGCCTTCTCGTCGTCGCCCTGGATGATGGCGCAAGGAGAGCCGCGTTTGTCGGCATATTTGAGTTGCGTGCCGATGTTGTTCTTCGGGTTACCGAGATAAAGCTCCGAGCGGATATTCGCCGCACGCAGCGCCGCCACCATGCGTTGATAGTCGGCGATACGATCGCGATCGAATACGGTCACCACGACAGGACCGGAAGCCGGTTTCTCGCCCAGTTTGCCGAGCGCGGTCAGCGCCGCCTGCAAGCGCGAGACGCCGATGGAAAAGCCCGTCGCCGGAACCGGCTCCCCACGGAAACGAGACACGAGGCCGTCGTAGCGTCCGCCGCCGCCAACCGAGCCGAAGCGCACGGGCCGGCCTTTCTCGTCCTTGATTTCGAAGGTGAGTTCTACTTCATAGACGGGACCGGTGTAGTACTCGAGCCCGCGGACGACGGAGGGATCGATTACCACTCTCCCATCGTCATAACCTGCAGCTGCAACCAAATCTCTAATAGCAGTAAGCTCGCTTACGCCTTGCGCGCCCAACGCGTTTCCGTCAATTGCAGATTCGAAATTCGCAATCGTCACTTCGTTGGCCGATGCGAGGCTTTTAGAACCTGACCCGCTTTCACCCCACCCAGTGAAATTGATAATCCGGGTGATCTGAAGATTGTTTAGTCCGGCCCCTTTTGTAAAATCGCCGGATTCGTCTTTACGGCCGGGGCCAAGTAACTGTTGGACCGCGTCTAGTCCCAATCGGTCAAGTTTGTCGATAGCGCGCAGGACTGCCATTCGCGTTGCAGCGTTTGCGTCGCCGCCGAGATCGACGGCCTCCATGATACCGTCGAGTACCTTTCTATTGTTCACCTTCACCACATATTGGCCGCGCGGAATGCCGAGCGCTTCCATCGTGTCGGCCGCGAGCATGCACATCTCGGCATCGGCGGCGAGCGACGCCGCGCCGACGGTGTCGGCATCGAATTGCATGAACTGGCGAAAGCGTCCCGGTCCGGGCTTTTCATTGCGGAACACCCAGCCGAAACGATACGAGCGGTATGGCATCGCGAGATTCTGAAAATTCTCCGCGACGTAACGCGCGAGCGGCGCGGTCAGGTCGTAGCGCAGCGAGAGCCACTGCTCGTCGTCGTCCTGGAATGAGAACACGCCTTCGTTCGGCCGGTCCTGGTCGGGCAGGAACTTGCCGAGGGCGTCGGTGTATTCGATGGCCGGTGTTTCCATCGGTTCAAAACCGTAACGTTCGAAGACCACGCGGATCGCTTCCACCATGTGGCGGGTGGCGGCGATTTCGGCCGGGCCGCGGTCGGTGAGCCCGCGCGGGAGGCGGGCTTTGAGCTTTTGCGGCTTGCTGGGCTTGTCGGCCATTTGCGGTCTACATATCAGACACGCGCGTTACGGCAACGCTGTAAACAGGGTTGGCCGGGCTTGTCCCGACCATCCACGTCTTTATGTGTAAAATGGACAAGCCGCAGAAGCCCGGTACAAGGCCGGGCACAGAGCGGCCCAAACGGTAGCAGGTCATGGCACAAGCCCAGGCGCAGGCAAAAATCGGTCTTCCCAACGATCTAGAACCCTATTGGATGCCGTTTACGGCTAACCGCGCCTTCAAGAAGCGGCCACGGCTCGTCGTCGGCGCCAAGGATATGCACTACATCACCAGCGATGGACGGCGGCTGATCGACGGTTCGGCCGGGCTTTGGTGCACCAATGCGGGCCATAACCGCGCCCCCATCGTGGAAGCGATCCAGCGCGAAGCTGCCACGCTCGATTACGCACCGGCTTTCCAGTTTAGCCATCCCAAGGCGTTCGAACTGGCCAGCCGCGTGGCCGCGCTCGCGCCCGGCGATCTCGACCACGTGTTTTTCTGCAATTCAGGCTCGGAAGCCGTCGACACGGCGCTCAAGATCGCGCTCGCCTTTCACGGCGTGCGTGGCAACGGCTCACGCGTGCGGTTGATCGGGCGCGAACGCGGCTATCACGGTGTCGGCTTCGGTGGCATCGCCGTTGGCGGCATCGTCAACAATCGCAAGCAATTCGGTGCGCTGTTTGCCGGCGTCGATCATTTGCAGATGACCTACAATCGGGAGAAGCAGGCCTTCACGATTGGTGAACCCGAATGGGGCGCGCATCTGGCCGACGACCTCGACCGTCTCGTCGCGCTGCACGATGCTTCAACGATCGCGGCCGTGATCGTTGAACCTGTCGCGGCGTCGACCGGTGTGTTGGCACCACCCAAAGGCTATCTCGAAAGGCTGCGCGCGATCTGCGACAATCATGGAATTCTTTTGATCTTCGACGAAGTGATCACAGGCTTTGGCCGCCTGGGTTATGCGTTTGCCGCCGAACGCTATGGCGTCGTCCCCGACATGATCACGTTTGCAAAAGGCATCACGTCAGGCTCCGTGCCGATGGGTGGCGTCCTTGTGCGAAAGGGCGTCTATGACGCCTTCATGAAAGGCCCCGAACACGTCATCGAGCTTTTCCACGGCTATACGTACTCGGCGCATCCGCTGGCCTGCGCGGCCGGTCTCGCTACACTCGACCTCTATCGCGAGGAAGGACTGTTCGAACGCGCGCGCAAGCTTGAAGGTGTGTGGGCGCAAGCTGCCATGGCACTCAAAGGCTTGCCCAATGTCCTCGACATTCGTCCGGTCGGCCTGACGGTCGGCATCGATCTGGCGAGCAAGCCGGATGGTGTCGGCAGGCGCGGCATGGAAGCGCTGGAGCTGGGCTTTTTTGAATACGATGTGATGTTCCGTGCGGTCGGCGATACATTGGCGCTCAGCCCGCCGTTGATCGTGACCGAAAATCAGATTGGAGAGATGTTCGACAAGCTTGCCCGCATCATCAAGGCGGTGGCTTAAGCGGGGCCAGGGCATAGGACGGCCTTGGTTGAAGAATAGCCCAGCCGACGTTGAGGCTCGAATCCCCTCGCAAATAATGCAGCAAGAACGGCGGCTGTACGGCCGCTTCTGCTGCAATAGAGCGAAATTCCGGCGGCACCACGGTGAGATCGCCCACGGTCCACACGACCAGTGCGCCTTTCGTACGCAGATCAGCTAGATCGATCCATGGCGCCCGATCGGGCTTGCCATCGATCAGGACGCGCGGGTGATTTGGCGCGTAGTGGGCAATGTTGCCGCCGTCCCACATGGTGCCGATCACGTAATCGATCGGGCGTCCCGTGACGGCGCGATAGCGTCGCGATAGTTCCTGCCCTAACTCACGGCCAGGGAAGAAAACCGCGCGGTAGCGGTGATCGTAGTTTGGCAGCACACCGTAATTCGCAATGAATGCCAGCGCGAGGCCTACGAACACAACGGCCCAAATGCAGAGCATGCGCATAAGCCGTGCTTCGTCGAAAACGTAGCGTGTGGCCAGCACCAGCCATAACCCGAGAAAAAGCCACAGCGGATAGCCCCACATCGCCACCGTTCCGCGTCCGCTGATCGCCGACATGGCGAGCACCGTCGCCATCGGCCCGAATGCGAGACAGGCCACAATGCGTAAGTCGAATGCGGTTGTCGGCCGTGCGTCCGTGCCCCGTCGGGGGAACCAGAGTGGCAGTGCGATGAGCAACGATGGAATGAGGAAAAAGGCCTGACCGATCGCAAACTGTAGCGGATGCCAGATATGGCCGATCAGCCCGCGCGAAGGCACGGCACGATGCTCAGCATAGGTGAAGGGCAAGAAATCGTTCTGGACGAGCCAAACGAGATGCGGCGCCATCGTGATGAGCGCGGTCGCCGCCGCGATATAGGGGCCGGGCGTCGCAAGTGCTTTACGTGCATCGCGGTCAAACAGGACGAACAGTGCGAGCGGGGCCGCGAGCACCAGCACAAAATATTTCGCCCAAAGCGACATGCCAATCGCCAGGCCAAGCAACAGCCAGTGCGCGATCGCCCCACCTCGCAATGCGCGATGGAATGCGAACCCGGCCAATGCCCAGAACGGCAGCTGGATGACGTCGTGATTGAACTTGGCGGACGTGTAGTTGAGATAGTGCAAGCCGTCGACAATCAGAACGGCAGCCAGCGCGCCTAGGGGGCCGGCCAGCGGCCGGGCGGTCAGCCAGATCAGCCATAGCGCAGCGACGACGGCCAATTGGGCCAGCAGATAATATGCGAAGTCGTGGCCGACGAGCCGGTAGGTGATTTCGACCAGCCACCAGGGCAGCGGTGGCAGCTTGTCGTAGCCCAGTTGCCATTCCCGCCCGTAGGTGAGGGCCTCGATCAGATCGAGCGGCAAATTGGGATAAAGAAGCGTCGGAAGGGCCGTCCACACCGCCGCGTGCAGCAGCAGGATCGCTGCCAAAGCGCGCCCGGGGGCGGCGGCGATCCAGGCCAGAACGGGAAATTGGCGGGACGCCGGCATCGGCTTCGCGATCCACAATGGACTTAAGTTCCTGCGAATAACAGACGAATTCCCGGTACCATAGCAGGAGTTCGAGTTGCGCGGAGCCGTGCCGTATTGGACATTATTGTCCGGCCGCGCGAATCAGTCGCACAGGCGGCTTCGTGCCGGCTGGGGGAGGGCCCAGGACAAGCGCATGCGTCGCATCAGCGCCATCTTTATTGCGGTTTGCGTCATGCTCATCGCCGCCTCCGTCGGCGCGGTGCTGTATCTTGGCTTCAATGTCGGCGCCAGCACGTCAGCGATTGTTGCATTGGCGGCTCTTACCGGCATGGCTCTCTTCAACACGGTTAGCACTCGCCTGCGCGATCGCGCCGACCTTGGCGACCAGATCGCAGATCTCTCGCGGGGTACCGCGGATCTTGCGCGGCAGGTGGCGGAAATATCGCGCCGCCTGAATGCAGCCGAGGTCAAAATTGCATCGCCCGCACATCGGGCGCGTCCGGCGTCGGATCCCTTGGCCACTGAAATCGGCGAGCTCGGTAGCTTGGTGAAGCAGATTGCCGAAACGGTTGCCGCCCACGCGACTGCATTGCAGAAGCAAGGTGCTTTGGCGGCGCGTACGCAGGTCAGTGCATCGAAGCCTGACGTCGCGCGACCGGCGGAAGTGACGCCTGGGCTCGGTGAAAACAGCCCGGTCACCAACATTGAACGATTCCGCGGACTCTCGCGCGAGAGTATTGCCGACCTGATTTCCAAAGCTGCCGATGGGAACCGAATCGACCTTTATTTGCAGCCGATCGTCACGCTTCCGCAGCGAAAGGTCCGCTACTACGAAGCAATGTCGCGTTTGCGCACGGACGCTGGTGATGTCATCCCGGCTGTCGACTTTATTGACGTTGCCGAGAGCGTCGGCCTCATGCCGAAGATCGATAACCTCGCGGTGTTTCGCTGCGTGCAGGTGACGCGTCGTTTGCTAATGAAAAGCCGAGACGTCGGCCTGTTCTGCAATCTCAGCGCTTCGACCCTCACCGATGCGTTGATGTTCCGGCAGTTCCTGGATTTCATGGACGCCAATCGCGCGCTGGCGTCGTCGCTGATGTTTGAATTCACGCAAGAGGCCTATCGTTCGTTTGGTCCGATCGAAAATGAAAGCCTGGCGGCGCTTGCCCAGCGTGGCTTCCGGTTTTCCATGGACCACCTCACGGACTTGCATATGGAGCCGAAGCAGCTCGCCGACCGCTCCTTTCGCTTCCTGAAAGTGCCCGCCAAACTCCTGCTGAACAAAGTCCCTGGCGTGCATGGCGATATCGATCCGGAGGATCTCGCAGATTTGCTGGCGCGTTCGGGCATCGACCTGATTGCCGAGCGGATCGAAAACGAAATGACGGTAGTCGATCTCCTCGATTATGACGTTCGTTTCGGCCAGGGCTTCTTGTTCTCGCCGCCGCGGCCGGTGCGGGCAGAGGCCCTCCAGGGCTCGCTTGCGGACGCTGCAAATACCGGGCCGGAAGATGCACCGAGCCCGTTGCTGGCGGCGAGCTGACGACTTCCTTTCGGCAATCGATGCGATACCTTCGCTGCGTCATTGCGGGTTCGCTCATTCCGCGCAATGACGGAGAATGTTTTTTATGACCGCCGCCTCGCCGCCACTGATTTCCAAATTTTCGGAGCTTGCGCCCAACTATGATGCGCTCCTGTGCGACGTCTGGGGCGTCATCCACAACGGGATCGTGGCAACTCCGCCCGCCTGTGACGCGTTGATGCGCACGCGCGCGCGTGGCGCCGTCGTGGTGCTTATCACCAATGCACCGCGGCCGAATGACATTGTCGCGCGGCAGCTCGAGAAATTTCATGTTCCACGCGAAACATATGATGCCATCGTCTCTTCGGGTGACGTGACACGCAGTGTGGTTGAGGCGCGGCGTGGCCAGACGGTGTATCACCTCGGCCCCGAACGCGATGCCGCAATTTTCCGGGGGCTCAATGTGCAATTCGCGCCGCCGGAAACCGCCGATTATGTGGTTTGCACGGGGCTGGAGGACGATGACACCGAGGCGCCGGAAGATTATCGCCTGCGCCTTGAAGCGATGTTGAAACGGAAGCTGTTCATGGTCTGCGGCAATCCGGATGTCGTGGTCGAGCGCGGGCCGACACTCGTCTATTGCGCAGGTGCAATTGCCGATCTTTATGCGAACATGGGCGGCGAAGTGCTTTACGCCGGCAAACCCTACCGGCCGATCTACGATCTGGCGCTGGCGAAGGCAGAAGAAGCCGCCGGCCACAAGATTGCGCCTCGCCGCGTGCTCGCCGTCGGCGACTCCGTGCGGACGGATCTCAAAGGTGCCCGTACTGCCGGCGTCGACTTTCTGTTCGTGACGTCGGGCATCCACGCTGAGGAGCTTGGCAACCGTGAGCGGCCGGACGGCGCGGCACTGACGGCGACGTTCGCCGCCGCCGGCGCTATGCCGAATGCAGTGATGCGGGAATTGCGGTGGTAATCGTCAGGCCGCCGGTGCCGGGACTTCGACTTCGCCGAACACGGCGTCGATCTTGTTCTTGAGCGTCTGCGCATTGAACGGCTTGACGATATAGTTCGACACGCCGGCTTTTTTTGCCGCGATCACGTTCTCGGTTTTTGATTCCGCCGTGACCATAATGAAGGGAATTTCAGCCAACGAGGGGTCCGATCGCATTTCCTGCAGCAAGGCGAAGCCGGTCATCGGCTCCATGTTCCAGTCCGAGATGACCAGGCCGTATTCGCGTTTGCGCAATTTGGCGAGTGCGGTGGAGCCGTCATTGGCGTCGTCCACCTGCTCAAAACCGAGCTGCTTGAGCAGGTTGTGCATGATGCGAATCATCGTGTTGTAGTCGTCCACGACCAGAACTGGCTTTGTCAGATCGACAGCCATGGTGCATCCCGCCCGCATTGGGCTCTCCCCCGAAAGGTGGCGAAAACTAACAGTGGGCCTTGAATAACCCGTTAATTTGAAAGTTTGTTAACGGCGCGGTAACCGTAGCCGCGTCCGCAATGTTCCTCACAGGTAATGTGCACGTCCTTGACCGCTATCTCATGTAATCGCCCGGAAATCCGATGAGCAGGTCCGACGTGCCAGCGAAAAACTTCCATGTTGTGCGGGGTGGTGCGCAGGGGGTCGACGGCGGTCCGCTTGCCGGCGCCGTGGTGGCGATCGGTAATTTCGACGGCGTGCATCGCGGCCACCGCGCCGTGATCGGGGCAGCCCTAAAGCGCGCCAAGTCCCTGGGGCGCAAGGCAGCAGCCCTCACCTTCACGCCACATCCACGGCTGTTCCTTCGGCCGCAAGAGCCGCTGTTTCAACTTTCCAGCGAAACCGGCAAGCTGCGCCTGCTGGCTGCAAGCGGGCTGGATGGCGCCGTCGTGATGAAATTCGATGCCGCGCTGGCCGCGACCTCGGCGGAAGATTTTGTCGCCAACATTCTTTCGCGCGTGCTCGGCATCGGTGGCGCGGCGATCGGCTTCGATTTTCATTTTGGAAAAAACCGCGCCGGCTCCCCGACTTTTCTGACCGACCAGGGCGCGCGTCTCGGGTTTTCCGTGGACGTCGTGCCGCCGCTTGAAGACGAAGGCAGGCCGGTCTCATCGGGCGCGGTGCGTGCCGCGCTTGCAGCCGGTAGGGTGGTGGAGGCGGCCGAGCTTCTCGACATGCCCTGGTTTGTGTCTGGTGAGGTCATTCACGGCGATAAGCGCGGACGCGAGCTCGGTTTCCCAACTGCCAATCTCAAGCTCGATCCATCTTGCGGCCTCAAGCACGGTATCTATGCCGTGCGCGTCGATATTGCAGGCGAGCGCTATGATGGTGTCGCAAGCTTCGGGCGGCGGCCGATGTTCGATGATGGTGCGCCATTGCTCGAGGTGTTTCTCTTTGATTTCGAGGGTGACCTGTACGGACATACAATCGACGTCGCCTTCATCGGCTGGATCCGGCACGAGCAAAAATTCGAATTGATCGATGCCCTTAAGCGCCACATGATGGCCGATGCGGCCCAGGCCCGTGACGCGCTCAGGCGCGCGGGTAAGGCATTCCCGCTGTTGGGTGACATTTGACCAAACGGCCTGCTACATAACCCGCCATGTCGAAGCCCGAGCGCGACTATTCCGAGACGCTGTTCCTGCCGCAGACGGATTTTCCGATGCGCGCCGGCTTGCCGCAGCAGGAGCCGAAGATTCTCGCGAGCTGGGAGAAAGCCGGTCTCTATCGGCAGCTGCGCGATGCCGCCAAGGGACGCGAGAAATTCATCCTTCACGACGGCCCGCCTTACGCGAATGGCAACATTCATATCGGGCACGCGCTGAACAAGATTCTCAAGGATGTGGTTACGCGCAGCCAGCAGATGCTCGGCTTCGATTCCAACTACGTACCAGGCTGGGACTGTCACGGCCTGCCAATCGAGTGGAAAATAGAGGAAGAGAACTACCGATCCAAGAATAAAGCGAAGCCGAACCTCTCCGATCCGGCCGCGATGGTCGCGTTTCGGCAGGAATGCCGCGCCTATGCCGAGCACTGGCTCAACGTGCAGCGCGAGGAATTCAAGCGTCTCGGTGTCGAGGGTGACTGGGCGCATCCCTACACGACGATGGATTTTTTTGCCGAGGCGCAGATCGCGCGCGAGCTCATGAAGTTTGCGGCCAATGGTCTTTTGTATCGCGGCTCCAAGCCGGTGATGTGGAGCGTGGTGGAGAAGACCGCGTTGGCGGAAGCGGAGGTTGAGTACGAGGATTACACCAGCGATACGGTATGGGTGAAGTTTCCGGTTTCGCAAACCGATGATCAAAAACTGAAAAGAGCATCCGTGGTCATTTGGACCACGACGCCGTGGACGCTGCCTGGCAACCGCGCCGTGTCATTTTCCTCAAGGATCAATTACGGCCTGTATCGGGTGACCGAAGCGCCGCCGGAAAATTGGGCGAAGGTTGGGGATGAGTTCATCGTCGCGGACAAGCTTTCCGGTGACGTTTTCAAGCACGCCAAGGTGACGGCGTTCGAACGAGTAGCCGATGCTTCGGCAAAAGCGCTTGAGTACATGACGCTCAAGCATCCGTTTCGCGGTAAGGGGTACGATTTCATTGTGCCGCTGCTTGACGGTGACCACGTCACCGACGAGGACGGTACCGGTTTTGTGCACACCGCGCCGGGCCACGGCCGCGACGACTTTGAAATCTGGATGAGCAAGAAATCTTTGCTCGATGCGGCAAAGATCGAAACGGCCATCCCCTACACCGTCGACGAAAATGGCGCATTCACGGAGCAGGCACCCGGCTTCACCGGCAAGCGCGTCATCAATGACAAGGGTGAAAAGGGCGATGCCAACGAGGCGGTGATCAAGGCGCTGGTCGAGGCCGGCAACATCATCGCGCGTGGCCGGCTGAAGCATCAATACCCGCACAGCTGGCGTTCGAAGAAGCCGATCATCTTCCGCAATACGCCGCAGTGGTTCATCGCGATGGATAAAGATATCGCGAAGAAGGGCGACACGCTGCGCCACCGGGCCGTGTCAGCCATCAAGGTCACGCGCTGGGTCCCCGCCGCCGGCGAAAACCGCATCACCGGCATGATCGAGTCGCGGCCCGACTGGGTGATCTCGCGCCAGCGCGCCTGGGGCGTACCGATTGCCGTGTTCGTCAAGGAAAAGCCGGACGGCTCGGTCGATATCCTGCAAGATCCGGATGTCGAGTTGCGCATCGTCGAGGCCTTCGGAAAGGAAGGCGCAGATGCCTGGTACAAGCCGGGCGCGCGCGAGCGGTTCCTCGGAAAGCTTGCAAACGACAGTTGGAAGAAAGTTGACGACATTCTCGACGTCTGGTTCGACTCGGGTTCTACACACGCTTTCGTTCTCGAGGATGCGACACATTTTCCGACACTCGCCGGTATCAAGCGTAAGGTCGACGGCGGCAAAGACACGGTTATGTATCTGGAAGGCAGCGACCAGCATCGCGGCTGGTTCCACTCGTCGCTTTTGGAAAGCTGCGGCACGCGTGGGCGCGCGCCCTTCGACGTGGTGCTCACCCACGGCTTCGTGCTCGACGAGCAGGGTCGCAAGATGTCGAAGTCGACCGGCAACGTCACGGCCCCGCAGGATGTCATCAAGCAATCCGGTGCCGATATTCTGCGCATGTGGGTCTGCGCATCGGATTACGCGGACGATCTGCGCATTGGCCCGGAGATTCTGAAAACCACTGCCGATACCTATCGCAAGCTGCGCAACACGGTACGCTGGATGTTGGGTTCGCTGGCGCATTTCCACGAGGACGACCGCATCAAGTTCGATGGAATGCCGGAGCTCGAACGCTTGATGCTGCACCGGCTGCATGAACTCGACGTGTTGGTGCGCAAGGCCTATGCCGACTTTGACTACAAGCGTATTTTCGCAGCGCTTTCGAGTTTCATGACCTCTGACCTATCGGCATTTTATTTCGACATCCGCAAGGACACGCTTTATTGCGATCCGATTTCATCGGTGAAACGTAAGGCGAGTCTGACCGTCGTTGACCATCTGTTTCGCTGCACAGTCACGTGGCTCGCGCCAATGCTCTGTTTCACCGCTGAGGAGGCCTGGCAGTCGCGTTACGGCGAGGGCGCAAAATCCGTGCATTTGGAAACTTTCCCCGACGTACCGCCCGCTTGGCGCGACGACAAGCTCGCAGAGAAGTGGCGCAAGGTGCGCATCGTGCGCGGGGTTGTCACCGGCGCGCTTGAGATCGAGCGCGCGCAAAAGCGTATCGGTTCCTCGCTGGAGGCGCATCCGATCATTCACGTCTCGAATGCCGAGCTCTATGAAGCCGTGGTCGATTGCGATCTCGCTGAAGTTTGCATCACATCTGCGGCGACCCTTGTTCAGGACGAAGGGCCCGCGAACGCCTTCCGCCTGCCGGATGTGACCGGCGTTGCGATCGTGTCAAATCTCGCCGAAGGCAGAAAATGTGCGCGCTCCTGGAAAATCCTCAATACCATTGGAGCTGATCCGGAGTTTCCGGAGGTGTCGCCACGCGATGCGCAGGCACTGCGTGAGTGGGAAGCCATGCGCAAGGCGGCGGAGTAAGTCGTGGCCTACCTCACCGGGCCGTTCACGCGCTTTGGATTTATCGCGGCGGTGATTGCTTGCTTTCTCGACCAAGTCAGCAAGTTCTACCTTTTGTCTGTATTTAATCTTGCTGCCAATGGACCGGTGCGGCTCGGCCCGTTTTTCGACCTCGTTCTGACCCGCAACACAGGCATCAGTTACGGCCTCTTTCAGACCCAGGGACCGCTCGGCCAATGGGTGCTGTTGGGGTTCAAGGCTGCCGCCGTATTGTTGCTCTGGATCTGGCTTGCACGGGCCAAGGACCGACTCACGGCGCTCGCCCTCGGGCTGATCATTGGCGGGGCAGCCGGCAATGCTATCGACCGCCTCGCCTACGGCTGGGTGGCCGATTTCGTGTTTTTTCACATTTACACGCCGAATTGGCGCTTCAACTGGTATGTTTTCAACCTGGCCGATGTAGCCATCGTTGCCGGGGTTATTGGCCTGTTGTATGTATCTTTTGTAACGGACCGCGCCGCAAAAGCGCCCTGATCCGCCGCAAGAGTCGTAAAAATCGGTAGTTCAAAGGTCCCGTTCCGGATGAACACAATGCGCCTCTCGACGGTATTCAGCGCGAGCGCCGCCCTTGGCATGGTGGTTGGCGTGGCTGTGGTGGTGCTGTCTCCTCCTGCACGCGCAGCCGATGACGAACTGCCGATTGATCAAAAGGTTTATCGCGGCATTATGGAAGGGCTTGGCCTCAAGCGCGACGGCGAAGCCACCATCAACTACCAGGAGCGCGGTCCGCTGGTCCTTCCGCCGAATCGCGATCTGCCGCCGCCCGAGAGCAGCGATGCGGCGATCACCAACAATCCGTCATGGCCGAAGGATCCTGACGTCATGCGGCGCAAGGCCGAGGCGGCTATGGAGAAGGATCGCAATATCAGTGACGCGCGTGAGCGCGAGCAAAACCCGTTGCGCCCTGATCAATTGGCGCCCGGCGCACGCGGCAAAAATAGGAAACAGCAGGCGGCCAAATCTGATAACGGGTATGACGCCCCGGCGTCCGGTTTCGGCAACCAGTTGATGCCGTCTCAGCTTGGCTCAAGCACCGGCAGTGTGTGGGACGCCATGTTTGGCAACAAGAAGGAAGAAACAGCGAAATTCACGGGCGAACCGCCCCGTGCTTCGCTGACCGAGCCTCCGGTTGGCTATCAAACTCCATCGCCGGATCAGCCTTACGGTCTTGGCAAGGGGGGAGCTCAGAAGCCCACCGACTATTTCACGACACATGGTGAACTCGGCCGATAATCGCGGCAGGCGTCGATGCAGCTCTGTTGCGTTGCTGACGACGTAATCACTTGAGTGCTGCGGCACGCTCGCAACAAAAACCAGGTCTTACATCGTGTTTGCCAGAACAAGCCTTGTCCTCGTCGCGCTCCTTGCCGGGGTCGTATCGTCGTTCGCCGCTGAACAGGCCGGCACTGAAATCGCCGACTTCACTCTTGCCAACGGCCTGGAGCTGGTGGTCATCCCCGACCATCGTGCTCCCGTTGTCACGCATATGATCTGGTACAAAGTCGGTGCGGCTGACGAAACACCTGCCAAGTCAGGCTTGGCGCATTTCCTTGAGCACCTGATGTTCAAGGGCACAGCGAAAAATCCGGCCGGAAAATTCTCGCAAGTAGTGGCACGCATTGGTGGCCAGGAAAACGCCTTCACCTCGCAGGACTACACGGGCTATTTCCAGCGCGTGCCGACTGAGCAGCTCAAGACGGTTATGGAATTCGAGGCCGACCGCATGACGGGCCTGCAACTCACAGATGACGTGGTGCTGCCGGAGCGCAACGTAATTCTGGAGGAGCAGAACCAGCGCGTTGGAAACAATCCGCGCGCCCGCCTCAATGAGCAAATCGATGCCGCGCTTTACCTCAATCACCCCTATGGCAAGCCGGTGATTGGCTGGCGTCACGAAATGGAAGAACTTTCGCGTGATGATGCTATCGGTTTTTATCGCCGCTTTTACGCGCCAAATAATGCGGTCGTGATAATCGCCGGAGATATCGATCCGGCGCAGGCGCGGGCGCTTGCGGAAGATACTTATGGAAAGGTCGCCCACCATGCCGCGCTGCCGCCGCGTGTCCGGCCAAAGGAGCCTCCACCGGTCGCCGTCCGTTCGCTGACACTCGCAGATGCCCGGGCCGAGATACCGAGCATGCAGCGGGAATATCTTGTGCCGTCTTTCGCGTCGGCCAAGCGCGGGGAATTCTGAAGCCCTCGAAGTGCTCGCACACATTCTCGGGAGTGGCTCGAATAGCCGTCTTTATCGCGCGCTCGTTGTCGACAAGCAGGTCGCCGTGATGGCTGACGCCTGGTACGACGCGAGCCAGCTCGATATGACGAAATTCGGTATTCACAGCTCGCCGCGCCCGGGTACGACGCTGCCGCAGCTTGAAGTGGCGACGGACACAGTGATCGCCCAGCTGATCGATAAAGGCGTAACCGACGAAGAATTGGAACGCACCAAGACGCGCTTAATCGCCGACGCGGTCTATGCGCAGGACAACCAGGCCAGCATGGCGCGGTGGTATGGCGCGGCGCTGACGACCGGCGCAAGCGTCAACGACGTACGGCATTGGCCGGATCGCATCCGTGCTGTCACTGCCGATCAGGTTCGGGATGCCGCGCGGCAATGGCTCGACAAACGGCGCTCTGTCACGGGCTACTTGATCAAAGATGTGAGCCCGCAGGCGGAGAAGCGTTCATGAAGAGGCTCACAGCATCTATATTTTGTGTCGCAGCCATTCTGATTGCGGGCGCAAACGCTGCGTCGGCCATGACGATCGAGAAAATCGTAAGTCCGGCCGGCATCGAGGCGTGGCTCGTCCGTGAAAAGGCCGTGCCTCTTGTGACGCTCAACTACGCGTTCCACGGCGGCGCCACGCAGGACGGCGCGGACAAGGCCGGTACGGCCAATCTTGCCGCGGACCTCTTGGATGAGGGCGCTGGTGATCTCGATAGCAACGCTTTCCACGAGCGAATGGAAAATCACGCGATCGAGCTCACGTTTCAGGTCGGGCGCGATTATTTCCACGGCTCGCTTCGCGCGCTGAATGAGCACCGCGACGAAGCATTCGATCTGCTGCATCTCGCGCTTACGAATCCACGTTTCGACGCGGACGCTATCGAGCGGGTGCGTGGCCAGGAACTGTCGATGCTTCAGCGCGACACAACGAACCCCAATGATCTCGCCAGCCGCCGATGGTGGGAGACCGCGTTTCCCGGCCATCCTTATGGCCGAGAAACCAAGGGCACGCTGGAAAGCGTACCGCGCATTAGTGCAGACGATTTACGTGCCTATGCGCGTAACGTTTTTGCGCGCAACGCGCTGACCATTTCGATCGTCGGCGACGTTGATGCAAAGACAGCGGGTGAGCTTATCGACCGTGCATTCGCCGGCCTTCCGGCAAAGAATGATCTCAAGCCGGTGGCGAACGCGACGCCGAGCGGTCTTGGACGTCGAATCGTCATCAACGTTGACGTTCCGCAGGCGGTCGTCACCTTCGGCGGGAAGGGCATCGCGCGCAACGACCCGGATTTTATGGCGGCGTATATCGTCAATCATATTTTGGGCGGCGGCAGTTTCTCCTCGCGCCTCTACAAAGAGGTCCGTGAAAAACGCGGGCTGGCCTACGGCGTTTCCGACAGTCTCGTCTGGTTCCAGCGCGCCGCCGTCATGCTCGGGGGCACCGCAACCCGCTCCGACCGGACTGCCGACGCGCTCGCGGTGATTGAGCAAGAGACCAAGCGAATGGCCGAAGAAGGTCCAACGCCCGATGAGCTCGCGGCCGCAAAGTCGTTTCTCAAAGGGTCCTACGCGCTGACGCTTGATACCTCGGCCAAAATTGCGGCGCAGCTCACCCAAATCCAGCTCGACAATCTTGGCATCGATTATATTCAACGGCGCGGCGCTCTCATTGACGCGGTGACGATCGAAGACGCAAAACGGGTCGCGCGGATGCTATATAGCGGGGGGATGCTGGTTACGGTCGCTGGCCGGCCAAAGGGCTTAACCTCAAGCGGAACCACCGAGTAAGTCGCCGCGTTGTTTCCGCCGTTGCGCCCTGCGCGCGACTCTAGGCAAATAACGGCATGAGCATCGTTCAATCGATTGATAACGCGCGCGAGGATCGCATTGGGCCCCACGGGGCTTCAGCGGCCTCGTTGAATGCCGCACTTGCAAGAGCCGAAGAGGCGCTCAATTGGCTGCGCGCCCGCCATGCCGACCGTAGCCTGCCGCTATTGAGGCTGCCGGAAGCGCGCACTGATCTGGAGGCGATTCGCGTCACGGCACGTCGGCTCGCGGATGGAGCGACCGACATTGTCATTCTTGGCACGGGGGGATCTAGCCTGGGTGGGCAGACACTGGCGCAGCTCGCCGGACATGGTGTGCCTGGAGTTGGTGCGTTGCGCGCGCCCCCGCAATTGCATTTCATCGACAATCTCGATGCGAATAGCTATGGCGCGATGTTAGCCGGGTTGCCGCATGCAACGACGCGTTTCGTCACCATTTCGAAATCCGGCGGCACCGCAGAAACTTTGATGCAGACTATCGCAGCTTTATCGGCTGTGAAGGGTGAGGGGCTGCAAACGCGCATTCCCGATATCTTTTTGGGGATCAGCGAGCCGGCCAAGCCTGGTAAGGCAAATGGGCTTCGCGCCTTGCTCGAAAAATTCCGTGTGCCCTTGCTCGATCACGACACGGGCGTGGGCGGTCGCTACTCGGCGCTTACAAATGTCGGGTTGCTCCCTGCCGCGATGCTCGGCCTTGATATTGCTGCAATACGCGAAGGCGCCGGGTTGGCACTGGCGCCAGTCTTGGCAAAGAAGCCGGCAGCGCAGGTGCCTGCCGCGCTTGGCGCCGCGCTCTCGATTGCGCTCGCCGAGAAGAGCGGCAAGTCGATCAGCGTCCTGATGGCCTACTGCGATCGCTTGCAGCGCTTCACGCATTGGTATGTGCAGCTCTGGGCCGAAAGCCTGGGTAAAAAAGGCAAAGGCACAACGCCGTTAGCGGCACTCGGTCCCGTCGATCAACACAGCCAGCTACAATTATTCATCGATGGGCCACGCGACAAGTTGTTCACGGTTGTCACCGTCGATGGCGCGGGACTTGGACCGCGCATCGACAGCGAACTCGCGAAGCTTGCAGGTGAACCTGGCTTTGCCGGAAAAACAATCGGGGATTTGGTGGTGGCGGAGGGGCGCGCAACCGCCGAGACGCTCGCCAAGAATGGCTGCCCGGTCCGTACGATTCATGTCAACAAACTGGACGAAGAAAGTCTCGGCACGTTGATGATGCAATTCATGCTCGAGACGATCATCGCCGCGCATCTTCTCGGGGTTGATGCTTTCGACCAGCCGGCGGTGGAAGAAGGCAAAATACTTGCTAAGAAGTATTTGATGTCCTGAAGCGCACTGCCGGATCATGATCCGCATCACCGATACGATTTCAATCGACGAGTCCGAATTATCGGAAGCATTTGTGCGCGCTTCGGGCCCTGGCGGCCAGAATGTCAACAAGGTTGCATCAGCGGTTCAGCTTCGCTTTGACGCGCGCCAATCACCATCACTGCCGAATGATGTGGCTCTGCGGCTGATGCGGCTCGCCGGTAAACGGCTCACGAAAGAGGGCGTGATCGTCATCATTGCCCAGCAGCACCGGACACAGGAGCGCAATCGCGCTGATGCGCGCGAGCGGTTGTTCGAGCTGATCCGGCAGGCCGCGGTCAAACCCACCCCCCGGCGGCCGACAAAGGTACCCAGAGCGCAACGCCGTGAGCGGCTGGAGGGGAAAAAGCACCGTTCCACCATCAAAAGCCTGCGACGGGGCAAGTCAGGGTGGGATTAGGCCTAGGATAGCGGGGGCAGTTCGCGGTGGCGGCTCGCGAGTGCCTTAAGCGCCCGGTAGAGTCGGCGCCGATTCGAGCAGGCGTCTGCACAATGTCGGTCCGCCAATTAAGCGAAGCCATCATCAACCGCATAGCGGCTGGAGAAGTCGTCGAGCGGCCGGCGAGCGTCGTCAAAGAACTGGTCGAGAATGCACTTGATGCTGGCGCGCGTCGCATCGAGGTTCTGACCGATGGCGGCGGCCGTCGGCTGATTCGCGTGACTGACGACGGCGATGGGATGACCAGCGCCGACCTCGAGCTTGCTGTCGAGCGTCATGCCACCTCGAAACTCGACGGCGATGACCTGTTGTCGATCCGCACACTTGGCTTTCGCGGCGAGGCGCTGCCGTCGATCGGAGCGGCGGCGCGGCTGACTATCACGACACGCCACGCCGGCGAGCCGCACGCATGGAGCATCACCGTCGATGCCGGAGAAAAATCTCTCGTTAAGCCGGCCGCGCTCGGGCAAGGGACGACAGTCGAGGTGCGAGATCTGTTTTATGCCACTCCGGCACGGCTGAAGTTTCTCAAAACAGACCGCAGCGAAGGGGAAGCCGTGCGCGAGGTTGTCCGCAGGCTCGCCATGAGCCGGCCGGATGTCGCCTTCACGCTTGCCGGCGAGGAACGCGCACCGGTGACTTGGGGGTCTGCGCCCGACGGCAATCAACTTGCGCGCCTCGGTGACATACTGGGGGCAGACTTCCGCGCCAACGCCATAGCGATTGACGCCGAACGTGAGGGAGTTCGTCTGACAGGCTTCGCTGGCCTGCCGACGCTCTCGCGCGCCAATTCGCTCGGACAATATCTGTTCGTCAACGGGCGCCCGGTTCGCGACAAGCTCCTGTTTGGTGCGGTTCGCGCAGCTTATGCGGACTACCTGCCGCGTGACCGGCATCCATTGCTCGCCCTGTTTTTTACGCTCGATGCGCGAGAAGTCGACGTGAATGTGCACCCGGCCAAGACCGAAGTGCGTTTTCGTGACGGCGCTCTTGTGCGTGGCCTTATTGTGCGCGCGCTGAAAGACGCACTGGAACGTGAAGGCCAACGCGCGGCAACAACCGGGGGCTCTGCCACGATTGCAACGTTTCGTCCGGCCGCGACGGCGCGCCGCGGCACCTATGATTGGCGGCGATCGCCCGCGCGGCCCGCTGGTTTTGCAGCGATGCGCGGCGGCGTAGCAGTCGGTCTTGCTGAACCAGCGCAGGCGGGGTTTGATGTTGGTGAACCTGCTGCGGATGCCGCTGTCGCAAGATTTGAGCCGGCGGCCGACCAGATCGATCGGCCGCTTGGCGCCGCGCGAGCCCAGGTTCACGAGACCTACATTGTCGCGCAGACCCGCGACGGCCTCGTCATTGTCGATCAGCACGCGGCGCATGAGCGCATCGTCTATGAGCGCATGAAGGAGGCGATTGAACGATCCGGCGTCGCGCGGCAGATCTTGCTGATCCCGGAAATCGTAGAGCTCGATGAAGCTGACGTTGCGCGGTTATTGACCCGGACCGACGAATTGGCCCGCTTTGGTTTGATGATCGAGCCATTCGGTCCTGGCGCGGTGGCGGTGCGCGAGACGCCATCGATGCTCGGTGAAATCGATGTCAGGAGCCTCATCGGCGATCTCGCCCAGCATCTGGCGGAATGGGACGATTCGTTACCGCTCGAACGCCGCCTGATGCATGTTTCGGCAACGATGGCTTGTTACGGCTCGGTGCGAGCCGGCCGAAGACTCAAGCCCGAAGAAATGAATGCACTTTTGCGCGCGATGGAGGCGGTGCCCAATTCTGGCCAGTGCAATCATGGCCGACCCACGTATGTGGAGTTGAAGCTGACCGACATCGAGCGATTGTTTGGGCGACGGTAGTCCCGCTCGCGGGGGCGACGGTTTCAAACGCTTCGCATAAGCACAAACTGCGTATCGTCATACTGCCGCCGCTCCAGTTCCTCGAATCCTTCCGGGGCTTTGAACCCTGCGTCGGCTGCTTCTTCAACCACAATCAAAGCGTCTGAATTTAGCCAGCCACCTTCGCGGGCGGAGATCAGTGCTTTCTCCGCAAGCCCTTTACCATAAGGAGGATCGAGAAAAACGAGGGAAAAGGGCTCGAGCGGATGCGCTGGCCCAAGCTTGGTTGCGTCGCGCCGGAAAATGCGCGTCACGCCGCCCAGTCCAAGCGCTTCGACGTTATCACGCAGCAGTGCGCGCGCCTCGACGCCTTCGTCTACAAACAGTGTGTACGCCGCGCCTCGGGATATCGCTTCAATGCCGAGGGCGCCGGTCCCGGCGAACAGGTCGAGTACGCGCGCGCCGGTGATCGGATCGTCATAGGCATGTGTGAGAATATTGAATAACGCTTCGCGCAGCCGGTCGGTTGTAGGGCGTACTGCATCCGATTTTGGCCCCACGAGCGGACGCGAGCGAAGCTTGCCGCCGACAACGCGCATTATTTTGACCTTGGCCGTGACGGGCGCGGTCCGCCGGAACGATCGCGACGCTGTTTCTTATTTTCATTGCGGTCCCGCGCGCCGGCCGGCGAGCCGGCATTTTTACGGTTTCCGCGATTGCGACTTCCGCCGCGCGCTTCGGAGCGGCGGGGAGGCGCCTTTGAACTCGGCGACGTTGAGCGGTGCCTCAAAATCTGCACCAGCCTCGGTAACGATTTGTTCGCCGAGTTTGACGCGCAACTCGGCCGTCGCGATTTCCTTCACCGCGCCATCGTCCAGGTCGCCCAGATCGAATGGCCCGAAAGTGACGCGAATGAGCCGGTTCACTTTCAAGCCGAGAGATTCAAGAACCTTGCGGACCTCGCAATTCTTGCCCTCGCGTATTGCGAATGTGAGCCAGACATTGGCGCCTTGTTCGCGATCGAGGGTTGCTTCGATCGGCCCGTAGCGCTCACCGTCGATGGTCACGCCATTGCGCAACCGGTCGAGCGCGTCCTGTTGCACGCGGCCTAGTGCCCGAACGCGGTAGCGCCGCAACCAACCAGTCGCCGGCAATTCCAGTATGCGTGCGAGGCCGCCGTCGTTCGTCAGCAGCAACAGCCCCTCGGTGTTTATATCGAGTCTGCCGACACTGATGAGCCGAGGTAAATCCTTAGGCAAAGCATGGAAAATCGTATTGCGTCCCTGCGGGTCGGAATGGGTCGTCACCAGCCCGCGCGGCTTGTGATAGAGGAAAAGGCGTGTGCGCTCGCGCGCCCGCAATGGCACGCCGTCGACGACAATACGGTCGGATGGCATTACATTGAGCGCCGGGGAGGGAATGACCGCACCGTTGACGGTAACGCGCCCTCCTGCGATCCAGGCTTCGGCCTCTCGCCGTGAGGCAAGTCCAGCGCGAGCGATGACTTTAGCGATGCGTTCGCCGGGAATTCCCGGCGGGCTCTTGTCGGGCATGTGTGAAGCCGTAATAAGGTTGCGGCGTAATAGCAGAGAAAAAGGCAAGACACGAGCGTGCCGTCATTTATGGATATTGCTGTCGAGGAAGCCCGCGCGGCGGGAGCACGCGGCGAGGTGCCGGTCGGCTGCGCGATCGTTCACAAAGGCGAGGCCATCGTGCGGGCCGGCAACCGCACCATCGCTGACCGCGATCCGACCGCGCATGCTGAGCTCATCGCCATTCGCGCAGCAGCGGCGGCGCTGCGCACCGAGCGGCTGACCGACTGCGATCTCTATGTAACTCTGGAGCCTTGTGCCATGTGCGCAGCGGCGATGTCATTTGCGCGTATCCGGCGCCTCTATTTCGGAGCTCCCGATCCGAAGGGCGGTGCTGTCGAGCACGGGGTGCGATTTTTCTCGGCGCCGACGTGCCATCATCGGCCCGAGGTCTATGGCGGAATCAATGAGGGCGAATGCGCGGCGCTGCTGAAAGAATTTTTTCAGGCGCGGCGCTGATTGTCAGAATATCGGATGCCGCGCTCTAGGCCGTCTTGTCCACCAGTTTGCCCATGCCGGGTGGCGGCGGAGCCTGCCTCACGACAGGCGGGCTCGCGGCCTCGCGTTCATTGGCCTGCTGTTGCGGCGTCGAATTCGGTGATGTCCCGGTCTTTGGCATGATGACCTGAATACCAATACTGCTGTCGCACATGAACTCGACTTCCGATTGCGACAGAAAATTATGATTGCAGGTCTCAATTTTGTGCGTCACCCATGAAGTAAATCTGGGCTTGTGAAGAAAGCTTTTGTTGACCGTACCGGGCGTGTCACGCCTGCCGCGCAAAGTCCCAGGCTTTGTCCGCAAGCGGGCGGATCATCTCTGCTTTGGCGGGTGCGAATTCAGAAGTTGCGGTGCCATCGCGTACGCGTCCGATGATGCCCTGCAAAATGGCGGCGATACGAAAGAAATTATAAGCGAGATAAACCGGCAGCGCCGGGCGCGGATCCAGTCCGGTGCGCGCAACGTAAGTGTCGACATAATCCGCCATCGATGGAATGCCGAGCGCAGGCAGCTCGCGCCCAACAAGGCTGGCGGTGCCGGCAGCGCTCTCGGAGTGCGGCATGTGCCACACCATCAGGTGATAGCTAAAATCCGCGAGCGGGTCGCCGAGCGTTGACAGCTCCCAGTCGAGCACAGCCACGACATTCGGTTGATCGCGCGCGACGATAAGGTTGTCGAGCCGGTAGTCGCCGTGCACCAGCCGTATCGGGCCGCCGGGAGGAATATGCTTCGGCAGCCAGTCGATCAGCTGCTCCATCGCGTCGATTTTTTCGGTCTCGGACGCGCGATATTGCTTCGACCAGCGCTCGACTTGGCGTGCGACGTAGTTTTCACCTTTGCCGAAGTCTCCGAGACCGATTTTGGTGGGGTCGAATGCGTGCAATCTCGCGATTGTTGCGTTCATGGAATCGTAGATTGCTGCGCGTTCGTTTGGATTTGAGCCGGGCATCTGCGGTTCCCAGAAAACCCGGCCGTCGATGAAGCCCATCACGTAAAACGCTGTGCCGGCAATGCTCTCGTCGGCGCAAAAGACCAGCGGCTCTGCGACGGGAAAATCTTGCGCATGCAGTGCGCGTGTCACGCGATATTCGCGATCCACCGCATGTGCCGATGGAAGGAGTTTGCCGGGTGGCTTGCGGCGCAGCACATAGCTCCGCGCAGGCGTCTCCAACAGATAAGTCGGATTCGACTGGCCGCCTTTGAATTGTTTGATGGTCAGTGGGCCGGCAAATCCCTGGACTTGTTCGCCGAGGTAGGTCTCGAGACGCCCCGCGTCCAGACGCAGCGCTGTGGCAGCTTCCTTAGTACCTGTGAATGCTTGCTGGCGATCGATGGATGTCATCGCCGCACCACGGTCACTTGCGTGCTTCGAACGAGATCGGCGCGTCGGCGTAAATCTTGTACTGCTGCGACTTGGGCTTCGCCTTGTCCTCTTCGTTCACATATTGGATCGAGCTTTTGCCGGCGAGTTCGCGCGGCAAAATCATCACGCGTATGAAGCGGCTTGGTTTGTCCGATGCGGCTTGCGCAAAAACGGCATCGGGGCCGGATTCGTACCAGGCACCACCCGGCCCGAATGATGTTGAGCGGTCGTGCGTATCGATTCGAATTCCGCCATCAATCAAGCAGCGGATGCCCGGACCTTGATGGCGGTGCTGGTAGGCGCAACCGCCGGGAGGAAAGGCAACACTGTCGCCGCGCATCAGCAATTCGCCTTTCGGCAACGTCTCAAGAAACGCGGTTAACTTCTCATGCGTAATCATGCCGGGCGCGTTGGCGGTCGTGCTGCCTTGGTCGCCGCGCGCGAGCTCCCACCGCCAGCATGTGACACCGCCGGAGCCCGGCTTCACGGTGATGGCTCCTTCGCCCTGCCATGCTTCACCTTCATTCAACGTCTTGCCGGCAATCATGGCCGAGCCGTGCACGACAAAAATGAAGCGCGGCAGCGGCGGCAGCCGGAACGCGAGGTTTTCAGCGCTGGAGAGCACGTCTTCGTAAAGCCGCAACACGGGATGCATTAAATCTCCTGTACGTCACGCGGCCGTAAAGAATTTCAGCAGGGCCGCGGCTGTGGGTTCCGGATTTTCCTCGGTGAGGAAGTGGCCGGAGTCAATCGGCTGGCCTGTGGCGGCTGGGGCCCACTGTTTCCAGATCTGCAACGGGCCGCCCGTTTCATTGGCAATGCCGACCCCTCCCCATAGGGCCAATAGCGGACAGCCGATCGTCTTGCCCGCGGCGCGGTCGGCTTCGTCATTGGCGAGGTCGGCATAGCGGCCTGCCCGGTAGTCTTCACAGTGGGCGTGAATGTTTGATGGGTCGGAAAACGCCGCGCGGTAGTGATCAAGCGCCCGCGGATCGAAGGCGGAGAGATTTTTCGCCTTGGTCCAGCTCGCCATTTTCCATTCGAGATATTCGACCGGCGCTTTCTCGATCAGCATTTCCGGGAGCGGCGCAGGCTGCGCCAGAAACGGCCAATGCCACACCTTCATCGCCATGTTGCGATCCATGCCGTGCCACATATCGTACGTTGGGACGATGTCGAGCGTTGCCATTCGCTCAACGCGGCCCGGGTGATCGATTGCCAGTCGGTAGGCGACGCGCCCGCCGCGGTCGTGGCCCGCAAGCCGGAAGCGGACATGACCGAGTTTTTCCATCACCTCGACCATGATTTTCGCCATCGAGCGCTTGTCATAAGGCGCGTGCATGTCGTCGGCTTGCGGCACTGCCGACCAGCCGTACCCGGGCAGGTCTGGAATAACGAGGGAGAAACGCTGCGCCAGTGCCGGCGCGATGCGGTGCCACATCACATTGGTCTGCGTGTAGCCGTGCAAAAGCAGCAAAGGCGCACCAGCTCCTCCCGCGCGTGCAAACACCTTCCCAACAGACGTGTCGATCCAGTGCGAGGCGAATCCGGGAAATAGGTCGGCAAGATCAGGCATGGGCTACTCGGTACAGCGCTCGGCGGCTACGATGATAATCTACTTCTCCCGCTCGATCGCGCGCCAGCCAATATCGCGGCGGCAGAAGCCCTCGGGCCAGCGGATGCGGTCGACCGCAGCGTAGGCGCGGGTCTGCGCTTCGCGTACGGAGTTGCCGCGGGCGTTGACATTCAGCACGCGGCCGCCGTTTGCGAGGATACGCTTGCCGTCCGCCTTGGTGCCGGCATGGAAAATTTCCACGCCTTCGATTTGAGCCGCAGCCTCGAGGCCCTCGATAACGGAGCCCTTATCGTAGTTTCCGGGATAGCCTTTTGCCGCCATGACTACGGTAAGGGCGGCGTCGGGATACCAGCGCAAATCGAAATTCTTCAGTTGTCCATCACGCGCTGCGAGCAACGCCGGAACCAGATCGGACATCAGGCGCAGCATCAGCACCTGGCATTCCGGATCGCCGAAGCGGACATTGTATTCGATCAGTTGCGGGCCATCTTTGGTGATCATCAGCCCCGCAAAAAGCACGCCCTTGTAAGGCGCGCCGGCGCGTTTGAGCGCGCGGACGGTCGGGTGGATGATCTCATCCATCACACGCCGATTCATCTCGTCGGTCATAATCGGTGCGGGTGAATATGCGCCCATGCCGCCGGTGTTCGGGCCCTTGTCGCCGTCTCCGACACGCTTGTGATCCTGCGCTGAAGCGAGCGCGATCGCCGTCTCTCCATCGCAGAGCGCGAAAAAGGAGGCCTCTTCGCCGACCAGGCAATCCTCGATCACGACTTCCCATGCCGGTGCGCCGAGACCACCGCCGAACATCATGTCGATCGCAGCTTCGGCTTCTTGGATGGACCCGGCCACAACCACGCCTTTGCCGGCTGCGAGCCCGTCCGCCTTCACGACGATTGGAGCGCCTTTCTTGCGCACATAGTCTTTTGCCGCCCCGACGCCTTTGAATCGTTCGTAAGCCGCCGTTGGAATGTTGTTGGCTTTGCACAGGTCCTTTGTGAAGCCTTTTGAGCCTTCCAGCCGGGCGGCCCATTTGGTTGGGCCAAAGGCTTTGATGCCCGCGGCTTCCAAGTCATCAACGATGCCGGCACATAGCGGCACCTCTGGTCCAACGACGACGAGGTCAATTTTCCTTTCCTTGGCGAAGCTGACCACAGCCTTATGGTCGGCAATATCAATCGCCACGCATTCGGCTTCCTTGGCGATGCCTGCATTGCCGGGTGCGCAATAGAGCTTGTCGGTGAGCGGGCTCGCCGCCATTTTCCAGGCCAGCGCGTGTTCGCGTCCACCGGAACCGAGGATAAGGATATTCATGACGTTCGCAGGCGGCCTTTTAGTGTGCGGTCGCTATTTGGTGTAGCATGTCACTTCACCCTCGCAAGAGATTCGACCGGAATGGAAGAGCCCGCCCTTAATAACATTGTGGAATGGAGCGTCTCGGAGCTTTCGGCGGCCCTCCGGCGCACGGTTGAAGACGCATACGGATACGTGCGGGTGCGCGGCGAAATTTCCGGTTTTAAGGGCCCATCACCGTCCGGCCACGTGTATTTGCGCCTCAAGGACGACAAGGCGGTTCTGGAGGGCGTAATCTGGAAGGGGACCTACGGCCGCATGCGCGTAAAGCCGGAGGAGGGGCTCGACGTCATTGTGTCGGGCAAGCTCACAACCTTCGCCGGCTCATCGAAATACCAGATCGTTATCGACACACTCGAGCCCGCCGGTATCGGCGCGCTGATGAAGCTTCTCGAGGAGCGCAAGAAGAAGCTCGCTGCCGAAGGCCTGTTCGATGAAGCGCGCAAGCAGTTGCTGCCATTTTTGCCGAACGTCATCGGCGTGGTGACGTCGCCGACCGGTGCTGTGATCCGCGACATTCTGCATCGGCTCGAAGATCGTTTTCCGCGTCATGTAATCGTGTGGCCGGTGCGCGTGCAGGGAGAAACTTCGGCGGTAGAAGTTGCCAATGCAATTCGGGGTTTTAATGAGCTGCCGGAGCGTGGTGCCCTGCGGCGACCCGATCTCATCATTGTGGCGCGTGGTGGCGGCTCTTTGGAGGACTTGTGGTCGTTCAACGAGGAAATTGTGGTGCGAGCGGCCGCTGCCAGCATGATCCCCCTCATTTCTGCTGTCGGACATGAGACTGACGTGACGCTGATCGATTTTGCGGCGGACCGGCGGGCACCGACACCGACCGCCGCCGCTGAAATGGCTGTGCCTGTGCGCGCCGAGTTGATGTCAACGCTCGCCGGCTTCGGTGCGCGCAAACTTGCCTGCTGGCAGCGCAATCTCGAGCGAAATCGAAAAGAACTTTATTTGCTGACGCGGTCTCTGCCGGGACTCGATGATCTGCTGGCAATTCCCCGACAACGGCTCGATGCCTGTGCAGGGCGCTTGCCGCGGGCGCTTCGCGCTAATGCACAGATTCACCACACCCATTTGACACGCATTTCGTCGCGTTTGTCGCCGCGGTTGTTGTCGCATCGAATTGACCGTTGCAAAGAGCAGACGGTAGCCTTCGCAGATCGCGCCCGTCGTGCATTCATAATTTCCCGCGATCGCCGCATCCAGCGTCTGCGCAGCGCCGGGCAATTGCTGGCGGCATATTCCTATCGCGGTGTGCTTGCGCGCGGGTTTGCTCTTGTCCGCGATGATAAGGGGCATCCCTTGCGCTCAGCCATCGCAATCAGCGGCGGGACGCGGCTCGATATTGAGTTTTCGGATGGCCGGGTCCACGCAACTGCCGAAGGCGACACTGCCCCGCAAGAGGCTGCAAAGCCCAAGTCGCGCCCGCGCGGCGGTCAAGGTTCCGGCGGACAGGGGAGCCTATTCGGGTCATAGTTTCGGACAAGGGTTTCGCTCGGGCATGCGAGCGGCTATCTTCGCTTTAGAGCTTAAAGCCAGATTGGAGACCGCATTTGCTCAACCGCTATGATCGCTCGGCGCCGATGAATGGCGAGGCAGAGGTAAAATATCTCGACGGCGATTTCCGGGTGGTGCGTCCCGGCGCGTTTGTGCGTTGCTCGGTGACCGGTGTGCCTATCCCACTGGAAGAACTCAAATACTGGAGTGTCGAATTGCAGGAAGCTTACGCCACGCCTGAGGCTGTATTGCAGCGGTACGGGCGGGAAGTCTCGAAGCAATAGTCTGCTAACGCCGTAGCTTCGTCATCACAAGTCGCCGTAATTCATCGGCTTCTTTCACGATCATCGTCACCGGGAGCGTATGCGCGTGTGAAAGCGCGTCGAGAATGTGTTCGCCCGCCATGCGCGCGCGATCTTTCTCGGTCGTGAGCAGCGCGAGGCCGGCATGGTCGGCCTGCATAAGGAGTTCCGCCGCGTCTTCCGCGGAATAGCGGTGGTGATCGGGAAACGCCCGCCGTTCTGCGACCGCGATGCCCGCAGAACTGGCGGTTTCGAAAAATTTTTCCGAATCTCCAATGCCCGCGAACGCGAGTACGCGACGCCCTTTGAGTTCCCGCACAGCGGAATGATCCGGTACCAGATGACCGTGGAAAATCGGTAAGTTACGCCTACCGGCTTGCGTAATCACTTCGTTCGCGCCGCTGCCTTGGCCGACCAAAAGCAACGCGTCAGTTTTCGCGAGCTGTGACGAGAGCGGCGCACGCAGCGGTCCGGCGGGAAATACACAACCGTTTCCGATTCCGCGACGCGCGTCGACAACGGCAAGCGTAAAGTCTTTCGACAACGAAGAATTCTGCAATCCGTCATCCATGACAATGATGCTGGCGCCTTGCGCGCGCGCAAGGGCTGCGCCCGCGACGCGGTTGTTTGCGATGACGGCGGGTGCTCCGCGGGCGAGCAGAAGTGCCTCGTCGCCGACCTGTGCCGCAAGATCAGCATGAGGGTCCACACGCTTGGGGCCGGACAATTCACCGCCGTAGCCGCGGCTGAGGAAAAATGGACGCTCACCTTTCTGCACCAGCATTTGCGCGAGCATTATTGCGGTCGGCGTCTTGCCGACCCCGCCAAGCGTAAAATTTCCTACACAAAGCACGGGCACACCCGCCGAAGTGGCTTTCCCAATCATACGTTTTGCAGCGATTGCGCCGTAGAGAAGGCCAAGCGGTGTCAGCATGCCGGAAACAAAACCGGCCCCGCGCCACCAGAAGGCCGGCTCACGCATGTTGGGCCCTTTGGCGCAATTGGAGCTGCATCAGATAGGGGTCGAGTGAAGTGAGTGTGCGATCAAGCGCGCCGCCTAGATTTTCCACGACTGCGCACGCAGCCTCAGCGACACGGGCACATGCGGCAGGGTCCGTCAGCCATGCGCCGAGGTGTGCTGTGAGGCGGTCTGAATCGCCAACAAGTTCGGCTCCGTGCGCATGGTCGAGCGCGGCATAGATTTCGCCGAAATTCCAGACATGCGGGCCGTGTAGTAATGCCGTGCGCAGTTTCGCCGCTTCGATCGGGTTTTGACCGCCGTGCTTAACAAGGGAGCCTCCGATAAACACAGCGAGTGCCAGTCTGTAAATCAGGCCGAGCTCACCGACTGTGTCTGCCACGTAAATTTCGGTCGTGCGGTTTGGCAATTCTCCGCGCGAGCGTAGCGCCGCCGTTAAGCCCGCAGCAGTGGCGATTTCGGCGACGCTAGGGCCGCGCTCGGGGTGGCGCGGCGCGATCAAGGTCAGGAGGCCGGGAAAGTTCGCTCGCAGACGAGAATGCGCGTCAATCATAGCGCCTTCTTCGCCCGCATGGGTCGATGTGGCTGCGACGACGGGCCTGCCGGCAATCGCATCTTGCAAAGCCGCAAGTGCTGCGGGATCGGCCGGCGGCGCCGGCACGTCGAGCTTGAGATTGCCCGTGGTGACAACGTTTGACGCCCCCAATTCGCCGAAACGTGCAGCGTCAGTGGTCGTGCCCGCGAGACAAAGATCGAGGCGTTGCAATAGCGCGGCGATTGAGTTCGGCAGTCGACGCCAACGCCGCAGTGAGTTCTCTGACAAGCGTCCGTTGATCAGGACCATCGGTACGCCGCGTGCGGATGCTTCGATCATCATGTTCGGCCACAGATCGGATTCGACAAATAGGGCAAGGTCCGGCTGCCAATGGTCCAGAAATCGGCGGACGAAGCGTGGAACATCAAGCGGCACGAATTGGTGGATCACTCCGCGCGGGAGACGTTGCGCGGCGAGGCCACCGGATGTGACCGTGCCAGTCGTCACGATCATGCCAATACCTCGGGCTCGTATTCGATCGATCAAAGGCAACACACTGGCAAGTTCGCCGACGCTAGCGCCGTGCAGCCACACGAGAGGGCCGGCCGGTCGGTCGATGCGGGTTTCCCCTCGGCGCTCGAATAAACGGCGACGGTGTTCTTTGCCGCGCCTGGCGCGCCGCGCGAGCAGGATTGGTGCGAACGGTCCCGCCGCCGCGGACAACAGCCGATAGATACGTAAGCCCACGGGCAATCGGGCGCTCAAGGCTCACCGCTCCCGGTTCTATCGACGGTCTCGTAGGCCCTCGACGTTGCCCAATTCAGCGAGCTTTCGACTTGCTGCCTCGCCTTTTCCAGAGCTGCGTCGTCAGCGTCGCTTGCCACATAGATAGCCTGGCTTGCAACGATCCCCATCCGGCCGAACGGCAAGTTGACGGCCGCGCGATCCCAACTATTGAGCTCAATGCGGTGATTTGTGGCGATTGCGATCGCGTAAATCGGTCGCCCGGAACGCTGCGCCAACTTCACCACACCAAGCCCGGCCACGCGCGCAACCTTTGGAATATCGGCAGTCATCGCGATATTGTAGCCCTCCTCGAGGGCTCTGAGCATCTCGGTGAAGGCGCTGGCTCCGCCCTTGCGGTAAAATTCACCGTTGTGCGCGCCGGAGCCGCGGATAGTGCCGATTCCCAACCTTTCAGCGGCACGCGCGTTTATTTCTCCGTCGCGGTGTCGGGAGATCAGCACCTTGGTGCGATGGAGCGGATCGTCACGCTTGACGAACGGCGCCATGAAGTGTTGGCCGTGCCACATAGCAACGATCGCTGGTATTTTTACCGTTTCGTAAATGTCCGGTGGCTCGAGTGTGACGCGACTTGTGCGCCACACGAATCGCAGATACGCAGCGCCAACTGCACCGACGGCTTCCTGGAATTTGGAGGAGGCGAAGATACGCTTGAACGAGGGCATCGTTATTCAGCGAGCCGGCCGGCCCGCGGCGTCGGGATCGAGCAGACGATGCAGGTGGACTATGAAGTAGCGCATGTGGGCGTTATCGACGGTCTGCTGGGCCTTTGCTTTCCAAGCAACGTAGGCGCTCGCATAGTTGGGGAACACACCGACAATCTCGACCCTGTCGAGATCCTTAAACTCACTGCCGCCGAGCTCGGTTAGCTCTCCGCCGAGCACGAGATGCAGCAATTGTTTATTCTTTGCGGACACCTCTGCAGACATAAGTTGATTCCTGATCAATTCCCCGGCTGTAAAATGAAGACCCGTGGTGGCGGTAGTCTACGCGAACTCAGCTTCATGGTCGCACACGAGGTCGGTTAATGCGCTGTGACGGGCATGACCGGCGGCGATCAGCGCGCCATGGGCGCGTTGCAGGCCATTATATATCAGTGGCTGGCCAACAAAATCAGTGAGCACCCCGCCGGCTTCGTGCACCAAAAGGTCGGCCGCCGCAAGGTCCCAATCATGGCTGCCGGGTGAGGCCAAGGCAGCATCGAGCGCACCGTGCGCCACCCGTGCGAGGCGAAGGGCGAGCGAATGAATTTTTGGCTGCGCTTGCGTGTCCGGTGTCAGGATCGAGAGCCTATCAAGGTAACGCTTGGGACCAGCGAGCCTCGCGCCACTGAGCGATTCGCCAGAGCTCACTTTCATCGGGGTGCCGTTGAGCGTTGCGCCCCCACCGACTTGAAACGAGAAACATTTCATCGGTCACCGGCGCATAGATTGAGGCGACGATCGGCCGCCCACCTTCGGTGAGCGCGACGGAAATAGTCCAGTCATGACGGCCGGAGATATAGGCCCGCGTCCCGTCGATCGGGTCGACGATCCACGCTTGTGGCAACGCGCCGTCCGGCCGGTCATCCGGAGATTCCTCGGAAATCCAATTTGCATCTGGCACAATATCAGCAAGTCGCTTGTACAGTAGGTCATTGACTGCGATGTCGGCATCGGTCACAGGCGAACGGTCGGTGCCTTTGGTCCAATGTTTGAACGGCCCACGCGCGGTTACGCGTGCAAGTTCGCCGGCTTCACGCATCACGACTTCGAGCGGTCCGCGCAATTCCGACGAGATCATTGACCGGCAACAGTCAAACCCTCCAGGCGCAGTGTCGGCGCATTGGTCCCGTATCGAAATTCGAGATCGTTGGCGGGGGTGAGCGTCCGGAACATCTCAAGCAAGTGCCCGGCGATCGTGACCTCGCTCACCGGATAGGTGAGTTTGCCGTTCTCGATCCAGAAGCCTGAAGCACCCCGGCTGTAGTCGCCCGTGACCATGTTGGCGCCCATTCCGATCAGGTCGGTAACGTAGAAGCCATCCGCGATATCGGCGATCAGCGCATCAGGGCTCAACTGGCCTGCCTCCAAATGCAGATTGCTCGGGCCGGGCGACGGCACTGATGACGCGGCGCGCTGGGCGTGGCCGGTCGTGACCAAACCGAGTTCGCGCGCGGTCGCGCTGTCGAGTAGCCAGGAGGAAAGCACACCGTCGTCGACCAGCGCGATTTTCTTGCCAGCCACACCCTCGCCATCGAACGGATGCGAGCGCAGGCCGCGCTTGCGCAAAGGGTCGTCGATGATGCGGATGCCGCCGGCAAACAATTTCGTGCCCATCTTGTCTCTAAGGAAGCTGGTCTTGCGCGCCACCGACGCACCGTTAACGGCACTGGCAAGATGTGAGACCAGCGAGCCTGCTGTGCGCTGATCGAATACGACCGGTACTTTGCGGGTGCTGACTTTGCGCGGGTTAAGCCGTGCGATGGTGCGCTCCGCCGCTTTGCGGCCCACTGTTTCGGGGGATTCCAGATCGGCGGCGTGCCGCACCGACGTGTAGTCATAGTCGCGCTCCATGCCCGTGCCTTCACCGGCGATGGCGGTCATCGATATGGCGCGGCTGGAGCCAAGATACGCACCACGAAATCCGTGACTCGTTACCAGCACCATTCCACCGATACCAGCCGAAGCAGAGGCGCCGCCCGATTTACTCACGCCCGTTGACCGCAAGCGCGGCCATTTCTGCGGTCCGCGCAAGCGTTTCCAATTCACCGACGCTCGGCATTTTGGGGTCGATCAGATCGAGGTCGGGAAACTTGTGCGCCAGCAGTCTGTCGTCCGCGAGGCCAGCGAATTTGTCCTCGGGTGCCACGCGCGCCATGGCGACCGCGCGCTCGGCGAGGGCCGTACTGTCACCGGCCATGTCGTTTGTGGATACCACGGCCTGACGTCGGCCTACCAAGACGCGCAGGCCGAGATCGTCACCTTCTGCACGTTCGGATTCTTCCGTCTTTCCGTCGCGCACCTCTATGGCCAGTGACATCGAACGCAGAGCCACCGCGTCGGCGGCGTCGGCTCCGGCCGCGCGTGCCGCCGTGACGAGCCGCTCGGCGCGGTCTGTCAGCGCGGTGAGGTCTAAAAGAGAGTCGACGGGAGCGAGCATTTGATGGCTCTCAGTTGGGCGCGTCGGTAGCGCGGGTCAACAGGCGATAGCGACAATTTAGGTGCCGACAGCAACATCTCGTCAATCATGGTTCGCAACGGTGCGTCAATCATCCATCGCGAAGCATCGCTTGCTACTCCTGATTAACCCAGAACTTTAAGCGGATTCCGACGCGTTTCTGCCACGATTGCCGCGCGACCGGGCGAATAAGCCAGGCGCGGGAGAGTTTCGAGGCGTCAAATGCGAAGTGGCGGATGCGCCGGGTCGGGCCGCTCGTTGCGGCTCGACCCCTTTGGCTTGCCCGTGCGGTTTTCGGCGAGCGATGCTGCTGCCGACGGGCGGTTGCGCGAGGTTGAACTCCACCGCGAGCGGGTGGTTTTGCGCCGTTCGCTGCACGGCATGCGCATGGCGCTCAATATGCCAGTCGCGGCCTATGACGGCGTCTCATTAAAGCTGGTGCCAGGACATAGCGGGGCGGAAGATGTGCTGGCGGTCGTGCTCGAACATAGCGACCCGGCGCTGACATTGCCCCTGTTTCTGACAACCCGACCCGACGAGGCGTTCGCCGAGTGGCGCGCGTGGAGCCAACTGCTCAACGTCCCTTTGCTGTTGGCCGGACAATTGGAGCACTCTCATGCTGGCCATTTGGAACATTTGCGTGCCGAACGCCCTCGTCCGCGTCGCCGTCGCCGGAGTCCGTTGAAAAATCGGAGGCCGTCGATTCTCCTGCGGCGTGGCCGCGGGAAGATTTCCAGAGCGACGCCGAATTCATCGCGGCGAGCGCGAGATCATCGCGCGCAATTAATTCATGGGCTCATCGTTGGCGCGCTGAAAACGCCTACCGGCGGCCATACGAATTCGCCGCGTCCGCTGAATACCCGGAGGATTAGAAACAACCCAATCGTGTCGGCCGCTACTTGTACCGCTACTTGCACCGCTGCAGCTTCAGCGAGCCACCTTCCATATTCATCTCGATATGGTCAGCATCGACCTTACGGAGCGCGTAAGTGGTGTGACCCGCGCTGATCTGGCCGGTCGAGAACTCGTCGACGACGCGGTAGTCCGAGGGCCCATCCGCTGTCACAGATTGGTTGCGGTAGGCCGGCACGCCGCCATTGCTGTCGGTGCGCTGGTCGCCGTTGAACTCGATCACACGTTTATTCGCGCAATCGATCGTGCCTTTTTCGGTACTCGCGCTCTGGCCCCATTTGCCCTCGACCGGATAGACCTGCGCCTGCACAGGCGCGGCGGCGAGACCGAACAAAATCGTTGATAAAATGATGGTGCGCATGTTCCAAAGATTTGCCTTGTGGGGGTTAAAATCAAGCGCGAGGGACGCAGATGCTTAACGGTCCGCGCAACAAGTTACTTCAATTCGCTTTTTCCAGGCGGCCCGTATCCGCCCGCTGTTGGCGTTTGAATGATAATCGCCTCGCTTTCGTCGATAACGGTAGCGTCACACCCCTGCAGGCGTTCCATACGCCCTTCCTTGCGCCGTGCCCAGTTCTCACCGGCTTGTCCGGGTTCGCCCCCCGCAAGGCCGAATGGCCGCACGCGCCGGTGGCCGGAGAGGACCGTGCATTCCATCTTTTCGAGGAATCGAATTGTGCGGCGGATGCCATCGCCGGCATGCCACTGGCCGCGTCCGCCGGAGCCTGTGCGGATGTGAAAGTCTTCGAGGACCACCGGGTAACGAAACTCAAGCACCTCCGGATCGGTTAGCCGCGTATTCGTCATGTGCGTATGGACTGCATCGGTCCCGTTGAAGCCGGGGCCTGCGGGTGACCCGGAGCAAATCGTCTCATAGTACTGATAACGCGCATTGCCAAAATTGAGATTGTTCATCGTCCCCTGGGCGGCGGCGAGCGCGCCAAGCGCGCCAAACAGGCAATTGGTGACGGCCTGCGACGTCTCGACGTTTCCTGCGACTACGGCCGCCGGAAACTCCGGTGACAGCATCGATCGCTTCGGAATCACGATATTGATCGGCCTCAGGCACCCGGCGTTCATCGGGATGTCGTCGTCGACCATTACGCGAAAGACATAAAGTACGGCAGCCCGCGTCACCGGTTCAGGCGCATTGAAATTGGTCGGCTGCTGTTCGCTCGTGCCGGTGAAATCGACGGTCGCTTCGCGCGCCTTCTTGTCCACCGTGATCTTCACATTGATAACGGTGCCCTGGTCCATCTCGTAGCTAAATTCTGCGTCATGCAGCCGGTCGAGCACCCGCCGCACGCTCTCGGCTGCATTGTCCTGCACGTGCTGCATATAGGCTTTCACCACAGGCAGCGTGAAATGCGTGACCATTTTGCGCAGCTCCGCAACGCCTTTTTCATTAGCGGCAATCTGCGCTTTGATGTCGTTGATATTCTGTACCGGATTTCGCGCCGGATATTTTGCACCGGTCAGCGCGGCCATTAATTCCTTTTCGCGGAACCGGCCGCGGTCAACCAGTTTGAAATTGTCGAACAGCACGCCTTCCTGCTCGATCGTCGTGGCGTTCGGAGACATAGAGCCGGGAGAAATGCCACCGACATCCGCGTGATGTCCGCGGGACGCGACCCAGAACAAAATTGTTTTTTTTCTGTCGTCGAAGACCGGTGTGCAGACGGTAATGTCGGGAAGGTGTGTCCCGCCGTTATAGGGGGCGTTGATGGCGTAAACGTCGCCGGGTGCAATTCGTCCTTTGTTGTCGCGGATAATGGTCTCGACTGAGCGATCCATCGACCCGAGATGCACCGGCATATGTGGTGCATTTGCAACCAGCGTCCCGTCATGCGCGAACACCGCGCAGGAAAAATCGAGCCGCTCCTTGATGTTTACCGAATAGGCCGTGTTCTGTAGCGAAACGCCCATCTGTTCGGCGATCGACATGAACAGATTGTTGAACACCTCCAACATGATTGGATCGGCATGGGTGCCGATTGCATGCGTACGCTTGAGCTTTTTTGCGCGCGTGAGCAGAAGATGATTCTTTGCAGTTAGTTCGGCCTGCCAGCCCGGTTCGACCACAATTGTCTGGTGTGGTTCGATGATGATGGCCGCACCCATGATGCGAGACCCGGGCTTGAGCTGGTCGCGGGTGTAGACGCTTGCCTTGTGCCACGCGCCCGCGGAAAAGAATTGCGTGCGCAACGCTGGCGGCGGCTGTTTTCCGCGGCTGCGTTTCATCGTTTTCTCGCGGAATTTGGCGCCACCACCGACCGCTTCAATCGATACCGCCTCGATCACCATCTGTTTGGTGCGGTCGATGAAGCCGAAACGCGCTTTGTGCGCTTTCTCAAATGCGCGCTTCATCGCAGCGGCGCTGCCGGCCGCCACCACCAACGCCGTGTCCGTGCCCGCGTACCGGATGTGCGCCCGCACATATATTTTGATCTTGCCTTTGGGGACGCCCTGACTGGCGACCTCGGCTTTGGTGACTTTGCCGAGCGCTGCGCCGATGCGCGCGATTGCTTTCAACGCTTTGTCGCCGAACGGCAGCTCGATCGCTTGTTCACGGGTGGCCCGGATATCGGCCAGCCCCATCCCATAAGCCGAGAGCAGCGATGAGAACGGGTGCATTAAGACGCGAGTCATGCCGAGAGCGTCGGCAACCAGACAGGCATGCTGACCACCGGCGCCGCCGAAGCAATTGAGTGCATAGCCGGTAACATCGTATCCGCGTTGCACGGAAATCTTTTTGATCGCGTTCGCCATGTTCTCGACCGCGATCTTAATAAAGCCATCGGCGACTTCTTCGGCCGTGCGGCCTCCGACCTGCTGTGCCAAATCGGTAAAGGCGTTGCGTACAGAATGTGCGTCTAACGGAAGATTTTGCGATGTGCCGAATATGTTCGGGAAAAACTCCGGAATAAGCTTTCCAACCATCACGTTTGCGTCCGTGACAGCGAGAGGCCCGTCGCGCCGGTAGCATTTTGGGCCGGGGTTTGCGCCGGCGGAGTCGGGACCAACTCGGAAACGTGCGCCGTCGAAATGCAAGATTGAGCCGCCGCCGGCAGCGACAGTATGAGATGCAAATCCGGAATCCCCGAGTGTGAATCTGCATAAATACATCAACCTCAAACCAACTCTCGAATGGCTCGGGTGGTCTCTCATCTCGCCGGTGCTTACCAAGTATAGCGGCATCAAACGGGAGGCTTTCCGACTGAACTGTGGGATTTTGGCAGTATTCCAAAAGGCGATACTGATAACTTCCCGGGCGCAAATCATTCAGCGACATGCTATGGAATAACCACAGTTGATCCCGTGCGCGGCTCGCGGCGACGTTGTAGCGGCGTTGCACATCTGGATTGCTCATCTCGCTTCGAAGGACGACCCCATCGGATAGCGCATCAACAAGCCCTAGGAAGATCACATCTCTTTCGTCGCCTTGAAAATCATATGGCCGGCCACAAACGATCCTTCGCCTTTCCATTTCCTCAGCACCGAGTTCTTTGACGAGTAGGTTGCTGATAAGGTCACTTTGTCGGTTGCCTCCTTTGAGACAGATGATGCCGAATGTCTTCCCGGCATACGCGTGATCCTCGCAACACTCGGCAACCTTGTCGACTATCGCTTTGGCCTCCGGTGGATTCTGAATGTCGTCAGTTGAGCCCTTGCGGTAGCCGTCTTTTACGAAAACCGTCCGGAGCGGCTGCAAGCGGTCCGCGCGCGGCACTGCCTCAATGGAATCAATGGCTCTGTGCTGTAGGAGAGATTGTTTGAGAATTGGATAATCTCCGGCATGCAACGGAAGTGCTCACGCAATCTGATCCGGTCGGGAAACCGCAATTCAGCTTGAGAAAACAGACTTCCCTCCAGATCAAGCGCCTCTTGGTGTGGAATGTCTTTCAGGTATTTGCGACGCAAAAAATCCACGTCTGAAAGATCGACACCGACATGCATCGGAGTTATTTGTTTGTCGTCTCCGACGACGATCAATTTGTCGGCGATGTAATTCAAAAACAACGCTTCCGGACCTGACTGACTCGCCTCGTCAATAATGACGACATCAAACTGCTGCTTTCTGGGTCGTGTGGTCTGGACCACTTGATACAGGGGCATAATCCACGCAGGAATAGCTCTTCGGCATTCGTCCAGTTTTTGTCTCGCAGTTTCTCGGTATGTTTCCGCATATTTTCTCGTGCCACTTCGGATTTTTGCCACCGCATGTGACCAAGCAATAAGCGCCATTCGCTCCTTCTCGCGGAGGTTGTTCATGCAGTGCTGCCACGCTCTAGATGCAGCCAAGTTCCTTAGGGCGTTTCGTTCTTTTGAAGCCGAAGTTTCAAGCGCTCGCTGAATCAACCTTGCCCGATCCTTGTCGCTTGCTTCATCGAGCCAATGATCGGTCTTTGCCCAAATCCATGCATCGTCGAATTTTGCAAAATGTTCATCCCACGCCGGGTCGGAGGAAGATCCATTATAGCCTTCGCATGTCTTGGGAGCACAACTGTGGAAACGTTCATGAATGCTGCGAGCAAAGGAGTAGTCAGTCGCCCAGGTATGCAGAGATGACAGCGACTCAAAGGCATCCTGATAAACTCCGCCATCCCTTCCGCTCACAGCCTGTAGAAGTTGGTGTGTTGAGGCGTGACTGTGGCCCGAATTGATGTGATCCTTTAGCGAGTCGGCAAGAGGCGCGAAAAGACGCTGCGCAGCGGCGAGATCTTCTTCGAGATTTACGGCTTCGAGCGCCTTGTAAAAGGCTCGCACCTCTTCCTGTGAATGCCAGGCGGGAAAATGGATTCCGGGACAATCGCGGCATGCTTTTCTCACCTCTCTTATCTGTTCATGAAGTGCGAGCGCCTGCTCAATCGGATCGCACAGATCGCGATAAGCCGAGCACTGAAGAACTGCCTCTCCGCTTGGAGGAGTTGTAATACCCTTCCATAAATCATTCAGATTGCCGATTCGTGTAGAAACCTCGATCCACGCTGCGAGATCGTGCAACGTTCGCAGGTTGTTGCATGGCTTTCCGTTGACTGTGACCGATTTGACGAGGTACTGGGCGTCCTTGACGGGGCGAGCGCTGAAAATCCAGAGACCGAGTCCGTGACCTGCTTCGAGGTGTTTCTTGAACGCATCAAGGTGTTCTTGAACAAGGCGGAGGTCTTTTGAACTCAAGCCAACAACGTCTAGCGTGCCATGGTCGGCCAGTAGCGCTTCAATCCGTTCGACATGACCGGTGGTTTCGGACAGGATGTGTCGCCAGACCCGATCTTGATCTCCGGATATTTCACGGGATACGCGCTCTGCCCACAAGAGGTAGTGTTTGGAGAGTGTATCTTGGGCGGCAAGTATCCTCTCAATGAGTCCTTTGATCGCATCCCGCCTCGTGCGATCAAGAGCCGCTAGTTGAGCGTAACCAGGATAACTGCGCCTTTCATGAGCCTCTTTGTGCGCAAGATGTGCCTTTTGCTCGGCCTCAACAAGGCGACGAAATTCACTCGGCTGTCTTAACTGTTCAATGGGGAAAAAGCGCGATTTGAGTTGCTCGACCAAGTCCGTAGAAAGGCTTCGACGAATCTGTGCCATCTTAAGCAGGTCACCGGGCTTAACGGCAGGATCGATCGCGTCTCCGGGCCTATCGAGGAACCACTGAAATCGGTCACGCTCTTGATTGATTTGAACCGCAATCTGCTGGAGCGTCCCGGAATAGCTGACCAAACACGCTTGAATGTTGGTAAACATCCGCCTCTCTGCACGCTCGTAAGTCGTGGCGAAGTCGTGCTTGCTCTTTTCGCTCTACGTCAAGGTGTCGTGCATGCTCGTCAGCTAGGTGTTGTTCCCTTGACGCATTCCAATTTGCTTTGCGCTGCGTTATGCCGTCCACTGACTCCTTAAGCGCCTCCTGTGACTTGGGTCCCGAACCGAGCCAAACCACACAAAGCTTTTTGATCTCAGGAGGTAGCTTTTCGCGCAAAACCTCCAACGCTCGTGGCGTCTCGCTCGTGACAAGGACGCGTTTACCCCTTGCCAGAAAATGCGCAGTTAGATTTGCGATAGTGTGTGATTTACCAGTGCCAGGTGGCCCTTCGACAAGCACGCCTCTTCGACCCTCCACTTTCTGTACAATCCGTCTTTGCTCATCGTTAGCAGGAAGTGGGAAGTAGAGTTCAGTATCAGTTACTATCGCCGACGCTGCACTATCGACGATTGTTTCCCGAGCCTCATCTTGTTTGCTGGGTAGGTCATCGACAATGTCAATGATTCTGCGGATGTTCTCCGGTATTTCTTCGCCTTGCTCGACCTGTTCAATTATTTGGCCGTAAAAGTCCGCGAAAGTTCTTCGCGTTCTCTTTCGCAGGATCAAGGCTGGGCGAGTCTGACGACTGGTTTTGCGGGTGATCCGCCGGCATGTTCAAACGAGGTCCCGTAATCCCCGGCAACTGGAAGCGAGTTGGCAAATCCGCGCAGGCGCGTTCGAGGCCGACGATTTCCACGGGTCACCATCCAACGCGAGGGCGTTCGTTCGATTTCCGGAACGTCTGTTGGGTTCGGTCTGTCGCCGTTTGCAACTGCCGCATTCAAGTTTCGGCTGCGGGCCATCAATTGCGGGGCCTGCGGTCATTACGCCTCGTATCTGTCGAACTCGATTCGAGCCTGAATCACGACGATATGCCGCTTGATCTCGCCACTATTCGGTGATCTCCACGATAGAAGTCCCGCCCCTATAATGACCTCGTATTGCTCTTCAAGCTTTCTTTCGCTGGTAGATGTTGAATAGCTGGTCGTATGCTCTCTGAACCTTTTGCAGTTCCCGATCTTCTTTCGTCTTAGGGCTCCATTGTGTTTCCACGTACTCTATCCACTTATCGAATACTTGGGGGTAGTCGTTGATTGAGACGAGGGCATTGGGGTCTGCATCGCCTATATCGCCCAGAAGCGCGGAGCGTGGAGTCTGTCGTCGAATCCGGGTTCACTCAGGGAAGAATCAGCAAGTTCTTTGTCGTTGATCCACGGTTCTACATCGTCTGGAAGTTCGGGAGGACTCTTCAATGAGGGCTTACGGATTTCGATCCACGGATCGGCATGCTGTTCGGAACCGAGAGATTGTGGATCAGTAGGACGCCAGATGGTGGAACGACACAACTTGTGGCGCGGAAGATCACAGAGCCGACACGATTGATCGTATGACTCGACCTTACGAACTTGGGTTGTGTGCAAGGCGCAGAGTTCTTTCAGATAGGTGAAGAGGCGTATAGCCTTGTCACGCTCTTTAGCGACTTCCGCATCTTTTGATTCCGTCGTGTCCATGATCCGGATTACCGAACGAGCGCAGTATAAACACAAAGCCATCCCCACCGGCAAAGTAGATCGGTCCGACCGCGATGTGGGTCCGCAACGAAGATTGTTTGCCGACTGGAATCCACGGCCGAGACATAGCCCCAGCTCCAACCGGCTTTAGTCAGATTGTCGGCGACGAGTTCCCAATACATCCCGCGCACGATGTCCGACAATTTATCTGGAATGGGAGAATGAGATCGGGAATCGGGACGGGCTCAGCATTTAACATTTTGGGCAGAGAAAGGTGGTCGTCCGGCGAGAACTTCAGTGATCCGCCTGAAGGATCTTTCAGGGACGAGCCGTCAGCGTAGCGAATGTCGCTGATCCTCAACGGTGTGGTGAGAAATTCAACTCAACCT